>CAWARK010000001.1:0-110870 GCA_963784415.1 uncultured Alphaproteobacteria bacterium
CCCGAGTCGCGGGCCAGAAGGTGAGCTCTCGTGGCAGAAGCCATGGTAAACGCTGTGCGGTCGATCGACCTGCGCCGGGTGCGCATCGAGATCGCGTTGCTGATTGGCGCGCTTGTCATGGGCGCGTGAGCCCGCGACGGATTCGCCTGATTACAGGCTGTTAGGTTGACTTTAAGTCTTTTACCCCCGATATGGCCCTCGCGTTCACCGGAAAACCGTTCCGGCGCGAACGCTATCGGCACTCCGGCTGCGTGAGGAACCTCAGAACAGGTTCCGGCCCGTTGAGCGCCCTGAAGAGATCGCATGAACGCCCGCTTACGCCGGGTCTTCCCATCAAGACAGCGCTTCGGCGGACCAGCAAAGACTGGCGTCCGCGCGTTCGCGCACACGAAAGACACCTCCCACTTGACCGAATTCAAAGATCTTGGACTCAACGCTTCGATCCTCGAGGCGCTGACCAGCAAGGGCTACACCGTGCCCACCCCGATCCAGCTGCAGGCCATTCCGGGCGTCATGGAAGGCCGCGACCTGCTCGGTATTGCCCAGACCGGCACCGGCAAGACGGCCGCCTTTGCTCTCCCCATCCTCCATCGCCTCGCGGCGAACCGTAAACCGGCGCCGAAGCGCGGCTGCCGTGCGCTCGTCCTGTCGCCGACGCGCGAACTCGCAACGCAGATCGCCGAGAGCTTCAAGGCCTACGGCTCGAAGCTCGGCTTCTCTGTCGCCACCATCTTCGGCGGCGTCGGCCATGGCCCGCAGCGCCAGGCGCTGGCGCGCGGCGTTGACGTGATCGTGGCCGCTCCCGGCCGCCTGCTCGACCACCTCGGCGAGCGCGATGCCGACCTCTCGCAGATCGAAATCTTCGTCCTCGACGAAGCCGACCAGATGCTCGACATGGGCTTCATCGTGCCGATCCGCCAGATCGTGAAACATCTGCCGAAGAAGCGTCAGAACCTGTTCTTCTCGGCCACCATGCCGCAGGACATCGGCAAGCTCGCCGGCGAGCTGCTGCACGATCCGGTGCAGGTCTCGGTTGCCCCGCAGGCGACGACCGCCGAGCGCGTCAACCAGCAAGTCATGTTCATCGAAGCCGGCCGCAAGCGCGGCCTGCTGACCGAACTGTTTTCGAAACCGGAATTCAGCCGCGTGCTGGTGTTCACCCGCACCAAGCGCGGCGCCGACAAGGTTGCGCGCATTCTGGAAGGCGGCGGCGTTACGGCGTCGGCCATCCACGGCAACAAGAGCCAGGCCCAGCGCGAACGCGCGCTGGCCGAGTTCAAGGCCGGCAAGGTGCGAGCGCTGGTGGCGACCGATATCGCAGCGCGCGGCATCGACGTCTCCGCCGTCACGCACGTCGTGCAGTACGAACTGCCGGATGTGCCCGAGCAATACGTCCACCGCATCGGCCGTACGGCCCGCGCAGGCACGGATGGTTCGGCCGTGGCGTTCTGCGCCGCTGACGAAACTTCGCTGCTGCGCGACATCGAGCGCGTGACACGTCAGAAAATCCCCAGCGTCGATCGCCGCAATGATGCGGCGCTGGCGCAGCTTTCGGCGAATGCCAATGAAGACGAGAAACGCACGTCGGCGGGCGTTCGTCCGCGTGGCGCACCGCAACCGCGTCGTGGGCAGAACCAGCAACCGCGTCGCGACGATCGTCGTGGCGCGCGTCCGGGCGGCAACCGTTCGGAGCGCAATGAGCATCTCCAGCATGAACCGCGCGGCGACAACGCTCACGCTGACGGCCGCATCCATCCCGGCGCGAAGCCGGCTCGCACGGGCGAACAGCGCAACAACCCGCAAAAGCCCCGCAACGGCAATGGCCAGAACCGCAACGGTCAGAATGCCAACGGTCAGAAGCCGCGTGGACAAAGCGGCGCGGGTCATCGCAAGGGCCAGGGCCCGAACACGCAAGGCGCTCCCCGGGGCGACGTGTTGAACACAACGCCGGGCGCGTCATCGGGGCCTGTGGCGCTCCGCGCATGATCTGATGAAGCATCTCTCGAAGCAGTAAGCGCTTCCTGAAACGCAATCGGCGCCGCCTGTTGAGGCGGCGCCGACGCTTCCTTCCCGGCGGGGGGACGTGGGGGGACTAGATCGCCGGGGGCAGGAACTCTGTCTGAAAGTCGCTGTGAAAGTCGGTGTCTGGTCTGCAGTGTCTGTGCGGGAATTAATCCCGTATGGGCCGATCAGTTCCGGCTGCCTCTGCAATTTGGTGTAGCTCACGCCAATTCCAAGCCCTGCAGCTGAGTCCCGATTGCGCCATGCGGCGGCGCAGCGATACAATGGGTGTGGATGAGTATCTGGTCGCAATTGTCGTCGCTGAGGCAGCGCGCCTTCGAGCCTGCTGGCGAGCCGGGCACGGAGCTTGATGCGCCGCTGTGCGGGCCTGATCCGAACGACGTTGAATTCACAGCAGCGATTGTGGGTCTCGGCGCGAAGCTCGCCAAGGCTGACGGGCTTGTGACCGTCGACGAGGTTACGACATTCGCGCGCGTGTTTCGCTCGGCGCCGGGCGATGAGGCGGCAATGCGGCGCGTGTTCGACATCGCGCGCCAGACCGTGCTTGGCTACGAATCGTACGCGCGGCGGATCTCCAAACGCTATCGTGATCGTCCGTGTCTTCTGGAGGGCGTGCTCGACGGCTTGTTTCGCATCGCGGCGGCGGATGGAACGATCACCGGCGAGGAGATGGATTACCTGCGCAGCGTGTCCGACATCTTCGAGTTCAACGAGGACAAGTTCCGCCGCATCAAGGCCAGCCATCTCGGGTCGGAGGCGGATGACCCCTATGTGATTCTGGGTGTTCCGCCGGAAGCGCTCGTTCGAAGTCGTCCGGGGGGCCTATCGCCGCCTGATGCTTGAAAATCATCCGGATACCGTAACGGGGACGAAATCCGCGCCGCGCGAATATGAACCCGTGGCGCACGAAAAGGCGGCTGCGATCACGACGGCGTATGCGCGTATCCGCGCAGAACGCGGAATTCTCAGCCGGGCTGATTGACTTTCGAGTGACCGGGCGCACCTTTATGAGCACAGGGAGCGTCCCATGACCGACACACTTGGCCAACCGATCGGCGGATTTCTGAATCGCGTATTCGGAGTCCTCGCCAAGGCTGGATTCGGGGTGTTCCTGATCGTGGCGGCCCTCGCAGCTCTGGTGGCCACCACGTTCATCGGGATCATGCTCGCGCTGGCCGCCGTGTTCCTGACGTTCGCGCGCCCGCGCCGCAAGGTTCAGCAGCCCGTACGCACCGGCGAGACTCAGACCCTGGATGCGCGTCGCACCGCCGACGGTTGGGTCATCGAGCTCTAGCGGCAATCTGTCTTCAATCTCCGGGCGGACGCCGTTCGCCTGACGTGCGATTGAAACCACCACGATTCTGTCTGCAATTCTGACTGTTGGGGGGCGGGGATGAAACCCGCGGACTTCGGGCTTCTTGTCGCGATCTGCCTGTTCTGGGCGCTGAACCTCGTCATCACACGCTGGGTCGTGACGGTTGGCGACGTGCCGCCGCTGTTCTTTGCGGCGATCCGGGTGACGCTGCTTGCGGCCGTGCTGTCGCCCTTCCTGTTTCCTGCGCCGCGCCAGATCGGGATGATGATCCTCATCGCGCTGGGCATGGCGGGCTTTCAGTTCGGACTCCTCTTCCTCGGTCTCGCAACATCGACTGCGGGCGTCGCCTCGGTGATGGGGCAATTGGGCGTGCCGTTCACGACGATTTTGTCGATCATGTTCCTCGGCGAGAAGATTGGCGTCTATCGTACCGTCGGCATCCTGCTGGCCTTTGCCGGCGTGATGATCATCGTGATCGATCCGGGCCAGTTCGCGCTGACCATCGGGATCATCTATCTGATCGGCGCGGCGGTGGTCGGCGCCATCGCGAACATCCTGATGAAAAGGATCGATCCCATGCCGGCCATGCGTCTGCAGGCGTGGGTCGGGCTGTTTTCCATCGCGCCGCTGATGCTGATGTCGTTCCTGTGGGAGAAGGAACAGGCGGACGCCTATCTGCGGCTCGACTGGCACGTCTATCTGGCCAGCGTGTTCGCCGTGCTGGGTGTTTCCATCTTTGCACATGGGAGCTTCTACCGGCTGATCAAGCAGTACGAGGTGACATTGCTGTCGCCGCTGACGCTGATGACGCCGGTGATGGGCGTTATCCTTGGTGTCATCTTCCTGGGTGAGTCGGTCACCTGGCAGATGTTTGTGGGCGGCGCGATGGCGCTGGTCGGGGTGGGGATTATCGGGATGCGCCGCAACCGGAGCTTCCCTGAAGCCTCGGTTGGCGACAAGATCGGTCCATGAGTCTCGACATCATCCAGGCCCCCAGCGCCAACTTCAACGAGCGGCTCCACCCGCTCGACATGCTGGTGCTGCACTATACCGGCATGAAGGACGGGCCGTCGGCGCTCGCCCGCATGCAGGAGGACAAGGAGCCGCGCGTCTCCGCCCACTACATGGCGGAGGAGGACGGCCGGATCTTTGCGCTGGTGCCTGAGGACAAGCGGGCGTGGCAGGCGGGGCGCAGCTGGTGGCGGGGCGATGAGGACCTCAACTCGCGGTCGATCGGCATCGAGATCGTGAACCCGGGACATGAGTGGGGCTATCGGCCGTTTCCCGAAGCGCAGATCGCGGCGGTGATTGAACTCTGCCAGGGCATCCTGTCGCGCTGGTCGATCCCGCAGAATCGGATCGTGGCGCACTCGGATATCGCGCCGGATCGCAAGGAGGATCCGGGCGAGCTGTTTCCGTGGAAGCGGTTTGCGGAGGCCGGCATCGGCCTGTGGCCTGCGCCAGCGCGTCCCGAGCCGTGGATGATGCACGGCGCGGCGATGGGCGACGCGGGCATGACGGTGGAGGGGCTGCAGCGCGACCTTGCCACGATCGGCTACAAGATTTCCGTGACCGGTGTGTTCACCGAGGAGACGGCCGCCGTGGTGCGTGCCTTCCAGCGGCGCTGGCGGCCGATACGCATCACCGGCGAAGGCGATGTCGAGACGATCGTGCTCGCCAATTCGGTGGCGGCGCTGACCGCCAGCTGAGTTTTTATTCAGCGCTATCCGTGAGCGCGCCGCAGGGGCAGGCGAGCGCCGTGTCGCATTCGACACACGTCGCGATGGAACCGCAGTGTGACACAAACGCTAATTCCCCATTCACCATTGTGCCTGCATCCTTCTCGGAGGTCAGACGGAGTCGGCTATGCCTTCCGGAGCCTTGCATCGCATTGTCTACATGAGCACCGCCGTGGGCGTGCTGCGGGCCGAAGAGCTCGACCGCATCTATCTGCGGGCGCAGGCGGCCAATGCGCGGGCGGGCATCACAGGCCTGATGCTGTTCTACGAGGGTGTTTTCCTTCAGGTTCTTGAGGGCCCGACGGCGGGCGTCACCAGCCTGCTTGAGCGCCTCCGCCGTGATCGGCGCCATTCGGGACTTGTCGTGCTGGAGTCGGCGGCGACGGCCGAGCGGAGTTTCGACACCGCCATGAATTTTGTTTCCGCACGCAAGCTCAGCGTTGGCGAGAAGCAGGCTTTCTCGGAGCTGCGTCAGGCCGTCGCGGCGCGCGCCGGCGCGTCGATGCCGGGGCTCGGGCTGTCGGATTTCCTTGCGACGTTCGGCGCTGTTCGACCGGCTTAGTCGCGGCTGGTTCCTGTGGGCGCAATCCCGCATTCGGACCGGCTGCGCCGTCCGGGATGCTGTGGCTCTGGGTCTCCAGATCAGATGGAGGGCCCGGGGACGCGGGATGCCCCGCGTGATTTGGCGTCGCTGTTTCCAGCTCTACCGGTAGATAAGAGAAAACGCGATATCCCGCGTCCCCGGCAGGTAATTGATCGGCAGCCCGGATACAGCGGGGTTCTTTTCAACCGCTTGACCACGTTTCGGCCACCGGCGTGCAGGTCATGGTGTTCGGCCATGATCCCTCGAAGCCTCCCGGATTTGTAACGGATTCACCCGGGCTCTTCACGCTCGCCTGCCTCCACCCCGCGCCGTTGAACGATTGCGCGACCGCCCTCCTGCGAGGTGGATGAGTGCATCATACGTCCGGTCAGAGGGGTGTAGGATTGAGATATACAGGATCGGCCGGTCTGAAACGCGCAAGCTGTTGAGATTGTTCAGATCGCGCTGAAAATCCGATGCGCAGAATCGGCCGATCTAAATGTGGCGGACGCCGGGCTCCTGCTCCGGCCCGGCAGTCGCTGTGCAGTAGCGAGCTGGCTGCAGTCGCGCCGCTGACGCGTCGCGTGGCCGGGCAGGGGCCCGGCGGTCCAGAGGTCAGCTTTCCGTTTTGCGGGCGTCGAGGGCGGCGATCTCCTTGTCGAGATCGGCGATCTTCTTCTTGAGGATCGGGATCGCGGCCTTGTCGTCCGTGCCCTGGGCGAGGGAGAGCTCCTGCTCGAGACGGGAGCGGTCGCGGCGGAGGCGGCGGATGGGGGACTGTTTCGACATGGCGCTCGCTTTCTGAACTTGGGCGCTTATAGCCGGGGTGGAGAAAATCTCCATGGGGCAGGCATGGGCGTGGCGCGGCTTGTCGGAAACGGGCCCGGCGGCCAAGGATGGCCCCATCCAGAGGGCGGAGCGGACATGCCGGCAAAGACAGTCTCAGCGAACATTGGCAGCGTCGCTCAAATCGACGTCACCGACCCGAAGCAGCTTTCAAAGGCGGTGAAGGCGCTGGCCAAGACGTGCGCGATCATGGCGGCGGCCCACAAGTATTGCGGCGTGCCGGAGTGGCGGACGCGGCAGGGCGATTATGCGGGGCTGGCGCGGATCATCGCCTACCAGCAGCTGTCGACCAAGGCGGCGGGGACGATCTGGGGCCGGGTGGAGGTGCTGCTTGGGAAAGTGACGCCGGCGAGCGTGCTGGCGGCGGATATCGATGCGCTGCGGGCGTGCGGGATGTCGCGGCCGAAGATCGCGCACATCCGGTCGATTGCGGAGGCGGTGCAGAGCGGGGCGCTGAACCTGAAGCGCGTGGCGAAGGCGTCGGACGAGGACGCGCAGGCGGAACTGGTGGCGGTGAAGGGGATCGGTCCGTGGACGGCGGATGTGTATCTGATGTTCTCGCTGGGTCGGTGGGACGTGTTTCCGCACGCGGACATCGGATTGTCCGAGGCCTACCGGATGATTTCCGGGCGAACGGAAGCGGCATCCGCCGAAGAAATTCCTCAAGACGGGCGAGCGCTGGCGGCCTTATCGGGGCGTCGCGGCGCATATGCTGTGGGCGTATATCAACCAGGTGCGGGAGGAGCAGAGGGGCGGGGCGTGACTTTCCGGACAGCATTACAGGCGGTTGAGCTGCGCCTGCACGATGTAGGGCTTGCCATGTCGCCCCGCTGTCACGATGTTATGCGAAGAATCATCACCCCGGTCGCTGGAGCCATGTGGCGCGATTGGGGAACCGGATGGGTCCGGCGTGTGGCGCTCGCCTGACCTGTCGAAGACCACGGGTACACATGACCCAAGTTGTAACGCACGCTCCCAACGGGTGGCCCGCACTCGTTCTCAATGCCGATTTCCGTCCGCTGTCCTATTACCCGCTCTCCCTCTGGCCCTGGCAGGAGGTGGTGAAGTCGGTGTTCCTGGAACGCGTGGACGTGGTCGCCGAATACGACGAGTTCGTGCACTCGCCATCGATCACCATGCGGCTGCCCAGCGTCATCGCGCTGCGGGAGTTCGTGAAACAGGATCGCCAGCCGGCGTTCACGCGGTTCAACGTGTTCCTGCGTGACGGGTTCAAGTGCGTCTATTGCGGATCGCACGAGGACCTGACGTTCGACCACCTCATCCCGCGCTCCAAGGGCGGGCGGACGAGCTGGGACAACATCGTCGCGGCGTGCAGCCCGTGCAACCTGCGCAAGGGCGGGCGGATGTCGCACGAGATCGGCATGCATCCGAGCCATCGGCCGCATCGGCCGAGCACGTTCCAGTTGCAGGAGATGGGACGGCGGTTTCCGCCGAACCACCTGCACCAGACGTGGCTGGATTATCTGTACTGGGATGTTGAGCTGGAGACGTAGAGCGAAGCGCCGGACCTACTGGTTCGGCGTTTCCTTCCAGCCATCGCGCGGGCGCATCGCTGCGGGCGAGGCGGGCATCAGGGCGTCGCAGCCCTTGGGCTCCATGGTCGACATGATGGAGGCGACGCGCCAGTCGCCGTCGAGATAGACGAGATCGAAGGCGTCGATGCCGCAATGGACCTGCTTGCCATCGTCGCGCAGTTCGTAGTTCGCCCAGACATGGGCGAGGCCGCTGCGGATCTGGACGACGGGGTTCCAGTAGCGCTCGATGAACGGGTCGGCGTCGGTCTCGGGCGACATCAGGTCTTCGTTCTTGAACGGCTCGACGGCGGCGGCTTCGTCCGGCGTGACGTGCTGGAACCAGGAGACGCCCTCGTTGATCAGCAGTTCCTGCAGCGCGGCCGAGTCGTGATTGCCGACGGCGAGCAGCATGCGGTCGACCACCTGCAGGATTTCTTCCTCCTGCGCGGTGTAGGTGTGGGGTGTCGAGGCCTGAGCCGTCATGGGCGGGGGCGTCGCGGTTGCAACGGTGGTGCACGCAGACACAGTCGTCATCAGGGCCGCCAGCAGGGCCGGAACAAGGATCAATCGCATCGTTACACCCGTGTGAGGTCGAACTGACGTTAGGCTAGCACCGGACATGCGCCTGCCGCGAGAGCCTTGTGTCATGGCTGGATTTCCTGCCGCAGTCCCATATTGTCGCGCCGCTCAGCCATGTTTTCGCGCTGCTCGGGGAGGGCCGTAGATGCCGCAATCGCTTTCGAACATGATGACGCCGGTGCTGGCGCTGGTGGTCTGGACGTTGATCGTCCTGGTCTGGCTGTACGTACGGCGCATTCCGGCCATGCGGAAGGCAGGGATCGACCCGGCCAAGATCAAGGGCTCGGAAAGCTATGCCAGCATGCCGCCGATCAATCCCAAGGCGGTGTGGGTGGCGGACAACTACAATCACCTGCACGAGCAGCCGACGATCTTCTATGCGCTGTGCCTGTATTCGCATCTGGTCGGCGTGACCGACACGATCAATGTCTGGCTGGCCTGGGCCTATGTCGGCATCCGGGTGGTGCACAGCTTCATCCAGATCACGACCAATTTCGTGCCGGTGCGGTTCCTGGTGTTCAACATCGGCTCGCTGGTGTTGATGGCGATCGCGGTGCGCAACGTGCTGGCGCTGTTCGGGTTCTGAATCACATAAGTATTGACTTATATAAGTGAGCGTTGCTAGCTGACTGCGCAAGCAGGAGGAAGCGATGAACATTGATATCGCCGCTCACCTTGGCGCTGTCGCGCGGGTGGTCGAGGATCGGGTGCAGGACGGCCAGCCCGTGCGCGTGGTGATCGCCTCGCGCGCCTACGACACGACGATCGACGATCTGTGGGAGGCGCTGACGACGCCGGAGCGGTTGGTGCGGTGGTTTGCGCAGGTCGATGGCGAGCTGAGACTGGGCGGCAAGTTTCAGGTGAAGAACAATGCGAGCGGCACGATCACGGCGTGCATTCCGCAGCGATCCTTTTCGGCGACATGGGAGTTCGGCGGCAGTGTGAGCTGGGTCAACGTTGCGCTGGCGTCGACGCATGATGGCGGCGCGCACCTGACGCTTGAGCACCTCTGTCCGCTGAATCCGCACTGGGACAAGTTCGGCCCGGGCGCCGTGGGCATCGGCTGGGAGTTGGGCCTGCTTGGGCTCGGCATGCACCTGCGCTCGCAGGCGGTGCGCGACACGTTCGACGAACACGCTTTCGGCGTCTCAGAGGAGGGCAAGGATTTCGTGAGCCAGACAGGCGCGGGCTGGATCGCGGCAGACATCAAGGGCGGGGAAGACGCAGCAGAAGCGACGAAGCGCGGCCAGCTCACCATTCATTTCTATCGCGGCGAAGCCTCCGACCCAACCTGACCCATGCATGCTTTTGATGTCCTCGCTGATCCCGTGCGCCGCCGCATCCTCGAGCTGCTGGCGACAGGCGAGCATGCCTCGGGCGAAGTGGTCGAGGTGATCGCGGGGGAGTTCGGCATCAGCCAGGCGGCGGTGTCGCAACACCTGAAGGTGCTGCGGGAGAGCGGCTTTGCTTCGGTGCGAGTGGAGGGCGCGCGCCGGATTTATGCGGTGGAGGCCGAGCCGATGCGCGAGGTCGATGAATGGCTGGATCGATTCCGCGTGTTCTGGACTTCGAAGCTGGATGCGCTGGCGACCGAGGTGGCGCGCGGGAAGAAAGCCGCGGAAAAGGTAGCGAACTCAGGGTCGCGCGCACCTCTGGACGGGCGGGCGGGCTTGGCCCATATGGGGCCCCTTCCTGCGAAAGACCCTTATGGCCGTCCTGCCTGAATCCCGCCTGCGCCAGATGATCGACCGCTTCGAGCAGGTCGAGGCGCGCATGGGCGTGGCGACGGACGCGAAGGAGATCGTGCAGCTTTCGCGCGATCATGCCGAGCTGAAGCGGATCGCCGAGAAGGCGCGCGAGGTGCTGTCGCTGCGCAGCCAGCTCGCCGAGGCGGAGCAGGTGATCGAGGATCCGGGCGCGGATCGCGACTTCATCAACATGGCGATCGAGGAGCGCGCGGAGATCCGGGCGAAGCTGCCCGATATCGAGCGCGAGATGCAGCTGATGCTGCTGCCCAAGGATCGCGACGATGATGGTTCGGCGATCATCGAGGTGCGCGCGGGCACGGGCGGCGACGAGGCGGCGCTGTTCGCGGGCGACCTGTGGCGCATGTACCAGCGCTATGCCTCGGGGCGCGGCTGGCAGGTTGAGCTGGTCTCGGCGACCGAAGGCGAGATGGGCGGCTACAAGGAAGTCGTGGCGCAGCTGAATGGGTCGGGCGTGTTCGGGCGCATGAAGTTCGAGAGCGGCGTGCATCGCGTGCAGCGCGTGCCGGCGACGGAAGCGCAGGGCCGCGTCCACACGTCGGCGGCGACGGTGGCGATCCTGCCGGTGCCGGAAGAAGTGAACATCGAGGTACGCGACCAGGATATCCGCATCGACACCTATCGGTCGTCGGGCGCGGGCGGACAGCACGTCAACAAGACGGACTCGGCGGTGCGTATCACACACTTGCCCACGAATATCGTGGTGACGTCGTCGGAGAAGTCGCAGCACGAGAACCGCCGCAAGGCGATGGAGCAGCTGAAGATCCGGCTTTATGAGCGCGAGCGCGAGGCGAAGGATTCAGCACGGTCGGCTGCGCGCAAGTTGCAGGTTGGATCGGGCGACCGCTCGGAACGCATCCGCACGTACAATTTTCCGCAGGGCCGCGTGACGGACCACCGCATCAACTTCACGGCGTACAATCTCGATGCGTTCGTGCAGGGCGATGTCGACGAGCTGATGGACGCGCTGCACGCCGAGGATCAGGCCGAGCGTCTGGCGCAGATGGAGAACGGCTGAGGTTGCTTGTTATGGCGCCTGTGAGCACGCCCTCGTGGTTCGACGGGCGGCCCTGCGGGCCTGCTCACCATGAGGGCTAAACAATCAGCGGAAATGTAGCCCTCATGGTGAGCAGCCGCGAAGCGGCGACGGTCGAACCACGAGGGCGCGCGCAGGCCGGTGTTACGGCATCGAAACCGGGGCAGGTACGCCGCCGACGCAATCGGCGGCTTTGGTCTTGATCTCGGCGGCGGGCGTGTCGTCGAGGACGGCGACGTTGCTTGCGAAAGTACTGAGCCAGTTCGTTGGCGGTGTACTGCGCCTCGGCGCGGGTCTTCCATGCGGTGTAGGCGTGTTCGAGCGCGGTGACGTCGCCGGGCGGTGTTGCCTTTGAGAGCGCATCGGATTCGAGGCGGATGAAGGTCATGCAGTCGACGGCGGCCTCGCCATCTTCTGCGGCAGCGGCGGCTTGTGCGCCGAGTTGCTCATCGAGAATGGCGCGGAGGTTGAAGCCTTCGGTTTCGATGTTGTCGACCTTCCAGGCCTCGCCGACTTTCACCATGTCCCAGAGGATGGCTTTCTGCTCGCCTTCGAACAGCTTGAAGCTGGCTGCGACCATGGTGTGACCTTCGGTGACGGGCAGGTCCTTGGGGGGAGCGCCGACCTTGAGGTCCGCGAAGCCAGTGCAGTCCTGGCAGTTACCGGCGATATCCCAGTCGATCACCGAGCCGTCCGCCTTGCTTTCAACTTCCTGCAGCTTCAGCGCGAGGTCTTCGGTCATCGGGATCGTCGAGATGTCGGTTCCCTTTTCGCCCTTGGAAGCGACGAGCGGCTTGTAGATGCCTTCCACCGTCGCGGCGGGTTCCGGCGTCGGCGCGGGGGTGCAGGCGGCGATGACGGCAAAGGAAGCGGCGGCGAACAGGCGTTTCATAATGACCTCAAGGTTACTGTGGGCACAGGGCCCGCAAAACCTGGAATTGTCTATCGCTATCGATCACCAGGACGCTGGCTCGCCGGCCCTCGCTTAAGCTCGGGCGTTCGTCGCTCGAATTGATCCCCCGGATCAATTCGCGCCTGCGGCGCCGCTCCTCACCCCCACGGGCCGGGCGTGCGCGTGCCGGCCTGCGGCTCGTCCCATGGACCGGGCGCACGGGCCGGGCGCGGTGCGTTCATTTCCGGTGGCTTCGTCTGCCCGCCGAATTTCGCGGCGAGGGCGGCGACGCGGTTCTGCGTGCTCGGGTGAGTTGAGAACAGGTTGTCGGCGCCGTGACCGTTGAGCGGGTTGATGATGAACATGTGCGCTGTAGCCGGATTGCGCTCGGCCTCGAAGTTGACGCGACCGCCACGCGCATAGGCGTCGATCTTCTGCAGGGCGGAGGCGAGGGCGGCGGGGTCGCCGGAGATTTCGGCGCCGCCTGCGTCGGCTTCGTATTCGCGGCCACGGCTGATCGCCATCTGCACGAGCGCCGCCGCCATCGGCGCGAGGATCATGATGGCGATGACGCCGATGAAGCCGCCCGGCCGTTCGCGGTTATTGCCGCCGAAGAAGAAGGCGAAGTTGGCGAGCGCGGAGATGGCGCCGGCGATGGTGGCGGTGACGGTCATGGTCAGCGTGTCGCGGTTCTTCACGTGCGCGAGCTCGTGACCCATGACGGCGCGGATCTCGCGGCGGTCGAGCATGGTCAGCAGGCCGGTAGTGGCGGCGACGGCGGCGTGCGCGGGATCGCGGCCGGTGGCGAAGGCGTTGGGCTGTTCGCTCTCGATGATGGTGACGCGCGGCGCGGGCAGGCCGGCGCGTTGCGCCATTTCGCGCACGTCGTCGCCATAGGCGCGCACGCGCGCGTCGGGATGGTCCGGCGGGACGTCCTGCGCGCGGTACATCGACAGCACGATCTTGTCGGCGTTCCAGTAACTGACGAGGTTGCCGACCAGCGCGATGGCGAAGGCGATCGCCATGCCGGCCGGGCCGCCAATGAGATAGCCGACACCGACGAACAGCGCCGTCAGCGCCGCAAGAAGCATGAAGGTCCGGACGTGGTTCATGCACGTCAATGTGGCCCTTCGCAGACGCCAAGCAAGACGCATCCGGGAAGGTGAGCAAAACGTCAGAATTTGTGAGCGAGTTGCGCGGGCCTGTCTTTCCGGGAGTTCATCTTGAGGCCGAAAAGCGCGCGGAGCAGACCGATATGCCGGATGACGAGGTGGTAGATCGCCAGCGGGATCAGCAGGGCAGCCGATATCAGCAGCGGATATTCCAGCCAGAGCGGGAGATGCGCCTGCTCGGCGCCGAGCGCCGCGGCGACGACGATGGGCTGGTGCAGCAGGTAGACGGGCATGATGGCGTCGCTGAGGTAGCGGAGCTGTGGCGAGTCGTGATTGAGCGTCGTTGAGGCCCAGCCAAGGATCGCGAGCAGGGCGGCTGCGCCATAGAGGCCATCAGCCAGGCCTGTCTGCCACGCGGGCAGGGTGTGGGCGGAGAGCGTGTCTGCCGCCGCCACGCCCACGGCTGCAAGCATCAGGGTCAGAGCAAGCGGCGTCAGCCATTTGCGCGCGGCGTTGAGCTGGCGCCAGAAGCTGTCCGAGCGCGCAAACATCAGGCCCAGCAGGAAGGGCGGCAGCGCGCGGAGGTGTCCTGCGGGGTCGTCGAAGAACATGTCGGTGCGGCCGAACGCCGGCTTGAGCACGGCGTCGGAGAGCACGAACAGCGCGGCGATGCCGACGGCCAGCGCGGCAATGGGAAGACGTTCGAGCGAGGCTTCGATGCGCATCCAGCTGCGCGGCGCAAACCGCCACGCCAGGCCGGCGGCGAGCGCGTAGGCCAAAAGGTAGGCGAGAAACCAGACATGGCCGAGGTCGGGCAGGTGGAAGCCGAAGACCGTGTGGGCGTGCAGCGGCGTACGCTCGACATAGGCGATGTAGCTGCTGCCGCGCGCCAACGGGTCGGTCATGTACCACATGGGCGGCACGAGCAGGACGACCGCCATGAGGAACGGCACGCCGAGGCGGAGGAAGCGGTTGACGGCAAATGTCGAAAGATCGCGGCTTGCGAGCATGAAGCGCGTCGCGGCGCCGCCGATGAAGAAGACGAGCGACATGCGCCAGGGCGCGAGCGCTTCGACGATGAGGTCGCCCCACAGGCCGGCATGCTCGCTGTGCACGCGCCATCCCGTCGTGCGGAAGATGAAGGTGACGTGCGTCAGGATCAGCAGGCCGAGTGCGCCGACGCGCAGCCAGTCGAGATCGCTTCTGCGTGCTGGCGACGGGACGCCGGGCATAAGTCTGTTCCTGCAAAGTCCCCCAGTAGTTTCACGCACAAATCAAGCCAGCCCGGCGTTTACCGATGCTTAATTGCAGTTGAGAGGACAAAGGTCGCAGAATTATCGCAACGCCTAACGCCAAGGTGGAATCCGCTCGCTGGCGACGCGAGCGGTGCTTAGGCAGCTATCGATCCGGGGCAGCTATCGATCCGGAAGGCTGATGGCCGTTATTGGACGTTGACGGTGATCTTGTCGGACATGATCGCCGCGGGCTTGTGCAGCTCGTGGTTCATGTCGCCGAAGACGAGTTGCAGCGTGTGCGGCCCGGGCGGGAGTTGCAGCACGACTTCCGTCTGGCCGCCGCCGAAATGCATGTGCTTGTCATCCTTCGGGATGGCGAACTGCTTTTCTTCATCGCTGAGCGTCGTGTCGATCAGGAGGTGGTGGTGGCCCGTGTTGGGCGTGTTGGTGAGCGCGGGCGCGACGCCGATGCCATAGGCGCCGAAGACGACGCGGAAGCTCTGCGGTACGGTCATGCCATCGTGCAGGTTGACGAAGTAGACGGCGGGGCCGGGCGTCGCGTGCAACGCCACGGCGTTCGCCTCCATGTCGCTGATCGTCTGTTCGAGGCTGACGATCCGGTCGGCGGCTTTCGATTCAGCTTCGGTCGCGACGGTCTCGGCGGGCTTGCTTTCGGTACAGGCGGCGAAGGCGAGCGCAAGGACGGGTGCGGCGAGGAAGACGGCGAGGCGCATGGCTGGGTTCCCTTGTTTCATGCGAGGAATAGCACGCCTGCGCATTCGGGCGAGGGCCTATCGGCTGGGCTTGCCCTGCATCGCGATGGAGCATCCGTGACGTCGCATTGGAGCAGGGGGCTTCGTGTCAGTTCGGCGTCATGTTAGCGATGCCGCCATGCGGAGCGTGTGGCTTATTCTCCTGGCCGGGCTGATCTGTGCGGCGCCGGCGCTTGCGCAGACAGCTTATGTAACGCCCCGTACATCCTTTGGCGCGCCGGACCTGGAAGGCGTGTGGTCGAGCCAGACGGCGACACCGCTGGAGCGTCCGCCGGTGTTCGATGGTCCGACGACGACGGCGGAAAAGGCGGCGGCTTTCGCCATCGCCAGCCCCGAAGCCTTCACGTCCGACACGAGCGATGGCGTTGGCGCGCGCCAGTCCGAGTGGTGGGAGTTCGGCGCGCACATGACGTCGTTCAAGGGCGAGATACGCACGTCGCTGATCGTCGATCCGGCGGACGGCAAGATGCCCTACAGCGACGCCGGGCGGGCGAAGCTGCGCCAGTTGCAGGCGGATGTGTTCGCCAATTTCGACGGCCCCGAAGCGCGGCCCGCGACCGAGCGCTGTCTGGCGGGCGGATCGGGCGCGACGGGCGCGCCGCTGTTCGTGCCGCGCTACAATGCGAACTATCAGATCGTGCAGACGCCGGACTATCTCGTGCTGTCGATGGAGGCGGGCCGCGAGGCGCGCATCATCCGCATCAACGCGCCGCGCCTGCCGCCCGCCATGCATCGCTGGATGGGCGATTCCATCGCGCGTTGGGATGGCGATACGCTGGTGGTGGAGACGATCGGCTTTGTTCCAGGCGACGCGTTCAAGCCCTCGGCGCCGATTCTCGTGTCCGCGAATGCGCGCGTGACGGAACGCTTTACGCGCATCGCGCCGGGCGAAATCCTGTACCGCTACACCGTCGATGATCCCGAGACGTTCAGCCGGCCATGGACGGCGGAAATGATTCTGCACGCGACCAGCGCGCGGATGTTCGAATACGCGTGCCACGAAGCCAACTATTCGCTGGAAGGCATGCTGGCGGGCGGACGCGCCCACGCGGCATCCCACCCTAGGGGGCCAGAGCAGGCGCTGGACCCCACAGATTGAGTCGCAAAACTATTTCAGCGCGGCACGATTTTCATGCTTTGTTCACGAGAACATTTGTAGTACATAATCACTCAACAGGGCTGGAATCGGCAACGTTTGCCGCACCGCAGCCAGCATGGCAGATGTGGAGATGAAGATGGCGGGCGCCGCTCTCAAGCTGGTGGAATCTAAGGGCATGGACAAGCAGAAGGCGCTGGAAACAGCCCTTGGCCAGATCGAGCGCAACTTCGGCAAGGGCTCGATCATGCGCCTTGGCGAACAGCGCGCGATGGATATCGAGGCGCTGTCGACCGGGTCGCTGAGCCTGGACGTGGCGCTTGGCATTGGCGGCCTGCCGCGTGGCCGGATCATCGAAATCTACGGGCCGGAAAGCTCGGGCAAGACGACGCTGGCGCTGCACGTTATCGCCGAAGCGCAGAAAAGCGGCGGTGTCGGCGCGTTCATCGACGCGGAACACGCCCTTGATCCGGTCTATGCCGGCAAGCTGGGTGTGGACCTCGACGACCTTCTGGTCTCGCAGCCGGACACGGGCGAACAGGCGCTGGAAATCGCCGATACGCTGGTTCGTTCCGGCGCGGTCGATGTGCTGGTCATCGACTCGGTCGCGGCCCTCACGCCGCGCGCCGAACTCGAAGGCGAAATGGGCGACAGCCTGCCGGGTCTTCAGGCCCGACTGATGAGCCAGGCCCTGCGCAAGCTCACCGGGTCGATCTCGAAATCCAAGACCATGGTGATCTTCATCAACCAGATCCGGATGAAGATCGGCGTCATGTACGGCTCGCCCGAAACCACCACGGGCGGCAATGCGCTGAAATTCTACGCGTCCGTGCGCCTCGACATTCGCCGCATCGGCTCGCTCAAGGACCGCGATGAAGTGATCGGCAACCAGACCCGCGTGAAAGTGGTGAAGAACAAGGTTGCTCCGCCGTTCCGCGAAGTCGAATTCGACATCATCTACGGCGAAGGCATCTCCAAGACCGGCGAGCTGATCGATCTCGGCGTGAAGGGCAACATCGTCGAGAAATCGGGTTCCTGGTTCTCCTACGGCTCGCAGCGCCTCGGACAGGGTCGCGAGAATGCGCGGAAATTCCTCAAGGAAAATCCGGCCATTGCGACCGAGATCGAGGACGCCATTCGCAAGAACTCCGGTGTCATCAACGAGAACCTGCTCGTGCCTGAAGAGCCCGACGCGGACGGCGAAGAAGAATAGGACCAGCGCGGTCGGCCTTGCCCCGCCTCGCAGACTGAATTGGCAGGCCAGCCAAGAAGGCGTCGGTGTTCCCACCGGCGCCTTCCCCTCGTCTGGCGTCTGGCCCTCATTCAACCGTGGCCCTCATCCGGCCGGTTTCCGGGCGTTTTCCCGGGTCCGTCCGCATTGCTTGACGCAGGGCTGGGCTTTATACCGCCCCATGGTCGTGCGCCGGGCTGGGATGGCTGGCGGGGCGACCCCAATTGACCGGTTATGGAGAGCGTTGCCGCCTCAAAAGGAGGCGGGGCGGTATCCATAGCCCTGAGGAGCCGCCTGATGACGTCGAACAGCTCGCCCAACAAGTCCGGAACGCCTGCGAGCGTGAACGCCATTCGCGCTGCCTTCCTGAATTATTTCGACAAGACCGGTCACACGGTGAAGCCATCATCGTCGCTGGTTCCGCACGGCGACAACACCCTGCTGTTCGTCAACGCCGGCATGGTGCAGTTCAAGAACATCTTCACGGGCGCGGAGAAGCCGTTCGCGCCGCGCGCGGCGACCTCGCAGAAATGCGTGCGCGCGGGCGGCAAGCACAACGACCTCGACAATGTCGGCTACACCGCGCGCCACCACACCTTCTTCGAGATGCTCGGCAATTTCTCGTTCGGCGACTATTTCAAGGAGCAGGCGATCGAGCATGCCTGGACGCTGCTGACGCGCGACTATGGCCTGCCGAAGGAAAAGCTGATGGTCACCGTCTATCACGACGATGACGAGGCGGCCGGCTACTGGAAGAAGATCGCAGGCCTGCCGGAGTCGAAGATTGTCCGCATCGCGACCAACGACAATTTCTGGATGATGGGCGACACGGGGCCGTGCGGCCCGTGCTCGGAAATCTTCTATGATCATGGCGACAAGATCTGGGGCGGCCCGCCGGGCTCGGCCGACCAGGATGGCGACCGGTTCATCGAGATCTGGAACCTCGTCTTCATGCAGTACGAGCAGTTCAATGATGGCCGCGAGCGTGTCCCGCTGCCCAAGCCGTCGATCGACACGGGCATGGGCCTCGAGCGTCTCTCGGCGATCCTGCAGGGCGTGCACTCGAACTACGAGATCGACCTGTTCGCGAACCTGATCGCGGCTGAGGAAGAACTCTACAGCGTGAAGGCCGCGGGCGATCAGCTCGCCTCGTTCCGCGTCATTGCGGACCACCTGCGCGCGTCGTCTTTCCTGATCGCCGATGGCGTCTCGCCGTCGAACGAGGGCAGGGGTTATGTGCTCCGCCGCATCATGCGCCGCGCCATGCGCCACGCGCACATCCTCGGCACGCGCGAGCCGAACATGTTCAACCTCGTCGGCGCGCTGGCGAAGGAGATGGACGAAGCCTATCCGGAACTGAACCGCGCGAAGGACGCGATCGAGTCGGCTTTCAGCCAGGAAGAGCAAAGCTTCCAGCGCACGCTGGGCCGTGGCCTGGCGTTGCTCGACGAAGAGACCGCCTCGCTCGGCAAGGGCGGCGTGCTGAAGGGCGATGTCGCCTTCAAGCTCTACGACACCTACGGCTTCCCGCTCGATCTCACGCAGGACGTGCTGCGCTCGCGCGACATGACGGTCGATGAGGTGGGCTACAAGGCCGCGATGGAAGAGCAGCGCGAGCAGAGCCGGGAAAATTCGAAGTTCGCGGCGGGTGATGCTTCGGGCGAGGTGTGGTTCGCGGTGCGCGACGCTTCGGGCGCGACCAGCTTCCAGGGCTATGACGCGGAAGAAACCTCCGGCCGCCTCGTCAATGTCCTTGTCGGCGGCGCGCAGGTGAAGGCGCTCAAGGCGGGCGACAAGGCCGAACTCGTGTTCGACCAGACGCCACTCTATGCCGAAAGCGGCGGGCAGGCGGGCGACAAGGGCGAGATCTTCTTCCCCGGCGGCGGCCGCTTCCGTGTCGACGACGTGCAGAAACGTGCGGGCGATGTGTTCGCCCATGTCGGCGAGATGGCAGCGGGTTCGGCCAAGGTCGGCGATGTCGCCGAGCTGAAGGTCGATCGTGTGCGCCGCGCGAAGATCCGCGCCAACCATTCGGCGACGCACCTGTTGCATGCGGCGCTGCGCAACAAGCTCGGTAAGCACGTGACGCAGAAGGGTTCGCTGGTCGAGGCGGACTATTTCCGGTTCGACTTCTCGCACACAGCGCCGACGACGCGCGACGAGCTGGAGACGGTCGAAGCCGAAGTGAACGCGGTGGTGCGCCAGAATGCTCCGGCGGAAATCCGCGTGATGGCGCCGGACAAGGCGATCGAGGCGGGCGCGATGGCGCTGTTCGGCGAGAAATACGGCGATGAAGTGCGTGTGCTGCGCCTCGGCAATTCGGTGAGCGAGGCCAATGCGCCTTACTCGGTCGAGCTCTGTGGCGGCACGCACGTCGCGCGCACCGGCGACATTGCGGTGTTCGTCATCACCTCTGAAGGCGGCGTCGCGCAGGGCGTGCGCCGGATCGAAGGCGTAACGGGCGAGGCGGCGCTCAACTTCCTCAAGGCGCGCGGCAACATCGCGCGCGAGATCGCGGATCAGTTCAAGGCGCCGATCGCCGATGCGCCTGCGCGTGTCGCAGCGCTGGCCGAGCAACGCAAGAAGCTCGAGATGGAATTGGCGGACGCCCGCAAGAAACTTGCGATGGGCGGTGGTGGCGCAGCGTCCGGGCCGGAAGAGGTCAACGGCATAAAGTTCATCGGCAAGATCGTCGATGTGCCTGCGAAGGATCTGAAGTCGCTGGCAGATGAAGCCAAGACGTCGCTCGGCTCCGGCGTGGTCGTGTTCGTCGCTACGGCGGAGGGCAAGGCCACCGTGGTTGTTGGCGTCACCAACGACCTGACCAAGCGCTTCCCCGCCGGCGATCTCGTCACCAAGGCTGTGCAGGCGGTCGGCGGCGCGAAGGGCGGCGGGCGGCCCGACATGGCGCAAGGCGGCGGGCCTGACGGCGACAAGGCGAACGACGCCATTGCCGCCGTGAAGGCGATGCTCGCGGGCTGACCCCTACGCTGCGCGGACTTCGCGCAGGAAGCGGTCGACCTGCGCCTGCAGAACTTCACCATTCTTGGCGAGTTCGGAAGCGGCGGTCAGCACCTGGCCAGAGCCATGCGAGGCTTCTTCTGAGGCGCGTGTGACGCTGGTGATGCTCGACGCCACGTCCGTTGCGCCATCCGAGGCCGACTGCACGTTGCGTGAGATTTCCTGCGTCGCCGCGCCCTGCTGTTCCACCGCCGAGGCGATTGCGGACGAAATCTCGCTCATCTTGTCGATCGACGCGCGGATGCCGGTGATGGCGGAGACGGAAGAGTTGGTCGCTTCCTGCATGGCGCGGATCTGGTTGGCGATCTCCTCGGTCGCTTTCGCTGTCTGGCTGGCCAGGGTTTTCACCTCGGTCGCGACGACAGCGAAGCCACGGCCGGATTCGCCTGCGCGCGCCGCCTCGATGGTGGCGTTGAGCGCAAGCAGGTTGGTCTGGTTGGCGATGTCGTTGATCAGCGTGACAACTGCGCCGATGCTGGTGGCGTTCTCGGCCAGCGTCTGAACTTGTTTCGACGTTGAATCCGCCTGCTGCACGGCGTCGGCCACCATGCGCGAGGATTGCGTCGTCTGGCCCGAGATTTCGCGAATGGAGGCAGACAGCTCCTCGGTTGCGGAGGCGACGCCGTGGACGTTGCGCGTCACTTCTTCTGCCGCAGAAGCCACGATGATCGAGCGTGAGGAGGCTTCCTGCGCCGTGTGTGACAGGGCTTCGGCTGTCGCCTGCATCTCGACCGCGGCAGCGAAACGGAGGCGACCACCTGGCCGACCGTGCTTTCGAACTGGTCCGCCATGGCGCGCATGGCCTGGCGGCGTTCCTCAGCCGCGCGAGCGCGTGCGGCTTCCTGTTCGAGGCGCGCCTTTTCCTGCTCGCCGCGAAGACGATCAGCCTCGATCATGTTGTCCTTGAACACCTGCACGGCGCCCGCCATCGCGCCCAGCTCGGTCTTCTGACCGGCGAACGGGATGCGGACGGTCTTGTCGCCGCCAGCCAGCGTCGACATGGCGCTCACGATGCGCGCCACCGGACGCACGACACCGAGCAGGGCGTAGGCGGTCAACAGCAGCGACAGCAGGACCAGCACGCCGACCGTCCCGAAGACGATCATGGATGTCTCGGCAAAGGTCGCGTCGTTGGCGTCGTTCACACTGGAGGATATGTCCTTGTTGATGACGATCAGCTTGTCGAGTTTTGTGGCGAGGGAGTCGAACAGGGTCCGCATATCGTCGACATAAAGCAATCCGGCAGCGACATTCTCATTGCGGATGGACAGGTCTTCGAAGTGTTTGTTGAACGCGAGATACTGCTGATACTGTTGTCCGATCGAGTCGAACAACGCCTGCTCCTCTTGCGCGTCGGGCTTGATGGTCTTGGCGTATTTCACTGTCCAGTCGTTGTAGTCGCCGATGGCCTCCTCGATCTCCTTGCCGATGGCGGCGATCGCAGACGGTTCGGTCAACGTCATATGTTCGCTTTCGCCGATGCGAATGTTGCCCAGCGCGGAGTTCATCTCTTCGGCGGCTTCAACGCCGGGGATCACGTCATCATAGAGCGCGTTGGCGCCATCGTTGAGCGTTGTCGCACTGGTGATCGCGACATAGCCGACCCCCACAGACAGACCCAGCGTCGCCAGCGAGATGGCGAGAAGTCCGGTCCGAATCGAAAGCGATGGCAAAGGCGCACTCCGTCAGTAAAGCGCGCCAGCCAGAGGCATCGGTATCGCGCGTTTCCCCGCGGAAGAAATGAGCGGAAAGAGTTAAATGAGGGCTAAGCACATTTAACTCCTGTGGCGCGGCGGGTGCGACGCATCAACGCAAACGGGCGGAGCGCTGTTCGCGCTCCGCCCGCTGAATTGCATGCAAATACAGGCGATCGCGCCTACGCCGACATCGCTTCCTGGAAGTTCGAGGCGACTTTCTCGATGAAGCCTTCGGTCGTCAGCCAGGGCTGATCCGGTCCGATGAGGAGCGAGAGGTCTTTCGTCATGAAGCCGGCTTCGACCGTATCGATCGACGGTCTTCTCGAGCTGGGTCGAGAACTTCGCGAGTTCGGCGTTGCCATCCAGCTTGGCGCGGTGGGCGAGGCCACGGGTCCAGGCGAAGATCGAGGCGACCGAGTTGGTCGAGGTCGACTTGCCCTGCTGGTGAGCGCGGTAGTGGCGCGTCACGGTGCCGTGGGCGGCTTCGGCTTCGACCGTCTTGCCATCCGGCGTCATCAGCACCGAGGTCATCAGGCCGAGCGAGCCATAGCCTTGCGCGACGGTGTCGGACTGCACGTCGCCGTCATAGTTCTTGCACGCCCAGACATAGCCGCCCGACCATTTCAGGCAGGCCGCGACCATGTCGTCGATCAGGCGGTGTTCGTAGATGCCGTTGAACTCGGCGAACTTGTCCTTGAACTCGGTGTCGAACACTTCCTGGAAGATGTCCTTGAAGCGGCCGTCATAGGCCTTGAGGATCGTGTTCTTGGTCGAGAGGTAGACCGGCCATTTGCGCTGGTAGCCGAAGTTGAACGAGGCGCGCGCGAAATCGCGGATCGACTTGTCGAGGTTGTACATGCCCATCGCGATGCCGGCGCCGGGGAAGTCGAACACTTCGTATTCGACCGGGTCGCCGCCGCCCGCAGGCGTGTAGACCATTTTCAGCTTGCCGGGGCCGGGCACCTTGAAGTCGGTCGCCTTGTACTGGTCGCCGAACGCGTGACGGCCGACGACGACCGGCTGGGTCCAGCCCGGCACAAGGCGCGGCACGTTCTTCATCACGATCGGCTCGCGGAAGACGACGCCGTCGAGGATGTTGCGGATCGTGCCGTTGGGCGACTTCCACATCTTCTTCAGCTTGAACTCTTCAACGCGCTGTTCGTCCGGCGTGATGGTCGCGCACTTGACGGCGACGCCGTATTTCTTGGTGGCTTCGGCGGCGTCGATGGTGACCTGGTCGTTGGTCGCGTCGCGGTGCTCGATGCCGAGGTCGAAGTATTTCAGGTCGATATCGAGATAGGGGAGGATCAGGCGTTCCTTGATGAGCGCCCAGATGATCCGGGTCATCTCGTCGCCGTCCATTTCAACGACGGGATTTGCTACCTTGATGACGGCCATGAAAAGCTCCTGAAAGGCGATTTCCCGGGGCTATACCAGACAGGTTCCGATGCACAATGGCCGACCACGTATGCCGCGCCTGCGTCGCGGGTTCCGCCCGGCCGAGTGGCATTCCGTACCGGCCAAATCCGGCCTAGAAAGCGCGCATGATCGCCCCATGCTTCATCCTCGTCGTCCCGCAATTGGGCGAGAATATTGGCGCCGCCGCACGCGTGATGGCCAATTTCGGGCTTACCGACCTGCGCCTCGTCGCGCCGCGCGATGGCTGGCCGAACCCTGCCGCCGAAACGATGAGCGCGGGCGCGCTGCCGGACGTTGTGTCGGTCAGCGTGTTCGAGCGGGTTGAGGACGCCATTGCGGATTGCGTCCTGGTTTTCGCCACGACGGCGCGTCCGCGCGAGATGGAGAAGCCGGTCGTCGGCGCGTCGGAAGCAATCACCCGCATCCGGGCAACCTCAGCGCGCACCGCCATCCTGTTCGGCGGCGAGCGTGCTGGCCTACCCAACGAAGCGGTCGCGCTGGCGGATGCGATCCTGTCCTATCCGGTCAATTCCGCTTTCGCGTCGCTCAATCTTGCGCAGGCCGTGGCGCTGCTCGCGCACGCCTATGCGGAAGCCAACGCCAGCGGACCGCCAGCGGCATTCACAGACCCGGTCGATGCCCCGGCTCCGCGCGAAGAGCTGGTCGGCATGATGGAGCATTTCGAGGAGGAGCTTGATCGCGCCGGGTTCTTTTTCCCGGATGCGAAGCGTGTGCCGATCACGCAGAACCTGCGCAACGCTTTCACGCGCGCAGGATGGACGGCGCAGGAAGTCTCAACGTTCCGGGGGGCGATCAAGGCGCTGGCCGTTGGTCGCGGGAAGGCGCGCGTGAAGCGCGATACCTGAAGCGGAAGATCAGTTCGACGTGGATGCAGGCGCCGTATCCACCGGCTGTTCGCTGACCGTTGACGCAGGCTCGCTATCCCAGGCGCGATCGGCCTCGGCCTTGTCCAGCACCGTGATGCTGCTGCTTCCCTTGTCGCCAGCAGGGCCGGCCCCGTCGAGCGGTTCGACGGTATAACCGACGGCGTTGGAATTATCGGAGACGTCGATCGGCTGGATCTCGTCCTGATACGTAGCCGCTTCGGCGTCGTTCGAAGGAATCCAGCCACGCTGGTTCATGTCGTCGCTGGTCATGTTGATACTTCATGGCCGTCTGCGAAGAATTCAGCTGGGCCTGGAAGGTTTGCGACACCGGCGCAGTCTTGTTCCACGCATCCGGGTCGATGATGGGGCGGCTGTCGCCGGAACGAACCGGGGGCGGGGACATCATGTAGCCAGCGCCAAGGCCTGCAAGCGTGGTCAGGAACACTGAAGTTGCGAGGATCGTGTTGGAAACGCCACTCATTTTCGCCGTCCGTGCGGAACCATGCCGCTCTGTTGCTCGCAGCAGGAACGCGCATGTCGCTTGCTGGTTCAGTGGCTGACTTGAGGTTTCTTCCGTCCTAGGCTGCCCCTCGCCCAGATGGCGCAAAGCTGCGGGTTGATGATGGTGATCGGGGAATGTCGGCTGGCGTGATGCGCCGCGCCGGAAGCAGGGGATGCGCAATGATAAAGACAGTGCTGATGACCGCCGCTCTGGCGGGCGCGGGGCTCGTGGGCTGGATCGGCGGCAGCATCTGGCCCGCACCGCCCGAATGGACCGACGCGGTCAACCGCACCGCGAATGATCTGCGCGCGAAGGTGCGTCTGGCGAACATCAGTTTCGATGGCTTGCGTGAACTGCTGCCAGCCGATCGCTTCGCCGAGATCAAAGGCCAGATCGAACAGCTTGCGGTCGCCACGGGAGACATGATCCAGGTCGACCACGATATCGGCTCGGTTGAGGATCAGCTCGACAACCTGGCGCTCGATGCCGACACCGCTATTCCCGAAGGGATGGAGGTCATCACGGTTCCGGCCGCGCCGCGCCCGCTTCCGCTCCAACAGGCGAAGCGCCCGCGACACCCGAGGCCGGCGTGACGCCTCCACCGGCTCCAACGGAGGTCATCGTCCCCAAGGCGCTCCCGGCGAATCCCGCAAACAACTTCGCCACCAGCCTGTCGCTATGCCCCGGCATGACGATCACGAACCAGCCGGCGTCCGACGGCTGGCGTGGTCAAGGATTTCCATCCGATCGTGATGATCCGCGACGTTCGCATCGCGACTTTCCCGACGCCGGGCGCGTGCCTGTCGTCCGGCTTCGGTCCGCGCAATGATCGCCTGCACAAGGGTCTCGACTATCACGCCAATATCGGCGTGCCGGTGCTCGCTGCGGGTGATGGGCAGATCGTCGAGATCAAGTATCGCGAGGACTATGGCAACATGATCCTTGTCGATCATGGCGGCGGCGTCTTCACCCGCTATGCGCACCTCGCCTCGTTCGCGCGCGGGTTGTCGCAGGGCGTCACGGTGAGGGCAGGCGACGGGCTCGGCCTGATGGGCAACTCGGCCGGCTATCAGATCCCGATCCATCTTCACTACGAGGTGCTGGTCGGCGACTATGCCAATCCGAAGGGATCGTTCGGGCTTGAGCCGGTCAATCCGCTGGGCTTTCCGGCCGCGCAATAGAAAGCGGCGCTGGCTTGTCGCCAGCGCCGCCGCCCACTCTGCGCACTGCGGAAGCAAGAGCGTAGAAATCAGTTCGCAGAGCTTAGTGCGGTTGGTGCGAAGCCGACGCGCTGCCTGAAGCAGAGGCCGAACCCGAGACGGTGGCGCCCTTCGGGCTGGCATCCGCATTGCCCGAGGCAGAGCCGCCGCCATTGGCCTGCACGTTCGGCACGGAAGACTTGGCCTTGGCGGTCGCGTCGGCAGCTTTCTGCTTCGCGGTGTCGGTGGTGGAGCGAACCGCGCTGCGCGCCTGACCCGCAGCATTACGGCCTGCATCGACGGCGCCTGTCGCGTCGACATTGGCATTACCGCTCGCCTGGCCGCCGAGATCGACACCGGGCGCTCCGATCTGGCCGCCGCCATTGCCGCCGAGGCCCAGTTGGGGCGAAGGCGCGGCCGACACGGCTTGTTGTTTGGCAGCTTCAGCCTTGGCGGTGGCCGCAGCCTTGGCCTGTGCTGCACGCTCTTTCGTTCGCTGCGTCATGGTCGACGTCGTGCCGGTGATGCGATCCGTGCTGGCCGCGCCGCCCAGCGATCCTTGCGCCGATCCGGTCATCGCCGCCCGAGCGCCATCCGCCGAGATTGCCACCGACCACCGCCACCACCCAGACCGAGCTGGGCGTTGGCGGGGAGGGCGGAGAGGGCGGCGAGGGTGATTCCGGCGATGAGGGCAGTGCGTTTCATGGGGTGTCTCCTGTTTGGGGTCTTTCAACAGGGAGACGCTGAGCCCGCCGGTTATTCCGGTCGATCTGCAGAAATCGTCTACATCATTGAATACATGAGTATTTTATCTGAGGCGGTGCCCTGGATGATCCGGGCTATCTGCAGAAAAATCTCAGAGCCCAACTAGAAACCTAGTTGACGCCATATCGATAATCGGCAAAAACTGGACTCACCTAAGGAACTAGTTGTTCCGGCAAACGGTCAGGACGCCGGTCCAGAAGAGCCAAGGGCTACAGAAGCACCAGAAGACCCGGACCACCGGGCCGCCAAAAGAGAAAAACGCCATGCCGAAGCCACGTTCTGACGTTCTGACCGAAGCCGAACAGCGCATCATGCGGGTGCTGTGGGAGAGGGGGGAGGCGAGTGTGCGTGACGTTACCGACGCGCTCGAGCCGACCTATCCCGTCGCCTACAACACCGTGCTGACGCTCCTGCGCATCCTGACCGACAAGGACTATGTCCTGCCGCGCCAGGATGGGCGGGCCTTCATCTACAAGCCGACCGTTACGCGCGCCGAGGCGCGCTCCCGCGCGCTGCGCAAGGTGGTGTCGACCTTCTTCGAAGGATCGCCCAACGCCCTTGCGCAACATCTCATCAGAAGCGAGACCCTCAGCACGGATGAACTCCAGGCGCTGAAGGAAGAACTCGACAGCATCTCCCCGGAGGACGGCAATGACTGACATGTCCCTCTCTCAAACACTGGTTGTTGGCCATCTCTGGCAGAGCGTCGCCATCGCGGCCGTGCTCGCCGGCGCGCTGATCATCGGCAAACGCATGCGTGGCGGCACGCGCTACGGCCTTGGGGCTGCGGCCCTGCTGGCCAGCCTCGCCCTGCCGTTTGCGTCCTTCATTCCGGGCGAGACAATCGTCGCGGGCCTGCTCAAGCAGATGAATGCGCCGGTCAGCCTCGATAGCGCAGCGCCGACGACACATCTCGCCACGCTGCCGATTTCGGAAATTGCGGCGCGCGTAGCTCCCGCTCCGGCCGCCAAACCGATGACGCCGGTGAATTACAATGAGGCATCGCTCGGTTATGCATCCAGCGCGCTTGCCCCGGCTGCTGCTCAGGCTGCGCCTGTGGGCGCGGTGAAGGCCTCTGCGCCGCCATCGCTGTTCACCCTGCCGCAGATCCCGATGCCCGACATCGGCTTGCCGCTGCTCATCATCTGGCTCGGCGTCGCCGCTGTCCTGATCGGCCGCACCATTCGCGACCTCATCGCTGTCGAGCGTCTGGTCGCCCGCGCCAAGCCGGCTGACCTGCCGAAGGCGCTGCAGGCCCGCATGCAGGGCGTCCGCGTTGTCGTCAGCCCGGAAGCGCCCGGACCGATGGCTGCCGGCCTGCTGCATCCCGCGATCGTGCTGCCGGAATCCATCGCGCTGGCTTCGCCCGGCATGGCCGCGCTGCTCGAGCACGAGCACGCCCACATCCGCCGCCGCGACATGCTTGCCGCGCTCGGCCAGCGCATCGTCCTCGCCCTGCTGTGGTGGAGCCCCGCGCTCTACTGGATCAGCCGCCGCATGGACGAAGAACGTGAAGTCGCCTGCGACGAAGCCGCTGTCGATCGCACGGGCGATGCCCGCGCCTTCGCCCGCTCGCTCACCACGCAGGCCGAGAACCAGCTCTGGGTGCGTGCGCCGCGCCTGGCCGTTGGCGCCATTGGTCCGCGCTCGCAGTTCAGCCGCCGCATCCGTCGCCTGATCGACATCGCGAAGACCGGTGGATCGCCCGCGAAATACTCGGGCCGTCTCGCCTTCGCTGGTCTCGCCGTTGTTGTCGGTGTCGCCGCGATGGTCACGCCGCGCTTCACGGCCGATGCCCAGCAGACGCAGGACAAGCCGATCGACCTGACGTCGAAGGACGCGAACGCCAAGGCCGAACTCAACACGGCTGAAGGCAAGCTCGATGGCGCCGCCCCGGGTTCGCACGACGACTTCAACTGGGACAGCAAGGATTGGGACGGCAAGGACTTCGCCGGTCTCGGCAAGGAAATCGAAGCGATGATGGCCGAGCTGGCGCCCCAGCTCAAAGCCCTCGGCGCCGAGTTCGGACCTGAGATGCAGGAAGAGTTCGCCGGACTGTCGACCGAGATGGCGGGCCTTGGCGTCGACATCTCCTCGATGATCACCCAGGACGTGATGGCGGAAATGCCGCGCATCATGGAAGAGGTCCGCCGCTCGCTCGAAGAAGCCGGGATCGACCCCGACCACATGGACGAGATGAAGGGCCTGTCGGCAAAGGACGCCGCGGAAGTCCGCGCCGCCATGCAGCAGGCGCGTGAAGAAATGAAGCACGCGCTCGGACCGGAACTGCAGGCCGAGATCCGTGCGTCGCTCGCCAAGGCGCGCGACGAGATCGCCAGCCATCGTGACGAGATCGCCGCGGCGATGAACCAAAGCCACGAAGGCATGGCCATCGCCCGTGAAGCGATCGCCGCCGCCCGCGCGGAAATGGATGCCGCCCGCGCTCGCGGTGACTTCAAGGTCATGGGCAAGGACGGCAAGATCAGCTTCGACTTCGGACCGGAAGTGATGGAACAGCTGCGCGCAGCTGGCCTGAACCTCGATCTCAAGGGCACGAAGATCAACTTCAACGGCCACCGCGATCGCAGCCTGATCGAAGCCGCCGACCAATGCGATGTTTCTGCGATCAACAAGCTGCTGGCTGACGGCAAGAACGATGCAAACATGCTGATCCCCGGCATGGGCACGGCCCTGATGGCCGCGACCGACTCCGAGTGCCTCGACGCCGCCCGCGTCCTCATCAACGCCGGCGCTGATGTCAATCGCGGTTTCCCGGGCAACGGTACGCCGCTGCAGATCGCGGTCGATCACGACAACAAGGCGCTCGTCGATCTGCTGCTGAGCCGTGGCGCCAACCCGAACGCGTCCTCGCCGGGCATGCCGGGCGCGCTCTTCCAGGCCATCGATCAGAGCAACTTCGACATCGTGAAGGCGCTGGTCGAAAAGGGCGCCAACATCAATCTCAAGTCGCCGATGTCCGGCATGCGCACGCCGCTCGACGCGGCCATCGACGAAGGCCAGGACGAGATTGTCGACTACCTGCGCGCCAAGGGCGCCAGGGAATCGGACAAACATCACTAGTCAGACACGATCCACCGACAGAGCGCCGGTCTGCACCCCGCAGGCCGGCGTTTTTGTTTTGATGCTTACGCATTCGCGTTTCCCACTCATCCCGACGAACGTCGGGATCCAGGAAGTACAGGGCGACGCGCGGGGACTTGAAGCGTCAGGCCCGGAACAAGGCGAAGCGTCAGCTCTGGGTCCCGACGTTCGTCGGGACGAGCGGGCATGTCGGTCGCGGCTGCCCTAATGCACAGCCGCCGGTGGCGCCTGTCCCAGCGGGCAGTGCTCGCCGATCACCGTGCCGCCGAACCAGCCTGGGTTGCAGTCGTACACCTGGAGAATGCCGTCATACATCATGTGCAGCGCCACGAAGAGAATGATGGCGAGGCCGACATAGGCGATCCAGCGATGCTTGTGCAGCAGGCGCGCGATGAAGGTCGCGGCGACGCCCATCAGGATCACCGAGAGGCTGAGGCCGAAGATCAGGATGATCGGGCTGTGTCCGTTGGCGGCGCCAGCGACGGCGAGCACGTTGTCGAGCGACATCGAGACATCGGCGACGATGATCTGGATGACGGCGTCGCGCAGCGACTTCTTCTTGCCGATGGGCTGGCCGCCAATCTTGCCGTCACCGTCGAGATCCACGCCGGTGAGCGCTTCCTCGTCGAGTTGATGGGGCGTGCGCAGTTCGCGCCACATCTTCCAGCAAACCCAGAGAAGCAGCACGCCGCCTGCGAACAGCAGGCCGATCACCATCAGGAGCTGGGTCGCGACGAGCGCGAAACCGATGCGCAGCAGCGTCGCCGCCAGGATGCCGATCAGGATCGCCTTGCCGCGTGTCTCCTTGGGCAGGCCCGCCGCCGCAAGCCCGATGACCACGGCGTTGTCGCCCGCCAGCACCAGATCGATCATGATGATGGAGAAGAAGGCTGTCACCGTTTCCGGCGAAAACAGGTCGGGCAAGACGAGGCTCCTCTGGCCGGGCGTGGGGACCGGCGACGCGCCACCATTACCGGCTTCAGCGCGTTTTCAAGTGGCTGCGTGATGATGTGGGGCGCAGAAGACAAAAACCTTTTGGCCTGCGCTGCGCCGCAGCAGCTTGTCCTGAATCAAAAAGCGCTCCCCCGTGAGGAGGAGCGCTCGATGATTACTTTGCAGTGTGGCTAGTTCTTCTTGGGCTTGCCCTTGGCAGGCTTGGTTGCCTTGGCGGCGGCTTCGCGGGCCGCTTCAGCTTCGATCTCACGCTCGCCGGAGAGAATGCCGGGCAGGGCGTGGTTGCCTTCATGGCAGGCGTATTCGAACAGCGGTGCGCCCAGCGGGTGGAATTCGTACTCGCCGCCCCACGGCTTCTCCCACATCGTCGGATCTTCGACGGAGAAGCTGTAGTACAGGCGGTCTGCCGCGGTACGCTTGAAGCGCTCGGTGACTTTCAGGTTTTCCCACGAGCCAGCGAACTGCTGCGAGCGCGGGATGTTGGTGGTTTCGACGACCAGCGTGTCGCCGTCCCACCAGCCGATCGAATCGCCGAAGTACGGACGAAGGCCATCCGCACGGTGCTTGGCGTTCAGTTTCACGATGCGCGCGTCGTGGTTCATCTCGACGGTGATCGCCACGAAGTCCGGCGTCTGCACGATCTGATAATTGTTGTTGTAAAAGCCGTTCGCCAGCATCGGCGGTCCGCCATTGCGGCCGAACGAGACGATGCAACGCTCGCCAGCCGAGCGACGCTCATAGCTGTCGAACGCGCCGGAGCCCGGCGGCATCTGCGGGGCGGGGGCGACGGCAGCGCCCGGCTTGCGCGGCGGGAACTGGCCGTTCGGGGTGGTGAGAACCGAGGTGCGGCCTTCGCCGTCACGCGCATGACGTTGTTGCCCGGGTCGAGCCAGCCGCGGTTGTAGCCGCCGACGCCGCCGCCGGCCGCCTTGAATTCAGGGCGCTCGATGGTGGTCTTGGCGACAAAGGTGGCCGATGCGTTCGGGTCGGTCGGGGCGTCGCCCTCGGCGATCTCGATCTGCACGTCGTCTTCCAGCTTTTTCACTTCGGCTTCGGAATAGGCCAGCTTCTCGCCCAGCGCGGGCGGGCGGGTCAGCGGCGTGAGGGAGGCGTTGCTCCATACGCTCTGCATGTCAGGCTGGCCGAAGGACGTGCGCGGGGCCTTGTATTCTGCGGCGCCGGCAGCGGCCGGTGCGGGGGTCGTCTGGGCCTGGGCGAGGCCGCTGGTCGCAAGAGCGGTCCCGACGGCGAGGAAAAGAGCAAGTCTCAAGGCGGCCTCCGGTAGTTTCTATCTTACGCCACGTCATCGCGGCATGTCGGTCGTTCTAATGTTAACCCGGGGGCCCCGGCAATGGTGCAACGGCCTGCCCTTTGGTCACATCTTCGCATGCTGGCGCGAGCGGAATGCGACCACGGAACCCACATTGTGGGCAAAACTGTCCCACGCCTTGACTTTAGGGCCGTAATCCTGTTTTTGCCCGCTTCCGCGCCCGAAAGGGCCGGACATTACGGATGATGCGTGTACCGCCGTTGAGATCGCGAGGGCCATAGGGGTCCCGCCGGGGCGCATCGAAGAAGAGGCACTATGTCCAGGCGTCAGAACGCTAAGTACAAACTCGACCGCCGCGTTGGTGAAAACGTCTGGGGTCGTCCCAAGTCCCCGATCAACAAGCGCCAGTCCCGCCCCGGCCAGCACGGCGCCCGCCGCGCCAACAAGCCGTCGGATTTCGGCATCCAGCTGATGGCCAAGCAGAAGCTCAAGGGCTTCTACGGCGACATCACGGAAAAACAGTTCCGCAAGACCTATGAAGAGGCCTCGCGCCGCGTCGGCAACACCGCCGAGCTGCTGGTCGGCCTCCTCGAGTCGCGCCTCGACACGGTTGTGTACCGCTCGAAGTTCGTGCCCGACGATCTTCGCGGCCCGCCAGTTCGTGAACCACGGCCACGTCACGCTGAACGGCAAGAAAGCCAACATCGCCTCGATGATGGTGAAGCCGGGCGACATCGTCCAGGTCCGCGAGCGTTCGCGCAACATGGCGCTGGTGATCGAAGCCATGGGCTCGGCCGAGCGTGAAGTTCCGGAATACATCGAAGTCGACCAGAAAGCCGGCACGGCGAAATTCGTCCGCATGCCCGCCCTGTCGGACATCCCGTACGCCGCGCGTATGGAACCGAACCTCGTGGTCGAATTCTACTCGTCGTAAGACGCGCCAATCCAAGAACACTAGAGAGGGCGGCCTGGAAACGGGCCGCCCTTTCGCTTTGTGGCGCTGCAGTCCCGTGTTGGCCGAAATCGCGTCGCTGATAATCTCGCGTGATACGAGGGACGGTGATGCCGAGACGTTTGGTTGCACTTTTGGTCGCTGCTTTGCTTTCAGCAAACGCCACAGCCCAATCACCATCCGGCGACGGGAGGCTGATGGGAAAGGGCTTCATTGGGCCTGTGAAGCAGGGGTGGACGCTCGCCGACTTCCTCTCGCTGAATCGCCCGGTTGAAAAGCGCGATGCATTCATGGAGACCGAGCCGCTTCATGTCTACACAATGAAAATGGACGACCAGAGCGCCATTTCGCTTTTTGTGTGGGCAGACAACGACGACGCCTTTGAAGTCAGCACAAGCTCCCCGGGCTTCGTAACAAAGGAAGGCGCACGCGTTGGCGATACGCTTGCAACGCTACGCAAGATCTATCCAAAAGGACAGTTTTCCAAAGGATCCGAGGAAGGTCCCTGGATGTCATTCAGACCATACGGTCCCGTATCCGTCCGCAAAGACAACCTGTCTTTCGAATTTGATACCCATAGCATTTCCTACGAGTGCCTAGCCAACGATCGTGGCTGTCCTGATTTTTCCGAGATGAAATCGCAGAGCGCGGAAATTCATTGGTGGTAACTGTTTGCACCGCAAGGAAGTGTCAGGGCGTCTTTGCGAGCTGCCGTTCGTAGTCTGCACTATCGAAGCTGCCGATTGATTCCGCCACCAGTCCATCGGCGCCGAACTTCCAGGACTCGCGGCCGCTGATTTTTACGGGTGCGCCCGTGCCGCCCGGGCCTGTATTCTTCCCGGTCAGTGTCCATTCGAAGATTGTGCGATCGCCTTCGTCATGGGTCCGGTCGTTGGTGACGCGCAGGTCGGGAAAAGCGGTCATGAAGCCTTGCGCCGATGCCGTGATGGCCTCGCGCCCGACGGACGGCGCGCCGTCATTGATCTTGAGTGAACCAGCCTCCGAGAAGAAGGACGCTACGCTGACGGCGTTCTGGCTCGACCACGCTTCGGCGTAACGGTTTGCAAAGTCCTGTCGATCTGATGGCATGGCGGCCTCTTGAACGATCGGCGTTGGCGGCGGAGGTTCGGCGGCGGGCGTACAGCCGCCAAAGGTGACGACGACAGACAAAGCGATGCCGACGAGCGGAAGCTTCAACATTCGTGTTCCTCTTGTCGGATCACGCTTCCACCCGTGCGCATGAAAGTCAATTTGGTCCGCCTCCCGCGAATTTTCGATCTTTCGGATTCAGGGGCTGCGTGTCCGCATTGCCGCCCTTGGGTCTCCTGTTAGTCTTGTGATGTCGGGGAGAGGGGCATGCTCAAACAGATCCTACTTGCAGCCATGTTGCTGGCGGCCAGCCCGGCCGTTGCGCAGCCGGCCGCGCCTGGTCCGCTCCTGATGGGAAAAGGCTTCATCGGCCCCGTGCAGCGCGGATGGACGCTGGCCGATTTTCTTTCGCTCGGTTTACCGTTGGAGAGGAAAGATGGGCTGCTCGAAACCGAACGTCTCCACGTCTACACAGCGAAACTCGACAATCAGTATTCGATTTCGTTGACTGTCTGGGCAGATAACGATGGTTCGATATCCGTCAGCTCCAGATCGCCGGCATTCGTTACCCGCGAAGGCGCGCATGTAGGGTCCACGCTTGCAGAGCTTCGCAGGACTTATCCGCGTGGCGAATTCTCGAAGGATGTTGGGGAGGCGCCCTGGCTCGTCTTCTTGCCCTTTGGGCGTAGCGGCGGGTCCAACAGCAACCTGACTTTCTACTTTGATACGACAGGAATCCCTTACGAGTGCTTCGAATCCGATCGCAATTGCCCCGATTTCTCCAGCATGAAATCGCAGGAGGTGATGCTGGAATGGTGAGGCGTTCGCCCATCAGGCGAACGCAAGACGCGCGCCAATCCCGCGCTAGCCTTGCTTCAAGCCGCAGGAGCGCCCCATGTCCAATGCCCCTTCAATCGAAGACGTTCGCGCGGCGACCATTGTCGAGCCGAAGAAGGCGAAGGCCTTCACGCTGAAGGGTAGCGACACGCGGGGCGAGAAGCTGTTCGACTCCAAGAAGGACGCCAAGGCGTCTCTTGAGGAAGATGCGCTCGCCATCAACGATCTGCAGGACGCGTTGTTCGCCGGCAAGTCCGGCGCGCTGCTGGTCGTGCTGCAGGGCATCGACACGTCGGGCAAGGACGGCGTCGCCAAGGAAACCTTCCACTACACCAGCCCGCTCGGCGTCAATGTTTTTGCCTATGGCAAGCCGACCGAGGAAGAACTCGCGCACGACTATCTCTGGCGGCTGCACAAGCAGACACCGAAGAAGGGCTACATCCACGTCTTCAACCGCTCGCAGTACGAAGACGTGCTCGTGGTGAAGGTGCGCAATCTCGCCCCTGCCAAGCAGGTCGAGCAGCGCTATGACCAGATCAACGCCTTCGAAAAGATGCTCACCGAGAACGGCACGCGCGTGCTGAAACTGATGCTGAATATCTCGAAGGAGGAGCAGGGCGAGCGCCTGCGCGAGCGTCTCGAAGTTCCGGAGAAGCGCTGGAAGTTCAACCCCAGCGACCTTGAGGACCGCAAGCTGTGGGACGAGTACCAGCTCGCCTACGACACGGTGCTGCAGCGCTGCTCGACGTCCCACGCGCCCTGGCATGTGATTCCGGCCGACAGCCGCTCCCGCCGCGACGCCGTCGCCGCGCGCCTCATCCGCGGGGAGCTGGAAGCGATGAAACCGGCCTATCCGGACCCCGGTTATCGCCTCGACCAATTCCAGATCGACTAGGCCAATTTTACCCAATTTGGGGAATGGTCGCCCCAGGCCGTTTCGATGACACTGACGGTGTTGGCGAGGACCTCGGGACGGGCCCATCTCGCCGTTGATCGCGTGCTCGCTGCGAAAGCGGTGCGCCTCAAAACGAGTCGGGGGCGCTGGTTGCCCAGCGCCCCCTCCATCTCCGACCCAGGGTTGGGGGACGGGCCGAAGACATGGCGTTATTTGCGCCCAAACCTTGTTTCGTCAAGCAAACATGGCGGGCTGTTAACAAGTACCGGTGCCCGTAAATGCTGGGGTTTTCTTGCTATCAGCACGAAGCGCGGCGGTATGACGCGTGCGGTAACTGTATTTGCAGAGCCGATCCGTAGGCCCCTATGATCTGCGCAATTCATGGCTGTCCGCAGGGGTACTCGTTCGTGAGCGTTGCCGCAGCCGAAGCGCTGATTGATGCATCGGGATATGAGCCCCAGCAGATACCAGCTGCGATGGGCGCCGCTGCTCGCATGCTCGGGTTCGACTACTTCTGCCTGGTCAGCTCCAACCTCGATCGCCCGACCTTCATCCTGCCGGAAGAACAGGGCGAGGGCATTGGCCTCTACTTCAAGGACGGCTGGGACAAGGTCGATTATCGCGCGCGTCTCGAACGTCCGCTGCCGCTGAACACGGTCTTCCTCGATCATCGCGCGGTGGCGGAAGAAGAGCGGATCAAATCCGAGATCTACAACGAGCTCTTCCGGCCATGGCGCATGGCCTATTATGCCGGCATCCGCTTCCCGCTTGGCGATGACGAAGAGTGGTTCTGCTTTGTCGCGCGCAGCGAAGAGGGCGGCGGCATCGAGGGGCGCGATGTCAGCAACTTCAAGCGCATCGCAAAATCGGCGATGAGCGCTGCGACGCTTGCCGCGCACACGGAAGACGCGCGCGCTCGTGGGATCGTCGAGGGGCTTGAGGCGGGCCGCGTCGCCGCCGTCATCCTCGACCAGCACGGCCGCGTCAGCTCCGTCACGCCAGCCGCCGAGGCGATGTTCGATCAGACCTTCACAATCCGCGACCGCATGCTGTGGTCAGCCAGCGAAGACGAACGGCACAATCTCGAGCGGCTTGCCTGGCAAGCCCGCAATCGCTCGGCCGCGATCGTCGCGCGCACGTTTGTTGTCCGCACGGCCGGACCCGGCCGTCCCGTGCAGGTCGAAGTGTCGGGCGTGTGTGGCGCCGGCCTTGATGGTCTGCCGGGTGCGCGCCTGTTGCTGGTGTTTCACGAACTTGGCGCCTCGGATGCGTCACTCGCTGCTGACCTCACGGCCCGCTACGAGCTGACCACTTCCGAGGCCGACGTCGCCGTACTGTTCGGCGAAGGGCTCACGATTCCGCAGATCGCCGTTCGTCGCCGCGTCGCTGAAGGAACAATCCGTGAGCAGATGAAGACGATCTATCGCAAGACCGGCGCGCACCGTCAGGTCGACCTTCTCCGGCTCATCAACGGCATGCGCCGATAGGGCCGCCGGGTCGCGAATTTTCGTCCAGCTAAATCCCCCGTTCATCCAAGGTTCATATCGAATATCGATAATAACCCTTGCTAGATCAAACAGGGGTCCACGGACATGACAAAACTCGCCTTCATCGCCGCTTCCGGCATTGCCGCCGCCATGCTCGGAGGCTGCGTGATCGTCGATGCAGACGTCCGCGACTCGGACTGGGACCGCAGCGACTATGGCAATCTCTACGGCGCTGAAGTCAGCCCGAACGTTGGCGAGGTGACCATCGTCGCGCGCTCCAACGGCTGCACGCAGAAGGAAGACTTCCGCTTCGTCGTACGCGACCGCGGCGAGGACACGTTCGACATCGGCTTCCGCCGCGAGCGTCCCGACAACTGCAAGGCGCTCGTGCCGGAAGGCCGCCGCATGACGTGGACCTATGCCGAGCTCGGCGTGCCGCGCAACGCCAACCTCTACGTTCTCAACCCCGTGGGCCGCTGACACCAGATGGTTCGAGGGGCAGGCTCGTCTCGCCAGCGTAGCGAGACCCAGGACCACCCAGCCCGGTAGATCGTCCCCAACAAGAGACGACGCCACCCTGGATCCCGCTTCGGCCCCCATCCGAAGCGGGATGAGCTTTTGTGGGCGTACTACTTCGCGTCGACGCTGACGTCGCCGCCGGACGACTCGTTCCTGTTCACCGTCGCGGGCGAACCGATGAAGCGGATGTCTCCTCCGCTCGACGCATCGCCATTCGCCACCATGCTGGCGCGGACGTCGATGTCGCCGCCGCCGGAGGCCGATGCGGTGACATTGGCGCAGTCGAGATCAGAGCCGTTGAAGTCGCCGCCGCCCGCCGTCGTGATCGTCGCCGTGACGCATGTGCCAGCGGCATCAATGTCGCCACCGCCAGACGATGACGCACTCAGCGTCGTCACCTTGAGGCCCTTGAGGTCGAGATCCCCACCGCCAGATGCGGACAGCGACAGCGTTTCCGCCTGCAGCCCGTTGGCTTCGAGGTCGGCGCCGCCGGATGCGCTGATGTCTTTGATGCCAGGCGCAGACACGTTCACCACGTAATGGCCATTGCCGCCGAACCAGGTCATTTCCGACTTGCGGCTGAGCTTCAGTTCGCTGCCGTTCTGCTCGATGATGATCTTGTCGAGATTGCCTTCCGGCGCCTCGGCCTTCACCGAGAACGGTCCTTGCGAGAGCACGACATTGATGCCGCTGGCGGCGTGAACGCTGTCGAAGCCCGTATTGTTATAGGCTGCGCGTTTCAGTCGGCCCGCCGACGATGATGCAACCGCCCATGGCCGACATCGCGGCCACGGGCAGGATCCAGGAAATCCTTTTCATTGCTGATGCTCCTAGCGCGCCGAAACCGAACCGCCGCTGGACGAGTCCTCGTGGAACTGCGCCGGCGATCCGTGGAAGGTCACGCTGGCGCCGGAAGATGCGCTGCCATCGGCCTCTTGAGATGCGAACGCATCGGCGCTGGCGCCCGAGGACGCATCGACCTTGGCCGAACCGCACTTCAGGCCTTCACCATCAAACCTTGCGCCCGACGAGATGTCGACATCGAGCTTGCCGCACGATCCGCCCAGCGATGCATGGGCGCCCGACGATACGCTGACGTCCACGTCCTGCAGGGACAGGTTCGCGCCATCGAGGCTTGCGCCCGAGGACACGTCAAACGCGCGATAGGCGGGCGCCACCACTGTCACGCGGTATTCCGGACCGCCGCCGCCGAACAGTTGCATCTGGCGGCTGATGTGCAGCGTGTCGCCCTTCACCTCGACGATCAGGTTGTCGAAGTTCTCGCCGCGCTTGATCTCGCCTTTCACGTCGAACGGACCCTGGCTGACGACGGCTTCGACGCCGGCCGAGACGTCAACGCGTGTGAAGTTGGTGTACGAGCCGCGCAGGGCTTCCTTGTAGGGCTCGCCGCTGGCCATGCCGACAACGCAGCCGGCGAGGGGAGCAGCAAGAAGAGCGGGGAGGACGATCAGACAGCGGTGCATGGAGTTTGCCCTTGTTATGTTTTTGCTTTTTTCTCGCAACCGCGCAGGGCCGGGCATTGCGCCTCTGACCCCTCGTCGGCAGCAACTCCTTAATAGCTTAAGTGATATCGAATATCAATAAGGTCGAGCGATCGCCAAACCCTCACCGATCGCGCTTCGGGCGACTGGTCGGTCCATGGACGCTCCGTTCCAACTTCGCCAAGGTGGCGCGGGACGCATTGAGGAGGGGATACTCATGAAACTGAAGGCACTGGCCGTCGTGGCGCTTCTGCTGGCGCCGTCTACCGTCGCCTCCGCGCAGCAGACACGTACTGCAGGCGATGCGGCCAAGCGGGTCTACAACTGGTGTATGCGCGCGCCTTCAGGTTCGATCTCCGAATGCAGTTGCATCGCCGGCTTCTATGCAGGCGTTACTGCGCCAGATGAATTCCAGGTGATCGCGGCTGTCGTCGACTTCATTTCGGCCGATGGCGAAGTCGCGAACATGGATGGCATGGTGGCAGCAATGCAGGCCGCGAAGGTCGATCTCAATCTCACCGACGCGCGCTACAATGAGTTGATCGAACGCTTCACGAAGTTCGACGAGATCGGCTCGAAGGGCGACAACGCCTGCGTGCCGCTCAGCGACCATGTGAAGTCCCTGACGGAGTAACTACCGCACCACGCTCGCCCACAGGTCGACCTGTTCGCCGGCGTGGACTTTCGCTTTCACGATGTCGCCGGGCTTCACGTCCGTGTCCTCGAGGAACACCGAGCCATCGATCTCTGGCGCATCCGCTTTCGAGCGGCCGACTGCGCCGTCTTCATCAACCTCGTCGATGATGACGTCGATCGTCTTGCCGATCTGCGCCTGCGCGCGTGCGTCGGCGATTTCGGTCTGGACCGCCATGAAGCGATGCCAGCGTTCTTCCTTCACTTCTTCCGGAACGTGGTTCGGCAGGTCGGCCGAAACCGCGCCTTTGACGTTCTCGTACTTGAAGCAACCGGCCCGCTCGATCTTGGCTTCCTTCAGCCAGCCGAGCAGGTGCTCGAAATCCGCCTCCGTCTCGCCCGGGAAGCCCACGATGAAGGACGAGCGCAGCACGAGGTCCGGCACTTCCTTGCGCCATTTGGCGATGCGGTCGGCGGTCTTGTCGATGTTGGCGGGGCGCTTCATCGCCTTCAGCACGCTGGGCGATGGAATGCTGGAACGGGATGTCGAGATAGGGAAGGATGCGGCCGTCGGCCATCATCGGCATCACGTCGTCGACGTGCGGGTAGGGGTAAACGTAGTGGAGGCGCGTCCACACGCCGAGCTCGCCGAGGCCTTCGCACAGGTCCTTGAAGCGCGTCTGGCGTTCCTTGTCGCGCCACTTGTACGGCGCGTATTTCACGTCGAGGCCGTAGGCCGACGTGTCCTGGCGAGATGACGAGCAGTTCCTTCACGCCCGCCTTCACCAGCTGTTCGGCTTCGCGCAGCACGGCGTCGATCCGGCGCGAAACCAGATCGCCGCGCATGCTCGGGATGATGCAGAACGAGCAGCGATTGTTGCAGCCCTCGGAAATCTTCAGGTAGGCGTAGTGGCGCGGCGTGAGGCGATAGCCGCTCTCGGGCACCAGCGACACGAAGGGATGGTCCGGCGCCGGCAGGTGCGTATGCACCGCGCTCATCACCTGTTCGTACTGGTGCGGCCCCGTCACGGCGAGAACGCCCGGGTGACGGTCGGTGATGACGTTGGCTTCGGCGCCGAGGCAGCCGGTGACGATGACCTTGCCATTCTCGTTGATCGCCTCGCCAATTGCGTCGAGGCTTTCCGCCCGCGCCGAGTCGAGGAACCCGCACGTGTTGACCAGCACAAGGTCCGCGCCCTTGTAGTCGGCCGCGATCGCATAGCCTTCGGCCCGCAGGCGCGTGATAATGCGTTCTGAGTCCACCAGCGCCTTGGGGCAGCCAAGCGAAACGATGCCGACTTTGGGCTGGGTTAACGTGGTCTCGCTCATAGTCGCCTTTCAGGGGAGCACGCCGGTCGCGCGGCTTGCCATTCGGCCCGCCTTTTGCACCCAAACCTCATCCGGCGCCAGCCGCCGCGCCACAGGACCTCAGCCTTGCCCCCGCAGCCCCTGCCTCAGGACCTCAAGCCCCTGACAAGCCTGCGTTTCTGGGCCGCGCTCTGGGTCGTGCTGTTCCACTACCGGACCTATGCGGACGGCTGGGGCTGGGCCTCCAGCCTGCTCGGCAAGGGGTATCTGGGCGTCGACTTCTTCTTCGTACTCTCCGGCTTCGTGCTGGCCCACGTCTATGGCCGCGAGTTTTCGGCCGGGACCTATCGCCATTCCCGCTTCCTGGTTAAGCGCGTCGCCCGCATCTACCCGATGCACATCGTGATGCTGGCCTTCTTCGTCGCGCTTGCGCTGGCCGCGCCCGTCCTCGGCCTCGCCCTCGACAGCGCTTCGCGTAATGATTTCAGCCAGATACCGGCGCAGATCTTTCTGGTCCACGCCTGGATCGGTACGGGTGAGACTTTCAATTTTCCATCCTGGTCGATCAGCGCCGAGTTCTTCGCCTACCTGACATTCCCCATCGTGATGCTGCTGGCCAACCGTCCGCGCCTGATGGCGAGCCTTGGTCTGGCCGCCGTCTTCGGCTGGTATTTCGGCGCGATCCTCGTCACCGGCAAACCCTCCACCTGGCTCAATGACTGGCAGATCATGCGGATCATGCCGGAATTTCTTCTTGGCGCCGGCCTGCGCCAGCTGATGGCCGTGCAGCGCATCCCCGTGCTCGATCTCCGTCACGCGACCACGGCGATGGCGGCTCTCGTCATCGCGCTCGCCCTGTTCGATGTTCCCGACTGGCTGATGATCGCCGCGTTGATCGCGCTCCTCGCCGCCGCCGCCGAGCGCGCGCGTTCGAACATCTCCGGCATTCTGGAGACGAAATTCAGCCTCTATCTCGGTGAAATCTCGTACGCGCTCTACATGGTCCACATTGCGGTCGGCATGGTGTGGTTTGAAGTTGCCCAGCGCATCATCGGTCCCGTCACCGGCTGGACAAGCATCGCGCTTGTGGCCGTCGGCGTAGTGTTGGCGACGCTGGCCGCAGCTGCAGCCGAGTTCCTGATCGAGCGTCCTGGCCGCCGCTTCATCACGTCAATCGCCGCGCGGGGCCGCACGCCGAAAGTCACGCGCTGAAAGACGACGGCCGCAACCTTTCGATTGCGGCCGCCTGTATTCTGATCGGCTGAGCCGGACCTAGGCCGCCAGCACTTTCTTCAGCGCGGCTTCGCAGCGGTCCATTTCCCAGTCTTCGCCGACGCAGATGCGGGTCCAGTTCTCGTACTGCGGCCACGCGCGGCCAACGACACGAACGCCTTCGGCGGCCATCTTCTCGGCGAACACGCTGTTCGGCATGCCGACGTCAAAGAACACGAACGAGGCCTGCGGGTTCGCTGCAACCTTGCGGCCAAGGCCTTTGACGACGCTGAGCAGCCGCTCGCGACCCGCCTTGAACTTCGGCTGCATGGCGGGAACGAACTCCGCGTCCGAAAGGCTCGCCATTGCGGCGATGATGCCGAGATGATTGACGCCGCCCATGCGGGTCGCCATCGCCATCTTCTTGGCCAGTTCCGGTTGAGCGATGCCATAGCCGAGACGCTGGCCCGCCATGCCGTAGATCTTCGAGAAGGTGCGGCCGATGACGACGTTGTGGCCTTCGCGAACCAGGCTGGTCATCACGTTGGCGTCGAAGTCATCGCACAGGTGCAGGTAGGCTTCGTCGATGAAGCAGGGCGCTGTCTTCGACGCTTCGATCGCGAACGCGCGCAGTTTTACGGGATCGACCATGTTGCCGGTCGGGTTGTTCGGGTTGCAGACGTAGGTTGCGGTCGTCTTCTTCGAGATCTTCTTGGCCATCGCATCGAGGTCGATGCCGTAGTCGGCCGTCAGCGGCGTCATGATCAGCTCGGCGCCGTATTCAGCCACCGAACGCGGCACGCCTTCATACGTGGCGATCGAGGTGACCAGCTGGCCCTTGCCCTTGGCGGCGATGATCTCGCCGAACGCGGCGAGGATCGGCGTCGAGCCGTTGGCGAGGAAGACCTGCTGCGGATCGACGCCTTCGATGGCGGCGATCTGCTTCTTCAGCTCTTCGCCTTCGGCGTCGGCATAGCGCGCGGTGAGCGAGGCCTTCTCGATCATCGCCGCGACGGCTTTCTTCGAAGGTCCGAACGGGCTTTCATTGGCGCCCATGATCGCGACCGACTTGTCCACGACGGGGGCGGCGGGGGCGGTGGCGGGGGCGGCGATCGCCTCGCCCTTGGAACAACCCGTCGCCAGCGCGGCGACGCCAACGCTTGCAAGGCCAAGGCCGCGCAGCAGCGCACGGCGCGAGGTTGCCGGTGATTCAGCCGCCGGAGCGGGTGTTTCGGTGATGGTGTCGGGGTGTCTCATGGAAAAAGTCCTCCAGCAGCGCGCCGTCCTGCGCGAGGCGAGAGTGCGGGTAGCGATCCGCCGGGAAGGCCCACACTCGCGTTGGACCATCGGTTCCCATTCGCGGAGAGTCGCAATCGATAACCGCGCGCGAGCTTCTTTTCGGACGCCAGTCGCCGTCCGTTGCATCGGGGCGGGGCGCCTGATGCCGAATCCGCAGGCGGTGTGGAGCCGGCGCCCGGTCTTTGGGCGCGCGTTAGCTGGCTGGAAGTTGCTGGGTCGCGAGCAGGTAGGCGGCGAAGATCAGGACCATCAGGCTGTCGACGACGACGGCCAGCACAGCCTGTCCCTTGAGCAGGCGCTTTGCGTCCGAGAGGATCAGCACCACGAACATCGCCTTGCCGACGCCGGCGACAAGCAGAGCTGGCGGCCGCATCTCCGGATGGAAGCCTGCATAGATCAGGAACACGCCGCTGATGACCACCATGGTCGACCAGCTGCGCATCAGCATGACGGCGGTCGCGTTCGGCTCATTCTCGCCGAACCAGGTGCGCCAGATCGATTTCGGCGCGACGATGCCCTGCACGAGGCTGGCCGTCATCAGCCCGCAGACGAGCAATACCCACTGCATGTTGTCGATGAGAATGGTCATGGCGGTTTCCCTCCGAGAGCTCGATCAGAGACCCTTGACGATCTCTTCCGTCATCTTCTTGGCGTCGCCCAGCAGCATCATCGTGTTGTCGCGGAAGAACAGCGGGTTCTCGACGCCTGCGTAGCCGGACGCCAGCGAGCGCTTGATGAAGAACACGGTCTTGGCGTTCCACACCTTCAGCACGGGCATGCCGTAGATGGGCGAGGCCGTGTTGGTTTCGGCGTCGGGGTTCGTCACGTCGTTGGCGCCGATGACGAAGGCGACGTCGGCCTGGGCGAAGGAGGAGTTGATGTCTTCCAGCTCGTGCACTTCGTCGTACGGCACCTGCGCTTCGGCGAGCAGCACGTTCATGTGGCCGGGCATGCGGCCCGCGACCGGGTGGATGGCGTAGGTGACTTCGACGCCTTCGGCCTTGAGCTTCTCGCCCATCTCCTTCAGCGCGTGCTGGGCCTGCGCCACGGCCATGCCGTAGCCGGGCACGATGATGACTTTCGAAGCGTTCTTCATGATGAAGGCGGCGTCGTCGGCCGAGCCGATCTTCACGGGCTTGGCGGGGCCGCCGGTGGCCGCCGCCGCCGTCTCGCCGCCGAAGCCGCCGAGGATGACGGAGATGAAGCTGCGGTTCATCGCCTTGCACATGATGTAGGAGAGGATCGCGCCGGACGATCCCACCAGCGAGCCGGTGATGATCAGCGCGTTGTTCTCGAGCGTGAAGCCCAGCGCCGCTGCGGCCCAGCCGGAATACGAGTTGAGCATCGAGACGACGACCGGCATGTCCGCCCCGCCGATCGGGATGATGAGCGTGACGCCGAGCACGAGCGCGAGGCCGGTCAGCGCCAGGAACATCCAGGGCTGCGACCCTTCGGTCTGGATCATCGTGACGACCAGTCCGACGATGGCGGCGGCGAGCGCGATGTTGAGCAGGTGGCGCGCGGGCAGGATGATCGGCGCGCCCGACATGTTGCCGTTGAGCTTGAGGAAGGCGATGACCGAGCCCGTGAACGTCAGCGCGCCGATGGCGGAGCCGAGCGACAATTCGATAATGGATGCGGTGTGGATCTGGCCCGGCACGCCAATGCCATAGCTTTCCGGCGCATAGAGCGCGGCGGCGGCGACCAGCACGGCGGCGAGGCCGACCAGCGAGTGGAAGAAGGCCACCAGCTGCGGCATGGCCGTCATCTTGATCTTCTGCGCCACGACCGCGCCGACAATGCCGCCGACAGCGATGCCGCCGAGGATGATTGCGATGGTCACGCCATCAAGACCGGCATTGTTCTCCCACGCCATCCAGAGCGTGGTGACGACGGCGATCGCCATGCCGATCATGCCGTTGCGCGCGCCGGCCTGCGATGTCGCCGGGCTGGAAAGGCCGCGCAGCGAGAGGATGAAGAGGACGCCGGAGACGAGATAGAGAATGGCTGCGATGTTGGCGTTCATGGCCTAGTGCCCTCCGCTTTTGGCTGCGGGAGCGCCCGGTTTGTCTTTCTTCTTGTACATCGCGAGCATCCGCCGCGTGACGAGGAAGCCGCCGAAGATGTTGACCGCGGCGAGTGCGACAGCGACGCCGCCCATGCCTTTGGAGAGCCAGAGGTCCGAGGTCATTTCCTGGCCCGAGCCGGAGACGGCCGCGATCAGCGCGCCGACGATGATGACGGAGGAGATCGCGTTGGTGACGGCCATCAGCGGCGTGTGCAGCGCAGGCGTCACCGACCAGACGACGTAGTAGCCGACGAAGATCGCCAGCACGAAGATGGCGAGGCGGAAGATCAGCGGGTCCACCCCTTCGGCCCCTGTGGAAGCGAAGGCGGGCGCTGCGAGCGCTAGCGCGAGGCTTACGCTGACGCCGGCAAGGGTCGCGAGGCGCTTCATCATGGGGATGCGTCCTGTTGCGGTGTTGGTTTGGGCTTCGTCGCCTTCGCAGCGAAGCCCCTGAGGATGTAGCGAACGCCGACCGAGAGCATCATCACGGCAAGCGCAAGGATAACGAAATAGGGAAGCGGCACAGGCCCGTCGCGCCAGGCAACCTGCATGAAGGAAACCAGAAGCAGCAGCCCGGTGATCGTCAGGAGGAGCCCGACCGCCTTTGTCATGCTCAGCCGTCTTTCAGGGCTGGATGAACCACTGCGCCATCTTTCGTGAGGACAGCTGCCTTCACGATCTCATCGTCCCACTTCGGCGCGAAGGCAGCGTTCTCGCCGGTCAGCAGCGGCAGCAGCGCCAGAAGGTTGCGCGCATAGAGAGCCGAGGCGTCTGCAGCGATGCGGCCGGGCAGGTTGGTGAAGCCGGCGACCTTGACGCCGTTCACGTCCACCACCTCGTCGGGCTTCGACAGCGGGCAGTTGCCGCCCTGGGCGACCGCAAGATCGATGATCACCGAACCGGGGCGCATGGACTTCACCATCGCTTCCGTCACCAGCACCGGCGCCGCGCGGCCGGGGATGAGGGCGGTGGTGACGACGATGTCCTGCTTCACGATGTGGCTGGCGACCAGCTCGGCCTGCTTGGCCTGATATTCGGCGGACATCGGCTTGGCGTATCCGGCGGTGGTTTCTGCGGCCTTGAACTCGTCATCCTCGACCGCGATGAACTTGGCGCCGAGCGAGGCGACCTGTTCCTTGGAGGCCGGGCGAACGTCGGTGGCGGAGACAACGCCGCCGAGACGGCGCGCGGTGGCGATGGCCTGAAGGCCCGCAACGCCCGCGCCCATCACGAACACTTTCGCGGCGGCGACGGTGCCGGCGGCGGTCATCATCATCGGCAGGGCGCGGCCATAAAGCTGCGAGCCTTCGATCACGGCGCGATAGCCGGCGAGGTTCGCCTGGCTCGACAGCACGTCCATCGATTGCGCCCGCGTGATGCGCGGCACGAATTCCATCGCGACGGCTGTGACGCCGGCGGCGGCATAGGCTGCGGCTTCTTTTTTGGCGGCGTAGGGTTCGAGCAGGCCGAGCAGGGCGGCGCCTTTGGGATAGGTCGACAATTCCGCCGCATCCGGCGCGCGCACCTTGAAGACGATGTCCGCGCCCGTCAGCACTTCAGCCGCCGAGCCAACGGTCGCGCCCGCGGCCACATAGTCCTCGTCGCGGATACCGGCGGTGACGCCTGCTCCCGCTTCAATGGCGATCGTGTGCTTGAGGCCGATCAGTTTCCTGACCGATTCGGGCGTCGCTGCCGTGCGGGTCTCGTTGAACCGACGTTCCTTCAGGACCGCGATCTTCATTATTCCCCCGGTTTTATTGTATGGGGTTTAGCCCAGCAGGAGCCCGCCGAGCCAGATCATGAGTTCGATGAACAGGGCGAGCACGCACAGGCCGACGACGGTGGCGACCCAGGCGCCGCCCAGGTTCATCAACATGCCGGCGGCGATGCCGAACACCGCGAAACCGATCATCGCGCCGATCCACGGGATATGCATCGTTATGGTGAAAACCGCGTAGCCGACGGTGATCATGATCAGCAGGCTGGCCCAGGCGGCAAACGAGCCGAAGCCCTTCCACATGCCGCGACGCGAGCTCATGTCCATATAGGCGTCGGTGTGGGCCGGCGGCGTCACGATCGGGCCTTTGTGGGCGGGTTCGGCGTGAGCCATCGGCGCTGATCTCCACGTGGATTCAAGGTCAAGCAGGGTGGGGGTGTAACCGCATCGCGCGCCTGTGAAAAGCGCCCAGAAGGCCGCACGACCCCAAAATACGTGGAATTCTCTCAAACACTTGGGAACGCGGGATTATCGGGTCCCAACCACCCTGTCGGGAGTGGAATAACGCCACTCCTGCAGCAGGGTGCGCAGCGCCGCCACAAAGGCTAGCGGCTGGTCCAGCATCACGTGGTGGCGCGCCTCCGGAATGCCGATGAAGGGCACCTGCCGGTTGAGCAGGTTCTGCATGTACTCCTGCACGTCAGGATCCCACAGGATCGACTTGTCGCCGTTGAACAACGCGATTCGGCAGCGGGTTTCGCGCAGCAGCTCCCGCTCGGGACGCGAGACGGAGAAGCGCTGCCAGATCGACGGATCGAACTTCCACGCCCAGCCATCGCCCCCGCCACCCGTGAGAGGCGTCTTCCGCAGGCTCCATCGGGCGATGTAGTCCATGATGAAGTGGTTCTCGCACGGCTGCGGCGGGGCAAGGCGGAAGCGCGCCAGTGCGGCCTCAAGCGTCGGATAGACCTTGCCACCGCGCACAGGCGGCGGCCCGCGCCTTGGCCGGTCGGGCGGGTTCACCGGCGAATCCACGATCACGATGCCGCCGAACCGGTCGCCGTATTCTGCGCCCGTCAGGATCGTCACGAAGCCGCCGAACGAGTGCGCCACGATGATCGGCTTCTCGGCGTGCGCAAACAGTCCCGCTGCCTCGCATACCGCGAGCTGCTCACGCGCGAACACGTCCATCACATACGTCTCGCGCCAGTCCGAGTCGCCCATGCCGGAGAACGTCATGGCGACGACGTGGTAATCCCCGGTGAGGTACGGCGCGACGAAGTCCCACCAGTGCGCGTGCGCGCCGTTGCCATGCACCAGCAACAGGCCCGGCTTCGTGGCGTCGCCCCAGCTCTGATAGTGGATCTTCGCGCCTTCGCAGTCGACGAACGCAGTCGTGTACGGCGTTGCGATAGCTTCCTCGAACCATTTCGGCGCGGGCGGTTGCGCGCCCTTGTAGATGGCGAGCGGCCCCTGCTCGGTGGGCATCTCCGCAGGCTGGTCCCTGACCAGCCTGTCGGAGCCCAGCTTGTCCTTGTCGCTTGCCATCAGCGCCTCCGTTCAGGAGGTCGTATGCGGGCAAGCCCGGCAGGGCAAGCGTCCGTGAGCCCGCGCTACCGCTTGGGCTTGAGCGCGATCATGACGTTGCCCGGCGCCTGGCCGAACATGCCGTAGCCTGAGTTCAGGATCAGCATGCCGTGCGTTGCGATGATCGACGCCGCATCGATCGAGCCGCCATTGCCAGCAACGCCGTTGACGCCCTGATAGGTCTGCGCCGTGTCGTACTTCCACTTCAGCGCGCCGGTCTTGCGGTCGAGCACGTAGAGCATGCCATCAAGGCCGCCCGTGACGACATACTCTCCGATCACGCTCGGCGCGGCAGAGAGGCCATACATCCGCTGGCAGCCCGGCATCCGCGTCTTCCGGTCGCCCGAGCAATCCGCCGCCGTATTGAACGACCACGCGATCGACCCGTCATTCAGGTTCAGCGCATAGAGCCCCGGCTTGATGACCTTGTCGTCATAGGCCGGATCCGTCGGCACCGGACGTCCGACATTCGAGATCGGCGCGTAGACATGCGTCTCGTCCGCAGCGATCCCCCAGTGAACGCCGCCCATCGCCGTGCCGTGACCCAGCGCGGTGCGCCACACCACAGCGCCCGTCTCCGGATCCATCGCCCACATCGAGCCGGACTTCTGGCCTGCGAGTACAAGCTCTTTGCCGTTCGGCGCCTTGGTGAAGATCGTCGACGCGCCGAAATCCACGTCGCGATAGACGGTCGGACCCGAGCAATTCTTGTTGGTCTCGCGGCCCGGATAGCAGCCCGCATTGTAGACGTCGTTCTCTGTCGCCTGATGGCTCCAGACGATCTTGCCGCTGTCGAGGTCGAAGGCGAGCAGGGCGTCGGTGTTCGGGTGGGCAGGGCCGGAGTTGGCCTCGCCCGTGCCGACGAACAGGCGGTTGCGTTTGAGGTCCAGCGAGGGCGAATTCCAGATCGGTCCGCCCGAAGGCCCCCACAGCATCTGTCCGTCACCGCGATCCTTGATCGGCTGGGCCTCCGGCATGACGCCTTGCGCCCAGATCTTCTCGCCGGTCTTCGCGTTGATCGCCGTCACGCCGCCGCGCGCCTTGCAGCACACATAAGCATCGGCCATCGCGCTCGCGAGTTCATACTGCGAGACAGGCGCATACACGCGGTCCTTGTAGAGAACCGGCGTCGACGTCACCATCTGGTTCTTGAAGAACGAGACGTTGGTGACCCACAGCTTCTTGCCCGTCTTCGCGTCGAGCGCGTGCACGAAGCCGCCCATGTCGCCGACCATGATGATCTTCTGGCCGTTCGACAGCTCGCCGTAACCCGCCGACGTGCGCAGCGCGCGACCGCCATCATAGCTCCACTGCACGCACGGCTTGTCGCCCGAGATGTCGAGCGCGAAGACGCGGTTGTTGTCCGCTACCGGCAGGAACATCGTGTCGCCGACGATCGCCGCCTGTCCGCGCATCGTGCCGACCTGCGGGAACGCCATCGTCCAGGCGACTTCCATGTTGTCGAGATCGCCGGGCTTCAGGCCGGTCTGCTTGTCCGACAGCTGGCGCTTGTTCGAATAGTCATAGCCAAATCCGGAGATCGTTGCCTTGACGTCCAGCTTAGGTGTGCGGCGATTGCCCGTGCAGGCATTCGGCGCGATCCAGCCCGTCGCGTCCGCTTCGCCGCCGGAAATGTAATCCGACACGTTGGAGACTTCGACCGCCGATAGGCCTGCGCCCTGCGCGACCATCTTGCCCATGATCAGCGCGTTGGTGACGTAGAGCGCCGAGACGCGCTTCAGCGCATCGCGGGACGGCGCCTTGGTGGCTTCAGGGTTGTCGTGACAAGCCGCGCAATGCTGCTTGTAGATTTCCTCGCCCGCCGCTTTCGACGCAGCGGTCGCATCGCCACTGTGCGCCGCCGTCACCAGCGGATCGTTGGCCGCCATCTGCGTATCGGTTGGCGTGCTGCATGAACTCACGGCGAGTATCGCCGCGAGCGCGACACCGGATGCGATTGTTCTCAACATGGATCGTCTCCCTCGTGGCCTCTGTCGGGCCTAATTCTTCGGCTTGTAGGCAATCATTACATTCCCCGCGCCCTGGCCGAACAGGCCATAGCCGGAGTTCATGATGAGCAGTCCGTTCACCGCGATGATCGACGCGTTGTCGACCGACGCGCCATTGCCTTCGATCCCGTTGATCGTCGGGAAGGTGCGCGCTGTGTCCCACTGCGCCGCCAGCTTGCCGGTCTTGCGCTCGACGACATAGACGCGGCCATCGAGCCCGCCCGTCACGACATAGTCGCCAATGACAGTCGGCGCGCCCGAAAGCCCGAACAGCGCATCGCAACGCGGCACGAACTTCTTCCGCTCCGCCGTGCAATCCGGCTTTACTTCCATCTTCCAGTCGATGGTCCCGTCCTTGAGGTTCACCGCATAGAGGCCGGGCTTGAGGTCGGCCGGCACAACCTGCGCCGGGATCGAACGGCCCGGATAGCTGATCGGCGCATAGACGTGCGTGTCGTCCACCGCGATGCCCCAGTGGATGCCGCCATTGGGTCCGCCCGTGCCGATGTCCGTGCGCCAGACGACGGAACCGTTATCCGGGTTCATTGCCCACACCGTGCCGGACTTCTGCCCCGCCACGAGGATATCGTTACCGTTCGGCTGTTTGGTCAGGATTGTCGAAGCGCCGAAATCCACATCGCGATAGACCGTCTTGGTCGAGCAGTTCTTGCCGCCGCCATTCGGCCCGCAGCCAACGTTGAACACATCATCCGCTGTCGCCTGATGGCTCCAGAGAATTTTTCCGCTCGTGAGGTCGAAGGCGAGCAGGGCGTCCGTGTTCGGATGCGCCGTCTCGGAGTTCGCCTCGCCCGTGCCGACATAAAGCCGGTTGCGCTTGAGATCGATCGACGGCGAGTTCCAGATCGGCGCGCCTGCCGGGCCCCACAGCATCTGTCCATCGCCACGATCGCGGATCGGCTTGGCATCCTCCATCGTTCCGGTCTGCCAGACGATCTTGCCCGTCACCGCGTCCACCGCCGACACGCCGCCATGCAGCTTGCAGCAGACGTGATGATCCTGGCCCGCCATCATGATTTCGTACTGCGATGACGGCGCGATCACCTTGTCGCCCACCAGAACCGGCGTCGCGGTCGAGGTCGAGGCGTCGTACAGTCCGGTCTTCGTGATCCAGAGCTTCTTGCCGTTGCGCGCGTCGATGGCCGTCGTCCAGCCGCCGATATCGCCAACCATGATGATCGGCACGCCGTCCTTGCGCACGCCATAGCCTGTCGACGTCCTGAAGGCGCGCTCGCCGTCATGCACCCACTGGATGCACGGCTTGGCCTTGTCCGAGATGTCGAAAGCGAACACGCGGTTCTTGCTCTCGCCCACCGGCAGGAAGATCGAATTGCCGACAACCGCCGCCTGGCTCCGCATCGAAACCGCGTCCGGGAAGGCGACAACCCACGCCACTTCGAGATTGGTCAGGTCCGCCGCCTTCAGTCCCGTCTGGGCGTAGGAGAGGTTGCGTGTGTTCTGCTGGTTGAAACCAAACGCCGCCACCGTCGGCGTCACATTCGTCAGCTTGGGCGTCGCGCGATCCGCCGGGCAGCGCATCGCCGTGATCCAGTCGTCGCTGACCGCCGCCGCTTCCGACAGATAGTCCGACACATACGACACTTCGGCCGAGGACATCCCGACGCCCTGCGCAATCATCTTGCCCGCGATCAGCGCGTTCGAGATGTTGCCCGACGCCATCCGCGCCAGCGTCGCGCGCGAAGGCGCCCGTGTCGCTTCAGGATTGTCGTGGCAAGCCGCGCAACGCTGCTTGTAGACCGCCTCGCCCGGATGTGGACCGGCAGGCTTGGCCGTCGCTGCGACCGGCGTCGCCGCCGCAACCTGTTCCGGCGTCGTCGGCTCCATCGGTGTGGAACACGACGCCAGCGCAAGCGCCGAAAGCGCCGCCGCCGAAGCGAGCATACGAAGCATGGCGAACCCTCCCGCTATCCCGCCCGCGACTTCTCGCGCAGGTCGGGTGCTGGGCGGGACCATCCTCCCAAGATGACGTGTGCGTCAATTGGGGCGGTAAGGAGAATTACGCCCGCCCGCAACCGGGGCGCTTTGCCTTGAAGTAAAGGCGTCTGGCCTGTAGGGGGCGGCCATGACTTTGCCCCCGCAAAACGCGCCGTTTCGCGTCGCCGCGCTCTACCGGTTCTGCCGGCTCGAGCGTTTCGAGGAGTTGCGTGCGCCGTTGGCGGCGTTCTGCTGCGGACGCGGCATCAAGGGGACGCTGCTGCTGGCGCGCGAGGGCATCAACGGCACGGTGGCGGGCAGCGAGGCGGCGATCGCGGAGCTGATCGCGCATCTGGAAGCGATGCCGGAATTCGCCGGGCTGGAGGTCAAGTACAGCTCCGCCGACGAGATGCCGTTCAATCGCATGAAGGTGCGGCTGAAGCGCGAGATCGTGACGATGGGCGTCGAGGGCATCGACCCGCTTGACGGCGCCGGCGCTTATGTGGAGGCGGCGGACTGGAACGCGCTGATTGCCGACCCCGATACGGTGGTGATCGACACGCGCAATGACTACGAGGTCTCGCTCGGCACATTCCGCAACGCGGTCAATCCGCAGACGGCCAGCTTCGGCGAATTCCCCGACTGGGTCGAACGGCATCGCAGCGACCTGCAAGGCAAGAAGATCGCCATGTTCTGCACCGGCGGCATCCGTTGCGAGAAAGCGACCGCCTATGTGAAGTCGCTCGGCTTCGATGACGTCTTTCATCTCAAGGGCGGCATTCTCAAATATCTCGAGAACGTGCCGGCGGGTGAGAGCCTCTGGCAGGGCGAATGCTTCGTCTTCGACGAGCGCGTCTCAGTTGGGCACGGGCTGGTCGTCGGCGATAACAAGCTTTGCCGCGCCTGCGGCCATCCCGTCACACCGGAAGACAGGCAGTCGCCGAAGTTCCAGGAAGGCGTGTCGTGCGCGCGCTGCTTCGCGGCGTAGCGGGCGAAATGCGCTCATGGTTCATCGAACCACGAGCGCATAGCCGTTAGCTCTTGGGCTTGAACGCCAGCAGCACGTTGCCGCCCGCCTGGCCGAACATGCCGTAGCCGGAGTTCACCAGCAGCAGGCCGTTCGCCGCGGTGATCGAGTTCGAGTCGATCGCGCCGCCTTTGCCTTTGACGCCGTTGATCCCGTCGAAGTCCTTCGCCGTCTTGTAAGACCACAGAACCGAGCCGGTCTTCTTGTCGAGCGCGTAAAGCGTGCCATCGAGCGCGGCGGCGACAACCGCGCCATCGATGATGGAGGGCGCTGTCGAGAACCGTGCGCCCGAATAGCCGCGTGGGTTGGGCGCAGAGCCGGCCGGCGGCTCGGGGTTGAACTGCCACTTGATCTTGCCGGTCTTGGCGTCGAGTGCGTAGAGGCCCGACTTGATCGACGGATCGGCATCCCACTCGCCGGGGATCGGCACGCCGACGATCGAGATCGGCGCGAACACCGTGTCGTTGTCGAACGCGATGCCCCAGTGCACGCCGCCCAGCGGGCTGCCGGTGCCGAGCGACCTGCGCCACACCACCTTGCCCGTGTCAGGATTGAACGCCCACACCGAGCCCGACTTCTGGCCAGCGTAGAGCAGCTCCTTGCCGTCCGATCCTTTGCCAAGAATGACCGACGCGCCAAAATCGACATCGCGGTACACGGTCTCCGGCGCGCTCGTGCAGTTCAGTAGTTCGGGCTTCGACTTGAGCCCGCAGCCCGAGTTGAAGATGTCGGCCGGCGTCGCGTGGAAGCTCCACTTCTCCTTGCCGGTCTTCAGGTTGATCGCGATGATCGCGTTGGTGTTGGTGTGCGCCGGCGGCGAGTTGCTCTCGCCCGTGCCGAAGAAGATCAGACCGCGCTTCTCATCGACAACCGGCGAGTTCCAGATCGGCGCGCCCGAAGGTCCGAGCAGCGGCTTGCCGTCGCCACGGTCGCGTTGCTTGGTCGCTTCCGGCATCGTGTCATAGCGCCATTGCTGCGCGCCGGTCTTGGGATCGAGCGACAGCACATAGCCGTGGTTGGTGCAGCACTCATACTTGTTCTCGGCCGCAACCATGATCTCGAACTGCGCCACCGGGATGATCACGCGATCCTTGAGGATCGACGGCGTGCCCGTCGTCATCGAGTACGAGTAGGAGCCGACCGGCTTCGTCCACAGCGCCTTGCCGTTACGCGGATCGATTGCGTAGACGGTCGAGTCGAGGCCCGAGAACACCAGCAGCGGCGTTCCGTCGGCGAGCACGCCATACGACGTGCTCGTGCGCAGCGGTGCGCCGCCCGGCGTCGTGTAGACCCACTGCACGCAGGGCTTGGCCTGGTCGCTGAGGTCGAACGCGTAGATCTTGCCGACATCCGTCGCCGGATAGAACAGGTTCTTGCCGACGACCGATCCTTGCGAGCGCATCGTCGTCGAATCCGGGAAGGCGATCGCCCACGCCAGGTCCAGCTTGCCCATCTGCTCCGTCGTGAGCCCGGCCTGCTTGGCCGTCATCTTGCGCGTGTTGTTCGCGTCATAGCCAAAGTGCGTCGAGGTCGCCGCATCCGGACCTTCGAGATCAACCGCCGCCTGCGCGCCGGTGCACATCATGGTCTTGGTCCAGTCAGCCGTGACCTGCGAGGGATCGCGGCCGCCGGTGACAAAGCTCACCACCTGCGCGCGTTGTTCCGCAGAGAGGCCGGCGCCCATGTCCTTCATCTTGCCCTGGGTGAGGGCATAGTTGACGAACTGGAAGCTCATGCCTTTCAGGTTGTCGCGCGAAGGCGCGCGGGTCGTTTCCGTGTTGTCGTGGCACGCCGCACAGTTCGCCTTGTAGATCGCCTCGCCGGGATGGACGGCGGGCGCTGCAACCGGGATCGGAGCAGGCGGCGCAGCCACCGGCGGCGCGGGAACGACTGGCGCAACCTGGGCGACCGGCGCCATCGGCGCGACAGGCGCCTCGGGCGTGGTGCAGGACATCAGGGCGATCAACGACACACAGCCCACAGCGCTGCCGAATACAAACTTGCGCATGCACGTCCTCCCGTAAGCGCGCGGGTTTTTCCCCGCTGCACTGCTTGGCGCGCAACCTGCCCCAGAGGGAAGGCGTTGCAAAGGGCAGGCGGGAGCGGATCGCATCGTTGTGTTTGACCCCCGCGCCAGAGGCGTCACAATGCCGCTGGCCAGCTTGGCAGCAAGAGAGACTCCATGAGACGCACACACATGGCGGCCCTGCTTGCTGCGCTTGCGGCAATCGCGTGTAGCCCCGACACGCCCGCCGTAACCGCGACCGCGCCCGCCGCTGCCGAGGTGGAAACCGATCCCGCGATCGCGCCAGTCGAGCCGCTCAACTACGCCGACGCAGCCAACTGGCTCTGCCGCCCCGAAACGCAGGACGCCTGCGAGCAGGTCGCAACTGTCACCAGCATCTCCACCGATGGCGTGCTGTCCAAAGAGAGCGTTCACCCCCGCCGCCAATCCGCCGGTCGACTGTTTCTACGTCTACCCCACCATCTCGCGCGACCTCGGCGGCAATGCCGATGCAAAACCCGGCGCGGAGGAAGCCGAGATCATCCGCCAGCAGGCCGTTCGCTTCGGCGCCGACTGCCGCCTCTTCGTGCCGCTCTACCGGCAAGTGACCTTCACCGCCCTCCGCAAACTCCGCGCCGGAGAAGATGTCGAGACAGATCGCGAGATGGCCTATGCCGACGTGAAGGCCGCATGGCATCGCTATCTCGCGAACGACAATGCCGGCCGTGGCTTCGTGCTGATCGGTCACGACCAGGGCGCCGGCATCCTCACGCGCCTCATCGCCAGCGAGATCGACGGACAGCCGATCCAGTCGCAACTTGTGTCCGCACTTCTCATCGGCGGCCCGGTTGAAATACCCGAAGCCCTCTCCGCCGGCGGGTCCTTCCGCACCATCCCGCTGTGTGCGCCCGGCAAGGGCCCCGGTTGCGTCATCGCTTACTCCGCCTTCCGCGCCGACTCCCCGCCGCCCGCCGACTCGCTCTTCGGCGCCGCCGCCACCACAGGCATGCGCGCCGCCTGCGTGAACCCGGCTGACCTCTATGATGGCGGCGGCGTGCTGAAACCCATCATGCCCGCCGGTCCCGTCCTGTTCGACGAACTCGCCCCGCCGACGCCGTGGACCACCGACAACCCCGCAATCGAAACGCCCTTCGTCGCGCTGCCCGGCCTGCTCACTGCGCGCTGCATCAACAAGGGCGGCTTCAACTATCTCGCCGTCACCATCAACGCCGACCCGCTGGACAAGCGCACGGACGCGATCGGCGGCGACGTCGTGGTCAATGGTTCGCTCCGCCCGCTCTGGGGCCTGCACATCGTCGACATGCACCTCGCCATGGGCAACCTCGTCGACATCGTCGCGCGCCAGTCCGCCGAATGGCGCAAGGCGCAGAAGCCCGGCAGCACACTGCCCGAGGCGTTCCACGGCGACGACCACTAGGCGATGGCCGTCCTCGCCCTTATCGCCTTCGTCGTCTCGCCCGCGCTGATGCTCGCCGCCATCGTCATGGCCATCCGCGCGCCCGGCCTGAAGTGTCGCTGGCTCTGGTGCCTCGCCGCCCTGATCGCCGTGTCGCAATGGGGCTTCACCTTCGCGACCGGAGCCTCGAAATTCGTGGCGCATGCACGGCGCGCTCATCGGGTCAGTCGTCACGTATCACGACGCTCCGCCCGCCGGCTGGACTCTCAAAACCGCCATTCCCCTTGGCGCCATCGTGGTCATCGCCCTGCTGTGGCGCCGGCGCAAAACGCCCCAAGACAAAGCAGCGCAGGACATTCCGCCCACGTGACAGATGTCGCGGATGGATTCATTCTCGCAACATGAGTGGTTGGAGCATCAACGCAGCTGAATTGCGCATCCCCCGGCGGTCGCGTTTCGCGGCCCACCGGATGATCGTGATCGCCGACGCCTCCGGCCGCGCCGTGCGCCAGATCAACGGCCTCGCCTCCTGGTTCGACGACGAACACCACGCCTGGCGCCACAAGCCGATCGGCTACCTGCCGACCGACCGCCTGCGCGGCTATGACAGCAAGACCCACCCGCGCACCTTCATGCCGATCAATGGCGCCGCCAGCCCAGACTGGCGCCTCGCCCCCGCCATCGCCGCCGGCGCCGTGCGCGTGCTGGCCGACGATCTTGCCCGCGACGAGATCGACGTTCAGCTCGCTCCCGCGCTCGAAGCGCTCCGCCGCATCAACGCGCTGAGCAAGGGGCCCGAGGGCGGGGCAGGGCTGCCTTACCCGTTCATGGGCTTCGGCCGGAACTCGAACTCGTTCTTCGCGACCATGATCCACGCCATGGGCTTCACCGTGCCCGACTTCTCGGCCTCCGCCATCATCGTCCCCGGCGCGCGCAGCCTGCTGCTCTCCGCCGATCTGCTCGACAGCATCCGCACCGGCAACTGGCCCGAGGACGATGAAGTCGACCGTGTCGGCGCTCCGCGTCCGGCAGGACCGTGAACCGTCCCAACCACATTGACGCACCGCAGTCGGCAGGACCATGATCGCGCAACCAGCGCAGGAGCGATCATGACGTACGAACAGGAAATGGCGGCCGGCTGGACCGACCTGAAGTCGCGTAACTTCGCCCGCGCCCGTCTTCACTTCGGACGCGCCCACGGCCTCGGCCGCGAAGTCCGCTGCCGTCACATCATGGCCCATCGCGGCATGCTCGACGTGGCGCTGCACACCTGCAACCTGAAGGAAGTCGCCTCGCAGGTCTTCCTGATCGGCGCGACTTACGCATTCGATCGACCCACGCGCGGATGACGTCTGCGCCTGCGCTCTCCCTCGAAGACGTCTACCTCACGCTCCCCGCCGCCTCCGGGCCGGTGGAAATCCTGAAGGGCGTCAGCTTCCGCGCCATGCCCGGCGAGAGCGTCGCCATCGTCGGCCCCTCCGGTTCCGGCAAGTCATCGCTGATCGCCGTCTCCACCGGCATCGAGCGCGCCACCAAAGGCGCCATCTCGCTTCTCGGCGAAAGCCTGGACGGCAAAAGCGAGGACCAGCTCGCCCGCCTGCGCCGTGGCCGCGTCAGCCTCGTCTTCCAGTCCTTCCATCTGCTCGGAACAATGAACGCCTTCGACAATGTCCGCGCCCCGCTGGAGATCGCCAGGCTCGACAATGTCGATGATCTCGCCCGCTCGGCCCTCGCCGCCGTCGGCCTCGCCCAGCGCATGGACCACTATCCCGGCCAGCTCTCCGGCGGCGAACGCCAGCGCGTCGCCGTCGCCCGCGCCCTCGCCAGCAATCCCCGCATCGTCTTCGCCGACGAACCCACCGGCAATCTCGACACCACCACCGGCGCAATGGTCGCCGACATGCTCTTCGCCATCGCGCAGGGAGCGCAACGCCACGCTCGTCGTCGTCACCCACGACAAGGCCATCGCCGCACGGGCGGATCGCATCGTCGAGATGAGCGACGGACGGGTCGTCGGATAAATCACACCCGGCCGCGCTGTGTGTGCTACCCCGCAAGCCCGCGCGCACGGACCGTTGCGCCGAGAGGTCCCTTCCATGAGTTCGCCAGAACTGCTTCGCGTCTATGCCAGCGAGAAAAACAAGAACGCCACCGGTGATTACAATCTCACCGGCCCGTCCAGCGAGCGCGACCTCGATGCGCTGGGCGACGACCTGCGCGAAGGCCTGCGCGTCGTCTTCGACGTGCAGTTCGAGTTCGAAGTCGAAGGCGTGCTCGTCCGCAACGCAAAGTCCGACAGCTGGCTCGGCCGCCCCGACATCAGCACCAAGCGCAAACTCGAAGAGTCCGCTGACTGATCTCTACTTCTTCACCACCTCGACATAATCCGCATGGATCGACGCCTCGAACGGTTTCAGCGTCACCGGCCCGCCCGAAGACGACGTGTCCCGCCATGCCTGTTCGTCGAAGCGGATCAGCAACACCTGGATCGGCTCGTCTTTCGTCACCGGGTCCGCGCGCTTCACGCCGCCCAGCACGATGCCCGTCCGCCCCGCCTCGGCGCGCACCTCGATCGAATGCCCCGTGTCCACCGGCTTGAACGTGCCGGCCGTGGACTTGATCCGCACATGATCGCCCGCCTTGAACGTCGTGCTGTTATAAACGACCTCTTTCGCATCGACCTTGTAGGCCGAGTGCGGCGTCAGATCGACGCTCGCGCACGCCGTAGCCATCACGGCTACAAATGCGATTGCACCAAGAACTCTCATCAACGCCTCCCATACTGAGCGGCCGGCAAGCTGGTCTGCATCGCCCCTCAACACAAGCGGCGCAACGCTGCTATTGCTTTTTCACGTCCAGATACTCAGCGTGAATGGAAGCCTCGAACGTATCGAGCGTCACCGTGCCGGCGTCGCCCTTCCACGTCTGCGGATCCCAGCGGACCAGCGCAACCTGGATGCGCTCGCGAGGATCCACCACCATCCATGGAAGAGGGGGCAGCCGGACCACACCGCCCAGAACCATTCCTGTCTTGCCGGCGTCCGCTGTCACCTGTTCCGCGTGACCGGTGTCGGTGGGCTTGAACGTGCCGGCCTTGTGCGTGATCACGACCCTGTCGCCGGCCTTGAACACTTCTCCATTCCAGCTCAGCGTATTCACCGCGACCTTGGAGGACAGCGTCGGCACGGGATCGGCTGTCGCGCACGCAGCCATCGCAGCAGCAAGCCCGATCGCAGCAAGAACCCGCATCACACCCTCGCATCAATTCCCTGCGCTCAGGCTGCGCCGCGCGGTGCGCTATTGCAAGCCGGGTGACAGACGCCGCTGCCCGCCCTAGGCAAGCATCATGGCCAACGCCTCCCCGAAGCTCGCCGCACGACACCCCTGGCTCCGCATCGCCCTGCGCGAACTCTCGGGCGGCGTGGCGGGCTTCTGGATCTATCTCGCCTGTCTCGCGCTCGGCGCGTGGGCCATCGCGTCGGCGGGCTCCATCACCGACTCGCTGCAGGCCGGCCTCAGCCGCCAGTCGCACCAGCTGCTCGGGGGCGACGCCGCGATCACGCTCTCCCAGCGCGAGGCCAGCAGCGAACAGCGCGCGTGGATGGATCAACGCGGGCAGGTGAGCGCCGCCGCCCAGATCGACCTCATGGCCCGCGCCGACAAGGAGGTCATGCAGGTCGATGTGCGCGGCATCGACAACGCCTTTCCCCTGATCGGCAGCTTCACCTTCGACCGCGACATCGCGCTGCCCGCAGATCCTCGCACGCGACGGCGACTGCCTGGGGCATCGCCGCCAGCGCCAGTCTCGCGAAGGACCTCAACATCACCGTCGGCGACAGCTTCAGCCTCGGCAGCATCCCCGTCCAGCTCCGCGCCATCCTCACGGCTGAGCCCGACCGCGTCGGCGAGCCCGGCATGTTCGAGCCGCGCGCCATCATCGCCATCGACGCCCTGCGCGACGCCGGCCAGATGCAGCCCGGCGCGCTGTTCCGCTCCGCCTACCGCATCCTGCTCAAGCCCGAAGCCGCCGCCAGTTTCGAAGCCGACTTCAACGCGCGCTGGGAATCCGAAGGCCTGCGCTATCGCGGTCCCGACGACGCCATCGATGGCCTGCGCGCCATGCTCGGCATGCTCAACACCTTCATGACGGTCGTCGGCATCTCCGCCCTCATCGCCGGCGGCGTTGGCGTCAGTCCCAGGCCACCTCCGCCTTCCTCGACACCCGCCTCGATTCCATCGCCGCCCTGAAGGCCCTCGGCGCAGACGGCGGCACAATCCGCGCCGCCTACGCGCTGCAGCTCGGCGTCCTCGCCGGCGCAGGCGCACTCGTTGGCATAGTGCTCGGCGCGCTCTCGCCCTGGATCGTCAGCGCGCTGGCAGGCGACGCCATCCCGCTGCCGATGCAGCTCGGCATCTACCCGCTCGCGCTTCTCAAAGCCTTCGTGCTGACCTTGCTCGCCGCCGCCATGTTCGCCGCCCCGCCGCTCGGCCGCGCCCGCGCGACATCGCCCGCCGCCCTGTTCCGGCGCGACAGCGGCGACGCGCCCCAGCCCGTGCCCGCCGCCGAGCGCGCCGTCTCCATCATCGCCGCCATCCTGCTTGTTGCGGTCGCCATGCTCGGTTCGGCCCGGCCCATCATCGTGCTCGGCCTGATGGTCGGCGCCGCCGTCGCGTACCTGATCCTCATCGGCGCAGCGATGCTTGTCCGCCGTCTCGCCCGCCGCGCCTCGACCCACGTGCGCGGCCGCCTGCGCCTCGTCCTCGCCAGCCTCGGCGGACCCGGCTCGCTCGCGCCCATCGTCGCGCCCGCCCTTGGCCTCGGCCTCGCGCTCCTGACACTTATCACCGTCGTGCAGGAAAACCTGCTCGGCCAGCTGCGCGACACCGCGCCGGACGAAGCCCCCTCCATCATCTTCCGCCAGATCCCCGCCCGCGACGCCGCCCCGTTCGACGCGATGATGAAGTCGTTCGGCGTCGACACCGCCGACCAGATGGCCTACCGCCGCGCCCCCGTCATCATCGGCCGCGTCACCACCATCAATGGCGAGAAGCTCGTCGAACAGAATGTGCCGGCCGAACAGCGCTGGGTCACGCGCACCGAAATGCCGATGACGCTTCTTGCGGAGAAGCCAATCGAGGCCAACCTCACCTCGGGCGCCTGGTGGCCGTCCGACTATTCCGGCCCGCCGCTCGTCTCGGTGGAGGAGGGCGCCGCCCACGGTCTCGGCCTTTCCGTCGGCGACACCGTCAGCTTCCGCATCTTCACGAAGGAGATCGAGGCGAAGGTCGCCTCCCTCCGCAAGGTCGACTGGTCCGGCTTCGGCGCCAACGTCGCCTTCATCCTCTCGCCCGGTTCTGTCGGCGCGTTCCAACCGGCGCAGGCCGCCATCGTCATCGTGCCTGCCGACCAGGAAGCCGCCCTCGTCGCGGCCGTAGCGGAACGCTGGCCCAACATACTCGCCTTCCAGGTGCGCAAGACGCTCGAGACCGCCGCCGACCTCTTCGGCCAGGTCTCCGTCATCGTCACCGCGCTTGCGAGCGTTGTCCTCGCGGCCGGCATCCTCGTCCTCTTCGGCGCCTTTGCGGCAGCCGCCCGCCGCCGCCGCCGCGAGTCGGCCCTGTTGAAAGTCTTCGGCGCCACGCGCGTTGCGATTCTCTCGCTCTACGCTCTTGAGTTCGCACTTGCGGCATTCCTCGCCGTCGTGCTCGGAAGCAGTCTGGGTATTGCCTCGGCTCACCCGATTGTGATTCTAGTCTTCGACGCGACCTGGCGCTTTGCATGGTCGCCTGTCGTCACGGTTGCTTTCACCACCGTGTTATCCGCAGCGGCGGGCGGCGCCGTTGTCGGTTGGTCGACTTTGTCCCACCGCCCGGCCCACGTATTGCGCTCGTCTTGAAGCTGGGTATGTTCCCGGTGCGTCAGCCCGACGCTTGTTCTCGATAAACCGCCCGCAGCAGTTTGCGGAGACGGTGACGGAAAACCGTCGCAGGGAGCGCATCTATGGTGGTTGGGCGAACGGGGAGGAGTGCATGATTAAGCTCGTATCTATGGTTGCATTGGCTGTTGGCCTTGGCGCCTGCACGACGATGCCGGCGGACCATGCGTCCGTGGCGTCCTCGACCGCGACGGCGCCTGCCTGGAAAGCCAAACGTGGGCCCGACGGCGTCCACCCTGATCTCAACGGCGTGTGGAAAGTGATGAACACCGCCAACTACAACATTGAAGCTCACCCGGCTCAGTCGGCGTTGCAGCTGCGTCCTGGCCCGTACGTTCCGGTGCCCGATGCGCAGGTTGTGGCCCTCGGCGCGATTGGCGCTGTGCCCGCTGGCGTTGGAATCGTCGAAGGCGACGGCAAGATCCCTTACACGGCTGATGCGCTCGCGGCCCGCGACGCCAACCGCGCCAAGGCGATCGAGATGGACCCGGAAGTGAAGTGCTACCTGCCGGGCGTTCCGCGCGCCAACTACATGGACAAGCCGTTCCAGATCTTCCAGTCCGACAAGGCCGTGTTCTTCGCCTACGAATACGCCGGCGCCGTCCGCAACATCTTCCTCACCCCGCAACCGCCGGCTCCCGCCCAGTCCTGGATGGGTCAGTCCTACGGCACGTGGGATGGCGACACGTTCGTTGTCGAAGTCACCGACCAGTACGGCACCACCTGGCTCGACCGTTCGGGCAACATGAAGGGTGAGAACACCAAGATCGTCGAGCGTTGGACGCCGACCTCTGATTCCACGCTGCGCTACGAAGCCGAAATCACGGATCCGAGCGTCTACACCAAGCCGTGGAAAATCGGCTTCAACCTGTACAAGGCCTCGGGCGAAGACGCCCAGCTGCAGCAGTTCAAGTGCGTGGAGTTCGTCGAAGAGCTCCTGTACGGCCACCTGCGCAAGAACCCGCTGCCGGGTCCGGCGCTGGATCGTGCGAAGCGTGAAGCTGAAGAGCGCGCAGCCGAAGAGGCCGAACTCGACGCACAATAATGTGTACGGCTGCTCCGGAATGGTTCCCCTTTTTGTGACCGGGGAATGTGACGGAAGCAGCCGCCACTCGCGTTGAATAAAGCGTGATGGCGGTGGGCTCGGCCAAAAGCCAATTGAGGTTCGCCGCCAAAATGCTGCTGGAATCCGGGTTGTCCGTCGCCTCTGTGGCGAGCGGACGCAGGCCCGGGGAACACAGCCCGATATGAGCTAACCCCTTGAGACTCTGCAGCGTCGGAGATAAAACGGGTTCAAATTCAGGGGCGTTGGCGGGGCATACTCCCTCACCAATTCAGTCCCAAGCAACACGACGGCGAAGGCCGCCTGTACTGGAGGAAGTCGATGAAAAATAAAGTTCGTCTGGCTGTCGCGGCTGCCACCCTGGCTGTCCTGACGGCTGCCGGCGCAGGCACCGCCGCCTATGCCCACCACGCGTTCGCCGCCGAGTTCGACGCGAACCGTCCGGTCCTGCTCAAGGGCTCGGTCGAGTTCGTCGAATGGACGAACCCGCACACCTGGATCCATATCTCCGTCAAAGACGTCAACAAGTTCGGCCAGCCGAAAAAAGGCTCGAACCTGAACTGGGCGATCGAAGGCGGCACGCCGAACACGATCTTCCGCGGCGACCTGTCGACCACGGATGCCAAGTCCAAGGCGATCCCGAAAGGCACCGAAGTCGTCGTTCGCGGCTACCAGTCGAAAGACACGGTCTGCTCGCGCAAATGGGGCACAGGCGCCAAGCTCGACAAGATCACCTGCAAGGCCAACGGCCGTGACGTGACCTTCCCGAACGGTTGCAAACTGTTCGTCGGCGGTTCGTCCACGGGCGCTCCGAAAGACGGCGCCGAAGCTGGCGCCAAAACGGATTGCACCGCCACCTCGGCCCCGACCTAACAGTCAGGCCCGACACACCATCAAGCCCGCCGGCCCCAAGCCGGCGGGCTTTTTGTTTGCGCGTTTGAGCGCCCACACCGCCGTCACTCCGGACGCGCGCAGCGCGAGCCGGAACCCAGGAGCCCCGCGCACGGTCCTGGAAACGGACCTCAGGTCCGTGTTCCCCGCGAAGGCGGGGATCCCGTCTTTGCGCGCAGCGCAAACCTCTTCGGCAACGCCTCCACTTGTCATCCCGGAAGCCGCACAGCGCTATCCGGGACCCATTTCTCTACCCCGACACCTGACGAATGGGTCCCGGCTCGCGCTCCGCTCGGCCGGGATGACAACCGCGCTATGGGCGACAAGAGTTACACCCCATTTTGTTGGATGAGATCCGCACTTATCCAGCAGCCCGCGTTTCCGCGTCTCCAGCAATCTCAATGACTTGCGCGAAAAATAGGGTGGATTGGCGTTCGGCAAATCGGCCGGGCTCCGGGCGCACGTATAGTGGCGGCCATGAAACGCAAAGGCTGGCCCATCTGGCTGCTGCGTGACATCCCGGCCTTCCTGGGTGTCATGCTCAGCTTCTGGCCGCTGGTGATCCTCCTGATCTCCAGCGAACGCCGAGTCATGCGCGGAAAGACGCTTCGCAGGTCCGTGTTCGAGACCATCGCCCTCCTGCTCGCCCACGCCGAAGCGCGCCTCACCTTCGCGCTCACGCGCCAGGCCTACCGCCGGCTCGGCTGGAACCCCCGCCTCGTGCGCTTCAATCTCATCCCCGCCACCTACAACCTGCGCGAAGTGCAGGAGCGCTACGCGAATTACGTGAACGCGTTCGGCGACATGAACGCCGTCGTCGAGACGTACATCGAAGACATCCGCCAGCGGTATCGCATCGCGGAACGCGACCTCGTCGCCCATGGTTCGACGGACGCGCGGCAGAGCCGCGCTGCTCACCATGAGCTGGTGGGCGCCTCATCGTGCGCCACATCCCCCTTGCGCTCATCCTGAGCAGCGCCCGCAGGGCGCGTCCGTCGAAGGACGAGCGCGGCCACGCGCACGCACGTGGGCCTCCGCTGCATCCAAATTTCGGAAAACCAAACCCCAACCCACCTCGCACGCCCCGCGCGCGAGGCCGCACCCGCATGCACAAACAAAAACCCCGGAGCGCTTTCACGCTCCGGGGTCATCTTGTCCGCGATTTCCGTCAGATCAGCTGAAGCCGATCCAGCGTCCGCCGGCTGCCGTGGCGACCCAGCTGAGGATCGACATCACCGCGATCATCTTCGCGATGCGGCCGCCTGCCGTGGCGTCGTCCTTGTAGATCTCGTAGCCGGTGAGGCCGATCAGCACGAGGCCACCCAGAACGCTGCGCGCGATGCCGAGGTTCTTCAGCTCCCCCGAGAAGCTGTCGAGACCAGCCACCACATAGCCTTCCAGCACCGTGCCGAACATCACGATGAAGCCGATGCCGGCGATGATCCGCGTCCGCTTGCCGAACAGCAGCAGCACGGCATAACCCGCCGTCAGCACGTGGAATGTGCCGGGGCTGATGCCTTCGGCGGTCGAGAACACGCCCATGGCAAAGAAGAAGATCAGCATGGCGATCGCGCCGATGATCATCGCCACGAGGTCGACTTTTCCGTCCGCCTTGGAGATGCGGTTGACGACGCCGAACGTGAAGATCAGCGCCGCCAGCATCGAGACCATCTTCACGAAGAAGGACTGCGATGTGTACAGCCGCTCCGCGTTGAGGCCGCCGATCACAAGCCCGGTGCCGATGACGATCGACGGAAGCCGATGCCCGCGATGACCCGCGTCCGCTTGCCGAACAGCAGCAGCACGGCATAACCCGCCGTCAGCACGTGGAATGTGCCGGGGCTGATGCCTTCGGCGGTCGAGAACACGCCCATGGCAAAGAAGAAGATCAGCATGGCGATCGCGCCGATGATCATCGCCACGAGATCAACTTTTCCATCCGCCTTGGAGATGCGGTTGACCACGCCGAACGTGAAGATCAGCGCCGCCAGCATCGAGACCATCTTCACGAAGAAGGACTGCGATGTGTACAGCCGCTCCGCGTTGAGGCCGCCGATCACAAGGCCGGTGCCGATTACGATGCAGGCGCCGACGATGTGCCAGACGCGCAGGTTGCGCTCGACTTCCGACGGCGTTTCATCCGTCAGGCCCGCGCCGAGAAGGCGAAGGCAGGTCAGGATCACGCAGCCGCCGAGCAGGGCGAGGCCGAGCAGGTGGATGGCGCCGAACGGGGCGTAGAGGTCGCCGAGATAAACGTAGGGCGGGACCTTGCCGAGATTGTGGACCCAGTCAGCTGCGCCCGGAAAGAATTTTGCGAAATCCATGGATCAGCCTCCCTGGCCAGGTGTCGGTTGCGCAGGCGCCGGTTGAGCAGGCGGCGTTGCCGGGAATACCGCATTGGGATCCGGCGGACTTTCATCTGTGGGCGCGGTGTCCGTCTCGTCGGCCGGAGCTTCATCCGCAGGCGGCGCATCCATGCTCATCTTGCCGCCATTGGCGAGCGGATCGACGTCGTCGTTCAGCATCTCCTCGTCCTCGAGCGATTCTTCGTTCTCGCCGTCGGTGTAGAGGTTCGCGCATTCGGCGAAGGCATAGAGGATCGAGCTGGGTTGCAGCTTGTCGCACTTGTACCAGTCATACGCGATGAAGCGACCGAAGATGATCACGAGGATCCAGCACGCCATCGAGATCGCGCCGGAGAGGCGGACCTTCATCGGCGGCGTCGGCATCGCGTCCCACTCCGCCTGGCTCGTCTGAACCTTGAAGTGGAACCAGAAGATGTTGATCGACGCGATGACCAGGAAGATCATCTTCAGGCGGAACCAGACGTCGTGATAATAGAACGTCGCCGGCTGGCGTCCGAAGAACGTGACGAGACCCGTGAACACCATCATGCCGAACGCCATCATGGTGATGGGCAGCACTTTGTCGTTCAGGCGCGAGAACGGCACGTTGCGGAACGCAAAGCCCATCATGCGCAGGTCGATGATCCAGATCGTCCCCGCGAAGAACATCAACGTCAGCACGTGCGTGCCTTCGAAGAGGTTCCAGAGGTTCTGGGAATTGTTCAGCGCCTGCGACCAGGACAGCGCGCCTTCCTCGGTCCCTTTGCCAAGGTCGTATTGCAGCCATGAAAAGAAATCGTGGAACAATCTCGTCTCTCCCCTGGGGGTCCCGCATTTCACGGTGACCCCGATAGCAGTCCGTCAGCCTTGAGGGCCTTCAGCGCTGCTCGTCAAGCTTCCCACAATCTATTGATTGGGCAGCGGTGGCTCAGCGCGGTTGGGCAGCGGCTTCAGCGGGTCTGCTGCAGCCGGCGGTCCGTCCGCATTGGCGATATATTTCACATGGCAGCCATGGCAGGCACGATACATGTCCGTACCGGCATCAAAGAAGCCGTTTTTGTCCTTCTTTTCTGCCATGTCGCCGGCCTTCATGCCCGCTTCATTGAGCTGGTGCGCAAAGTCCACCCACGCGCGGTCGTCGTCGAGCGGACGTCCCGGCAGCAGCAGCAGGTTCGAGGCTTCGGCGACTGTGCGCGCCGCGTTCTCGGCAGCGATCCAGCCATCATCGTCGGTCGGGAAAAGTTCCTGCACCGTGTCGCCGATGATCCAGCCCTGACGGTGCCAGACCTCGAAGGCGTTGTAGTCCATCACGTGGCCCATCAACTCTTTCAGGTCGAGCGATGTGCGGAAGTCGGCCAGTCGTCGCGCCGCCCATGCCTTCGCCGGGCGTCGAGCCTGCGGGCGCTTTCGACACGACTTCGTCGTCGGACCCGCCGCCGCCACAGGCTGCGAGACCAAGACTTCCAATGCTCAAAGCTAAAGCCAGCGCGAGAACACGCGCCGAGGACGAACGGATCATTGCCACTCCCCTAGGGCGCTGGCGGCGCGAACGGCGTATTCGCCTGTCCCTGCCATCTGCGCAAAAGAAATTCCTCCGAGGCGCAAGTTATCCCGCCGCAACGGCAAGCGCCATGGCCTATGTGTCGCATACTTGATTGGATTCTGCACCTCTCGCGGACACACGCCAGTGAACGCGGGGCTGCTTCCACAAATGTTGCAATACCTGTACGACGCCAACCATGAGGCCCGCGGCAAAGCGTGGTCCGCGCGGGCAGGGAGACCCCACAAATGAGAGTCATGAGAAGCGGAATTCTTGCCGCAGGTGCAGCATTTTTTCTGGCGACTGCGTGCCAGTCGACACCGACCACCGTTGATCCGTCGACGTCCTCGCTCGTCATGGGCGACGCGCAGGCGCTCGGTTTCGATCCTGCCAAGCTCGCAGTGATCACCACGGCCGTCGATGCCGACGTCGCTTCCGGCAAGCTTCCCGGCGCCTACCTGCTGGTTGGCCGCAAGGGCCAGGTCGCCTACCAGCACGGCTTCGGCGTCCAGGGCCCCGGCCAGACGACGCCGACGTCGAATGAAACCATCTTCCGCGTCTTCTCGATGACCAAGCCGATCGTCGCCGTCACCGCGATGACGCTGGTGCAGGAAGGCAAGCTCGACCTCGACGCCCCGGTGTCGAAATACCTGCCGGCCTTCGCGAACATCAAGGTCTGGCAAAAGGACGGCGACCCGGTCGCCTCCACCAAGCCGATGCTGATCCGTCACCTGATGAGCCACACGTCGGGCATCATCTACTCCTTCATCCAGCCGACGCAGCCGATCTCGAAGGCCTGGGTTGCCGGCGGCGAAGGCCGCACGGACCTCTCGGCCAAGGACTGGTCGGAGCAGGTTGTCGCCAAGCTGCCGATGATCGCCGAACCGGGCACCGCCTGGAACTACAGCCAGGGCCTCGATGTCCTCGGCGGCGTGATCGAGAAGATCACCGGCAAGTCGCTGGAAGAAGCCATCCGCGAGCGCGTCACCGGCCCGCTCGGCATGACCGACACCGGCTTCGTGCAGCCCAAGGAAAAGTCCGGCCGCTTCGCCCAGTCGCAGAAGACGGACGCGCTGTACTACGATTACGCCGCGCCGAAGACGTTCTTCTCGGGCGGCGGCGGCATCTCGTCGACGGCGGAAGACTATCTCCGCTTCGTTCTGATGCTGGCCAACCACGGCACCTACAAAGGCGTTCAGATCCTGAAACCGGAAACTGAAGCGCTGATGATGATCGACCAGACCAACCCGGACATCCGCAAGAACGGCCTGTTCTTCCCGGGCCCGGGCATGGGCTTCGGCCTCGGCATGTCGCTGGTGATCGATGACACCAAGACCAAGACGACGGGCAACGGCACCTTCTCGTGGAACGGCATTGCCGGCACCGAGTGGTGGTACGATCCGAAGAACGACCTCTTCATGGTCTGGATGATCCAGGACCGCGCCCTTCTCGGCGAATACCAGAAGAAAAACCGCGCCTGGATCTACGACGCGCTCGTGAAGCCGTAGGTTGATCTGGACTTCAAATGGAAAGGGCGGCTCTCAAAAAGAGCCGCCCTTTTTGTTTCAGCTCGCTGCCAGTGTAGACGGGGCGGATGGATAGCTATCTGGCGATTGTCATCGGCGGCGCAGTGCTCGCCGGGTTCGTGCAGGGCCTGTCGGGCTTTGCATTCTCGCTCGCGGCGTTGTCCGTGTGGGCGTGGGCGGTCGATCCGCAACTCGCGGCGCCGATGGCCGTGTTCGGCTCGCTGATCGGGCAGCTGGTCGCGCTGCCGCTGACATGGCGCGGGACGGATTTCAAACGACTCATGCCGTTCGTGATCGGCGGCCTTCTCGGCGTGCCGCTGGGCGTCTTTCTGCTCGGCATTCTCGATCCGACCGGGTTCAAGCTGGGCCTCGGCATGTTCCTGCTGATCTATTGCCCGGCGATGTTCTTCGCGCCCGCGACGCTCGCGGTTAGGTGGGGCGGCAAATGGGCTGATGCGATTTCCGGCTGGATCGGCGGCGTGTTCGGCGGCATCGGCGGACTTGCGGGCGGCATCCCAACGCTCTGGTGCACGCTGCGCGGCTGGGACAAGGACACGCAGCGCGGTGTGATGCAGGGCTTCAACATCACGATGCACGTTGCAACGCTGACCGGCTATCTGATTGCGGGCGACAAGATCAACGGCGAGACACTGAAGATGTTCGCGATCATCACGCCGGCGCTTGCCATCCCCGTTCTGATCGGCGCGATGGCGTTCAAGCGTCTCAACCAGAAAGCGTTCCGGCGCGTCGTGCTGGGCCTGCTGTTTGTGTCCGGCATCGTGCTGACGGCGTCGAGTGCGGGCGCGGTGTTTCACTAGCCGCGCCCGCACGGACCTTACTTCGTTGTCTTCGCCGCATGCAGGTCAGCCACGCGCTGTCCCATCAGGATGTTGGGCAGCGAGTAGTTGGCCTCGTGGCACGACGAGGGATACATGCCGGTGTCCGTTGCGTAGAACGAGAACTCCGCCAGCCATGGTGCGGCGTAGGCCTTCGGATCTTCGATGGTGAACTGGTAGAGCAGTTCGTCGGCAGACAGTCGCGTGTAGCGTTCGATCACCTTCGAGTCGGGGTTGACGACAAACTTGCTCATCAGTCCGCGCACGTGATCCAGCGGATTGTTGCGGATCGTCTCGATCACCAGCGTGTCGCCCTCCCAGCGCGCGATGCTGTCGCCATACCAGGATGTCGGCCCCGGCGGCTTGTGCGCGCTCGCGAATGGGATGATGCGGGCCTCATCGCCGTTCTCGTTGTGGACGACGATATAGCCGGGCGTCTGGATGAACTGCAGGCGGTTGTACGAGACGACCGCGTGGATCGGCGGATTGCCGCTGAGCACGAGGCAGCGCTCGCCGCTTGGTCGCTGTTCGTAATCGTCCTTCTTGTCCTCGGCTTTGTCTTCCGCCTCGATCGCGGCCTTGGCTTCCGCCGTCAGCGGCAGCGCGCCGTCAGCCGGCAGGACGACCAGCCGCGTGCGCCGCTCGCCTCGCACGATGGGCAGAGCCGTCGGTGTCGCCCATGATGTGCGCCGCTTCCGGATCGATGCTCTTTTCCAGAAACGGACCCATGCCGGCAAACATGGTGTCGACGATTTTCCTGGCTTCGGCTTCCGGCACGACCAGGTTCGGCGTCATCGGATTGGCGCCAAACACCGGAAAGAAATTCGTGGCCCAGACGGCGCCCTGAAAGTCAGGATGACCGTCCGGCGTTCGCGGCACGCTTCCTTCCGGGACGAGCGAGGTGGGCGTGTAGACTTGCGCTGCCGCCGGCGTTTGCGCCGGATCGGTCTGGGCGAAGGCGAGCGGGGAGGCAGAGCAGGGCGGTGGTGAGGAGGCAGGGGAGGCGGAGGTTTTTCATTTTTTGTTCCTCTTCTGGTTGTTCAACGTTCATCGCGCGTTGGCGTTGAATGCGTCATGAATGTATTGACAGCCGCGAGGGCCATGACGTGATCGCAGACATCAAAATCATGACCGCTGGTTGCAAAGCATCGGAGCAGACGTGCCGGAGCTGACAGTTGGGGCAGGACTGCCACGCGGACTTGTCCGCCTCGCCATCTCGAAGGGCGCCTCCGCAGACGCGCTGTGGGCGCAGTCGGGCATCGATCCGGCGGAGCTCGACGATCAGGACAACCGCGTGCCGATGCCGAAATACATCGCACTGATGCGGGCGGCGAAAGAGCTGACCGGCGACCCCGCGCTGGCGCTGCACTATGGCGAGGCGGTTGATCTCGGTGAGCTGTCGATTGCCGGGCTGATCATGAATGCGTCCGAGACGATGGGCGATGCCTTCCTGCAGATGAATCGCTTCGGCCGCCTCGCCATCGAAGTGGAAGGTGTCGGCGCCGGCGCTGATCGCTTCAAGGGCACGGTCAAGGATGGCGCCTACTGGGTGGTCGATGGACGCGCCAACCCGAACGACTTTCCCGAACTCACCGAAGTGACATTCGCGCGCATGGCGTGCCAGCCGCGCCGCTTCCTGGCCAAGCCACATGTGCTTGAGGCGCATGTCACGCATGCAGCGCCGGAATACGCGCGCTGAGTATGAGCGGGTGCTCGGCTGTCCAGTCGTGTTCGACAGTCACTGGAACGCGATGCGCATGGATCCGATGCTCTCCAGCTATCGCGTCGCGCTGCAGCCTCGCTATGTCTTCGGCGTCCTGAGCGAAAAGGCCGAGGCGCTGCTGCACGAGCTGGAGCAGTCGAAGTCGACACGCGCGGCAGGGTCGAGATGCATGCTGATGCCGGTGCTGCACACGGGCGATATCAGCATGGACTCCATCGCCGAGAAGATGGCCGTCAGCCGCCAGACATTGTTCCGACGCCTCAAGGCCGAGGACGCGACATTCGAGAAAGTGCTCGACGAGCTGCGCCATCGTCTGGCGCTGCACTATCTCGGCGGGCGCAAGGCATCCGTGAACGAGACGGCCTACCTCGTCGGCTTTTCCGATCCGGCGGCGTTCTCGCGCGCGTTCAAGCGCTGGACCGGCAAGAGCCCGAGCGAGATGCGCGGCGGATAGCGCCCACTCTCATCACGCAAGAGCTCCTGGGCTATTCCGCCGGATGCATCGGGGCGGCAGGCGTCGCCAACTCTTCCTGCACAAGCTTGCGCTCGACGTCGCGGGGCGAACCTGTGCGGCGGGCGAGCAGCGAGTAGGCGGCCGGCACCAGCACCAGCGTCACCATCATCGCGGTCGTCACCCCGAACAGGATGACGATGCCGATGGCTGCGCGGGTTTCCGATCCCGCGCCGTGACTGAAGATCAGCGGCAGGGCGCCGGCGACCGCGGTCAACGACGTCATCACGATGGGGCGGAAGCGGGTGAGGGCGGCCTCTTTCAGCGCGGCGTGGAATTCCTTGCCGTCGTCCCGCAGCTGGTTGGCGAACTCGACGATGAGAATGCCGTTCTTGGCCGCCAGACCCACAAGCATGATCAGGCCGATCTGCGTGTAGATGTTGAGCGTGTTGCCGGTCAGCCAGATGCCGAGCAGGCCGCCGCCGATGGTGGCCGGCACGCAGAGCATGATGACGAACGGGTGGATCCAGCTTTCGAACTGCGCCGCGAGCACGAGGAACACGACCAGCACGCCGAAGGCGAACACGAACATGATCGACGAGCCGGCGCGCTTGTAGTCGAGCGACTGGCCCTTGTAGTCGAACGCCGCTTCTTCCGGCAGCACCTTGCGGCCAAGCGCTTCCATCTTGTCGAGGGCGACGCCGAGCGAGGTGCCCGGATCGAGGTTCGCCGTGATGGTGATGGCGCGCACGCGGTTGTAGCGGTTGAGCTGGCGGCTGTCGGCCATCGGCTCGACGTTGACCAGGTTGGACAGCGGGATCAGCTGCTGGGTGCGCGCGGAGCGGACATAGATGTTCTCCATGTCCGAGGGCGTCGCCTGTTCGGTGCGCTCGCCTTCGAAGATCACGTTACGCTCTTCGCCGTTCTGCACGAACGTGCCGACGCGCTTGGAGCCAAGCATGGTCTGCAGGGTCGAACCGATCTCCTGCACGGTCACGCCAAGGTCGGATGCGCGGGCATAGTCGACGCTGACGCGGAACTGCTGCTGCGTTTCCTTGTAGTCCCAGTCGATCTGGTTGATGCCCGGATTGTTGGCGTTGAGCGCGTCGACAAACGTGTTCCGCCATTTGACCAGCGTGTCGTAGGACGGGCCCTTGATGACGAAGTTGATCGGCTTGCTCGCCCCGCCACGTCCGCCGCCGAAGCCTGCGGGCATGTTGGCGAAGGCGCGGACGCCCGGAATGTCGCCGAGCTTCTTGTTGACCTCGTTGAGAATATCGAAGCCGTTGCGGCGATGGCCCCATCCGGTCAGCACGACCTGGATCGAGGCGCTGTTGAAGCCGCCGCCAACGCCGCCGAAGCCGCCAGGTGCGCGAACCGAAATGCCTTCGACTTCGCCCTTTTCAAGCAGGGGCAGGAGGCGTGCCTCGATCTGTTCGACGAAGGGCTGCATGTATTCGAACGATGCGCCTTCCGGCCCGCTGACCGAAACCTGGAACATGCCGCGGTCTTCGTTCGGCGTGTATTCGCCCGGGATCGCGGTGAAGAGATAGGCCGTGCCCGCGACGATCGCGAAGAACGCGATGGCGATGGCGATCGGGCGGCGCACGGTCGCGTCGTAGATCGAGCCATAGAAGCGACGCAGGCCGGAGAAGGCCTGGTCGACGCGATAGGCGAAGCCCTTTTTGTCCTTTTCCGCGTCGCTGTGCGGCTTCAGCAGCTTCGACGCCATCATCGGCGAGATGGTCAGCGCGACCAGCATCGAGAAGGCGATCGCCGCCGCGATGGCGATGGCGAACTCGGTAAACAGGCGGCCGACCTGTCCCTGCATGAAGGTGATCGGCACGAACACCGCGATCAGCACGAGCGTGGTCGCGACGACCGCGAAGCCCACCTGACGCGTGCCGCGATAGGCAGCGACAAGCGGCGTCTCGCCATACTCCTCGATGCGCCGGTGGATGTTCTCGAGCACGACGATGGCGTCGTCCACGACGAGGCCGATGGCCATGACCAGCGCCAGCAGCGTCAGCATGTTCACCGACAGGCCAAGCGCCAGCAGCACCATGAAGGAGGCGATCAGCGAGATCGGCACGGTAACGGCTGGAATGATCGTCGCCCGGAACGAGCCAAGGAACACGAAGATCACGCCGACCACGAGAAGGACGGCGATCCCAAGCGTCGTGAACACTTCATTGATCGCGGCGTTGACGAAGGTCGAGCCGTCAAAGTTGACCCGCAAGTTCATGTCTTCGGGCAGGGACTTGATAACCTCGGCGGCGCGTGCGCGCGCTTCCTTGGCGACCGCGACGACGTTCGCCGTGGATTGCTTGACGATGCCGATGCCGACGGCGTCGAGGCCGTTGGCGCGGAAGATGCTGCGATCTTCCTCGGCTCCGAATTCGATGCGCGACACGTCGCCGAGGCGAACGACCACGCCATCGGCGCCCTTTGGCGATGACGAGCTGGCCGAATTCCGCAGGCGTGCGGAAGGGGCGTTCGATCCGGTTGGTGAAGATGAGGTCAGCGGAGGTCAGCGATCCCGCCGGCGTCTCGACGTTCTCCGACCGCACGATGCGCTCGACGTCGTTGACGGTAAGGCCGCGCGCGGCGAGGGCGTGGTGGTCGAGCCAGACGCGCATGGCGGGCGTGCGCTGGCCGCCGATCTGCACGCGGGCGACGCCGTCGATGGAGGAGAAGCGGTCGACCAGATAGCGTTCGACATAGTCGGTCAGCTCAAGCGGCGTGCGCTTGTCGCTGGCGAGGCGCATCCACAGGACGGTCTCTTCCGAGGCATCGGCCTTCTGGACGTCTGGCGGATCGGCTTCTTCGGGCAGCTGGCGGAGAACGCCGCCGACACGGTCGCGGATGTCGTTGGCGGCCGAGTCCATGTTGCGGGAGATGTCGAACTCGATCGCGATGATCGACTGGCCGTCCTGGCTGGACGAGTTGATGTAGCGGATGCCCTCGACGCCGGCGATGCGATCCTCGATCACCTCGGTGATGCGGGATTCCACGACGTTGGCGGACGCGCCCGCATAGGTCGTGCGGATCGAGACGATGGGCGGGTCAATGTCCGGATATTCGCGCAGGGCGAGGCGCGTGAACGCGACGATGCCGAGCGCCACCAGCAGGAAGCCGATGACGGTGGCGAACACCGGTCGCTTGATTGAGACGTCCGAAAGCAGCATGGCGCGGTACTCCCGGCGCTATAAGAACGGCGCTATTGCGCGAGCCCGGCCTTGTCTGAAGTTCCCTGAGCGGCCGCGACGTGGGCTGCGTCCGCACCAGCAGGGCCGGCCGAGCGAACGCGCACGGGTGCGCCGGGGCGAACCTTGAGCACGCCGTCAGTAATCACGACGTCGCCGGATTTCAGTCCGGTCAGAACTTCCACCACGCCGCGCTCGCGCGTGCCCAGCGTCACTTCCGTCTTCTTGGCTGTGTTAGGCTGTTTCGACTGGTCGACGACGTAGACGAAGTTCTTCGAGCCTTCGGCGATCACCGAAATCTCGGAGATCACGAGCGAGGTGCGCGGCTTCGAAATCAGCACGACGCTCATCGACGTGCCGGCTTTCAGGGCGCCATCGCCGTTCGGCAGGGTGGCGCGGACCTTCACGGCCAGCGAGATCGGGTCGATCGCGTTGTCGATCGAGGTCAGCTTGCCGACGAAGTTGCGGCCCGGGATGTCCTTGGTGACGGCGGTGATCTCGAGACCCTGGCGGAGGTCGGTCAGGTAGATCGACGGAACGCCGAATTCGAGACGCATCTGCGAGTCGTCGATCAGCGTCGCAACGGTCTGGCCGGGCGAGACATAGGCGCCCGTGGAAACCTGCCGGAAGCCGAGCACGCCGGAGAAGGGGGCGAGAAGCACGCGGTCGCGCAGGCGGGCCTGAACGCCGCCTACGGCGGCGGAGGCCGCGTCGAAGGCGGACTTGCTGCGTTCGAGTTCAAGCTGGGCCACGGCGTCGGCCGCTGCGAGACGCTGGTTGCGTTCGTAGACCAGACGCGTGTTGGCTTCGGTCGCGCGGGCGGATTCGCAGTGCGGCGTTCTCTTCCTCGTTGACGAGGGTCATCAGCACCTTGCCCTTGGCGACGCGCTGTCCGTCTTCGAAAAAGACGCCGGTGACGCGGTCGGCTGCGTTGGCCGAGAGCACCACGCGCTCGCGCGGCTCCAGCGTGCCGAGCGCTTCGATGCGGGATGAGAAGACGCGGGATTCGGCGGCGACCGCTTCGACCTGCGTGGCGGGGCGCCACGACCGCCGCCAGGACCACCCGGACCGCCCGGTCCTGCCGGCTTCCGCCCGGAGCACCGCCAGCGACCTCTGCGCGCCATGCGCGCCCGAACCACCATTAAGGGCGGCGAAAGCAATGCCGCCGACGACCAGGACGGCCACCGCTGCAACGCCCGCAATTAACTTGCCCTTGCTCAGCACCATAATTCTCGAAACTCCGTCACGACTCTACACTTCCACCGCCCGCGCGGCCATCCTGCGGGCCGCCGAAAGGCTGGGTTCTCATACGCGCTCCGGACACGTTTCCGTCTGCGGCCCGCCGACGCGGCGAGCCAAAAACCGATGACGTTTCCGCGATGAAGCGGTGCGCCACGCGCTGGAACCGAGGCTGAATGAACCCTTGGAATAGGATCATAGATGCTCTGGCTTGAAATTCGGTCAACGCGCCGGGGTCAAAGCCTTGAAAACAACGCTTCAATTAGCCGTGAAGCCCGGCATTTTGAAGACCATGGCGCCCGCAGGGAGAGCGGCGTTGGCGCCGGTTCGCCTGGCGGGAGCCCGCGGGCCGTGAATTTGGTTGACACGTGCAGGGCCGCGGATGATGTCGCGTGAATTGCCTGGTGACGCTGTGACGGGTCACGGCCAGGGGGAAAACATGCGACTATTCCGTAGGCAGATCGGCCGTTCGCGCCCTGCTGCTGGCTTCGACAACACTGGCGCTGGCCGGTGTCGCAAGAGCGCAGACAGCCCCCCCGCCAGACGATGTTCCCTCGGATTCCGACGTCGTTGTCATCGTCGGCTCTCAAATCGTCGGCGCCCAACCAACGGATGCGCTGCCGGTCATGGTGGTCGGCGAAAAGGAACTGGACGCCATCGCGGCGTCGTCCGGCGACGATCTGTTCCGCTCCATTCCCCAACTGGGCGATGTGTCTTTCAACACCAGCCGGACGATCGGCAGCCTGAACGATGCGCGGGGCGACACGGCCTCGATCAACCTGCGGGCGCTGGGGACGGGCAATACGCTGGTGCTGCTGAACGGCCGGCGGATGGTCAACCACCCGGGAACGCAGGCCGAGAACCTCGTGCCGGTCGTGACGGTCAACACCAACTCCATTCCCACGACCGGCATCAAGCGGATCGAAGTCCTGCTCGATGGCGCCTCCGCCATCTACGGCGCGGACGCGGTTGCGGGCGTGGTGAACACTGTCCTGAAGGACGATCTCGAAGGCTTCGCGCTCGATCTCACCTATGGCAGCGAGGATGGCGCGTCGGCGGACGAGTTCACGGCCTCGATGCAGCTGGGCATCAAATCCGACGATGGCGCGACCCGCCTGTCGGTGCTCGGCTCGTACTTCACGCGCGATCCCATCTTCGCCAGCGACCGCGATTTCACGGCGAATGCCGATCTGCGCGGCCGGCTGCCGGCGAACTGGGCGGCGGATGCGACGGCGTCAGCCGGGTTCAACAATACGTCGCTGACCTCGGCGTGGGGCGCCTTCGACCGCTTCACAACGGGCAACCTGACCGTCAACGCCGTCCCGGTCAGCAATGCCGCCGGACAGTTTCATACGCAGCCGACTTCGCTCGGCGGATGCGCCGTCGCCTTCACGGTGGACACGTGTCTGGGAACGACATCCACGCGGCCACAAGGCACGCGCTATAACGTCAACCAGGACACGACGGTCACCAACGGGGTCGATCGCTACAACCTGTTCGCGTTCTTCAATCAGGACCTCGGCGACAATCTGGAGCTGTTTGCCGAAGCGGGCGGCTATCTCGCCGACTCGGTCGGCTATCGCGAAGCGGCGCCGATGCTGGCGGCGGTCCCGATCGTCATTCCGGCGAGCAACTACTACAATCCGTTCGGCCCGGTTGGTTCGCCCAACCGCCTCGCCAACACCAACGCGCCGGCCGGTGGCCTTGCGCTGACGTTGACGTCCTACCGTCCCATCGATGCAGGTCCGCGCAAGACGGAAGTCGAGAACTACTCGACGCGCGCGCTGGTCGGACTGCGCGGCGACTTCGAGGGCTGGAACTGGGAGTCCGGACTTCTCTACACAATGGCCTCGACGGTCGACAGCGAGAACCGCATTTCCAACACGCTGTTCCAGCAGCAGCTCGCACTTTCGACGCCCGACGCCTACAATCCGTTCAATGGCGGTTGCGTGGTCGACATCGCCGCAGGCGACTGCACGCCCAGCAACGCTGCGGCGATCCGTGCGATCACGGTGCAGGTCTCCCGCCGCAACCGGACGTCACTGGCGTCTTGGGACTTCAAACTGTCACGCCCCGATCTTGTCACGCTCTGGGCCGGCGATGTCGGCGCCGCCATCGGCGTCGAGACGCGGCGCGAAACGTTCGTGGATGATCGCGATCCGCGCCAGGACGGCTCGATCAATTTCACCGACATCGTCAGCGGTCTCACGTCCAACGATCTGATGGGCAATTCAGGCTCGCTCGATACGCGCGGCAATCGCACCGTGCAGTCCGGCTATGTCGAGCTGCAGGTGCCGCTGGTGTCGGAGGACATGGGCATTCCGCTGGCCCAGAAAATCGACATGCAGCTGGCCGCGCGATACGAGGATTTCGATACGTTCGGGTCGGTGACCAAGCCGAAGGTCGCGCTGTCGTGGCGGCCCTTCGACTTCCTGCTGTTCCGCTCGGCGTGGTCAGAAGGCTTCCGCGCGCCCAACCTGCAGCAGCAGTATGAAAGCGGCCTGCAACGTTCGAACAACCGCACGGACTTCATTCGCTGCGAAGCCGCTGTGCGCCAGGCCGTTGCGAACAGCACGCCGGTTCCTGCATTCACGACCAGCTGCCCGACCGTCGCTGGCTCGGTGCAGGCCGTTACGTCGAACCGCGCCGGCAATGCCGGACTGCAGCCGGAAGAATCGACCAACCTGTCATACGGCCTCGTGCTCGAAAGCACCTTCATCCCCGAAGAGTGGGGCAAAGTGACGTTCACCGCTGACTGGTGGCAGATCAAGCAGGAGAACGTCGTCGGCATTTTCGGCGACGATAACCAGATCCTGCTCGACTATGTGATGCGCCTGAGCGGCAGCTCAAACCCAGCCGTTGTCCGCGCCGCCGCTGATGCGGGCGATATTGCGGCCTTCGCCGGGACCGGGCTGACGCCTGTGGGCGACATCCTGTTCGTCGATGACAACTATCTGAACCTCGACAAGCGAACGGTGCAGGGCCTCGACCTCGGGCTGTATTACGACCTGTTCGACACGCCGGTGGGTGATTTCTCGTTCCGCATCAACGCGGCCTATCTCGACAAGTTCTTCCAGGACGTGTCGCCGACGGGCGCGATCATCAACGCGGCGAACGCCGCCGGCGCCATTCCCTCGGCGCTTCGCGTGGCGGGGCAGGGTGATCTCGTTCGCGACTTCGGCCGGCCGGAGTGGCGCTATACCGCCTCACTGAGCTGGAACAAGGATGCGTGGGGCGCGGGCTGGTTCACGTCTTACGTCGGCGACGTGTACGACGATTTCAACCTGCTGAGCGGCCAGCCGTGGATCATCGACGAATTCCAGACGCACAACCTGTATCTGCAATACGAGTTCGATCATGACAGCAACGCGCCGACGCGCGTTCGGATCGGTGCGCGCAATCTGTTCGATGAAGTCCCGCCGCTGGCCGACACGAACTTTGGCTATCTCGGCGACCTGCACAATCCGCAGGGCCGGTTCGTCTATGTGAACGTGCGGAAGACGTTCTAGGCGCTATTTCGCGAAATAGTCGATCAGCGCATCGGCCGCTGTCGCGCCGAGCTTGCGGGCGTCGTTGGTTGGGATCTGGTCCCAGAGTTCGACGGTGATGCCGGGCGCTTTCAGCGCGTCGAGCGCCCAGCCTTTTGATGTGCCGCCATTGGCGTTGTGGGCGTAGTTCCACTCCGGCGGCGCGCTGAGCGTGGTGTCGAACGCGGTTTTCAGGAAGGGCAGGAAGGCGATCGTCGGCGAGGCGCTTTCGAGCGGCGGGGCGTAGATGACGGTCTTGTCGGTCGAGTGGAAGTCCATCATCGACACGACGCGGCGACCGCCGGCTGCAGCGATGATCCACTGCGACAGCGCTTTGGTTTCCGGCTGCGAGAATGCGCCCCAGTCGCGGTTGAGGTCAACGCCGCCCGCGTTGAGCCGCCAGTTGCCGGCATCAACGCCGTCGGGGTTGGGCATCGGCGCGATGATGATGCGATAGCGATTGCGGAAAGCGCGCGCCTTGTCATCGTCGCGCTTGAGCAGGCGATCGAGGAAGCCGCGGTAGGCCTCCTGTCCGCTGGTCTCGGGCGGGTGCTGGCGCGTCAGCACGACAATCGCTTCGAGCGCCCCCGGGCCGCTGAAACCGATGAGGGGACGGCCTTCAAGTGACTCGCCGTACTTCTGTTCGTTGAAGCCCAGGCCGCTGAGCGCGTTGCGCGTCCAGTCGAGATTGTCGTTTGACGGCGACATCGGCTGACCGGCGATCCAGGTGGAGCCCGCGGTGAGATCTACCTTCAGGGTCGCGCGCGTCTTCTTCTCGTTCAGCGTGACCTGGCTGTCGGTGAGCTTGCTCCAGCTGCGGCCATCGGTGCTGACATAGGGGGCGTAGCGGTGATTGTAGTCCGTGTAGTCCAGCGTGATGGTTGCGGCCCGCGCGGCTTCGCTCGTGACGCGGAAAGCAAACCATGGGCTAGGGTTGATGCCTTCGACATAGGCCGGTTCGTGATCGACGGAGACGACGATGGATCCATCAGGCGCGATGATGCAGTCGTGCCGGCCGGCTTCCACGAAATCGATATCGACCTTGAGGCCGGCGCCGGAGCAGATCGGCTTTGGTCCCGGCATGAAGTTCGGCAGTGAAGGCATGCTGGGCAGCGACGAGCAGGCGCCTACTACCAGCGGCAGCGTGGCCAGCGCACCAAGTCGAACGAGCCCCCCGGCTTGTGTCATTTGTCGGTTCCGTTTTCGGTTTCCGCGACGCGGTGACCCATCAGCTGATTGGGAAAGGAATAGTTCCCTTCGGCGCAGGCGTATTCATAGACCGGTCCGGGTATGGCGTTGAAGGCGACCTCGGCGCGGATCGGCGCTTCGAAGATCTTCGGTTCGTTGATCTCGAACGAGTAGACGATCTGCTTGTCACTGATGCGACGGAAGCGTTCGGTCAGGTGCATGTTTTCCGGCGCGCCGCGGAAGGCGAGGTCGGGGCGGAAGTTGGTGGTCTCGATCACCAGCGTGTCGCCCTCATAGTGACCGAGCGAGTCGCCCATCCACTGTTTGATCGTATCAGGACGATGCTTGCCGGCGAGCGGGATGATGCGGACATCGTGGATCATCTCGACGAGGATCACGACATAGTCCGGCGTCTGGATGATCTGGTAATTGTTGTTGTACCCGACCGGCATCATGGGCGGGCCGAGCAGCGAGCCGTAATCGCGCAGGCAGCGCTCGGCGAGCGTCATGCTCTCGGGATGATCGCCGCGCAGATAACCTATGCCGCGCGGAAGCTGCGCCATGCGATCGGCGCGGGCGGCTTTTGCGGCTGGCGTCAGATCTGGCAACTGGCCGTTGGCGGGGGAGACGACGAAGGAGGTGCGGTGTTCGTCGCCGATCACCATTTCGTCTTCGGCCTGCGCGGCTTCTTCCGGCGTCATCACGAGGCGGTCGCCGAATTTCGGATCGCGTTCGAGATTGGTGGCGGTCGCGTGCGACCAGTAGCCGGCGAGGTCAGGGGTCTGGGCATGCGCCGCTGAAACGAGAGTCGCAGCCGCGATTGCGAGGGCGACAAGGGCAGGCTGGACCGGTTTCATGAGCGGACAGTGCCCGTCGCATCGAGTCCGGTAAAGAGTGGGGATCGCGGGACTATGAGCAAAACTGTTCGTTTCAGGCAGATGCGCGTGTTCGCGGCTCAGCGTAGTGAAAAGCCGGACATTCCGGAGATCGCGCCATGAACATGAACAGCGTCGCCCTGCTTGCCGTCTGGGCCGCTCTGGCCGGAGCCCTGATTCCCGTGATGGCCGCGTTGCAGGGAACGCTGGGCCGGACGATCCAGTCGCCGCTGCATGCATCGCTGATTGCGGTGGGGATGTCGTTCCTGGTCGTGGGGTGCGTGGTCGCGGCGTTCAGGCCGGCGATACCCGCAGGCAACCTGTTTGGATCGGTGCCGCCGCTGGCGTGGTTCGGGGGCGCGGCGATGGCGTTCTATGCGATCAGCGCAACGTTCATCACGCCGAACTTCGGGGTCGGGAATTTCGTGATGTGCGTGGTGGTGGCGCAGCTGGTGATGTCGACACTGATCGATCAGTTCGGACTGTTCGGCGCGCCGATTCATCTTGTCGATCTGAAGCGGGCGGCGGGGCTTGCGCTGCTGGCGGGCGGCGCGGCGCTGGTGGCGCTCAAGTAGTTGGGCAGAGCTGCTGGGGGTCGTAGTAGAAGCGCTCGCGGCGGATGCGGTCGCCATCCCAGTGCTGCATCGCGACTTCATCGAACACGCGCTTGCCGAGGCTGGGCGTGTTCAGTTCGAAGATCCAGTTGATGAAGACCGTGTTGCCGTTGATCGCAAAGCGCTCGACCTTGCGCACCGGGATACTGCCGTAGCGGACCATCAGGTCCATCTCGTGGGCGATCAGGGCGCCGCGACCGACGCGCGGCGCATCCTGGTTTTCCTGGACGCTGGCGTCGTCGTGGTAGAAGTGTGCAATTGCACCGACATAGTCCTGCTGCTCGACGCGGCGGATGAACGACCTCACCAGCGACATTGACGGACCCAGCCTGCCGTTGGCGTGTTGCACCAGCGGGGCGGTTCGCATCGGCTCGAGGAACAATTCCGTCGGCATTCGGACAACCAGCTTCGCAGACCATGCGGACTGCAGGGCTGTTTTTCCACAGGCAAGTTAACATGCGGTTTGCGGGCGTTAAGGTGTGCGCTCGCGCCGCAGGGTTAAGCGCGGTTTACCGGGTTTCCTCAGCGGATATGGGCCGGGTCGTAATAGAAGCGTTCGCTGCGGATGCGGTCGCCATCCCAGACCTGCATGGCGATCTCGTCGAGCATGCGCTTCGGCTCGGCCGGTCCCATCTCGAAACGCCAGTTGATGAAGACCGTGTCGCCGCTGATTGCGTAGCTGATGCAGTGCGTCGCGGGCGCGCCGCCCATGGTCTTGAGCGCTGCGGCCTCGCCCGCGAGAAGCGCGTCGATGCCTTCGCGCTTCTGGCCGAGGTTCTCCTGCATGGTGGCGTCGTCGTGATAGAAATCGCGAATGGCGCCGAGATGGTCGAGCGCCTCGACACGGGCGATGAAGGCGCGGACGCGGGCTTCGGTGGGCATGACTTCCCTGTGCTTATTTTCTCGGCGGGACAACGGGCAGCGACGACGACAGGCCGCCATCGACGGGGAGGACGTGGCCGTTGATGTAGCTGGCGTCGTCGCTGGCCAGGAAGACAGCGGCTTTTGCGATCTCCTCTGGCTGGCCGGCGCGGCGCATGGCGTTGAGCTGGCCGATCTTGTCGTCGGTGCCTTTCTCGCGGGCGCGGTCGAAGATCGGTTGGGTCATGCCGGTTTCAATGAGGCCGGGGGCGACGCCATTCACGCGGACGCCAGTGCCGGCGAGCTGGTTGGCGGCGAGCGACACAAGCGAGATGACGCCGGCTTTCGAGGCGGAGTAGGCGGGCGAGCCTGCGCCGTTGCGGATGCCGGCGACGCTGGCGGTGCAGACGATGGCGCCCTTGCCCTGCTTGATCATGTGCGGCGCGCCGAACTGGATCGCCAGCATCGGGCCGATGAGATTGACCTGCAGGATGTTGAGCCACTGGTCTTCGGTCTGTTCGAAGATATTTGGCGTGCCGCCGGAGATGCCGGCGTTGGCGTAGATGACGTCGATCTTGCCGTTGGTCTTGAGGGCGAGGTCGATCATCTTCTGGACGTCGGCGGAGCTGCCGGCGTTCATTTCAAGGGCGATGGCCTTGCCGCCGGCCTTGGTGATGGCCTCGACGGTTTCGTTGACGGTGGCGGCCTTGTCGGCGGCGATGACACTGGCGCCTTCGGCAGCGAACAGTTTCGCGGAGGCGCGGCCGATGCCGGACGCGGCGCCGGTGACGATGACGGATTTGCCGGTGAAGCGGGCCATGGGTGGTTTCCTCTGTTTTGCGGGGTTTGTCGGACGCAGGGGGCGGGGCGTCAACCGGGCATGCGGATGCGATCCCTGCGGCTGGGGGCCGGGGTTCGGGTGTTCTTTGCTTTTTGCCTGATCAGATCAGGCTGATGCTTGCACCAGGCCCCGACAATAACCGCTCATTCCGACGAACGTCGGAATCCAGGAACGGTTTTGACGCGTGTGCCGGATTGAAGCTGCAAGTTTGGACAAGATTTGCCGTCTGCCCTGGATGCCGACGTTCGTCGGCATGAGCGGGGAGAGGGTGCGCGTGTGGCTCCCGGGGTTCCGGCGTTCGCTCCTCGATTTGGTCCCCCGGACCAAATCGCGCCAAGGCGCCGTCGCTCACCCAGGTCTGCGGCGCGTTGCGCCTTCGCCCGGAATGACAGGAGAGAGCGTGGCGCGCATCTATCAACCCGTGTCCCCCGCGAAGGCGGGGGGCTGGTCAGTGCGCGGAGCGCGCTTGAGTTGTTTGTCCGCGCTTCGCGCGGAGTCTGGATCCCCGCCTTCGCGGGGAACGCGGCCAGGAGGCCGCTTCCAGTGGAGAGGCCGGTTGGTTCGGCCTGATCTGTTTCCTTGAAGGGATTGCCGCTCGTCGCTCGGGGCAGGTCTTCGTGCGACGCTTTCGTGTGGCATTCACGTGTGCGGCGGACGAGGACCATCTGGAGGGTTGAGGCGGCGTGGGACACAAGCTCGGCGAACAGCATCAGCACCGCATGCAGCCAGAGCTGCAGAGGCGGCGGGGTTCCAAGTCCGTATGATGCGGGTCGTGCCGGTGTCATGGGCAGGACTATACGCCTGCCCGGAGCCCGGCCGATTTGCCAAACGCCAATCCAGCATAGTTTTGAGGCAAGTGACTGAGATCACTTGGGAAGTTTTTTCGGCGTTTGTTGGATAGGCGCGGGGGCTGTCCAACAAAATGGGGTGTAACTTTTTGCCTGGAGGCGGGCGCCGGGGAGGCTGCGCGCGGGTTTTCGACGGTTGCGGATGACAGCGGGAGAATCATCGCGCTATATCGGGAGTCGATAAGGGCAGAACCTTCGACGGGGAGACAAGAATGCGGGCAATCTTTGGCGCGGCAGTGATGCTGGCGGTGCTGGGCGCTTGTTCGCCAGCGGCGCCGGCGGGGCCGACGGCGGCGGAGATCGCCAAGAACAGTGAGGATCTCATCGCGTTTCTGGACGCGAAGTTTGAGGAGGAGCTGCAGCTCAGCCCGGAGTCGATGACGGCGCAGGGGCGCAAGGACAGGTATGGCGAGCTGGACGATCGCAGCGAGAAGGCGGCGGACGAGGAGCTGGCCTGGCGCAAGCAAAGCGTCGCGGACATGAAAGCGAAGTTCAAGCCGGAGACGCTGAGCGAGGATACGCGGCTGTCCTATGAGGTCTGGGACCTCGAGCTGACGCGCGACGAGAAGGCCAACCAGTTCCGTCGTCATAGCTATATCTTCGGGCGCAATGGCGCGCACACGGGGCTCGTCAATTTCCTGATCAACGAGCATCGCGTCGACGATAAAGCCGATCTTGAAGCCTACATCTCGCGCGTGGGCGCGATCGGGACAGCGCTGGACCAGTTGATCGAACAGGCGACGCTGAACGCTGAGGCCGGCAACCGGATGCCGGGCTTTGCCTATGACCAGACCGCCTCCGAGATCGCGCGGGTGACGAGCGGCGCGCCGTTCAAGGCGCCGGTCGATCCGATGAAGACGCTGAAGGACAAGGTGAAGCCGGGCACGGATTCGGCGCTGTTCACGGACGGCAAGGAAAAGATCAAGGCGCTGGCCGAAGCAGGAAAGCTGAAGCCGGAAGAGGCCGTGGCGCTTACCGAGCAATTGCGGCTCGCGATGGTCGAGAAGATGCAGCCGGCTTACGAGCGCCTCGCAGCGTGGATCGTGAAGGACAAGCCGAACGCTTCACCGGAAGCGAAGGGTGTTGGCGCACAGCCGGATGGCGTCGCGTACTACAATGCGCGGCTTTATCTTTCGACGACGACGGACATGACGGCGGACGAGATCCACGAGCTGGGCCTCAAGGAAGTCGCGCGCATTCGCGGCGAGATGGAGGACGATCAAGGACAAGGTCGGCTTCAAGGGCTCGCTGGAAGACTTCTTCGAGTACATGCGCACGGCCAAGCAGTTCTACCTGCCGAACACGGATGCTGGCGCGGAGCAGTATCTCACGCTGGCGCGCGGCTATCTCGATGCGATGGAGAAGAAGCTGCCGGAGTATTTCGGCAAGCTGCCGAAGGCGAAGCTGCTGGTGAAGCGTGTCGAGGCTTTCCGGGAAGAGCCGGGCGGCGCGCAGCACTATGAAGCGGCGACGCCGGATGGTTCGCGGCCGGGCACGTTCTACGCGCACCTGTCGGACATGAGCGCAGAGCCGACCTACCTGCTCGAAGACATCGCGTATCACGAGGGCCTGCCGGGCCATCACATGCAGATCTCGATCCAGCAGGAGCTGGAGAAGGAAACGGGGCCGAACCGCCTGCCGAAATTCCGCACGCAGTATTTCTATGGCGCGTATGTGGAAGGGTGGGGGCTCTATTCGGAGTCGCTGGCCAAGGAGATGGGCGCGCTGCAGGACCCCTATAATGACTATGGCCGTCTGTCGGGCGAGATCTGGCGCGCGATCCGGCTTGTGCTCGACACGGGCATCCACGCGAAGGGCTGGAGCGAGGAACAGGCGGTGAAGTATTTCACCGAGAACTCGTCGATCCCGAAGGCGGCGATCGCGTCCGAAGTGCGGCGCTACATCACCACGCCGGGACAGGCGACGTCCTACAAGATCGGCATGATCAAGCTGCAGCAGATGCGCGACAAGGCGCGGACGGAGCTGGGCGCGAAGTTCAGCTATCCGGCTTTCCACGACCAGATCCTCGGTGGCGGCGCCCTGCCGATGCCGGTGCTGGAGCGGAAGATCGATCGCTGGATCGAGAAGACCAAGGCGGCGGCTTGAGCTAACTGAGAGAACCGCTCGTCCCGACGAACGTCGGGACCCAGGGCGGACTTAAAACCTTGCTCGAAATTTGGGCTGCAGCTCAAAGTCAGAGCAAGGGTCTGCGCGGTTCCTGGATCCCGACGTTCGTCGGGATGAGCGGGGACAGAGTTGGAGAAGTCTATGAGAGTTCTGTTTGCTGCGGCGTTTGCGACGCTGCTGGTTGCGTGCGGGCCCGCGACGCCGCCGGCGCCGCCTCCGCCGACAGCGGCAGAGGTCACGGCGGAGAGCGCGAAGCTGACGGCGTTTCTCAATGCCGCGTTCGAGGAAGAGCTGGCGATGAACCCGCTCAGCCTCACGCAGATGGGGCGCAAGGAGAAGTATGACGAGCTGGGCGATTTCTCCGAGGCGGACGGTCTGAAGCAGCTGGAGTGGCGGCGCGCGAGCGTGGCCGACATGAAGGCGAAGATCGATCCGGCGAAGCTGAACGATGACGCGAAGATTTCGTGGGCGATCTGGGATCTGGAGCTGGCGCGGTCGGAGATACGGCAGAAGTGGCAACGCTACAGCTATGTGTTTGGCTATAGCGGACCGCATACGGAGCTGCCGAACTTCCTGATCACGTATCACAAGGTGGACGCGCCCTCCGACATGGACGCGCTGATCGCGCGGATCGGCAAGCTGGCGCCGGCGATGGACCAGGCGGTGGAGCGCGCGAAGCTGGCGGCGGCGGATGGCATTCGCATGCCGCGGTTCGGCTATGACCGCACGGCGACCGAAGCGAAGAACATCATCACGGGCGCGCCGTTCGACAAGGGACCGGACTCGCCGCTGTGGGAGGACGTGAAGGGCAAGATCGCGGGGCTGAAAACTGCGGGCAAGGCGACGCCGGAACAGGTGAAGGCGTGGCAGGACGCGGCGAAGGCGGCGCTGGTGGACCAGGTGAAGCCGGCTTACGGGCGGTTGATCGGGTGGCTTGAGACGGATGGCGTGAACGCGCCGTCGGGCAAGGTTGGCGCGCTGACGCTGCCGAACGGGGCGGACTGGTACAACGCTTCGCTTGAGCTGCAGACGACGACGAAGATGACGGCGGACGAGATCCATGAGCTGGGGCTCAAGGAGGTCGAGCGCATTCACGCGGAGATGGAGACGATCAAGGACAAGGTCGGCTTCAAGGGCGATCTCAAGGCGTTCTTCGAGTTCATGCGGACGGACAAGCAGTTCTACCTGCCGGATACGGCTGCGGGGCGCGCGGCGTATCTCAAGAAGGCCGAGGGCTATCTCGATGCGATGAAGGTGAAGCTGCCGGAGTATTTCGGGCGGTTGCCGAAAGCGCCGTTGGTCGTGAAGCGTGTCGAGGCATTCCGGGAAGTGCCGGGCGGGGCGGCGCATTATTACGGGCCGACGCCGGACGGGAAGCAGCCGGGGATTTTCTATGCGCACCTGTCGGACATGAGCGCGGTGTCGCTGTGGGCGCTGGAGAGCCTCGCCTATCACGAGGGCGTGCCGGGCCATCACATGCAGATCGCGATCCAGAACGAGCTGACGGACATTCCGGTGTTCCGGACGCAGTACGGCTACTCTGCGTTTGCGGAGGGCTGGGGTCTCTATGCCGAGGAGCTCGGCAAGGAGATGGGGATGTTCACCGATCCCTACAACGATTTCGGGCGGCTGAACTCGGAGCTGTGGCGCGCGGTGCGGCTGGTGCTGGACACGGGGCTGCATGCCAAGGGCTGGACGGAGGACGAGGCGGTCGCGTGGGCGATGGCGAACTCGGCGCGGCCGGAGAGCTCGATCAAGAGCGAGGTGAAGCGGTTCCTGCTGTGGCCGGGACAGGCGACGACCTACAAGATCGGGATGATCACGATCCAGAAGCTGCGCGATGAAGCGAAGGCGGCGCTGGGCGACAAGTTCGACTGGAAGTCATTCCACGACACGGTGATCGGCGGGGGCTCGATGCCGCTGCCGATCCTTGAACAGCGCATCCATACGTGGATTGCGGAACAGAAAAAGGCGTGAGGAGAGACAATGCGTAACTGGATAGCAGCGGGCCTTTTGGCCGTTGTCGCGGCGTGTTCGCCGGCGACGCCTCCCGGGCCGACGGCCGCGGAGATCGCAACGGCGAGCGCCGACATCAACAAGTGGTTCGACGCCCAGTATGAAGAAGAACTGCAGATGAGCCCGATCTCGCTCACCGTGCAGGGCCGCAAGGATCACTATGGCGAGCTCGACGACATGAGCGAAGCCGCGCAGGACAAGCACCTCGCCTGGCGCCGCGCCAGCGTTGCCGCGATGAAAGAGAAGTTCGATCCGGCGAAGCTGAACGAAGAAGCGCACACGTCGTACGACGTCTGGGTGCAGGCGCTGGATTCGGAAGAGAAGGGCGCGAAGTTCCGCCGCGCGCCGTACATCTTCGTCAAGGATGGCCCGCAGGCTTTCCTGCCGCAGATTTTCATGAACTTCCACGTCGTCGAAGAGAAGAGCGACATGGAGGCGTATATCTCGCGCCTCAACGCGGTGAACCGCGCGATGGGGCAGATACTTGATCAGGCCAAGCTGGCGGCGGCGGAAGGCAATCACGCGCCGCGTTTCTCGTATGACATGGCGCTTCAGGAATCGAAGAACGTCATCACCGGCGCGCCGTTCGGCAAGGGCGCCGACACGCCGTTGTGGGCGGACGCGAAAGCCAAGATCAAGGGTCTGGTCGACGCCAAGAAAGTGACGGCGGAAGAAGGCGCGGCTCTGCAGGCGGCCGCCGAGAAAGCGCTGAAAGAAAGCGTGAAGCCGGCCTATGACAGCGTGATCGCGTGGCTGACGGAAGACCGCAAGAACACGCCGGAACAGGCGCAGGGCGCTTCGCAGCTGATGAAGGATGGTGCGGCGTACTACAACACCGCGCTGGAACTGCAGACCACGACGACCATGACGGCGGACGAGATCCACGAGCTTGGGCTCAAGGAAGTCGCGCGCATCCATGGCGAGATGGAGAAGATCAAGGATCAGGTCGGCTTCAAGGGGACGCTGCACGAGTTCTTCACGTTCATGCGCACCGCGCCGCAGTTCATCCTGCCGGATACGGATGCTGGCCGCGATCAGTACCTCAAGATGGCCGACGACTATCTGTCGAACATGAAGAAGAAGCTGCCGGAGTATTTCGGCAAACTGCCGAAGGCCGACCTGGTCGTGAAACGCGTTGAGGCGTTCCGCGAAGAGAAGGGCGGCGCGCAACACTACTTCCCGGGAACGCCGGACGGTTCGCGTCCGGGCGTGTTCTACGCGCACCTCAGCGACATGACGGCGGAGCCGACCTATCTGCTGGAAGCCATCGCGTACCATGAGGGCGTGCCGGGCCACCACATGCAGATCTCGATTGCGCAGGAACTGACGGACATTCCGAAGTTCCGCACGCAGTATGGCTACACGGCCTATCAGGAAGGCTGGGGGCTCTATTCCGAGGCGCTGGCCAAGGACATGGGCTTCTACACGGACCCGTATTCGGACTATGGCCGCCTCTCGGCCGAGATCTGGCGTGCGATCCGTCTGGTTGTCGACACGGGCATTCATTCGAAAGGATGGACCGAAGAGCAGGGCGTCAAATACTTCACCGACAACTCGTCGATCGCCGCAAGCGCGATCAAGTCGGAGGTTCGCCGCTACATCGTGTGGCCGGGCCAGGCGACCTGCTACAAGATCGGCATGATCAAGATCCAGGAGCTGCGGGCGCTGGCGCAGAAGGAGCTTGGCGACAAGTTCACCTATGGCGGCTTCCACGACACGGTGCTCGGCGGCGGCGCTCTGCCCCTGCCGGTGCTGGAAGCGCGCGTGAAGCGCTGGATCGAAGCAACGAAAACCAAGGCCTAGGAACAGCTGATGCGTATGTGGATCTCTGCCGCGGTTGCGGCGCTTGTCACCATCGTTGGAATGGGCGGCTGCACGCCAGCCGCGCCTCCCGCCCCGACAGCGGCGGAGATCGAGAAGACCAGCAGCGAACTGACCAAATGGTTCGATGCAAAGTATGAAGAGTCGCTGCAGAAGAGCCCGCTGCAGCTCACCATGCTTGGCCGCAAGGAGCAGTACGACAAGATCGATCAGTTCACTGACGCCGAGGCGGACGCGAAACTGGCCTGGGAAAAGGCCAGCGTCGCCGAGATGAAGAAGACGTTCGACCGCGCGAAGCTGGACCAGGAATCGCAGACGTCGTTCGACATGTGGGCCCTGCAGGCGGAGATGGACGAGAAGTCCGCCAAGTTCCGCCGCGACGGTTACATTTTCAGCAAGGACGGCCCGCACGCCTTCCTCGCCAACTTCATGATCAGCTTCCATTCGGTGAGCGAGAAGTCGGACATGGACGCCTACATCGCCCGTCTCGGCGAAGTGGCGCGGGCGCTGGACCAGACCCTCGATCAAGCCAAGCTGGGCGTGGAGGCGGGCACGCGGCCGCCGCGCTTTGCGTATGACCAGGTGATGCTGGAATCGAAGAATATCATCACCGGCGCGCCTTTTGGGGCGGGCAAGGATTCGCCGCTGTGGGCGGATGCGAAGGGCAAGATCAAGTCGCTGGTCGATGGCGGCAAGGCGACGAAGGAAGAAGGCAAGGCGATGGAGGCTGCGGCCTCGGCTGCGCTGACGGAAAAGGTGAAGCCGGCCTATGATCGCATCATCGCGTGGCTGACCGCCGACAGGCCGAACACCAGCGAGCAGTCGCAGGGCGTCGGCGCGTTGAAGGACGGCGTTGCATACTACAACAACATGCTGGAACTGCAGACCACGACCACAATGACGGCGGACGAGATCCATGAGCTTGGGCTCAAGGAAGTCGCGCGCATCCGTGGCGAGATGGAAGCGATCCGCGAGAAGGTGGGCTTCAAGGGCGATCTGCCCGCCATGTTCAAGTTCATGCGCGAGGACAAGCAATTCTACCTGCCGGATACCGACGCCGGGCGCGCAGCGTACCTGAAGCAGGCCGAAACCTATCTCGACGGGATGCGGGCGAAGCTGCCGGAGTATTTCGGCCGCCTGCCGAAGGCGCCGCTGGTGGTGAAGCGCGTTGAGGCGTTTCGCGAAGAGAAGGGTGGCGTGCAACACTACTATCCGGGCACGCCGGATGGCTCACGGCCGGGCATCTATTACGCCCACCTCAGCGACATGACCGCGATGCCGATGTGGGACCTCGAGAACACGACCTATCACGAGGGCCTGCCGGGCCATCACATGCAGATCTCGATTGCGCAGGAGCTGACCGGCATTCCGATCTTCCGCACGCAGGCGGGTTACACAGCATATGCGGAGGGCTGGGGCCTCTATACCGAGCTGCTGGCCAAGGAGATGGGCTTCTATACCGATCCCTATTCGGACATGGGGCGCCTGAACGCCGAGATGTGGCGCGCCGTACGGTTGGTAGTGGACACCGGCATCCATTCGAAAGGATGGAGCGAAGAGCAGGCCGTGAAATACTTCATGGATAACTCGCCGACGCCTGAGACAGCCGTGCGCGCTGAAATCCGCCGCTACTTCGTGTGGCCGGGTCAGGCGACGGCGTACAAGATCGGGATGCTGAAAATCCTCGAGCTTCGTGCGCAGGCGCAAAAGGAACTTGGCGACAAGTTCACCATGGCCGGCTTCCACGACACGGTGTTGAGCGGTGGCGCATTGCCGCTGCCGATCCTCGAGACGCGCGTGAAGCAGTGGATCGAGAAGATGAAGGCGGCATGATGCGGCTGGCGATCACCATCGGGTTCGCAGCGCTGCTAACGGGATGTGGCGACGCGACGTTCACGGGCGATGCCAAGGCGGTGCATGAGACTTGCGTCTCCAATGGCGGCGTAGCGTCGTATTGCGACTGCACCACGAAGGAGCTTCAGGCGAAGCTGTCGCCTGAGGTGTTCGCGCAGGTGGCCAAGCGTGAGACGGGCAGCGATCCCGCGACGCTGCTGGACGTCATGGCGGCGGCCGACAAGGCATGTGCGAAGCCTTAGGGCTTGCAGGCGTCAGTTTGGCGCCGTGGGAGCCGGGGCGGTCGCGGGCGCCTTGGCTTCGGCAATGTGCTTCTCGAGGTTTGGCAGCGACTCGTTGCAGCGGAAGGCGATGTAGACGTCGATGCCCTTGATGCAGGCTTTGCGGTAGGCCAGCGCAGCTTCGAGATTAGGTAGTTCGCCGGACAGGGCGAGTTCGTCGGCGGCATAGGATTGCGCGGCCTGCACGCCGGCGTCGGCCGCCTTGCGAACGAGCGCGAAGGCCTCGTCGTACTCCATGCCCGGGCCGATGCCGTCGATATAGAAGGCGCCGAGGCGGAAGTCGGCTTCGGGCAGGCCCTGGGCTTGCGCCGCCTTGAACATGTCCTCGGCACGGTTGGGGTCGAGTTTGATGTTGACGCCCTTGGCCAGCTCGTTCCCGAAATTCACCTCGCCCTGGGCGGCGCCGGCATTGGCCGCCTTTTCGTACTCTGAGACAGCTTTGGAGCGGATGGACGCGCGCTGCTCGTCGCCAAGCGGGGAATACGACGAGCCTTCCATCAGGAGGTCGCCATAGAAAGTGTGTCCGGCGGGCTCGCCGGAGTCAGCCGCCTTTTCGCAGACCGCCTCGGCGCCTTCGAAATCGGGCAGGTCATCGACCAGCGTCCAGAGATCGACGGCGCATTTGAGAGCGAGGAACACGGGATCGCCCTTCGCCGCTTCGGCGTCGAGCTGGGGACGCTTGTCTTGCTTGAACAGGCGTACCGCAATTTCCTGGCTGCTGCGGGAGTTGAGATCGTGGCTGGCGAGGCCGAAGGGCGCGAGCTTGTCGAGCGAGGCCTCGCGTTTTTCCTCAGCTTGCTTCTTTGCTTCGACGACGGGGTCGACGGTGCGCAGCGCTTCCCACGGGCGGAAGACCCAGACGCTGGCGCCGATGGCGGCGACGACTGCCACCACCGCGACGGCACGCCACAAGGCGCGCAGCGCGCGGTTGGGCGGCGGCTTCAGCGGGGCGACGTGGGATTTGCCAGCGAGGGTCTTCACCTGCTTGACGACGTCGCGATAGCCGGGGTGAGCGCGATCGCCGCTCCAGCCGATCAGGTCGGCGGTGTGGAGCAGGTTGAACGGCACCGGGATGTTGACCGGCTGGATCATGATGGGGACGAGGATGCCGCGCTCGCGCCCGATGGCGCTTTCGGCGCGCACCCAGTCGCTTTTCACCGACTCCTTCGACCAGATGACGATGACGGCCTTGCACTGTTCCAGGACGGCCTGGATTTTCTCGTCGAAAGTCTGGCCGGTCTCGAGCGCGGTGTCCCACCACACATCGAGGTTTTCGATCTTGCAGCGCCTTGGCGAGGGCTTCGGCCTTCGCGCGGTCAGCCTTGCGATAGGAGATGAAGACGTCAGCCATGAATGTCCCCACTGGCCCCCCGGCCTCAGTCCCGCGGGAATGCTAGCAGGGCGACGTGACGGGGGAAACGGGGACTATTCAGCCGGGACGGCTGTTGGATTAGTCGCTTGCGTTTTCAGGTGCTTGCGCGGGAGGCCGGGGGTGCCGGCCTGTTCGGGATGGGCGGCGAGGTAGGCCTGCTTCAGCTCGATCGAGCGCGAGTGGTTGCCGTCTGGCGACCAGCCGGGCTTGTTGATGAAGCGTCCGACCCAGCGCCAGGGACGCGGGCCGTCCTTCCAGCAGTCGTGCAGCAGCGCGCCGAGCTGTCCGTAGGCGACGACGACGGGGTTGTTGCGTCTTGAGGAGCGTCACGGTGCCGTAGATCGGCTTGTCGTGATCCAGTTCCGGAACGAACGAGCCGAACATCCTGTCCCAGATGATGAAGACGCCGGCGAAGTTTGCATCGAGATAGCGCGGGTTGGTGGCGTGGTGCACGCGGTGGTGGCTCGGCGTGTTCATCACGGCTTCGAACCATTTCGGCATCCGGCCGATGGCTTCGGTGTGGATCCAGTACTGGTAGACGAGGTTGATGCCCGCCGCGAAGGCGATGAAGGCGGGATTGAAGCCGAGCAGCACAAGCGGCGCTGCGATGATGACGAGGCCGGTGAGCGGGCCGAACCAGGGTTGGCGCAGGGCGGTGGTGAGATTGTAGTGCTGCGAGGAATGGTGGGTGTGATGCTCGATCCACCACCAGCGCACGATGTGGGCGCAGCGGTGCTTCCAGTAATAGATCAGGTCGTACGCGACGAAGACGATCGATGAAGCTCCACCACGTCACCGGGATTTCGAGGACGTGGTAGGGCCAGAAGATCATCAGCATCCAGAGGCCGACGGTGGCCGTCAGCGTGTCGACGACGGCGCTGCCCGTGCCCATGATGAGCGAGGTGATCGCGTCCTTCGTCTCGTAGCGGCCCTTGGCGCGGCCGGTCTTCACCGCCCACCATTCGAGGGCGACGGTGAGGATGAAGAAGGGGATCGCGTAGATCGTTGGCGAGATGAAATCCATGGCGCGGAGGAGTCGCACAGGGCGGCCCTCATGTGAAGCGGGGCGCCGTAGCGTTAGACAGCCGCAATACCCGCGATTGTGGCGTCGGGGATGAAGGCTGCGCCGTCGTGTCGCCAGCGCTGGATGGCCAGCGCTTCGGGCGTCACATCGATCACCACGAAGCCGGCGCCGGCGCCGCGTTCGCGGGAGGAGGCGAGGGAGGGGGCGGCGACGATGCGGACGCCGGTGCCGGGATCTTCCATGAGGAAAAATCCATGTACGTGGCCGCACAGGACGATGGTGCGGGATGGCGGCGTGAGCAGTTTCAGCGCTTTCGCGGAACGACGCGTGCTGGATTCGACGAGCGCTTCCGTCGGCGTGAACGGGGGATGATGGCAGACGAGGAAGCGCCATCCATTGGGCGCTGAGGCGTGCAGCCGCGTCTGGGCGTCGGCCACGTGCTCGAGATCAAACGCGCCTTGCGACCAGTCCTTGCGGAGCTGCAGGCCGCGCGCGGTGTTGACCGAGGCGACGGCGGCGAGGCCGTCGCGACCGGTCCAGAAGCCGCCGAGGCCGAGGTCGGCGTAGCGTCCGAACGGGTCGAGGATGCGGGCGGGGAGGTTGTAGACCGGCGTGTCGTGATTGCCGGGCGCGGCGACGATGGGCTGCTTGATCTTCCTGAGCCATTCGCCGGCCTGAAGGAATTCGCGCTTGCGTGCGGCCTGCGTGAGATCGCCGGTGAGGGCGATGCAATCCGGCTTCAGCGTTTCCATCGCCGCCAGCGCCGCTTCGAGGCGGCCCGGATCAGCGTCACCGAAATGGATATCGGTGATGTGCATGATGCGGAGTGAGACCGTGGGTCGGCTGGGGGGGCGCTGTCCGGCATGATCGTCACGCCAGGATGGGTCGTTGACGGCGCCAGTTGATCGAGCGGCATGGCGAGCACGGGAAGAGCGCCGCGCTCGAGCGTACCATGTCGCGACGTGCGAGACGCGGATGGGTTCGCCATCCAGCACAATGAGCGGACGATGGCCGGGGACGATGAGTTCGACGTCGCGCGCGCGAACGATCTTCAGGTTCTTCGAATTGCGCCAGTCGCCGGAAACGAAGGCCGCGCCGAATGCGAACATCTGCCAGACCGAATGCAATTTGAGCGCGGCCATTTCAGAGCGCGATCCATGATCTTCCTGTCCGGCGACAGGATGCGATCGATATCGCCGATCGCGATGACGAGCGAGTGCACGTTGCGCCATTTTTCATTCTGCGTGCGCCAGTGGACTCGGTGGCGCAGCGACGGGCCGAGGCTGCGGAAGAAGACAGATCCGGATTCCAGCATGCGGTTGAACTTGTTCTTCGACCGCGTGGCTTCACGCAGACGCGCCATGGGACCGGCGAGACCGACAGCGGCCGAGAGGAAGAACATCTCGCCGCTGATGCGGCCGACGTCGAGCGATTGGGGTTGCAGGCGCGAGATGTCCGCCATGGCGCGCGCCATGTCGTCGTGGCCGAAGACGATCTTCGGCAGGACGTTCATCGTGCCGCCGGGCATCGGAATGATCGGGATGCCGGTCTGCACCGCGCGAACGGCGGCGGTGCGAGCCGTGCCATCACCGCCGACGACGATGACGGCTGTGGGGTTGGCCGCGAAGGCCTTGTCGAAGGCGGCCTCCAGCGCTTCCGGCGCGACGGACAGAATGTCGAATGTCGCGTCGGGGGATGCGGCACTAAGGGCCTCTTCGCTGAATTTGGAGCTGCTGCCGGCACTGTCGTTCACGACAACAACATAATGCCTTTGAAGGGCGGATTCAGGAGAAAGGACGGCGGCGCGTGCGGCGTTCATGATCCCTCCAGCGACGCACCGTCCGGATCGCGTTAAGCGTCCAGACCCTGTGAAAATGAGAAATACGAGCGCCGATCAGACCTGAAATGCACGAAAGGCATCCAGGTTCCGCACGCGGCACAGCCGGGCGTCGCGGTCGGTCAATTTATCGGGCGTGAGCGTCAGCGACGGCTGTCAGGGCAGCCGCATTTTGATGGCGTCGAATATGTCTCGCGCGAACTCAGCCTCACTCGTACCCGTGATCTGCATCTGCGAGCGCTTTTCGGTGTCAACGAAGACGCGCGATGTTGTGCTGCTTATGGGCGTTACCACCACGCGACCAACCTCGCCCCAACTGAATGCTGTCATGCCCTTCTCGAAGTTGATGACGGTGGAGTCGCCATTCGGGGCAGCGCTGGTGATCGGGAGATTGAGCCCGACCAGCGCTTTCTTTGTCACCTCGGCGAGCTGTGGCGCGGGTACGGCAAACTCCATCGATGTGCCGGAATCGAGCGGGCGTGTCATCAGCGTCGCGCCTGTCGCACACGCACCGAGCAGCATCGACACGCCAAGAAGCATGAAAGTTCTGCGGATCATTCTGTCCCCCCAAGGCCGTACTCAATTGAGAGGAAGATGACCGGGCGAAGTGACGGAGGTCAAGCTCTCGTGCGGTGGATTGACCGGCACGGAAGCCGAGGCAAATGTAGGCGTAACGGTGCAAAGAAGCCGGACCGGGGAGAGAACATGCGCAAGTGGACGGTGGCCGCGCTGGCGGCGGTTTCGGTTGTGGCATTGGGCGTGGGATCGCTCGTGCCATTGGCGACGGCGCAACAGCAGCAGGCCGGGCAGGCAGCGGCGCGCGGTAGCGCATCCGCCCCTCTGGCCGAAGGCGCAAAAGAAGTCTTCGCCACGATGCGCGATGGCGTGAAGCTGGCGGGCAATCTCTATCTGCCGCAGGGCAAGGGTCCCTTCCCGTGCATCGTGACGCGCACGCCTTATGGCAAGGATGAGATGTACAAGGATCCGCGTGGCGCTGAGGGCTACACGGCGGCAGGCTATGCCTATCTGGTGCAGGACACGCGCGGGAAGGGGCATTCGGAGGGCTTCTATCAAGCCTTCGTCAACGATCGCGACGATGGCTTCGACACGATCGAGTGGATGGCGAAGCAGAGCTGGTGCACGGGCAAGGTTGGGATCACCGGTCCGTCGGCGATGGGCATCACGGGCAACCTTGCGGCCATCGCCAACCCGCCGCACCTGACGGCGGCGTTCGTCGTGGTGGCGCCGACATCGCTGAAGAATGCGAGCTTCATCGGCGGCGCGTTCAAGCAGAAGGACAGCGGCGACTGGAGCCGCGACCAGGGCGTCGCCGAGGACGTGATCGCGAAGAACGCCGCGAGCTATCCCGCGAGCGCGGAGTACGCGGCGCTCGATATCCAGCGCAATGCGGAGTTCATCGATATTCCGATCTACAATCTCGGCGGCTGGTACGACATCTTCAACGAGGGGAATGTCCGCAACTTCATGTACCTGCAGCACCACGGATCGAAAGGCGCGCGCGGCAACCAGAAGCTGGAGATGGGTCCGTTCGGCCATGGCGAGCTATCGGGCGACATGGAGTATCCGCAGAGCGGCGGGCTGCGCGGCAACCCGACCGAGATCCGCTGGTTCGATTACTGGCTGAAAGGCATCGACAACGGTATCATGAATGAGCCGCCGGTGAAGGCGTATATGATGGCGTCCGCGCGCAAGGGCGCGATCAGCTCCAAGAACCGCTGGATGTCGTTTGGCGACTGGCCGCCTGCGCCTGCGAGCGTGGACTATTTCCTCGGCGTGGACGGCAAGCTGTCGCTGAAGAAGCCGACGAGCGCGTCTGCGTCGAAGACCTATGCGTTCGATCCGAAGAACCCCGTGCAATCGATTGGCGGGGCGAACCTCACATTTGAGCGCGGACCGATGGACCAGCGTCCGATCGGCAAGCGTGCGGACTACCTGCGTTTCGAGACGCCGGTGCTGGACAAGGATGTCGCGATTGCAGGGCCGGTGAGCGTTGACCTGTGGGCCTCGACCGATGGGCCGGACACGGACTTCATGGTGAAGCTGGTTGATGTCTATCCCAGATGGCTACGAGGCTATCGTGCTCGATAGCGCGATCCGCACGCGGTATCGCGATGGACGCGGCATCGACGACATCAAGATGATGATTCCGGGCGCACCGACAAAGCTGACCATCGATCTGTGGGATACGGCGATCACGTTCGAGAAGGGCCACAGGATCGCGGTGCATGTGACGAGCTCGAACTCGCCGCGCTTCGATACCAACCCCAACACCGGCGCCAATCCGGGGCCGGGCGTGAAGACGCGGGTGGCGAAGAACACGATCTACATGGATGCGGATCATTCAAGCGCGCTGCGGCTGCCGATTCTGTATCTGCCGGAGAAATAACGCAGGCGCAAGCCCTCGCCCGCCTAGTCCCACACCATGTTGGGGTTGGCGATGAGGTTGGCGAGGGTCATCAGCGGGAAGAGGAACGGCAAGGCGACGGAGCCCCAGAGCCCAAGCGCAAAGGCGCTCTTGCGATAGGCGCCCCGGTCGACGGGTTTCGTCCATCCTTCGACCAGAACGCCGAGCAGATAGAAAATGTTCGCGGCGAACATCACGACGAGAAAGCCGATACCGAGAAACATCGTGTTGCCGATTGCTGCATTCCAATCGGTCCACAAGGCCTGGCCGAAGGCGTAGCGCAGGGCGACGGCGAGACCGTAAGCGGCCCAGCCCGCCGTCGCGAGCGCGAGGTTGTAGCCCAGTCTGCGCGACTGCCACCATTGCCAGGCGTCGGGCTCGACGGGAGTTGGGGTGGTGATCGGCTCGCTCATGATCATTCCTCCGGAGCGGCGAGTTTGCGCTGGATTGTGTGCGCTCGCAATTGTGGCCGTTGCGGGGAAAGCCGCGCCGGAGATAGGTTGCGGCCAGCACGCGGGAGAGGGAACAGATGACGGATCAAGGCGCACGGACCTATGACGTGATCGTCTACGGCGCGACCGGGTTTACCGGGCGGCTCGTGGCTGAGCACATGCTGGCGAAGTATGGCGTGGGCAAGGGCGTGCGCTGGGCGCTGGCGGGGCGCAGCAAGAGCAAGCTGGAGAGCGTGCGCTCGGAGATTGGCGCGCCGGCGGAGTTGCCGCTGGTGATCGCGGATGCGGGCGATCCGGCGTCGCTGCTGGCGATGGCGAAGTCGACGAAGGCGATCATCACGACGGTGGGGCCGTACCAGCTCTATGGCGAGCCGATGGTGGCGGCGTGCGTGGAGGCGGGCACGGACTATGTCGATCTGTGCGGCGAGCCGGCGTGGATGGCGGCGATGATCGCGAAGTATGACGCGAAGGCGAAGGCTTCGGGCGCGCGGATCGTGTTCAGCTGCGGGTTCGATTCCATTCCGTTCGATCTTGGCGTGACTTATCTGCAGGCCGAGGCGAAGGCGCGGCTGGGCGTGCCGTTGAAGCGCGTGCGGGCGCGCGTGCGCAAGATGAAGGGCGGCTTTTCGGGCGGCACGATTGCGAGCCTGATGGCGACGCTGGAGGCATCAAAGCGCGATCCTTCGATGGTGAAGACGCTGGCCGATCCGTTTGCGCTGACGCCTGGTTTCAAAGGGCCGGCGCAGCCTTCGGGCGAGACGGTGGAGCGCGATGACGCGGCGGGGCAGTGGGCTGCGCCCTTCATCATGGCGACGATCAACACCAAGAATGTGCATCGCTCGAACCATCTGCTCGGACGAGCTTGGGGCGCTGATTTTGTCTATGACGAGATGATGCTGACGGGCGACGGCGCCGACGGCGAGAAGCGCGCGAAGGGCGTGCGGCGTGCGGGAAATATCCAGAACGCCCTGCTCGGCTTTGCGCCGACGCGCGCGCTGTTGCGGCAGTTTGCGCTGCCGAAGCCGGGGCAGGGACCGTCGAAGGAAGAGCGCGAGACGGGGTTCTACGAGGTCGGGTTTTACGGCGAGGCGGCGGACGGACGGACGCTGCGCGCGAGCGTGAAGGGCGACAAGGATCCGGGTTATGGATCGACGTCGAAGATGATCTCGGAAAGCGCGATGTGTCTCGTGCAGGATGTCGGTCGCGACGAGGCGCCGGGCGGGGTGTGGACGCCGGGGGCGGCGCTCGGGAGCAAGCTGATCGCGCGGCTGGAGGCGAATGCCGGGATGCGGTTCACGCTGGAGAACTAGCGATTGCACGAAAAACAGCGGCGACTCTCCGTCATGGAAAGTCGCCGCTGCGTACTCAACGCTACTCTACTAACTCTACGCTGCCCCCCGCCACGGGCCTAACTCTTACACGCGGGCCGTGGCGACCGGGTGGGGCCGCCCTGGAGATCAGGGGCCACCGCCGTTGCTCTGCGTGGTGACAAAGGTGGCCGAGTTGCCGATGGCGGAGGCCGATCCGACGATCATGCCGGCGCCGGTGGTGGTGATCGAACCGGTGGACAGGACGTTGCCGGCGTTGGTCTGGCTGACAGTACCGGCGAGCGAGGCGTCGCCGCACTTCGAGCAGACATAGCCCGTAAAACCGTTGCCGATGGCGGTGGAGGCGAGGACGACGTCGCCATAGTCGGTCGAGGCGCCGTTGAATTGCGCGTTGGCTTCGACGCCGCCCGTGTTGATCTGCGCGACATCGACGACCATGTCGGAGCCGACATTGGTAGCGAGCGTGGAGTTGCCGACGCCGTAGGAAGAGACGCTGGCCGTGCCCGACCAGCCGCCGAGCGTGACGCGCGTGTCGGCTTTCACATCGGTCGCCGAAGTCTGGCGGCCGCGGATGTTTGCGTAGCCCCACTCGTTGGCGATGGAGGCGGAGTTGGCGGCGGCGGTGGTGGCGGCGGTGACGTCCCAGGCGCGGTATTGGTAGACGTCGGTGGTGGCTTCCGAGGCCGGTCCCCAGGATTGCTGGTCGTATTTGGCGGTGACGGTCGAGGTCGTGGAAGCGGAGCTCCAGGCGTTCACGGCCGAGGAGGCGCCGGCGACGGTGCGGCCGGAGCAGCAGGCGTCGACGTCGGTGACGGCGCGGACGGAGTTGGTGGCGAACTGTTCGACGTCGCCATCGAGGTCGCCATGATCGGCGGCGGTGGCGAGGTTGTTCGAGGCGGCGCTGGAGGCGGCCGAGATCGTGCGGGCGTTGCCGGTCTGGACGTTGGTGCGGGCGTTGACGTCGCCGCCGCGCGCGGACTGGTAGGATTTGAGTTTCAGATTGCCGTCGACAGTCTGCGCCTGGGCCGTGTTGGCCTGCGCGGTGGAGAGGGCGGTCGCGTCGGTGACATTGCCGGTGCGCAGCGTGGCGGTGGACGAGGTCGAACCCGTCATCTGTTGCGCGCTTTCGGCATCGAGGCCGCCGGTGATGTTGGCGCCGGAGACGGAGTTGCCGGCCGCGGTGGCGACGGCGCTGGCGGAATGGGCGTCGGCTTGCGAGACGACGTTGATATCAGCGACGACGTCGCCCCACTGGATCTGACCGTTGAGGGCCGTCGAGGTCTGGGCGAAGGCCGGGGCGGCGAGCACGAACGCAAGGCTGGCGGTCGCGGCGAGGCGGATGATCAGCGTCATGATGTGAGCTCCCCCTTGTCCGTCGCGTTACGATTTACGGCCGCGCAGGGTGGCCTTGACGCCCTGGTCGCGGTTCACGTTCCAGCGGTTCGGATCTGCCCGCTCGCCGCCATTGCTGACGAGCGCGCCGCCGGGCTGGGCGATCGCGGAGCCGGTAATGGATTGCGCGGTGTTCATGCCCGAAGCGTCTTCGGCCAGAGCGCCGCACGGGTCAGAGTTCGCGACGCCGTAGAGGTTGGCGGTCATTTCGAGAACGGCGCGCTCGATGGTGGAGCGGATGGCGAGCTGGATCGGCTCCATGGCGCGTTCGCCGACGCCGATGTCGAAAACGTTTCCATTGGCGAAGTCGAAGATGCCGGCGGAGATTTCGCGGCCGATGATCTGTTTCTGGTAGGAGATGACGTCTTCCACCACGAGGGTCTTGGTGTTCACCAGGCGCAGGTCGACGCCCACGTTGATGACGAACAGCTTGAAGCCGGCATGGCCTTTCGCGTCCGTGGCGTCGAGGTCGCCGATGAAGGCGTCAGCGCCGAGCGAGCGGATGTTCGAGTTGAGTTCGGTGATGCCGCCGACGAAGTAATAGTCCGAGCCCGGGATTTCGCCGGCCATGATCTGGCGGAAATCGCTGTCGCCCTGCGGGGCGCCGTCCGAGCCGATCAGCTTGTTGTTGGCGTATTTCAGTTCGAGTTCGGAGACCGACGTGTCGAAGCGTTCGACCAGTTTCGCGCCGGCTTTCGAGAAGGCGGACATCGCCATCAGGGAGGCGCCCTGCGTGACCTTGCGGCCGCCTTCGACGTCTTCCTTGCCGGTGTAATCAAGCACGCGGCCCACGGCGATGCGCGGAGCGACCTTGTTGGTGGCGCGGGCGTAGTTGGCCATGCACACGAGCGCGGTGGAATACGGCGTGGGGTTCGCGGTGACCGGCGCCGAGCCAATCGGGCTGGCGTAGAGGCCCTGGTCGTTGGCGAACGGCGTCACGCAGCCCGTGAGCGCGAGCATGCTGGCGGCAGCAGCGAGGCGTTTGATGCGGATGCTCATTGGAGGTCGATCTTTCCGTTCAGGACGGCCGTCTGGTTGCCAGTGTTGGTCTGCGTCGAGTTCACGATGACGGTGTTCCAGCTGCCCTGCGTGATGACGTTGAGCTGGTTGCCGATGGCCTGGCCCGAGGAATAGCCAGCGCCGGCGGTCGCCTGTGACCAGCCGCCAGCCGATGCCGATGACGTGGACAGGGACGACTGGTCCATGCCGGTCATGATGCGACCGTCGATGATGACGCGGTTGCCGGAGGCGTCGCGCGTGTTGGCGTCGAAGGCAGCCTGTTCCTCGCCGTAGCCATAGCCGTAAGGGCGTTCGAATTCGCCGGAGACCTGTGCCGCCGGGCTGGACGTCTGCGCGAAGGCGGGAAGGCTGAGGAGAGCGATCGAGCCGCCGACGAGCAGAATGCCGGTGAGCGCGCCGAGCGAGGCGGAGATCAGGACGCCGGGGCCTTTGCGTTTGAAAGACATCGTCAGATGCGTCCCACGAGTTGAGTTGAACCCGAGGTTTGCAACCGGTGTGCCAGACACGCGCGAACAGGGATTGGCGTTCGCCCGATGAGGGAAAGGCCCGCGACGATCCCGCAGATACGCGAAAAATATGTGCTAGTAGTGAATACTGTTTCAGGTTGGCACACAGAACGGCTTGACAGCTTGAGAGCCCGGCAACGCGATCGCGATGGCAGGCGTTGAGTTGACTCAACAGCCGGGAATTTCAGCCATGACGAGACTGGACGACGGCGCGATGCGCCTGCGCGAGGGCACGCGAGCAGTCTGGCAGGCCGGGGCGGTGAGGCCGAAACCTGCGCGGCGGCTACCGCGCATTGTCGAGTCGGACTTCGTGATCGTTGGTGCCGGCATCACAGGCGCATTTCTGGCCGAGCGCCTTACCCGTACGGGCGCATCCGTCGTTGTGATTGATCGTCATGCTCCGGCCAGCGGATCGACGGCAGCAAGCACGGCGATGCTGTTGTGGGAGCTGGATTCGAGCCTGCTCGAGATCGAACAGCGGTTGGGCGCGGAGGCGGCCGGTGTAATTGCGCAGGTGTGCCGGCGCGAGGTGAAGACGATCGGCGCGCTGGTCAAGGCGTTGGAAATTCCATGTGACTTCGCCTCCCGGCCGTCTCTGTATCTTGCGGGCGACAAGCTGGATGCCGATGACCTCAAGGAAGAAGCGAGGTTGCGCACGCATCTGGGCATCAATGGCGATGTGCTCGATAGCGGCTCTCTCGCAGCGCGCGGTGTGATTGGTGACGGCGCCCTTCTCTACGATGGCGCTGCGGAAGCAGATCCGGTGAAGCTGACGTGCGGGCTTCTTTCGGCGGCGGTCGCGCGGGGAGCTGAGATTATTTCGCCGGCTGTCGCCATGGTTTATGAAACCTTGCCGGATGGTGTCGTGGTGTCGACGCAGGAAGGCGATGTTGTGCGTGCACGGACGTTATTGCTCGCCAACGGCTACGAGATGCCTGAGTTCGTGCCGGCGGCGCGTCATCGCGTAGTGCAGACTTGGGCAATCGCAACCAAGGTCGCGCCGAACGTTGCGTGCGCGGGCGATGCCCTGCTGTGGGAAGCGTCGGATCCGTACCTGTATATGCGAACGACGATGGAGGGACGCGTTATCATCGGCGACTCCGATGAGGAGGGCGTCGATCCAGAGAAGGCCGCGGACCGGACGCCGCTAAAGATGCGGGAGCTGTTGCGCGCGGGGGCAGGGCGGTGTCCGGCGATTGCCGGGATGCAAGCAGCCTATGCGTGGACCGGCGCGTTCGGGGTGACGGAAGATTCGTTGCCCTTCATCGGCCGGGTGCCGGGGCGGCCGGGATGCATTGCGGCTTACGGCTATGGCGGGAACGGCATCACCTTTAGTGCGCTGGCGGCGGATCTGATTGCCGCCCTGCTGGTGGGAAGAGATCATCCGATGGCGAGCATTTGCGCGCTGGATCGTGCGTAGCGGACAGGTTCCGGCGTCTCGGACGCATTAAATCGTCCCGGCGGCCGATTCCCGGTTGCAACCTGCGGCAGCCTGCCGCACCTTTCTCGTGTCCGCAGGATCCACGTCAGGGAGGCCGACATGTTTCTGGAGCAGATCGTCAAGGAAAAGGGCGGTCAGGTCTATTCGGTGGCCGAGTCGGCGACGCTGAAAGAGTGCGCCGATCTTCTCGAGCAGCGCAAAGTGGGCGCGATGGTGATCCTGAATGAGGCCGGAAGCCTGATCGGCGTGATCTCCGAGCGCGATATCGTGCGGAATATCGCCAAAAGCGGCGCGGCGGCGCTCGTCTGCACGGTCGGACAGGTGATGACGCGCCAGGTGGTGACCGCAAGGCCGCGCGACACGGTGGAATCAGCCATGGCCCGCATGACCGACCGGCGAATCCGCCACCTTCCTGTGGTTGAAGGCGGCCGGCTGGTCGGTGTGGTGTCGATCGGCGACCTCGTGAAATGGCGTCTGGCGGACGCGGCGGCTGAGGTCGAAGCCATCCGGTCTTATATCCAGCCCTGATTTTGAGGCCCGAATCCAGGTTTTCGGCGCGCGACTCGCGGCGATTGCGGGCCGTTGCGCGTCGTTTGAGGTGGCAGCTCCAGCTTTGCGCGCGCAGGGAAGGGGAGGGAATCGGCCTTCGATCGTCCCCTGAGCGGTCTGAAACGACTGCCCAGCCGGCATTGCCGGGGGCCTTTAAAAAACCGCGCCTGCGGCGTCCTGTCAGGCCGCTAAACAGGGCTCTGTCACGCGGCAGTCGAAGTTGCTGAGGGCATGGCGTTGCGGAAGGCTGATCAGCGAATGCCCAAACACGGGCATTCGAGACGAACAGCGCCTATGCGGCGATCAATCCATGCCCGGAATCGGGTTGAATCGGGCGCTCTGCTGGTAAGCGAGCCTGTCCTGTGGAAAACGCGTCGTTTAAGCATTTTCAACTAAAAACCGCTTGCGCGGCGAATAGGTGGAGCGTATATCGCCTCCTCCCGCCGACCACAGTTGGTTGTTCGCGGGCCCCGAGATGGGCCCGAGGCTGCGACTGTCGCTCTTTTTTGGAAGGTTTTCGGTCTCCTTCGGGTCGCTGAAAAAAGTTCACGAAAAGCGGTTGACGGGAAAGAGGACTGGGTCTTATACCCCGCCCTCTCGCAAACGGGGCCGGCCAGTCTGGCCAGAACGGATGCGGCGGATAGCCGGGTGAAAGCCCATTTGTCCGCGAGATGTTTGACATTGTGAGTGGAAGAGAAACGCGGGCGGCGGTGTTGCTTGCAGGGTTCTCAAACAGGCTTCGGCTTGGATGAGACCCAATAATCGACATCGACGGTTTGCGTTTATCTAAGGAAAGCCAGTTTATATCAGGCCCAACGTGAGTTGGGTCTATGTGAACGGGTTTCCCGTCAAATATACGCAAATGCTTTGCAGCGACCATGTCCATTACGGATGTGGTTTCGTCAGTGTCAAACCTCAACTTGAGAGTTTGATTCTGGCTCAGAACGAACGCTGGCGGCAGGCTTAACACATGCAAGTCGAACGCCCCGCAAGGGGAGTGGCAGACGGGTGAGTAACGCGTGGGAACGTGCCCTTCGCTTCGGAATAGCCCCGGGAAACTGGGAGTAATACCGGATACGCCGTATTGGGAAAGATTTATCGGCGAAGGATCGGCCCGCGTTAGATTAGCTAGTTGGCGGTGTAATGGACCACCAAGGCTACGATCTATAGCTGGTCTGAGAGGATGATCAGCCACACTGGGACTGAGACACGGCCCAGACTCCTACGGGAGGCAGCAGTGGGGAATCTTGGACAATGGGCGCAAGCCTGATCCAGCCATGCCGCGTGAGTGAAGAAGGCCTTAGGGTTGTAAAACTCTTTCGCCGGAGAAGATAATGACGGTATCCGGAGAAGAAGCCCCGGCTAACTTCGTGCCAGCAGCCGCGGTAATACGAAGGGGGCTAGCGTTGTTCGGAATTACTGGGCGTAAAGCGCACGTAGGCGGGTTTGTAAGTAGAGGGTGAAATCCCAGGGCTCAACCCTGGAACTGCCTTCTAGACTGCAAGCCTGGAGGTCAGGAGAGGCGAGTGGAATACCGAGTGTAGAGGTGAAATTCGTAGATATTCGGTGGAACACCAGTGGCGAAGGCGACTCGCTGGACTGATACTGACGCTGAGGTGCGAAAGCGTGGGGAGCAAACAGGATTAGATACCCTGGTAGTCCACGCCTTAAACGATGAGAGCTAGTTGTCAGTAAGCATGCTTATTGGTGACGCAGCTAACGCATTAAGCTCTCCGCCTGGGGAGTACGGCCGCAAGGTTAAAACTCAAAGAAATTGACGGGGGCCCGCACAAGCGGTGGAGCATGTGGTTTAATTCGAAGCA
>CAWARK010000002.1:0-628604 GCA_963784415.1 uncultured Alphaproteobacteria bacterium
ACAACTGCCCAGCCTCGCCAAGCATTTTGCTCCGCACGTACTGGTGCAAGAACCCGTCCAGCTGGAACAGACTCGCGTTGAAGGCGTGAAACTCAGCGCGTTTGACGCTGCCGAATTCTCGATGACCAATATCGATCGTCCGATCCTGTACCATATCGGGAACAACGCCTTTCACGAGTTCGTCTTTCGCGCCGCCTTGCAGAAACCTGGATATGTTGTCCTGCACGACTTCGTTCTTCATCATCTTATCGTGGAACTAACGTTGGCGCGAAATGACCCAAAGGGTTATCGCGACTTTCTAATCCACGACCATGGCGAGAAGGGACGATCGCTTGCCGAGCAGCGGGAGAACTATGCGTTCACGAGCTTGCAGGAATTTCTTTTGCCTTTGAACGGCAAGATCCTTGATGCTGCAAAGGGCGTGATCGTCCATTCGCACTGGGCTAAACGGCAAGTCGAAGACTTGCGGCCGCAGCTTCCCGTCGCCCGCGTGCCGCATCATTTCTATGCAGACGATATTCCGCATTTGTCATCCTCACGCGAGGAAGCGAGGCGGAAGCTCGGCATTGCGCAGGATGTAATTGTGTTCCTGTGCATCGGCCACATCACGCCGCCCAAACAGGTGGAGCTGGTCGCAAAAGCGCTAGGTCGGATGCGGCACCAGCTGCCGCCATTCATGTTCCTGCTGGTCGGCGAGGCGAGTGATCCGGTGGGTCTGCAGAGCGTGTTGAAGCACGCCGGCATATCGGATTGCACGCGGCTGACGGGGCGTGTTCATATGTCTACATTCCAGGAAGCCATTATCGCCGCCGACATCGTTTGCAATCTTCGCTATCCCACAGCCGGGGAATCATCCGGCACGATGATGCGCGCGCTGGGATTTGGGCGCTGCTGCGTGGTGTTCGACTATGCAAGCTTCTCGGATTTCTCGTCCGACATCTGCGTGAAGGTGCCGCTGAATACGTTCGATGCAGCGCCTCTGGCGGAGACGCTGCTCGATCTCGCGCGCTCGCCGGAGCGGCGCAACACACTCGGTGATGCGGCGCGACGTTGGGCAAGAAACGAATGCTCGGTCGCGAAATGCGTGCGGGCCGGCGCAGAGTTCATCATGAGTCAGGAAGCCGAACTGGCGACGAAATGAAGGACGCGATGGCAGGGGCCGATCTCCCTGAGCTTGTCGCACGCGCGCGCCGGCATGCGTCCGAGACGCCCGACAAGAACTTTCTCGTCTTCCAGGACGGCTCTTCGACCGTAAGCCTCACCTATGCGGACCTGTGGGCGCGGGCGACGGGCTTTGCCTCGGGACTTTCCGGTCGTGGTGTCCAGCAGGGCGATCTGGTCGTCCTCTTCCTGCCGCAGGGCGCCGACGTCTACGCCGTCTTTCTGGCCTGCCTGATGGTTGGCGCACGGCCGTGCATCATGGCGCCGCCAACCCCGAAGCAGGATGCTGGTACGTACTACGCAAACAACAGTGTCCTGCTGGATCGCATCGGACCGAAGCTGATTGTGACCGGTCCTGACCTTGTGCAGGCTTTCGTCGAAAACCTGCCTGCGCATGCTTCGGTGCTTGTCGAACCCTCGGGTCTGGCGGCGGGAGAAGGCGAGGCGATTGGAGCTGACGCTGACGGCATCGCGTTCCTGCAGTTCAGTTCGGGTACGACGGCGCTGAAGAAGGGGGTGTTGCTGCCGCATCGCTCCGTCAACGCGCAGTGCGAGCTTTACGCGGAACGGATCGGGCTGACCCGAGACGATGTCATCGTCACGTGGCTGCCGCTCTATCATGACATGGGACTGATCGCCTGTTTCATCCTGCCCTTGTGGGCCGGCGCAACCGTGGTGGCCATGGACAACTATCACTGGCTGGCGCGTCCGCGCCGCTTGCTCGATCTCGCGGCGACCTATCGGGCGACGCTGATGTGGCTGCCGAATTTTGCGTTCAACTATCTGGCGCAACGCGTGAGCGGTGAGGTCTGTGATCTGTCGTCATTGCGCGCGGTCATCAATTGTTCCGAGCCCTGCCGCCCCGCCAGCCATCACGCCTTCGAGGAACGGTTTGCTGCGTGGGGTCTGCGCCCGCACGTGACCCAGACCTGCTACGCCATGGCGGAAGCAACCTTCGCGGTTTCCCAGTCAACCATCGGCCAACCCTGCGCCGAGATCACCGTCGACCCCGGCGCCCTGGATCGCGGCGACGTTGTGCGAGCTCGCAATGGCGCCTCCCTGATTTCATGTGGCGTTCCGTTGGCGGGCTTTGATCTCGCGATCGTCGACGACAACCGGATACCCGCCGGTGCAGGACGTGTCGGCGAAATCGTCCTTCGGGGACCCAGCCTGGCCGATGGTTATCTCCGCGACGAAGAAACGACGGCACGCCTCTTCACGGCTGACGGACTCTATTACACGCGCGATCTCGGGTTCGTGCATGAGGGTCAACTGTATGTGCTCGGCCGCCAGGATGATGTGCTGATCGTGTTTGGGCGCAAGCTGCGCGCACCGGAACTGGAATCGGCGCTGGGCAGCATTCCGGGTATCAAGCCGGGGAGGTTGATCGTGCTGGGGCGTGCGGGCGATAGCGTTGGAACCAACGAGCTCTATCTGCTTTACGAGCCCGAAAATCCTGAAAGCGCCGTCGAGAACATAGCGTCCGCGGCGCGGGGCATCCTGCTGTCGACCGCGGGACTGTCGTTCAGGCAGATATTTCGTGTCGACCCTGGAAGCCTGATAAAGACCACCAGCGGAAAAATATCGCGCCCCGCCAATGGCAGGCTGTTGGCGCAGCTCATCGCAGCAGGGGACACGACGTGAAGGACATTGCCTTGATCGTCCGCCAGATGGTCGCCCGTGAATTCCGCATTCCGGTGGAAACGGTCCGTGACGAGACGACGGCTGCGGACGTGCCGGGCTGGGATTCGTTCTCCAACGGTTCACTGCTGTTACGCATCGAGGGCGAGCTGGGCTTCGAACTTCCGCTCGATGACGCGCTCGAAACCGCGAATGTCGGCGAACTGATCCAGGTGATTACACGCGCGGCCGCCACCGGGGGCTGATTTTTCTGCGTGCGTGGATCGCCCTCTTTCTGGGGTGACGAAAGGCCTGAATCCCAGCATCCTCGCAGTCAGTCTGGCGCACAGCCGGAGGGAAGTTGAAGGTTAGCGAGACATGCGCGTTTTATTCATGCTGCTTGCAGGCGACAGCGCAACGGCGCTGGACCTCGGCGATATCGACACCGGGGGCAAGATTTTCGTCTACAGATTCTGCGTCGAACGTGCGGTGGACGCGGATCTCAAAATCCTCTGCGACAAGCAGAAGCCGAGACTTATCTCGGCGGATAGCCGGACCCACACGCTAGACGTTGCCTCATCGACTTCGATCTACATCGAAGCGGCGGGAAAGGGCGCGGTGCACGGCTGGTACGAATTCGTTGGATGCGGTTGAGCTGGATAAGCGGCATCTGGAACGGTAGCGCTCGTTTCAGGCCAGCGCCTGCGGGACAACGGATTTGAAAAAGCTGGGTTAGCCAATGCCAGGACGCTTTCCGGATCTGATCTGCATCGGGGCGCAAAAGGCTGCGACGACCTGGCTATACGAAATGCTGCGCCGTCGCCCGCAATTCTATCTGCCGGCCTTGAAAGAGCTGCACTACTTCACGCAGATCCATCAGCCGGAAATCAAGTTCCCGCGGACTCATCGCGCGAACGGCGCGGAGCGAATCCGAAAATTCCTTGCTGCTAATCCCAATGCTCCCAAAGCCGGAGAACGCCTGGCCGAGGCGGATCTGCTCGGACAAGCCGAAGTCGATGATGAATGGTACGGCAGCCTCTTCGCCGGCGCGCTGCCCGAGCAGATCTGTGCAGAGGCATGCCCGAGCTACCTTCACCTGCCCAAAGCTGGAATTGAACATCTGCTGGGATTGAATCCGTCAGTCAGACTGGTGCTGTTTGTGCGCGATCCGGTCGATCGCGCATGGTCGCATATTCGGATGAATCTGGGACGCGGAACGGTCGCTGGTGTGGACGCCCTGTTGAGCGGCAGCCACTCCACGAAGCAATACGTTGAACAATCGGAATACCGTAACTCGATGACCCTTTGGCGTAGTCTGGCTACACCGGGTCAGCTCAATGTTTTTCTGTATGACAATGTGGAGGCGGATCCGGCCTCGGTTATTTCCAGGGTTCATGAACTGGTCGGCTTGCCGGCTCCTGCCGATTTTGGCGCCGTAAACAAGAGGGTGCACGAAAGCGCCCAGTTTGCATTTCCCAAGGAGCTACGCGCCAAGCTTCTGGAACAGCTTGCGCCTCAGTATGACTTCCTGTCAGCGGAGTTTCCGGAAGCAGTTTCGCGCTGGTTGACGAAGCACAGGGCCGCGCTGGCTTAGCGGAGCTGAAAAGCGCGCTGCGCCATTTCCGGGACGTTACTTTCGAGCCTGGGCCTGAACATATTTGCCAAGACCGGCATCGATGCAGGCGGCGCGAACTTCCTGATAGTTCTCGATGACTTCGTAGAGTGGCGGCGTCACCTTCTGGTGACGCGGCTCGTAGGCATCGCCCGTCGCACCTCCGACAAATCGCGCGATGTCTTTGCCGAGGCTCTTTTCAACGCCGAGCTCGGCGACCAGCTGTTCATAGGTGACGGTCATACGCTCGCAATTTCCAATGAACGTCGCCTGGAACCAGCGGATCTGAAATTCGAGCAGGCGGGCTTTCTGCGCGAGGCGTTTGGGATCCAGCTTGAAGGTCTTTGGCAGGGTTGCGTCGTCCTTCTTCTGCCAGCTGTGCCAGACCCCGCGGGCGTCCGCGATCATCGACGACGCCGTCGCTTCGACCACGTTGCTGCGGTACAGGTGAAGTATGCGGACACCGCGTTCTTCGGCGATATTGAACAGGAATGGTCGTTCGAAAATCGGCCACCAGTTCTTCTCGAAAAGCTGGACGTGGCCGTATTTGATATCGACGACGACGCCCTGTTTTGCGGGGCGAAGCCCGGTCAGGTGATCAAAGTAATCCGAAACGAACGCTGCCTGCCGGTCTCGCGTCGGGCGCAGCATCAGGTCGGGATTCTTCAGAAGGTATTCGTGCTTGAATCCGAAGAAGGACGGGGGCGACTCGCCGGGCACCATCGCATGCGGGTTTCCGACTTCATCCAGCATCTCGACGTTGCGCAGCCTGGCGATGAACTCACCAAGGAAATGGCTGCCGGAGCGCTCGTGAGAGAGAAGGATCGTTAGTTTCGTCACCGATGAACCTTGTTGGTATCTATCCTTGCCGCACCAAGCCCGTTCGCTTCGCCTGCCTGCACCGGAGCGTCAATTGGCAGGCAAGCTAGCTATTTCGAAACGCTAAGCCGACTCAATCAGTGTCCGTTTTAATCAGGTGATCTGACTCGCAGCAAGGTTTTCCGGTCGCCGTCCGAAACGCTGCCAAGCGACATTGATGGTGAGATCAAAGATCGAACATGGAATTATCAAGTATTGGAAAAGGATAGATGCATCTGCATGCAGGCAATGCCCTGAGCTGGGTTCAAAAAATGCCCCTCGGCTGTGCTCAGGCTGGTTGCGGAATGGTGGGGCTGTCCGGCGTCTGGGTCTCTGCGCGGGGGATCGCGAACAAGGCCAATCCGGCGATTTCGATTGCGCCTGCCTCACCGGGCAGGATGCCAACAAAGTCACTATTGCCATCGATCATCTTGGGCACGTCCCATTCGAAGCTCAGTGTTTCGAACTGGTTGCCGACGGACATTTTCTGCCAGCGACTGTTTCCGACTTCGGCCGTTGAATACGCCATGGAGAACTCGGCATCGGCGAGGCCTTGAGCCGCCTTTACGGAGATCGTCACGCGCACCCGATGGCTGCTGACAGCGGCCTCGAATGTGTCGGGCAGGCGGATGGAGAAGCCACCCGTCTCGTTGTGAGATGCGGCATTGGGATTGCCGCCCGACAGCAGAAGGACATTGCGACCCGACCGCTTCACGATGGCGACCTGCACGTCGGCAGGCGCCACGACGCCTTCCAGAGGAAACGTGTCAAACGCCAAGCGAAAGAAGCCGTCGCTTGAAAGTGCGTCTTCAGACGTACCGGCCGGCATCAGATCCCTGGCAGGCTTTGGCACGCCCCATGAGCGTTTCACGCGGCGTTGCCAGCCAAAAATGCCGATGCGCAACTTGATCATACGGCTCCCCGACTCACTACCGACTCGCAAACGAATGCCTCGGGCTCCAGACTACAGACTATTCGTCAACAGTTCCATTTCTAGGCCACGACTTCGACACGCAGGGATTTCACATCGAGCGTGTTTCCGGTCTGCGGCAGGATTCCAACGAAGTCGCCGTGCCCCTCCTTCATCTGGGGGACATTCCATTCGAAACTGTGCGTCTCGAACCAGGGGCTGGCGACGAACGCGCGCCACCCGCTATTGCCGACCTCGGCGGTGGAATAGGCGAGGGAGAAGCGTGCAGGCTTGGCGGTCGAGCTTCTTGCGACGATCTCGACCTTGACGCGCTTGCTGCTGACGGTGGCTTCGAATGCGTCCGGCACCCGGATCGAAAGCCCCCCAGTGCGCCCTGAGGACAGCGCAGACGGGTCTCCTCCCGACAGCCGCATGATATCGGCGCCTTCATGCGCAAGCTTTCGCATGACGATGGTTTCGGGCGTCTTCGTGATGTCAGGCGTCATCTCGGCGGCAGAGATTTGATAGGCGTGCATTGGCCCCGGCGGCTGCTCGGGTTTTTTGGGCGCCGGGGGTGGTGTTGGCGCTGGCGCTACGGGTTCCTGGCGGAGGCTGGGGGGGGTGGGGGCGGGTGGAGGGGGGGGCTGTCTGCGGAGCCGGGGCGCAGCGCTGCGAAGCAACCTTGCGCCGAGCGATTGCGCCCCTTCAGCGTTCGCCTGCAGGCCTGTCTGAACGGCGTGAAGCGCGGCGTTCCAGTGCAGGCCGGACGCCATTGCGGCGTTCACCTCGGGAACCTCGCTGATCTTCTCGATCTTGTAGGCTTCGCTCGTTGGGAGTGCGATGTGGATGTCGGACGGAAGCATGACGATGTCTGTCTCGCCGAATTCCTCGCCGAACTGGTTGAAGGCGCAGTACAGCGCCGTCTGGTCGATCCACCAGTTCGATTCGTCCTGCCAGGAGCGATGAATTGCGTTCGCGACCCGCTGTGAAAACAGGACGCCTGCCTCCGTGTACGGCACGAAGAGATATCCAGCCGATACGGCGCGCCATGGCAGATATCCGCCGCCGCGCGGATCTGACTGGATCGCCAGCGCAATTCTGGACGGGTCGAGCACCTGCATCAGATCGCCGAAGGGTCGCCGATAGAACAGGTCGGCGTCAGTGACGAGGAGGCCTCGCCCATAGTGCCGCAGCAGTGCTTCCATGATGAGGAAGCGCGCGCAGGCGAGGCTGGCGCGGTCCTTGATCTGCACGTGCTCGTAGGAAACGCCGACCGACGATTTCCGTGACTTGCCAAGCGCAACGAGTTCGCGCGCGAGTTTGAAGGACTCGGCCGAAGGGTTCACGATGTGGAAGTGAAGCTTCGCGTCCCCGGCGGCGTTGGCGGTCTCCAGGAGCTTTCTCGCAAACGCCTTGAAGTAGATATCGTCAAAGGTTGCGAGTGCGATGGGTGAGGCGGAGTTGCTGCATGACGCGATGAACTCCAGGGCGAGGCGGCTCGGGCGACGCGGCGCCTGTTTCTGCCAGCGCGTCGGGGTGGCAGGTGGGCGCGCCGCGGAGGTCGTCGCGGACCAGGGCCTTGAAGTCCGGATTGTCACCGAGCGCCCTGAACGCTGCGAAGCCTTCAACCCGATTGCCTGACCAGAACTGATGTAGTGCGGTGACGAAGAGGGCGCCGGCGGCGCTGTCGCTCAAAGTGCGCTTGAGGTCAGCGAGGCGTTCGAGCGTCGTTTCGGTCGGCTCAGCGAGCCTGCCACGATGCATGATCCAGCCGTCTTCCTGCGTGCAGATCAATCTCGCGACGATCAAACCGCAGAGCAGCTTCGAGATAGTTCCCGCGGCGCCTTTTGCGCGGGGCGTCAGCTCGGCGAGCAAGTGCGGCCGGTCCGCTATCGGCGCTGCAGCTATCCGTCTGGTCAGTCCGGAATAAAGCGAGGCGATCTCGTCATAGGCTTTGGCCTTCCACAGACCATCCAGGTCGTATGGCGTCTCGGCCAGCAGGGCGAAATCAGAGATAAGATCAGCGTGCGGCATCACCTGGACTCGGCGCGAGCGCGACAGGCAGCGCGGGCAGTTTGTTCTGCCTGCGGCAAGGACACGAAGTCCGCTTGGCTGGATTTGCCTGAGTTATTGGCCCGACTAATCAAGCTGGCTCCGGAGGGTGTCCATCGTCACGATCTTGGATGTACCATAGACCGCGATTCGCATGACACAGCAGGGCATCTGAGGTTCCGCAAGTCAAAATTCACTTGTCGCATCTGCGACAGTTACGCCGACAAATAACGCACCAGGAGACGGCCTTTGAATCAGGATGAAAAACAGCTGCTCGAAGACGTCGAGACAGCAAAGCGCAATCTGGCGGCGGCGGCGTCGAAATACCGTGATCAGATGGGGCGCGAGTTCTTTGAGCCCGGACCTTCAATCCACCAGGCGCGTGTTGAGCATGCGAAGGTCTTTGGTGATCGTTCCGGTTGTCTGGGTCTGGTGCGAAAAGGCGGACGGGCCGTCGAAATCGGAACCTGGGCCGGCTCGTTTGCAAAAGAGATCTGGCGAATCGTGCGAGCCGTCAGAGCTCCACATCATCGATATTGATTTATCCCGGTTCGATCACGCCTTTTTCGAGCCGCATCTGGGCAAGCGCGTTTTCCTGCATCAGGGAAGGTCGGTTGAGCTGGCGGCCACGTTCAGTGACGGGTTCTTTGATTTCGTGTATGTCGATGGCGATCATTCCCATCACGCCGCAAAAGCTGACATCGAGCGCTATTTGCCGAAACTGGCGGCCGACGGAATCATGGGCGTCAATGACTACACGCACTGGTGCACCGCGCTTGGAATGCCCTTCGGCGTGGCGCGCGCGCTGCACGAGTGCATTGAAGAGTTGAATCTTGAAGTCGTTGCGATGGGTCTGGAGCGTTACGGTAACCACGATCTCTTTGTACGACGGATGAAGTGAAGGCGGCGGGCGGGTCGCCCGACTGGTAGCCCCCGGCGCGCCTTTGCGGCGTCAACGACCTCACATGGAGAATTGTCGGGTGTTTTGCGGTCGATCGTCTATCATCTGCAGGGTTCGAACGACATAATGCGAGGCGCGCGGTGCGACGGTTTCTTGTAATCACAGCCGGACAGCGGACAGGAACCACTGCACTGGGCTCAACCTTGGGCGGTACCGGTGCCTTTCGCTACTTCGGAGAGATTTTTCACGACGCTCCTGACCGGGAGCTCTCGTTTGTCGACTGGATGCGGACGAAGCAGAAGCTCTGGGTCGACACGTTCTCACACGCGGGTGCGAAAAATACGGCCGAGGAATATTTCGAGTTTCTGTCGGCCGCTGCGGGCGATGCGTTGCCGCTGGTGGATATCAAGCTCAATTCCTGGATGACGTTTCACCCGGGCTGGACGTATCCGGATCAGGTGCCCTTCCTGATGGATTTTCTATACAGCCGTGGCGCTGTATTCCTGTTCCTGCGCCGCAAGAACCTTACCTCGCAGATCCTGTCGGAGTTCGTCGCTCGCCACCTCGGCAAGTGGCACGACGTTACCGACAAGGATACGTCCAACGTGCGATTCACGGTTCCCGTCGATGTAATCGAGGAACGCGCGACCAACATTATCGCCGCCGAAAGGCTTGTGGCGACGTCACTGGCGGGCGCACGGAGCGTCCTCAGTATCTGGTATGAAGATCTGTACCAGGGCGGAAAGATCTCTTCGGATGTTACGACCTTTCTGAATCGCGAGTTTGGCTTGTCGTTGACGGACCTCCAGCCGCAGATGTCAAAGAACGCTGGCGACCAATCGGCTCTCGTTGAAAACTACGATGCGGTCGCAGCAGCAGTGCGTGAGATAGAGCGGAAGACGAACCGCTTGCTTTATTGACCAGTGACGACAGAAACGACGGGTCGCCCGTTCGTGGGCGTTCTCGTTGTTGATCGCCGATCTCGGCGTTCCTGCTAGATCGCAAACATTACGCGGCGACCGACGGATACGGATGCGATGAGGGCCGCTGCCCAGATACCGACGATCCAGATCGAAAGCACCACCACGTCCTGGATTTCCCAGCCACGGCCGTAGACAATCGGGTCACGGAACATGTCGAGCAAGGGAACGAGCGGGTTCAGAAAGTCCATGAACTTCAACTGTGGTTCCTGGAAAACCTCTCGCGGCAACATCACAGGTGAGAGCAGCAGGAGCGCCCGCATGACAAGTGCAGCGATGTGTTTCAGGTCCCGGAAGTAAGCGCCGACGATCGACATCAACACGACGGTGCCGGTGGTGAACAGCCACACGAAGACAAAAAACACGGGAACAAGAAGCAGGTGCGGACCGACGGGCGGAATTTGCCCGATCGCGACGGCAAAAACGAAAACGGTTGTCGTTTCAAAAAGGAGGAACACCATCGCTGTCAACGAAGCGCGCATCTGAAAGATGAAGAGCGGTATCTCCGCTTGTCGCAAATAGCCGGCGCTTTGGATCAGTGCGTCCTGGCCGCCCATAGTGGCTGCGCTGAACGCCTCGAAGACCGTAATCCCTGAGAGGAAGTACAGCGCGTATCCCCAGTAGCCGAGGTCCTTGTGCATCGCTCCCCAAACGAGCGCGATCATCAGGGCGAAGGCCAGCGGCTGGATAAAAGCCCAGAGAAGCCCAAGTTTCGTGCGTCGGAAACGATTGCGCAAATCCGATCTCACAAGCTTCCAGCACAGGTGTCGGTAGGACAACAAGCTACTCACATAGCGCAGCGAGAACGGCAGGGGTTGGTGATGGACGTTCTGGTAGGGCATCGACTAGCCGAAAAACTGAGGAAAATTGGGCGACGCGAATATTTTAACTCACCAACGTCAGGAGGTGTGCGTAGTAGTCGTGAAGCACTGGTTCAGTGGGTCCGTCCGCGATAATTCGACCGCCATCCAGCCATACGACACGATCGCAGACTGATTTGATGATGCCCAAATCGTGCGTCGCCATCACCAGGATGCCAGCGTTCTTGACGATGCTTAGCATCCGGTCGTGCGCGCGCTGCCGGAAGGTGGCGTCGCCCGCGCCAAAAATCTCGTCGATCAGCAAGACGTCGGGTGAAAACTGAGTTGAAATCGCGAACGCCAATCGCACGAACATGCCGTTGGAATAGGTACGAACCGGCAAATCGATGAAGTCGCCGAGACTGCAGAAGTCGATGATCTCCTGCTCGTGTTGCGCAAGCAGGCGCTGAGGATATCCCATGGCCATGCCGCGATAGTAGATGTTTTCGCGACCGGTAGCGTCGTCGTCAAATCCCTGTCCCAGGCCGAACAGTGTTCCTATGCGGCCGGATACGTGGCGGGAGCCGGATGAAAGCGGGTAAACGCCGGCCATCGTCTGAAGCAAAGTCGATTTACCCGAGCCGTTATGGCCCAGCAGAGCGACGCGCTCGCCCTGTCGAATGCTCAGATTGATGCCACGGAGCGCATCGACAAACCGTGCGGTTGGCACGGAGCGGCGCTTTGAGAAAGCAGATAGCATCAGTGACTTGAGGCTGCCGCGGTCAAAGCCTCCCAGCGGATAGCGCAGAACGCAGTCCTTGAGTTCGATCGCAATAGGGGCGCGATGCTGTGTCGGCAACGCGGCGTCAGCCGGCTGGGGCGTGTCATCATTCGACGCTTTGTCAGCATACTGACCAGACGCGATGATCTTCAGATTGGCGTTGTGATTTGCGCTCTTCACAGTCTCATCCCAACACCTCCGGCGCACCTAGCATTCGTTAGAGCGCCTCCGCAAAATGCGGACAGATTCTGGTTACCTTGCCGGATCGTATAGCGGATAAGGGTTCAGACCGACTTAACCGGTCTCAGAGACTTCCTCGCCCGTGAACATATCCTTAAGTGGTGCCCCCAAGGATGGTAACGAATTGGGCGGTCCACGGATGACAGGGAAGCTGGCGTGGGCAGGCCAATCTCTCAGCCGGGCCTGACATTTCGCAGAGCCGTCCCTTTCGGAAATGCCAAGCTGTGAGTGTGGATTTTCGCAATTGAATATTCACTTGGCTGGCTCGGCCAATTACCATGCGCTACGCGAGCCTGCGATCCCGGATTGTCCACCTTTCGTGGCGTCTGGCTAGCGACCCGGAAGATCGATTGATGCGCCATAGTTGTGCAGTAGAGTCGAAGCGCGGCGTGGCTGTGAGCCAACGCTTGTCCCGCAAAGCTCGTCGGCGCGTGCGGCAGGCAAGTTCGAACGCATGGCGGTAGAGGGCTCCCCAAAATCGGCGCTCGTGCTCGCACGGCAGTTCTGGCGCGGAGTTGCGCCGGTGCAGCTGCGGCGCGTCACGCAGCCTTTGGCAATGTGGGCGCGTTTGCGACAGATCGAGCGGCACGTCGTTTCAGGCGAGGCCAGCCATAAGGCCGGACCGCTGATTGTTTCGGGGTTGGGAAGCGGCTCGAAGGGTGTTTCGGAAGGCATGCGGCTGACGCTCGCGGGTCTGCGTTTCGCCGGGTTCGCTCCTATCGTCGATGATCTTCGGCCGCGGTTTGGCAAGCGATCGGGGTCCTGGCCTCCGCTTGTGCCAGAACGCGAGGGTGGGGTGTGGCTCATCCATCTCAATCCGCCCGAGATGGCATACGCCTTGTCGGAAATCCCGAGCGCAAGTTGGTTAGGACGATACCGCATCGGCTACTGGGCCTACGAGCTGGAGCGCATTCCAACGGCATGGGTGCGGGCGGCGAGCTACCTGCACGAGATCTGGACGCCCAGCCGCTTTGTGGCTGACGCGTTGATGCGCTCCGGCGTGAAGGCGATGGTTCGCGTGATGCCGCATCCGGTCGCGCTCGGTGCAAGCGTGGCGCGCCCCGTTGAAGCGACGGATCAGCCGGACAAGAAGCCGTTTCAGGTGCTCGCGCTTGGAGACCTTGCCTCAAGCCTCACCCGCAAGAATCTGATCGGCGCAATCGCGGCTTATGTTCGCGCGTTTCAATCGACGGATGTTGCGCGTCTGATCATCAAGACGAGTAAGCCGGAAGCGCATTCCCGGTTGCTTGATGTGATCAGAAAGGCCGCAGCACAGCGACCTGATATCTCGGTGATCTCCGAGGATCTGTCGGCGACAGAGATGAAACAGCTCATAGCTTCAAGCAACGTGCTGCTTTCCCTGCATCGCGCGGAAGGTTTCGGTCTGGCGCTTGCTGAAGCGTTTCTGGCCGACGTTCCCGCGCTGGCCACAGGCTGGTCGGGCAACCTCGAGTTCATGGATCAGACGCCGGAGTTACTGGTGAAATGCAGCATGGTTCCGGTGAAGGATTCCGCAGGCGTTTATCGGTCCCGCGATCTTTCCTGGGCCGAGCCCGATATCGACGACGCAGCCCGGAAACTGCGCGACCTTGCCGGTGCACCGGAGCTTCGGTTGCTGCTGGCGAGCCGCGGCAGAATGGCGGTGGAAGCCTTGTCTCAAGCGTGGCAGCGGGACGTGCTCATGGCGACACCGCTTGGCGCCTATGTGGATCAGCAATAGTCGGCGCCAGGTGTCGCTGCTTTTTTGCCTCTTGCCGACGGGATCAACGCTGTCGCATGCCAGCTGGGCACTAGCCTTGATGAAGCGGGCCATCTACGACGATAGTCCGTCATTGCCTTGAAAAGGTCGTCGGCGCCCGAGCTGATGCTCTGCTCATGGGCCAAGAACAGGGGTGCTTTTCTTGACCACTGTGGTTCTGGGTGCGCTGTGGGTGCTGTGGCCTTTCATTGCTCTTGCCGGCGGGCTCGGCTTTTCCTTGCTGACAGGTCTTGCGGCGCTGCTGCTGTTACCAGTAGTCGCGCGTTCCCTGCGGCCGCGGCTCTATTTCGTTCTGCTCGTCGCCTTCTTCATCTACACTGGCGTGACCGTGATATGGTCGCCTCGCGACCAGGTGCTGGTCAATTTTGATTTCGATAAGATGCAGTTCGCCGTACGCAGCGAGATGTTGCGCGTTGGCCTGCAGGTCCTTGCTCTGGGCGGACTGATCGGCGCGGCGATGCGCTTGGACGATGCGGCAAAGACCCGCGTACAGCGCATCGCGCACATTGCACTTTTCTTCCAGTTGCTGATCCTTGTAGTGCTCACCGTGTTCGAGCAACAGATCCTTCAGATGCTCACCGTGATCGTCCCGGACACGGGCGAGGGCGTGCAGAACATTTCGCGCAACTGCCTGATCATGGCGGCGGCGGCGCCGCTTCTCGCCGTCGGCATTGCGCGGGGCCGTTCGCCCATGGTCGGCGTGTTGCTCGTTCTCGCGCTGCTTCTGCCGGTCGTCGCCATTCTGATCGTGCGCGACGTGCAGGCGGGCATACTCTCGATCGCATTTGCAGGCGCCTGCATGGCAGTCGTCCACATATTACCGAGAGCCGGATTCAAGCTTCTGTCTGTTGGCCTTGCGGGGGTGATCATGTCATCGCCCTGGCTGTTTGGCTTCCTCACGAAAGGCGCTGACTTCGCGAGGGCTGACTCTTCGTCGTCCTATCGAGCCGCAATCTGGCAGCGCGTGATCGAGGTCATCAACGAACACCCGCTCATGGGAAGTGGTCTGGGCGTGTTGCGCACGATCCGCGAACGGATCGACGTTGGCATGTTCACAGGCCAGTTCACGATCCCCAACCACCCGCACAGCATGATGCTGCAGCTCTGGGCTGAAACGGGCGCCATCGGCGCGGCCCTCTTGTCGCTTGCAATCGTGTTTGCGGGGTGGCGCATGCCGGACCAGCGTACGCTTGGAGCTTCAGGCCTCCGCGCCGCGGCGGTCGGCGGCGCCATGATCGCTATCGGCACCGTCTCTTTCGAGCTCTGGAACGACTGGTGGTGGGCAGTTGGCGGTCTACTCGCCGTACTCGCTGTATCGACACCGCGTTCGTTGCCGGCTCGTACGGACAAGAAGGTCAGCGCCGGGTTGGTTTTCGGTGAAATCTCGCAGACCGAAAGCCCGTCTTCGCCGTCGGTAGATCCGCCCGTCCAATTCGAGGCAGCTCCAGACCCGGTCGACCTTGCGCCAGAATTGTCGACAGGTTTACCGCTGGCGCCAGTGGCGGACGCGCACGCGCGCAACAATTTCAACCTGCTGCGTTTGCTGTTCGCGCTGATGGTCGTCGTCTATCACGCCATCGCACTGCCGGGTCTTGTCGGCTGGGAAAACGCGGAAACCTGGACCAGCATCGGCGCAGAGATCGGCGTGCAGGGCTTCTTCGTCCTCTCTGGTTATCTTGTGTGGGCCAGTCTCGAGAGATCGTCATCGCTTGCGGCCTACGCTGAAAAGCGCGCACGGCGTCTGCTGCCGGGCTACGTCACCGTCATTCTCGTTTGTGCAATCGCAGCCGTAGTCCTCGTTCCTGCGATGCGCAGCGATCTCGAAGCGTTGGGCAAGTATGTTGGCTGGAATCTCACCTTCCTCAATTTCATGGCGCCGAGCCTGCCGGGCGTGTTCGAGGCGAACCGATTCACCGAGATCAACGGCGCTCTCTGGACGCTCAAGATTGAGGTGATGTTCTATCTCATCCTCCCTGTTCTCGCCCTTGTGCTGAAGGTCGCGGGATCCGGCCGCTGGATTGTCATCGCGCTCATCTATGCTGGCGCGGAGGCGTGGCGTTACCTGCTGCCCCAGCAGGGCGGGGCGATGATCGAGATCGCGCGACAATTGCCGGGTCAGATGAGCTTCTTCATCACCGGCATTGCGCTGTACGCTTGGCGAGACGACTTGAATTGGCGCTCAGCACTCGCGCCCTTTGGCGCAGCGCTGCTCGTGCTGTCGCTCGTCTTACCGCAGGCGATCCCCTTGCGTGCGGCAGGGCTTGGTATCGTCGCTGTCTGGCTCGCCGTCGGTATCCCGCGCCTGTTTGATGCGGCGCGCTTTGGCGATCTCTCCTACGGGCTCTACATCGTCCACTTTCCAATCATCCAGTGCGTGATCGCGGCCGGACTCTTTGCAACACCCTCGATTGGTTTCGCTGTTGCAGGCGGGGCGAGCCTGGCTGCGGCGTTGCTGCTGTGGTGGCTGGTCGAGCGGCCGGCCTTGCGCCGCGATAGCGCCTATCGCACTCACCGATAGAGAAGCGCCGCTCCCATCACGAGGCGCAGCGCGATCAGGAGAAGCCGCGTTGCGGCCTTCGCCCATGCCACGCGCTTCAGGCTGAACGAATAGGCCAGCGATGTCGCGACATACGCCAACATCGCCAGCGCAAAAGGCTGCGACAAGAACAGCCCGCCTAGAAGCCCGCCAATCATCAGCGCCGGTCCGACAACGAAGCCTTGCCAGATCTTGAGCCGTCCCGACGCGAACGGGCGCGTGTTCTTCGTCGGATGCGTGCGGTCGTCTCGCAGGTCGACCAGATCGTTGAGAATGTAAGCACCTGAGGCCGTCGCGCAGAGCGCAGGCAGGGCGAAGAGCAATGCAAGGAGGACAGAAGGGTCGGCGATCTGCATCGTCGCAAGGGCGGGCACGAAGATCAGCGCGTTCTTTGCCCATCGATGCGGGTGCAGCGCCTTGAGCCATGCGCCGACGCCGCGCTTCGGCCGGTCGAAGCGATTGGCGATGGTGACGCCCATCTTCTCGACTGCGCGGGCGCGCATCTCGCCGCCGCCCACCAGCGAGGCGGCCTTCGCCTTGACCCAGACTTTCAGGTCGGCGCGGCTATCGCCGACATATTCGAAGCCCTCGGGCGCAACGTTCTGCAGGAACGCGCCCTTGGCGCTGCCCTTGTTGTTGGTGGCGCCATCGCTGCCCACGGCGCGATCGAAGACGCCGAAGTGTTCGGCCACCTGCGTGACGATGCCCTGATCGGCCGCGGACACGAGCCAGACCGGCCGGCCCTCCTGTTTCGACTGGCGGCAATAGGCCAGCACCTGCTCGTTGACCGGCAGGGTGGGGATATCGATGCGCCCCTCGGACTGGATCCGCGCCTTCACCCTGGCGATGGCGAAGGGCAGCTGGATCATCTGCAACACTGTCCAGAACGGGCGGCGGCCCAGCCTTTCCGCCAGCGCCTCGAACAGCGTGTCGGTGTTGACCAGCGTGCCATCCAGATCGACGGCCAGCAGCATGCCGGCGGAGGTTGCCGCCTGCGGATCATTGGCCGTGGATGCGCTGGGATAACGGGCTCAAAGGGCAAATCCTGCAGGAGATGGCGCGGGAACTGGGGCAAGAGGTTCAAGAACAGCTTCACTCGCGGTTTCCGCGGGAACCCGCAAGTCCACAGGCTTGCCTTGCGTCAGGCAGTGCACGCCCTACAACAACATCACCCTTTGTGCGTCAGGTCTGGAGCGCGGGTTTGGCCGTTCGAAAAATCATTCCCGTCATCATGTCGGGCGGGTCGGGCACGCGGCTCTGGCCGCTGTCGACCGCCAGCAGGCCCAAGCAGTTTCACAATCTGGGCGCCGAGCGCACCATGATCGAGGAAACAGTGCTGCGCTTTTCCGGTGAGCATGACGGGCTGGTTTTCCTGCCGCCGGTCATCATCGCGTCTGCCGCTCATCGCGATCTGGTGGTCGAGGCCGTTGCAGCCTGTGGCATCGCCCCCTCCGCGATCATTCTGGAGCCCAAAGGGCGCAACACTGCCGCCACTGCCGCGCTCGCGGCGCTCATCGCGCAGGAGATCGATCCGGAGGCAGATGTGCTTCTGGCCCCGGCCGATCATCTTGTCTCCCGCGCAGACGTGTTCGTGGCGACGATCCGCGCCGCGGGCAGCGTGCTGCCCGATCGCATCGTCACCTTCGGCATCGACCCGACGGGCCCCGAGACCGGCTATGGCTATATCCGGCAGGGAGACAGGCTGGCGGATGGCGTACACGCCGTCGCTTCGTTCAAGGAAAAGCCGGAGCTCCACATCGCGCAGCAGTATCTGGATGAAGGCGGCTATAGCTGGAATTCCGGGGTCTTCATGTTCTCGCCCGGCATGATGCTGGAGGAGTTCGCGATCGCCGCCGCCGATATTCGCGACGGCGCAGCCGTGGCACTTGCCCGCGCCCGCCGCGACGGGGTCGAGATTCTGCTCGACGCCGAAGCCTTCGCCGCCGTGCGCAGCGAAGCCGTCGATCGCGCCGTGATGGAGCATACCAAGCGCGCCGCCGTGGCGCCCTGCGATATCGGCTGGGCCGATGTCGGCTCGTGGGCGGAGGTCTGGCGTCTCGCCGACAAGGACGGGCAGGGCAATGCGATGGCGGGCCCGTCATCGTCGAGGACGGCGCCAACAACCTGATCCGCACCGACGGGCCGCATGTCTCGATCGTGGGCCTGTCGGACCTCGTCGTCATCGCCAATGGCGACAAGATCCTTATCGCGCCGCGCCATCGCGCCCAGGACGTCAAAAAAGTCATTCCGGGCGGCGGCTGAACCGCTATAAGTGGGCGAGGCCTGATTGCCGTGGAGATGCCCGAATGCAGCTGTTCATTGATTCCGCAGACGTGGCCGAGCTGCGCGCCGCTGCCGCCAGCACCCTGATCGACGGCGTCACCACCAACCCGTCGCTGATCGCCAAGTCCGGCCGCAACATGAAGGAAGCGATCGCCGAGATCTGCGCCATCATCCCCGGCCCGGTCAGCGCCGAAGCCGTCGCGACTGATGTCGATGGCATGCTGGCCGAAGGCCGCTACCTCGCGCGCATCGCGTCCAACGTCGTCGTCAAGCTGCCGCTGACCGAGAACGGTCTCCGCGCGTGCAGCATCCTGTCGGGCGAGGGCACGAAGGTGAACGTCACGCTTTGCTTCTCCGCCGTGCAGGCGATGCTGGCGGCCAAGGCCGGCGCGTATTTCATCTCGCCCTTCATCGGCCGTCTCGATGACAAGGGCGTCGATGGCATGCAGCTGATCCGCGACATCCGCACGGTCTACGACAATTACGGTTACGAGACGAACATCCTCGCTGCGTCGATCCGCACGGCAGAGCACGTGAAGCAGTGCGCGCTTGCCGGCGCCGATTGCGCCACGCTGCCGCCGAAGATCTTCGCCGAACTCTACAAGCACGAGCTGACGGATTCGGGGATTGCGGCCTTCCTCAAGGACTGGGCATCGACCGGTCAGTCGATCCTCTAGCCCGCATGACGGGCGGGGGCGATCCAGAGATCACGGTCGTCGTCGTCAACTATAATGGCGGCGACTATCTGCGTGGCTGTCTTGCTTCGCTGGCGCGCCAGACATTCACGAACTTTGAAACCATCGTCATCGACAACGCGTCCACGGACGGCTCGCTTGAGCGCATCGTGGAAAAGCCTGCGCATCTTTCGATCCTGAAGCAGACCAGCAATCTCGGCTTTGCCGGCGGCAATAATGTCGGCGCAAAAGCGGGGAAGGGCAAATGGCTCGCCCTGCTCAATCCCGATGCAGAGGCCGCACCGGACTGGCTCGAAGCCATGATGCGCGCCGTCGCGCGGCATCCGACGCACCGCATGATTGCCTGCCTCCAGATCAGTCTCCATGACGCGGCAAAGCTCGATGGCGCGGGCGATTGCTATCTCGCCTATGGCTATGCGTGGCGCGGCGGTTTTGGACATCCTGCGTCGAGCGCGCCGCCCGCCGGCGAATGTTTTGCCCCGTGCGGCGCGGCTGCGCTCTATCCGCGCGAGGTCTTTCTTGAATCCGGCGGGTTTGACGAGCGGTATTTCTGTTACCATGAGGACGTCGACATGGCTTTCCGCCTGCGCCTTCAGGGCGAGCGGTGTCAGTTCGCGCCTGAGGCGCGGGTGCGCCATGCTGGATCGGCTATCTCGGGCCGCACGAGCGCCTTTTCGGTCTTCCACGGTGTTCGCAATGGCGTGTGGACCTATGTGAAAAACATGCCCGGGGGGCTGCTTCTGCTGACGTCTCCGGTGTGGTTCATCGGATCGCTGATGTTGCTCGTGCGTGGCGCGTTGCGCGGCGTCTTCGTGCCGACCTGGCGTGGGTTCGTTGCGGCTTTCGCTGGTCTCGGTCCTGCACTGGCGGCCCGCAGACAGCTTCGCGCGCGCCGTCGCGTATCGGTGGCGCATCTCGCCGCCGCCTTCACATGGAATCCGTTCAGCTATCTCGGCCGCTCAATCCAGGTGCGGCCATTTCCCAGCCGATCACTCGGAAATCCGCAGTACTTCCGCAAACGCCAGGAAGACGTGATAGAGCGTTGAGGCGGGCACAGTCTTGTTGAGCGGCCTGCCATTCGCATCGAACGCATCCATCCACGTGCCCGCAGGCTCGCGGCCGAAATAGCGGTCCAGCAACAGCTTGCCCGATCCGTCGATCACCGGCGCCGGGTCGATGCCATCCAGCTCCCACATTGCCACGGCCGCTTTCATCCGCTCCGTGTTCGGCCACGAGCGTGACCCGCGATCCAGCGGCGCGCCGTCATCGCGCACGCTGTTGAACGTGACGCTGGTCGCCTTGTCGACGCCATGCGCTTCCGCAAACTTCACCAGCGCGCGGATCATATCCGCCGTATCCAGGCTTCAGCTGCTTGCGCGCGGCGTTGAGAATCCATGCCCATTCGAGCTGGTGCCCCGGCTCGACGATACGGCCTTCCTCGCCCGGCGCACGCGACCAGTCGTCCGTGAAATACTCCGCGAGTGTGCCCGAGCGCAGGTCGAAGAATTTCGATCCGAACAGGTCGATCAGTTTTTTTGCGGTCTCTGCAAAGCGCGTCTCGCCCGTGGCCTCGTAGGCGGCGAGACAGGCTTCGGTCAGATGCATGTGCGGGTTCTGCTGGCGCCATCCCTTTGCCGGCAGTTCGTGCCAGAAGCCGAGGCCACTTGGGTGGCGCATGTGGCTTTCGATAAAATCGAGTGTCCGGTGCATCCACTCGCGCGACGTCGCATCCCGCATCGCCCTGTGTCGCCAGGCGAACGCGAACAGTACAAAGGCGTGGTCGTAGAGATCAGGCGTCGCATCGAGCGGCGCGCCGGTCCGGGTCAGCGTTCGCGCAAAGCCTTTGTCAGCGCCCTGCCAGGTGCGTTGCGTCAGGAAATCAATTCCGGGCGCCGCCAGATCATTGCCGCGCTCAAAGCCAAGCATCGCTGCGTGGGAGAAAACATAAATCTGCCGCGCCGTGACGCGCGTGCGCTTGAAGCTGACTTCGGCGTCGCGGCCGTCCAGCGTCAGTTGTTCGACATAACCGCCATTGTCGGCATCGAGCCCATGGCTCGCCCAGAACGGCAGGGCCTTGTCGAACATCCACGAACGAATCGCTGCGCTTGCGGCAATTGCCGGCATGCTTAACCCTCATTCAATCTCGGGACGCACCCTATCACGACGCGCGAGTAGCATAAAACCGAGTGGGGGTCCTCGCGAACATATTGCCTTGCAGCTGTAGCTGGGCTCAAACCAGAAATCCTGCTTATGTCGTCAGCGCCGCCACAAACGATTGCACCTGCATGGGAAGTGAACGTCCAGAGACCATCCTGCTGACCGGCGCCGCCGGATTCATCGGGTATCACGTGGCAACTAAGCTGCTTGATGCCGGCATCAGCGTGATCGGCGTCGACAGTCTCAATGATTATTATCCGGTGCAGCTGAAGCATGATCGCCTTCAGCGCCTGAACGGGCGTGCGGGATTCAAGTTCCACAAGGTCGACATCGCCGATCACAAGGGCCTGCTCGCGGTCGAGGGTGTTTCCGAAGCGGACGGCGTCATCCATCTCGCGGCGCAGGCAGGCGTGCGCTACTCGATCGACAATCCATTCGCCTACGCGCAGTCGAATATGGTTGGCCACCTGTCCGTTCTCGAACTCGTTCGCCATCATCCGAAGAAGCCGCGTCTCGTCTACGCGTCGTCCTCATCGGTCTATGGCAACTCCGCGACCGCACCCTATTCGGAACAGGATCGCGTCGATCATCCTGTTTCGCTCTATGCGGCGACCAAGCGGTCGAACGAGCTCGTGAGCGACGCCTATACCAACCTCTATGGCATGGAGCAGGTCGGCCTGCGTTTCTTCACTGTCTATGGTCCGTGGGGCAGGCCGGACATGGCCTACTGGTCGTTCACGCGCGACATCATCGCGGGCACGCCGATCCGCGTCTTCAACAATGGCGAGCTCGAGCGCGACTTCACCTGGATCGACGACATTGTCTCCGGCGTCGTCGCCACCGCGCTGCAGGCGCCGGCGACGCCACAGCCGCTGCACCGCGTCTACAACATCGGCAACAACCGCCCGGTCCAGCTCGGCCACTTCATCTCGATCATCGAGGACACCATCGGCCGCAAGGCCGAGCGCATCATGCTGCCGATGCAGCAGGGCGATGTGAAAGCGACCTGCGCCAATATCGATGCGCTGAAGCGCGACTATGGCTTTGCGCCATCCACACGTCTGGAAGACGGCCTGCCGCAATTCGTGCGCTGGTATCGCGACTACACCGGAACCTGACGCTTACGCGCCTGCGAAGGCCGGCGTCCAGAAGCCGAACGATGCACTCTCCGCAGTCGGGTTGCGCGTGGGATCGACCTTGATCCCCAGCACTTCCACGTTGGGGCTGTTGACCAGCGACACGCCCGTCGCCAGCAGCTTGTAGTTCGCGCCGTCCGACACATAGACGTACTGCGTGCCGGGGCCGTGCGTCGGGTCGAGCGGAAGCTCCTTCACGAAGTCAGGCGCCAGTCCCGGAAGCCAGTTCGCGCCGCGCTCGTTCATGCCTGCCAGCGCTGCCGCCTGCGGGAATGCTCCGTTCTTGGCGTGGTACGCTTTCAGCGCATCGTTGAGGGTCACGAGATCCTGCACGCGCTTGCGGTTGACGATGCGCGGGTCAGGCGGCAGCGCGCCGGCGGCTGCGGCCGGGGGTTGCGCGGAGGCCTGCGGTTTGGCGCTGACGGGTGCAGCAGCCGGTGCAGGCGGCGGAGCAGCGGCAACGGGAGCCGGCGCTGGGGCCGGTGCCGGGGTCTGGGCGGCGGGGGAGCCGCCGCAACGGGTTGCGGCGCGACCGGGGGCGCGGGCCACGGGAGCGGCGGGTCTTGGCGCCGGCGCCGGGGCCTGAGCGGCCGCAATCGGCGGCGCCTTGGGCGTTGGCGTCACGGGCGGCGCCACTGAAGCGGGTGGCGCTGCGGGCGGGGCCACTTCTGCTGCCTTGCGCGCGGATTTCGGTTTAGCCTTCTTGGGCGGCGTCTCTTTCGCCATCTCTGGCGGTTTGGCGACGGGCCGCTTCTTTGGCTCCTTCTTGCCGCCGGTCGCAACGGCAATGATGATCATCAGGAGGCCCAACCCGGCTGCGCCGCCGCCCGTATAGAGCGCCATCGGCGTTTTCAGGAACTCCCGGGACCCGGGGACCTTGTCGAAGACCTGGTTGAGAACATCGATGGTTGAAAGATCGATCGGCGCATACTGGGCGCCAGCCACCGCGCCCCCGCCAAGCATCAGCAGCAGGCCAAGCAAGATCACAATGAAACGCACGCAAAAACTCCTATCCCCACAGGGAGCCTAGCCTGCTCGCGCCCGAGCCTCAACGCTTCCTTGCCGATACAATGCAGACGCGAAGCCCGGAGATGACTTTCGCGTAAAACTGGTTCAAATGCGCCGCATGCCGGACCATTCGCACATCACAATCGCCCGCCGCGTCCTCCAGCTGGAGGCCGAGGCGCTCACCCTTCTGGCGCAGGGGCTGGATGACCGGTTCGTCCGCGCCGTCGACACGATTCTGGCGGCCAAAGGGCAGGGTGATCTGCACCGGCATCGGCAAGTCGGGCCATGTGGCGCGCAAGATTGCCGCCACGATGGCCTCTACCGGCACGCAGGCCTATTTCGTCCACGCCACCGAGGCCAGCCATGGCGATCTCGGCATGATCGGGCAGGACGACGTCGTTCTGGCCCTGTCGAAATCCGGCGAGACCAAAGAGCTCGCCGACATGCTGAGCTACGCCAAGCGCTATTCCATCCCGCTGATCGGCATGACGTCAAAGGCCGACTCGACGCTGGGCCGCGCCGCCGACATCCTGCTGCAGGTGCCCGACGCGCCCGAGGCCTGCGCCGAAACCAACGCGCCGACGACATCGACAACGCTGATGATCGCGCTGGGCGATGCGCTCGCCGTCGCCCTGCTCGAAAGCAAGGGCTTCAAGGCCGACCACTTCAAGGTCTTCCATCCGGGCGGCAAGCTCGGCGCCATGCTGCGCACGGCGGGCGACGTGATGCACAAGTCGACCGAGCTTCCGCTGGTCGCTGCTGGCGTACCGTTCATCGACGGCGTGAAGGCGATGTCTGCAAAAGGCTTCGGCGTTCTTGGCGTCACCAATCCCGATGGCACGCTCGCCGGTCTCGTCACCGATGGCGACCTGCGCCGCTATATCACCGCAGGCAAATCGGTTGCCACCATCGACGACGTGATGACCAAAGGCCCGCGCACGGCTGATCCCGCGTCACTTGCGGCCGACGTGCTGCGCATCATGAACGAGCGCAAGATCACCCAGATGTTCGTGCTCGATGGCGGCAAGCCTGTCGGCCTCATCCACATGCACGACCTGCTGAAGGCTGGTCTGGCGTGAAATCCGTTATCGTCATCCCAGCGCGCTACGCCTCCACGCGCTTCCCGGGCAAGCCGCTGCACCCGATCAACGGCGTCTCCATGCTGGCCCGCACTGTCGCCGCCGCGCGCAAGGCGGGGCAGGCGACCGGCGCGCGCGTGCTCGTCGCCACGGATGACGATCGCATCGCCGCTCACGCCCGCGAAATCGGCGCCGAACCGGTGATGACGGATCCCGATCTTCCCTCCGGAACAGACCGCTGCCGCGCCGCCGCCGAACTCGCCGCGCCCGAAGCCGACTTCATCGTCAACCTGCAGGGTGACGCCCCCTTCACGCCGCCTGCCCACGTCTCCGCCCTGATCGACAACGCCCAGCGCGCCGACGTCGTCACGCCGGTGATCAACCTCACCTGGGAAGCGCTCGACGCTCTCCGCGAGCACAAGAAGTCGACGCCCTTCTCGGGCACGACCTGCATCCGCGGCGAAGACGGCCGCGCCATCTGGTTCTCGAAGAACATTCTCCCGGCGATCCGCAGCGAAGCGAAGATGCGCGCCGCCGGGCCGCTGTCGCCGGTGCTCCAGCACGTCGGCCTCTACGGCTATTCCCGCAAGGCGCTGGACCGCATCGCCGCGCTGAAGCCCTCGCGCTACGAAGAACTCGAAGGCCTCGAACAGCTCCGCTTCATCGAGAACGGCCTCAGCGTTTACGCCGTGCAGGTCGCGGCCTCGGAGCTGCCGTCCGCCGGCATCGACACGCCGCAGGATGTGGTGAAGGCCGAACTGGCACTGAAGCATCTCGGCGATCCGTACCGCGCCTGAGGGCTACTCGAACACCACCGTCCGTGCGCCATTCATGAAGATGCGCCCTTCGATGTGCAGCTTCACCGCGCGCGCCAGAACGCGCGCTTCGGTGTCACGACCCTTGGCGGTCATCACGTCCGGCTGGTCGACATGGTTCGTCGGCTCCACCGCCTGCGCGATGATCGGGCCTTCGTCGAGATCGCTGGTGACGTAGTGCGCCGTCGCGCCGATCAGCTTCACGCCGCGATTGAACGCCTGCGTGTAAGGCTTGGCGCCCTTGAAGCCCGGCAGGAATGAGTGATGGATGTTGATGCAGCGCCCGGCCAGCTTGGCGCTGAGATCGGTCGACAGGATCTGCATGTAGCGCGCGAGCACAACGAGATCGACCTTCAGCGTCTCGACCAGTTCGAGGATGCGCGCCTCGGCCGCTTCCTTGCCAATGCGGTCGGTGGGCAGGTGGTAGTAGGGCACGCCATGCCGGTCGGCGAGCCACGCACACGTCAGATGGTTCGACACGATCGCCGGGACGTTCATGTTCAGCGAGCCGATGCGCTGGCGATAGAGCAGGTCGTTGAGACAATGATCGGCGGTGGAAACCAGGATCAGGACGTTGGGCTTCGCCCGCGCGTCGATCACCTCCCACTCCATCCCCCAGCGCGCCGCGACGGCCTCGAACTCGGCGCTGAATTTCGCCAGCGTGAAGCCATCGACCGTGGGTGCGAACAGCAGGCGCATGAAGAACATGCCCGACGCCGCATCGCCGAAATTCGCGGTCTCGGCGATGAACAGCCGCCGTTCCGCGAGAAAGCCCGCCACGTCGGCCACGATGCCGATGGCGTCCTTGCACGCAGCGCGCAGGATGAAGCGTTCTTGTGTTTCGGGCGTCATGTCGGCTCCCTGCGCGCCGCTTCCGGCAAGAAACGGGTTATAGGCCGCGTAACGCGGACGGCGGCTGCCGCGCAAGGGAGGTCAACCGCTGGGAGACAGGGGCGGCGGATGTGGGAAGGATCAGCGCGGTGTCTGGCCGCGGACGGCCTTGCCGATGCGCACGGGGAAGAGCTGGTTCGCGGCGGCGGGCTGTGGGTGGCACAACTGGGTCAGGCCGCGCCAGTCGAACCGTTTCCGCGAGAATTCGACAAACCAGTCGACGAACGCCCAGGCCTCTGGGTCGTGTACTAGATGGTGGGTCAGTATGCCGATCGGCTCCTCGAACGCTCCCATGCCGCGCCGGGCCTCAAGCTGCCGGCGCAGCGCATTGAGGATACGGTATTTGCCGCGGAATTTCGGCTCACCCTTCCAGCGGAGAATGTCGACCTGCGCGCCAATGTGCTTCAGGCCGTCATGTGCCTTGCCGGTGATACCGACCGAATAGGTGTCGTACTTCGCAGCCTTGATCGCCTCGATCAGCCGATCGCTCGCCTCGTTCCATGGCGGCACGAAGATCAGCGGCGGCAAGCCTGCCGCCACAAGGCGCGCGCGGCCAGCCGCGACAGCGCCATTGATCGCCGCTTGGGTGGCATCCTGGGGAAACTCGCTGCGCGGTCCGCCCGAGGGCAGGTGATTGGTGTGGTGGATGCCGTGCTGCGCAATCGTGACACCCGCCACCGAACTCAACCGGTTGGCCAGCGGAGTTGGGTCGACATCGGGAATGACGGCCAGCGTCAACGGCAGCTCGCGCCGCGACTCCATCAGGCGGTCAAGCTGCCAGGTTGGCTCGCGCGCATCATCGTCGCGCCACCACATCACGGGCACGCGCCAGGCCCGGCGCCAGATACCCAACTCGTGATTGAGCCGCATCAGCGCGATGGTGTCCCGCACGCGCTAGGCCTTCTGATATGTCTGGTTGTTCCACAGCGCGACGAGAGCCCATCGCGCGCTGGGAATACCAAGTTTGGCCATTATCGCGCCAACACTCGGCACGCGGAACGCCAGCCAGAAGATCCGCTTGTTGAGGCTGTCCACCATCCGTTGCGCGCGTCTGCGGCGCAGCGTTTTCTGGGTGGGCGCTGCCGCGAGCGCGCGGCCACGTTCGCCGATCTCGGATTCGAACAGGTCTTCGTGCCACACCGGCATTGGCCGCAGCACGTAGGGCACGATCCCGTTTTCCCAGTAGCGGTCGAGCGTCTGGTCGATCGGCATGTCGATCTGTTCGCTGCGCGCCAGCATGGCAGACGCCGCGCCTAGACGGATCAGGTAGGCGCATCCACCCAGCACGCTGGTGCGCAGGCGGAAAATCTCGCGTTCGCCGATGCGCGCCACTGGCTCGCCCGTCTTCTGCGCGTCGGTCGGATGAGACACGGATTTCTTGCTGCTTTGCAGGCGCACAACCTGCCAGCTCGTCTTGGGCAGTTTCAGCAGGTCGTCGACGATCGGCTTCAGGTCCGCGACCGCCGAAATGTCGTCTTCCAGCACCAGCGCCACGTCGATTCGGTGTTCAAGCATCTTGGAGTAGATGCTGAGGTGGCTGAGGTAGCAGGCGATCTCGTTGTCGCTCATCCCGCAGCCATAAATGCGCTGCGCCCGCTCGCTGCTGTAGCGCGCCCGCTGTTCTGCTCGCAGGTTCTTGCCGTCGACCGCTGAAATAATCGTCGCGCTAAAGCCAAGCTTTGCTACAAGACTCTTCATGTATTCGCGCCGTTCGACGGCGCGTTCCAAAGAGATCACGAAGACTTGGAAGGTCGGTAGACTTTCCATTTGCTTCCCCGGCCCATTCTGGGAGGGAGTCGCCCCCCGCAGAGCGCCTCGTTCACGCGCATGTGACAGCGCGCGATTTTTGTTAACAGCGGGGCAATCTTACCGCAACCTTACTTGATACAATTTGCGACAGTTAGCTTTCTAACGATCAAGCAGGATTACCTAGCGTAATTGCCCGTTGTAGTGATTCGCGAGGCCTCCGCCGATCGAACCGGCGCGAAAAATTTCGATACATTTTGCGAAAGTGCCTTTTAGGCCACCCGCCTGCGGTAGCCAACGATCTCGTAGGGCCGCTCGGGATCATCGAACCGCTCGCGATGCGCGATCTCGAAATACGCGCCGAGTATCTTGTCCCAGCCGTGGAAGAACTTGGGTTTACCTGCTTCGCGATCCTGCTGGGTCACCTCGACGATGATCCCGCCCGGCTTCAGGCAGCTATCGAGTACGCTGCACGTTTCGGCCCCATCGGTCTCGCGAATGTACATCAGCATCTCGGCGCAGAAGACCACGTCGAACGTCTGGTCCGGCTTCAGCGAGAGCAGGTCGCTCTGGATGTAGGCGACGTTCTTCGCGTCCTGAACCTGCTTGCGCGTCAGTTCCAGCGCTTCGCCGGCGATATCGACGGCAGTGACGTGTTTGAACTCCGGCACGATCATCGCCGTGAACACGCCGACGCTGCAGCCGATCTCCAGCGCGCTGTCCGACCCCGTCCGCCACTGCTTCATCAGCTCCAGCGTGCGTTCGTATTTCAGCTTCTCGTAGGGCTTCGTCTGGTAGCCGAAATAGTCGCCGTGCTTGCGGTATTTGTGCTCGAACTCGTGCAGGCGATTGCCCGTCTTGAACATGCGATCGAAGCGAATAGCGGATCTGGTGCCAGGCCGACGCTATCGGATTGCTCATTGTCAGCCCCCGCTCAGCCGGCGTTATCGAAATAATGGTCCAGCCCGATATTACCGCGCGGCTGTATCCGCATGACGCCAGCAGCTTGCTCACGCGCTCAACGGCTTCCGGCAGGATCTCGACCTGCAGGGCGCATGTGTTGCCCTTTGAGGAACTCGATCATCCCGTTGATGGTCGCTTCTTCATGGCCTTCGACATCGATCTTCACGCCGGCCGTCGCCCCGCGCACCTGAACCAGATCGTCCAGCCGCTCGGCTTTCACCTCGACAATCTGGTCCTTCGGCATCTCGTTGAGCAGCCCGGTCGAAAGCCCGTCGATCGTGTGCGCCATGCCGCGATTGGTGGCGGGTCCCTGCGCAAAGCGCAGCACGGCTGCCTTGTCGCTCAGCGCTCTTGGATAGACCTCCACCGCATCGATCAATCCGTTCAGCAAGAGATTGGCGTTGAGGGTTGCGAGGTGGCGCGGGATCGGCTCGAACGCCATCACGCGCCCGAACAGGCCTGACCTCGCCATGACGATCGCGTAGAACCCGGCATGCGATCCGATGTCCAGGAACATCGGCTTGTCCGGGCCTTTCGCGATGGCCTTGGTCATCGCCTTCAGCCGGTCGATCTCGTCCTGCTCCCAGACGCCGAAGCAGAACAGGTTGCGGTCGATGATGTTGTGCTGGTCCAGCAGCCAGTATGCGCCCAGCCGCTTCTCCACGAAGATCGGCGGCTTGAACGTCTTGGCGTACGATTTCCACACCGACCGCGCGAAGCGCCGCAGGGGTTCGATGTGCTGGAAGGACTGTGGCGCTGCAAACATGGCGGTTGCTTAGCCTCGGCAGCAGGCCCTGACTAGACGAGATGGCTGGCGACGAGATTGGCAGGGCCCTGCGATGTCTCTACCCTTGCGACATGACAGTGCGCCTCTTCATCGTCCGCCACGGCAATACGTTTGACGCCGGAGATACCGTCACCCGGGTCGGCGGCCGCACGGACCTGCCGCTCTCCGTTTCCGGGAAAGCGCAGGCCGAGGCCCTCGGCCGCTACTTTGCGGCAACCACTTTTGCCACGGCCCGCTCCGGCCCGCTCAAGCGCACGCGCGAGACCGCCCGCGCCATCCTTGCCGCCCACGCCAATCCGCCCGAGCTGACCACCGACCTTTTCCTCCGCGAGATCGACTACGGCCCGGACGAGAACCGCCCCGAGGACGAGGTGGTCGCCCGTATCGGCAAGGCCGCACTCGATGCGTGGGAATCGGATTCGATCGTGCCGCCCGGCTGGCGCGTCGATCCCGATGCGCTGATCGGCAACTGGCAGGAAACCTTCCACGAGCTGCGCGACCAGCCCGGCGACCACCTCATCGTCACGTCCAACGGCATCGCCCGCTTCGCACTCACAGCAGCCGGCGCGAAGTGGCACGACCCCAAACTGAAAACCGGCGCATGGGGCGTGGTCGAACTGAAAGGGGAGGACGTCAGCATCCTCGCCTGGAACGTTCGCCCTCAAGATACATAAGCTCGCGCGTCAGCCGCGATCCTTGCCGCCCTTGGCTATCTCGCTCTTGGGCCTGGCCGTGCCCACGCGTCCAGGTGTCGGCAGGACGTCCGGCGACGTCGCCCGCCGGCTGATCTCTTTTTCGATCAGCGGCAGATCGGCCTGGGCTGCTGCGCTCTTGGGATGGGCCGTGTCGCGCGAGATGCGCGCCGTCGACATGTGGTAGGCGCGAAGCTGGTAGTCCGTCATCTCCGGCAAGCGCTTGGACAACGACTCGCGGCCCGATGCGGTGTCGGATTTGGCCGCCGCCTTGGCGGCAGGCTTCGCGACTTCGACGTCCGCTTCGACATCCGCCGGGCTCTTCTTGGATTTCGCAGCGCGTGTTGGTTTCTTCATGATGACAAGCCTTTCAGGCTCAAGGACGTATGGTCCCGGCAAGCAAACCACCGAAGCCAGAAGGCGCGCCCGAAATCCGGTTCTGGCGCCGATTCGGAAATGAGCCGCGAAGTGAAACAATCGCACGCGCAGCGGGCCCGCACAACGCGCCTGCGACGGCCCGCCGCGCTATATCGGGCTCTACGTTACAGATTGCTGCGCAAGGTGATTTGCCCCCAAAATGCGTCGCAGGCATTGCTGCCGCCTCCCAGACCGACAAGTGTGAGTGCGTCCCATGAATTTCATCGACCTCGCCGCCCAGCGCGACCAGATCCGCCCGCAGATCGAGGCCGCGATGGCTCGCGTTCTCAACACCTGCGGCTTCATCATGGGCCCCGAGGTCACGAACTTCGAGAAAGCCCTCGCCACCTTCGCCGGCGCCAAACATGCGCTCGCCTGCGCCAACGGAACCGACGCGCTGCTGATCCCGTTGCGCGCCTGGAATATCGGACCGGGCGACGCCGTCTTCGTGCCCAGCTTCACCTTCGTCGCCAGCGCCGAAGTCGCGCCGCTGGTTGGCGCGAGCCCGGTCTTCGTCGATGTCCTGCCCGACACCTACAACATGGACCCCGCCAGCCTCGAGGCCGCGATCGAGGCCGTGAGACAAGCCGGCAAGCTCAAGCCGCGCGCCATCATCGCCGTCGATCTCTTCGGCCAGCCGGCGGACTATCCCGCCATCTCCGCCATCGCGAAGAAGCACGGCCTCAAACTCATCGCCGACCAGGCGCAGGGCTTTGGCTGCACGCTCAATGGCCGCCAGCCGCTCGAATGGGCGGACGCTGCAACCGCCTCCTTCTTCCCCGCAAAGCCGCTCGGTTGCTATGGCGATGGCGGCGCGGTCCTCACCAATGATGACTCGCTCGCCGGCCTCGTCGACTCGATCCGCATCCACGGCAAGGCGTCCGCCGAGGACATGGCCGCGAAGAAGTACGACAACGATCCGCGCTATCTCAACATGCGCATCGGCGTGAACTCGCGCCTCGATGCGCTGCAGGCCGCGATCCTCTCCGAGAAGCTGAAAATCTATCCGGACGAACTGCAGAAGCGTGACGCCATCGCGACCCGCTATAATGAAGGCCTCGCCAAACACGTCCGCCGCGTGCCCCACGTTCCCAAGGGCAATTTCTCGAACTGGGCGCAGTACACGATCGAGCACGACAATCGCGACGGTCTCATCGCGCACCTGAAAACCAAGGGCGTGCCGACCGCGATCTACTATCCGATCCCGATTCACATGCAGGACGTCTATGCGGTCTATCCGACTGCGCCGGGCGGTCTCCCCGTCACCGAAGACATCCGCAACCGCGTGATGTCGCTGCCGATGCACCCCTATCTGAGCCAGGCCGACCAGGACCAGGTCATCGACGCCATCCGCGGCTTCAACGGCTGATCCGTCCGCCTACCCCGCGCTCAGTCACCCAGAAACCCGCACGCGGGAAATGCACGACGACCTCGCCGACTTCCGGCGCCTCGCGGCGGATGGCGATCTCGTGTGCGTTGGCGAACACCAGCGTGCCGGTGATCCGGTCGCGTCCGTAATCGTCCGCCGACACCGCCACGCGATCGCCCGGCTTGCGGCCATTGGGATCATGCGGATCGGCGGCTTCCTTCGCTTCGCTCGTCGCGGCCTTCGCCACAGCAAGCGCCTCCGCTGGCGTCATGTCCGTCGGCGTGCCGTGACCGATCGCTTTCACGCGGTCGTACCACGCCTGCACCTTCGGGAATTCCTTCAGCGTCTCGGCTGCGCGATGGGGCAAGGCATTGGCGATGAACCAGGGATTCATGAAGGCGTGGATGTCGGCGAGCCCAGCCTTGTCGCCGCCCCAGAAAGCCCGGCCATCGCTCAGCTGATCTTCGAGGAAAGCCGTGTGCGCGCGATAGGCGTCACGCATCAGCGGCGCTGCGGCCTTGAGCGCATTGGGATCGAAACTGCCGCCGCTCATCGCCGCGCGATCTTTCTTGAACGCTTCGGGCACCATGTCGCCAAGCTCGCCGAAGATGATCGCCACGGCGGCATTGAAAACCTGCCGGTCCGCCCAGAAGCCCAGCGCATAACCAGCGCCTTTGTTTTGCGGCGCGAGCGATGGCGTCGGAAAGCGTCGCTCCAGCTCGCGCAGGATGATCTGGCTGTCGCAATAGATGTCGGCGCCGATCTGCATCACGGGAATCTTGCGATAACCGCCCGTCAGCGGGATCAGGTCCGGCTTCGGCATGATCACCGGCTGGATCACGGAGCGCCAGCCAAGGCCCTTGATGCCGAACGCCACGCGCACCTTCTCGCTGAACGGCGAGGTCGGATAGTTGTGAAAGATGATCTCGTTGCTCATCCCGCTCCACAACCTCTACGGCACAATCCTGTTCTGTGACTGCCTCAGCGGCGGCGTCGACTTCTTGCCGGCAGAGCGGATCTCCACCGAGCGCACATCCATCACGCGATGCTTGTCCGGCGAGACCGGACGGATGCCGATATAGTCATACCCTTCCTCGCGCCCGCGCTTCGGCGTGAAGTAGGTGAGGGTGTAGGTCTGGAACTCGCGCGTCAGCGTGAACTTCTGCCAGCCGCTCTCGCTTTCGGTCTTGGCGAAATAGTTGGCCTCGAACTCGCTCGCCGGAAAATCGCCCACCGAGCGCGCCTCGATCACCACCTCGATCGGCCGCGACTCCAGCGCGTATTCCAGATCCTCCGCGAGGATCAGGTGCGGGCCCAGCCGCGGGTCATCGTATTTGGCGGAGGACTGCCGGTCGATGCGCAGGAAGGCCTTGCCGCCTTCGGGCGTCACCAGGTCGAGCGTCACGCCCGCCTGCTGGCCCAGCACGAACCGGTTCAGCTCCTCGCCCTGCACGGTGACATCGAGCGCGTTGCGCCCGCCGCCGCTCACCGGCCCGCTCGGCAGGTGCGAGGCGAACGGATTGGCCGCGACGAAGATGAAGGTGCTGGCCAGCGCCCCGGCGAGGGGGAAGAAAAGGAAATCACGCATGCGTCTGCTTACGCTGCTGCTTAAGCGCCCGTAAATCCTCCCATCGCAGGGTCATTCCAACTCTCGATTCATGGCTTCCCTCGCGCATGCCACCGGCATCTTTCCAGAACCCAGACCGGCTGCGCGCGGCCAACATCAATCCGGTCACCGGATTGGCGACCGACTATCTCAATCAATACAACGAAGTAGCGATGCTGATCGGCAACGCTGGCCGACATGCCCGACATGGCCGAAGGCGTGCTCGACTGGCGCCCGGTCGGCTACCCTACCCATTTTGCGCGCACGGGATTCGCCGAGCGCGGCCTCGCCATCGCCGGCTGGCTCGTCGTCGCCCGCGACGTGAAGGCGCAGTTCTGCACCGTCCGCTCGGAACTGGAATCGCGCATTGCCGACGTCCAGCGCCGGCTTGCCGCCTCTCGCGTGCCCGAACTCATCGCCAACGAGGCCCCCGCCATCTTCGCCGACATCGCCCGCCTCGGCGGCGTCATCAATGGCGGCAAGGGCGCGCCCATGCTCCAGCAATCGGCCGCGCAGGACCTGGTGGACTCGCTCTTCGCCTGACACCACATTGGGCGTCAGTCACGGAGCCTACCCATGGTCGAAGTCCCCAAGGTCACCGTCAGCATCACACGCGAAGAGAAGGGCAGTGGCGGCCGCTATGTCGCCCACGTCGAAGGCAAGCCCGAAGCCGAGATGACTTACTCGAAAGCCGGCGAGAAGATCCTCATCATCGACCACACCGGCGTGCCCGACGAACTCGGCGGCATGGGCGTCGGCAAGGCGCTGGTCGAATACATGGTCCACGACGTCCGCGCCCGCGGCCTCAAAGTCATCCCCCTCTGCCCCTTCACCAACGCCACCCTGCGCAAGCATCCCGAATGGCAGGACATCCTCAAGGACCCGTTTTGAGATTGGCTGGCTAAGGCCGCATGCCGTTCGCGCGCGCGCCCGTCTTCAGCACCCGATAGGCATGCTTCACGAAATCCACCACCAGCGGACGCGTATCGCGCGGGTCGATGATCTCCTCCGCGATGAACGCCTCGGCCGTCCGGAACGGCGAGCGCATCGCCTCGAACTTGCGGTAGAGCTCTTTCAGCTCCGCTTCCGGATCGGCCGACGCCTCGAGCTGCCGCTTGTAAGCCGCCTCGATTCCACCCGCCATCGGCAGCGAGCCCCAATCCCCCGACGGCCAGCAATACCGCCACCGCGTCCGCGTCGGATTGAACATCGCAGACCCCGCCAGCCCATACGCCTTGCGGATCACCACCGGCAGGATCGGCGTCTGCACCTGATAGACCGCCGCCATCGCGCGCACGCCCTTGCGCGTCACGCCCGCGCGCTCGTGTTTCGCGCCGACCGCAAAGCCGGGGCAATCGACAAAGTGCACGATCGGCAGATGGAACGTGTCCGCCAGATCGAAATGCCGCACGACTTTATCGCACGCATCCGCCGTCCACGCGCCATCGAGAAAGAACGGATCGCCCGCAAGGATCGCCACCGGATGCCCGTCGATCCGCGCGAGGCCCGTCACCACCTGACGTCCCCACAGCGCGCCGATCTCGAAGAAGGAGCCCTTGTCGCAAACCGCCTCGATGATCTTGCGCGGCATGTAGGGCGTCTTGCCGTCCTTCGGCACGATGTCGATCAGGAAGTCTTCTTTCCTGTTCGGATCATCCTCGCTCGGCAGATACCGGCGGCAGCTCTTCGACATTGGCGGGCAGGTAGGAGAGAAAACGCCGCGCGTGCTCGAACGCCTCGTGCTCCGAGTTGACGACATTGTCGACCACGCCATTCCGCCCATTGATCTCCCAGCCGCCGAGACCCTCCTTGTCGACATTCTCGCCGATCGCCTTCGCCACCGGCGGCCCCGCGACGAACACCTGGCTCAGCCCCTTCACCATCACCGAGAAATGGCTCGTCGCCACGCGCCCCGCGCCGAGCCCCGCGCACGGCCCCAGCGCCAGCGACACCACCGGCGCGCGCGCCATGTTGGCGACCAGCCATTCCCACGCCGGCGTCGTCGGAATGTAGGTGCGCGGATTCTGCTCCAGCGATTTCACCGAGCCGCCGCCGCCCGTGCCATCGATCATCCGCACGATCGGCATGCCGTACTCATGGCCATCTGCTCGGCCATCAGCATCTTGCCCGCGATCGAGGCATCCGATGCACCGCCACGCACGGTAAAATCGTCGCCGAGAATTACAGCCGGCCGCCCGTCCAGCGTGGCGCGCCCGAACACCATCGTCGCCGGCAGGAATTCCGCGATCTCATCGTCGGGGCCATAGCCTGCCTTGCCGGCGATCTTGCCCGACTTCGTGAAAGCTTCCCGGGTCGGCGAGGAAGGCGACGCGCTCACGTACCGTCAGCTTGCCTTGCGATCTCTGTCGCGCCACGCGCTCCTCGCCGCCCATCTGTTCGGCGAGCCGCTCGCGGGCTCTCAATTCCTCAATGTGGCTTTTCCAGCTCATGGCGTCTCCCTACATGAAACCTGTAGCGAGGCCGGGGACGAACGGCGAGCAGAATTGGTGTCTTCTGCGGAGTTGCGCTTGTTCCCGGCCTGCGCGACAACCACATCCAGACGCCGTCAGGCAAACAGGAGACGTCACATGGATCTCGCCGAACTCACCACCCGCGTAAACGGCGCACTCGCCACCGCCGGCTTCACTGACACGGTGAAGTTCGATTTTGGTTCGGTCGGCAAGCTGTTCATCGACGGCCCCGCGGGCAAGGCTTCGAACGAAGACAAGGACGCCAAGGCCACCATCTCGGTCGCTTTCGACGACTTCCAGAAGCTCGCCCAGGGCGCGCTCGACCCGACCATGGCGTTCATGCAGGGCAAGCTGAAAGTGGCCGGCGACATGGGCGTCGCCATGAAGCTGCAATCGCTGTTCTCCAAACTGCGCTAGCCGATGCACGACGGCGCTCAGCCCGGAGGCGATGGCCACAAGGATCTTGTCCTCGTGCCCGGCAATCCGCCTCCGGCTGGCGCTGAAGTCATCTGGGTCGAAGGCGAGGGCGGCGCGAAAGTGCGCATGCTGTTCGCTCCAAAGGAAAACGCCCGCGCGCTGGCCATCGTCTGCCCGGGCCGCACCGAATCCATCGAGAAGTATTTCGAGGTCTGTCGCGTCCTGCAGGACAAGGGCTTCGCGATCGTCTGTTTCGACTGGCCGGGGCAGGGCCTGTCGGATCGTCCGCTGAAAAATCCCATCCGCGGCCACGTCACCACGTTCAACACGTATGTCGATGCGATGGTCCGCGGCCTTGCGAAGATCGCCGACCGCGCACCTGCAAAGAAGATCATCGTCGCGCATTCGATGGGCGGTGCGATCTCGATGGAAGCGATGCGCACGAGCAAGGTCGATGTCGCACTCGCCGCTTTCTCAGCGCCGATGTGGGGCATTCCTGTCCCGCCGCCGCTCCAGCTCTATGCCCGCTCGGCCAACGCCGTCGGCTTCGGCACATTCCCGGCCCAGCCCGAGCCGAAGGAAGAGAAGTTCGAAGGCAACCCGTTCACGCACGACTTCGAACACTGGGGCCTTTATCGCCGCCTCGTCACCGCCGAGCCGCGCCTCGCGCTGGGCCAGCCCACCATCGGCTGGGTCGTTGCAGCGCTTGACGTCTGCGCGGGCTTCTTCCGCCCCGGCGCGCTTGATCGTCTCGCGAAGACGCCGATGCTTGTCGCAACAGCCACCGAAGACGTGATCGTCGAGCCCACCTCCGGCGGTCGCCTCGCAGCAAAACTGCCGATGGCGCGCCACCTGCCGGTGCAGGGCGCGAGCCACGAGATCTTCATGGAAACCGACGAACGCCGCGCGTTCTTCTGGACGGCATTCGACGAGATGTGCGTCAAAGCCGGCGTTTGATCATCTCAGTTCAGCTGATGCAGCCGGGCCTTCTCGGACGATTCGGCTGACTGGTTCAGCAGCCGCGTCAGCGACGCGGTCAGCAGGCGATGTGAGCTGGTCATGCGACGCTGGCGCATCTGCTTGTTTTCCGGCCGAACAAGCGCGTCCACAGTGAGAGCCTCGTCTTCGGTCGAGTCCTGGGCGGAGAACACATACGCCGCCACGCCGTCGGCGCGCGCGAACTGTTCCATCAGCTTCTGGGCCTTCCGCTCCGGCGTCGGCCCCGCGATCAGGCGGCGGATCAGCAGGCCGATGCCGAAGAGCACAAGACCGGCGACCACGAGTGTCATCAGCGTCGCGAGCCCGGTGGTGCGGATGTTTGAAAAGAAATCGGCAAAGAACGCGTAGACCGAGGCGCGGATCGTCTCGTTCTGGACGGTCGCCAGCGCGCCCGCGCCGAAGGCGACGCAGCCGATGCGGATCGGCCATTTCAGGGCCCGCTCGACGCGCAGCTTCGTTTCGGTGCGGAACAGGTCCTGCCGCAGGTCCTTGAGGCGTTCATCATGCTGCCGGGCCAGCGCCAAGGATCTCGGCAACCGTCGGCGGCTCAAGCGTAACTGGATGTGTCCCCGCGCGCGGTCTCATAATCCCCTCCAGATCAACCCGTATGCGATTACGCACGGGTCAGGGGATCGTTCCGGCGATTTCGGCCGCAGCGCCGGATTTCTTGTCGCAGGCCTAATAAGCCTTCGGATCGAGCCCCAGCGCTTCGGCCAGTGAGCTGATCGCGATGTTTTCCTGCGCCTCGAGCTTTCCGTCCGCGACGACGGCCGCCTGAGCGACCCGCATCACAACGGTCTTGTCGGCCGCATCGGTGATTTCGGTCCGTATCGCGATAAGCGCTGCGCCAAAGCTCTGCGAGGCGTGAACTTCATGGGCGGCCTGCGTCCAGGCATCCGTGATTTCAGCGTGCCCATTATGCCCCAGGGCCGGGTCCTTCGAGGCCAGGTGAGCAAACCGCTGCGCTTCGGCCGGGGCGAGCTTGCCATCAGCGAAACCAACCATCGCAAAGGCGCGGGCGGCGTTGAGCAGGAGAGGGGTCATGTCGCGTAATCCTGTTATGTCAGAGCGCTGAACGCCGGAGCGAGATCAGGGCCTCATCGAGAATAGTGCGATTGGCGGAGGCAACAATCTGTCCGCCCAGTTGCGGCGTGTTTCCGCGCCAGTCGGTGACGACGCCGCCCGCGCCCTCGATCACCGGGATGAGCGCTGCAACGTCGTGCGCCTTGAGGCCGGTCTCGGTCACCATGTCGATCGTGCCGGCGGCCAGTCGCGCATAGGCATAGGCATCGAGCCCATAGCGCGTGAGACGCGCCGTCGCCCGGATATGCTCGAACGCGCCGCGCTCGGGCGGGGTCAGGATAAAGGGATCGGTGGTCGACAGGATCGCGTCGGTCAGCTTCCGGCAGTCGCGCGTCTTCAAGCGCGATGCGTGCGCCGCGTCCCTCCAGCCATGACGACCGCTCACCTGCGGTGAGCCCGATATAGCGCTCGTCCATCCAGGGCTGGTCGATGATGCCGAGCATCGGCCTGTCGCCTTCGACAGCGCCGATCAGCGTCGTCCACGAGGCCAGGCCCGCCACGAAAGCGCGCGTGCCGTCGATTGGGTCGAGATACCAGGTGACGCCGGAGGTTCCGGCTGACGCGCCATACTCCTCGCCCTCGATGCCATCGTCAGGGCGGTGCTTCGCCAGCACCTCGCGCATGGCGCGTTCGGCGGCGCGATCGGCTTCGGTGACGGGATCATAGCCGACAGTCGCCTTGTTCTCGGCGGTGTTCGCGGCAGATCTGAAATGGGGAAGGGCAGCGTCGCGCGCCGCATCGGCCATCAGCCGGGCCGTCGGCAGGAGGAGCTGGGCAAGGTCCATGGCGGACCTTTGCCTTCCGTACTCCACTCCCGCAAGCACTAGTCCGCTCCCCGCAGCTTGCGCCCGGTCCGGTTTTTAGCCGGGCCGGGCCAAGACTGCGTAGGGGTCAGTCCAGTTGTTACGAAGCCATCGTGTCCGAAGGATCGCCTTCCAGCGCCTTGGCCAGATCGAGCAGGCGGCGGCGGGGACGTTCCGACAGGCGGTAGTAGGCGCGGACGAGTTCCAGCGTCTCTTTCTGCGAAAGAATGTCGCCCGAGAGGCGGTCATTCTGGTCGTTGGCAGGCGCCTGTTTTCCGTCCGGCGCGAGGCCGTCGAAGAAGTAGTTGATGTTGACGTTCAGGGCGGTGCCGAGGCTGAACAGCCGGCTCGCCGTGATGCGGTTCGCGCCGCACTCGTATTTCTGGATCTGCTGGAACCGCACGCCGACCTGGCTAGCCAGATCCTGCTGGGTCAGGCCCAGAAGACGACGACGGCGACGCAGACGCTTGCCGACATAGATATCCACATCCGTGGCCATTGAACTCAAACTCCCGCTACGCTGGCCCCGTACCATTCAGGGACCGTCGGACGGTTGAGCAGCAAGGCGGGCGCCACACGCGTTACGTGAACCCGAAGCGGCGGTAAGGGTCGGACTCTCGCGTGAATATTGTGCAATGCAGCACAAACGGGTTGCCCAACATCCGGACAGGGGCGCCTTAGAACTCGTCAGAATAAGCTTTTTCAAGCCAAACTGCGGAAATTCGCCGCACATGCGAGAAAGCGGCTTGAGGTTTTTGCACTGCAGCGTAAAACCTAGTCGTGGCTCTTCGGAGCCGCTGCCCTTATGGGCGTTTCCTCCCTAAACCTTTGGCCGCGCTGGCATCCAGCGCGGCCTTTTTGTTTGGTCCGGCATCGGGCAGGCCCACGGCGCCGCGCGTGAAGTCACAGATTTCATTGGCAATTTCGCCCATATGCCGGCGCAACAGGTTGAAACCGTCATGCGGCTGGACATTCGCCTCGTCGAGGTAAAGCCGGCGCCGCACTTCAATCTGCATGGCATGCCGCCCCAGCGAAGGTTGACCGTGCGCCAACGTCGCAAAACCCCCTGCGTAAGGTGAGTTCCGGGCGGTCGTATATCCCCTGGCGCGGAACAAGCTCTCCACCAGATCGACCAGTCCGGGCGAGCAGGATGCCCCAAACCTGTCCCCGATCACGATGTCCGGCGAGCGCGCATTGGCCTCGGTCTCGGCCGGCATGGAGTGGCAATCGATCAGCCAGCCCTGTCCAAACATGGCCTGCGCCCGCCTCAGCAGGGCCTCCAGAGCCCGGTGATAGGGGCGGTAGACCTGGTCCAGCCGCTGGTCCGCCTCGGACCGGGCCAGCTTGCGGTCATAGATGGCGGCCCCGTTGAAGGCGACGCGGGGAATGCACCCCAGACCCGCATCCACCCGGGGCGAGCGCTGCGCGAACCAGCCTGGAGAGGGATCCTCGAACATAAGCGGGTCCATTTCGGACTCGGCACGGTTCAGATCCACAAAGCCCCGCGCCACCAGCCCGCAGATCACCGGCGCTCCCGACAGGTGTACGTCCGCCAGCAGACGGTCGACATAGGCGTCCTCGATCCGCCGCAGGTCGATCATCGAGGCCTTGCAGGTCTCGAGAAAACCCTTCGGATACAGGCGTCCGGAGTGGGGAGAGGCGAAAACCACCGGCGACATGACCGAAACCGGCTCGTCGATGGAAAACGAAAATCCCGTCCGTTCCGCCTCGGGAGAGCCCCGGGAGGAACGGGCAGCAGGGTCAGACGACCCTGGATCGGCGAAGATCATGAGACCGGGAAACATTCCGTCCATATTTTAGGAGCCTAGCGCGGGGTCAAGCGGAAGTGTTCATGCATGCTTTACCGCGACACCCCAAGAATCGTAATCTGAATTCACTGGGTTGGAAGTCCGGGACACCATGGCCAAGATTCTTCTCGCCGAGGACGACGACAGCCTGCGCGGCTTCCTCGTCAACGCGCTCAAGCGCGCTGGCCACGTCGTGAAGGACTTCGATGAGGGCCGCTCGGCCCTGAAAGCGCTCGAACGCGAAGTGTTCGACCTCCTGCTGACCGACATCGTCATGCCGGGTCTCGACGGCATCGAACTGGCCCGCCGCGGCTCCGAACTCGACCCCGCCATGAAGATCGTCTTCATCACGGGCTTTGCCGGCGTCGCGCTCTCTGCAGGCGGCCCAACGCCCGCTGGCGCAAAAGTGCTCTCCAAGCCCTTCCACCTGCGCGAGCTCGTGGACGAGGTCGAACGCGTGATGGCGGCCTGATCCAGCATCGCGACGGCTTGGTCGCCGGTGACCTCCCCTCAATTCGATGTCGCTGGAACAATGCATCGACCCAGCCGTTTCCATCGTGCGTGGCGGGCCGAACGGACCGGCGTCCTCGCTCAATCAAAATGGGAGACGCCACATGTCACTTGAGTCCCTGATCATCTGGGCGATCGTCGGCGGGGTCGCGGGCTTGCTGGCGGGTATCATCGTGAAGGGCTTCGGCTTCGGCCTGGTCGGCAACATTATCGTCGGGATCCTCGGCGCATTTCTCGCCGGATGGCTGCTGCCGCAAACCGGCATCGCCTTTACGCTCGTCAGCCCCCTGATCACGTCGATCGCTTATGCGACCATCGGCGCCGTCGTGCTGCTGCTCGTAATTGGCGTCGTTCGCCGCGCCTGACCCTCGCATTACGAAGACCCCGCTGATCCGATCCCGCCCTGCAGGCGAGCCTGTGGCGGGGTCGAAAGCGTCATCATATCTGCAAGCAAGAAGGCTGGTGGGCGGTACAGGGATCGAACCTGTGACCCCTACCATGTCAAGGTAGTGCTCTACCGCTGAGCTAACCGCCCAATCCAGCCGTCGATCCCCGGGGTCAACGGGGCGAGGGGCGCTTATTGCCCCGCTGGGCCCCGGGCGTCAATGGCGCGATTTGAGGCGCGTATTTATCCCGTCCGGACGGGCTTTGGCGTCAGTCGAGGCCAAGGAAAACGCTCATCCGTTCAAGTTCCTCTTCCAGCGCCGATCTGAAGGCCTTTCCGGACGGCGGTTTGCCCGAGGCATAGCCCAGCTCCGACCGGAGCTGATTGTCGACGACGGACAGATTGCCCCAACCAATGACGGCGTCTCCGCGCAGCAGCGGCAGGGCGTAATATCCGCGCAAGCGCTTTGGCGCAGGCGTGTAGGCCTCGAAACGATACTGCCAGCCCCAGAAAATCTCGAACCGGCGGCGGTCCCACACAACCGGATCAAAGGGCGCGAGCAGCCGCACATCAGTGTCGGCTGAAGCCGCTGCGGACCAGCGCGCCGCGCGCGGGTCTTCGCCCTGTGGCCAGTACCAGATCACACCATCGACTTCGGCGGAGGGCAGGCGTGCTGCAGCGCGGGCAAGGCTGGCGCGGCGTTCGGCGGCTCCACTGCGGCACGCCCGAGCGCAGGTGATAGACGAGTTCCGACAGGGTGCGCGCAGGCAGGGGTGCGTATTTGCGGACGATGATGTCCACCAGCGCGTCCATGGCGACGGCAGGATCCTCGGCGGGAGGCGTCGCCTCGCGTGCAACGTAGAGACGCACGCCACCGGCGCGACCGGCGACGCGCAGATGGCCGCGATAGTGCAGGCCGTCGAGCAGTTGCGTGCTGGCGTTCGACGATCCGCCAAACCAGTTCTGCGTCTTGCCGTGCTGGAAATGCGCATCGACATCGCGCGGGTGGACGACGCCGTTCGCGCGGACGAAGGCGAGGATCGCATCGGCCTTGGTCTGACTTGATTTGGTCCAGACTTTCGCGGCGTGCGCGGGTGCATCACGCGTGGGTCGCGCGCGGCAGGAAGCCGTAGTTGACGAAGAAGTCTTCCTCGATGCCGAGCGTTCGCATAGCGGCGCTCAAGATCGCCGGCGCGATAGTTGCGGACGCGATGGCGGAGTGTGAGATCCTGCGCGCGCGCCGGGGCGCGGATCGGATCAGCCTGCACGAAGCCAAGCTTGTCGATGGCGCGAGCGAGTGTCGTCGGCGCAAACAGCGTGCGCGAGACCGCATAGCGGCGCAGGTCAGCCAGGGTGATAGGTCGGGGCGCCAAGGTGCGCCGACCCTAGACGATTCCAGATTGGAAACGACCGGTAATTTGCCTCAGGCGCTCGCAACCTGCGGAGCCTGCAGAACGGGCGCGGGGATGGCGACCGGCGGGCGGGCGATCTCGGCGGCGGGCCAGGCGAAGCGGCCTGCCGCGCGCCGGGCAGCGCGCACGATGGCTGGCGGGGCCATGTCTTCCGGCGTCGCCAGCGTACGCCACAGCAGGCTGCGGCGGCGTGGCGCGTGAGCAAGCCACGCGGCGATCGGGGCCGCGAACACAAGGCTCGCTGCGACCGGCAGCGTCCAGGCCGCAAAGCCAGCGTTCACCAGCATGGTGGCGCAAAGGGCAAGGCCGCAGCCGAGCTGCACGTGATAGTTGGCGCCTTCGACGACCTTCGTCGCAACGCGCGCTTGCGGACGCCAGCCGGCGTCGCGACCGAGGAAGGGCTCGATCACGGCGCGCGCCTGGCTGACCATGAGGATTGGCGCGATGGCGGCGGAGACGGCGGTCTCGAGAACAAGGCCGGCGAGGAAGGACGGATTGCGGCCCCAGCCGGGCAGGCGGCCAATCGCCCAGAGATAGAGCGCCAGCCATTTCGGCGAGAGCACGATCAGCGCCGACAACAGCCAGCAGCGACATGTTGGACGTGCCGCCGACATGTACGTCGCCAGCGCCGAGCCATGCCTGCAAGGCGCCGACCATGATCAGCGAGAACCACAGCAGCGCCGAGCCATAGCCCATGACGCCCGCCACGATGTGGACCCGGCTGATGGGATCGAGCCCGCGCGCGCCGATCAGCTTGAGGTGCTGCAGGTTGCCCTGCGCCCAGCGGCGATCGCGCGTGGAAATGTCGTCCATCGTCGGCGGCGATTCTTCGTAGCTGCCGGCGATCTCCGGCGCGATCTCGACACGCCAGCCGGCGCGACGCAGCAGGGCTGCCTCGACGAAGTCGTGGCTGAGGATGTGGCCGCCCAGCGGGCCGCGGCCCGGCAGGATGGGAAGGCCGGCATTCGCGGCGAAAGCCTCGACGCGGATGATCGCGTTGTGGCCCCAGAAATTGCCCGCGCCGCCCGACCACCAGGCAAGGCCGGTGCCGAAGAGCTGGCCGTAGGCGCGCATCGCGAACTGCTGCGAGCGGGCGATCATGGTTTGCGCGTTGACGATCATCGGCATGGTCTGGATCAGCGCCGTACCCGGACGCACGTCCATGCGGCGCACCAGCTCCATCAGCGCCTCGGCCGACATCAGGCTGTCGGCGTCGAGCACGGCCATGTAGTCGTAGCGGCCGCCCCAGCGCCGCACGAAATCCGCGACGTTGCCGGCCTTGCGGCCATGGTTGGCGAGGCGGCGGCGATAGAAGATCGCAGCCTCCGGGCGCGAGTCACGCAGGCGCGCGATCGCGGCTTCTTCTTCGCGGGCGAGAGCCAGGTCGTTCGTGTCGCTGAGGAAGAAGATCTCGAAAGCGCTAGCCGCGCCCGATTGAACGAGCGCGTCGTGCATGGCTTGCGCTGCGGCCGTCACGCGCACGGTATCTTCGTTGCGGATCGGGAAGACGATTGCGGTGAGGCTGTCGGTGGAGAGGCGCGTGTGGCGCTGCGGAGCGACGGGTTCGCGTGCCGCCAGCAGCACGGCGCCGGCGATGGCGGTAGCGGCGGCGATCGAGATCCAGGCGATGTTGGCCGTGAGGAGCACCAGTGCGATCAGGTCGATCAGCGTGACGCCATCGCGTGACATCGACTGCCACGCGAGGCCAGCCGCCAGCGCGGTGACGCCAAGCGCCGGACCCAGCAGGGCCGCAAGGCGCCAGCGACCGTCGTGCTCCGGTCCCGTTGGCGCGCGAATGCCATCGATGCCCTGCTGCGGCATGGGCAGTGGGGATTCCGGTGGCGTATCCGGAATTGAAGACGCGAGGGCGTCAAGCGCCGCATGGGGGGTGATATCGAGCATCACTCTGGCGTCCATCGGAACAACCACGTTTCTGTCAGCTGGGAGGTTTCACCGCCTGTCTGGGTATTGGTCAGGGCGGCATGGAGTTCGACGACGCTTGCAGCGCCGGGTTCGAGGTCGAAGCGCAGACGCGCGCGGCGGTCGCCGTCGCGTGCAATGCGGATGTTGGACAGCTTGCCGCCGGCGCTCCACACGTCGGGCTTGAGCTGGCCTTCGGGGAGGGGCGCATCGGCTTCGAAGGTGAGATCAAAGCGGCGCAGGCGATCGGTTTCCGGCGCCATGCCAACTTCGGTAGAGATGACGCGGGCAAGGTTGGTCGGCGCCAACGCGGCAGACCAGTGCAGGCGATAGGCAAGGCTGTAGGTCGCGCCAGCAAGCCAGGGCTGGGCGGGGCGCCAGAACGCCGTGACGTTGTCGGCGTATTCGTTGGCTGTCGGGATTTCGAGCAGGCGGATTTCGCCTTCGCCCCAGTCGCCGACGGGCTCGATCACGACACTCGGACGATGCTCATACTTGGCCTCGCCATCGGCATAGGCGACGGGATTGCGCTGGCGCTGTTCGAAGCCGAAGCGCGCAGGCGTTCCCGAAAAGGCCGAGCCTTGCAGGTGGGCGGGATTGGCCAGCGGCCGCCAGATCGCCTCGCCGGATTGCGAGATCACGGAGAGGCCATCGCTGTCGTGCACTTCCGGGCGCTTGTCCGTGCTGATGCGCGGGTCTGCGGGGCCGTGCAGGTACATGCTGGACAAGGGAGCGACGCCAGCCTCGGAGATGTCGACACGCGGATGAATCTCAGCCGCGACGTCGATGATGGCGTCGCTCCCGGGCCGAAGCGCAAAGCGGTAAACCGCCGTCGCGCTTGGCGAGTCTGAGAGAGCGACAAACCGGAGGGTGTCGTCGCTTGTCTCAGGCTCCAGTACCCAGAAATCGGTGAAGCGGGGGAATTCCTCCCCCTTGGGCGATCCCGTCCCGATCGCAAGCGCGCGGGCGGAGGCGCCATAGACCTGTCCCTGTCCGACAGCGCGGAAATAGACCCCGCCCTGGAACACGGCGAACTCATAGCCATCGCCCGCAACGCCGGGCCGGGTGATCGCACGCCAGCCGGATGCGCCGAGCGCATGACGATCGCCATCGGTGGCGGCGGGAAAGTCCACGAAGTCGACGGCGTTGGGCGAGTCGAACGTGTTGGTCGTTCCGTCGCGATGGACAAGATGGATCGCAACCGGCGCCGGATAGAGCCAGCCGCGCGGCAGCGGCAGCACGCCGAACGGATTGCCGGTCTTGCCCCACACGGCAGCTTCCGGGCGCGGGCGAAGCTTGCGGTAGGCATCGTAGTCCGCGCCGCTGAAGACGGTGGGCAGGCTATTGGCTGGCGCCTGGTAAGGGGCGGCGGCGAGCGCTGTCGCGCGCTGGGACGCTGCGGAGAAGGCGAGGTCGAGAGCGCGTGACTCCTCTGCGCGGGCAGGCATGGCGCCAGCCGTCACGAGGATTGCTGCGATGACAGGAGCGAGTGCCCCCCGCAGGAAACGCATTTTTGCACCCACAGCGTGCGGACCACATGTCCGACCGCGGCCTTCTGGATGCCCGTTCTGGTAGCGTTATCCCTGTGTCGCCTGGCGCGTTGGCCGGGGCGTCTTATTCCCCAGCCATCTAGTGTAGTTTCGCTTCAGCCGCCTTACGCATCTGCACAAAAGGGTCATTCTGTCCGAGATTTAATTCCCCAAGCTGATTAACGCGGCGCGCTTGAAGCTGCCTGACGCGGGAATGAGCGTTTGGACGCGCAAACGAAGAAGGGCCGGAGCGATGCTCCGGCCCTTCAAACGTCTTGAGTCGCGAATTCGCCTAGAGGTCGATGTCCGCATCACGCGGCATCGGCATACGCATCCCGCCCCCCGCCCCCGCCAGCTCCTTCGGATCGAGCGCGCCGGAATGGTCGGCGTCGAGATCCTTGAAGCGCGGCTTCAGCGACGCCATCATGCCCGTCAGTTCGTTCTCCTGGATCAGGCCGTCATAGTTGTCGTCGATCATACCGACCGACATGGACGCCATCAGTTGCGACTGCAGGTCGTTACGGATGTTGGAGACGGTCTCGTCAGCCCAGCGATAGTTGACGCGGAAATACATCATCTCTTCGTTGGTCTGCTCGCCCCACGTCACGTTGCGTTTCGAGTCCGGGTTGGCCTTGTTGTTGTCCGAGTTGTCGTAGATCCACGTGGCGACCAGCTTGGTGCCTTTCTTGACCAGGATCGGCTGTTGCGGATCGTAGTCGCGCTGCCAGTTGAAGTCGTATTTCGGCAGGCTGAGCAACATCGTTTCCTTGCCGTCCGGCGTCACCGCTTTCAGCTCGACGCTGAAGCCGCGGTAATGCGAGTGTGGATACAGGGTGTAGACGTACGCGTCGGCCGGGAAGGTCTGGTAGGACGTTTCCTTGTGGCGTGCTTCGCCCGCCGGGATCCGCAGGCCGAAGTCGCCGATGACGGTCGAACGCTTGATGAACTCAGGCGCGGTCTTCAGCGTGTAGAAGCCGACCTGCGTGTGGTCCGTCGTGGCCTTGCCGGTCGTCGTGTAGTGCATCTGGAAGTTCAGCTTGCCGCCGGCAGGAACCGGAGCGCCGGCGCCTTCAGCAATCACCTGAGCTTCGGCGCCCGGCGTATAGGAGCCGACCGAACCGCCCGGAATTTTCGACTTCGGCAGTTTCGGGTCGGCCATATGGTTCGAGACCACGTGGTGCAGGACCGACCGGTCACCCGGCTTGATCGAGATGGCGCGCAGCCATGCGTCCTGTTTGAACGGATTGTCGACGCGCATGTTCTGATATTCGACAAGGCCGGAGGCCGGAACGTCGAAGCCCGGCAGGTCGATGATCACGTCAGGCTTGCCGAGAGAAGCGGGCCATTCCGGCGCTTCGCTGGCGTCTTCCTTCAGCGCGTCGCGGCCCGTGCCGCGCGGTGCGCCCGCTTCGATCCAGTGGATCAGCGTCTTGGTCTGGTCAGCCGTCAGGCCCTGGTCGTGGTTGAACTTGCCGATGTGCGGATCGGCGAAATAGGGAGGCATGCGCTCGGAGCGAACCGACTCGCGGATCATCGGCGCCATCGCCTTCACGACTTCGAAGCTGTTCATCGCGAAGGGGGCGATGCCGCCCTTCTGGTGGCAGGTGACGCACTTGTCCTGCAGGATCGGGGCGACGTCGTTTGTGTAGGAAATGTTGGCGTGCTCGACCGCCTTGCCGCGCTCCGGGAAGGTGATCTGTGCGCCGCTCTTCACTTCGATGCGCGCGTTGGCGACGGGCTTGCCGGCCAGCATGGCGTCGAGCGCCTTGGCGGTATCGGACACGGGGCCATGATAGGCGATGCGGAAGCCGCTTTGCGGATCGACGACGAAAACCTCGCCTTCACGCTGCACGCCGAGGGATTCACCGACCAGCTGCAACTCGTCCATCAGGACGGGGATATCATAACCCTGCTTCTTCACTTCGAGGGCCGCGGCATCGCGCGTGTCCTTCGAGTTGATCATGTAGAAAAGGACACCTTTGTCCGAGTAGGACGCCTTGATCTTCTCAAGCTGGGCTGCAGCCTTGCGCGAGCCGTCCGAGCCATTGATCTGGCTCATCATCACGATCGCCTTGGCGTCCTTGAAGTAGTGCAGTTCGTGCGCCAGACGCGTGGTGTCCGTGAGCTGGAAATTGTCCGCCCGTTCCGGCGTGGAGACGGTGGTGGTGGGGGCGGCGGTGGCGGAGAGGCCGATCAGGGCGATGGCGCCCACGAGGGCGGCAGCCGTTGAGGCAAGCAAGGCAGATTTCATTGTGGTCTCCGGGGAGGCGCGCAATTGGGCCGATTTCGAACAGTGTAATGACAGTTACTAATACTCGCGCGAACGCTGAAACGTCAACCGTTTGCGGGTGTTTCGACCGCGCTGCGGCCCTCGATCGGGGTCACGATCTCGCTAGTTTACGCGAAGGCATCCGGTCCGGATTGAGCCTGCGGGGAAGAATGGGCGTCCCGCGCTACACAGGACGCCCTTGAGGCGGGTTCGACCGTGGGGTGCTCGGACCCGCCTCAATCCGAATAGTGTAACAAGATGTATCGATCCGGCAAAATGTATCAGGTCTTCAGAATGTTAAATGAGAGTCACCGCTGACGCGAATGTCAAATTTGCGTGTCACCAGCATGTATCCGGTCCACGCCCGGCACTGGGTGCGGGTTCGGTTGGGATGACAGTCGAGAAGACGGCCGATCAGCTCTTGAGTTCGACGCCCAGCGCGGCGGCCGCAGCAGCAGCGAACTTGCCGGTCTGGCCGAACGCGCCGTCGAGGGCGGCTTCGCCTTCGGGACTGGAGATCTTCGCCCAGTTGGCGGCGACGTCGTCGACGGTGGCGTTGGCGCCGCCAAGGAAGACGGCCGGCGTTTCGTAGATGTGGACCACCGAGAAGCAGCCCGCGCCGGCGCCGAGGATGGTTTTCGACGGCGCGTCCTCGCTGACGAGGTAGAGCACGCCGGGCGTCACCAGTTCCGGACCCATCAGGGCTGCGACCGCTTCGGGGAAGAGGCCGTCCAGCATGCGCGTCGCGGCGGTGGGCGCCAGCGTGTTGATGCGGATGTTGTTCTTCGCGCCTTCGTGGTGAAGCACGTTCATCATGCCGATCATCGCGGTTTTCGCCGCGCCATAGTTGGCCTGGCCGAAATTGCCGTAGATGCCCGAGGCCGACGACGTCAGCATGATGCGGCCGTAGTTCTGCTCGCGCATCGTCTCCCACACGGCCTTGGTGCAGTTGGCCGTGCCGAACAGGTGGACGTCGACCACTTTCTTGAAGTCTTCCATCGTCATCTTGGCGAACGACTTGTCGCGCAGGATGCCGGCATTGTTGATCAGGATGTCGACGCGGCCCCATTTGGCCTTCGCATCGGCGACCATCGCCTCGACCTGGTCCAGCTTGGTGATGTCGGCGCCGTTGGAGATGGCCTCGCCGCCCGCCTTGCGGATTTCCTCCGCCACGGATTCAGCCGCCGAGGTTGAGGCGCCCGAGCCATCAACCGAACCGCCGAGATCGTTGACGACGACCTTTGCCCCACGTGCAGCAAGTTGCAGGCAGTGGTTCCGGCCCAGGCCATTGCCGCCGCCGGTGACGATGGCGACGCGGCCGTCAAAACGAATGGTCATGGGGTCTCCGGACCGAGCTGGGAATTGCGCGGTGTTCCATTGCACAAGAGCGGGCGGGGATCAAGCGCGCGGTAATTGCCAGCAGACTTGTAATCCCGGCCGTCGCGTAGCGGCGAGCCGGGACCCAGGGGCTGCGCACAAGGCGCCTCGAGGTTTGGGCCCTGGGTCCCGGATAGCCGCTGCGCGCTTCCGGAATGACAATCTATGGTGCGGTTAGATTTTGCGCGTCCACGGCAGGACGTAGCTTTCACCAGCGTTCTGACCTGCCAGCGCTTCGATGCGGTAGACACTCGCCAGCAGGTCAGGCGTCAGAACTTCGGCTGGCGGGCCATCGGCGGCGATGGCGCCATCGTTCATCAGGACGAGCCTGTCCATGAAGCGGGCGGCGAGGGCGAGGTCGTGGATCACCACGAGGATGCCGGCGCCGGCGCGCGCGCGTTCGCGCAGGATTTCCATCACGTGAAGCTGGTGCCAGGGATCGAGCGCGGCGATCGGCTCGTCGGCCAGCAGGATCGGCGCTTCGACCGCGAGGGCGCGGGCGAGGAGGATGCGCGTGCGCTCACCGCCCGACAGGACGGTGACGGGGCGATCGGCGATGGCATGGCCGTCGACGGCGTCGAGCGCGCGGGAGACGGCGGCGCGATCCTCCGCTGTCGGGCCGCCGAAACGGGCGCGGTGCGGGTAGCGGCCCAGCATGATGATGTCGCGCGCGGGCAGCCGCCATTCGACGTGACGCTCCTGCGGCAGGTAGGCGACGTGGCGGGCGCGCTGCTGAGGCGGCATATCGAGGAAGCTGGCGCCGTCGAGCAGGACGTGCCCGGTCGTGCGCGTGCGCAGGCCAAGCATGGCTTTCAGGAGCGTGGACTTGCCAGCGCCGTTGGGACCGATGAGGCCGACGAGTTCGCCGGACTGAACTGACAGCGAGGCGCCGTTGACGATGGGCTGGCCTGAGAGCGTGACTGAGATGGTTGTCGAGCTTCGAGCTTCATGACTCGAGCTCCGTGCGAGCGCGGAAGATGAGCCAGAGGAAAAAGGGCGCGCCGATCAGCGCCGTGACGACGCCAAGCTTGAGCTCCATGCCGGTGGGCAAGAGGCGCACGAGAATGTCGGCGGCCATCAGGAGGGCTGCGCCACCGAGAGCGGAGGCGAGAAGTAACTTGCTGGGTGAGTGACCGACCTGCGAGCGCAGCAGGTGAGGCACAACAAGCCCGATGAAGCCGATGCCGCCGGAGATGGCGGTGGCGGCGCCGACGCTGATTGCCGTGCCGCCGATCACCAGCGCGCGGGTGCGCGGGATGTGAACGCCGAGCGAGGCTGCGGCTTCTTCTCCGAGGCTGAGCGTGTCCAGCGAGCGCGCGACGATGGCCAGCATCAGCCAGCCCAGCGCCATCAGCGGGGCGGCGAGGATGACATGGTCCATCGAGCGGTCGGTAACGGAGCCCATCAGCCAGAACATGATCTCGGCGGCGGCGTAGGGGTTGGGCGAGAGGTTGAGCGCGAGCGACATGAGCGCAGCGCAGAGGCTGGAGATGGCAACGCCGGCGAGGACGAGCGTAAGCACGGCGCCACGCCCGGCGAGACCCTGCAGCAGAAGGGCGCAGAGGATGGCGCCGACAATGCCCATCAGCGGCAGCGCCATCGGGAAAGCCATCGAGATGCCGGAATAAAGCGCGAGGACTGCGCCGAGAGATGCGGCCGAGGTGACGCCGACGACGCCGGGATCGGCGAGCGGATTGCGCAGATAGCCTTGGAGGGCGGCGCCCGCCATGCCGAGCGTGCCGCCGACCATCAGCGCGAGGAGCGTGCGCGGCAGGCGCACCTGTCCCACGATCATCCAGGCGAGGTCCGTGTCGCCGCGATTTAGCATCGCCATGATTTCGGCCGGTCCGCCGCCGGGGCCGACAAGCATGGAGACGCAGCCGAGCGCGAGGGCGAGCACTGCGAGCAGCGTCAGAAGCAGAGGATAGGGCAGCTTCACCTGTCATTGCGGCGCTCCCCGCTTGCGGGCTTCGACCAGCATCTCGACCGCGCCGAGCAGGCTTGGCGCGCCGCAGGTGGTGTAGCGTTCGGGGATGCTGATGGTTGGCGTGTGGGCGAGAAGTGTGCGCAGCGCGGGGTGGCCCAGCGCCATGGTCGACATGGAGGGCGGGTTGGTCCACGGCGTCGCGGTGGAGATGAGGGCGGGGCGCACGGTGAGCACCTGTTCGAGCGGGATGTTGCGATAGCCGGCATAACCGAGCGCCTGACCGAGCGTGCGATAGCCGCCCGCATTGACGATCTCGGCATAGAGCGTCGCATCGCCCGAGATGAAATTGTTGACGCCGATGTCGGCGAAGATCGGCTTTTCGCCGGGCGGTATCTGCGCCTGCAGGGCGGCGAGGCGGGTGTCGAAATCGGCGATCACCATCTCCGCGCGCGCCGGGTCGCCTACAAGCGCGCCAAGCTTGCGGATGTTGGCGCGCATGTCCGCAAGCGTGTTTTCCGGATCAAAGGTGACGACGTTGTAGCCGAGATGGCGCAGCAGCGCCGTCGCCGTTGTGGTTGTGAAGCTGCCTGCAAGGACGAGGTCCGGCTGGAGCTTGATGACTTCTTCCGCGAGGCCGTGATTGACCGCCAGTTTTGCGGAGATGGCGTCGAGACCGAGCGGCGCGTTGACTGCCTGCTGCGAGAGATAGGTGATGCCCGCGATGCGGGCTGGATCGACGATGCGCATCAGCAGCTCGTCGGTGCAGAGATTCATCGAGACGATGCGCTGCGGCTGTCTCGGTGCTTGCGCGTGAGATGGCAGAACGGCGCAGGCGGCCATCGCGAAGGCGATTGCCTTCGCGATAAAGCCAGACCTGCACCGTTGCCTCATCATTTGCTGGCCTCATCACGGAAGCGGATGCCGACATAGGCCGCCTGCGGAGCGGCATTGTACCCGATCACTTCCTGATAGGTTTCGTCGAGGAGGTTTTCGACGCGGCCGTAGATTTCGATCTGGTCGTTGAACTGCCACGACGCGCCGAAGCGGACGAGGGTGTAGGGATCGAGACGCGTGCGCAGGAAGGTCGCGAAGTCGGTGTCGAACGTGTCGCCATTGTAGGTGACGCCGAGGTTGAGTTTTACCGGGCCACCGTTGATGCGCCAGCTGGCGTCAAGCGAGCCTTGCTGCTCCGGCCGGCGGACTTCGACGCCCTGGGGTTCGGAAGCGTCCAGTTCCGACCACGAACCGGTGAGCGAGACGTCTTCGATCGGCGTTGCGGTCACGTAGAGTTCCCAGCCCGAGCGATCGGACTCCGTCGTGTTGTTCTGCGGCGTGAACTGGTACGTGGCGCAAGAGGAAGATCGTGTTGATCTCATGCTCCAGCGTGGAGCTGAAATAGGTGAGGTCGGCGACGAGCGCGCCTTCGAACAGGGTCTGTTCGACGCCGAAGTCCCAGCCGATGGCTTCTTCGGGCACGAGGCTGGCGTTGCCGACGAAGCTGGCGGGATCGAAGCCGAACTGTTCGATGAAGGTGGGGTTGGTGACGCCCGTGCCGTAGGACGTGTGCAGGCGCGTGCCTGTGTTGGGGATCGCCCACGATGCTGCGAGGCTGTAGGTGTCGGCGTCCTGGAAGTCGTCGTTCTGGTCGCGGCGCACGGTGGCGTAGAGGTTGAGCTGCTCGGCGATCTCGGCGCGGTATTGCAGGCCGAACGCGTTGAGCGTGCGGGACTCGTCGCGGCCGGTGAGCGTCGTCCTTGTAACGTCTCTTCCTCGCGCTCGACGAAGCCGGTGAGGAAGTGTTTGAACCCGTCGGCGCCGAAGCGCAGCGTCGACAGGACGCCGAATTTCGCGCGTGTCGAGTCGATCGTGCTTTCATCAACCGGGATCAGAAGGAGATCGGCCGGCGTCGGGAACGGGCGGGCCGAAGAGGAACGGGAAGTTCGTCGTGCGGCTGACGCGGGTTTCATCGACATAGGACGCCGAGAGCGTTGTCTCCCAGACGCCATCGAACGGATCGTAGGTCGCCGAGGCGCCGACGACTGTCTGTTCGTGGTCGGTTCCGCTGGCGTCGTCATAGGTGCGGCCGGCGATCGGGAAGCCGAAGGCCTGGCCGTCGGCGTCGGATTCCGATTTGAGATAGCGGGCGACGCCTTTGACGCTCCAGGCATCGGAGAGGGCAGCGCCGCCGCGCAGGTTCAGGCTGGTGACGGTGTTGCCTTCCTTGTCGCCGGGTGTTCCGCCGACGCCGACTGCGGGCACGCCATTCGCCGTCTGGTCGGGCGAGATGTCATAGCCATCGGAGGTGAGCCAGTTGGCGCTGATGGCGGCGTAAGTGTCAGTGTCGCCGATGCCCGCATTGGCTGCGAGCTCGACACGTGCCGAATGATCCGGCCTCGACGGACGCGCCGAGATAATGGCCGTCCACCTCGCGGCGCGAGATCAGGTTGACCACGCCGGCGAGGGCGTTGGAGCCGTAGAGACCGCTTTGCGGCCCGCGCAGAACTTCGATGCGGGAAATGTCGCCGGTCAGCAGTGTCGAGAAATCGGTCTCGCCCTGGTCGGGGCTCGAGATGTCGATGCCGTCGAGCAGGACGAGCGTGTGGTTGGCTTCCGCGCCGCGCGTGCGCACCTGCGTGAGCGAGCCGGGTGCTCCCGCCTGGCTGACGGCGAGGGAGGGGACCTGGCGCAGCACGTCGGGCACGTAGGCGTAGCCCTGGTCTTCGATCACCTGTCCGGAAATGACGGTGATGGTCTGGCCGACCTTGTTGGCTTCGACCGGCACAGCGATGCCGGTGACGACGATGGTGTCGCGGCTATTCGGATCAGTCTGGGCAAAGGCGGATGGGGCGATCGCAAGCGCGCTGCTCGCGGCAAGTGCGATCCAGGAAGAGTTCAAGAACAGTCTCATAAGACGTCTCCACAAGGGTTGGAGACCGTCATCCGCATGGCGTCGCCGCCGCACGGATGTACGGTCGCTAGACGTCGCCAATCGGAAATTCTTCCGTTCGAGCGGCCCTTCCCCGGACCGTCGAAAGACGACTGCGGCAGGCAGGTCTCCTGGCTCACGGGTCAACACCTTTGCGCATCGCCTTCCCGGTTTGTCCTTTCGGACTGGCCAGTGGCAGTGATGCGCGGCTCGCCGCTTACAGTTGCGGGGGCAGCCCGGGCCTTCACCCGGTTCCCTTTTGATCCTCTTTCGAGGAACCTGTCGCGAGGCGATCAATAGCCTGAGTTGCGCCAGGGGCAAGTGTTTCCATGACACATGGCGCCGGCAAGCCCTGGCCTGGAGACTGCAGGCTGTGGAGGCAGGATGAACGATTCAACCGCCAGCGGTCATGAGGCCGGCGCAAGTTCGCATGTCGCGGATAGTGCGCAGCGCTTTGTCCTGCTCGATGGATTGCGCGGCGTTGCTGCCTTTGCCGTGATCCTCGACCACGTGCCGGGGGGCGTTCTGGGCGACCTCCTGCCGGGTCGCTATCTCGCGGTCGACTTCTTCTTCGTGCTGAGCGGCTTCGTGCTGGCGCACGCCTATGGACGCAGGCTGGAGCAGGGCTGGTCGCCGCTGTCCTTCATGACGGCGCGGCTGATCCGGCTTTATCCGATGTATCTGCTGGGGCTGATGATCGGCCTCGCACTGTCAGTGCTGGGACTGCTGCGCGGCTGGGTCGGGCCGACGTGGAGCGATGTGTTGACCACGGCGCTGCTGGGCCTGCTGTTCCTTCCCGCGCCGCCGATGGCAGCGTTCGGCGGCGGCTCGCTGTATCCGTTCAACGGACCTGCGTGGTCATTGTTCTTCGAGCTGATAGCAAACCTCATCTATGCGCTGATCGCACGCTTCCTGTCGTGGCGCGTGCTGGGCGCCATCCTCATCGTTGGCGCGCTGGCGGTCGTCTACACGCTCAACCGCCACGCCGGCACGGGCGGGCCGGGATGGCTGTGGGAACATGTCGACGCCGGCTTTGCGCGCGTGATGTTCGATTTCTTTGCGGGCGTCGCGATCCATCGCGTACGAACGCTGAGACGGATCCCGGCCTTGCCATGGTGGGGGGCGCTGATCGGATTCCTGGCGGTCATCGCGATGCCAGCGCCGGCCGACTGGCGCGTCGTTTACGATAGTGCTGCTGCACTCGTCCTGATGCCGGCGCTGGTGGCCGTGTCGGCGGGATCGCAGGTGAGCGGTCTTGTTGCGCGCATCTGCTCCACAATCGGACTCCTGTCCTACGGCGTTTACGTTATCCATGTCCCGATGTTTGCAGTGTTGGGTTTTGCTGCGGGCGCCATTCACGTCCAACTCGGCGAGGGGCCGTGGCTGGCCGTGCTCGTCGCTGTGCTGGCTGCGGTCGGGGCGGCAGTCGCCTACGTTGTTTTTGACCAGCCTGTCCGAAGCCGGCTCTCCGCGCTGGCGAGAAAGGCAAATCGCCCGCAATATTCCCGGGGAACGCGGTTAACGCGCGGCGTCCTTCCATGGCATGGCGCTTGCTGCCGTTGGGGGAACGGGTCCGGTTCGCACCCTCTTTGCGGGCCAGTTTTTGGCTGGGTCGTGAAAAAGGCGCTGAGCAGGCTTTCACATTCCGTCGGGGTGGACCGCAAACGGTTCGCCGCGATGCGCATGTGCTGTGAACGCCACGTGCTCGCGCGCGTCGGGCTGGCGCGCCGCCGCTATATCGGCCGCATCCTCTGCTATCACACGGTTGGCCAGGAAGACTGGGGCACCAACGACGTGACCCCGAGCCAGCTGCGCCGTCACATCGAGATGGCGCTGAACGCGGGCTATCGTTTCGTGCCGGCGTCCGAGATTGCGCGGACGGGCGGGGGACCGAAGGACCTCGCCATAACATTCGATGACGGCATGAAGAGCGTTGCGACAACCGCTGCGCCGATCATGAAGGAATACAATCTGCCGTGGACGTTCTTCCCGGTGTCGGACTGGACCGACGCCAAGGTGGACTGGGTGACGCCCATGGTGATGGACTGGAAGGACGTGGAGGCCCTGCTGGCGGCCGGCGCGGAGATGGGCAGCCATTCGGCGACGCACCCGGACTTCGGCCAGATCGGCATGCAGCAGATGACGGACGAGCTCGGAGGATCGCGCGCGCTCTTTGAGAAACGCCTCGGTTTTGCGCCGAAGACGTTCGCGATCCCGCTGGGCCAGTCGATGAACTGGAAGCCGGAATCGATGAAAGCCGCCAATGATGTCGGCTACGATGTGATCTATGCGCAGGCTGAAGCAACGCGACCCGAGGGCACTGTGGCGCGCACGTTTGTCACCAAGTTCGACGGCGACAGGATTTTCAAGGCCCTTCTGAAGGGCAAGTTTGACCACTGGGAAGAATGGGTGTGAGCGCAGGCGCCACTCTCGTGTCGGTGATCGTCCCCACGCGGGATCGCCCTGCGCTGCTGTGCGAGGCGCTCGCGAGTATTCGTGCGATCGAGACTGATGCCCTGAAGTTCGAGATTCTCCTTGGCGACAACGGCAATGATCCGGCGAGCCGCGCGGCCGCCGAAGCATACGGTGCTATCTGGATGAAGGTGGAGCGAGCGGGGGCAGGCGCTGCGCGCAATGCCGGCCTCAAAGCCGCCACCGGCGAGTTCATTGCGTTTCTCGACGATGATGATGTCTGGTTGCCCACGAATGTCGTGAACCATCTGGCTCTGCTACGCGCACAGCCCGAGCTGGAGGCCGTGTTCGGCCAGATCGTCACGACGGACATGGACCTCAAGCCTTCGGGCGAGCCCTGGCCGCAGCGCGGCGTCGCGGGCGACACGCTCGTGGCAGAAATGCTGTCCGGCTATTATCCGCAACTTGGCGGTACGTTTGTGAGTGCGAGCGCGGCGAAGGATGTCGGCCTGTTCGACGAAGCGCTGATGGGGGACCAGGACTGGGACTGGCAGCTGCGCCTGGCGCGTCGCCGCAAGACGGGTTTCACGCCGACGCCGAGCGTGTTGTTCCGCCAGCGTCCACCGGGATCGTTCGACAAGCTGCGGCTGACGCGACTGGGTTTTGCGCGGAAGGTTTTCCTGCGCCATGCCATGCCGGAGTGGCGCGTGTTCGGTACGCCGCTGGCGCTCATGAAGAGCTACACACTGACCATGCGCCAGTATTTTGACTATTTTGTCGAAGCAGCCGTCGCCAGGTCGGCGGAAGGTGATCGCGGCGGCACGATGGCTGCGATCGGCGGGGCGTTTCGGGTGTTTCCGGGGCGAACGATTTTTCATCTCGCACTGAAGCCGAGATTGCGGGGCGCAGCGCTAGGCGTTGTGACGCCATGGGCCTCCAAGCGGCCGGCAGGGGCAGTCTGACATGTCTGAGCGGATTGACGTCGCATTCGGGTTTGACGGTCGCTATGCACCGCACGCCGCCAACGTCATGGCGTCGATCGTCCGTCATGCGCCGGGCGCCAAGCTGCGCTTCATCGTAATGCAATGCGAGGTGACGCCCGAGCAGAAGCGCAAGATCGAGCAGACCGCGCCGGGGCCGGAATATGTCTGGATCGATGTCGGTGATGACGACCTGCCGGCCTACGCAACGCGCGGCCACCTCAATCGCACCGTCCTCTTCCGGCTCGGTCTCGAGAAGATGGCGCCTGCGGATTGCAACCGCATTCTCTATGTCGATGCCGACACCATCGTAATCGGTGATATCCGCGAGATGTGGAACGCCGATCTCGGCGGCCATGCCATCGCGGCAGCCACGGACTGCTATCAGGACGCGGAGAAATTTGCCGAGACGTGGTCGCTGCCGAAGGGCGGGCGCTATTTCAACGCCGGCGTACAGGTGATCGACCTCGCGAAGGTGAGGGAAGGCAAGCTGTTCACGAAGGCGCTCGATTTCATCGCGGAGCACGATGCAAAGCTGCTGTTCGGAGACCAGGACGCGCTGAACTACGTCTTCTGGAAAGACGCGGCGGTGCTCGAGCCGACGTGGAATGTGCAGCGCTTTCTCAAGCGCAACGAGATCGCCAGCGAGACGGCGCCTGATCGGCGCTGGGGCCATGCCATGCCGCGGCTCATCCACTATATCGGCACCGAGAAGCCGTGGATGCGCAATGTCTGGCACCCATGGGCCTGGCTCTACTGGGAAAACATGAAGCGCACGCCGTTCGCCGCCGAGGTACGCCAAGCCTTCCGCATGGATTTCCTGCAGATGATGCGCCTGCGCCTACGCTGGTGGCTGCGCAAGCCGGCCTGATTTGCGAGATACTTGACTAAGTCAAGTAATGGCGCGAACGTGCGCCCATGCCAGCGCCATCACAGTCCCAGATTTCATCCGTCCGCCGCTTCAACCGGTTCTACACGCGTGAAGTTGGCGTTCTCCGGAAGAACTTCCTCGATACGCCATGGTCGCTGGCGGAAATGCGGGTGCTCTTCGAGATCGCGAACGGCGCGAACGTGACTGCGAGCGATATGGGCAAAGCGCTTGATCTCGATGCAGCCTATCTCAGCCGCATGCTGCGCACTTTCGAAAAGGACGGGCTTGTCACGCGCGCACGCTCGAAGACGGACGCGCGGGCAAGCTATCTCGGCCTGTCTGCGAAGGGACGAAAGCAGTTTGCGGCGGCGAACGACCGACAGCTGGCCAGCACGACGGCGATGCTGACGAGATTACAGTCTGCCGATCGCGCGAGGCTGGTTAGCGCGATGAAGACGATCGAAGCTTTGCTGGCCGGTGAAACGGAGACGAAGGCGGAAATCATCCTGCGCGATCCGGAGCCGGGCGATCTTGGCTGGATGGTGCAGCGTAATGGCGAGCTCTATTTCGATGAGTATGGCTGGCAGGGGCCATTCGAAGGGATGTGCGCGCAGATCGTTTCGGATTTCGTCGTGAACTTCGATCCGAAGCTGGAGAAATGCTGGATAGCTGACATGGGCGGCGAGCGCGTCGGGTGTGTGATGCTGGTGAAGGACAATCCCAAAGCCAAGAAGGCCGACGTGGCGCGGATCCGCCTTCTGCTGCTTGATCCCCGGGCGCGCGGCATGGGGCTGGGCAAGCGGCTGGTCGAGGAATGCGTCAGCTTTTCACGCGCGAAAGGCTACAGGCGCGTCACGCTGTGGACGCACAAGGAGCTCACGGCTGCGCGGGCGATCTACGCGAAGCTCGGATTCGTGAAGACGGGCGAGGAAAGCCATGACGACTGGGTCGGCAAGGCGACGTCCGAATTCTGGGATCTCGAACTTTAGGCGGCGGGCGTGACTTCGAGTGTCTCGCTGTCTGCCTTGGGCAGCGTCACGATCAGGTGTTCCTCGGCGGTCTTGATGTCGCCGGTTCCTTCTTCGATCCACGAGCGGCTGACTTTCAGGACGACACGGCCCGGGCCTTCCTCGACAACTTCCCAGGAATTGAAGTCGCCAATCTGGAAAACCCTGCTCCACTGGTCCGGGTCGTTCCAGATCGCGATGTAGGTGTAGAGGCCGTTGATTGCCGGATCGCCGCCGGCGGTCGAGAACAGCTTGGCGCTGCCGTCTTTCAGGGCGTGCACGTCGGTGACGAAGGCTTCCGGCATGGACTCAGGCACGGCCGCAACCGTCACCGCCGGACCGGACGGTTTCAGGTCGAGCACAACCGGCGCCTGCGCGGCGGCTTCAGCAGGGGCCGGCGTCGTGGCCGCTGGCACAGCTGCAGGTGAGCAGGCGGCAAGCGTCAGGGCTGCCGCAACGAGCGTGTATTTCATGATCCGTCCCTCTGTCCCGGAACCAGCTTTGGGGGACGCCGGGGGTGGCGGCAATCCACGTCCGGCCGATTTGCCGGTTATTTCTGATTGCGGTATAGGCAGGCCATGGCTAACGCCCCCGCATACAAGCCGGTAATCGGCGCCCTCCTGAAGGGCTACAAGATGACGCTGTCGCCGGCGTTCGTCGCGTGCGGAATTCATTGCCGGCATCAGCCCACGTGCTCGGAATACTGCGCCGAATGCGTGTCGCTGCATGGCGTCTGGGCAGGGTCATGGATGGGTCTGGCGCGGTTCACGCGCTGCCGCCCCGGAGGATCGCACGGGTGGGACCCGGCGCCGACCCTAACTACCAGCGGCGCGCGGTGGTTCACCCCCTGGCGCTATGGCGTCTGGAGCGTGAGCCGGTCCGAAACCGCTCGCCCTTAAAGTTCGGGACCGACCTCGAAACCTGAAGCTGCGGAGCAGGGCGAAAGCCCGTGCGAAGTGTTGCGGCGTTACGGGTTCAAACCCGCGCCGAACTCGCCTACACCTCCGCCGACACGACGAAAGACAAGACAATGATCAACGTATCCTTCCCCGATGGCTCGAAGCGCGAATACCCGGACGGGTCGACGCCGCTCTCGATCGCGGAAGCCATCTCCAAATCCCTCGCCAAGCGATCGGTGATCGCGAAGGTCGACGGCCAGCTTTACGACATGAAACGCCCGCTCGATGGCGATGTCGCTCTCGAACTGCTCGACATCAACGCGAAGGACTCGCTCGAGCTGCTGCGCCACGACGCCTCGCACGTCATGGCGCAGGCGGTTCAGGAGCTTTTCCCCGGCACGCAGGTGACGATCGGGCCCGTGGTCGAGGACGGGTTCTATTACGACTTCGCCCGCAAGGAGCCGTTCTCGACGGAGGACTTCGCCAAGATCGAAGCGAAGATGAAGGAGATCGTGGATCGCGATCTACCGATCAATCGCGAGGTCTGGTCCAAGGACGACGCGATCGCCCACTTCAGGAAGATCGGCGAGGACTACAAGGCGCAGATCATCGACGACATCATTCCGCCGGGCGAGGCGATCACGCTGTACGCCCATGGCGACCAGTGGAGCGACCTGTGCCGCGGGCCTCACCTGCCGTCGACGGGCAAGTTGCCGAAAGCGTTCAAGCTGATGAAGGTCGCAGGCGCCTATTGGCGCGGCGATCACCGCAACGAGATGCTGCAGCGGATCTACGGCACGGCGTGGGCGAACGAAAAGGATCTCGCCGCTCACCTCGTGCGGCTCGAGGAAGCCGAGAAGCGCGACCACCGCAAGGTGGGCCGCGAGCTCGACCTCTTCCACATGCAGGAAGAAGGCAAGGGGATGGTCTTCTGGCATCCCAAGGGCCTGACGTTGTGGCGGACGGTCGAAAGCTATGTCCGTCGCCGTCTTGATGCCGCTGACTATATCGAAGTGCGCACGCCGCAGGTGCTCGACCGCAAGTTCTGGGAACAGTCGGGCCACTGGGAAAAGTATCGCGACAACATGTTTGTTGCGGAGACGGCGGAGGACGAGGTTCTGTCGCTGAAGCCGATGAACTGCCCGGGCCACGTGCAGATCTTCAAGCAGGGGCAGAAGTCGTATCGCGACCTGCCGATGCGCATGGCGGAATTCGGCGCCTGCCACCGCTACGAGCCTTCGGGCGCGTTGCATGGCCTTATGCGCGTGCGCGCCTTCACGCAGGACGATGCGCACATCTTCTGCCGCGAGGACCAGATCGAGAGCGAGACGGCGCGCTTCATCACGCTCGCTTATTCGATCCATCAGGACTTTGGCCTGATGACGGATCACGTCAAACTGGCGACGCGTCCGGAGCTGCGCGCCGGAACTGATGAGTTCTGGGACAAAGCCGAGACGCAGATGATGTCTGCGGCGCGCGCGGCGGGCGTCGAGCCTGTGATCGCAGAGGGTGACGGGGCTTTCTATGCGCCGAAGCTCGACTTCGTCATCAAGGACGCTATCGGCCGCGAGTGGACGATCGGCACGATCCAGCTGGACTATGTTCTGCCCGAACGCCTCGATGCCGAATATGTCGGCGAGGACGGCGGCAAGCACCGTCCTGTGATGCTGCACCGTGCGATCCTCGGTTCGCTGGAGCGTTTCATCGGCGTACTGATCGAGCACTATGCGGGCGCATTCCCGATGTGGCTTGCGCCGGTGCAGGTGGTCGTGGCGACGATTTCGGAGTCGGCGACGGACTATGCAAAGGAAGCTGTGGCCGAACTCAAGGCTGCCGGCATCCGCGCGGAGATCGACCTGCGCAACGAGAAGATCAACTACAAGATCCGCGAACACTCGCTGCAGAAGGTTCCGGTGATTGCAGTTGTCGGCGCCAAGGAAGCCGAAGAGCGCAAGCTCGCTTTCAGGCGTTTTGGAAGCCAGGCGCAGGAAGTGGTGACGTTGGCGGACGCGGTGACGATGTTGGTCGACGAAGGCCTGCCGCCCGATATCAAACGGGCCAAGGCGTGATTGAAGCTGGCGCATACGTCACTGCGGAAGCGGCGGTGCGCCAGCGATCGTCATCTGGCATGAGGCTCGCGAGCTGATGCCCGGAAACAAAGCCATTACCGATCACGCGCGGACCCTGGCCCTGCGGCTGAGGCTTGGCCTCGTCGACCTGCAATCCATCGAGCAATGGGCCGATGAATCAATCCTGCTGGACGGCGCGCCATCGGAAATCGCCGATCTGTGTCTTGCGACCCGGGCAGGTGAGCGCATCACGTTGCGCATCCTGACGGATATTGGCGGCCCTCCCGGCGGCCTCGATGTCATGCAGGCCGTCAGCGCCGTTCGCGTGGAGGACGCCAGCCAGGACGAGTTACGGCGGCTGGCTGACAATCTCGATCCCGTGCTGCGCGAAGTAGACGCGGGGCCCGGTCTGCCGCCCTTGCTGAAGTCTGGTTTGACACTGGCGCGCGACTTCTGGGAAGCGCGCATGCAGTCGTCCGATGAGATGTTGCACGTCGAAGAACGCATGCGCGACCTGCTTCACGCGGTCAAAGACTACGCCTCCGAATTGCCGATCGAGAAACCCGCCGCGGCTGAACCGGAGGTCCACAAGGCCTCGGCGATTGTCGTCAGCTTCAACACCGGCGAGCGCCTGTTCGCGTGCCTCGCCGCGCTGGAAAGCGACCCCGGCATTGCCGAGATCATCCTCGTCAACAATGGCAATCCGATCGAGATGCTGGAACGTGTCGACGATGCGTACGGCAACTCGCCGAAGGTGAAAGTGATCGGTGACGGGCAGAACCGCGGGTTCGCTGCAGGGGTGAACCTTGGCGCCGCCAGCGCGACCGGGGATCGCCTGCTGGTGATCAATCCCGATGCCGTGCTGCAGCCGGGATCGATCGCCGCGCTCGAGTTTGCCATGGCGGGCGCCGCCGAGCCTGCAATCGTTGGCGGCAAGATATTCGGACCCGACGGCGTTGAGCAGCGAGGCGGCCGCAGACGCAGGCTCACCATGCGGTCGGCGGCGGCGACTTTCCTCGGCCTGTCATCGTTACGCGCACTGAACCCCGCCTTCGTCAGCATCAACCGCAACACCGAGCCAGAGCCTACCGGACCTGTGCCGATGGACGCGGTCAGCGGCGCCCTGATGTACATGTCGGCGTCGAGCTTTCGCCGCCTCGGAGGGTTCGACGAAGGCTACTTCCTCCATGTCGAGGACCTCGACCTCTGCCGTCGCGCCGAGGCCGATGGCGGATCGGTGATCTATACACCCCACGCGTCAGCTCTGCATTTCGGCGCCACAAGCGACGCGCCGGCCTTGTTTGTCGAGCGGCATAAAGGGGCAGGGTTCAGCCGCTATTTCCTGAAGTATGCCGAGACGCCAGGCGAGAAGGTCGTCGCGCGCCTGCTCGGCCCTGCGATCGCCATCCTGCTGCTCACCCGCGCGCGGTTGATGGGGCTGACTGCCCGCAAGCCGTAAGGATCAGGCGCGTGCGAGCGGGTGCGCCGCTTCAAGCAGGTCGCGCAATTCGTCGGTGACAACATGCGTATAGATCTGCGTCGTCGCGATGTCGGCGTGGCCAAGCAGAAGCTGCACGGCGCGCAGGTCGGCGCCGCCCGACAACAGATGCGTCGCGAAGGCATGGCGCAGGGCGTGCGGCGTCACGCGTTCCAGCGCGATGCCGGCTTTCATCGCGAGGTCTTCCAGCAGCTGTCCAAGACGACGGCGCGTTAGCCGCCCGCCAGCGCCACGTGACGGAAACACAAACCGCTGCGCCACAGAACGCACAGCGGATTTCGGAAAGAACTGGTCGCGCACGGCCATATAGTTCTTGAGCGCCAGCAGCGCTGGCTTGCCCAGCGGCGTGATGCGTTCCTTGTCGCCCTTGCCGCGCACGATCAGCACGGTGGCGCCTGGCGCGGGCAGGGCAGATAGCGGCAGGTCGCAACACTCGCTGGCGCGCAGTCCGGCGCCGTAGAGCAGTTCAACCAGGCACATCGTGCGCAGGTCAGCAGGTTCTGGTCCTTCCGCCGCCTCGATCAGGCGCGCGACTTCATCGCGGCTCAGCACATCTGGCGGGTCACGCCGGAAAGCCGGGCCATCAAGGCGTGAGGTGGGGTTATCCTGCCGCTCATTGTCGCCGAGCTGGAAGCGGAAAAACCGCCGCAGCGCCGACAGCCGCCGCGAGACGGTGGCGGCCGACATGCCGCGTTCATGCAGGTCGCGCACGAAGGCCGAAAGGTCGCGCTCGCCGGCGTCCACCAGCGACGTGCGGTTGGCCCGCAGGAAGCTGGAGGCGTCCTCAAGATCTCGGCGATAGGCATCGATCGTGTTGTCCGCAGCGCCACGTTCGGCGCGCAGGGTGTCGAGGAAGGCATCGATGCGACGGTCGTCCAGCATCCCGCGACAGTGGCGCGTGCAGGTTTATGGGAAGTTTAGAGAACCAGCCCGCGATCTGGACTTACAGGGCTTTCCAGACCTGCAGCGCTTCCAGCGCGACCGCGTTGGCATCATCCGTCAGGCCCATCGCCTGCATCTGGACCAGCAGGTCCGACAGGCCGGCGAACGAAAGAGCGGATACGTCGGAACCCAGCTGCCCGACGATGGACAGGGCGGCTTCCGCATTGGCGCCCTGGCGGGCGGCGGCATAGATGCGGGCGATGGCGGCGTCCGAAACGCCCCGGCCGGCACTGCGCTGCGCCGCCAGCGTGGCGCGCTGGTCGGCGGTCAGATCGCGGCCCGTTCCTGAATAGAGGAAGAGGGCGCGGGTGTTTTCGATACGGCGGATGGTGAGCTGCTGATCGGCGGCAGCCGGAGCCTTGGCGGGGGTTGGCGTTCCTGCTGCGGGCAGCACAGGGTAGGGCGCGGCGGAGAGAAGACGGTCGAGGATGGCGCCGCCCTTGTCTCCCGTCGCGCCAGCGTAGGACAACATCAGGTCGAGGCGCGCCACGGCCCAGGCGTCCTGTTTGTCTTTGGCCACAGTGCCGAGATGCTTGCGCCACTCGGCTGCAAGCTTGACGTCGTTTGCCAGCAATGCGGCTCGCGCCAAGGGCTCGGCGTAGGGAAGTGTCGCATCGTCGCGCGGCAATGCTTTGATTGCAGCCGATAGCGTCATTGCGATCAGCTGTCCGTCCGCAAGCGTTTCCGCCGATCGCACGGCGGCGACGTAGGCAGTCGCCTTTGCATCCGGCGCTATTTTCTTGTCGGCCGAAGCGGCGATTGCCTGCGCGAGATAGTCCGGTCGCGGCGCGGCGCCACGCGCCGGTGCTTTGGCGGCTGGCGTTTCATCCTTGAGCGCAGCGATCGCAAGCAGATCGGCGGCTTTGAGCTTTCCGCCGTTGAACGCAGTTCGCATTGCGGCGCGGCGCTGTTCGGTTGTCGCCTTCGTATTGAGGGCAATCGCGGCCGCAATGTCGGACGGGACAGCGGCAAAGCTGGCAGACGTGGCGGGCAGTTTTGCCGCGACGGAGACCGCAGCTTCTACCGGGGAGCCGAAACGACCCTCGGGCTTTTTGGTATCGGGCGAAGAAATGACACCGAGCGCGCTGATCAGCCAGACGCCGAGCGATTCATTTGTTTTGGCGATCTGCTCGACGATCAGGCTCGCATTGGCGTCGCCATTGAGCGTTGCACACACGGCGCGCAGCGGCATCCAGTCAGCGTCAGTGGCCGCCTGAGATTTTACGCTGGCGCAGGCCGCGTCGGCGTCGCCCTGAAGCAACGCGAGTTCGGCGCCGAGGCGTTCGCCCGGCTTGCCCCAGTCAGATTTCGGATAGCGTTTGCGCAGGTCGACTGCGTGGGCGCTCTCGCCCAGTTGTTCGAGGAGACGCAGGCGTTCAAGCGTCAACTCGGCGCCGTCCGTCGGTCCCTTGCTGCGGGACATCAGGATGCGGGCGAGCATGTCGCGCGCAGACGGCGCCAGCTCGCGCGGCTGGATCGCAGCCATGACTGGCCCAAGCGTTTTGGCGCTGGTGTTGTTCCAGAACGTGGCAGGAACGGCACCTTCATTGGCGCCAATCCATCCGACGCCCCACGCATCAACCTGTGCGAGCGGAGTGGAAGACACCTGTGCGCTGGACGTTTCGCTGGCCAGCAGAAGGCAGCTCAGGGCAACAGAAACAAGGGCGCTAGTGCGGGGGCGCATTCGCGGCTCCGGCGGCAGGCTCGGGCTGAACACCGACATTCGTCGCCGGAACGCGGACCTCAAGCTGCGCGGGTTTCTTCGAATCGGCCTGGCCCGCGAAATAGAACAGCGCACCGATCAGCAGAACCAGGACGATGCCTCCGATGATCGCGTAAAGCTTCACCGGCATCGGTCCGCGCCGACGTGAAAATCCACCGCGAGCCATGTTGTCACTCCGCCCAGCAATCTGATCCGGATTCAATCAGACCGGGACGCAAGGGTCCAGCATTTGAAGCTGTTCACTATAACGCCACCCGGCCCGAACATTGCCCCGGAAGCCTTGGGCGGTATAAGCCTGCGTTTCGGTGAACAGGGCAAGTCATGACTGCGCAACAGGGCGAACCGGAGGGCGGGGCCACCCCGGCTGCCACGCCATCCAGCGGGCGCCGGCTGGAACGCACCGTCGCGCTTGTCGGCATGATGGGTGTCGGAAAATCGACGGTCGGCAAGAAGCTGGCGGAAAGCCTCGGCGCTCCCTTTGTCGATAGCGACGACGAGATCGTGCGCGCGGCGGGCCTCAGCGTGCAGGAAATCTTCGAGCGGCACGGGGAACCCGAGTTTCGCAGGGGCGAGCGCCGGGTAATCGAACGCCTGCTCAACGGCCCGCCCCTCGTGCTTGCGACGGGGGGAGGGGCGTATATGGACCCGGATACCCGCGCGCTGCTGAAGGAGAAGGCGACAACCGTCTGGCTGCGCGCCGATCTCGATCTCATCTGGAAGCGCGTAAACCGGCGCGACACAAGGCCGCTGCTCAAGCGGGAGAACCCCAAACAGGTGCTGGCCGACCTTCTGGCGGCGCGTGCGCCGATCTACGCCGAGGCGGACTTCGCGATTGATTCTGGTGACGGCCCGGCCAGTGACGCCGTGAAGGCCATCCGCGATGCGATGGGGTTTGAATGACAAACGGCACCAAGACAGTCCGGGTCGACCTGGCGAACCGCAGCTATGATATCCTGATCGGCGAGGGGCTGCTGGCGCGTGCGGGTGAGCTGATCCTGCCGCTGATGGGGGCAGGCCGCTCCAAAGTGTTCGTGATCGGCGACGAAAACGTGGTGCGCCTGCACGGCGCTACGCTCGATGCAGCACTTGCGGCCAGTGGCATCACCCCCAATCACGTGACGATCCAGCCGGGCGAAGCTTCCAAGTCCTTTACCTCACTCGAAATCGTACTGGATGCGCTGATCTCGCAAGGCGCGGAGCGCGACGATCTCATCCTCGCCTTCGGCGGCGGCGTCGTGGGCGACCTCACCGGCCTTGCTGCGGGCCTGCTGAAACGCGGTGCACGGTTCGTGCAGATCCCGACAACGCTCCTTGCTCAAGTCGACAGCTCTGTCGGCGGCAAGACCGCGATCAACTCGCGCGCCGGCAAGAACATGGTGGGCCTGTTCCATCAGCCCGTGCTCGTGCTGGCAGATCTCGGCGTCCTCGACACGCTGCCCGAGCGCGAGCGTTCGGCAGGCCTCGCAGAGATCGCGAAATACGCGCTGATCGATGATCCGGCATTCTTCGACTTCCTCGAAGCGAAAGCCGCGGCGCTGCGCGCTGGTGACAAGGCGGCGCTGGCTGAAGCTGTGCGCGTCTCGTGCGCGGCCAAGGCGCGCATTGTCGCCATCGACGAGACGGAGCAGGCGGAGCGCGCCTTGCTCAATCTCGGTCACACGTTCGGCCACGCGCTTGAGCGCGCCAATGGCTTTGGCTCAAGCCTCCTGCATGGCGAGGGCGTTGGCGCCGGCATGGCAATGGCGCTGCGCTATTCGGCAAGTCTTGGCGTGTGTCCCGGTCAGGATGCTGTCCGGACCGAGCGCCTCCTGAATGCGCTGGGGTTGGCCACACGCATCGCCGATCTCGGCGGCGGTCCCTATCCGGCGGACGAGTTGCTGGCGCACATGGCGCACGACAAGAAAGCCAAGAATGGCCGGCTGACGCTGATCCTCGCTCGCGGAATCGGGCAGGCCTATATCCAGAAGGATGCGGACCTTGGTTCGCTGCAGGCTTTCCTGCGCTCTGAAGCGGCTTCCTGAAAAACCCACCTTCCGTAAAACCCAGCCTTTTTGAAAACCAAGGGTCAGGGTAGGGTGCTCTCAGGGAAAACTCTGGGCAGGGGCCCGACATGCTGGCCGAACGGACACTCGCTTTCGCAGCGCAGGCGCCGGAACTGCAGACGCGCAAGGCGCTGACGGGCGGCCTGCTGAGTGTTCTGCAGGAAATCGGCGCGACCAATTTTGCCTGCCTCTATCTTCGGCGTGAAAGCGGCAACCTGGTTATCGATCGTTCGATATCGAACCTCCCCCGCGGTTGGCAGGAACTCTACCTCCAGCGCGGCTATGACGCGTCCGACCCGGTCTTTCAGGGCGTCGCGCGCGGCGGGACATGCGGTTACTGGGACGAACTGACCCGCGGTCTCGTCCTCGGCCGCTCCAGCCGGGAAGTGATGACCGAGTCCCGGAAATTCGAGATGCGGGAAGGTTTTACCAAGCGCGTCGCGCTCGAGTCCGGAGGTTTTGCCGTGGTGATGGCTGCGGGGCCGGAACTGGCGCGCAACTCCACGGCGCGCGCGGCCATGCGGATGTCGTTCGATATTTTCGCCAATGAAGGCGTCCGGATGATGAAATCGACGCTGGATTCCGGGCGTTCCCTTGGGCCGGACGCTGCCCAGAACCTGTCGCGTACCCAATTGAAGGTTCTGCACATGCGGTCTGAGGGGCTGACCAACAAACAGGTCGCCATCCATATGGGCCGTCACGAAAAGACGGTGGAATGTCATGTGACTGAGATTCTGCGTCGCCTCGGGGCCCGGAACATGATCGATGCGATCCGGATCGCGACGAAATTGAAGCTGATCCTTTGATCCCTACCGAGTTCCGGGGGTAACCCTGATTTTCTTTGGCGGCGGCATTTCGCAAAAAACGCATGGGCGACGGGCCATTTTCTGATCGGCCCTGGGTTTGGGAGCGGCTTTGCAGCGATGCAAAGCCGCTTTTATTTTCGGGTTCGCTCACCGGGGGTATCCCTGACCCCGAATTCGCCCATTCCAGCCAATTCGCCAGCCAGCTTCCTGGTCAGCTGGCGTCAATGTGCAGGGCGTGCAGGCCGGTCTCGAACTCCGATTTGAGCGCCTCATTGATCGCCCGGTGGCGCGCCAGCCGCGAAAGACCGGCAAAAGCCTCCGACCGGACCTTCACCGCATAATGTGTCTCCCCGCCCGGCGCTGCGCCCGCATGACCGTGGTGAAGATGGGACTCATCCACTATATCCAGCTCAGCGGGAGAGAAGGCGGCAGTCAGAGCGGAACGAATGCGCTCGGTGCGGCTTGTCAATTCTTGCGGCATTAACAAACACATCCCAAAGTCAGAACCATGTCGGCCGCCGAAGATTACATGCGGGCCTACCGCGTCAAGTTTGTCGATGTCCGCGTCAACCCCCCGGGTGGACGACGGAAGGGCGCAGCGTATGTGCAGCGCTGCGAACGCAAGGGCTGCGACGAGCTGGGGCTGTGCAAGGCGCCGAAACCGTTTGCGGCGCGCGTCATCCAGGTTCCGGGCCAGAAGGTCGCCGAGCAGGACAATCACTGGTTCTGCCAGCGCCACGCCGCCGAATACAATGAACAGTTCGATTTCTTCGACGGCATGACCGAGGACGAAATCACTGCATTCCAGGCGTCCGCCGGGCATGGTCACAAGCCGACCTGGCGCATGGGCGGCGGCCCGATCGGCGCCGAGGGCAGGGCTGCGCGGATGAACAATCCGCGCGCCTGGAAGGGTGCGAAAAACTGGCTCTACAACGGCCATGTCGGCAAGGGTGGCGATGAAGCCAATGCCGAAGCGCGCGGACGTACGCGCCTGCAGACGCGTGCGCTCGAGGAGATGGGCCTGCCCCACAACGCCCAGCCCGCCGCCGTGCGCGAGCGTTATGGCGTGCTGGTGAAGCAGTACCACCCGGACAGCAACGGCGGCGACCGCTCGATGGAGCACCGCCTCCACGTGGTCATCCGCGCCTTCAAGGCGCTGAAATCGAGCGGGCTGGCTTAGTCCGCCATCGGCTTCGGTTCCCACAGCTCGATCCGCGTGCCTTCCGGGTCGGTGATGTGCGCGAATTTGCCGTTCGGCTCGGGTGGCATCACCTTGGCCTCGACGCCATGCCGGGCGCAGCTTTCCAGGATCGCATCGAGATCGTCGACGGCCAGGTTGATCATGAAGTCCTTGGTCGACGGCTGGAAATAGGTCGTGTCCTGCTTGAAGGGCGCGAACACGGTGGCGGCGCCGGGATGGGCGGCCATGGCCTCGGGCCTCAGAATGACGCCGCCCCAGTCCTCCAGCGGCATGCCCAGCACGTCCTTGTACCAGGCGAGCAGGGCGGCTGGATCCTTTGATTTGAAGAAGACGCCGCCGACGCCAATAACCCTTGCCATGCTGCATCGCTCCCAAAGAGTGGTCTGTGCAGCCAGCAAAGCGGCGCCAGAGAGAATGGGCAATCGCCCGAAAGGGTGATTTGCGCGAGAATCCTTGCCGGGCTCCCGATTTTTTTCGCCTCCGCGGTGCGCCGACGTGCTGCGTTGCAATGTGTCCGCCGGTCCGCCTATATCAAGGCCAAGGATACGAGAGATTTTCCGCCCATGGCTGTGACTGACCCTTCTGACGCCCTGATTTCGCTCGTGCCGACGAAAGAGCTCGACGCGAAAAAGACCTTTGGGATCGATCTCGACTGGAAAGTGCCGGCCTTCGCCGAGCGCTCCTCCTATGTGCCGGACCATGACCCGGCCTACCGCTTCGATCCGCAGACCACGCGGGCGATCCTCGCCGGCTTCAAATACAATCGCCGCGTGATGATCCAGGGCTATCACGGCACCGGTAAGTCGACGCACATCGAGCAGGTCGCCTCGCGCCTCAACTGGCCGCTGATCCGCATCAACCTCGACAGCCACGTGTCGCGTATCGACCTCGTCGGCAAGGACGCAATCGTCCTGAAAGACGGCAAGCAGATCACCGAATTCCGCGAAGGCATCCTGCCGTGGGCGCTGCAGCGCCCGATCGCACTCGTGTTCGACGAATACGACGCCGGCCGTCCGGACGTGATGTTCGTGATCCAGCGCATTCTCGAAGCCTCGGGCCAGCTGACCCTGCTCGACCAGAACCGCGTGATGAAACCGCACCCGAACTTCCGCTTGTTCGCCACGACCAACACCGTCGGCCTCGGCGACACCACCGGCCTCTATCACGGCACGCAACAGCTCAACCAGGGCCAGCTTGACCGCTGGAGCATCGTCTCGACGCTCAACTATCTCGAGCACGACGCCGAGGTGGAGATCGTCGCCGCGAAAGTGCCCGATCTCGACAAGGCGACCATCGGCAAGATGGTCCGTGTCGCCGACATGACGCGGAACGGCTTCATCGCCGGCGACATCTCGACCGTGATGAGCCCGCGTACCGTTATCACCTGGGGCGAGAACACGCTGATCTTCGGCGATATCGGTCTCGCCTTCCGCATGACCTTCGTGAACAAATGCGACGAGCTTGAACGCCCGGCCATCGCCGAGTTCTACCAGCGCGCCTTCGCGAAAGAGCTTCCCGAGAGCGCGGCCATGGTGAAGGTGGCGTGAGCGATCTCACCATCACGCGCGCTACGCCCGCCGATGCGCCCGATCTCGGCATCATTGGTCCCGCAGCCTACGCTGCCGCCTATCACGACGACTGGGACGATGCCGCCGGCTTCTTCCAGCAGCTGAAGACGTTCGGCGCCGAAGCGATGCTTGAAACGTTGGCGGCGCCGGATGCGCGCGTCTGGATCGCGCGGCAGGACGGCGTGGGCGTCGGCTTCCTTACCATGTTCGTCGGCTCGCTCGAGCCGATCAATAGTCGCGAAGGCGGCGCAGAGATTCCGCGCATCTACCTGCTGCCCGGCGCACGCCGTGGCGGCATCGGACGCAAGCTGCTTGATGCGGCCGAAGCGCAGGCGAAGACCGAAGGATGCAGCTATCTGTGGCTCGATGTGATGGAGCACGCCGAATGGGCGCGCGCCGCTTACGAGCGCTGGGGCTTCAGCGACATCGGCAGCCAGACATTCTCTGGCGGGTTGCGACCCGGCCGCAGCCGCGCGATGCGCGTGATGGTGAAGGATCTCAAATAGCGCTCCTTCCCTCGGACGTTACCGGGATGCGGGCACTATGAGGGGAGGGACGGCATGGACTGGAAACTGCTGCTCATCGGTACGGTCATGCTTGTTGCCGGGGGCTTCCTGGCATGGCGCTTCCGTAAGTCGAATTTCGCCACGAACGCAGGAGCCGGGTGCGCCATGTCCGTCGCCTTGCTCATGCTGCTGATCGGAATACTTACGGTCTGCGTAGGACTGTTTTTCAAGACCTGAGCCGCGATGCGGCTTCACGACAAACTCTGGGAGCTAGCGCATGACGACCGGCGACATGATCCGCGTGAAGAGCCGCGATGGCTTCGAGTTCGACGCCTACCACGTGAAGGCGCAAGGTCCGCGCAAGGGCGGCGTCATCGTGGTGCAGGAAATCTTCGGCCTCTCCGACCACATCAAGGAAATGGCAGAGCGCTTCGGCGCAGAAGGCTACGAAGCCATTGCGCCCTCGATGTATGATCGCGCCGAACCCGGCTTCATCGTGCAGCCGAAGGACGTCGCCGCGAACATGGCGCGTGGCGTCGCACTGGCGACTGGCAATGGTGCCGAGAACGCGATGAACGATATCGGCGGCGTATTCGACTTGCTGTCGAAGTCCGGAAAAGTCTGCATCACCGGCTACTGCTATGGCGGCACGATGAGCTGGCAAGCGGGTTCACGAATTGATGGTCTGGCAGCGGCGTCCTGCTATTACGGCGGCAACATTGCGCAGATGGTCGGCATGAAACCGAAATGCCCCACCATCTGTCATTTCGGCGCGAAGGACGCACACATCCCGCTGGTCGGCGCGGTCGACAAGATCCAGGCAGCGCACCCGGACATCCCGGTCTACATTTACGACGCCGACCACGGCTTTGCCCGCAAGAATTCCGCGTCCTATGATGCGCCATCCGACAAGCTGGCGTTCGAGCGGACGATTGCGCTGTTCAACGGCGCCTGATGCAACTGATCTTCATCTGGGGTGGCGCAGCCTCAGGCAAGCTGACGGTGGCGAAGGAGTTGGCGCGGCTGACGTCGCTGCCGCTGTTTCACAATCATCTGGTGGTGGACGCGCTGCTGGAGCGGCTGGAATTCGGCGAGCCCGAATTCGTGCGCCTGCGCGAGCACATGTGGATGGCGGCCTTCGAGACGGCGGCAAGCCGGGACCGCTCGCTGATCTTCACCTTCGCGCCCGAACCCAGCGTGCCCGACGGCTTCACCGAGCGTGTCGAGGCGCTGATCGCCGCGCATGGCGGGGTGGTGCGCTATGTGCGACTGGTTCTGTCTGAAGCCGCGCAGGAGCTTCGGATCGCAAACGAAAGCCGGACACAATTCCGCAAGCTGGTCTCGCTCGACCTGCTGCGCGATCTGCGGCCGAAATTTCTGGAGTCGGAAGCGGCGATGCCGCCCGCGGATCTGGTGATCGATACCGAACAGGACGACCCTGAAACAAGTGCGCGCCGGATAGCCTCGGCCTTTGGACTGGCCGTTCTATCCGGTGCGACTTGAGACGCCTGCCTGGCCTCTGGCCATATGCCTCGAAGAGGCGGGCTACCCGTTGAGGCTAGTTGTGGTCGGCGACCGTACCGGCAACCGCGCCAGCCACTGCGCCAATCGCAGCGCCACGTTCTGCGTCGCCATCGCCTGTGTTGTTGCCGATAGCCGCGCCGGCCGCGCCGCCGAGGGCTGCGCCGCCAAGGGTTGAACAGGCAGCAAGTGAAGATGCGGCAAGGACGGCAGCGATAAGGGTTTTGATCGGTTTCATGAGGGGGGCTCCAAATTCTCTTCGGACCAACGCGCCGTGGCCCACCCTGTTCCCCTGCCACAAATTGCTGCAGCCCATGGACCGCCCGGTCTGCGGGCCTTCCCAGCGGGGCAGGGCCGCCCTAAACGTCATGTCATGAGCAGGCCCATCGACCGTTCGGACGTCTTCAAGTCCGCCCTCAGCGCCGCCACGCGCGCGATCGCGGGGCAGGACGAGCTAGCCGTGGATTTCTCGGTCGATGGCGGCCGTGTTCAGGACGGCCAGATCACGCTGACCACCCCGCCCAAGGACCTGACGCCGCTGGCCGCGGCGCGCGCGCGCGGACAGGCCGATGCGCTGGCGTTGCGCGTAGCCCACCACAATCCCAAGGCCCACGCCCGGGCGATGCCACAGCGCGAGGATGCCCGCCGCCTGTTCGAGGCGGCCGAGCGTGCGCGCATCGAATCCATCGGCTCGGCCGTGATGGATGGCATGGCGGAAAATCTCGACGCGGTCCTGCAGCAGCGCTGCGAGCGCGCCGGCTATTCGCGCGTCACCGACAAGGCCCGCGCGCCCATGGATGACGCGCTGGAGTTTGTGCTCCGCGAAGTGCTGACCGGCCGCAAACTGCCGCCCGCCGCCGAAAGCGTGGCGGATCTCTGGCGCTCGGAGCTGAACGAGAAGGCTGCCGGTCCTCTCGCCAAGGCGCGTCAGAGCCTGAACGACCAGAAGGCATTCTCCTCCCTGATGCGCGACCTTCTCCGCGACCTCGGCCTCGGCGACGAGACATCGAGCGCCAAGGACAGCGAAGACGAGAAGGGCGAGGAAGAGGAAGAAGGCGAAGCCAAGACCGAAGCCTCCGACGACTCGGAAGGAGACGGCGAGGGCGAAGGCGAAGCGCAGGAGCAGGACTCCAGCGACGCAGGCGAGGGCGAACCCGGCGACCAGATCGAGGCCAGCGCCGCGGAAGACGCCGACACCGACATGGAGGCGACAGAAGCCGACGACGAGCAGGACGCAACGCCGCTCCGCCCCAACTGGCGCGACAGCGATGCGTTCAAGTCGGAGTACAAGGCATTCACCACCGTCCATGACGAAGTGAAGACCGCCGACGAACTCTGCGATCCAGAAGAGTTGACGCGCCTGCGCGCCTATCTCGATGCGCAGCTGCAGGGATTGCAGGGCGCGGTGTCGCGCCTTGCCAACCGCCTGCAGCGCCGCCTAATGGCGCAGCAGAACCGTTCCTGGATGTTCGACCTGGAGGAAGGCGTGCTCGATACCGCACGCCTGACGCGCGTGATTGTCGATCCGACCGCCCCCCTGTCTTTCAAGATGGAAGATGAGAGCAAGTTCCGCGACACGGTGGTGACCCTGCTGCTCGACAATTCAGGCTCCATGCGCGGACGCCCGATCATGGTCGCGGCGCTCTGCGCCGATATTCTCGCCCGCACGCTGGAGCGTTGCGGCGTGAAAGTCGAAATTCTCGGCTTCACCACGCAGGCCTGGAAGGGTGGACTGTCGCGGGAAGACTGGATCAAGGCCGGCAAGCCGCCGACGCCCGGCCGCCTCAACGACCTGCGTCACATCATCTACAAATCCGCCGACGCGCCCTGGCGCCGCGTGCGCCGCAATCTCGGCCTAATGATGCGCGAAGGCCTCCTGAAGGAAAACATCGACGGCGAGGCGCTGCTCTGGGCGCATGATCGCCTGATGGCGCGCACCGAGCAGCGCAAGATCCTGATGGTGATTTCGGATGGCGCGCCGGTCGATGACTCCACCCTGTCGGTGAACGTCGGCAACCCTCTGGAAAAACACCTGCGCGAAGTAATCGCGCATATCGAGGGCGTCTCGCCGGTCGAACTGATCGCCGTCGGCATCGGCCACGATGTCACGCGCTGGTATCGCCGCGCGGTCACCATCGTCGAAGCCGAACAGCTTGGCGGCGTCATGACCGACAAGCTCGCCGAACTCTTTAGCGAAGAGGGCGCACGCAACGCCAAGGCGCCCGTGCAGGGCGCTCCATCCCGTGACTCGCGCGGCGGCGCTGCCGGCGCCGCAGCAGCAGCGGCAAGCCGCGCGGTGAAGCGCACCACTTTTGGCGAAGTCGCCAAGGGCCGGAGAACTGGCGCTTGAGAGCATGGCTCGCCGGCCTTGCAGCGTTCTTGCTGGCAGGCTGCGCAAGCCTTGGCGGGAGCACCACCATGACGCTCGATACCCTGGCGCAGGATTATGTGCGGCTCGTCCTCGAAATCGACGCGCATGAGAGCGGCTATGTCGATGCCTATTTCGGACCCGACGAATGGCGCGAGGCTGCGCGCCGCAACCCACGCGAACGTCCCGAACTGAAGCGCGATGCCGATCGCATCAAGGCAACGCTGCCGGCCTTTGTCGCTGTGGGCGGAGAGCAGGGCCAGCGCGCGAAGGTCTTGCTGGCGGATGTCTCCAGCGCGCGCTTCCGTCTCGACATGATCGATGGCAAGCGCGTGTCTTTCGCAGATGAGGCGGAACGTCTGTTTGCGTTGCGGCCCGAACTCAGGCCGCTGGCCTCCTTCGAGGATGCCCTCGCGCGGATCGACGCGCTGATCCCCGGAACCGCGCCGCTGTCTGAGCGGGTCGAGATTTTCCGTTCGCGCTATTCTGTTCCCGACGACCGCGTGCAGGCCGTCATGGAAGCTGCAATTGCAGAGTGCCGCAGGCGCACGGCCGCCTTCATTCCGCTGCCGCCCGGTGAGAGCTTCTCGATGGAGCTTGTGAAAGGGCAACCCTGGGGCGCATACAATTACTACCTCGGCGGCAATCAGAGCCTGATCCAGATCAACACTGATGCGCCCGTGTCGGTTGGCAATGCGCTGATCCTCGCCTGCCACGAGGGTTATCCCGGTCATCACGTGCAGGGCATCTACAACGAACGCAACTATCGCGTCCGGGGCTGGGCCGAGTATTCGGTTGCGCCACTCTATGCGCCTGCAGCGCCGCTGAACGAGGGCGGGGCGGATTTCGGTGTCGAACTGGCCTTCCCGGACGACGAGCGCCTGAAATTCGAGATGGACGTTCTCTATCCGCTGGCGGGCCTTGATCCTCAAACGGCGCCGGCGTTCGACGTTCTGCGGCGTGCGACCGCCGAGCTTGATGGCGCGCTGCTCAAGGTTTCGCAGATGCAGCTCGATGGCGAGATCGATCGCGATGAAGCGATCACGCTTGTACAGAAATACCGCCTCGCGTCGCGCGATGTCGCGGCGCAATCGCTTGAGTTCGACCGGAAATACCGGTCCTACGTGATCAATTACTCCGTCGGCGAAGCGCTGGTGCGCGGTTACGTGGATCGCCATGGCCATGACGCGGAATCGCGCTGGGCAGCCTACGTCCACATCCTCTCCAGCCCGACCTTGCCAGCGGACCTGCACAACTGACCTTGCCGCTTGAGCGCATGCTCGTGACGCGGCAAGACGGCCTGCAAGCTTATTGAGGTCGCTGATGCGCGCACGCAGCCGGATTGCAATTGCCGCCATGATGCTGGCTGGCGTTGCGGGCATTGCCGCTGCACAGCCACCGGCGGTCAATAGCGAAGGCGGATTCGCGCAGGACTATCTCGGCCCACTGCGCGCGCAATCCTGCCCCACCGGCGTTGCCAGCGCGAAGGGCGAGGTTGTCTCCTTGAGCGCGACGCCCGTGCCGATGCAGGGCGTAAATCCGTCCAACAAGACGGTTGGCGCACTCACCTTCGTTGCCGGGTTCAGTCTCAAGAGTTCGGACAAGCGCTTCGGCGGTCTGTCCGGCATCGATCTTCTTGAAGACGGCAACCTCCTGACCGTGAGCGATCAGGGTGACTTCGTCTGGCTGGATCTCGGCGAAGATGGGATCGCACCGAAAGGCGCACGCATCGCCAGCCTGCGCGGCGCCGATGGCGACATGTTGAAGGGTAAGGCCAATGCAGATGCTGAAGGCCTCGCCTACCAGGATGGTCTCGCGCTGGTTTCCTTCGAGCGAAACCATCGCGTGCTCGCCTACGATCTGGAGGCGTGTGGCGCCTCGGCGCGTGGCGCGCCGATCAGTTTTGGCCGCTTCGGCGGCGACCTCGCTGCAGATTTCGCGCGCCAGAAACTGACGGTGGACGACAATTCGGGTGTCGAAGGTCTGGCGATCACGCCCGACTGGTTCCTGTTCGCGGGGCTCGAAACCCGCCGGGGATATGCCAGTCCGCTGTCGGCGCGCGCGATCGAATCTCCCCCCGCGTTCGAACAGTCGATCGGCAACGGCATGCCGCCCGTTGTCGGGCTCGACATCCTTCCCGATGGCGACGACATCCGAGTCTTCAGCCTGCATCGCGCGACCAAACCGTTTTCGTCCGATGCGATCACGATTGCTGAAACGCGTTTCAAACGCGGACTGGAGCAGGCCAATCTGCCGGCGCGCATCACGAGCGATATCGCAGAACGCTCGCATGTCCGCTTTTATGCTTCGCCGCCGACTGTGCTGGCGCGGATGAACGTGTTCATGACGATCGACAATTTCGAAGGCATTGCTGCGAAAGAAATGCCTGACGGCCGCGTGCGGCTCTACGTAATCTCGGACGACAATTTTTCGAAGAAGCAGCGCACGCTGCTGATGATCTACGACGTGGGCAAAACAGGCTAAGTCAGGGCTTGAAAGAAAAAGGCGGCGGCGTCAGAGACGCGCGCCGCCCATTTCCGAATGCTAGCTAAGTCCAGCTATTAGCTGGCGACAGCAACCGACGCGACGGTTTCCGTCGAGCGGTCAACCGTGCAGGCCAGCTTCACCGACGAATCGTCAGCTTGCTTGACGCGGAACGTGTAGACGAACGCGCCGCCCGAAGCCTTGGTCGAGTCTTTGTCGACCTTCACGGATTTGGCGTCCGGGTGCTTGGTGGAAATCTCGGTCCTGCAGAGGTTCTCGGCGCCCTGAACCGAAATCTTGGCGAGGGCAGGAGCGGCGAACGCAACAGCGGCAGCCGACAGAACGATGAGGGAGGAAAGGCGGGCCATTTTTTGAACTCCGTTACGGCCGCTGGTGGAGCGCGGCTCTACGTCGACCTAGACGCTGTCAGGTAGACGTCGTCAAGTGACGCAGGGTTCAAATAACCGCGATGCAGCTAACACATCCGTCAACTCTGGCTTAACGATCATTTTCAGTTGAGAGAGAGCGAATGAATTCAACAGGATGGACGATAGCCGCCGTTACCATGGCGTTGCTGGGAGGGTGTGGCGGATCTACCGCGCCGCCCGCAACGTCAACACCGGCGCCTGAAAGCGGGGCAACAACGGCGGTCATTCCGGGTGCGGTGAAAGGCTGGCGCGAATATCCGCTGCGCGACGGGGTCGTGTCGCTGCAGGCGGGCAAGTGGCGCACGGACACAATCAGCGTGCCGGTGAAGGCGGGCGAGGGCCTCGAATACAAGGTCGAGATGAGCGCAGGCCAGGGGATGGTCTACACGATCAGCTATGAGGGGCTGGAGCATCCCGGGCTGATGGAGGTGGAATTCCATGGCCACACGCCGCAGGTCGATGGCGTGGGCGATTTGATGTTCTACTCGAAGACCGGCGGATCTACCGAGAACGGCGTGTTCACCGCGCCATGGACCGGCATCCATGGCTGGTACCTGAAAAACGACTCCACGAAAGACGTCGTCGCGAAGCTGGAACTCGCGGGGTTTTACCAGCTCCACGCGAATTAGAGAGGCATGACCCGTTTCCCTGCGGGTTTGCGCTTTCACCTTATGAAGCGGTGCTGTCCAGTGTGAGCCGGGCTGCATTCGCCTGCATGGGGAAAAGGCGCAGGCCTATGCGCCGGGATCAGGGACGAGCGGTCATGAACATCAAACTGCTAGCCGGCGTTGCGCTGTCGATGCTCAGCATGAGCGGCTGCGCCAGCATCAGCAATCTGGGCGCATCAGGTCTTGCCGAGAACATCGAGGACAACGCGGCGACGCTGAACGAGGCGCACACGCGCGCCATGACCGCGATCATTGCAGTCAACGTGCTCCGCGCGCGCGACCGCTGGCCGACGAACTACACGACGTTGTCCGGCATCAAGTCCAATCCCTCAATGTCGCTGAACGGCTCGGCGTCTTTTGGACCGCTGGGTCTCGGCAACGCGCCGATGCCTTTCGCCGGATCCTCGGCAAGCGTCTCGCGCAACGAGTCCGCGAACGCCGAATACTCGGTCAACCCCTTCTCCAACAACGACAAGACGCAGGGCCTGCTGAAGCCGATCCAGCCGGAGATGATGGAGAGTTACTGGAAGGCAGGCTGGCCGCGCGAGACGCTGATGTGGCTGTTCATCGACAGCGTCCAGTTCACGGGCGAGGCGCAACCCTGGTTCATCGACGGCGACGAATTCTCGGCTGCGCCCTCGGCAATCGATGTGGCCAACACGAAGCGCTATGTCGACATCATCAGGCGCGCCAAGAATGGCGATGTCGTTTTCGGGGAGCTGCCCGCCCAGACGCTCGATCAGCGCAGTTGCAAACCGTATGACGCTGCTTACCTGCGTGACACGCTCGGCGGCGGATCGTCCGATGGCGGGCGCAGCGGCGGCATGTCCGATACGATCCGCACGGTGGAAGGGCTGACCGGCCGCCAGCTGGTGCTGACGGACGACCCGCGCACGGGCGGGCCAAGCGAGGCGCAGGTCGCGGCCGACAAGTTCAATCGACGTCTGTTGCTGTGCGATGCCGCCGAGACGCGCTGGGGTTTCATCGACACGCACACCGGCGCGCCGATCGCGGCCGTGCGCACACGCTCGTTCGACGACATGATCTACTTCCTCGGCGAAACGCTGCGCAGCAGCACCGAGGATCGCCCGACCGTCGCCGGCAATGTCATCCTGTTCCAGACCTATCCGGACCGGGCCGACAAATCCTTCGCTGTGCGGGTTGAGCATGCGGGCCGCGTCTATTTCATCGCGCCGCAAGCGCCGATGGGCGACACAAGCGGTCCCAAGGACGTGACCGGAAACGTCCTCTCCCTCCTGAACCAGCTCTACCTGCTGGCCCAGTCCGATGAGTTCCTGCGCGCGCCCGAACCGCGCCGCTGAAACCGATCAGGTGGTGTGCTGTTCCTGCAGCCAGCGGGTCATGACGCCACCGGCGACGCATTGGTCCCATGCCTGCTCGGGCGTTTCGGCGTAGGTGAACAGCGACTCGTCCGGCTGCGAAATCACGCCGTGCTTCACCATGGCGTCGAAATTGATGACCTCGCGCCAGTACGCCTGATCATAAAGCACGATCGGAATCGGCGGCGCCTTGTCGGTCTGGCGCAGCGCGAGGATCTCGAACAGCTCATCCATCGTGCCCATGCCGCCGGGAAACACCACGAGCGCATTGGCCCGCATCGCGAAGTGCATCTTGCGCATCGCGAAATAGTGGAAGCGGAATGTCAGGTCGGGTGTCGAATACGCATTCGGCTCCTGCTCCATGGGCAGGGTGATGTTGTAGCCGATCGACGGGGCGCCGGCATCGCACGCGCCGCGATTGGCTGCCTCCATGATGCCGGGGCCGCCGCCCGTCGCGATGACATTGTCGCGCCGCGGCTTGTCGGTCAGCAGTGCGCCGCCGCGCTCGGATGCGATACGGGCAAAGGCGCGCGCGTCATTGTACCACCGCACATGATCCGGCGATCCCGTCGGGGAGAAGCGCGCCGAGCCGAACACAACCACAGTCGAACGCACGCCCCAGGCGTCGAGCTTCTGCTCGACCTTCTCGTATTCCAGCATGAACCGCACGCCACGCTGCGCGTCGGACAGCAGCCATTCGGTGTCGAGCGCAGCAAGGCGATAGGAGGGCGACGCCTCCTGCGCCGCGTTGGCGCCCCTGTCGTGCGAGAAGGGCGCGATCTTGGCCGGATCGAGGTTCGACTTCACAGAGGGGTTGGCGGGCTTGGATGCTTTGTCAGTCATGGCGCGTCTCGTCACAGGGGACGCCTGTCTAACCAACACTGGTAAAGGAAGCGACCCGCAAAGCTGAGAAATTCGTGGCTGTTTTTGGCGGCATTTCCCCAGCGGCGTGGCTATTGCTGCGGCACAGGCGTCAATTCTCCGCCCCGCCTTTGCACGCTGTAGCTGGGCTGGTAGCTGGTTCCGCCTAGGTCGGAGATGGCCTGGAAGAACAACACTGTACCGACGATCTGATCGGCAGCCTCTTCATCATTGGCAGCGTCGTACTGCGAATGGCGGGTGGAGCGGACCTCGATGATCCAGTCGCCTTGGAACGCGACGAGCACTTCAGTTTGCCATTTGCGTCCGCTTCGTCCCGCATAGAACATCTCCTCCGAGCGAAACTCGGGAAAGCCCGCTGGCGGATTTGTCATTATGAGCGATGCTCTACCTGAACTGGCATCGGATGGAACGCTGCCGTGCATCTCTTTTTGATAGTGGGCAAAGACGGCGTCGATCGTTTCGCCTGCAGTCCGCTTCACAGCATAAACGGTGTGCTTCGCAACAGCTTCGTCCGATCCCGGGGCGCTCCTGCGTCCATAGTCACACCCGACATCGAAGCCGCGCCCCGCCGGCGAGTCAAAAACGAAGGCGTGGCTGAGATAGGCGTTGCCGACATAAGCCGGGCAATGCAGTCCGCTCTGAACATGCAGAATCGCCTCAGCGCCCGCTGTGAAAACGCCATCGGTATTGCCGGCAAACTTCAAGACCGTCGCAACCACGTCGGATGGCGCCCCTTCGGTCTGCGCGGCTTGCGCATGCGCCGGTAGCGCACCCGTCTGGAGCACGCCAGCGATGAAAACTGCAAGAAGAAAAGCCAAGCGCATATCATTCCCCCAGCGCGAAGGCTGAACGCTAGGCCCGCACAGATTGAACGTCTAGTGCGCCTCCGCCCAGCTCTTCGCCGCCTTCGCTTCCACCACCAGCGGCACCTTCATCTCGACGATGGGGTGGGGCGCAGCTGACATCACTTTCGACGCCACTTCGGCCAGCTTCTTGGCTTCCTTCTCAGGCGCCTCGAACACAAGTTCGTCGTGCACTTGCAACAGCATTTTCGCCTTCAGCCCCGCCGCCTCCAGCGCTGCCGGCATGCGGATCATCGCACGCTTGATGATGTCGGCGGCCGAGCCCTGCAGCGGTGCGTTGATCGCCTGCCGCTCGCCGAACGAACGCTCGGCGCCATTGGGCGACTTGATCTGCGGCAGCCACACCTTCCGTCCAAAGATCGTCTCGACATAGCCGTGCTCGCGCCCATACGCGCGATACTGCTCCATGTAATCCTGGATGCCGGGGAATTTCTGGAAGTACTTCTTGATGTAGGCGCCCGCTTCCTCGCGCGGGATCGACAGCTGCCGCGCCAGACCGAACGCGGAGATGCCATAGATGATGCCGAAATTGATCGCCTTGGCATTGCGGCGGATCATCGGGTCCATGCCCTTCACCGGCACGTTGAACATCTCGCTCGCCGTCATCGCGTGAATGTCGACGCCATCCTGAAACGCCTGACGCAGGCTCGGAATATCCGCCACATGCGCCAGCAGCCGGAGTTCGATCTGGCTGTAGTCAGCCGACACCAGCACATTGCCCGGCGCTGCAATGAACGCCTCGCGAATCTTGCGGCCTTCCTCCGTGCGGATCGGAATATTCTGCAGGTTGGGATCGGTCGAAGCCAGACGCCCCGTCTGCGCGCCGGCGAGCGAGTACGACGTATGCACGCGCCCCGTATCCTTGTTGACAGCTTCGCTCAGCGTCTCGGTGTAGGTCGAGCGCAGCTTCGACAGCATCCGCCAGTCGAGCAGCACCTTGGGCAGCTCATGGCCGTAAGCCGCCAGATCCTCCAGCGCATCTGCGCCGGTGGCCCATGCGCCCGTCTTGGTGCGCTTGGCGCCGACAACATCGGCGAGACCCATTTCATCGAACAGGATTTCGCCGACCTGTTTCGGACTGCCAAGGTTGAACGACCGTCCCGCCAGCTTGTGCGCCTCATCCTCCCGCGCGGCCATGCGCTGCGCGAACTCGCCCGACAATCGCGACAGCCGATCGCGATCGACCAGAATCCCCGCGCGCTCCATGTCGGCGACAACGCGGATCAGCGGCCGGTCCATCGTCTCGTAAACCGTCGCGACGCCCTCGCGCGACAGCCGCGGCTTGAGGCGCTGCCACAGGCGAAGCGTCACGTCGGCGTCTTCGGCGGCATAGCGCGTCGCCTTGTCGATCGGCGTCTGGTCGAACGTGATCTGCGACTTGCCCGTACCAATCAGCTCCTTGATCGGCACCGGCGTATGGCCGAGATGCAGTTCCGACAGTTCATCCATGCCATGATTGTGCTGTCCGGCTTCCAGCACGAAAGACAACAGCATCGTGTCGTCGATCGGCGCCACGTCGATGCCATGGCCGCGGAAGATCGAGATGTCGTATTTGATGTTCTGCCCGATCTTGAGAACCGACTTGTCTTCCAGAAGCGGCTTCAACAACTCCACCGCCGCGCCCATGTCGATCTGCTTCGGACGTTCCTCCGACAGGAGATCAACCTTGTTCGTGCCATGTCCGAGCGGAATGTAGCACGCCTTGCCCGGCGACAGCGCCAGCGACACGCCCACCAGATGCGCAGCCATCGGGTCGAGGCCGTCGGTCTCCGTGTCGACCGCGACAAAGCCCTGTTCCTTGGCGGCGATGATCCACTGGATCAGCTGCTCCTGCTCCGTCACCGTCTCATAGGCGTCGATGTTGAAGGGCGACGCTTCGACCGCCACCGGCTCAAAGCTTTCGCCCGGCGCACCATTGGTCGCCGCCGTCGCCGTCGGCGATTTCGCGCCGCCATTCGCCGCAACAGCTTTCGCCAGGGCATCGCCGCCTGCCGACGATGATGCCCGCGCCCCCGCCGGCGCTTCAGCGCCCAGCGTCTGCGCCACGCGCGTCGTCAGCGTGCGGAATTCCATTTCCGTCAGGAACGCGAGCAGGGCGGTGGGATCCGGATCAGATACGCCCAGCTCTTCAAGCGGCACTTCGAGCGGCACATCGTCCTTCAGCGTCACCAGCACTTTCGACAGGCGCGCCATCTCGGCATGCTCGATCAACGACTCGCGCCGCTTCGGCTGCTTGATCTCGCCCGCGCGCGCGAGCAGCGTTTCAAGATCGCCATATTCCTGGATCAGCAACGCCGCCGTCTTGATGCCGATCCCCGGCACGCCCGGCACGTTGTCGACCGAGTCGCCGCACAGCGCCTGCACGTCGATCACCTTATCCGGCGTCACGCCAAACTTCTCGAACACTTCCGGTGCGCAGATCTTCCGGTCCTTCACCGTGTCCAGCATGCAGATCCGCTCGTCGATCAGCTGCATCAGGTCCTTGTCCGCCGACACGATGGACACGCGCGCGCCCTTTGCCGCCGCCTGACGCGAATAGGTGGCGATCAGGTCATCGGCCTCGAACCCCTTCATCTCCAGCGCAGGTTGGCCGAACGCGATTGCCGCGCGCCGCACAAGCGGAAACTGTGGGATCAGGTCCTCCGGCGGATCGGGCCGATGCGCCTTGTACTGATCGTAGAGCGCATTGCGGAACGTGATCGCGCCCGCGTCGAAGATGCACGCGAAGTGCGTCGGCTGGTCGCCCGCCTTCAGGTCCTCCAGCACCTTCCACAACATGTTGCAGAAGCCTGAGATCGCGCCCACCGGCAATCCGTCCGACTTCCGCGTCAGCTGGGGCAGGGCGTGATAGGCGCGGAAAATGAACCCCGACGCATCGATCAGGTAAACATGGCTGGACGCATCGATCGGGCGCTGGACGGGCATTAGGAACTCTCCTGTCGTCTCTCACCTAAAGCCAGTTGAGACGCGATGGAAGCGAAAGCGTTTCGATACGGCATGGCGTTATTCACCATTGCTGTTGAGCGTCCTTCGAAACCGCGATTTCGCGTTTCAGAAACAGCGCGCCGTCGCCGTCATTAATGGCCTCTTCACCGTTGCGCAGGCGCGGCCCGTCTGTACGGGAATTTAATCAATCCCTGCCAGGATCGATGAAAGTTCTGCGTTTGAGGGTAAGGGCATGTCTGTCGCCGCTGCAGGGAAAGCTATTGCGCCGCCACGCTTCCAGCTGGCGTATATCAACAACAGCACCACGATCAGCGGCCTCATTCTCGCGCTCGCCAACAGTGTCGTCGTCGCGAACTATTTCGGCTTTGTGTGGGCAGCTCTGTGGCTGATCCCCGCCGCAGCGCTGCTGCTGTGCATCGTCATCTTCGGCTTCCGCAAGAATGCCGGCGACGCGGCTGCGCGCAAGCCTTTCGAAATCGGACACCTCACCCTCATATCGCTCTGGATGACAAGCGCGGTCGCGTTGTGGATGACCGGCGACAAGGGCGCCTGGATCATTGCCATCCTGATACCGGCCTCGTGGGCGATCCACATCATCTTCAACGCCGATGGGCATCTCAACCAGACGCTGCGTGCGTTGGCGGTGTGCACGGCGCCGATGATGGTCTTCATGTTCTATTCTGCCTGGACGCAATTTCCCACCTGGGTTGCGATTGCCGGCAGCGTCTCAGCCGTTGCGATGATCATCAGCATCGCCGCCTCCGCCCAGCTGTCGCACAAGACGTTCATCGCGCTCCAGACGGCGCTTGCCAACGCCGACGCCACCAAGGCGCGCCTCGAATTCGCCATCCGCAGCGCGGGCGACGGCTATTTCGAGATCGACTTCGAAAGCATGGAAGCGACCGTCAACGGATCGCTGGCCGAGATCGTCGGCGCTTCAAGCCCCACCGGCCCGCTGGAAGGTTTCCACGCCACCGTCCACCCGGACGATCGCGACATGGTCTTCTCGACCATCGACACGGCGCGCGAAGGCTTCATCGACGGCTGGAAGCAGGAAATCCGCGTCCGCCGCGCCAATAGTGAATTCTGCTCGATGCAGCTGCGCGCGCAGGTGATCGAAGCGAACGCTGCCCATGGCCGCAAGCTGATCGGCACGGTGATGGATCTCACCGCGTGGAAGAAGATCGAAGGCGAGCTGCGCGCCGCCAAAGAAATCGCCGAAGCCTCCTCGAACTCGAAGTCGCAATTCCTTGCCAATATGAGCCACGAAATCCGCACGCCGCTCAATGGCGTCCTGGGCATGGCGCAGGCGCTGGAATCCGATCCGCTCTCGCCGGACCAGAAGGAAAAAGTCGGGGTCATCCTCGACAGCGGCAAGTCGCTCATGGCGCTGCTCAACGACGTGCTCGATCTCACCAAGATCGAGGCGGGTAAAATGGAGATTTCTGCCGTGCCCGGGGATTTCCTGCATACGATGAAGCGCACCCGCCAGCTGTTCCAGGCGACTGCGGAAGAAAAAGGCCTCGATCTGCTGGTCCGCTTCGACAGCAATTTCCCGCAACGCCTCAGCTACGACCCCACCCGCGTTCGCCAGTGCGTCTCGAACCTCATCTCCAACGCCATCAAGTTCACCTCCGACGGTCGCGTCGAAGTCGCCCTCAGCGCCAAGCGGATCGAGGGATCGTCCTTCATGGTGGTGGTCGAGGTGTCTGACACCGGCATCGGCATGACTGAGGAAACCACGAACAAGCTGTTCACCGTGTTCACTCAAGCCGATGGCGCGACGACACGGAAGTTCGGGGGCTCGGGCCTTGGCCTTGCGATCTCGCGCCAGCTCGCGCGCATGATGGGCGGCGACATCACGGTCACCAGCGAAGCGGGCAGGGGCTCGACGTTCCGCCTCACCTTCAAGGCGCAGGAAGCGCTGCCCGCTATCAACACAGGACCTGCACCGGCGCGCACCACCGAACCGTCCAAGCGCAGCCTGCGGGGCCTGCGCGTGCTGTTGACCGACGACAACGCTATCAACCGCCAGGTGATAAAACTGTTCCTCGCGCCGCAGGGCTGCGACATCTCCGAAGCCACCAACGGCAAGGAAGCGCTCGACCTGATCGCGCAGCACGCATTCGACATCGTCCTGCTCGACGTCCACATGCCGGTCATGGATGGCAAGGAAGCCATCCAGCGCCTGCGCGCCGACCCGCGCTGGAATTCCCTGCCGGTGATAGCCCTGACGGCGGATGCCATGAGCGGCGATCGCGAGAAGTATATCGCCCTTGGCATGACGGACTACCTGTCCAAGCCGGTCGACCAGCGCGAGCTGATCGCCAAGCTGCACCAGGTCATGGGTTTTGAGGCCCCGGTGGCCCCGGCCGCCCCCGCCGCCAGCCGCACCGCCTGATACCGCACGGCCATGATTGTTCCGCATTTCCGGGGCTGAATAGGCGCTTGCGGCGCCGATCCTGACGGGTGCATCGCCTTGCGAACCGCCGGCTTTAAGGCCAGTGTTCGCGGCGAAACCAGCCCGGATCGGGGCTGTTGTGCGGAGTTCTGTCCTGATGCCGGCCACGTCGTCGAAGCGTTCGCTGCTGATAAAGATCGGCATCCCTGTGCTCGGCGTCGCGGCCATCGCCGGCGCGTTTTTTGCTCCCGCTCTCCTGAAGGTTCAGGCTCCCGAAAACGCCATCGCCCAGCCCAGCGGCGCGCCCACGGTGGTTGGCCGGGCGGCGATCGGCGAGGATTTCTCCGCGCTGGCCAAGAGCCTGATGCCTGCCGTCGTCAACATCGCGACCAGCCAGACTGTGGCGCGCGGCGACGGCCTGCCGGCCTTCGGGCCCAATTCGCCATTAAACGAGTTCAACGATCTTCTGGGTCGCGGGCAGGGCGGCGTGCGCCGCCAGTCCTCGCTCGGCTCGGGCTTCATCATCGATGCGGCCGGTTATGTCGTCACCAACAACCACGTCATCGAAGGCGCGGACGAGATCGACATCATCCTGTCGGATGGCGCAGTATTCCCCGCCAAGGTCGTCGGCGCCGATGAAGACGTCGACCTTGCCCTGCTGAAATTCGAATCGCCGAACCCGCTGACGGCTGTGCCGTGGGCCAATTCGGATGCGGCGGAAGTCGGCCAGTGGGTCGTCGCCATCGGCAACCCGTTCGGCCTCGGCGGCACGGTCACTGCAGGCATCATCTCGGCCCGCAACCGCGACATCAGCGCGGGCTCGTATGACGACTTCATCCAGACCGACGCTGCCATCAACAAGGGCAACTCGGGCGGCCCGCTGTTCAACATGCGCGGCGAAGTTGTCGGCATCAACACGGCGATCATCTCGCCAGGCGAAGCGGGCGGATCGGTTGGCGTCGGCTTCTCGGTTCCGGCCAACTTCGCCAAGGTTGTGATCCAGCAGCTGCGCGAATTCGGCGCCACGCGCCGTGGCACAATGGGCCTCACCGCGCGCTCGGTCGACCAGACGACGGCGGAGGCGTATGGCCTCAAGACGGCGCAGGGCGCCATCGTCACATCCGTCACCAAGGGCGGCGCGGCCGAGGCGGCCGGCCTGAAACAGGGCGACCTGATCACCACGCTCAACAACCAGCAGATCAAGGAAAGCCGCGACCTCTTCCGCATCATGGGCGTGACGCAGGTCGGCGCGCAGGTCTCCGTCCGCTATCTCCGCAATGGCAAGCAGGGCACGGCGACGGTGAAACTCTCCGCCGCGTCGAAAGCGGCCGAAACCAAACCAGAGGACAAGGACGTCGCGACCGCGCTCAGCAACATTCTCGGCATCAAGTTCAAGGTGATCGAGGATGGCGACCGCCGCCGCCGCTCGATCCCGAACTCAATTCGTGGCGTGCTGGTCGAAAGCATTGAGACGGGCTCGGACGCCCTCGGCAAGATCCCGCTCGGCGCGGTCGTCACCGAGGTGAACTTCCAGCCCGTGTCCTCGCCCGAGCAGGCCATCGCCGCCGCCGAAGCCGCCAAAGCCGCCGGCAAACCCGTCCTGCTGCAACTCTGGGGCGAAGACGAAGTCAGCTACGTCGCCGTCCGTCCGCGCTAGGCGACGATCTCGCTGACGCCATAGCCCTGAAAGAACAAGGCCGCGCGCAGGTCGGTGTACTGGATGCGCGCGCGCGTCTCGGCGGCCACGATGGGTTTGGCCTTGTAGGCGACGCCAAGTCCCGCCGCGCGGATCATGTCGAGATCGTTGGCCCCATCGCCCATGGCAAGCGCATCGTCCGCTGTGCCACCGAAGGCTGCGACCTCCTCCTTGAGCGCGGTGAGCTTGGCTTCCCGGCCGAGAATGGGCATCCCGACTTTACCGGTCAGCGCTGCGCCATCATCGATCAGCGTATTCGCCCGGTCCGCCTCGAAGCCTGCCATCTGCGCCACGCGCGACGTGAAATAGCGGAACCCGCCCGACACCAGGACACACCGCGCGCCGTGGGTCTTCATCGTCGCAACCAGTTCGCGCGCGCCGGGATTGAGCCGTACGCGCTCGCGATGACACGCCTCAAGCGCAGAAAGATTGAGACCCTTCAGCATCGCCACGCGCTGAATCAGCGCGCCGGCAAAGTCGAGCTCGCCCCGCATGGCGCGCTCGGTGATGGCGGACACCTCTGCTTTCAGACCCGCGAAGTCCGCCAGCTCATCGAGGCATTCCTGGCCGATGATCGTGGAATCCATATCCGAGATCAGAAGGCGCTTGCGCCGGTTCGCGACGCTGGTGATCGCCCAGTCCGCGCCGGCTTCAGGCGTCTCGGCATCGAGCCAACCGACGAGTTCCGCGCCGCCCGCAACCCGGCGCTCAACCACGCTCCACCCCTGACCGGAACGGTCGTAAGCGTCGCCCGCGGCGCCCGGAACGCGTGTAGCGAGTGCGCCAGCATCGCTGTCGCGCGAAACGAGGGTCAGGACTAAGTCTGTCGTCTGGGTCATGTTGCCTAAGTCATGGACGTGGCTTGCTGCCCGCGTTAGGGCGAGCCACGCGCTCTATCAGGCCACACCGGCACAGGTAAACAGCCAGACGCGCAGTTGGGGTTATTGAACAGGCATGCGTCCCGCGATCCTCATCCATGGACCGACGGCCAGCGGCAAGACGAAGCTGGCGATCGCGCTGGCGCGTCGCCATGGCGGCGAGATCATCAATGCCGACGCGATGCAGTGCTATGCCGATCTCAGCGTGTTGACCGCCCGCCCGGATGCCGAGGAACTTGCCGCCGCCCCCCACCACCTGTTCGGAACAATCGACGCTGCAACCCGCCATTCGGTCGCGGCATGGGGCAGGGACGCCGCAGCGAAGATCGCGGAGCTGAACGCGGCGGACAGGACGCCGATCGTGGTCGGCGGCACCGGGCTCTACCTGATGGCGCTGGGTTATGGCCTGTCGGACGTACCGACTATCCCCGAAAAGGTTCGCGAACAGGCGCGCGCTAGCGTCGAGAAAGATCCGGCCGCGGCGTGGGCGCATCTGACGGCGCACGACCCGCACATCCATACGCGCATCGACTCCCATGATCGCCAGCGCATGGCCCGCGCGCTCGAAGTGCTGCTCGCCACCGGCAAGCCGCTCTCCAGCTTTCATGGTCAGGCCGCGCCGTTGTTGCCGCCGGGCGGCTGGGTCGGTGTCACGCTGACGCCACCACGCGAAACGCTCTACGAGCGCATTAATGCCCGCGTGGATGTGATGATGCGCCATGGCGCTCTCGAGGAGGCCCGTCGGTTGTGGGAGCGGCGACTGGACTCGTCGGTACCCGCCATGCGCGCCCACGGCATGCCCGGCTTCAGCGACTATTTCGAAGGCCGCATGTCGCTGGAAGCCGCCCTCGAACGCTGCAAACGCGACACGCGCCGCTATGCCAAACGCCAGATGACCTGGATCGCCCACCAGTTCACCCTGTGGCCCCGCATCCCCTCCGAAGATCTGCAACTCCGCACCCGCGTGATTTCGGACATCTGGGCGGAGGCCCAGGCGGTTTAGGGGTCGAGCTCGCCTTTGAGTGCACGTTCCACATCGCCTGTCGTCAGTATCATTTCAGATGAAGGCACGTTGCGAAACTTACGTTTGATCATCGCCTCAATTTTCGAGCGATTACTCCGTGCGGCCTCTTGCTTGCTTTCTGCCTCATTGGTCGCCGCTGCACCAAAATGGTCCTCTAGGGCTTCGCCCGAAATTGCAAACAGCATGGGTTGGCTATCAAAGACCTTGCCCTCAAAGTGAACGACATCGCGGAGAAAATTGTAACTGAGTGGAGATGCCGTAAATTCCACGGTTAGCGCTCGATCCAGCGCTTTACGCCAGGCCGGGCCTTTCGCATCTGCTTCGGCAATCGCGCTATGAATTTCGTACGGACGATCTTCCGCCATTGCCCAGATGATCGCGCGTGCCTGCTCGATATCCTTCTTGGCTTTGGCGCTGCCACTCTTCCTGCGCTGGGAGATGATAAGTTTATGCACCGCGTAGCGTTCGGGCAGCGGAATCTTGACGAGCAGTCCTTCCATGTAGGGTGTCACTGCATCGATGGGATCGGCAATCAGAAAATCGAGAAAGTGGAGGCTCTGCGCCCACATCTTCAGCGTCGGCATTTCCACCGGACCTTCTTCGTCGCGGAATGACGGCGTGAGGAAGTCGATCGCATAAGAAGCGTCGGCGAGAATCCAGCTGGTCGATGGCTTTCGATCGATAGTTGGCTTCGGTTTGAAGCCAAGCTTTTCCAGTTCTTTGGCGAGATCTGGATCGACGTAGTCGTCGATGGCGATCGCGTGTTTTTCGAAGCCAGCGATATCGATGTCGTCCGTCTGGGTGGCCCATCCCGAGTTGTCGGACAGGTGTGTTCCCAGCGTGAGATCATAGTGACGAAAGGCATGTGTGCCGACGAGAACGGCGCCAAGGCGAAAGACGCCGCTATTGGCGAGCGTGCGCAACATCGGTCCGGTCTTTCTGTCCGGCCCGGCAATCCCGCCAGCCCGTAGCAGCGCTACAAGACCTGAAGCGTAGGTACGAAAATCGGCTTGGCTTTGGCGTTGCGCCTGCATTTCCGCGATGCGCGTTCGCATCTCATCTGAGTCGATGCCGAGATAGCGCTGCTTCAGCGGCGCTCCCGGAGCAGTCCGATGATTGGCGTACCAATAGGTTTTATTGCCCAGCTTGCGCGTGAACGGGGCGCCTTCGAACTCGAAGACAGGCCTGTTCATATGAGCTTGCAGGAGGTTGGCGTAGGTGGTCTGGAGCGTTGCAGAGATCGATTTCATGCCATTACACTACACGAATATCTCGCGTAGTGTAAGGGCATGTATGCCTGATCTGCGTTACACTACTGGAATAATTCGAGTAGTGTAAGATAACCTGATTTTCCGGTTCAGCGGGTTGGTAGGTCAATTCTTGCCCTCCCAACCCAATTGACGGTGCGCCGTTGAAACGGTATTGGGCTTTTACTCTCGTTATTAGGAGAAATCGCCATGTCCGAGAGCCTCAAGGCGCTCGTACTTGTAATTGGATCGCCGCCGGCCTGCTGAGATAGCGGGACCGAACGGCGAGACGCGAAATTGAAGGGCCCGAGTGGCCCTTTTTCTTTTCCCAGAACCTGAAAAAGCCTCCGAAACCTGAAAAGACTGGCGAGCGACGAGATGGACGGAAACAGCACGATGGACACGAACACCACGCTGCAGATGACCGGCGCGGAAATCGTACTTCGCGCGCTCGCGGATCAGGGCGTCGACACGATTTTCGGCTATCCGGGCGGCGCCGTCCTTCCGATCTATGACGCGATCTACGCCCAGCAGCAGGTGCGTCACATCCTTGTCCGCCACGAGCAGGGGGCAGGGCACATGGCCGAGGGCTATGCGCGCTCGACCGGCAAGTGCGGCGTCGCGCTCGCGACGTCCGGCCCTGGCGCGACCAACATGGTGACGCCGCTGGCCGATGCGCTGATGGATTCGATTCCGATGGTGGTGTTCACCGGCCAGGTGCCGACGCACCTCATCGGCTCGGACGCCTTCCAGGAAGCCGACACGGTCGGCATCACGCGGTCGTGCACCAAGCACAACTATCTGGTGCGCGACGTGAACGACCTCGCGCGCATCATCCACGAAGCCTTCTATGTCGCGACAACCGGCCGCCCCGGCCCGGTGCTGATCGACATTCCGAAGAGCGTGCAGTTCGCCAAGGGCAATTATGTCGGCCCGAAAGCCATCGAACACCGCACCTATCACCCACGCACCGAACCGCAGGACAAGCGCATCGAGGAAGCGGTCGCGCTGATGGCGGGCGCGAAGCGTCCGATCATCTATCAGGGTGGCGGCGTCATCAATTCGGGACCTGCTGCTTCCGAAGCCCTGCGTGCGCTGGCCAAGGCGACAGGCTGGCCGGTTACCGCAACGCTGATGGGCCTCGGCGCCTTCCCGGCGTCCGATCCGCAATGGCTCGGCATGGTCGGCATGCATGGCTCGTTCGAGTCCAACAACGCCATGCACGATTGCGACGTGATGCTCTGCGTCGGCGCGCGCTTTGACGATCGCGTCACCGGCCGCCTCGACGCCTTCGCGCCGCACTGCAAGAAGATCCACATCGACATCGATCCGTCCTCGATCAACAAGAACGTCCGTGTCGATGTTCCGGTCGTGGCCGATTGCGGCAAGGCGCTCGACGCCATCAACAAGGAATGGAAGCGCAAGGTCAGTCGCAAGCCCGACCTGTCGGCCTGGTGGAAGCAGATCGATGGCTGGCGCGCTCGCAAGGGCTTCGCCTATCCGAACTCCAAGACGCTGATCAAACCGCAATACGCGATCGAGCGCCTCTATGCGCTCACCCGCGAGCACGACGTCTACATCACCACCGAAGTCGGCCAGCATCAGATGTGGGCGGCGCAGTTTTTCCATTTCGACCAGCCCAACCGCTGGATGACGTCGGGCGGCCTCGGCACGATGGGCTATGGTCTGCCGGCCGCCATCGGCGTGCAGGCCGCGTACCCCAACGCGCTGGTCATCGACATTGCGGGCGATGCTTCGGTGCAGATGACGATGCAGGAAATGTCGTGCGCCATTCAGCACAACCTGCCGGTCAAGATCTTCATCCTCAACAATGAGTGGATGGGCATGGTGCGTCAGTGGCAGCAGCTGCTGCATGGCGAGCGCTATTCGCACTCCTACTCGGACGCGCTGCCTGACTTCGTGAAGCTGGCCGAGGCCTATGGCTGCCACGGCATCCGCTGCGATGATCCCGCAAAGCTCGACGACGCCATTCGCGAGATGATCAACACGCCGAAGCCCGTGCTGTTCGATTGCCGTGTCGAGAAGGCCGAGAACTGCTTCCCGATGATCCCGTCGGGCGCAGCCCACAACGACATGATCCTCGGCAACATTACGGGCGACGAGATCAGCGAAGCCGGAAAGATGCTGGTGTAGGATGAAACGCTCAGCCCTCATTGCCGCTTGCCTGCTTGCCCTCTCGGCCTGCACGCCGAAAGCCGAAGAGCTTGATGGCGCGCCCGCCGACAAGGCTGGCCCGTCCGGACCTGTTGCCGACGACGGATCGCTTGCCGGAGGCGGGGACAAGCCCGCGACCGCCACACTGCTTCCCGGCGTCTTCGACGTAACGCTCCCGTCTGGCGCGCTGGTCGTGAAGGACTGCGAGAAGATCGTCGCATCCGATTACGACAAGCCGCCGAGTATGGCGTGCGTCCTCGTGCTCGGCCTCGGCGAGACAGCAGTCACCGGCGCCAGCGACATCGACAGCCGGGTGCTCAACGCGTTCGACGCCGCCTCATGGAAGCCCGTGCGCGCAACCGGCGCCGTGCGCTATTTCGAGCGCGCCAAGGGACAGACGGACTGCGCCGATGTCGCCGTGCTGACGGTGCTCGAAGGCAAGGCCCTCGCGGCCGTGCAAAAAGCGGCAAACACACCGCCGCCACCCGCCGACCAGGCCTGGCGCGGCTATTCCATCCCCGCCTCAACGCACGAAGCCTGCGGCGCCGACCGCATGAAACCCTAGCGGAGACAAAACCATGGGCCGCTCAACTCGCTCCCGCACTCCCGCCAACGACGGCGTCCGCGATGATCCGGCGTCCGCTTACGACATGACACACGCCAATGAGGGCGTTGAGCAGCGCACGCTTGCCTGCATCGTCGACAACGAGCCCGGCGTCCTCGCCCGCGTTGTCGGCCTGTTCGCGGCGCGCGGCTACAACATCGAGTCGCTCACGGTCGCCGAAATTGATCGCAATGCGCACCAGTCGCGCATCACCATCGTCACGTCCGGCACCAATCACGTGCTCGAGCAGATCGAGCAGCAGCTGCTGCGCCTTGTGCCGGTCGCACGTGTCATCGACGTCACCAACTCCACCGGCGGCATCGAGCGCGAACTCGCGCTGGTAAAGGTTGCCGGCACGGGAGAAAAGCGCGTCGAGAGCCTGCGCATTTCGGAAATCTTCCGCGCCCACGTGATCGACACCACCAACGAGAGCTTCATCTTCGAACTCACCGGCGCCAGCCAGAAGATCGACCAGTTCGTCGAACTCATGCGCCCGCTCGGCCTCGTCGAGGTCTCGCGCACCGGCGTACTCAGCATCCAACGGGGGAAGGACAAGGCAGGATGACCACCGCAATCAAGAAGCATCCGTATCGCGCCGCATTCGTCGCGATGCTGGTCACGCTTGTCGTCGCCTGTTCGGCAGGCGGCGGCGGCCCCACCGTGGATGTAAAAGCTGGCGCTGAAGCAACGCTGAAATCCGCGATGGAAGCGGACAAGGCCTTCGTCGCCGACATCAAGAAGAATGGCCTGCAGGCCGCCTTCCTCGCCTGGTTCGAGCCCGAGGGCAGCCAGTTCATCGATCGCGGCAGCATGCTCACCGGCGCCGCCAACATCGCCGCACCGTTCGCGCAAACGCCGCCGGGCTTCATGATCGACTGGGCGCCTGATGGCGGCCACGCCTCCGCTGCCGGCGATTTCGCCACGACGACGGGCCGCTACACCGTGAAGATGGGCGACCAGCAGATCGACGCCGGCCGCTATGTGACGTCATGGAAGAAGAATGCGGAAGGCGCGTGGAAGGTTGTCCTCGACGCCACCATCGCCGATCCGCTTCCCGCCGGCGCTGTCCCGCCGACGCCCGACCCGCAGGGCAGGCCGGGATGAAGCGCGACGCACGCTATAGATATTCAGACCGGCTGGAGTTCAGGCCTGCTGTCCGTCGCGGGAGCAGCCGGTGCGTGCGCGTCTTCTGTGGGAATTCTGTAGGCAAGTGCGGCCCCGCCATTTTGATATCGCCTGACGACGAGGTTGGCATTCACGGCCGCCATGGCTTCGATCATCGACGTGTAGCTTCCCTTGCCCAGCCAGGTCGGAATCCTGCTCATAGGGTTCATGTTGAAAGTGGGATTGTCAGAAAGCGCCTTGATGATCTTGGCCCGGCTTATGGGCTGATCGGGTGTTTCGGCTCCCAACTTGGCGATAATGTCGGCGGACGCGTTGATGTCGATGTGGACTTTGGGCTGGCGTTTGCCGGTCTTCGCCTTCACGGGCTTGGAAGTCGCCACAGGCGGCGCAGGCTTCTCGGTGACGGGGACTTTGCCAATCCTTTCGCCGGGCAGAACAATGCGTTCGGGCGCAGGCGGAGGCGTGTTGGCGTCAATCTCCGCGACCGGCGCTTTCACAGCCAACAGTCCAAACAGCTGTCGTTTGGGACGAATGTAGGAACACGCTTTTCTCAGTGCAGTCATGTGCACAACGGCATCGGCGTGCTCACGGTAGAGGCCGAGCGAGAAATCGGACTCGCGGCCCGCCATGACGACCCTGCATTTGTGCGTCTGCAAGCGGTTCACAAGCGGAAGAAAGTCGGAGTCAGCCGACAGGATAATGATCTCGCCGGGAGCATCGCGCTGCCTGGCCTGCTCGATCGCGTCCATCGCGATGAACATGTCGGCGGAGCTTTTCTTCGTCTTCGCCGCAGCGACCGCCCGACAGTTGAAAGCCTGAAATCCCTGCGACTCGAACTGCTCGCGAAACAGGTCGAACTGAGTATTCCAATAGACTTTTTTGGCGACGAACTTTCTGGGGCGACCGTCCTTCGAGAACGCCCCGTCCTCCAGCCATTTCATCCACGCCGGAAGCCCGGACAGGAAATCAGCCTGCAAGACGCTGTAGATGTTGTCGAAATCAACAAGCAGGGCGCATTTCGTGCGTCTCACTTTACAATCCCCCATTCCCACCTATGCGCCTCAATAGTTTCACCACAGAACAAACCCCGGCAAGTCCGTCCTTAGGTTTGAGTGCAGAAAGGTTCTAACTCCCCATGAAAGTCTATTACGAAGCCGACGCCGACCTGGGCATCATTCAGTCCAAGAAAGTCGCCGTCATTGGCTATGGCAGCCAGGGCCATGCCCACGCGCTCAACCTGCGTGAGAGCGGCGTGAAGGACCTCGTCGTCGGCCTCCAGCCGAACTCGCAGTCGAAACCGAAAGCCGAGCAGGAAGGCCTCAAGGTCATTACGCCCACGGAAGCGGCAAAGTGGGCCGACGTGATGATGATCCTCACGCCTGACGAGAAACAGGCCGTGATGTACACCAACGAGATCGAGCCGCACACGCGCGCAGGCCAGCACCTCATGTTCGGCCACGGCTTCAACATTCACTACAACCTGATCCGTCCGCGCAAGGACATGGACGTGTCGCTCTCGGCGCCGAAAGGTCCCGGCCACACGCTGCGCAACCAGTACACGCAGGGCCGCGGCCTGCCGGGGCTGATCGCCATCCATCAGGACGCTTCGGGTGTCGCCCAGGCTGTGGCGCTCAGCTATTCGAAAGCCATCGGCAACACCCGCGCCGGCGTCATCCAGACCTCGTTCCGCGAAGAGACCGAGACCGATCTGTTCGGCGAACAGGCCGTGCTCTGCGGCGGCCTCGTCGAGCTGATCAAGGCCGGATACGAAACGCTGGTCGAAGCGGGCTACGCGCCAGAGATGGCCTATTTCGAATGCCTCCACGAAGTGAAGCTGATCGTCGACCTGATCTACGAAGGCGGCATCGCCAACATGAACTACTCGATCTCGAACACCGCCGAGTTCGGCGAATACGTCACCGGCCCGAAAATCGTGACGTCGGAAACCAAGGTCGCGATGAAGAAGGTGCTCGAGGAAATCCAGTCCGGCCGCTTCGCCCGCGACTGGGTCCTCGAAAATCAGGCCGGCGCTCCCTCGTTCCACGCCATGCGCAACAAGATGAGCAACCACCCGATCGAAGAAGTCGGCGAAAAGCTCCGCGGCATGATGCAATGGGCCAAGGGCAACCAGCTGGTCGACCGCAAGCGCAACTAGCTTCGAGCGCACGGCTTAGCCAAACGAATGCGGGCCTGATCGATGATCAGGCCCGTTTCATGTCGTCAGGCCTTCTTCGCCAGCAAAGCCATCGTCACTTTGTACTTGGTGAACAGCCACTTCGCGCGCTTGCGCTGGAGCTTCTTCGGATTCCGCCAGACGTCGAGCCAGTGCGTGTGCGTCGGCAGGATCTCGCGCTCGGTCAGCGTCGACTCCGGCACCAGCGCCGCAACCTCCTCGGGCGTGGGGCGGAACATCGTGTCGAACGGATCGCGATGGTGCGGATAGCTGCGCGGCACCGAGACGATCAGGCGCCCGCCGGGCTCCACCAGGTCAAAGGCGCGCTGGGCAATCTTGTCCGGCTCGTGCACGTGTTCGAGGATGTTGCACAGCATGACCGTGCGCGGCTTGTAAGCCTTGGCGGCGGCAAAGCCCTCGTCGTCGGCGATGTTGGCGATCAGGTCGACGCCCGGTTCGTTCTTGAGGTCGACATGCACGACCGGAATCTTGCGCGCCCGCAGCGGGGCAAACAGCTCCTCATCGATCCACGGCTGGATCTGCGTACGGAAAAGTCCCGAGGACGATCCGACATTCAGGATCGTGCCGATATCGGCGGCGTCCATCGGCGCCAGCCTTTGGGCGATCCAGGCAGCTTCCAGTTTGAACATGCAGGGCCGCCCCAAGCTTTGATGTCGGGCATATTCAGGACTTCGGCGTGAACGGCAAGCCGGGGCGCGCCTTGCGCAACGTGAAGCCGTGCTAATGTCTGTTCCATGCCCTTCACCCACCGCATCGCCACCGAAGCCGACCTGCCGGCCGTCCGCGCCCTGATGGACGTTGCGATAGCGGAGCACCTCAAGGCCTTCCTCGATCCCGCGCAGGTCGAACTGTCGAAATCGATCATGGGCCTTGATACCCAGCTGATTGCCGACCGGACGTATTTTCTCGTGGAAGAGGGGAGCAGGCTTGCCGGCTGCGGGGGTTGGTCGCGACGCGCCACGCTCTATGGCGGTGATCATTCCACCTCCCAGCGCAACGCGGCCCTGCTCGATATCGCGAAAGACGCGGCGCGCGTCCGCGCCATGTACACCCATCCCGATTTTGCCCGGCGCGGCGTCGGGCGCCTGATCCTGGAGTTGTGCGAGGGCGCAGCGCGCGAGGCGGGATTCAAGTCCGTCGAGCTGATGGCCACCCTATCAGGCGAACCGCTCTACAAGGCCGCCGGCTATCATCAGATCGAGCGTATCATCGCCGCCTCGAAAGATGGGGTCGACGTGCCTGGCGTCCGCATGGGCAAGCCGGTCTGAGCGCAGCAGTTGCCAGTGCGCTCGCGCAACGCCATGTATCAGCGATGACCGACACCTTTCCGGCCGAAACGCCCGCCAGCCGCCAGCCGATCCTGAATGCGCCCCTGCTCGTCATCGGCGTCGCAGTCATGCTTGTCCTGCTGCACACCGCTTTCGAGTTCGCCTCTCCCATCGATCAACTCGCGATCAGCTTTGACTACGCGCTCGCGCCGCAACGTTTCTGGGCGCCGGCCGGATCCGATGATGTCTATCCCAGCGCCGCCGCCGGCCTGCTCACCTTGTTGTCGAGCGGCCTGCTGCATGCAGACTGGCTGCACGTGCTGGTGAATTCGATGATGCTGCTGGCGCTCGGAACGCCGGTCGCACGCGCACTCGGCGAGAACGTTGCCGGCGCCGCCGCCTGGATGCTGCTGTTCGTTGTGTCGGTCATCGGCGGTTCGGCCCTCTACCTCGCGCTGGCGAATGTGGATTCACCTTACCTGATCGGCGCCTCGGGCGGCGTCTCGGGCCTGTTCGCGGCAGCGTTCCTGCTCGATCCGCGGGGCGGCAAGCGCACACTGTGGTCGAAGCCCTTCGTCGGGATGACGATTGCGTTCGCCATCGCCAACGCAGCCCTCGTGCTTGTCGCGCCGTTCATGCTGGGAATGGGCGTCAGCTGGGAGGCCCATGCCGGCGGCTATATCGCGGGGGCGCTGGTAATGGCCCTGTTGCCAGTACGCGGGTTGCCAGCGCGCGGCTTCGCTGCGGCGGGATCATGACCGAAAGTAGGCCGCCTCATTCCAGTCCCGTTCATGTGAAATCGCTCTATATCGTATCCGCAAGTGGGGGCCAGCAGACCGGCCCAGGGTTTCAGGAGACGTGAAATGAAGAGGTTTCTGGTTGCCGCCGGTGTTGCGATGTTCGCGGTTTGCGCGGCAGGCGCCGACACCGTCAAGGACGGTTCCGTCAACGTGAAACCGGGCAAGTGGCTGTGGAAGCAGGAGACGAGCGTCGTCGGCTTCGGCTCGAAGGAAGAGAACCTGGAATGCCTCATTCCGGAGGAGGCCAACATCACGCTGTCGAAGCTCGCGACCGACCTGCAGAAAGGCTGCGTGGTCGATAACGTGCGCGAGATTTCGGGCGGTTACCTCTTCAAGCTGAAGTGCTCGGGCAAAATCTCCGGCGAAGCGGATGCGACGTTGATCCACACGGACACCACGATGAAGATCAACGCCAAGGGTTCGGTGTCGCTTGCCTTCATTCCGGCTGGCTTCTCGATGAAGTCGGACGCCACCTATCAGGGTGATTGCACGCAGGCCGAGGTCGACAAGGCGCGTACGCGCTGGATCAAGGAAAACCCGGGCAAGCAGCCGATGGGTCCGGTGTCGACCACCCCGTAACGCCTCTATCGGCGCAAACATCAACGCCCCGCAGGTCACTGCGGGGCGTTTCTGTTTCAAGGTGTGATCAGAAGCTGTAGGTCAGCCCGAGCTGCACGACGGGGTAGACCTCGTAGTCGTCGACATCGTCCTGCAGGTTCTGTTCTTCCACCGCCAGCTGCGCCTGGAAGTTCGTATCGTTCGACAGCGAACCGCCGGTCGACACGAGGTTCACCTGCGGTGATCCCGTGAACATGGCGCCCGCCACGAATTTGAAACCCAGCCCGGCACCCTCGAACGTCGTGTCCCAGCCAAGGCCGACAAACGGCGCGGTGTCTTCAAGGTCGCCCGTCATGTTGAGCGTGCCGACCTGGGCAGGCGTGAAGGTCTGGTTGCCGATCTGCACGTTCGCCGTCGGCGTCGCATTCAGGTCCAGCGACTTCTCGCCGAAGTAGGCGCCGCCAGTGACGAAGAACGAATTTCCGAACGGGTGAAAGTCGACGAACGCACCCAGCGTGTTGAGGTCGAGATCGCCCTGATAGGCAATGTCGTCATAGGTGTCGTCCGCTTCGTATTGAAGGTAATTGTACCCGCCACGAAGAACGATGCCCGGCACGACCTTTATCTGCGCTTCAACCGTTGCGCCCGTCGTGCCGATGCCGCCGCCAATGGCGATCTGCGCCTGCGCAGCGCCGGCAACCGCTGCACCCGCAACAGCGCAGGCGACAAGCGTGAGTGTTCGTTTCATATCCGCAACCCTCTCAACGCCACTGGCTATTCCAATGACCATTCACGTGAAATGAGAGGCTCGGCGCATTTGGCCACCGCCGCAAGCGGAGGCGCTAGTCCGCGATGCCCCGCACGCGGCGCTGGCGTGTGTCCCATGCCGACATCAACACGGCGGCGACAACCACAGCTGCGCCCGCCCAGACCTGCCAGCGCGGCGTCTCCGCAAAGAAGACATAGCCGAGCGCGGCGCTCCAGATCAGCGCCGTGTATTCCGCAGCCGCAACGTTCTGCGCCTGCGCCCGCGAATAAGCCGATGACAGCATGAACCACATGCCAAAGCCGATCAGCCCTGTCAGCGCGAAGACCGGAAGATCAGCCGGCGCAGGCATGCCGCCCAGCGCGATAGCGAAGGGCAGGAGATAGATCGCCGGAAACACGTTGCTGAGGAACGCGGTCGTCACGACGTGATCGTGCCGCGCCAGCTGACGCAGCAGCACCATCGACAGCGCATAACATCCCGATGCGCCGAGCCCCGAGAGGATGCCCTCCAGCCGCCGCGCATTTTCCGGTCCAGCCTCGGCGCCTTGCACCGTGACCAGCACACCGGCAAATCCCACCGCCAGCGCCAGCATCGCCGCGGGCCTCACCTTCTCGTGCAGCAACCACGCCGCCAGCGGCGCGATCATCAGCGGCGCGCAGAAGATCAATACGGTTGCTTCCGCGATCGGCAGGATGGTGAGGCAGTTGACGAAGAGCAGCGAAGACCCGGTGATCACCACCGACCGCAACGCATGCCGCCGCAGTCCCGACAGCGACGGCAGTTTCGGGCGCATGATCGCCACCGCCGCCCCCGAAAACACAATGCCGAACACATAGCGAAGCGTCGCAATCAGCACGACACCGTAGACAAACCCCAGATGCTTCAGCAGCGCGTCCATCACGCAGCCCAGCATCACGCCAACCATCGCCAGCACCAGCGCCGGCGTACGGTCGAGAATGTTGAGCGGGGCAGGCGTGGACATCGCGCCATCCATCACGAACCGTTGCCGACCTCAATCGGGCAGCGACCAGCATTTCCGTTGCGTCAACACAGGGAAGCCCTTGCATTCTTCAACAAACTTGCGCGCTCAGGGCAATTTAGGCATGTTCCCGCCACCTTTGCGGGCGGGCCAATCGGGATTCAGGGGTGAATCACGGGGAAGTCGTCCAATTTCAATATGATAAGAGGACTGCTCATGAGCGAACTTTCGCTTTGGCTTCCCATCGTCGCGGGCTTTGTCGCCGTGGCGTATGGGGTGATCACGACCCAGAGGCTTATGGCTCTGCCGACCGGCAGCGCAAAAATGCAAGAAATCGCGAAAGCGATCCAGGAAGGCGCCAACGCCTACCTCAACCGCCAGTACCGCACGATCGCCATGGTCGGTGTCGCTGTTACGGTGGTTATCGCCATCTTCTTCCGCAACTGGGAATCGCCCGTCGGCTTCGTGCTCGGCGCGGTGCTCTCGGGCGCGGCCGGCTTCATCGGCATGAAGATCTCGGTGCAGGCCAACGTCCGTACGACGGAAGCCTCTTCCAAGGGTCTCGGCCAGGGTCTCCACGTCGCTTTCCAGTCCGGCGCCGTCACCGGCATGCTGGTCGTCGGCCTCGCGCTGATCGGCCTGGCTGGTTACTACGCAGTCCTCACGCAAGTTGTTAAGCCGACTGAACCGCGCGTCGTCGTCGACGCCATGGTCGCTCTCGGTTTCGGCGCCTCGCTGATCTCCATCTTCGCCCGTCTCGGCGGCGGCATCTTCACCAAAGGCGCTGACGTCGGCGGCGACATGGTGGGCAAGGTCGAAGCCGGCATTCCCGAAGACGATCCCCGCAACCCCGCCACCATCGCCGACAACGTCGGCGACAACGTTGGCGATTGCGCCGGCATGGCGGCCGACCTGTTCGAAACCTATGCGGTCTCGATCGTCGCCACGATGGTTCTCGCCTCGATCTCCTTCGCGGGAACGCAGCAGACCCAGATGATGGCGCTGCCGCTCGTCATCGCGGGCGTCTGCATCGCCACCTCGATCATCGGCACCTACTTCGTCCGTCTCTCCAAGGACTCGCGCAACGTGATGGGCGCCCTCTACAAGGGCTTCATCGCCACCTCGGTCCTGTCGATCCCCGCGCTCTACGGCGCACTCTACATCGCCCTCGGCGACCCGATGGCGACCTCGGTCACCATGTCCGACACGCTCGGCACCACGATCCCCGTCATGAACCTGTTCTGGTGCGGTATCGCCGGCCTGATCGTCACCGGCCTGATCATCTGGATCACCGAATACTACACCGGCGTCGGCTACCGCCCCGTGCGCTCCATCGCGCAGGCGTCGGTCTCCGGCCACGGCACCAACGTGATCCAGGGTCTCGCGGTCTCGCTTGAAGCGACGGCTGTCCCGGCGCTGATCATCATCGCGGGTATCATCTTCACCTTCACCATGGGCCAACTCATCGGCGTCGCCATCGCCGTCACCACGATGCTCGCGCTCGCGGGCATGGTCGTGGCGCTCGACGCCTTCGGCCCGGTCACCGACAACGCTGGCGGCATCGCCGAAATGGCGGGCCTCGATGACTCGGTTCGTGAAACCACCGACACGCTCGACGCGGTCGGCAACACCACGAAAGCCGTCACCAAGGGCTACGCGATCGGCTCCGCCGGTCTCGGCGCGCTGGTGCTGTTCGCCGCCTTCACCGCCGACCTCGACTACTTCTCGGGCTCGGCCGGCGAAGGTTCGATCCTCTATGGCGTCACGGCCGACTTCTCGCTGTCCAACCCGTACGTCGTGGTCGGCCTGCTGTTCGGCGGCCTGCTGCCCTTCCTCTTCGGCGGCATGTCGATGATGGCCGTCGGCCGCGCCGCGCAAGCGGTCGTGGAAGAGGTCCGTCGTCAGTTCCGCGAGATCAAGGGCATCATGACGTATGAGAACAAGCCCGATTACGGCCGCGCCGTCGACATGCTGACCAAGGCCGCGATCAAGGAAATGATCATCCCGTCGCTGCTGCCGGTGCTGTCGCCGATCGTGCTGTTCGCTGTCATCTGGGGCATCGGCGCCGGCCAGGGCCTCGACCAGACCGCGGCAGTCGGCCAGGCCCTCTCGGCTCTCGGCGCCATGCTGCTGGGCGTCATCGTGACGGGTCTCTTCGTTGCCATCTCGATGACCTCGGGCGGCGGCGCGTGGGACAACGCCAAGAAGTCGTTCGAAGACGGCTTCCGCGACAAGGACGGCGTCGTTCACAAGAAGGGTTCGGAGGCTCACAAAGCCGCCGTCACCGGCGACACCGTCGGCGACCCCTACAAGGACACGGCCGGTCCGGCTGTGAACCCGATGATCAAGATCACCAACATCGTCGCCCTGATGATGCTGGCCGCCATGGCGGCCGGCGCTCACTAGGCGCTGGACTAATCGCAAAAATGCAGCGGGCCCCGGATCACTCCGGGGCCCGTTTGTTTTTGTCAGGCGTGCTGCGCCAAGCCGCCTTCGCCCGTGGCCTGCTGACATCATGCTGGCAGCACGCTCATGACCTGATGCGCCCTCAAGCTCGCAGAGGCACACATGCATCTGGTCCGCTATCACGTCGCCGTCTCACTCGACGGCTTCATCGCTCCGCTCGACGCCTCAACCGACTGGCTCGAGCCCTACGGCAAAGTCGCCATGGGCTTCATCGGGCCGTGGATGAAACAGATCGGCGGCATCATCGTCGGCCGCACGACCTACGACCAGTCGATCGGCATGGGCGGCTGGATGTGGGGCAAGACGCCAGCGCTGGTGATGACCTCGCGCCCTATCCTGAAAGGCCCGCAGACAGTCGAAGCGCACAATGGCGATCCCGCGCAAGGCCTTGCCCGCCTGCGCGCCCGCATGTCCGAACAGGATCTCGACACGGACATCTGGCTCTTCGGCGGCGGCGTCACCGCCGGCCTGTTCCTGAAGCACAACCTCATCGACCTGATCGAGGTCGCTGTCGTTCCGGTTGCGCTTGGAAAAGGAAAGCCGCTGTTCGCCGACGTTGAAGCGCGCCTGACCTTCGACCACGCAGCCTCACAACCCATCGGCATGGGCGTGGTGGTCAACACCTACACGCGACAGCTTCCCGCGATCAGCCGCCGCCGTACTGGATCTCGTTCCTGACTTTGTATCCCGTGATCGGGAAGTCGGTGAAGAAGCCGTCGAGGCCGAGCGCGAGATAGCGCTTGATCGCCGCCTCGACCGGTTCGCCCTTCACCGGCGGCGCGTCATTGCGGAACGTCCACGGGTGCACGACGATGCCCCTGGCGTGCGCGGCTTCCACCACGCCGGTCGATTTGCCGTTCGCGTCGAACAGCATGTTGAGGCTCGGCCCCAGCCCATCCCAGAACGGCGCGCCCGGCTTGGCCAGCGCTGCATCCAGGCCCGCCTTGTCGGCGACCAGCATCACGACCGGCAGTTCCGTCATGCCGTTGATCTTCTGCACGAAGTCCGGCTCGAACGACTGGATGAAGATCGGCGATCCCTTGGCGGCGAGACCATGCTTCTCCAGCACTGCGAGAATCTTCTCCGCCATGTCGGCCTGGCCGACGCTCGCAAAATACGCGGGCGACTTTGCTTCCGGGTACACACACACCGGCTTGTCGGCCACGGTCTTGCGCGAGGTCGCAAGGCTCAGCACTTCGTCGAACGTCGGAATCTGGTAGAGCCCGTCGAATACCTTCGTGCGCCCCGGGAAGGACTGCACCGCGCGCAGCGTCTTCAGCTCCGCCAGCGTGAAGTCAGACACCCACCAGTCATCGCGCCCCGCATATTCCGGATCGGTCGAGCGCCGCTTGCGCTTGGCGAATTCCGGCTTGGACGCGATGTTGGTCGTACTCGAAAGAAAAGTGTCGTGCCGCACGATCAAGACGCCGTCCTTCGACAGCACCAGGTCCGGCTCGATGCAGTCCGCGCCATCGTTCAGCGCCCGCAGGTAGGATTCGATCGTGTGTTCGGGCAGGGCGCCCGATGCGCCACGGTGGCCAATGATGATCGGCGTCCGATGGCCCAGCGAGGGATAGGCCCAGCCGTCCGAACTTCCCTCCGAACCCAGACCCGGCGCAGAGCTGCAGGCGGCCAGCGCCAGCGCGGCGCCCATTGCAGGGACAAAGGCGAGAAGACGTGAAATGCGTGTGCTCATCATGGGGATGGACCATGCTCATGTGACGCTACAATGTCGAGAGGCGCAGGCGAGGCTGGATTCAGGCGTTTGCGTTGCGCAACGCTCTCACGTTCGCGGTCAGCGAATTCACGCGCGAAACGCCCGCCCCCGGCCTTTCACCACGCTTCGGCGCAAGCCGCGTGCGATAGGTCCGCGGCGCTTCTCCGAACCAGCGGCGACAGCTGCGCGAGAACGCAGACGAATCGGCATAACCAAGCATCTGCGCGATCTCTGTCAGCGGAACGGCCGGCTGCACCAGCAGCGATTGCGCCCACTCCCGTCGCGCATCATCCTTGATCTTCTCGAAGCTCGAACCTTCGTTGCGCAATCGGCGCTGCAGCGTGCGCGCATGCAGGCCTAGCGCCTTGGCTGTCTGCTCCGGCGTGAACTCGCCGCCGCGCAACAGGCTTCGCGCCATGCTGGCGACACTCTTGGTGAAGCCCTTGCCGGGCAGCGCATCGTGACGGGCGAGGAAAGTCTCGGCAATCGCGCGCATCTGTTCCGATCCACCCGGCAGCCACAGGTCGAGCACGCTGCGGTCGATAGCGATGCCCATGGCCGGCTGCTCGAACAGCGGCGTGATGCCGAACACGCGGCGATAGACGCTCATCGGCGACATGGGCGCATGCGTGAAGTGCACGCTGGCAGGCCGGTATTTGCCGCCACTCAGCTCGCCGAGAGATTTGTGCAGGTTTGACAGGATGCGCTCATCATTCTGTTCACGGCCCGTCGGATCACGCAGCTTCAGGTTGCTGGACAGGAATTCGGCGCTTGTGCGGGGCAGGGGCGCGAGCGTCATGGTCAGCGCCGGGTTGTGGACGTGCATGAAGCGCGCGGCGATCTCGATGCCCGCCCGCGCCGTCGGCGAATTCATGATCGCGATCGACAACGCGCCCAGCATCGACATCGACTGGCGCTGGCCGAACAGCAGTCCGAAGTCCTTCCGCTTGAGCCACTCCGCCGCCACAGCCTGGCTGTCGACAAAGGCTCTCAACGGCAGGTAACGCTCTGGGTCGGCCAGCATCCCCGAATCCACCTGCGCGGTTGCGAGGATCCGCGCGGCGTCGCCGCCGAGTTCGGCGACCAGTTCAGCAAATCCGCCCCAGGCGCTCGCCCTGGTGATTTCCCGCATGCCACCCTCCGCTGCGGCGCCCAACCTGCTGCGGCGGGATGCCGCTCGATTCCAGTCAACTGTGTCGCGAAATGACAAGTCTTTGTCGGTCCGCGAAAAGCGCTCCGGCCGTCAGCCCGGTATCAGCTTCGACAAGTGGCCAGAAGCCCTCCCCCTCACGGTCGACCGGAATCATGCCCACACAGCCTGCCACCGTCCCTCAGCCGCGCAACCCCGTTGCCCTCATTGTCGATGACGCTTCAGGAATGCGCGCCTATTTGCGCGCCGTCCTCACCGCCGCCGGCTTCGACTGCATGGAGGCAGGTGACGGTGCGGAAGCATTCGGCGTCATCCTGTCCGGCGGGGTCGATCTCGTCCTGACCGACCTCGACATGCCCGTGATGGACGGTTTCCAGCTCATATCCGCCCTGAGCCTTCTTCCACCTTCGTTTGGCCGTCCGCCCATCGTGGTGATTTCCGGCCTGCTGACCGACACGGACGCCCCCCTCCGCCCGGAACTCCGGCTGGTCGCCGCCCTGCTGGCAAAGCCGGTGCAGCCGGCCGACCTGCTGAGAGCCATTGGTCGCGCCATGGGCATCTCCATCGCTGCCAACTAGCTGCGACAGGCCGATTCTTGACGAGGCTTTCGCGAGAGAGCATTGGGGCCGTTCATGAGTAAGTTCGGCGCCTTCATCAACAATATGGACTCGAAGGTCTGGCGCACCATCTGGGTGTCGCTGGCCCTGCTGGCCGCCGTTATCGCCATGATCGTCCTGGCCAGCGTCACCGGCCTTGCCGACCATATGGACCAGCAGCTGGTCGACCTGCGGAACAGCCCGTGGGGCCTGCCCATGACCATCCTGCTGTTCAACATCACCAGCTTCCTTGCCGCCCCCCAATTCGTGCTGTTCGGCGCCTGCGTCGTGGCGTTCGGGCCCTGGCTGGGCTGCACCTATGCCATGATCGGCACCATCGTTTCGGCCTGGATCCATTTCTACATCGGCCGCTTTGGCGGGCACGCGCTGGTCCAGCGCTATGGCGGCGACACCGTGAACCGCCTGTCACGCTTCATCGGCAAGAACGACTTCCTCGCCAGCCTGATCGTCCGCTCCGTCCCCACCGCCCCCGCCGTCGTCGTCAACATGGCCTTCGGCGCCAGCCAGGCCAATTTCTGGCGCTACACAGCGGGCGTCATTGTCGGCTCGATCCCGAAAATCCTGATCGTCGCCCTGCTGGGCCAGTCGGTCCTGTCCGCCATGGGCGGCGGCCTGATGCTGGCGATCGGCGGCGGCATCACCGTCGTGGCGATCTGGATCTCCGTGGCGGTCGCTGCCCGCAAGGCCGTCAACGAAGAACCTGACCTTCAGAAGCCGGAAGACGCCCCGAAAGAGACCCCGAAGGACGCTGTTGCCAAGGCCCCCGAAAAAGCCGCCGAATAACGCGCCTGACCTGGCTGGCCTTCTCGCCATGCCCAGCCTTGGCCGCGCCATGGCCGACGCCCTGATCGAGATCGGCATCACCACCCCCGCCGCCCTCCGCCGGGCAGGGGCTGGCGAGGCGTGGCGCCGACTGCGCTTCGCCCATGGCCGCCGGATCACCCTGACCTGGATCTACGCCCTCGACGTCGCCATCCGGGGCGGCCGCTGGGATGATCTCACGCCCGCCCGCACAGTAGCCTTGCGCAGGCTCGCCGAGACGCTCTGCGCAGAGGTGGAGAATACCGCGCCGGTCAACCGAAAGGGTTAGTTCGTCCGCCGCCCCGGCCTCCAACGGACTGATTTTCCTGCGACTTGACGTCTCGGGCATCCCCCATCATAGAACAATCATGCGCGAACAGGGTCTCACCCTTCTTCTTTGCCTGCCGGGGCTGCTTAGCAGCCCCTGGGCGCGTTCGTGATCCGGGCATAGGTCCGCGGGTCGCGCGTCCAGGGGCTCAAATCAAAAGCACCCTCCGACAAAAGCCCTGACAGGACGTCCCCGATGAGCACCCCCTCCACGAACAATACCGGCAAAGACCGCGTACTGATCTTCGACACCACGATGCGCGACGGCGAACAGTCGCCCGGCGCCTCGATGACCATCCGCGAAAAGCTCGAACTCGCCGAACTCCTGCAGGAGATGAAGGTCGACATCTGCGAGGCCGGTTTCGCCGCGTCCTCCGAAGGCGACTTCCAGTGCGTCAGCCAGATCGCCGAACTCGCCAAGGACATGGCCATCTGCACGCTCGCCCGTTCCACGCTGACCGATATCGACAAGGCAGGGGAGGCGCTGAAGAAAGCGAAGAACCCCCGCATCCACACCTTCATCTCCACCAGTCCCGTGCACATGAAGCACAAGCTGAAGATGGGCCCCAACGCCGTGCTCGAAGCCATCGGCGCCTCGGTCACGCACTCCCGCAAATTCGCGGGCGATGTTGAATGGTCCGCCGAGGACGCCACCCGCACCGAGTTCGATTTCCTCTGCAAGGCGATCGACGTCGCCATCTCGTCCGGCGCCACCGTCATCAACGTCCCCGATACGGTCGGCTATTCGCACCCCGCCGAATACGGCGAGCTGATCCGCCGCCTGATCGAGAACATTCCGAACTCGGATAAGGTCATCTGGTCGACGCACTGCCACAACGACCTCGGCCTCGCGGTCGCAAACTCGCTCGCCGGCGTCATCAACGGCGCGCGTCAGATCGAATGCGCCATCAACGGCATGGGCGAACGCGCCGGCAATGCCGCGCTGGAAGAATGCGTCATGGCGCTGAAAGTGCGCGGCGACTCGATGCCGTTCTACACCGAAGTGGTCACGCAGAAACTCGCCCGTGCCTCCAAGATGGTGTCGTCGATCACCGGCTTCCCGGTGCAATACAACAAGGCCATCGTCGGCAAGAACGCCTTCGCGCACGAGAGCGGCATCCACCAGGACGGCATGCTCAAGAACCGCGAAACGTACGAGATCATGCAGCCCGAAGACGTCGGCGTGCCCTCCACCTCGCTGATCATGGGCAAGCTCTCCGGCCGCAACGCGTTCCGCGACAAGCTGGAATCTCTCGGCTATGTGCTGGAGCAGGGCCCACTCAACGACGCCTTCAAGCGCTTCAAGGATCTCGCCGACAAGAAGAAGCACGTCTTCGACGAAGACATCATCGCCCTCGTCGACGAGCAGATGTCCGGCAAGCAGGAACGCATCACGGTCAAGCGCCTGAAAGTCGTCGCCGGCACCGAAGGCCCGCAGACCGCCGAGATCGAACTGGTGATCGACGGCGAACCGCACGCCACAACCTCCACCGGCAACGGCCCTGTCGACGCCGTCTTCAACGGCATCCGCCAGCTCTGCCCGCACACTGCGGTTCTGGAACTCTACCAGGTCAGCGCCGTCACCGAAGGCACCGACGCGCAGGCCACCGTCTCGGTCCGCCTTGCAGAGCAGGGCCTCGTCGCCACCGGCAAAGCCTCCGACCCCGACACCCTCGTCGCCTCCGCCCGCGCCTACGTCCACGCCCTCAACAAGCTGGAAGTCCGCCGCGCGAAGGCGACCGGAGCGGCGGCGTAAGTCTGCAAGTATGCCCTCGTCCTTCGAGGAGCCGCAGAGCGGCGCCTCGAAGGACGAGGGCGCGCTCCTCACCGTCAAAATCCCAACCCCTGCACATCGGGCTCCACCCACACGCGCCGCGCTTCCCGCGAAAACAGCGTCTCCTTGCGCCAGTAGGCCAGCGGCCATCCCGACTTTCCAAACTCCGACTCCATCAACGCCGCCAGCATCTCCGCCAACGCGGCGCCCTCATGCGCTCGCATCACGCTCCGCGCCGCGCGCAGCGATGCGAGCGTGATCGTCTCATGGTATCCGCTCGTGTCCGTGTTCGGTGTGCCCGTCGCTTCATTGTAAGCGCGGATCAGCCCCGGCATCACGCGCACCGCGTCCTCGCCATGCTGCGTAATCAGCCACAGCGCCGCCGCGAAGTGCGCCGCGTGCGTCCACTCCGCCTTGGGCAGCGTGCGATCCATCACGCCGCGCGCGATACGCTCTATGTCAGTGTCGGATAGGGAAGTCATCGTTTGTCCTTTGTGAAATCCGGCGGACCTGCAAAAGGACAACCCCGCCGCGTTGGCGAGGCTTGATGTTGAAGGCGGACTAGAAGCCCTGTCCTCCACGCACACCAGCGCAAGCCGACTTATGTCGAGCCTGGCCTTGCTGCTGTGTGTTCAGCGTCGTGTGCATGCGCGGGCTTCTATCACCGCGGCGCTTGAGGTCAACGCGCATGCCGCCCGCACCGCCTGTCATCCCGGAAGCGCGAAGCGCTATCCGGGACCCATTTCTCTACCCCGACACCTGACGAATGGGTCCCGGCTCGCGCTCCGCTCGGCCGGGATGACAACCGCGCTATGGGCGACAAGAGTTACACCCCATTTTGTTGGATGAGATCCGCACCTATCCAACAGCTCGCGTTTCCGCACCTCCAGCAATCTCAATGACTTGCGCGAAAAATAGGGTGGATTGGCGTTCGGCAAATCAGCCGGGCTCCAGACGCGCGTATAATCACACCCATGAAACGCAAAGGCTGGCCCATATGGCTGCTGCGTGACCTCCCGGCCTTCCTGGGTGTCATGCTCAGCTTCTGGCCGCTGGTGATCCTCCTGATCTCCAGCGAACGCCGAGTCATGCGCGGAAAGGCGATCCGCAGATCGGTGTTCGAAACCATCGCCCTCCTGCTCGCCCACGCCGAAGCGCGCCTCACCTTCGCACTCACGCGCCAGGCCTACCGCCGCCTCGGCTGGAACCCGCGCCTCGTGCGCTTCAATCTCATCCCCGCCACCTACAACCTGCGCGAAGTGCAGGAGCGCTACGCGAACTACGTGAACGCCTTCGGCGACATGAACGCCGTGGTCGAGGCTTACATCGAGGACATCCGCGCGCAGTACCGCATCGCCGAGCGCGACCTCGTCGCCCATGGTTCGACGGACGCGCGGCAGAGCCGCGCTGCTCACCATGAGCTGGTGCGTGTAGCCGCATCCCCATTTGCGCTCATCCTGAGCAGCACGCGCAGCGTGCGTCCGTCGAAGGACGAGCGCGGCTACGCGCACGCTCGCGACCCTCCGCCGTATCCAAATTTCCAGAAACTCAACTCCAACCCACCTCGCACGCCCCGCGTGCGAGAACGCACCTTCACGCCCCGCGTTGACTTTTCACCCCGGCTCCACCACATACGTTCCAACCTTGGAGCCCACGCATATGAAGCCGTCGAAACCCGCCTGACCTCGCGCGCGTCGTTTCTACTCCAGCTTCCGTGTCCCCCATGTCTCTCATCACCTTCGATCGTGTCGCTGCAAAAGTGCCGGCCGATCGCACGCTTTTCGAAAACCTCACGCTGGCCATCGGCGCCGAACGCATCGGCCTTGTCGGCCGCAACGGCTCGGGCAAGTCGACGCTGTTGCGCTTGATTGCCGGGCAGGGAGAGCCCGCTTCCGGCGCCATCTCCGTCAACGGCCGCGTCGGCGAGCTGGCGCAGCGCTGGCCCGACGACACGATCTCGCTTGCCGAAGCCCTCGGCGTCGCCGATGGCCTTGCGCGCCTTGCCCGTCTCGAAGCCGGCGAGGGCAGCGAAGACGACATGATCGAAGCCGACTGGACACTCGAACACCGCATCGCCGAAACCCTCGCGAAGGTGAACCTGCCCGAGCGCGATCTCACCCGCACCATTCATGGCTTCAGCGGCGGCGAGCGCACGCGCATCGCCGTCGCCCGCCTGTGGCTGGAAGCCCCCGACATCCTCCTGCTCGACGAGCCGACCAACAATCTCGACGCTGCGGGCAGGGCGGCCATCCTCGCCCTGATCGACGACTGGCGCGGCGCAGCCCTCGTCGCCAGCCATGACCGCGACCTGCTCGAGCATGTCGATCGCATCGTCGAACTGACGCCCATCGGCGTCACGACCTATGGCGGCGGGTGGTCGGATTTCGCCGCAGCGCGCGAGGCGCGTCGCATCGCGGCCGCCGGCGCGCTCGACAAGGCGGAGGTCGATCTGCGTCGCGTCAAGGATCAGGTCCAATTGCAGCGCGAGATGAAGCAACGCAAGGACTCGGCCGGCAAGGCCGGTCGCGCCACAGCCGGTCAGAGCAAGATGCTGCTCGACTTCAAGCAGGACCGCGCCGAAGCCTCGCAAGGCGCCGCCAACCGCCTCGCCGACCGCCAGCTCACCGCAGCGAACGAAGCGTTGGACGAAGCAAAGGCGCGCTTCGAAATCCTCGTGCCGCTGAATGTCGTGGCGCCCAGCGTCGGCCTGCCATCGCAAAAACTCGTGCTCGATTTTCAGGATGTGACCGCCGAGGCCGGCGGCCACAAACTGTTTGGCCCGCTCAATTTCCGGGTGGTGGGGCCGGAACGCATCCACATCGCTGGCGGCAATGGCGCGGGAAAATCGACCCTGCTGCGCATCATCACCGGCGACCTCGCGCCGTCATCAGGAACGATCCGCCGCCTCGATGGCCGCATCGCCATGCTCGATCAGCACGCCGACGCGCTTGATCCCACGCTCACCCTGCTTGCCAACATGCGCGCGGCAAACCCCGAGCTGGACGACAACGCCGCCTATGCTGCGCTCGCCCGCTTCGCCTTCCGCAACAAGCTCGCGCATCAGGTTGTGGCGACGCTCTCCGGCGGCGAGCGTCTGCGCGCTGCAATGTCCTGCCTGCTCGCAGCCACGACGCCGCCGCAACTCCTGCTGCTGGATGAGCCGACCAACCACCTCGACATCGATTCAATCGAAGTGATCGAACAGGCGCTTGTCAGTTATGACGGCGCGTTGATGGTGGTCAGCCACGATCCGATGTTCATCGCGACGATCGGCTGCGGGCGGGAGATCAGGCTTTAACCCCGCCCAGCTTGCAGATGTGCTTCCACTCCGCATCGGTCACGGGCTGCACGGACAGACGCGAATTGTTGATCAGCACCATATCCTTCAACACCGGATCGGTCTTCGCATCCGCCAGCGACACGGGCGATTTCAGCGGTTCAAGCGCGCGGATATCCGGCGACACCCACGGTCCGCTTTCCGCGGTCGGATCGGGGTAGGCGGATTTCACGATCTCGCCGATGCCGACCACGGCCTTGTCGACGTTCGAGTGATAGTAAAACACGCGCTCGCCCGGCTTCATCGCCATCAGGTGCAGCTTCGCGCCGTGATTGCGCACGCCCGTCCACGGCGTGCCTTTCTTGCCGGCCTTCACGAGGTCATCCCACGAGAAGGCGTCAGGTTCGGATTTCACAAGCCAGTACGCCATGCTGCTCCTCGCATTCCACGGGTCGCAACATGGCTGAGTCAGATGATGATCGCCAGCGATTCTACTTGGGATCTTTGGGAGGATCTTTCGGCGGATTGTCGATCAGCTTCGTCGGATCGATTGCGCCCAGCACGGCAGCCGGCTGTGCGCCTTCAACGGAGATCGCGCCATTGGCGTCGGCAGAGGCCTGGTTCGAGCTCGACGCGCCGCCGTTCTTTACAGACGGATTGTCGATGACTTTCTGCGTGTTGATGGCCCCGAGCGCCGCTGCGGGCGTCACACCGGCAACGGTTACCTGCCCCGGATTGTCCACGACAACTGTCTCGTTGAGCCCCATCGATGTGGACGCCATATTATCGTTGTGGGCGCATCCGGCCAGCGCGCCGGCGATCACGAGAAGACAGATACGGTTCATGGCGTTGTTCCTTGGCCCGACCCGTAAAGACCAAAGCATAGGCGCCCAACTCGTTCCGTCAGCCGGTCAATTTGTGACGTCGGACCCGTCGAGTTTCCGCGCATTGCGCAGTTGCGGGAACAGCCATGCCCAGAAGCCGGCGACGAAAATTGCTCCGACGCCGCCGATCACCACAGCCGGAACTGCGCCCACGGCGCCCGCGCCAATCGCATGCGCCATCGTGCCTGCGCGGAACTCGCCGAGCTCGTTCGAGGCCGACACGAACACGGAGTTCACCGCGTTGACGCGCCCGCGCACATCGTCCGGCGTCCACAGCTGCAGCAATGTCTCGCGCACCACGACGCTCACCATGTCGGCCGCGCCGAGCAGGATGAGAACAAGGATCGAGAACCACGCGACGGTCGACAGACCAAAGAGCAGCGTGAACAGGCCGTAGAGCCCGACGCATACGAACATGATCTTGCCAGCGTGGTCGCGGATCGGAAATGTCGCGAGCAGGGCGGCGGTAAGGATCGCGCCTATGCCCGGCGCCGCGCGCAGCCAGCCTAGGCCCTCGGGGCCGAGCTTGAGGATTTCCTCCGCATAGATCGGCAGCAACGCGATCACCCCGCCCATCAGCACAGCGAAGAGGTCGAGCGAGATGGCGCCGAGAATGACCTTCTGTTTCCAGATGAAGCGAAAGCCCTCGAGCATGTTGGAGAGGGTGGGGCGTTCGCGCGCCGGCGCCTTGGGGGGCTTTGCGATCATGAAGACCAGCAGCGCGCCCAGCAGCATGAACATGAACGCAGTTGTGTAGGCGATCTCAGGCCCGTGGCCGTTGATCAGGTTGGCAAGGTCCGGCTGTCCTGATCCAGCAAGCCAACTTGCAAACGCGGGCTCTCCAAGGCCGAGCAACAGGCCGCCTGCGGCAGGTCCGATGATGGTCGCCGCCTGCCAGGCAGACGAGTTCCACGTCACCGCATTGGCAAAGTCGCGCGCCGGCACAAGCGATACGACCAGTGAAGAAGACGCCGGACCGAGGAACGCACGCGCCACCCCGAACACGACGAGCACCGTCAGCATCAGCCAGGCCGAGATCATTCCGGTTGCCGAGAAGAAGGCCATCGCGGCGGCGCACGCGGCAGCCAGCACGATCGACAATCCCATGATCATCCTGCGGCCGAACTGATCCGCAGCCGTTCCGGTCACCAGCACCAGCAAGGCCAGCGGCAGGAACTGCACCAGCCCGACGAGGCCGGTATAGAGCGCCGATTTCGTCAGCTCGTAGATGTGCCAGATGACGGCGACCGACAGGATCTGGGCCCCGAAAGTCGTGAACACTCGCGCCAGAAAATAGAGCACGAACGATCGGTGCCTGAAGGCGGAGAACCGTTCAGGCCGCCCCTCGCGGGGCGCGTTTTCGGAGAGTGTTTCGGTCATGGGGAGGTCGGGAAAGGGGGAGGGAATCTCATCGGTCCCGCCTCATTGGCGCTTCCGGAACGCGGCTGGCAAGAGGCGCGCCCAAAGATCAGGAAAATGGACAAGGGTACGAGCCGTTCCGCCTGATCAGGCTTCAAACCGGGCAGACTCGGCTCCCGTCTTCTCTCAAATCGGGGAATCCGTGTCTCCGGGGCTGCCCGGAATCCGTGCGAAACGCTGCGTTCCGTCTGGCGAATCAATATTGGCAGCACGCTATTGCGTTAGCGATTTTGAAAGACGAGACCTGTATCGGGGAGCTGTGAGAATCTTCGCGCGCTGAGTCGTCGCGATTGGAGCCCTGCGCTTATGTTCGGCAAACTCTTCAGCCTGATGTCCACGGACATGGCGATCGACCTGGGTACAGCCAACACCCTGGTTTACGTGAAGGGCCACGGCGTCCAGCTCGATGAGCCGTCGGTCGTTGCCTATGTGAACCAGAATGGCCGCAAGGTCGTTCACGCGGTCGGCAAGGAAGCCAAGATGATGCTTGGCAAGACCCCGATCTACATGGAAGCTGTCCGCCCGATGCGTGATGGCGTCATCGCCGACTTCGAAGTCGCCGAGGAAATGATCAAGCGCTTCATCCAGAAGGTGCAGGTCCGCCGCTCCTTCATCGCGCCCGTCATCATCATCTGCGTTCCGGCCGGCGCGACGCCCGTCGAACGCCGCGCCATCCAGCAGTCGGCGCAAATGGCCGGCGCGCGCCAGGTGCACCTGATCTACGAACCCATGGCCGCCGCGATCGGCGCCGGCCTGCCGATCGACGAACCGTCTGGCTCGATGGTGGTCGATATCGGTGGCGGAACGACCGAGGTTGCCGTGCTGTCGCTCGGCGGTCTGGTCTATTCGCGTTCGGTCCGCGTGGGCGGCGACAAGATGGACGATGCCATCGTCAATTATCTCCGCCGCGAAGAGAACCTGCTCATCGGCGAGGCTTCGGCCGAGCGGATCAAGAAGGAAATCGGCACCGCCAAAGGCCCCGACAACGGCAAGGGGATGTCGCTCGACATTCGCGGCCGCGACCTGATGAACGGCGTGCCCAAGGAAATCGAAATCACTGAAGCCATGGTCGCCAAGGCCCTGTCCGAACCGGTCACGCAGATCGTTGATTCGGTGAAGACGGCGCTGGAAGCCATGCCGCCCGAACTGGCCGCCGATATCGTCGACAAGGGCATTGTCCTCACCGGCGGCGGCGCACTCCTGCGCAACCTCGATGTTGTGCTCCGTGAACGGACTGGCCTGCCGGTCACAGTCGCGGAAGATCCGCTGAAATGCGTCGTGCTTGGATCGGGGAAAGTGCTAGAGAATCTCGACAAGATGAAGGGCATGCTGGCGCCGGAAGTCTAGGCGTCCGGTTGCGGCGCGGGATGCTTCGCCCCCGAGGAGCCTAGATGGCCTGGTACGGTAACAGACGGTCAGGTCAGCCGCGCCCAGGCGCGCGGGCGGTCGTTGTCGGCCTCGGCATCGCCATGGTCGGCGCGCTCGCCATCCAGACCTCCTCCACAGTCCGCTCCGGCATCGATGCTTCGCGCCGTTCCATGGACGGAACGACCGCCAGCCTTGCCGGCGTTGCTTCCGGCTTTGCCGGCTGGTCGCTCGGCTTCGGCCGCAGTCAGGAAGACGAAGCCCGCATCGCCGAACTCGAAGGCGAAGTGCGCGATCTCCACCGCTGGAAAGACCTCGCCGAGACGATGGCGCTCCGCATGGAGCGGTACGAAAAACTGCTCGACCTCGTCGGCGAAACGCAAGGGCAGGCCGTGACGGCCCGCATCGTGGCCGAAGAGAATGGCCCGTTCGCCGCTTCCAAGATCGCCAACGCCGGCGCTTCGAACGGCGTGCGGGAGGGCTTTGCTGCGATCAACGAGTATGGCCTCGTCGGCCGCGTTGTCCGCGTCGGCGAATATACCTCGCGTGTCCTGCTGCTGACCGACTTCGCGAGCCGCATCCCGGTGATGGGCACCAAGTCAGGCGACCGCGCTCTGCTCGTCGGCGACAACGGTTCCAGCGCGCGCCTGCTTGAGCCCGAAACGCCTGACCAGATCATTCCCGGCGAAGTCTGGGTAACGTCCGGTGACGATGGCAAGATGCCGCTCGGCGTGCGCGTCGGCATTGCGCGCAAGGTTGGCGACGAATGGCGTATCGATCTTGCGATGGATGCCGGCCCGGTCGACTTCGTGCGCCTCGTTCCGCCGCCTGACTTTGCCGATCCCGATCTCGTGCCGCCGCTGGGCGGCACCGAAGAAAACACTGTCTCGACGCTGCGCACGGTTAGTGCAGCTGTCGCTCCGGTTGTGGCGCCCAAGCCGGCGACCAAGCCGCCCGCCAACGCCACACCTGCAGCCGTGCCGCCTCCGCCCCCCGGAGGCCGCGAATGAGGACTGCCTGGCGCATCTGGGTTCTGCTGCTCGTTGTCATGGCCGGGCTGACGACGGCGTTCGGCATGCATGCCGGCATGGTGACGTTCTGGTGGCCGATCGCCGGCCTGTGGCTTGCCGCGGGGCTCGCCGCATTCGGCCTGTCGGTGTGGGTCGCGGGTTGCCTGATCATGCTCGGCATCGCGATGGACTATATGGGCGAGGCGCCGCTGGGCGCGTGGCCGCTGGCCTTGCTGTGCGCCTATGGCGTTGCGCTGATCGCATGGGACCGGCAACCGCCGATCCCCGTCGTTGGCGCTGAAGCCATTGCCGTCATCGGCGGCTTCATCGCCGCCAGCATCGCGCTTGGCATTGCGGGCAGCATCGCGGGTCATCCGGGTTTTGCGCGTGGCGCGCTGACGGGTGATTTCATCATGACCGCGCTGCTCTATCCGATCGTACGCTTTGTGATCCTGCCCGCTAGCATCAGAGTGGCCAGACGATGAACCGCGACTGGAAGAACTCATTTCCCTCTCGCCGCATGCTGTTCCTCGGCGGCGGCGGTCTTGTGTTCGCCGGTCTCACCATCCGCCTCGCCGAGCTGCAGCTGTTCCGTCAGGCCGAGTTCGAAGCCAAGGCGCGCGACGTGCGCATCCAGCTCGAACCCGCGCCGCCGCACCGAGGCACGATCTATGATCGCAGCGGCCGCGTGCTCGCCGGCTCGAAGCGAAACTTCTACGTCACGCTCCGCCCGGAAGTCGCCGGCGCCAAGCCGGAAGAAATCGCCAAGGTCATCGAGCGCGTGGGGCGGCAGCTCCGCCTCAGCGACAACAAGATGCGCTCGCTCCTGCAGGACGCCACGACGCCGCCCGCGCACCGCGACATCCTCGTCGCTGACGACCTGACATGGGAAGAGTTCGCGCAGGTCAACGTGATGGCGCCCGAGCTTGCCGGCATCAGCGCCGAAGTGGGCGAGCTGCGTTCCTATCCGCTGCAGGCCGCGTTCTATCACACGATCGGCTATGTCCAGAAAGCCAACGAGGCGGACATCCAGCAGAAGATCAAGATCGAGCTGGATACAGCCGGCGAGGCGCTCGATTCCGAAGCCGGCAAGGCGCGCGCCGCCGCCATCCGCCGCCTCTATCGTCACCCCGCCATGCGCGTCGGCAAGCAGGGCATCGAAGCCTATGGCGAACAGCAGCTCAAGGGCGAGCCCGGCAAGATCCGCCTTCTGAAGAACGCTACCGGCCGCGTCATCGACCGCCTGCCGAGCGAGGATCTCACCGGCATTCCGGGCACGGATGTTGTCCTGACCTTCGACGCCGAATTGCAGAACTACGCCATCCAGCGCTTCGGCTCGGAAGCCGGCAGCGCTGTGATGATCGACGTCGCGACGGGTGAAGTCGTCTGCATGATGTCGACGCCGGCGGCCGACCCGAACCTCTTCGTCAGCGGCATCGCCGCCGGGCCGTACCAGGCGCTGCGTGAAGACGAGAAGAACCCGCTTTATCACAAGGCCTATGACGGCATTTATCCGCCGGGCTCGACGTTCAAGACCGTGGTGGCCGCCGCCGCGCTGGAAAGCGGCGCGATGAGCCCGAACGACACGGTGCATTGCTCCGGCAAGGCCTGGTACTACAACCGGTTCTACAACTGCTGGCGTCCCGAAGGTCACGGTGTTCTCAACATGCACCAGGGCCTGCAGAAGTCGTGCGACTGTTATTTTTACCATGCAGCGGAAAAGACCGGCATCGAGGCGATCGCAGATGTCGCGAAACGTTTTGGCCTCGGCCATCGCTATGAGCTCGGGCTCACGGGCGGCAAGGCGGGATCGGTGCCGAACGATGCGTGGAAGCGGAAAGTCATCGGCGAGCAGTGGTATGCCGGCGACACGATCTCGGCCGCGATCGGGCAGGGCTATGTGACGGCGTCCCCGCTGCAGCTCGCCGTGATGTGCGCGCGCATCGCCGGCGGCGCCACCACACCCAACCCGACTGTGATCGCCAGCGGCATCAAGGTCCCGGACGCTGAAATCACCCAGATGGGAACGTTCAAGCCGGGCGTGCTCGAAGCTGTGCGCGGCGGCATGTTCGCGGTGACGTCCGAGCCGGGCGGTACGGCCTACAGCTATCTCAAGGGCGGCACGGTCGATCCCAACAACGAACTTCCTGCGCCCTATACCGGCGCACACATGGCCGGCAAGTCGGGTACGGCGCAGGTGCGCGTCATCCACGCTTCCGAACGCAACTCGCGCGGCGAGGCGATCAAGAACGACCAGTTGCCATGGAAGCTGCGTGACCACGCGCTCTTCATCGCCTTCGCGCCGGCCGACAAGCCGCGCTACGCCGTGGCGATCGTTCTCGAGCACGGCGTTTCCGGTTCGGGCCTTGCCTCGCCGATCGCGCGCGATCTGCTGGCCCACGCGTTGAAGTACGACACGGGCGCGAAAAAGCCGTTCGTTCCGCAATCGCGTGATGTCGCGGCAGCCGATACAAAGGCGAAGCCGACATGATCATTCGCAAGGACACGCTTCTCTACAAGCTGACCCAGCTGCACTGGTTCCTGCTGCTCACCATCGTGGCGCTCGCCATGTTCGGCACGCTGATCCTGTTCTCGGCGGGCTCATCCGCGCACGATCTCGAGACGGGCTCGCTGAAGATCGACGCCAGCTACGCCATCGCACACTTGACGCGCTTCGTGTTGATGCTGGGCGTCGCCATCGTTGTGGCGCTGCTCCCTTTGCGCCTGTGGGCGTCGCTGGCCTATCCGGCTTACATCATCGGCATGCTGCTGCTGGTGGGCGTCGAAGTCGCCGGCAATATCGTCAACGGATCGCAACGCTGGCTGACCATCGGGCCGCTGACGCTGCAGCCATCGGAGTTGATGAAGATCGCCGTGCCCCTGGCGCTCGCGCGCTATTATCACCAGATGTTCTCATCCGGACGAAGTGGCGGATGGATTCACCTTGTCGCCTTCCTGATGGTGATCGCGCCTGTCGGCTTCGTCCTGAAACAGCCCGACCTTGGCACGTCGCTGATGATCCTCGGCACCGGCTGCGCCGTGATCTTCTTCGCGGGCATCAGCCTCCGCATCATTGCCGGCGTGCTGATGGTGATCCTGGTGGCGGCGCCTGTCGTCTACTTCTTCGGCCTGCACGATTACCAGCGCGACCGCATCCACACGATGTTCGACCCGGATGCCGATCCGCTTGGCGCGGGATACCAGCTGCAGCAGGGCATGATCGCCGTCGGCTCGGGCGGCCTTGCCGGCAAGGGCTTCATGGAAGGCGCCCAGAAGGAGCTCGATTACATCCCCGAGCAGCACACCGACTTCATCTTCACCATCGTGGCCGAGGAGTTCGGCTTTGCCGGCTCCCTGGTCCTGCTGGCGGCATGGGCGACCGCGATCGTGCAGGGGATGAACATTGCCGGCTCGTCCCGAAGTACCTTTGGAGGGTTGGCAGCGGCAGGCTTCATCTCGACCCTGATGCTTTACGTGGGAATCAACGTCGGAATGGTCATCGGCCTGCTTCCGGTCGTGGGCATACCCTTGCCGCTGATCTCGTATGGGGGCACGGCTATTGTCACGGTTATGATCGGATTCGGGTTGTTGATGGCCGTACACCTCAACCGCGCGAACGATATGACCCTTCGCGGCCTGTTCTAGGTCTGCTATGCCCCGGCGAGTCTGGCCTCAGCCGGCCAGACCCGGTTTGAGGGCAGGCCAGAACAGGACGGGATGACATGACGATTGCCGGGCGGGTCGACCGCAAGAGTGAGACCTGGTCTTCCCGTTTCGGGTTCATCATGGCCGCCGTCGGTTCGTCCGTCGGCCTCGGCAATATCTGGCGCTTCACCTACACGACCGGCGAAAATGGCGGCGGCGCTTTCGTGCTCGCCTATCTGCTCTGTCTGGCGATCATCGCGTTTCCCCTGCTTGCGGCCGAATACGCCATCGGGCGCCGCTCGGGCCATTCCGCCGTCGAGAGCGTGCAGGCGCTGGCGCGCGCATCGGGCAAGAGTGAATGGTGGGGCGGCGTCGCCTGGCTCGGCATGCTGTCGGCGTTCTTCATACTGACTTTCTATTGCGTCGTCTCGGCGTGGTTCATGGCTTACATCCCCGCAGCCGTGACCGGCGCCTTTGCAACCGATGCGGGTTCGATCGACGCTTCGATGCAGCGCTTCGAACAGGTCACCTCGCGCGCCAACCTCCCGATGCTGCTGGTTTATCTCGGCTTGTTCATTGGCGCGGCGGTCATCGTCGTGGGTCGGGGCGTCAAGCGCGGGATCGAGCGGGCCTCGATCATCCTGATGCCGGTCTTCATTCTCATCCTGCTGATCCTGCTCGGCTTCGGCATCGCCGAAGGGGCTTTCGACAAGGCGCTGGGCTTCCTCACGCAGGTGAGGGGTGAAGATTTCTCCTGGTCGATGCTGCTAGATGCGCTGGCGCAATCGTTCTTCGCCACTGGCGTGGGCGCAGCCGTGATGATCACCTACGGCGCCTATCTGAAGACCGACGCAGACGTGCCGCGTTCGTCCGCCATCGTGGCCGTGTCGGACACGGTTGTCGCGCTGGTGGCCGCCTTCGTCGTGTTCTCGCTTGTCTTCGCGGTGGGTAGCGAGCCCGGCGCCGGCTTCAGCCTGCTGTTTGTCAACCTGCCCATCGGCCTTGCACAGATGCCTTTCGGCACGATCGTCGGTGGCGCGTTCTTCCTGCTGGCGCTGTTCGCCGCGCTCGCATCTTCAATCTCGCTGATGGAGGTTGCCGTCTCCTGGCTGGACGAGCGCACCGGCGTCACCCGTTGGGGCGCAGCGCTTGGTGTTGGCTTCACGGTGTTCGTCATCGGCGCGGGCTATGTCTACAGCCGCGAGTATGTGGGCTTTGTCGACTTCGTCGCCTCATCGCTCCTGATGCCCATCGGCGGTTTCCTGATGGCGATCTTCTCCGGCTGGGTCATCGAGAAAAAGATGATGCAGGCCGAATTCGGAATGCCCTTCTTCCGCGTCTGGAGCGTGCTCGTCCGCTGGGTGATCCCGATCGCTGTCGGTGTCATCCTGGTGCTGGGCGTGTGGGAAAAACTGCAGGCCGCGGGCGCCTAGCCGACCTTTTCCGCCAGCCAGTCGCTCGCCTTCACCAGCTCGCTGATGATGCCGGGCTCCAACGAGGAGTGTCCTGCGTCGGGCACGATCTTCAGCTGCGACTTCGGCCACGCCTTGTGCAGCTTCCACGCGGAATCGAGCGGCGTCACCACGTCATAGCGGCCATGCACGATCACGCCCGGCAGGTCGCCGAACTTCGCGGCTTGGTCCAGCAGCCAGCCATCCTTCTCGAAGAAACCCTTGTTCCAGAAGTAGTGGCATTCGATGCGCGCGAACGCATCGAGGAAGTCGGCCTCGTCAAAGCGGGGCGGGCGTTGTTTCGGGCCCTGAATGGACAGCGTCTCGCCTTCCCAGCGCGCCCACGCGGCGGCAGCTTCTGCGCGCGCCGTCGGGTTCTTGCCGGTGAGGCGTTTGTGGAACGCTTTCAGGAGATCGTTGCGCTCGTCGTCCGGGATCGGCGCGAGATAGCGGTCGAAGGCATCCGGGAAGATGTTGCTGGCGCCTTCCTGATAGAACCAGCGAATCTCGTGCTCGGTCAGCAGGAAGATGCCGCGCAGCAGGAGACCTGCCACCTGCTTGCGATGCATGGCGGCGTAGGCGAGGGCGAGGGTGGAGCCCCACGAGCCGCCGAACACCACCCACTTCTTGATGCCCAAGTGCGCCCTCAGCGTCTCAATGTCGCGGACCAGGTCCCAGGTTGTGTTTTCACGCAGTTCCGAGTGCGGCGTCGAGCGGCCGCAACCGCGCTGGTCGAACATGATGATGCGATAGCGGCGCGGGTCGAAAAACCTGCGCATTTCGGGGCTGGAACCGCCGCCGGGCCCGCCATGCAGGGCGATAACGGGCAATCCGTCGGGATGGCCGCTTTCCTCCCAGTAAAGCTCGTGGATGCCGCTGACGGTCAGGCGACCTGTCTTGCGCGGCTCCAGCGACGGGTAGAGCGAGCGGCGGGGGCGATCTTCATTCATAGTTGCTTCATCTACCGGCGATCATCCTAGCGTCAAACCAATTCAGCGGGCGTTTGTTTTTTGCAGGCGCTGCGCCTATAACAGGTTGAGTTGCAACGAACTTTCAGGATCGGGTTCGGTGGCCAAGTTGCGTACCTTCATTTTGTGCCTCCTGGCGTGCCTTCCGGCCGCAGCCTGCGCGACAGTTTCCGTCTATGACGAGCCCCTCTCCGCCGAAGTTTCGCTGACGCAGGATCAGTCAGACCTGCATGCTGCCGCAGAGGCATTCAGCAAGACCACCCGCGACAAGGGTCTCGCTGCGGGCGAAGCCAGCCTTGCCAGCATCGCCGGCATGCTCAGCGGCAAGCAGTCCGACGCCAATGCCTACTGGCGGCGGATCGGCGCGGACAAGACCGCGCCCGCGACCGTCGTCACCCGGGTACGCGACGACATGAACACCTCGGCCAAGGGCCTCACCGATCTCGACAGGATGGCGCATTCGTTGATCAGCAAGGGCGATCCGGCGCGTCTGGACGTTGCCGCGTTCGAAGGCGCGCTGATCCATGCGCGTCAGGCGCGGGATTCCTTCTCGGACGCGCTGGTGCAGGTCAACAAGCGCGCCGGCGCAGAGTATCAGATCACGCAGGAGCTTGCCCCGCTCGATGTGGCGCTGGCTGCGGCGCGGACGACCGCCGATGATCTGGCGCAGGCGCGCGCCGAGGGTGCGAGCCAGACGGCCGGAAGCTAGGGCTGTTTAGGCGCCAGGGCGGCCGAGAGGCCGAGCAGCAGCCAACCGAGAATGAAAGCCGCGCCGCCGAACGGCACGAGGAATGACAGCCCGTCGAGCGGCGTCGGCGTCATCGCAATCCCGCCCAGCATGATCTTGCCGATCTGGACGCCGGAAAACATCGGTACACTGACGATGAAGGCCCATCCGCTGGCATATTGCAGCCGGCTCCGGAATGGCAGCATCGCCGCGACCGCCGCCGCCAGCACGTGCGCAAAGCCATACATGAACGCGCTCTGCCACCGCGCCAGCGCCTCCAGCGGCACCGAATTATGCCCCCCCGCCGCCCCCGCCGCGACCAGCAACAAACCCAGCAGGGATGCAGCGATGATCAGTGCACGCATAAGTTTTTCCGGAACCTGAGTCTTTCCAGCAGGTAAACACTATTGGGTGGGTTTGCGAAGCGCGCGGCAAATAAGCGGTGCAACTGACGCGAGAACAGCGTCGCAGGGGTCCGGGTTTGGTGTTTCCTATACGTTTCTCCTGTAAGTTTTTGTAATGGCGATCAACTCAACACGGTTTCAGGTGGATACCGCCGCGGACGGGAAGCAGGTGCTTCTCGTCGCGGGCGACTGGACCGTGTGGACCGTCACCGAAGTCGAAGAGAAGCTGCGCAACACAAAGATCGCCTACGACGCGATCCTCGACGTGTCCGAGCTCGAGCGCATCGACACGTCCGGCGCCTACCTGATCGACCGGGCATTCGGCGCGCTGGAAGGCATCGACGATCCAATCGCGATCCGTGGCGACCACCCTACCTTCGAGCGGCTGATGACCAAGGTGCGCATCGCCAGCCCCGCAGCGCCCCCCGATCCAGTTCACCAGCCCGGCCTGATCGCCCTGTTCGACCGGGCAGGGCGCGGCGCCGTCAACGCGTGGGAAGAATTCCTCGGCCTGTTGTCCTTCATCGGCGAAACCATGGCCACGCTCTGGCGCCTGGCGCTCCACCCGAAGCGCATTCGCTGGCGCTCTGTGGTTGCGATCATGGAGGATGTCGGCCTCGATGCCTTGCCGATCGTCTGCTTCCTGTCGTTCTTCATCGGGCTCGTGATCGCCTTCATCGGCGCCAACCTGCTGGCGATGTTCAACGCCTCGGTCTTCACGGTCGAGCTGGTGGGCATCGGCATGCTGCGCGAGTTCGGCGCCGTGCTGACTGCGATCCTGCTGGCGGGCCGCACCGACAGCGCCTTCACCGCGCAGATCGGCGCCATGAAGATGCGTCAGGAAATCGATGCGATGCGCATCATCGGCCTCGATCCCATGGAGGCGCTCGTCGCTCCGCGATTGATCGCGCTCATCATCATGACGCCATTGCTGACGTTTGCCGCCACGATCGCGGGCATCGGCGGCGGTCTGATGGCAGCGTGGGGCGCCATGGGTATCGGCCCGCAGATGTTCATCTCGCGCTTCCAGGAAGTCGTGCCGCCGATCCATTTCTGGGCTGGCATGATCAAGACGCCGGTGTTCGCGCTTGTGATCGCGATGGTCGGCTGCCGGCAGGGCCTGCTGGTTGAGGGCGATGTTGTCTCGCTGGGCCGCCGCACCACATCATCGGTGGTGCAGGCGATTTTCCTCGTCATCGCGCTCGATGCGATGTTTGCAATCTTTTACTATCAGTTGAAAATATGAACGACGCGGCTCTCATCAAGGACAAGCCGGGCGACGCGCCCGCGGGCGGCCCCGCGAATAACGATGACATCATCGTCAGCGTGCGCGGCCTCGCGAACCGCTTCGGCTCCAAGACCGTGCACGAAGGGCTCGACCTTGAAGTGAAGCGTGGCGAGGTCCTGGGCGTCATTGGCGGATCGGGCACGGGCAAATCTGTACTGCTGCGCTCAATCGTCGGTCTCCACACGCCGAACGCAGGCGAGATCGAGGTGTTCGGCCAACGGTTGAACAAGGCTTCGCGTGAGGAGCGAATTGCGGTCGAGCGGCGCTGGGGCGTGATGTTCCAGGATGGCGCACTCTTTTCGACCATGACGGTGCGCGAAAACGTCATGGCGCCCATGGTAGAGCATACCCGCATTCCCAAGCCGCTGATGCGCGAGCTGGCTGACCTCAAGATCCGCCTCGCTGGACTGGAACTGGAAGCGGCAGCCAAGCGGCCGGGCGACCTGTCAGGCGGCATGCGCAAGCGGGCGGCGCTGGCGCGCGCACTGGCGCTGGATCCGGAGTTGCTATTCCTCGACGAACCCACGGCTGGTCTCGACCCCATCGGAGCGGAGCGCTTCGACGAACTCGTCCGTTCACTGAACGAAAGCCTGGGCTTAACCATCTTTCTGGTTACCCACGATCTCGACACTTTGGCTGCAACGTGTGACCGGATTGCAGTGTTGAGTGACGGCAAGGTGCTTGCAATCGGTTCACTTGATGAGGTTCGTAAAAACCCGAACCCGTGGATCCAGGAATACTTCTCCGGCCCGCGCGGCCGGGCTGCAGCGAGGCAGACATAGGCCATGGAAACCAAGGCCAATTACGTTTTGATCGGCGCCTTCGTGCTTCTTGCAGCGGGCGCGCTCGCCCTGTTTACGCTGTGGATCGCCGGCAACCCGTTCAGCCGCAGCTACAAGGACTATGATGTGGTCTTCAACGGGCCGGTCAACGGCCTGTCGGAAGGCGGCGAAGTGCGCTTCAACGGCATCAAGGTCGGCGAAGTGACGACGCTGCGTCTCGACCGCATGGACCCGAACCGCGTGATCGCCCATGTGCGCGTCGAAGCGCAGACCCCAGTGCGCACGGACTCGGTGGCCCAGCTGAACTTCATGGGCATCACGGGCGTCACCTTCATCCAGATCCTTGCGGGCGACCCCAACGCGCCGCTGCTGACGCCGACGAATGGCGAGACGCCGCAAATTCCGACCAGCCGAACGCTGGTTGATGAGCTGTTCCAGGGCGGGCAGGATCTGCTTGGCGTGTCCGGTGACACGATCAAGAAGGTCAACGAGCTGCTGTCCACGGAAAACCTTGAGCATTTCACATCGACACTCGCCAGCCTCGACAGTGCGATGGCCAAGATCGCTCAGGATGACGGCGTCATTGATGAGGCAACCAAGGCGCTGGCCAACATCAACATCGCCGCTGCTCAGCTCAGCTCGGCCGCGAGCGCGGTCGACGTCGCCGCAAAGTCCATCGGCTCTGACTTCAGTGCGCTGCAGACCGACGTGCATGGCGTGATCGAGAAACTCGACCCGACGCTGGACGAAGCGCGCACCGCTATGGCGAACGTGAACACAGCTGTCGAACAGATCAACACGTCGATCGCGCCAGCTGCGACCCGCACCCTGCGGCAGGTCGGCAATTCGGCTGCGGACCTGCAGGCGCTGATTGCGCGCCTGAGGACGGTTCTCGCCCAGGTCGAGCGCGACCCGAGCAGCTTCATCTACCAACAGCCGCAGCCTGTGGAGCGCTAGACGATGAAATCCCTTCTGCTTGCTGCCACGCTTGTTTCTGCAACCGCTCTTTCAGGCTGCATCTCGGTGCTGCCGGAGCCCTTCATTCCCACGGCGCTGATCGCCCTGCCGGCCGAGCGCGCTGTTGCGCCCTCGCAGCCGCTGCTGGCCGACGTTGCGGTGTACGCTCCGGACTCATCGCGCGCGTATGAAGGCGTCGATATCGCCGTGCGTGACCGTCAGGAGCTGATCTATCTCGGCGAAGTGCGTTGGTCCGACAGCGCGCCGCACCTGCTGCAGGGCGCTGTCGTGAACTCACTCACCAAGGCTGGCGGCCCGGGCAAGGCCGTGCCGGCGGAACTCGGCGCTGATGTCGACTACGATGTGCGCTGGCGCCTGATTGATATGTCGGCTGGCAAAGAAACCGCGCCAGTTCGCGCCGAAGTTCAGGTCAGCATCGTGAGCTCGGATACGCGCCGCATGGTTGCGCAACAGACCTTCACGGTTGAGGGATCGCCCTCTGATCGCTCGCCACGCGCCCGTGCGGCGGCGCTGGCTGTCGCGGGTCAGCAAGTGGCGGACAAGGTTGCAGCCTTCGTCACCGAAACGGTCACGGCCAAACAGTAAGCCCTAGACAGGCTGACTAGATCTGCGTGCCGAGCGCTGCGTCGAGCAGCAGGTAGGCTGACAGCCGCGGCGCGGCGTCCTCGCGTGAACGATCCGCCATCGACAGCACACGCAACGCGTCCGGCTCTTCGGACGCCACGAACGTACGTGCGGCGTAGGCGAGGTCGTGGTCGGTTTCGAGCAGGCGCGTGACGCGCTGGATCTCGCTCGGCGCGGTGTCGCGGATGGCGCGGCGACGCTGGCGTTCGCCCTGATGGGCGGCGTTGGCGATACGGCGCAGGTCCGAGGCTTTCACAGCGTGCAGGCGCACGCCCGCGCGGTCGAGACGGTCAACGATGGCGGCCGACTGGTCGTGCATGTGTGGCGCGACATCGTCGATGCCGGAGAGCAGGCCGCGCCAGGAAGCGCTCGGCGGCTCGTCATCGTCGAAGAAAGGATCGTGTTCGGGCGCACGGCGAGCGGCCATCGGCTTGCTCAGGATCAGCTCGTCGCTGAACGCGTCAGCAGGCTTGGCCGAGCCGAACATGAAGTCGTCACGCGAGGCGATGTGCGAATGCTGTTGCGGCTGAACCGGCGTCGGCTGCGAAACCGGAGCCGCCTGCACGGGTTGCGGCGGCATCGGAGACGGGCCCGGAGGTGTCTGGCGCGAACCAAACAGCGGGAAGGGCTGGTCCGAATAGGCCGGCTGGGACAGCGAGATGGGCTGCGGCGCAGGCGGCCTGGGCGGGGCGACAGGTTGGGGGGTGGGGGCGGGTTCGAGGATAAGGTCGTCGACCGAGCTGGTTTCTGCTTCACCCTTCATGCGGTCGAGCAGGAGCGAGGCTTTCTCGATGCGCGTGCGGGCGCGTTCGAGGCCGGATTCGGCAGCATTGGTGGCGCGGGTTGCGGTCTTGAACAGTGTGTCCGCGAGCTGGTTGATCCGCTTTTCGGTTTCGTCGGCATGCGCGCGCGCGGCATGGGCGGCGGTGCGCGTGGTGGCTTCGGCGTGCGTTCCGGCTTCCTTGAGGAGCGCCATAGACTGGCGCGCATCTTCGGAGGCCTGGGCCGAACGGCTGTTGATCGTCTCGGTCGCCTTGAGGGCGGAGGCGAGGGCGTCCGATACGGTGTCGCGCAGGCTTTCGGCGGTGGACTTGGTGGCGGCGCTGGCCAGTTCGCCGGCCTTGGTCGCGGCTTCGACCATGCGGGTCGACTGCACGAGCTGTTCGTCGAGGCGCATCAGCACGCTGGCGAGGTTCTGCGCCCGCTTGCGGCTTTCTGCGCCCATGGTGTCGAGCTGCGAGATCCGCTGGGCGAGGTGGCCCGAAGTCTCCGCCATGTCGCGCAGGCGCTGGTCGAGCGTGGTGTCGGCCTGACGGACCTGTTCCTGGGCCGAGCGAGTCGCTTCGGCCATGATCTGGGCGTGACGCGGGATCGCCTTGGCGAGCGAATCAGCCTGGCCGCGCAGGTTCTCGGCGAGCTGGGTAAGACCCTCGCGCTCCGAGCCCATCCGGCTGACCAGAACTTCGCTGTCGGCGCGGACGATCTCGGCGGCCTTGAGGGCGGCGGTGACGCTGGTTTCGATGTCGTGCTTCAACCCGTCAATGCGCTGCCGGGTCTCGGCAAGGGCGCGGTTGAGGGCCTGGGTTTCCAGCGTGATCGCTTCGCCGAGTGTGGAGATTTCTTCGCGGGAGGCTTCAGCTGGCTCGAGCAACAAGCGGGCGGAGGTGAGGACGACGGCATTGGCCTGCGAAGACCGGGCCCCCTCGCGCGCCATGACGCCCGCAAGGATCATGGCCAGACCGGGCGCAAAGACCGCGGCCGCGCCGCCGGCCAGCATGAGAGGCGAGAGTTTCGAGATGCCGTCCACGCCCAGCGTCGCGACGAGCCAGACACCGACCCCGCCCCAGAGCAGGACAGCAACAGCGGCGCCGGCCCATGGCATCCAGCCGCCAGCGGTGCGGGCGGCTTCGAGCTGGGCCCGGATGCGGGCGTTGGTTCTGCGGTCTGGTTCGATCATGGTCCCTGCGTTGCCCGTTCACTATGGCGAACTCACGCCAGTAAGCAGGCGCGGTGTGGACTCCGGCATATAGTTTCGGAGCACGATCCGGCTGCCCACTCAGCAAATATAGTGTGCAGGTGCGGCGCCACATTGAAAAGGGGCAGAGTCAGCCCCCGGCGCCAAATGTGACAGGGCGCCCAAAGACGAGCACTGGGCATGAAATTAACCGGCGATTCGACGAAATGACTGCGGCGCACGGCACGCAGCCGGGCCTCAGTAGACCTTCTGGGACTGTTGCTGCGCGGGTTTTTCGACCGGCGCGGGCGCACTGCGCGAAATCTGGTCTTTCAGCGGTTTCGGCGGATCTGCGTCGCCAACGCCCGTCCACGCCACCAGAGCGGCGAAAACTGCGTCCCTAACGTTTACAATGACGTCGATCATCGGGCGCACCCCTTACCCGGATTGTTGTGCGTCCAAGCTCGCTGCGCATCAAGGCGAAAGTTCGGCATTGAGGGCGGAATGAGACCGGTTGAGGCGCGCCGGCTACGGTTTTCGGCCAGTCTTGCCGCAGGGCGCCTTAACTTTTTTTTTGCCTGCCTCACGGAGGCTCGCATGCGGGGCGCCGGAGCAGACGATGAAACAGGTAATCAATATCGCCCAGCTCCAGATGATGACGGGCGGCGATGCGGCGCTCGCCGCTGAAGCGCTGGGGATTTTCCGCCAGTCAGCCGAACTCTGGTCGCGCCTGCTCGATCCGAAGGCAGAACCAGATCATTGGGCTGACGCCGCTCATGGCATCAAGGGCGCCGCCCGCGCAGTCGGTCTCATGCCGCTGGGCGAGGCCTGCGACACCGCGGAAGCGATGGGACGGACCGGCTCGGCCAGCCCCGTCGAGGCGATCGTCGCCTTGTCGGCGGTGAAGGACCGGCTCGGTGAAGCGCTGGAGGCGATTGCCCAGGTGGAGCACCTGCTTATGATGAAGCGGTCGTTCGACGGCGTGCGGCTCGACTGAAGCCCGCCACGCCTTCCGACTCAGAAACTCCAGGTCAGCTCGGTGAAACCGTAGACGGGATTGCCGCGCCCCGTCGCATTCGGCGCGCGCTTCATGAAGTCGCCCTGGAACAGGGTGGCGGCCCCAACGGACAGACGCAGCGAGTCCTTCACCAGCCAGCGGCGATATCTGCCCTCGACCTGCAGACCGACTTTGCTTCCAGACGCGCCCGTCACATCGCGCACTGCAGTGTTGGCAAAGGAATCGCGCGCCGCGTCAATTCGTAGGTGGCGCAACGAGACATAGGCGTCGCTGACATTATCCGGTTTCACTTCAATGCGGATCGCCGGGCTGGAAAGGTTCGAGCGGAGGACCAGCCCGTAGATGCTTGTCGGGCCAAATTCGAAGGCGCGGTCCCCGAACAATGGGTCGAACCTCTCACTGTCCGCGTCGGACGGAGATTTGTCGCCCGTCGCAAAATCGTACTGCAGGGCAATGCGCGGCGACCACGGTGCGTTGAAACTGTAGCCCGTTTCCAGATGGGCCATCTGCGCGTTGTGATCGAGCGGCGTGACATCTGCCGCGCTCGTGGTTGCGCGCACCGAACCCGTCTGATGGGCAAGCTCCACCTCAAAGTCGAACTGGTCCGGCGCCGGGGGCTTGCGAAGGTGAATACCGTAAGTCGTCAGCTGGCGGTTGCGCGTCGCCACATCGCTGCTGTCGTCTTCGTCGAGATCCATCACGTAGAGATCGCCGCGCATTCCCAACGGCAGGGGAGAGTCGACCTGCGCGACGCTGAAGCGCGTATTATTTAGCGTCCGGTTCACCGCGACTTCGTTGTCGATCGACGAAGCCGCATCCGAAGGCTCGCGCGCAACCGGGGCTGTGTAGGCCATTGTGACCGCCAGCTTGTCCGGCGATGTCCAGACAGCGCGGACGCCATCGAAGGATGACAGGATGCTACGATAGTTGGCGCGCGCGATGAGCCTGCGCGAGCCGATATCCATGGTGAAACGCCCAAGCGTCAGGTCGAGCTTCGCGCCGTCCATCAGGAAATCGTGCGGCCGCCAGGCAAGGTAGAGCTGCGATGGCTCCAGCGTATCGATCTCGGTCGCCGCGCCGCCCGTCTCATTGCCCGCGATGAAGCGTGAATCGAGCAGTTCACCGCCAACCGTCAAGCCGGTCCTCGCAACGTCGACCTCAACGTCAAGCACGCTCTGCAGGCCGAGAAATTCGTCGTCCTCGGTCCGGCCCGCAACGAAGGGATTGCCGAGCGCCTCATAGCGTCCGCGGACCGAGCCGGAGATCCTGACGCCGTCCGGCGCGCCGAGCGCCTGTCCAAGCCGCCACGGCGCTGGCTCGGCCTCCGGGGCGGTCTGGGCTTCGGCCACCCCCACTCCCAGGGCCAGAACGGCCACAAAAAAGGCAATGCGCGACACGCGGGGAAGCAATCTCATAGGGTTCTGATCAGGTTGGCGGATTGATTTTGCACGCCATATGTCAAGAAACGGTCACATGACACACGCCCATTCCCCCAATGCAGGAATGACGGCGGACGGCTCGATTTACTTACTCTACAGGGACAATATAGTTTAGAGGACGACTCGTCCGGAACTGTCCGGGCGTTCGTCATCCGTGTAGAGGCTCGGCCCGGCATGATTTCGCAAAAAGCAAAGTACGCCTTGCGCGCCTTGGTCGCTCTCGCCAAGCAGCCGCCCGGCCAGCCGACCTTCATCGGCGACATCGCCGAAGCGCAGAACATTCCGAAGAAATTCCTCGAGCAGATCCTGCTCGATCTGAAGCATCACGGCCTCGTCGCCTCACGGCGCGGAAAGGCTGGCGGATATGGGCTTTTGCGGCCTGCCGATACGATTTCGTTCGGCGAAGTCCTGCGCATCGTGGACGGTCCGATCGCGCCCCTGCCGTGCCTGTCCAAGATCGCCTACCGGAAGTGCGAAGACTGCCAGGAAGAGGCGAGCTGCGAGGTTCGCCGCGTGTTCGCCCAGGTCGCCGATGCGACCCGCGCCGTCCTCGATCGCACGACCATCGCCGACGCCGTTGGCGCGAACCTGCCTATCCGTTTGCGCGAGATGGTCGCCTGATTTGCGCCGCTGGCGGGTTTGACAAACCCGACCGGGGCACTAGCGTAACGGGTTGGAGGAGTTCCGATGCGCGCAGGATTAATCGCCTTTGTGGCTGCCCTGGCGCTCGCCGCGTGCGGAGGCGGCAATGCCAACGAGATCACGCTCCTCAATGCGTCGTATGATCCGACACGCGAGCTCTACGTGGAATTCAACGCGGCTTTCTCCGCCGGCTACAAGACGCAGGATGGCAAGACGGTAAAGGTGAACATGTCTCACGGCGGTTCGGGCAAGCAGGCCCGCGCGGTGATCGACGGTCTCGGCGCGCATGTCGTGACGCTGGCGCTGCAGTACGACATCGACGTGATTGCCAAGGAGACGGGCAAGATCCCCGCCGACTGGCGCAGCAAGCTGCCGGGCAATTCCTCGCCCTACACCTCGACCATCGTGTTCATGGTGCGGAAGGGCAATCCGAAAGCCATCGCCGACTGGCCCGATCTCGCCAAAGCGGGCGTGTCCGTCGTGACGCCCAACCCCAAGACGTCGGGCGGCGCGCGCTGGAATTATCTTGCGGCCTGGGGCTACGCCAACCGTGCGTTCGGCGGCGATGAAACCAAGACGCGCGACTTCGTCGCGTCGATCTACAAGAACACCGCCAAGCTGGATTCCGGCGCGCGTGGCTCGACGACGACCTTCACCCAGCAGGGCACGGGCGACGTTCTGATCACGTGGGAGAACGAGGCCTACTACTCGCTGGCCGAGCTGGAGCCCGGCGCTTACGAGATCGTCTACCCCTCGCTGTCGATCAAGGCAGAGCCCCCCGTGGCTGTCGTCTCCGGCAACGCCGAGAAGGACGGGCTGCAGCAGGTGGCGGAGGATTACCTCAAACACCTCTACTCGCCCGAAGGCCAGAAGATCGTCGCGAAGCACTATTATCGCCCGTACGATCCGACCGCGGCCGATCCGGCGGACATCGCGCGCTTCAAGCAGGTCGAGATGCTGTCGATTGATGACCCGGTGTTCGGCGGCTGGGCGCAGGCACAGGCAAAACATTTCGACGCCGGCGGTCTTTTCGACCAGATCTACCAGCCCGCAAAATGAGATAGGGTATGACTGCAGCTGCGCCGGACGGGGCGCGTACAGTTCGATGGCGGAAGCGTAGCGTCCTACCAGGCTTTGGCCTGAGCCTGGGATACACGATCGCCTACCTGTCGCTCGTTGTGCTGATCCCGCTGGCTGGTCTTGGCGTCCGGTCGGCCTCGCTCGGCTGGAACGAGTTCTGGGCCATCGCTTTCGACCCGCGCGTCGTGTCGGCGCTGCAGCTGTCGTTCGGCGCAGCGATGATCGCGGCCATCGTGAATACGATCTTCGGCGTGCTGGTTGCGTGGGTGCTGGTGCGCTACCGCTTTCCCGGACGCCGCTGGCTCGACGCCGCCGTCGATCTGCCGTTTGCGCTGCCGACCGCCGTGGCCGGGATTGCGCTGGCGACGCTCTATGCGCCCAACGGTCCGTTCGGCGTGCTGCTGATGTCGTGGTTCGGCGTGAAGGTCGGTTTCACCTCGATCGGCGTCACGCTGGCGCTGATCTTCGTCGGCCTGCCATTCGTGGTGCGCACCGTGCAGCCCGTGCTGGAGGAGATTGACCGCGAGACCGAGGAGGTCTCCGCGACGCTCGGCGCCGGTCGCCTGCGCACCGCGACGCGCGTGATCCTTCCGGCGATGTTCCCGGCCATCCTCACCGGCTTCGCCCTGTCGTTCGCGCGCGGCGTTGGCGAATACGGTTCGGTGATCTTCATCGCCTCGAACCTGCCGTACAAATCCGAAATTGCGCCCCTGCTGATCGTCATCAAGCTGGAAGAGCACAACTACGCCGGCGCCACGGCCATCGCGACCATCATGCTGGTCATCTCGTTCGCCATGCTTTTCGTGATCAACATGCTGCAGGCCTGGAGCCGGAAATGGTTCGGCCATGAGTAGCGCGCCCAAGAGCAGTACAAAGCCCCGCAAGATGCATCAGGCCATCGGCGAAGGCCGCTGGACCCGCCTCGGCCTGATCACTGTCGCCCTTATCTTCCTCGGCCTGATGCTGATCGCACCGCTCCTCGTGGTGTTTGTGGAAGCCTTCAGCCGCGGCGTCGGCGTCTACATCGATGCGCTCGCCATGCCCGACACGATGGCCGCCTTGCGACTGACATTGCTGGTCGCGGCGATCGCCGTGCCGGTGAACCTCGTCTTCGGCATCGCCGCTGCGTGGGCCATCGCGAAGTTCGAATTCAAGGGCAAGGCGTTCCTGCTGACCCTGATCGATCTCCCATTCGCCGTCTCGCCGGTCGTCTCCGGCCTGATCTTCGTGCTTCTGTTCGGCGCCAACAGCGTGCTCGGGCCGATGCTGGATGACATGGGGATCAAGGTCCTGTTCGCGGTGCCCGGCATCGTGATCGCGACGATCTTCATCACCTTTCCCTTCATCGCCCGCGAGCTGATCCCGTTGATGCAGCAGCAGGGATCATCGGAAGAGGAGGCGGCGGTGTCGTTGGGGGCGGGGGGGTGGCGTACGTTTTTCCAGGTGACGCTGCCCAATGTGAGGTGGGGGCTGCTTTATGGCGTCCTGCTCTGCAACGCGCGTGCGATGGGCGAATTCGGGGCTGTCACCGTGGTTTCGGGCAACATTCGAGGCGTGACCACCACGCTGCCTCTGCACATCGAAATCCTGTACAACGACAACAAGGCGGCGGCGGCATTCGCGGTCGCATCCCTGCTTGCCTTGCTTGCCCTTGTTACCCTGGCGGTCAAAACCCTGCTTGAAGCGCGGTTCGCCAATTCACTTGCCGCCCAGCGGCGCCACTAAGTCCAACTGAGTTCATAGACGTATGCAGGTCAGAGCCGAAAACATCAGCAAGCGGTACGCCACCATGGCGGCGCTCGACGACGTGTCGCTGACCGTGGGGTCCGGCGAACTCGTTGCGCTGCTTGGACCGTCCGGTTCGGGCAAGACCACGCTGCTGCGCACGATTGCCGGCCTTGAGCATGCCGACGCCGGCGCTGTCTATTTCAACGACCGTGATGCATCGGAAAGCCGGATCCAGGATCGCGGCGTCGGCTTCGTGTTCCAGCACTATGCGCTGTTCAAGCATATGCGCGTGATGGACAATATCGCGTTCGGCCTGAGGGCGCGGCGGAAGAACAAGCCGAGCGAGGCCGAGATCAAGCGCCGCGTGATGGAGCTGCTGGATCTCGTGCAACTCTCCGGTCTTGATCGCCGTTTCCCGTCCCAGCTGTCCGGCGGCCAGAGGCAGCGCGTGGCGCTGGCGCGTGCGCTGGCGATCGAGCCGAGCGTGCTGCTGCTCGACGAGCCGTTCGGCGCCCTTGATGCGCGGGTGCGCAAGGACCTGCGCCGCTGGCTGCGCGAAATCCACGAGCGCACCGGTCACACGACGCTGTTCGTGACGCACGACCAGGAGGAGGCGCTTGAGCTGGCGGACCGCGTGGTCGTCATGAACAAGGGCAAGATCGAGCAGTCGGCGACGCCCGATGAAATCTACGACACGCCGGCGACGCCGTTCGTGTTCTCCTTCATTGGCGAGTCGAGCGTCATTCCGGTCATCGTCGGCAATGGCCGCGCAACGCTGGACGAGCGCCTGCTGGACCTTCACGTCGGCAACCTGCCGGACGGGCCGGCGCAACTTTATCTGCGGCCCGAAGACGTCGCCATGGTCACCGATGGCGGGCCGGGCATTCCGGGCCTCGTCGTCTCGACACGCCGGATCGGCGGCATGCGCCGCGTCACAATCGAGTGCGGACTGGCGCGCCATCGCATCGAGTTCGATGCGGCGGCGGAAATTCCGATCGCCAACTCCCAGCGCCTGCAGGTTCGCGTCATCGGCGGGCGTGTCTATGGCGCGGGCAGCGAAGGCTACGAGACCGAGAAGCTTGCAGCTTCTGCCACGTCTGATTTCAAATGGGCCAAGGCCGAAGGCTGGCTCGACCGCTAGACCCTGATCTTCAGGCCCGGTGCACAAGCGCCGCCGCTGCCGCCAGCCCCATGAACGCGCCGCCGACGCCACGCTCGAACCAGCGTTTGACGGGACCGCGCGATAGCGCTCGCGAGAGCATTCCGCCGATTGCGATGTAGAGGCACTGGATCACGAAATCGAGGATCACGGTGATCGCGCCAAGGATCAGCGACTGCAGCCAGATCGTGTGCGTCGGGTCGATGAATTGCGGGAAGAGGGCGAGAAAAAACAGGATCGTCTTGGGATTGCCTGCGCCGATCATGAGCCCGTCACGATAGGCGCGCGCGCTCGCTTCGCCGAGCGTCAATGAGGAAGGCGTCGCCGTGTTGAACGACGACCGGATGGCCTGGAAACCGAGCCACACGAGGTAGGCCGCGCCAGCCCACTTGATGATCTCGAACGCAGCGCCTGAAGCTGCGATCAGACTGGCGAGTCCGGCGGCGGAGCAGAGCACATAGACCGAGTTTGCGGTCTCAACCCCTGCCGCTGCCAAGAGCCCGGCCCTTGGTCCGCGCCACGCGGATTGGGTCATCACGAACAGAACGTTCGGGCCCGGCGCCACCGCGATGGCGAGCACGAGGCCGACAAAGGCGAGCAGGGTGGGGAGAGAAATCAGGTCGAACATCAGGCGTCTCCATCAGTCATGGAGGCACGCTAGCAAACCATGCTGTCAGGATATGTCAGCAGCGAACGCGCGTTTCAAGGTTCGCTCGGCGGCTTCTGTGCCTGCTCTTTCAGAATGTCGGCATGCATGGTCGGATCCGCTTCGGGATTGGAGGCGCGAAGGATCTGAACAGCGGGGCGTTCGTAAAGGCGAGCGAGACTGACGAAGGCCGCCACGATGGCCGCGCCGGCGGCGATGAACAGCGACACCATCGCGCCCTGGCCGGGTACATGGATGAACATCATCGCGACGAGCGCTGCGCCGCTGGTCTGGCCGAGCAGCCGCGCCGTCGCCAGCATGCCGCCGGCGCCGCCGCTGCGCGACTTCGGCGCTGCATTCATCATCGCGCGGTTGTTCGGCGACTGGAACGTGCCGAATCCCGCGCCGCAAAGCGCCATGCGCCAGCAGACATCGAACGGATTCGCGTCATGCGGCATCAGTGCAAGCGCGAGTAGGCCGAGCGCAAATACCCCCAGTCCGATGCCGCCGAGCAATCCGGCCGGGTAACGATCCGAGAAGTGTCCCGCCAGCGGCGCTGCGATCGCGATGGCGATCGGCCATGGCGTGATGAGCAGGCCTGTCGTCACGGCGTCGAACCCCATGCCGTGCAGCATGAATGGCAGTGACACCAGCGCCAGCATCTGCGCCATGAAGGAGGCGATCGAGGTTGCGATCGACAGGGCGAAGATGGGAATACGCAGGAGGTCGACAGGCAGGACGGGCGAGGGGTTACCGATCTCGCGACGGGTCAGGATCCAGGCGAGAATGCCGCCGAGTGCAAGCTCAGTAACGAACAGGCCGAAATTCTCGCCCTGTCCCAATGCATCGATGCTGCCGATCAGCAGGCCGAACGTCGCCGCGCTGAGCAGGGCGCTGACGATGTCGAACTTGCGCGACGACTTCTGCGTCTTCGGCAGGGAGGGCGCCGCCAGCGCGAACGCGGCGATGCCGATTGGGATATTGACGGCGAACAGCCAGGGCCATGGCGCAAAGGCGAGGATGGCGCTTGCGATGGTGGGGCCTGCCGCGGCGGCTAGCGCAACGACCAGGGCGTTTATTCCGAGGCCGCGCCCCAGCAGGCTCTGCGGATAGATGTGGCGCAGCAGGGCGGGGCTGACGCTCATTATGCCGGCAGCCCCGATGCCCTGCACGACGCGGGCGAGGGTCAGCAATTCCAGCGACGTCGCCATCGCACAGGCCAGCGAGGCCAGCGTGAAGATCGCAAGGCCCGGTACGTAGATATTGCGATAGCCGATGCGGTCGCCGAGGGAGGACAGCGGCAGCAGGGCGACCGTGATCGCCAGCTGATAGCCGTTGACGACCCAGATGGAGTGGGCGGGTTCGGCGTTCAGGTCGGCGGCGATGGTCGGCAGGGCGACGTTGGCGATGGCCGAGTCGATCACCGCCAGCGTAATGCCGAGGGAAATGCCGCCAATCGCCCAATAGCGGCGTGGAACTGGCAGGCCATCGACATCTGTCATGAAATACGGGTCCCCGCCTCTTTCGTCTGAGTCGCGCGCGTTCTCGTCATTTGCGCCCTGCGGCTTATTTCGTCTAGGTTCGCGGCAATAGCGCCGCCGAATGGTGGGCAAAAGCGCGGTTCAAGGGAGAGCAGACCATGTGTGACGACCATACCGAACAGGACAATGAGGAAGGCTTCGACACAGGCCGCCTTTCGCGTCGCGGCTTCAGCGCCATGTCGCTCGCCGCCCTCGCTGCCTGCACCACCGCGCCGGCCGGCGCCGTGACCGTCGTCGAGCGCGAAGTCGAGATCACCACGCCGGATGGCGTGATCGACGCGCACTATGCCGCCCCGTCGGCGGGCAAGCATCCCGCCGTTCTGGTCTGGCCCGATATCATGGGCCTGCGTCCGGCCTTCCGCCTGATGGGCAAACGCCTTGCAGAATCTGGCTATGCTGTGCTCACGGTGAACCCGTTCTACCGTGCCGCGAAGGGCCAGGTGTTCGACGCGACGACCGAGAAATTCTCGGACCCGCCGGTGCGCCAGCGCCTTGTCGCGCTGATGGGCCCGGCGACGGGCAATCCGGAGAACACACGGAAGGACGCCATTGCCGCGATTGGTTGGCTCGACAAGCAGAAGGAGGTCGATACCTCCAAGGGCGTCGGCACGACCGGCTACTGCATGGGCGGTCCGCTGGTGATGCGCACGATGGCGTTCGTGCCGGGCCGCGTTCGCTCGGGCGGAACGTTCCATGGCGGCGGACTGTGGACGACCGCGGCGACCAATCCGTCCGCGCTTGTGCCGGACATGAAAGCCAAGGCTGTGCTGATCTGTGTGGCGCAGAACGATGACAAGACCGACCCGACCGTGAAGGAGAAGGTCAAGGCCGCGTTCGACGCCAAGGGCATCAAGGCGGAGGTCGAAGTCTACGCGGCCGATCACGGTTGGTGCCCGCCTGACAGCCAAGTCTACAATGCGGCTGAGGCCGAGCGTGCATGGTCGCGCCTGCTCGCGACATTCGATGGCGCGCTGAAGGCGTGAGGGTCGGACAAGCGATTTGACGACCGGCCCTGCAACTCTGTTGCGGGGCCGTTTGCTGTGTGGGGTCTTGATGTCAGACGACAAGCCATTCTTCCGCTTTCATCCCGGGGCCTACGAACGTGGGAGTTTTGTTGCTTCCGACAAGGCCTGCGATGTGTGCGAGCGGCCCAGCATCTGGCTCTATGAGGGCATCGTCTATGTTGCGGGAGATGCGCCCGCTGTGTGCGCGCGCTGTATCGCGGACGGACGGCTGGCTGCGTTTCTCGATGGCGCGTTCAGTCTGCACGATGCTGATTTTCAAGACGACGTCGATGAGGCGCTTGCCGAGGAGGTGATGCAGCGGACGCCGGGGTTTTCCACGTTCAACGCGTTCGCGTGGCCCGTGCTGGAGGGCAAGCCGCTCGCTTTCTTCGGTCATGCCGAGGAGGGTCTCGTGTGGAGCACGCCGGAAGCAGCCGAAGCAGTACGCACGCTTTATGGCGATGAACAGGACGAGGAGCTGGAGGGGCGTACGCCCTATGCTGTCGTGTTCAGGGAAGCCGATGGGCCGCGTTATGTCGCGATCCTCGATTTCGACTAGCGGCCGCATGTCTATTTCTTTTTGCGGGCGGGCGCCTTTGCCTTTTTGGCGGCCGCGCGTTCGGACGCGATCTCGAGGTTCTGTACGACGCGCGCCTTGACGATCTTTTTCACGAGCGCGGCAGGGATTGGCTTGCCGGGCTGGAACTGCAGCGTGCCTGCGGAAGCCATGAAGGGGGCGGCGTCGGGCAGAGTCGCGAGGAGGCTGGAGCTCATCGGGAAAAAGCTGAGATGCTTCTTGAAGGCGCAGAAGGCGACGAGGTGGCCGTGCAGCTTGAAGGCAGGCATGCCGTAGGAGATGACTTCCTCCGCGCCGGGAGCGGCCGCATGAATCTGGGCGCGGAGCTTTTCCAGCGCGGCGCGCGGTTCGGGAGCGAGGCGGGCGAGCCAGGCGTCCACGTCCTTGGCGAGGGGTTCGCTTCTCATGCCAGAAATTCTGCACGGATTTGTAAGGACGTGAAGCCCTTGAGCCGGTGAGCCTATGGGGCCAAGCTGGGGCATGACCACAGACAGTCTTCCCGTCATCGATGTCGCGCCGCTGTTTGGCAGCGATGAAGCTGCGCGCCGTAAGGCTGCCGCGCAGATTGGCGCCGCGTGCCGTGATCTCGGGTTCTTCTACGCGAGGGGTCACGCGATCACCGAGCGGACGATGCGGTCGCTGAATGCTGCGAGCCATGCGTTCTTCGCTGTGCCGGAGGAGGAGAAGCTCGCGATCGCGATGGCGAAGGGTGGGCGGGCGTGGCGGGGATTCTTTCCGGTGGGGGGCGAGCTGACCTCGGGCAGGCCGGACGTGAAGGAGGGGATCTATTTCGGCGAGGAGTTGCCGGCGTCCGATCCGCGCGTGGCGGAGGGATTGCCGCTGCATGGGGCGAATCTTTTTCCGGAGCGGCCGGATGAGCTGAAACCCGCAGTGACGGATTTCATGCATCAGGCGGAAGCGTCGGCGCATGCGATCATGGAGGGTGTCGCGCTGAGCCTCGGGCTCGATGCGCAGTATTTTCGGCGGACCTACACGACCGATCCGACCATGCTGTTCCGCATCTTTCACTATCCCGCGTCCGATGCGGCGAGCGGGTGGGGCGTGGGCGAGCATACGGACTATGGATTGCTCACGCTTCTGGCGCAGGACGATATCGGCGGGCTGCAGGTGAAGACGCCGCATGGCTGGATCGAGGCGCCGCCGATTGAAGGCACGCTGGTCTGCAATATCGGCGATATGCTGGATCGACTGACAGGCGGCGTTTATCGCTCGACGCCGCATCGCGTGCTGAATGCGAGCGGCCGGTCGCGGCTGTCGTTTCCGTTCTTCTTCGATCCGGGGTTCGATGCGCGGATTGTGCCTCTGCCCGGCTTCGTCGCGAGTGATGACAGCGACCGGCGTTGGGACAAATCCAACCTGCATGCGTTCAGCGGCACGTATGGCGACTATCTGCTCGGCAAGGTGTCGAAGGTGTTTCCCGAGCTGGCGCGCAAGGTGACGTGAGGATTTTGTGGGCGTGATGTGTCCGGCTGCTTCGCAGCCAGCCCCTTCCGTCAGTCGCTACGCGCCTGACACCTTCCCCACTTCGTGGGGCAGGACCACACGCCGCCAAGACGTCGAGCATTGAGGGGAAGTCCTACCCCACCGAAGGTGGGGAAGGTGGCACGCGCAGCGTGACGGAAGGGGCTGGTCGCGAAGCGACCGGATAGCGCTACTTCCCGTCGGGCGCGGTGATGGGGCGGGCGTCTTCCCAGCGATAGGGGAGGATGTCGGGTTTGACGTAGACTTCGGTGGTGAACTTGAACGGGTATTTTGTGGCGCTCGGATAGGTGAGTTCGACGAAGTAGGCGGTGTAACCCGTGACGGGTTTTTCGACGTTGCCGACATACGTGCCGTCGGCCTGGGCGGTGAGCGCGTTTGAGGTGAACGCCTTGTCTCCGAGGGTCTGGACGCGGAAGTCGCGGGCTTTCGGGTTCGTTCCCTGCCAGAGCAGGACTTGAGATGGCTTCTGCTTGCCCGGGTTCACGACGAGGGCGCCGTCGTCGCGGATTGTCCATGTGTATTCGGGAATGGGTGCGTTGTGGATGAGGCTGCCGTACCAGGCGGTCATGCTTTCGTTGAGGTCGGTGCCCGCGGTTGAGTGCCGCGAGTTGGGGAGCATGCGGAGCTGTTTTGCGCCGGGCAGCAGGTGATATGAAAACTGCGTGTTGTCGGGCGGGAAGTATTCATCGCCCACCGCGTTGACGATGAATTTCGGCATCAGCATCTGCGGCCGGCCGCGATAGTTGAGCGGGTCCTCGATCGTGTTGACGGCTTTCATCTTGAGGCCGGTCTGGTCGGGGATGAGGCCGGCCTTCACATAGTCGCCGAGCGCAGGGGAGAAATAGCCCATCGCTTCCCAGTGGTGGCGGGTGGTGGCGTCGACATCGAGCACGTTGATGACGATGGGGATCATGCCGATGACGCGGGTATCGAGCAGGCCGACAAGCCATGAGGTCCAGGCGCGCTTGGAGCCGCCGGAGACGACGAAATCGTCGATGGAAGTCTTGCCGCCGGCGTCGCTGGCGAGGAATTGCTGGACGGCGGTCATCGCGGCCGTGCCGGCCTTGACCATCGGCAGACGCGCGAGGGCTTCGGGGCTCTTGTTGGCGTCGTAGCGGGCCTGCAGGTAGGCGATCATGTCGTCTTCGCTACGCGCGGCGTCGGGCGTGTCGGCGAACTTGATCGGCTGGTTGGGGACGTTGCTGAGGTCAGCGATGACTGAACCCGTGTCGATCGCCATGGCGGCAAAACGGGCAGAGGAATCCGTGGGTGCGGCCGAGGTGTTCGATCCGCCATTGATGTAGAGGAACGCCTTCTTCGCGGTGAGTGTGTTGGGCACTGTGATGGTGAGCCAGTGCTTCCAGACCGGGCGGTCTGACTCGGCCGCGGTCAACCAGGTCTGCGAGGTGAGTTCAAGGACGGCGCCATGATAGCCCGCGCCGGTGAAGGTCTTCTCGACCTTCCACGCGAAGGTGGGATCAGGCCTGGCGACATAGGCGTCGAGGACGTTGGGCGGGTTGGGGCCGATGTCGGCTGTTGGCGTGGTCGCGCAGGAGGTTGCCGCGCCAAGGGCGAGAACGAGAGCGAGTGTCCGGATGAAGCGCATGGGTCTCTCCCGCAGCCTGTGGTCGGCCTTGGGAGGAGTGGAGCGTGGGTTGGGTGGGGATGCAAGGGTGATGGTTCTGGAAGCGGGTCGAAGACACGCGTTCCCTGCGAAGGCAGGGATCCAGATCCTTTCGAGCGTCGCGTGCAGCGCGTCGTTATTCCATTGAGCGCTTCGCGCGCTTGCTAAGTGGGGCTGGACCCCTGCCTTCGCAGGGGACGCGTACGCGGGGCGTACGCTTCCAGAGAGCCACCACTAAACCCCTACCACCTCGTTCGCCTGCGCTTCGGTCTTGAGCCAGGCCATGAAGGTGCGGGCGAGTTTCGAGGGCGTGCGCCATTTGGGGTAGACGACCCAGTAGGCGAAATCGCTGTCGGAGGCGCCATCTGCGAAGGGGGCGACAAGACGTCCGCGTTCGAGGTCGCCGGAGGCGATGGCGAACTTCGCGAGTGCGATGCCACGGCCTGCAGCGGCGGCTTCGACGACCAGAGATGATTGCGTGAAGCGTGGGCCGCGGCTGCCGTCGACAGTGGTGACGCCGCGCGCCTTGAGCCAGGTGTTCCAGTCGGGGCGCGAGGGATCGTTCTCGGGGCTTTCGTCATGCAGCAGGACGTGACCGGCGAGATCGGCGGGAGAGAGCAGGGGTTTTGGTCCCTTCAGCAATTCGGGCGAGCAGACGGGCAGGATCGATTCCGACATGATCTTTTCGGAACGCAGGCCCTCATAGATGCCTTTGCCGTAGCGCAGCGCGAGATCGATGTCGGACGAGTTGAAATCCGTGATGGCGACGTCGGCGGAGACCCAGACCTCGGCCTCGGGGTTCTGTTCCTGGAAACGCTCGAGCCGGGGCGCGAGCCATTTGGCAGCGAAGGAGGGGGCGGAGGAGATCATCAGGCGGTCGCGGCGGGCGGGGGCGCGCATGTGGTGGACGGCTTCCGACATCATTTCGAAGGCGGAGGTGAGGAGGGGGAGGGCGGCCTGGCCGGCGTCGGTGAGGAGGACAGAGCGGCCGGTGCGGCGGAAAAGCGGGGCGCCGGCGAACTCTTCGAGCTGGCGGATTTGTTGGGAGATGGCGCCCGGGGTGACGTTCAGTTCCTCGGCGGCGCGGGTGAAGGACAGGAGGCGTGCGGCAGACTCGAACGCGCGCAGGGCGTTGAGGGCTGGGAGGCGATCTTCCTGGGCCATTTTACTTCAGGTTTTCTGCAAGTGAGCGTGGGTGAGGGCGACTAATGGTTCGGCTTAGGTATGGTTCATTGCGTCCGTTACGCCTTCCAGCCATTTGCCCTTGGGGGTGGCGTCCGATAGGATCGGCGTGGCCCCCTTATACGCGCATGCGTAAGAAAAACTAAAGGGCGAAATCGATGTCTGACGTGTCGGCCTCTCGGACGGGAGAGCGCAGGACGCAACCCCAGGCGCCAGGACGTGTGGCGTTGGTGGGTGCGGGTCCGGGCGATCCCGATTTGCTGACGATCAAGGCTGCGCGCCTGATCGCCGAGGCGGACGTGATTTTTGCCGACAGGCTGGTCGGCAAGGGCATCCTGGAGCTGGCGAACCCGGGCGCGGAGATCGTGTCGGTCGGCAAGAGCAAGGGCGAGCACTCGGTTCCGCAGGACGAGATCCAGCGGCGGCTTGTCGAGGCGGCGCTGAGCGGCAAGCGCGTGGTGCGGCTCAAGGGCGGCGATCCTTTCATCTTCGGGCGTGGCGGCGAGGAAGTGGAAGCGCTGCGTGCGGCGGGGATCGAGGTTGAGGTCGTGCCGGGAATTTCGGCGGCGCTCGGGGTCGCGGCATCAGTGCAGATTCCGCTGACGCATCGCGACATGGCGCAGGCGGTGACGTTTGTGACGGGCCACGCGAAGTTGGGTGCGGAGCCCGATCTGGATTGGGCGGCGCTGGCGCGGGTGAACCAGACGGTTGTTGTGTTCATGGGCGTCGGCACCGCGGCGATGATCGCGGCGCGGCTGGTGGCGGCGGGACGTGATGCGTCGACGCCGGTGGCGGTGATCGAGAACGGGACGCGTGAGGATGAGATCCGGGCGTTTGGGGTTCTTGGTGAGCTGAGCGAAGTGATCTATCGCGCGGGCATTCAGGGTCCGGCGCTGCTGATCATTGGTGAGGTTGTGGCTTTGGCGGAGGGCGCAGAGCGCGTTGCTGCGAAGCAAGATGCTCGTGTCGAGCCCGAGCATGACACCGCGAAGGCGGGAAAGGGCGCGCCGACCCTCACCGATCTGTGGAGGATGTTCTCGTGAGTTCTGAGCGTCCGAAGCTGGGACCGGATATTCCGAAGGTGATTACGGCGTGGCTCACGACGTCAGGGCGCGTGGTTTACCTGACGAAGGATCGCGCGTGGTCGGAAGCGTTGGCGGATGCCGAGGTGCTGACGGGCGCGGGCGCGAACGACATTCTGGCGTGGGCGGCGACGGACCAGACACGCGTGGCGGATCCTTATTTCATGCAGGTGTCGGCGGACGGAAAGGTGGCGGGGCGCGAGACGATCCGCGAGACGATCCGGGAACGTGGGCCGACCAATCATCCGATGTTCGGTAAGCAGGCGGGGAACAACTGATGCCTAATCGTCCGATCAGCAAGCTGACGCTGTATGGCGACTCGATCTCGGGCAACTGCCTGAAGACGAAATGGACGGCGGACTATCTGCATATCGATCATGACTGGGTCGAGATCAGCGTTGTCGAAGGCGGCACGCGGTCGGATGGTTTCATGCAGATGAACCCGTCGGGGCAGGTGCCGGTGATGCGCCTGCCGGACGGACGCATCCTGCCGCAGTCGAACGCGATCATCCTCTATCTGGCTGAAGCGATGGGCGGCAGCGACCTGATCCCGGCCGATCCGTTCGAGAAGGCCAAGATGATGAGCTGGCTGTTCTGGGAACAGTACAGCCATGAGCCCTACATCGCTGTGCGGCGGTTCCGGAAGAAGTTCATGAACATGACGGACGACGATCTCGATCCGCAGCTTCTCGCGCGGGGTCGTCGCGCGCTCGGCGTGATGGAGATGCAGCTGACATTCTCGAACTATTTTGTCGGCGACAGCGTCACGCTCGCGGATATCGCGCTGGTGGCGTACACGCGCGTCGCGGACGAGGGCGGGTTCGACCTCAACGAATTCCCGAACGTGCAGCGCTGGGTGGCGCGGGTCGAGAACGACCTCGGCATCGAGCATGCGAAGAAGGCTGCGTAATGTATCGATACGACGAATTCGACGAGACGCTGGTCCGGGAACGCGCGAAGCAGTTCCGGGGACAGGTGGAGCGTCGGCTCAAGGGCGAGCTGAAGGAAGAGCACTTCAAGCCGCTGCGCCTGCAGAACGGCGTCTACCTGCAGCTGCACGCCTACATGCTGCGCGTGGCGATTCCGTATGGCCAGCTGAACGCAAAACAGATGCGCGTGCTGGCGTCGATCGCGGACACGTATGACAAGGGCTATGGCCATTTCACGACGCGGCAGAACATCCAGTACAACTGGATCAAGCTGGCCGACATGCCGGACGTGCTGGACAGGCTCGCCGATGTCGAGATGCATGCGATCCAGACGAGCGGCAACTGCATTCGCAATGTGACGTCGGATCATCTTGCTGGCGCGAACCTCGACGAGATCGAGGATCCGCGTCCGTGGTGCGAGATCATCCGGCAATGGTCGACGTTTCATCCTGAGTTCTCGTCGCTACCCCGCAAGTTCAAGATCGCGGTGACGGCGGGCGATACGGATCGCGCGGCGGTGCGCATCCACGACATCGGCCTGCATATGAAGAAAAATGCCGAGGGCAAGATCGGCTTCGAGTTCATCGTCGGCGGTGGTCTTGGGCGCACGCCCTATATCGGCGTGACGGTGCGCGAGTGGATCGCGAAGGAAGACCTGCTGAACTATCTCGAAGCGAACATGCGCGTCTACAACCGCCACGGACGGCGGGACAACAAATACAAGGCACGCATCAAGATCCTGGTGAACGAGCTGGGGCTCGCGGAATACCGGCGTCAGGTCGACGAGGAATTCGCGGCGCAGAATACGTGGGAGAAGGTCGTGCTGCCGCAGGCAGAGGTCGACCGGATTTCGGCATACTTCGCGCCGCCGAAGTTTGAGCAGCTTGCGGCGACGTCGGCAGCGTTCGATGCCTTCAAGGCGGGCGGTCGCGAGCAGGCGCGGTGGGCGAAGAACAATCTGCGGCCGCATCGTGTGCCGGGCTATATCTCGGTGCACATCGCGTTGAAGCCGCAGGGCGTCGCGCCGGGGGATGCGACGTCCGACCAGATGCGCGTGATGGCCGACATTGGCGAGCGCTATGCGCTGGATGACATTCGCGTCGCGCACGAGCAGGACATCGTCTATCCGCACGTGAAGCTGGACGACGTGCCGGCTGTCTACGCTGCGTTGAAGGCGGCGAGCCTGCACGCATCGAACGCGGGGCAGGGCTCGGACATCATCGCGTGCCCGGGGCTCGACTATTGCAACCTTGCCAATGCGCGGTCGATCTCGGTCGCCAATGAAGTGCAGGCGGTGTTTGCCGATCCGGAGTTCGAGGATGAGGTTGGCACGCTGCATGTGAACGTGTCGGGCTGTATCAATGCGTGCGGGCACCATCACGTTGGACACATCGGCATTCTCGGCGTCGACAAGAAGGGCGAGGAATTTTACCAGATCCTCTTTGGCGGACGCGCGGACGAGAAAGCCGTGATCGGCAGCATTCAGGGCCCGGGGCTTCGTCACGAAGAAGTGGCGCCGGCCATTCGTCGCGTGGTGGGCAAGTATCTCGAGCTACGGTCGGCCAAGACTGAGAAATTCATCGATACGATGACGCGTGTCGGACAGGCCCCGTTCAAGGACGCGCTCTATGCCTCTGCTTAAGAACGGCAAGGTAGAGCAGGATGCATGGACGTTTGCGGAGGACGGGGTCACCCCGTCCGACGGCGGGCCGGTGATTGTCTCGTTCGCCCGCTTCCTCGCCGAGCATGACGTGTTGCTGGCGAGCAATCACCCCATTGGGGTGCGGCTCGCCAATTCGGATGATCCGGGACAGCTCGCCCCGTGGCTCGACCGGCTGAGCCTGATCGAGTTGAGCTTCCCGAAGTACACCGACGGGCGGGCGTTCAGCCAGGCGCAATTGTTGCGGCGACGCTACGGTTACAAGGGCGAAGTGCGCGCGACGGGGCAGATCCTGCGCGACCAGCTGCGGTTGATGATCCGGTCTGGGTTTGACGCGATCCAGTTCGACGATGCTGATGCCGAGGCCGTGTACGAGATTTCCTCGCGTGAGCTATCAGAATTCTACCAGCCCGCCGCCGACACCTCAGCGTCTATATTCCTGAAAAGACATAGCAAAGTCTGATCGGTCGGAAGCTATCCAATGAGCGCCCTCGCAATGAGTGTTGAAACACCCGAACAGAAGGTGGAGCGGCTGAACGCCGAGCTGCGGGGGAAATCTCCGCATGCGATCATCGAGGCGGCGTTGCGCGAGTTTGGGCGGCGGCTGACCTATGTGTCGTCGTTCGGCGCGGAAAGCGCGGCGATGCTGAGCTTCATTGCCGAAGTCGATGCCGGCATGCCGATCGTGTTCATCGACACGGGCATGCACTTCCACCAGACGCTGCAATACCGCGACTCGTTGAGCGCCCATCTGGGGCTGAGCGATGTGCGGACGTTTCATCCGGTAAAGGATGAAGTGAAGGCGGTCGACCCCAAGGGCGTGCTCAACAAGACCGATCCCAATGCGTGCTGTGAAGTACGCAAGGTGCGTCCGCTGGCGCCGGCGCTGGAAGGGTTCGACGCCTGGATCACGGGACGCAAGCGCTTCCATGGCGGTGGTCGCGCCAACCTGCCGGTGGTTGAATATTTCGAAGGGCGCTTCAAGGTGAACCCGTTGGTGAACCTCACGCAGGAAGACCTGCAGGCGCTGGTCGCCGAGCGGCGCCTGCCGCCGCATCCGCTGGTGGCGGAGGGCTATCCCTCGATCGGCTGCTGGCCGTGCACGGCGCGGCCTGTGGACCCGAATGACATCCGTTCGGGCCGCTGGGTCGGCTTCACGAAGGAAGAGTGCGGCCTGCACCTGAAGCGTCAGGAACGTCCCCGCGTTTTCTAGGGGGCGTTTTCTAAGGCATGTTCTGATCCGGCGTCTTTTGACGCTGCGTCCGCGAAGTAACGTTCATGTAATGGGCGCCGAAGCGCGCCTTTGGCCCGCCGTGAGTTCCATGGGTGGGCATCCCGGCTCGCATTTGGTAAGCAACCTCATGGGCGGGGCCACGTTGCGATAGCAGGCGCGGATCCGTTGGGGGCAACTGCGCGCTGGCAAGAGGTTCGACATGTCCATCTGGTGGCTGATCCCGGCATTCGTGGGCCTCGTTGGCGTCCTGATGCTGGTTGGCGGCGTGCTGAAGCTGTTCAAGGCGCACCTCGGCGGCGGACTGATGCGAATCCTGTTCGGCGGTCTGACGCTGGCGGGCGCGATGATTGTCGGGCTGATCGGGCTCAACCTGCAGACCTACACACAGCTCTCGAAGGAGCGGCTGGCGGGGCAGGTGACGCTCAAGAAGGTCAGCGACTTCGACTATACCGCGACGATCGATCTGGCGGATGCCGAGGGCAAACTGCGCGGCGAGCCGAAGACATACCAGATCACCGGCCAGCGCATTCACATCGAAGGGCCGGTGGTGAAGTTCAAGCCGTGGGCCAACGTCATCGGCATGGATTCGCTGTTCAAGGTGAACGAGGTGTACGGCACCTATGTGAACCCGAACTGCACCAACAAGTATGCGCCGCGCCGCGAGGCGACCGAGGAATGCAAGCCGGGCGATTTCTTCGGCTGCCTCGGGCAGAGTTGGCAGATGCTGAACCTCGCGGATTTTTCTCATACGTCTGCAAGCGGCCAGCTGATGGCCGATGGCGCGGTCTATGACATCTTTGCGAGCCAGGACGCGTTCGAGCTGAAGCCGAGCCTCAGCAACAAAATCGCGATGGATCTGCAGGATCAGGTGGCGCCGAACGGTCCGGCGGATTGCGATCCGGTGACGACGCCGGTGCAGACGCCGTCGGGCGCGGTTGAGTATCGCGCGCCGAATGCTGCGCCGGTGACGCCGGCCCCGGCGCCCACGACGCCGCAGCAGTAGAAGTCAGCGGCTCTCGCCCATGTCGGCGAGGGCCCAATCGGCGAAAGTGGATAGATTGCCGCCGGAGAACAGGAAGCCGCGTACGCCTGCGGCTTTCGCGGCGTCGAGATCGGCCTGCTTGTCGCCGATCAGGAATGACCGCTCCTTGATGACGGAGAAATCCGTCATGGCGCGGATCAGCATGCCAGGCTTCGGCTTGCGGTCGAAACTGTCCTTGCGATAGCGCTCGATCGTGCCCTCTTCGTGGAAGGGGCAGTGGTAGATGCGGTCGACGTGGGCGTTGCTGGCTGCGAGTTCCGTGGTGAGCCAGTCGTGCAGCGCCTGCATCTGCTCCTCGGTGTAGAAGCCTCTCGCAATGCCGGACTGGTTGGTGACGATGAAGACGAGCCAGCCCTTTGCATTGAAGCGGGCGATGGTTTCGCGCGCGCCTTCGATCCACGCGAAATCCTCGACGCGGTAAACATAATTGCGGTCGACGTTGATGACGCCGTCGCGGTCGAGAAAGAGAGCGGGGCGCGGGGCGGCGGGCATTGCTTATGCGGTCTGTGGCGCGGCTGTGTCGGGCGCGGGGGGCGTTGCGATGATGTCTTCGCCGGTTGGGTCTGCGGGCTGTTCCTCGATCTTCGGCGCGGTGGCGAGGCCGCGCAACAGTGGCAAAAGCGAGATGGCGCAGATGACGGAGGCGAGCGCGAAGGCGGCGCCGGGGAAGAAGAAGGGCGCGGCGGGCGACGTCCAATAGTGGAAGGTCTGTGTCAGCACCAACGGCGCGAAGATGTTGGCGACCGACTGCACCGAGGCCATGGCGCCCTGCAGTTCGCCCTGCGCGTTCTTAGGTGTGCGGGTGGACATGATCTGGTTCATGGCCGGGCCGAGGAATCCGGCGAGGGCGCCGAACGGGATGATGACAAACACCATCCAGGTCTGGTTCGCCATCGCGTAGGCCGCGAAGGTGATGGCGCAGATGGCGAAGCCGAAGACGGCGGCGCGCGTGGGGCCGAAGCGCTTGATGAAGGGACCGGTAAGGCCGCCCTGCACGATGGTCGAGCCGATGCCGACGAAGACCAGCGCGAGGCCGATCATGCCTTCGGTCCAGCCGAAGCGGACGCCGGCGAAGTAATTGAACGTTGCTGGATAGACCCAGTGCGCGAAGTTGAAGAGGCCGAGCGCCAGCATGAACCAGGCGAGGTAGGGCACTTTTATCAGGTGCTTGAACGCGCCGAAAGCGTTGGCGCGTTTCCAGTCGAAGCGGCGGCGATGTTCCTGGTCGAGCGATTCCGGCAGGACGAAGAGGCCGTAGCAGAAGTTGAGGAAGGCGAGGGCGGCGGCGGCAAAGAATGGATAGCGCGGGTCGAACTGGCCGAGGAAGCCGCCGATGGCCGGCCCGAGGATGAAGCCAAGACCGAAGGCGGCACCGAGCATGCCGAACGCCTGCGCGCGGTTCTTCGGCTCGGTGACGTCGGCGATGTAGGCGGCGGCGGTAGAGTGTGTCGCGCCCGAGATGCCGGAGAGGATGCGGCCGATGAACAGAAGCCAGACCGAATGCGCGAAGCCCATGATCACGAAGTCGATCGCCAGCGTGCCGATCGACATGATGAGGATGGGGCGACGGCCGAACCGGTCGGACAGTCCGCCGAGGATCGGCGCCGACAGGAAGTTCATCACGGCATAGACGGTCGTGATGTAGCCGCCCCAGGGGGCCGCGTTCGAGATCATCGCCTCGAGCGGGATCTTGTTGCCATTAAGCGCGGCCGACTTGGCGGCGAGCAGCGCGTCCTTGCCGTTGATCAATTCCGCCACGAGGTAGGGCATCGAGGGCATGATGACCGCGAAGGCCATCATGTCGATGAACACCGTGACGATTATGAAGAAGAAAGCGTTCTTCCCGTGCCGCGAAGCGCCGGACGGCGAACTGGAAACGTTAGCGGCTGACATGGCCGGCTCCCGGGCGATGGACCAGCGCGGATACGCTGGACGCGTGTGTACAGTCAATCATCGGTGCGTTTCGAAGGTGTTGCGGTGGCGCGGATTTTGATGCGTTCAAGGCCCGCGCGCCATTGTTCGCCCTGGCGCTGGTTGGTGAGCTGCAATTGGAACCCATGGCGGGCGATATGGTCCTGCGGAACCGTGTCCCAGCCGCTGTGTTCGACGCTGACACGGGTTTCGGCGCCGACCGGTTCGAAACGGACATCGACCTCGGTGGCGTGGTCCGGGCCGAAGCTGGCCTGGCGCCAGCCGACGATGAGGCGTTCGCCGCGTTCCCAGAGACGGACCGGGCCGACTTCGAACGTCTTGCCATTGGGCAGGCGTTCAATGAGGCGGCCGCCCGCGCCGGAGGGGTCGGGCGGTTCGAATGCGAGGACGCCGGGGCTGCGCGGCGTGAAGCGGAAGAGGTCGCTGTCGGCCCACCACGCGTCGATCTCCTGCGTGAAGATGTCGAACGCCTGCACGGGAGAGCAGGGCACGCGGATCGACACGATGACGCGCGATGTCATTTCGCTGTCCGCCGGGCAACGTGGGCGGCGAAGGCCGCGAGCTGATCGGACCAGCCCTGTTCGGCACGGGCGAGCCACGTCTTGAGTTCGGACAGGCGCGCGCCGTTGAGTGCGTAGACGCGGACGCGGGCGTCGACCTCCGGGTGGGACTCGATGACGAGGCCGACGGATTTCATCTCCTTGAGGTGGCGACTCATCGCGGGGGCGGGCAGGTCGAGCAGGGCGGCAAGCTCACCGGCGCGGCGCGGACCCTTGCCGAGAATTTCCACGGCGCGGCGGCGCGCGGGATCAGCGAGCGCCGAGAACAGCGCGTCGACGTCAGGCTTGCGGCTGACAGGCTTGCGGCGCGCGTTCATTCGGCGTGCGCCTTGAGCAGCTTCTTCGGCGCGGTGTTGCACCACGCCATCCAGAGCGCGCTCTTTGCGGTTGCGGCATCTGCTTTCGCGAGAATGATATTTGTCCAGCCCTTGCGGCCCCAGCCGCCATCGACGGGGACAAATATGGCTGGCTCGGCTTCGCACAGCATCTGCTGCTGATCGATCGTGAGCTTCAGCACGGCGCGGCCATCCTTGCGGCCGGCGGTCGCGAAGATCTTGCCGGCGACGCGATAGTCCGGCGTGTCGAAATGCGAGGCGGCGGCTGCTTCCGGCATGGCGAGCGCCAGTTTCTGGAAGGCGGCGGGCGTCATCCCTCGCTACCTTCACGCATCCAGGTCTTGAGGCCCGTGCCCTTGTCCCACTGTTCGGGCGTCAGGACTTCGACCGTCTGGCCGAAGGTCCAGATGTGGCCTTCGGGGTCGCGGGCGCGATAGGTGCGATCACCATAGAATTGCGTTTCGGGTTCGGCGATGATCTCGGCGCCGGCGTCACGCGCACGATTGCAATGCGCATCGAGATCTTCGGTCAGCTGGATATGCACGGTCTGCGTGCACTTGTTGCCGATCGACTTCGGGGAGCGATGGTTCTCGCTCCATTCGGTTCCGACCATGATGCGGCCATCGCCATAGGCCATCTGGCTGTGGGCGACGTTACCCGCTTCATCCTCGATCAGCATGTCGAGCTCGAAACCGAAAGCGCGCTGGAGGAAGTCCAGCGCCGCTCGGGGATCGAGGTAGCAGAGCGCGGGCGTGATCACCGGATGGGCGGCCATGGGGCGTGTCCTTGTATTTCTCCCGATGGCAATATTTCTACAATTATGAAACTATCTCGTCAAGCCTGACATCCCTCGCCAAATCGGGGAACAGCACTACATTGCGCGGCGCGGATCGGCGGATGGAGCGGTGATGCTGGACGAGCGTCTTGTCGGCGTGTGGGTTCACGAGAGCCAGATCAACAGCCCGGGCGGAGCGGGCGGCTTTGCGGCGCTGTCGACCGTGATGACGATGGAGCTCAACGCCGATGGCGTGATGCGCCAGTGGACGCAAAGCGTCGGCGGTGGGGCGGACTGGTCGTCCGACAGCGGGCGGCGGCTGGACTTTGAGGGGCAGTGGTGCGGCGACGGACAGACGCTGTCGGTGATGGGAATGGGACTCGTCGATTTCATGCCGGCGGCGGCTTACGAGTTCGCGGGCCAATACCTCGTGACGCACAATGACATGGGTCGGTTGATCTGGCAGCGGCGCGCCTAGCGATCCAGTTCGTTGCCTGCCGCGTACGCATGTCAGCGAGGCGTGAGGGATCTGGCAATGCGGACAATGATTGCGGCTATGGCGTTTCTGGCAGTTGCCGGATGCGCGATGCAACCTGTCGCGACAGCGACAGTGAAAGCGGCGGCGCCGGTTGAAACGACACTGAGCGGTCGCTGGATTGTCGACCTGTCGGTGAAGCCGGACGAGCCCCACACCAAGCCGATAGAGCTGACGCTCGCGGCGGATGGGACGGTGACGGGCTCGTTCTATGAGAGCGAAATTCTGGCCGGGCGCTGGAAGACGGCGCGTGGGCGGACGTGTGTGAGTTTCCGCACAACCGATGGCGCGGGGCCGTATCACACCGCCGCGTGTCTCGTTGGCGCGGGCGTCGTCGGCCAGACATGGGCCGAGCACCGCAACTTCCTGTTCAACTGGGATGCTGTTCGCGGCTAGCGCAGACTAGAGCAGGTAGATGTCGCCGAAGGACACCTGGCGGCCGCCGGCTTCCGTGATGCGCGCGATATCTGCGCAGGAACGGCCCTTGAGGTTATCGATGATCAGGCTGGCCCGCTCGGCCTGGGCCAGCGCAGCGGCGGCCTCAAGTTCGTCGATCGAGAACTGACCGGCATTGATCCTCAGCTTGCCTTCCTGGCGGAGCGTGCGGGTGCATTCGAGGAAAGACATGACGCGGAGCGAACCTGTACAACGCCGCGAATCTGCGCGGGCACGTGTCTATAAGCGCTTTGAATGTGGCGGAAACCTTACCTGCTGCATTACGTTGCAGTCAGGTGTGCTCTAGCGCTTTGATTCCATTTGCCTGCGACAGCGTGACTCGGGGCGGCGGCTAATCCCTCCATGCGGGTGGGCGCTTTTCGAGGAAGGCGCGGAGGCCTTCCTGAGCGTCGGCGGAAACGGCCAGCGCGCAGAAATCATCGACCGCGCGCGCGACGGCGTCGGTGTAGGTGCGGTCTGCTTCGCGGTGGAAAGCGGCGCGGCTGAATGCGATGGCGGAGGGTGATTTCGCGGCGATCACCTGGGCGGCCTCAATCGCCTCGGCGAGCGCCTGTCCGGCGGGAACGATACGGCTGACGAGGCCGAGCGCGAGGGCTTCGTCTGCGTCGAAGGTGCGTGCGGTGAACAGAAGATCGAAGGCGCGATAGCGGCCGACGATTCTGTGCAGGTGGGCGAAGTGGATGGCCGGGGGCAGGGCGAGGTTGATCTCGGGATAGCCGAAGCTGGCGCCTGCCGACGCGATGATCATGTCGCACGAAATGGCGAGCGTCATGCCGCCGCCGCGCGCCGCGCCATCGATGGCGGCGATGGTGGGCTTGCCGAGATTCCGCTGAACGTCCCACAGCTCGATATAGAGGCGGTTGAGGAATGCGCGCACGATGGGTTCGTCGCTGCCGAGGATGATGTCGAGATCGAGCCCGGCGCAGAACATCTTCGGGATGTCGCTCGCCAGCACGACGACGCGCACCTCGGGATCGGCGCCCGCACGGCGCAGCGCCGCGATGATCTCGTCGAGGAAGGCGATCGAGAACGCGTTCAGCGGCGGCCGCGCCAGTGTGATGGTCGCGATATGCTGGCTGCTGGAATAACGGACGTGTTCAGTCATGACTCATTCCCCGAGGAGTTCCTGCCCCTGATTGCGCACATTGCCAACGGCGGGGTTGGCGGGCCAGTAGCGCAGCCAGTCCGAGGGGCAGGGCTTCAACAGCGCGTGCGGATCGCGCGCCTGCGTATCGAGCCAGCGCGTATAGTGCTGCGGCGAGAGGATCACCGGCATTGATGTCGCGAGGCCTGCAACGGCGAGGTTGGGTTCTGTCGTGATGATCGCGAAGGTGTCGAATTCCGACCCGTCGATCATCGCGCGGCTCCACAGCCCGGCGAAACAGAACCACTTGGCCCTCGCCGGCGCGAAGGCGAACGGCACGCCATCCGACCACGCATAGAAGCCCGAGGCCGGCACGAGGCAGCGGCCCTGCCGGAAGGCGCCGGAGAAGGTCGCGCTGTCGGCGATGGTCTCGGCGCGCGCGTTGAAGGTGGAGAATTTCTTCTCCGACAGCGGTTGCTTCCACCACACCGGCACGAGGCCCCAGAAGGCCGGCGCGATCTGGATCGCATGGCGCGGCGCATACTCGCCCTCCGGCGCGCGGCGCAGGATGGGCGCGTGCTGACTTGGCGCGATGTTGTATTCCGCCTCCGGGGCGTCGATGCCCGGCGGCGCCACGAGATCAATCGCGGCGCGATAGTCGGTCCACGAAATGGCGCGGCGAAAGAAGCGGGCGGTCATGGGGGGAGGCTAGCGTGGATGGGCGCATGCTTCCAGTTTGCTCGGGTGGGATTGCCGGGTGTGCGAGGGCTTATTAGGCTTGTGGCGCCCCGGCCTTTGGCGGCTCGGGTCAGGGGGATGAAGTCATGAAATTCGGTTGGATGGCGCCGATGGCGGCGATTGTGCTGTCGGCGTGTGCGACGGCGGCGCCGGTTGCGTTTGATATCGCGAAGTTCGACTCGCTGAAGCCCGGCGTCACGACGAAGGCCGAGGCGGTCCAGATACTCGGTGAACCGAGTTCGCGTGGATCGAGCCTGAACGATCACACCACGTTGATATACGACTACAGCGGCGCGAAGGGCGACCTCAAGATGGTGGTGCTGTTCGATCCGCAGGAGAAATTCGTCCGCTATCGCGCCTATGGGATCGATCACTGACCGGCAGCTTCTTGCCGGGACTGGATCCCGGCCCCTCATCCTAAGCAGCGAGCGTAGCTCGCGTCCGTCGAAGGACGAGGGCCTACGGTTTCAATCGATGGCCGGCAGGTCGCTCGCTTCAAGAACCTCTTTAAGTTCGTCCCTCGCGCTACGCACATCGAGCCAAAAGAATCCCGTGAGCGCCCATCCAAACACCAACAATAACGGCGGAATCAGAATGGTGGCGTCGTCGTTCGGGTTTCCATTGGACAGGGCATTCACAACAGCTGCGCCGCCTATCAGCGCGACAAGCGACATCCAGATGATCATGAAGGCCGCGACGGCTGGCTGAAGCGATACCGTCACGTGGATATGCGTTTCTCCACCATCCGGACCGAACTCGCCTTCGATCTTCGGCGTGAAGCTGTTGCGCGCACGGATGTTGCGTATGAGATCAAAGCCAGACGTGCTTACATCGCCGAAGAAGTACGGTTCGCGCGGCGCCAGGAACAGCGGCCTCTCGGGTTCAGTCACTGCTTCCAGCCTGTCGACGAGCGCCTTGACCGGATGCGGGCTGGAGAGACTGAATCGATCAAAGGGCAGCAGTCGGAGCATGTCCGACGAACGTCTCATGTTTCTTTTCGTGGTTCCAGTGACTTCAAGTGCGGTGTGTAACGCCGCCGACTGCCACCAAGGCCCTCATCCTGAGCAGCGAGCGAAGCTCGCGTCCGTCGAAGGACGAGGGCCGGTGTCGTTCGTCGCTCGTTTTGGTCCACTGGACCAAATCGTCCGCATCGCGGACCGCTCCTCACCGCCTCGTGGTTCGACGGACGGTCGCTACGCGCCCTGCTCACCATGAGGCGCTCAAGCTGGCGTTGGTACGCGTGGGGTGTATCGAGGCAACGTCGAAATGCACCGTCGCGCCGGTCTCACCAAAGGTGCATTTCGCTCCGCTCAATGCACCCTACGCGGCGCGGAGCGCCGCGAGGTTCGCGATCGGTCCCTCGTCACGGTGACGTTGCGGGCTTCGGCGCTGGCGCGGGTGGTGTGTCCTTCTTGAATTCAGGATGGGCGGCGATGTAGCGCGCGATCGAGGCGGCAACGGCCTTGTCCATTTCGCCGTCGAGCTTCGCTTCGGCTTCTTCAGGCGTGGGCATGGAGCCATCCGGCTTGCGCGCGTAGGCGTTGCGATAAGCGCCGGCGAAGTCTTCAGGCACGAGGATTGCCTCGGGTAGGCGCGTGACCATGCGGTCGGCAAACTGGGGATACTTCTCGCGGACCTGCGCGCGGACTTTCTCCGACTGGTCCACCATCGCGTATGTCGGGTAGTAATTGTAATTCCCGGTGAGGGCGGTGAGGCCGAGCGAGAAGACGTTCTGCAGCACTCCGGCTTGAGTGTTCACAGTGATAGCACTGAGGTTGAACGTGCCGAGATAGACGACCTCATTCGGCTTGATCTCGACGTTGTCGAACCAGAGTTCGACTGCGGGCAGGTTGCCCATCGCGGCGCTGCAATTGGCGAAATAGAGATGATAGATGCCCGGCTGGGCGATGATGGCGCCAGGCTCGCCTGTCACCAGGTTGCGATTGAATTGCGCCTTCGTCTTGGCGTCCCTGAAGCCCAGATTCATGCGGCCGCAGCCGAAATTGTCGACCGAATCCATGATGACAATCGCACTGCCGTTCGAACCGAATGTCGCCAACTCCTCGTCGGCGGGCCACGTCTCGATGGTCTGGCAGGCGCTGAGCGTGAACGCAGCAAAGGCGGCGGCGAGCACGGCTTTCATGAATTCCCCCGAACAAGATGGGAAAGTCTAGAAAGGATTTGGGGTCGAACGCAAGGTCGGTGTCAATCGATCGGCTCGCGCTTCTCGCCCGTCTCGCTGACATAAAGCTCCCCGCCGACTTCCGCGAATTTCGCGCTCATGTCGGCCATGCCCATCTCCTTGTCGTTGAGCTTGGCGGCGTACTCGCGGACGTCGGCGGTGATCTTCATCGAGCAGAATTTCGGGCCGCACATGGAGCAGAAGTGGGCGACCTTGTGGGCGTCTTTCGGCAGGGTGGCGTCGTGGAAGAGTTTTGCGGTTTCGGGGTCGAGGGAGAGGTTGAACTGGTCCTCCCAGCGGAATTCGAAACGGGCGCGGGAGAGGGCGTCGTCGCGTAGTTTTGCGGCGGGGTGGCCCTTGGCGAGGTCGGCGGCGTGGGCGGCGATCTTGTAGGTGATGACGCCGACTTTCACGTCGTCGCGGTCGGGCAGGCCGAGGTGTTCCTTCGGCGTGACGTAGCAGAGCATGGACGTGCCGAACCAGCCGATCATCGCAGCGCCGATGCCGCTCGTGATGTGATCATAGCCGGGCGCGATGTCGGTGGTGAGCGGCCCGAGCGTGTAGAACGGCGCCTCGCCGCAGACCTTGAGCTGCTTCTCCATGTTGACCTTGATCTTGTGCATCGGCACGTGGCCGGGGCCTTCGATCATCACCTGGCAGCCCTTGTCCCATGCGACTTTGGTGAGCTCGCCGAGCGTGTCGAGTTCGGCAAACTGCGCGGCGTCGTTGGCGTCGGCGATGGAGCCGGGGCGGAGGCCGTCGCCGAGCGAGAAGGAGACGTCGTACTGCGCCATGAGATCGCAGATCTCGTCGAAGCGCTCGTAGAGGAAGCTCTCCTTGTGACGCGAGAGCATCCAGCGCGCCATGATGGAGCCGCCGCGGGAGACGATGCCGGTGACGCGTTTTGCTGTCAGGTGAATATACTGCAGGCGGACGCCGGCGTGGATGGTGAAGTAGTCGACGCCCTGTTCGCACTGTTCGACGAGGGTGTCCTTGAAGACGGACCAGTCGAGCTTGTCGGGGTCGCCGCCGACTTTCTCGAGCGCCTGGTAGATCGGGACGGTGCCGATGGGGACGGGCGCGTTGCGGATGATCCAGTCGCGGATGTTGTGGATGTTGCGGCCGGTGGAGAGGTCCATGACGGTGTCGGCGCCCCAGCGGATCGACCAGACGAGCTTCTCGATCTCTTCTTCCACGGAGGAGGTGACGGCGGAGTTGCCGATGTTGGCGTTGATCTTCACCAGGAAGTTGCGGCCGATGATGACGGGCTCGAGTTCCGGGTGGTTGATGTTGGCCGGGATGATGGCGCGGCCGCGGGCGATTTCGCTGCGGACGAATTCGGGAGTGATGAAGGCGGGGATTTCTGCGCCGAAGTCTTCGCCGTCAGCGCGGCGCTCCTCCGCGCCTTCCGCCATGGCTTCGCGGCAGATGTTTTCGCGGTGGGCGACGTAGGCCATCTCGGCGGTGATGATGCCGGCTTTCGCGTACTGGTATTGCGTGAGGCGCTTGCCGGGGAGCGCGCGGAGCGGGGCGTCGCGGTGCTGGAATTGCGGGACGAGCTTGTCGCCGGTGACGTGGCCGTTGTCTTCGGGCTTCACGTGACGGGCTTCGTAGGCGGCAGTGTCGGCGCGGGCGGCGATCCACGGGGTGCGGATGCGGGGCAGGCCGGCGTGCACGTCGATGGCGACGTTCGGGTCGGAGTAGGGGCCGGTGGTGTCGTAGACGCGGACCGGGGGCTCTTTCGCCGTCGGATGCAACGCGATCTCGCGATAGGGGACCAGCACATCGGGAAAACGGGGCGCGGCGGAGTAGAGCTTTGTGCTCGCGGGCAGCGGGCCGGTGGTGACCTTGAACGGCTCGATGCTCTTGGGGTCGATGTGCTTGTTCATAGCGTGAGCTCCGATACGTGTCCGGCGAGGCCGGCGATGATGAGGAAAGCCCCGATGAGAAGCGCGGGGATGTTGGAAAGGGCGTAGGCGCGGATCGCGCCGGGCGTTGCGATCTTCAGGAGGTGGCCGATGGCGAGCATGCCGAGGCCCTCGATCGCCCACCAGATCGCGGTGAGCGTGATGAGGGCTGCGGTGATCGAGGAGAAATCGGTGTGCGCGACCAAAAGGCCGCCGCCGGCAAAGGCGGTGACGGCACCGGTGGCGTGGATGATGCCGGGCGAGGCCTCGATGCTTTTCAGCAGGCTTGCGGCGAGGCTGGGGCGGACGAGGGCGCTGGAGGCGGCAAGCAGAAACGCGCCGACGAACAGCGCCAGCTTGAGCGTGAGCGGATTCTGGACTGCGAAGAGGTCTTTGATCAGGTCTGGCATCGGCTCCCGTCCCTTGCGCCGGCATGACCCGGATCAGGTTCTAAGGGTGCTCGCTCTTGCTAGAGCCGATCTCAGCAGGCTTCCGCCCGCGCCCCTCGGATGCGCGCAACATAGCTTGCTGCACGCGGGGAGCAAGAGGCGGAGGATCAGCGCGTATGATCTTCGATCTCGAATCCCAGCGAAAGGGTGGATTTGATCAAGGCAGCGATCTCGAGCGGGTGCTCCACACCTACAAGACTCGTCGCGTGATGAGGAAACGGCTGAAAGCGAAACGGCAACGCCCGGTATTCATCTGGCCTGAGCATTATCCATCCCCGAGCACGGCTGCCCCAGACGCCTATGTGCGTGATGTAAAGATCGATTTCGAGCGCCGCGCCGTAAGCAGCCAGCGACCGCGTGGAGTGAGTTGGAAAAGAGCGATGATGCAGCACGCGCTCATCCGTCAGGACGTAGTACTCGGATGCGGGCCCGAAGATTGGTCCGGCAACGCTGGCCAGCTGCATGCCGAAAGCGAACAGCGCGAAAATCCCGAGAAAAATGATTGTGCCCAGGGCTGGAACAACACTGAGATCCCTCATTATCAGCCAGGAGAAGAAGGCATACATCAGAATCAAGAAGACAGGCGGGACTGTGTAGACAAGCGGCCAGCGAACCCCCTGACCTTTCTGAATCCAGACGATCGTCTCGTGCGGATACAGGTTGTCACGCAATTCCTGTGGTAGGATCAGCGGCGGAGCGCTCGCGCCCTCACGCGCCGATCCTGCGGTATCGCTCATGCTGATGGGTCTTCCGGAGGCTCCGGCAGGTAGGCGTCCTCGATGATCGCCTTGGCGCCGAGCGGTTTCTCGATGTGCTCGATGGCGAAGACGCGCTTTTCGTCGGGGTCGTCCTTGCGGAGCACGTAGATGTCGGGCGTGCGCTGGCGGCCGCCGGCGACGACGCTGTCGACTTCGGCCTTTGGCATTTCGTCGATGATAGCGCCCGAAGCGTCGAGGGCGATGAGGCGGGTATCGGTCGCGGCGAAATGCATGGCGCGGGGGGGCGGGCGCCACATCTTGCGGAAGCTAGAGACCGCCAGCACGGCCATGGCGAGGGCGAAGATCAGAAACAGCGGCGTGAAGGCTGCCAGCAGGGAGGGTTGCGCCGTGGTGACGAGGAGGGACTCGGTGAAGCGCGCTGCCAATAGCACGGCGACTAGCGCGGAGAATGCGCCGACGCCGCCGAAGATAAGGCGCTGGCGTGTCTGCTCGGCGCGGCGCAGGGCGAGCGATACGTCGGCGCTCCACACGATGCGCTCGCCGGGCTGCAGGTGTGGCGTCCAGATCGCGGCGGGTGTGGTCACTTCGTGCGATCCTCGATCGGCTGGTCGATCTTGAGCGTCTTCTTGATCTTCTCGGCGACTTCGACCGGGTGTTCGGCGTTGAAAATAATGTAGGGCGGGTAGGCGCGCTTGTTCTGCGGCGCGTGGTTGAGACGGATATGGCCACGGGCCTTCGTGCCGGTGACGATGATGGCGTGCGGCGGCGCGTGCTTGCCATCGGCACGACCTTCGCCGCCGTGCGAGATGATCCAGTTGGTCATGGGGCGAAGGAGGTCAACAGAGACAACACGCTGTGTTGTGAGCATGGCGACCTGGCGCGAGGGCGTCGCTGAGACCTGCAATAGGTACATGGCGAGGCGCAAGGCAATGAGCGCAAGCAGGACTAGGGCGACCCAGTTGTATTCCGCATTGCGATTGTCGAGCATCAGGTAGAGCAGGAGCGCGGCGCCGACACCGAGCAGGCCGAAACGGATCAGCAGGTTGCGGTTGAACGCATCGAGCGCCCGCCCACTGCCGCGCCCTTGCCACAGCACGTGCTCGTCCTTCTGCAGCTGGCCGCGCAGGCCCTGCAGAAGTTTTTCGGGCGGGATGGCGCCGGGTGGTGGTGGGGATGTCTCGGTCACGTCCGTCTCCTGTGTCTCCATGCTGTAGAATGGCTAGACGGGCAAACGCTAGTTGTCTTTCCCTTCCACCGGGCAGTTGGCCCAGTGATCGGCCAGCGCCTTGCGCCAGACGGCGTCGCCTTCGGGGGCGGGCGTGGCGGCGATGAGCTTTAGCTGGAAGTTGGCGTAGCCGGTGTGGTTGGGGCGGCCGAAGTGCGCCTCGATCACGTGACCGGTCGTTGCGTCGGTGATCATCTCGCCGCCGCGGTCGCCGATCAGCGGGTCGGTGAAGGCGGGGCCGCCGATGCGGTAGTGGTTTCGCGTGGCCTTCTCGGAGCTGTAGAGGAATTTTGCCGTGGCGGCGCCGGGGATGCGCAGCATGGGCGCCGTTCCATCGGGCCAGGCCATGGCGACGCCGAAGTTGAAATCTCCCGGCGTGCGTGGGCCGAACAGGGCAAGCTCGGCGAGATCGAAATCATACATGCGCCATGGTGCGGCGGGCGCGTCGTGCTGCTCGACAGGTTTCGACTTTGGATCGCCGGTGCGGATCTCCAGCTTGCGCGTTTCGGGCAGGAAGGTGAGCCAGACCTGCGGCGTCTGTCCGCCTTCGCGGTTGAGACGCCCGCCGACGAGTTGCGTGGCTTCGTGTGTTGCCGGATCGAAGACGCCGGTGACGTAGGCAGCGTCGGTGCAGGGGGCTGTCATCTTGGCGACGTGAATTTCGGTTGGTGACACGGGATGGACGTAGACGAATTCCGGCAGCGTGCCGTCCTGGTTGGAGCGGATGTAGGTGAGGGTGGTTCCGGCCGGATCGATGGGCGCCGGGGGCGTTTTTGCGACCTGCGCTTTTTCCTGCACGGCGAGCAGGGGAAGCGCGAAGCTGCCGGCGGCCATCACGATCATGCAGCCGAGCGCGGCGTAGATATAGGTCTGCAACTGGCGGCGGAGTTTGGGATCAGCCTTGTCGTCGACCGGCGCCCAGAAGGCCGAGCGGAACATGTTGGTCATGGCGAGGCCGCGTTGCGGGACGCCTCCCGCGCGCTGCTGTTCGACGCGATAGGAGATGCGGATCGCGAGGATCCACATCACAAGGCCAGCTACGGCGAGGAGACCAAGGGTGACGAGAAGCGCAACAGCCATGGCGCGATTTGCGCTGAAACCGTGCGGCGCGTCCAGTGTCGGCGCGTGCGTTCAGAGCTCTTTCGGTGGAGCGTGAGCGTCGATCTGGATCCAGGTCTGTTCGGAGAAGGCGAGGAGGTCGCCTGTTTCAGTGAAGAGGGCGGAGCCGGCGAAGTGTTTGCGGCGGTCGCGGCCTTTGGCCCAGGCGACGACGATGATGGGCGCTCCGGCGGGTGGGCGCGTGAGGATGCGCGCGGACATGCGGCCGAGCACGATGGGTTCGACATCGATGGCGAAGGCGCCGGGGCAATCGAGCGCGGCCCAGAGGAATTCGGGCGCGACGAGACCTGAGGCGTCCGCGAGGTCGGGCGTTGGCAGCCACGGCGCGGCGACGACGGGGAAGGGGTTCGGGTTTTCGACGCCGGCGGGATCCTTCAGCCAGTCGGGAAAGATGCGCAGGCCATCGCCTTCGGCGCGGGCGGGGCCGCAGACGAAGCAGTGCGGCAGGACGTGGTCGTCGATGTTGCGGAACGTGGCGGCGGCGACGGTTGCGGCTTCGAGGCCGGGCGAGTGAATGTCCGGGAGCGCGAGATGGACGGGACGCAGCGACAAGATCTGGATGCGGGTCGCGGCATCGTCGGTCATGATGTCGAGGCCGGTATCCGTCGTGTGCGCACGCAGGGTCTGTTCGAGCGGGATCGGGGCGCGCAGCGCGACTTCGATACCTTCCGGGACGGCTTCGGCGATGGGCAGGAGCTGCGCTGCGAGACCGGCGGAATAGCCGCCATTGCCGGAATCGTGCGGTCCGTTGAAGCGGCGATCGATGCGAAGGGTTTGCGTCATGCGACGAGTGTAGGCCGCTATGGCCTTGAGGCGCTAGTTCCGGGAGGCGCTAGTTCTGGTCGTGGTGATGGCCCGTGCCGTCCTGATGGTATTTGTCGTCGCTGACGGAACAGTGATGATGGCCGTCGCTGTCGTAATACTTGTGCAGACCGAAGGCGCAGTCGCCGTCGAGGTATTCGAGGTCGCTGTAGAGCGACAGCGCCGTGCCGAACATGTCGAGCTCGTCGGTTGTGCAGGCTGTGAGGGCGGGCGCTGCGACCAACGCGGCGATTGCAAGTCTGAGCTTCATGCGTGTCTCCGGCGCGACGGTAATCCGATGATGCCAGAGTTCCTGCGGCGGAACGAGGGGGCGTCGAAGCGTGGGCGTTATTTTTCGGTCGGAAAGCCCGCGTCGCGCCAGGCTTTCATGCCACCGTCGAGCGCCGAGGCGTGCATGAAGCCGAGCGAGCGCAGGGTCGCGGCGGCGAAGGTGGAAATCTTACCGAACTCGCAGATCACGACGATCCGCACGGTGGGGTCGGGAAAGGCTTCGTTGACACGCAGTTCAAGCTGTCCGCGCGGCAGGAACATGGCGCCGGGCAGGTGGCCGCCATCGAACGCATCCTTCTCGCGCACGTCGAGGACGACGAGATCGTTCTGGCGCGCGGAGAGACGAGACGAGAGTTCGGCCATGGACATGAAGGGCGTGGCGGCGCTGGCCTCCGACAGGAGCTGGGCGACGGACTTCTTGCCGCTCATGTTGACACGCAAAGCTTCGGTGAGGTGCGTCGGCGCAGACATATTGAGCGCGCGCATCATGGAGACGAAATCGGCGCGATCGGTTTTCTGGAGGCGCGGGTTGGTCGCGATCTCTTCGCCGAGGGTGGAGCCGGTGCGGCCCTTGTATTCGTGCGCGGGATGGACCTGCGTTGCCGGGTCGAGTTTCAGGAGGCGGCTGAACAGGCTTTCATAGAGTTGCTCCGGGTCGCCGGTTGGAAGATCGGAGCGGCCTGTGCCGCCAATCAACAGCGTGTCGCCCGTGAAGGCGTGGCCGTCGACGACATAGGTCGTGGAGTCAGCCGTGTGTCCCGGTGTCGCCATCGCCTGTACGCGCAGGGCGCCGACCAGCAGCATGTCGCCATCGCCAAGCCGGAGGTCGACATAGGGGGCGGGCGACAGGTGGCTCATCACCACCTGAGCGCCGAGAAGGCGCGAAATTTCGCGCGCGCCGGAGAAGTGGTCGGCATGGGTGTGCGTGTCGATCACATAGCGGACGGTCATGCCGTGGCGCGCGGCGAGGCCGCGATAACGCTCGATGGCGCTGATTTCGGGATCGATCAGGGCGGCGACATAGGTCTGCTCGCAGCCGAGGAGGTAAGACCGGCAGCCGCCGACTTCGATGGTTTCCAGGATCATGATTGCCCTCCCGCGCGCGGGCGGACTTAAGCACGCCAGCGCGCCAAACGAAAAGCCCACCTTGAATTTGGCGGCGTGCGATGTTATCTCGCGCTCGCACTATCGAGGTCCACATGTTCAACGAGCTCTACTCGGCAGCAGCATAGCTCGTCTCTCATCGGAGAGGCGGTGGCCTCTCCTTGTGTCTTCTTCAGACCCTGGATGGCCCCGCCTCCAGGGTTTTTTCATGCGCGTGAGGAGCGCGCCAACGTCGGAAGGAGCACGCAATGCGCCGTGCACTGACAGCAAACGCCGCCACCGCCACGCCTGATCGCGTGCGCGAAGCCGCGCGCGTTGCTGACCGACAGGGCTAGTCCCTCAGCAACGCAATTCCATCGTTTCAGGCGGAGCCGCAGGTTTTCCGCCATCCAGATTTGGCGCGCCAAGCCAATGGCCGCCGGGATTCCGCCTGATCAGCGGAGGCCGGCGGCGCTCAAGGCTCTTGAAAGGAGCTCGTTATGAAGACGCACGTGAATGTCGGCACCATCGGGCACGTCGACCACGGCAAGACCACCCTGACCTCTGCGATCACGCAGGTGCAGGCGAAGCGTTTCGGCGGCAAGGCCCTGTCGTTCGGTGAGATCGACAAGGCGCCCGAGGAAAAGGCTCGCGGCATCACCATCAACACGTCCCATGTGGAGTACGAGTCGGCGAGCCGGCACTACGCCCACATCGACTGTCCGGGTCACGCCGACTACGTGAAGAACATGATCACCGGCGCCTCGCAGATGGACGGCGCGATCCTGCTCATCGACGGCACGAAAGGGCCGGCGAAGCAGACCGTCGAGCACGTCCTGCTCGCAAGGCAGGTGAACGTGAAGCACATGGTCGTGTTCGTGAACAAGATGGACATGCTCGACCCCACCGAGCGCGAGGACATGAAGGAGCTGATCCAGCTGGAGACCGGCGCGCTGCTCGCGGCGCACGGCTACAAGGATGCGGCCTTCGTGTTCGGCAGTGCGCTGAAGGCTGTCGAAGCCGTCGCTCGCGGCGATTTCGACGGAGCGGATGTCGCCTGCATCGACGAGCTGGTGAAGGCGCTGGATGAGCGTATTCCGGACCCGGTTCGCGATTTCGCGAGCCCGTTCCTGATGCCGATCGAAGGCGTCAACACCATCGCCGGGCGCGGCACGGTCGTCACCGGCCGGGTCGAGCGCGGCGTGCTCAAGGTGGGTGACGCGGTCGAGATCGTCGGTCTCGACAATGACGGCGCCGCCGTTGTTGTCACCGGCACGCAGGCCTTCCGGAAGGATATTCCGGAGGCGCGCGCCGGGATGAACGTCGGTCTGCTGCTGCGCGGCCTGAAGCGTGAAGACGTCGAACGCGGGCTGGTCCTGTCCGCGCCCGGCGCGATCAAGGCGCGCACGAAAGGCAAGGCGACCATCTTCGTCCTGACTGCGGACGAGGGCGGACGCCACACGCCGTTCGGAAGCGGCTATCGCCCGCAGTTCTTCTTCGGTGTGACCGACGTCACTGGCGTCATCACGCTCGATGCGGGCGCGATGGTGAACCCGGGCGACCAGGCGGACGTTGAGTTCGATCTCAACAAACCCGTCGGGATCGAGAAGGGCGTACGTTTCGCCATCCGTGAAGGCGGCAAGACCGTTGGTGCGGGCATGGTGACGGAGATCGCCTAGGTATGTGCCTCATGAGCGCCTGACTGGGGCTTCCGGCTCCGGGAGTAATCCCGGGGCCGGAAATTCAGTCATTAAGCATCGCGTCGAGCTTCTACCATGTGGCATCAGGCGAGGTCCTTGCGCATTTCGACCAGATGGAAGTTGCGGTGAATCTCGCCTGACGTTTCGCTGAAGGGGAAGGGCAGCGTCGCGCCGGTCTGGCGATAGCCGCGGCGCTCATACCAGGCGATCAGTTCGTTGCGCAGGTTGATGACCGTCATCACCATCTGGTTGGCGCCCCAGAGATCTGCGACGCGCCGTTCGGCTTCGGCGAGCACGATCTTGCCGATGCCACCGCCATGGGCGCCGGGTTCGATCGCGAACATGCCGAAATAGGCGGCGTTGACGCCGGCCTGCTGCGGATCGCGGTTCATGCCCTGCACGAGGCAGCAGCCGGCGAGCCGTCCATCCTGCTCGGCGAGAATGAAACGCGAATCCTCGCGGTCGATCAGGGCGATGATCTCGTCGGTGTTGGTGCGAGGGCCGGTGAGCAGGCTGGCTTCCGATGTCCATTTGCCGGCCGCTTCGGGGCCGCGATAGGCGCGTTCGATCAGGTCGACGAGTGCGGCGGCGTCGGCCTTGCGGGCGTAACGGAATGCGAGTTGGGACATGGTCGTCTCCTGCTCACCGCGTAATCCATGCGGCAAGGAAGACGTCAAGCGGGAAGTGGCGCCGATCATTGCCGCTGGGGCGTCAGCATGATCAGAATAGCGGCTCGCGAGCAGGGAGGACCCCATGCGATTTGCAGCAATTGTCACGACGCTTCTGCTGGCCCCGGCCGCCGTAGCGCAGCGGTCCCTGCCGCCTGATCCCATCTTCTGCCATCCGGAGTTGCATCCCTATGATGCGGTGACGGCGGCGCCCTATTCGCATCACGTTCTGTTCGAGGATTCGCATGTGCGCGTGCTGGAGATCAACCTGCCGCCGGGGGCGAACGAGCCGATCCATATTCATGCCTTGCCCAGCGTGATCATGGGCGAGACGGGCGGCGATGGCGGCGCGATCTTTGTCTATACCGAATACCGCATGGTGGACGGCAAGTTTGTTCAGGTGGCGCAGAATGAGGTGAAACCCACGGGCGGGTATCGCGCTGTGTGGTCTCCGCCCGAGGGTCCACATTCGATCACCAATACGGGTCCGGTCGGCGTGAAATTCCAGCGTATCGAGATGAAGCCGGAGAGCTGTTCATGACGCCTGTTGTATGCGCGCGGGGGCGATCACATCTTTGATGATGGGCGTGCGAGAAACGTCAACGCGAGCTTAATCGCGCGCCTGTAGGCTCCAATTCCCGCCCTCCAGCTGGTCTTGTCTCATGAACCTGATCGACGGCCTCAAGAGCGACTGGATCTACATCAACGGCTTTCGCCGGATCATCGGCGCGATCGGCAAGTTCGATCCCGAGGCGGAATACACGCTGGCCGACGCGATCGAGGATGCGGTCGACGATCATCCCGAGCGGATATTCATCTCATTTGAAGGGCATGAGATCGCCTATGCCGACTTCGAAGCGCGGGCGAACAGGTTTGCGCACTGGGGCCTGTCGATCGGGCTGAAGAAGGGCGACACGGTTGCGCTCTTCATGGAGAACCGGCCGGACTATATCGCCTTCTGGTTCGGCATGGCGAAGATCGCGGTGACGACTGCGCTGATCAATTACAATCTCACGGGCGCAGGTCTCGCGCACTGCCTCAAGGTGGTGGACTGCAAGGCCATCGTCATGAACCCCGAGCTGGCGCCGAACTATGCCGCTGCGCGCGACCTGGCGCCCCTGGCGTTGGGCGCGTTCGTTCTGGGCGGCGATGTTGCCGGCGCGACGCGCATCGACAAGGCGGTTGACCAGTCAGCGCCGGGGCGGCCGGACAAGTCGCTGCGGGTGGGCGTGAAGGGCGGGGATGTGGCGCTCTACATCTATACGTCGGGCACGACGGGGCTGCCGAAGGCGGCGAAGATCACGGGCGTGCGGGCGCGCGGACTGATGCGCGTGTTCAAGGACGCGACCGAGGCGAACCACAATGACCGCATCCTGCTGACCCTGCCGCTCTATCACGCGACCGGCGGCATGTGCGGGGTCGGCACGGCGTTGAATGCGGGCGCGTGCGTTATCCTGCAGCGCAAGTTTTCCGCTTCGCACTTCTGGCAGGAGGCGATCGACAACAAGGCGACGATGCTGGTCTATATCGGCGAGCTTGGCCGCTATCTGATGAACCAGCCGCCGACGACGCTGGAACATAGCCACACCATCACCAAGGGTTTCGGCAACGGGCTGCGCGCGGATGTGTGGGCGGAGTTTGTCGAGCGGACGGGCATCCATCAGCTCGTCGAATTCTACGGTTCGACCGAAGGCAATGTGAATTTCTTCAATCTCGACGGAAAGATCGGCGCGGTGGGGCGTATTCCGCGCCTGCTGCGCTCACGACTGCCGGCGCGGATCATACGGTTCGACGTCGAGACGGAGGAGCCGGTTCGCGGGCCGGATGGTCTTTGCATTGAGGCTGCGCCGGACGAGATCGGCGAAGCGGTGGGGCCGATCAATGGCGAGGCGCGCCAGCGCTTCGATGGCTATAATGACGAGGCGCAATCGAAGAAGAAGCTGTTGCGCGATGTGATGGCCAAGGGCGATTTGTGGTTCCGCACGGGCGACCTGATGCGGATGGACGCGGACGGCTACGTCTATTTCGCGGATCGTATCGGCGAGACATTCCGGTGGAAGGGTGAGAACGTTTCGACCAGCGAGGTGGAGATCGCGATCTCGTCGATGCCGGGCGTGAAGCACGCGATTGTCTACGGCGTACAGGTGCCGGGGCAGGATGGCCGGGCGGGCATGGCGGCAATCACGCCCGAGGGTGTCGACCTCAAGGCGCTATATGCGCATCTCGCGGCGAACCTGCCGGCCTTTGCGCGGCCGGTATTCCTGCGCTTCCAGAAGGAAGTGGAGACGACCGGCACGCTGAAATATCGTAAGGTTGATCTGGTGAAGGACGGGTTTGATCCGAAGGCGACCACCGATCCGCTGTATGTCGTTGACAATGTGGCGCACAGCTATCAGCTCATCACGCCTGACCTGCTGCAGAAGATCACTGGCGGCGGAATTCGCCTGTAGATCCCGCGCTTCTAACCCTTCTTCGGGGTGATCTTGCCGGCCGGGTTGTTGCGCGTGCTCGTTTCTTTCGCATCCGCAAGCAGCGTGGCGCAAGGCGCGTCCGGCTCACCGCCCGGCTGGATGAAGGGGAGGATGGCAAGCGCGCCGGTGATCGACGACAGCAGGGCGGATGCGGCGGCCTGAACCAGCGTTTCCTCATTCAGCGCCTGGAAGCTCGGATTGCGGAGCGTGCCACCAATCTTGATGTCGCCCGAAATGGTGCCGACGGACGTGTCATGCGGCTTGGCGAAGAGCTGGATATCCATCGACTCGTTTTTCAGGTTCACGCCGCCCGTCGCTGCAACAAGACTGTCCTTGTTCTCGATGATGGCGGGCTGGAGCGTCGCCTGGCCGTTCTTGAAGGCGATGTTGGCGGCAAGGCAGCGTGACGGCAGGAATTCGGGCTTGCGCTTGTCTTCGGTCAGGAACAGCAGGGCGATCTCGCCGATATCGAGGCCGGCGCCTTCGGTGGCGAATTTGGACAGCTCGCTGTTGTTGGACCAGACGCCCGCTTCGCCGGTGGAGCTCGCCGCAGCATCACGGAAGCCGGAGCCGGTGAAGGTGAGGGAGAAGCGTCCCTGAAGCTTGCCACGGATCAGGTTGTTGGGCGCCATCGTGCTGATCGCGAGATTGGTGATCTTGCCTGAAGCTTTCGTCGTCGCGGGGTCCTTGCGCGCATCGAGATGAACGGCAGCGTCGAGGTCGCCGGAGCCGGTCTTCACAATGGCGCGCTCGAAATCCAGCACACTGTCGCGAAGCGTTCCCTTGAGATTGAGGGCGTTGATGCCGATGGGCGCGTCAACGACTTTGATGGCGTCGAAATCGATGTCGGCATTGACGGCGCCGAGACGGGTGAAGTCGATGCGGGCGTCGGGAATGAGGCGCGACGATTTATCGAATTCGGCGTTCACCAGCTTCTGCTCGTCATTGAGAGCTTCGCCCTTGTCGACGCTGGTTGGAATGCCGAACACGACGCCAAGATCGTCAAAATCGAGCTTGTTCGATTTGAGGGCGACCGTCAGGAACGGCTTCTTCTGGGCCAGATTGATGCGCACCAACCCGGTGAGATCACTCTGGCCCATCTTGCCGGTAAGGTTCTCGATCGACCAGGTCTGGTTCTCGACCGAGAGCCTGCCTTTGATATTGAAGGGCGGGGTATCGGGCGCAGCGGCGCCGGCAATGTCAGCCAGATCCTTGATGTTCTGTCCGCGGGCCGTGATCGAGCCTTTCAGGGCGCCGCCCCAATCGCGCTGCAGGCCATCGAAGGTGATGCGGTTGTCGCCCGACACGGCCTCGGCGCTGACGCTGCCATCCGAGAATGAGCCTTGCGCAGACACAATCTCGACTGTGCGCGGTTTGCCGTTGCGGGTGAACTTGATGACGACGTTCCTGGCGTCGATCGTGTTGACGTATTTCTGCGGCATGAACGGCGCGGGGTTCTCGTTTTCCTTCGGCTCGTTCAGGAGGATTTCGCCATCGCGGATGCGGACGTTGTTCGCCCAGATGCGGCCGGGCAGGAAGCCGAACATGTCGTAGTGAACGTCAATCTCGTTGGCTTCGGCTGTGCCTGGCCAGTCAAGCGTGCGGAGGACGATCTTGCTGGAGAAGGGGTGTTCAAGATATCCGGACTGGACGTGCGCGTCCTTGTTGCCGAACGTGCCCAGCGCCCAGTTGATCATGGGCGTGCCGGTCGCAGGATTGGCGAGCAGGATGTTGAGGATCACCCACGCGCCGACGAGAACGCCGAAGATCGAGCCGGTCCAGATCAGGAATGTCTTGGAGGGTTTGGTCCACGGAATCGTGCGGATGCGCTCGCGCGTACCTGCATAAGCGCGACCAGCGCCGGCTTTCAGGTTGTCCCAATGGTCCTTGAGCCGCGCCAAATGCTGGTCCTCCTCATCGGGAATCGCGTGGGCGGCGGATTTGTTCCCGGAACAACGTGTTCCGCACTGATCTCACTCAGTACGGAACACGCCGTCAGCTCCAGAGGTCGCCGAGCACGAGCTGGTCGATAAAGCCCGTGTGCTCGGCGCGGGGATAAGCGTTGCCGCTCGCCCAGTCGTCGAGACGCGACATCATCGTTTGCACCGAAGGGCCGGTGCGGACGGCGACACGCTGGAGACGCGACACGAGTTCGCGCAGAAAGCGCTCGTCGAGATCGACGTTGTCCGGCGCCTTCGCCTCGGCCAGCCGCCAGCCCGCAGCGTCGCGGTTGAGCGCGATCGCGGCGAGCGGTTCGGCGCGCCAGACATAAGCGGCCATCTTGCCTTCCGCGATGCGCCCGCCGTGCTCGGCGAGGCAGTTGCGGAATTCACGCGCCACATCCTCCAGCTGCTTGCGGTTCGCGATGCGAACGAACGGTGCATCCAGCGCAGGCGCAGGACCGACGGTGCGGAAGACTTCCGGCGTCATGTCCTCGTAGGCGCGCATGAACACGGCGCGCGTCTCGCCACCCGCACCCCAGCGGCGGGCGATGCGTGCGCCCGAGTCGGGCTCGCGCATCATCACCGCCAGATGGAAGGCGCGACGAAGATCCGCCGCCGCCGCGACCGAAGGGATGACGCGGACGATGGTCGCCATGCGCAGGGCAGGCGGCAGCGCCGCGATCGGGTCGAACACGTCGGGCCGGACATCGTCGAGATGACGCAGCACTTCGGCGGCCATCGGATCAGCCATCAGCTGAACGAAGGTCGCGTAATGCTTGCGCCGCCACAGGATTTCGCCCGCCTTGGACAGGGTGCGCATCAGGCCGGTGGCAAGATCCCCGGCCAGCGCCTCCGCCACGGTCGCGTCGCGCTGGAATTCGACCAGGCGGCGGATGTCGCCGGACGGAATGGGCCGGACGGCAAGACCTGCCAGCGCGATCGCCGCTGCGTGGCGGCGGGCGGCTGGCAGGGCGAAGAACTCGCCATGCGGCGCGGGCCAGAGCTGCGCCACCGCGTCGGCGAAATCGCCGGCGATGAACGCCAGCAAAGGCGTCGCCGTGCGCGCCCGCTGGGGCGCGCGGTTGAATAATTGCGCGACCATGGTCGCGTCTCCTCTCGACGTGCGCCCGCAATGCCGCGGATAAGGCGGATCATCGGGAACGCGGCTCCGCGCGTGCGGAATTGCACGGCGCAGCCAGGGCTATTTTCGCGAGGTCAGACGCTGCCGAGCCAAGCCCGGGAGCGCTGACCGCCCCCTGGGATACAGAGGGGCGAACTGGCTAAATTCAGTCGCCTCATGGTCTGTGTGGCTCCATTGAAGTGCGGGAGATGTCCCCCGACGAACGAGGGTCTGCCGGACAATTCGGGCAGGATTTTGGCATTCCGGAAATTCCCTCTAGGGTGATGGAAGTTTCGTGGAGAAAGTCGATGATGAAGCGCGCCGCCCTTGCCCTGTTGCTGCTGAGCGCGTGTGCGCCGGAGGCTGCTCCGCCGAAGGAGCCGGAAGCGCCTGTGGTGGAAACGCCTGCAGCGCCTGCTGCGGTGGCGAGCGATGCAGAGAAATACAAGGCTGCGCCGGCCGGTGAGATCACGGTTGCAGCGCCCGTTGCCGGCGCCCGCGTGACGAGCCCGCTGGTTGCGACCGGCAGCGCCATCAATGACTGGTTCTTCGAGGGGCAGTTCGTGGCCGAGCTGGTTGTCGACGGCGTAACGCTGGTGCAGGCGCCGGCGATGCAGGACGGCGACAAGAGCTGGACCGATCCGGGGCCGGTCGGGTTCAAGGCGGAACTGGCGTTCGACGTGGCCAAGGAAACCAATGCCGAGCTGATCTTCAGCGAAGACATGCCGGAATTTATCGACGAGGCGAACGATATCCGCGGGCCGGCGCGCTCGGTGCGCATTCCGGTCGTGCTGCTGCCGAAAGCGAAGTGACGCTCTACAGGCCCGAGCGCGCGATCCTTGAGCTCGACAGCCGTTTTCATACGGAGGTCGAGCCCGCAGCGTTTCCGCAACACACCCTGCGCTGGCGCAACCAGCGTTGGGCGGAGCGTGTGGGTCTTGGCGGAATGAGCGACGACGCATGGGTCGATCACTTTGGCAGGTTCGCGCCGCTGGAGGGATCGCTCGAGAGGCCGCTGGCGCTGGCGTATCACGGGCATCAGTTCAAGACGTACAATCCGAACCTGGGCGACGGGCGTGGTTTCCTTTTTGCGCAGCTGCGGGATGACCAGAACCGTCTGCTTGATCTTGGCACCAAGGGATCGGGCCAGACGCCGTGGTCGCGACAGGGCGACGGGCGGCTGACGCTGAAGGGCGGCGTGCGTGAGATCATGGCGGCGTCGATGCTCGAGGCGCTGGGCGTCTATACATCGAAGGCGTTCTCGCTGATCGAGACGGGTGAAGACCTGCATCGGGGCGATGAACCGTCGCCGACGCGGTCGTCGGTGCTGGTGCGGCTGTCGCACAGCCATGTGCGGTTCGGTACGTTCCAGCGGCTAGCGCATGCGGGCGACGCCGATGCGACGGCGCGGCTGGTCGAGTACTGCATCCGGCATTTCCATCCGTCCGCCGCCGGCGCCGACACGGCGGCTTCGGCTGCAGGCTTGCTGCGCGAAGTGGTGCGGGCGACGGCGGATCTGGCGGCGGGGTGGATGGCGGCGGGGTTTGTCCACGGCGTGCTCAACACCGACAACATGGTAGTGACGGGCGAGAGTTTTGACTACGGGCCATGGCGCTTTCTTCCCTATTCGGATCCGAGCTTCACGGCGGCGTATTTTGACGACACCAAGCTCTATGCATTCGGGCGACAGCCTTCGGCGGTGTTGTGGAACCTCAGCCAGTTCGCGAACTGCCTGACATTGCTGGCAGAACCTGCTGACCTGGAACGCGAGCTTGCGACCTATGAGCTGGCGTATCGCGAGGCGTTTCCGCGCCGGGTGCTGGGTGTGCTGGGGCTGAAATCAGCCGGGCCGGATCAGGCGGTGGAGCTGATGAAGGCGCTGTTCGGCTGGATGGGGCAGACGCACGCGACGTGGCCGCAGGTGTTCTTCGACTGGTTTGGCGGGGAAGCGAGCGCGGAACGGGCTAAGCTGAGCCCGCTGGCCGGATTGTATGCATCGTCAGACTTCGAGGATGTGCGGGGGCTGCTGATGGCGCACACGCCGGAGCGGCCCGAGCGGCTGGCACATCCCTATTTCCGGGGGGAATTGCCTGCCAGCCTCTTGATCGAGGAGGTCGAGGCGTTGTGGGACAGGATCGCGGATGCTGACGACTGGGGCCCGTTTTACGCCCATATGGACCGGATCGAGGCGGCCCGGCAGGCGCTTTCGCTGTAGGCGTTAAGCACGTGTGAAGGCGCGATTCCGGCGACGAATCGGGGCGAAAACCCCTTTTGCCGAGTCGGGTTTCTACAGGTTTGTTAACTGTTCTCGCGCGAGATGGGCCAGCTTAGAAATCGGGCTTATCGCGTAGATGACCTCTGCTCCGCTTCCCATGGGCTCGGCGTCACCGCCAGAGGTGATCGAACGCTGCTTCGACAGCGCGACCGAGCATTTCATGAATGCCGTCACCGAGTCGTTCGCGCTGATCGACCAGGAAGGCCGCGTCGTTCGCGCCAACATCGCCTATCGGCGCCTGACGGGACCGGCGGGCGGCGCACATGATGCCTCGATCATTTCCTACATCGAACCGGAGCGCCGCGAGGGTCTGCGCGAGACGCTGCGCGGGCTGAACGACAAGGCGATGACGCGGACGCTGCAACTGCGTTTTCGCATTGGACACGAGACGCGGCTGATCGAATCCGAGCTGACATGGATGGGGCCGGAAGGACTGATCTCGTTCGTTGGCCGCGATGTCACCAAGCAGGATCTGCTTGAGCGCGAAAGACAAGAGACTGCTGCGGCGCGCGATGCGGTAGAGCAGGTTGGCGATATTGGTCACTGGCGTGCGGGGCGCGATTTCAAGTTGCAGTGCTCGCAGGGGGCTGCCCGCATACTCGGTCTCGATCCCGCGGCGCCGCCGCTGGTGCTGACCGACCTTGTCGAGATGGTCCATGCCGAAGACCGGCAGGCTGCGGTTGCTGCTGCGCGCGAAGCTTTCGAGAAGCGCAAGCCGATGCGCCACACGCTCCGCGTGCGCCGCGCTGATGGCACGACGCGGTTGGTGCGTGTTGCCGGCGCTGTGTCGATCGATGCGCGCGGGCAGGTCGAAGCCATGCATGGCGTCGTGGTCGACAAGACCGATGGTCATACCGCCCTGCAAGCCGCGCTGAGCGCCGATTCGACCGTGCGTCGCTTCGTGCAGGCAGCGCCGATGGCGATCTGCATGTGCGACAAGGACCTGCGCGTGATGATGGCGAGCGCAAGCTGGATCGCCGAGCACGGGCTGACCGAGGACGAAGTGCTCGGGCGGCACCTCTACGAAATCCGGCCATGGGTTCCCGAGAAGTGGCGCACCATGCATCGGCAGGCGTTGCGCGGTGAAGCGATGAGCCATGATCGTGACCCGTACCAAAGCCCATCCGGCGGGCAGCGCTGGCTGAAATGGTCGGTTGCGCCCTGGCACGATGGCAACGGCGAGATCGGCGGCCTCATCTCGGTGCATGAGGACGTGACCGACATCGTGCGCGCTCAGCACGAGGTCGAGTCGTCGAAGGAGCGCATGTCGTACGGCATGTCGATCACCCAGATGATGATCTGGGAGCTCGACTTCGAGAACCGCGAGACCAATGTCGAGGGCGACTGGCGGAATCTGTTCCCGCAGCGGCCTACATTCGACACGCTGACCGGCGGTGACACATCGATCAATCCGGCCGATCGCGAGATGCTCGCCAACAAGTGGCGCGCCCACATGGCAGGCGGCGCGCCGTACACGGCGGAGTATCGCGTCGTGTTCCCAGATGGCCGGGAAATCTGGCACGCAGCCGCCGTGCGCATCCTGAAGTCGGTCAAGGGCTCGCCGGCGCGCGCATTTGCGGTGATCCAGGTGATCACAACGCGCAAGCAGATCGAGCTGCAGGCGATGGAAGCTGAACAACGCGCGCTGGTCGCGGCGGCGGCGAAGTCCGACTTCCTCTCCAACATGAGCCACGAGATCCGGACGCCGCTGAACGGCGTGCTGGCGGTCTCCGAAGTGCTGAACCGCACGCCTCTGGACGAGCGCCAGGGCGAGATGGTGCGGCTGATTTCGACATCGGGTCGCACGCTGCTGCGCGTGATGGACGATCTTGTCGAGTTCTCGCGTCTCGAGGGCGATGACATCCAGTTCGACATCCGTCCGTTCGAACTCGAAGAGACACTGCGCAATACGTGCGAGGCGGCGCGGACGCGGGCGGAGGCCAAGGGCCTGCGGTTCGACACCTTCATTTCCGCAAGCTGCGATGGCGTCTATCGCGGCGATCCGGTGCGGATCGGGCAGGTCCTCGGCAACCTGCTCAACAACGCGGTCAAGTTTACGGATCGGGGCCATATCAGCGTCTCGGTAACCGTCGAAGACCTGCCCGATGGCAAGACACAGGTGCGCATGTCGGTCACGGATACCGGCGTGGGCTTTGCGCCCGAGATGGCCGACAGGATTTTCGAACGCTTCGAGCAGGCCGACATTTCCTCGACCTCGCGCCGCTATGGCGGTCTGGGTCTTGGCCTTTCGATCGTGAAACGGCTTGTCGAGTTGATGAACGGCAAGGTGACGGCGCAGTCGGAGGAGGGCCTGGGCTCGACTTTCGAAGTCGTCGCGCCGATTTCGCGCGACCGGATCGCAGCGCTGGGCGCCATCACGGCGGTGGCCGTGGAAGATTTCGATGCGGAGACGCATCTTGATAACCTCAAACTACTTGTTGCCGAAGACAATCCGATGAACCGCCGCGTGGTGGAACTGCTGCTGGCGCAGAGCGGCGTGTCGATCACGTTCGCGGAGAACGGAAAGGAAGCGGTCGAGAAATTCACGGCGGGCAAGTTCGATCTCATTCTCATGGATCTGCAGATGCCGATCATGGGCGGCCTCGCGGCGATGCGGGCGATCCGCGCGCTGGAGACGAAGGAGGGGCGTATCCCGACGCCGATGCTGGCGGTCTCGGCCAACGCGACCGACGAGCATGTGACGGAAGCCAAGGAAGCCGGCGCTGACGATCACGTCGCCAAGCCGATCGTGCGCGAGACGCTGTTCGAAGTGATGGCGCGTCATGCGCGCCCGTCGCGGGTAGGGGATGCGCCGGTTGAACTGGACGATGGCGAGTTCGACCTGGACGAGTTCGACGTCGCGGTGTGACGCAGCGGTGCAATCTCGCGCGCGGGGCGTGCGAGGTGGGCTGGGCTTTGATTCCAGAAAATTGAGACCAGCTTCGGGCTGCCCTCTCAGTGTCATTCTCGGGACAAGCCCGAGCGTGACTCCATCGTGATCGTGGTGCGCTACGTGGCGGAGTGCAGGAAGAATTGGCGGAAGAAGTCGCCGACTGTTCCGGGGGCGTAAACGCCGACCATGATGAGGCCGAGCGTGAGAACGTGGAGGGCGGTGATGAGCGCGGTGATCATCACGAAGCCTTGCTTGTAGGTCTTGTGCCTGAGTACGTGCTGAGCAAGAAGCCCGCCGACGATGCCGAAGGTCAGATCGGCGAGATGCAGGATGCGCTCGGGTTCGCGCCACTCGCGGCGTTCGGCGGCGCGCTTGTCGGCCTGGTAGAGCGCCCACGAGGCGACGCCGGCGATGAGGTAGAGCAGGCCCACCCAGATGGGGAAGCGCTGGAGCATGATGTTGCTGGCGAGAAGGGCGATGATGGTCGCGGCAGCGGCGGTGCGGTTCGAGATGGCGACGAATCCGGGCTTGGGTTCGCGGCCCTTGGGAGGGGCGGCGACGCGTTCTGATCCCTTGCCGGGCGCGATGCCTGCGCTTTTCGATTGCAGCGGCCGGATGATCTGCGCTTCGACGGCGGCGGGGCGGCCATTGGCGCCTGTGCCGACTTCGTAGGAGAGGATGTCGCCGGCCTTGGGGCGTTCGGTGCTCTTACCGATGGCCTTCATGTGCACGTACAGCTTGCCACCCGCGGGGCGGCGGATGAAGCCGAACCCGCGCGCATCGTGCCAGTCCTCGAGTATGCCTTTTTCGCGCGCCACTATGCCCCTGTCGTAGGGCTATTTGCTTGCCCGATTCTTGATGAGGTCGTCGACGACGGCCGGATCAGCAAGAGTTGATGTATCACCCAGGTTAGCAAAGTCGTTCTCCGCGATCTTGCGCAGGATACGGCGCATGATCTTGCCGGAACGTGTCTTAGGCAGTCCGGGTGCGAATTGTATGACATCCGGCGTTGCGATGGGACCGATTTCCTTGCGGACCCAGCTGACCAGTTCCTTACGGAGGTCGTCGCTCTCTTGGTTGGTTTTGGGGACTTCCCCGGCCATCAGCGACACATAGGCGTATATCCCCTGGCCCTTGATGTGATGCGGATAACCGACGACGGCGGATTCAGCTACTTTCGGATGTGCAACGAGTGCGCTCTCGACTTCAGCGGTGCCGAGGCGGTGGCCGGAGACGTTGATCACGTCGTCGACGCGGCCGGTGATCCAGTAATAGCCGTCCTCGTCGCGGCGGCAGCCATCGCCCGTGAAATACTTGCCGGGGTAGGTACGGAAATAGGTATCGACGAAGCGAGTATGGTCTCCGTAGACGGTGCGCATCTGGCCGGGCCATGAATCGAGGATGCAGAGATTGCCGGAGGTCGCGCCTTCGAGGACCGTGCCCTTGTCATCGACGAGCTGCGGGCGGATCGAGAAGAAGGGCTTGGCGGCGGAGCCAGGCTTGAGTGCGTGGGCGCCGGGGAGGGGCGTCATCAGCGTGGCGCCGGTTTCGGTCTGCCACCAGGTGTCGACGATGGGGCAGCGTTGCTCGCCGACGACGCGGTAATACCATTCCCACGCTTCGGGGTTGATGGGCTCGCCGACGGAGCCCATGAGGCGGAGGGATTTGCGCGAGGAGCTTGTGACGAAATCATCGCCTGCGCCCATGAGGGCGCGGAGCGCGGTGGGGGCGGTGTAGAAGATCGAGACGTTGTGCTTGTCGATCGTCTTCCAGAAACGCGAGGCGTCGGGGTAGGTCGGGATGCCTTCGAACATCAGCGTGGTCGCGCCGTTCGCAAGCGGGCCATAGACGACGTAGGAGTGGCCGGTGACCCAGCCAACATCGGCGGTGCACCAGAAGACCTCGCCCGGTTTGTAGTCGAAGACGATCTCGTGGGTCATCGAGGCCCATACGAGATAGCCGCCGGTGGTGTGGAGGACGCCTTTTGGTTTTCCGGTCGAGCCCGATGTGTAGAGAATGAAGAGCGGATCCTCGGCGCTCATCTCCTCGGGCAGGCAGATGTCGGAGACGGTGGAGGCGAGGGTGGCGTAGTCGTGGTCGCGGCCGGGCTCGAAGGGCAGGTTGGCGCCGGTGTGACGGATGACGATGACAGATTTGACGGGGGATTTGTCGCCGAGGCGTTTGATCGCTTCATCGACATTGGCCTTCAGCGGGATTGGCTTGCCGCCACGTACGCCTTCGTCCGCGGTGATGACGCAGACGGATGCGCAATCGTCCAGGCGTCCGGCGAGGGCGTCGGGTGAGAAGCCGCCGAAGACGATGGAGTGGATGGCGCCAATGCGGGCGCAGGCGAGCATCGCGTAGGCCGCCTGCGGGATCATCGGCATGTAGATGGTGACGCGGTCGCCTTTGGTGACACCCTGCGCCTTCAGCACGTTGGCGAAGCGGCAGACTTCGGCGTGGAGTTCGCCGTAGGTGATGCTCTTCGAGACTGAGGGGTCATCGCCCTCGAACACGATGGCGGTGTCGTTGGCCTTGTGGGGCAGGTGGCGGTCGATGCAGTTGGCGGAGACGTTGAGCGTGCCGTCCTCGAACCATTTGACGTGCAGGTCGGCGGGGTTGTTGGTTTTCGAGATGTCCCAGTTGACGTTTTTGACCTTCGTGTAGGGCTTGATCCATTGCAGGCGCTGGCCGTGTGTGCGCCAGAAGGCTTCGGGATCGGCGACGGAGGCGGCGTACATGCTCTCGTATTTTTCCGCGTTGACGAGGGCCTTGGCGGCGAAGGCGGGCGGGACGGGATAGACGGCGGACTCTGACATGGACGGCTCCCAGGCAAGCGTCTTTCGCGCTTGGCGGATTGATCGCGCATTTCGGCGCGGAGTTGAAGCGCAAGTTGAGCGGGCGAATGCCGCGCCACGGCATTCCGCTGCGATTTGAGCTATGTCAGGGGATGGTGCTTGGCGACGCTGTCTGGTGTGATGCGGAAAACCAGAAACTACGGGAAACGAGTGCATGAGCGTTGCTGCGAAGAAGGCATCCGCCAAAGCCGAGCATTTTGACGTGATGATCGTGGGCGCCGGGATATCCGGCGTTGGCGCGGCCTATCACCTGAAGACGCAGATGCCGGGGACGACCTTCGTGGCGCTGGAGACGCAGGAGACGTTTGGCGGCACGTGGTGGACGCACAAATATCCGGGCATCCGTTCGGACAGCGACCTGCATACGTTCGGTTATCGCTTCAAGCCGTGGGTGGGGCCGCCGATCGCGGCGGCGTCCGAAATCCTGAAATACATGAACGAGGTGATCGAGGACAACGGGCTCGGGAAGCACATCCGCTATGGTCACACGATCAAACGCGCGGAGTGGTCGGGCAAGACGAATGTCTGGACGCTGGAGGTCGAGCGCAAGTCGGACGGCGCGATGGTGACGATGACGTGCGGCTTCCTGTGGATGTGCCAGGGGTATTACCGGCACTCGAAGGGGTACACGCCCGAGTGGGCGGGGATGGAGAGCTTCAAGGGGAAGATCGTTCACCCGCAAACCTGGCCGGAAGATCTCGACTACAAGGGCAAGCGGATGATCGTGATCGGGTCTGGGGCCACGGCCGCGACGCTGGTGCCGAACCTGACGGACGCAGAGCATGTAATCATGCTGCAGCGGTCGCCGACCTATTTCATTCCGGGGCGCAACGCGATCGAGATCGCGGAACAGCTGCGTGCGCTGCAGGTGGACGAGGAGTGGATCCACGAGATCACGCGGCGGCAGATCCTGAAGACGCAGGACGAGTTCACGGCGCGAGCGCGCAATGAGCCGGATGCGGTGAGAGACGAGTTGCTGGCGGCGGTGAAGATGTTCCTCGGCGAGGACTATGACGTCGAGAAGCATTTCACGCCGTCCTATCGCCCATGGCGCCAGCGGATCGCATTCATTCCGGATGGCGACCTGTTCCAGGGTATCGCGTCGGGCAAGGCGTCGGTGGTGACGGACGAGATCGAGCGCTTTACCGAGAAAGGCATCCTGCTGAAGTCGGGACAGGAGCTGGAGGCGGATATCATCGTCACGGCGACGGGGTTCGATCTGGAGCCGCTGGGCGACATCGCATTCGTCGTCAATGGCGAGCCGCTGAAGTTCGGCGAGACCGTGACCTATCGCGGCATGATGTTCACCGGCGTGCCCAACATGGCGTGGGTGTTCGGCTATTTCCGCGCGAGCTGGACGCTGCGGGTCGACATCATGGCGGACTTCATCGTGCGGCTGCTGGGCCACATGAAGGCGATCGGCGCCAAGCGCGTTGAGGTTGCGATCCCGCCAAGCCTCAAGGACATGAAGCTGTCGACGTGGATCGATCCGGAGGATTTCAATCCCGGCTATGTGATGCGCGGCATGCACAAGCTGCCCCGGCGCGGCGACAGGCGCGACTGGCAGCACACGCAGGACTACTGGAACGAGAAGGACGAGCTGCCGAAGATCGACCTCGACGGCGAGGAATTCGTCTACGACACGGTGAAGGCTGGCGCGAAGGTGGACGCCTAGCCGACCTGCGAGGGTGTCGTGAGTTCCTCGTGGAAGGCGGTCCAGATCTGGTTCACCACGATTTCCTGAGGATCTTGCGTTCTCTGGTCGCGGATCATGGCCTCTGCGATCAGCCGGACCGTACTCGCCATGATCACGCCCCACGCCTTGGCTTCGGTGACATCGGGACGTCCGCCATAGACGCCGAGCTTCACGTTGGCGTGGAGCGCACCCTCGGCGATCCAGAGGCTCGCCATATGCAGGGCCCTCGGGTCCCGCAGCGCCGCTTCCGGGATTGGGAGACTGTCCGCCATGATCATCCTGCCGTCGATTGGAGCGCCTATTGCGCGTCCAATTATCCTTCAGGTTGCGACGACGTCTGTCAAATACCGGATGCGACGCAGGCGGGTTAGCCGCAGCGGACCAGCGTTCGGGTTCGCGGTGGGGGCGGCGGCGGCCTCCTACATCCGGAAGCGCAGGCCAACATAGGCGGCGCGCGGCGCGCCGGGGCTGAGGCTGCGGGGGTTGCTGATGTCGGGCAGGCCCGCGATGGGGACCGCGTCGATCGGAGCGAATGCGCCGAAGGTTTCGTAGTCGGTGTCGAATACGTTCTGCACCTGCAGGAACAGGTCCGCGTTCGGGGAAAGACGCGCCTTCGCGTGGGCGTTCACGACGGTGAAGGCCGACGTGCGCGCGTTGAGGTTGGCCTCGTCGCCGACCAGGTATCTCCCGCTCGACAGGATCGCATCCAGACCGATCGAGATGTCGGGGGTCATGGCGTAGTCGAGTGCAGTCTTGAGGCTGTGTTCCGGAATACCCGGGCGATGATCGCCGGGATTGACGGTCATCAGGTCGTCTTCGTCATCGAACGCAGGATTGGCGCCGGCATTAAGATCGAAGGAGGTGCGGTAGGTGGCTTTCGTCCAGGCATAGTCGAGGAACAGGTCGAATGGCCCTGTCGTCGCAGAGACGCCGGCTTCGATGCCTTCGCGCCGCGTCTTGCCGACATTGGTGAAATAGCCGCGGCCGGCCACGCCGCTGGCGACAAGCTGGATGTCGTCGGCGACCGAGGTGCGGTAGGCGTCGACATGCCAGGTGACCGTGCTGTCGCCCCAGCTCCGGGTGCTGCCGCGCAGGCCTGCTTCCCATGTGCGGGCGATGACCTGGCGCAGCGGGGGATCGGCGACAAAGAAGTTGGCGAGGCTGCACGGCGCTTCGGGATCTGCGCAGGAAAGCTCCGCCGGGGTGGGCGCGCGGTTGGTCTGCGAGTGGCCTGCATAGACCGTGACGCCGTCCGAGACGCGCCACGTGAGGCCGATAGCGGGATTGAAGCGCGTGAATTCGTGATCGCCGTTGAGTTCCTCGCCAAGCTGGTCGCGAAGCCGTACCTCGGCGATGTTGTGGCGGCCGGTAAGCGTAAGCGTGAGGTCGGGCGCAAGAGAGATCGTGTCGCTTGCGAAGACGCCCCAGTAGCGCGTGGCGACATTGACGCCGACCGGCGTGATGCCTGCGTCAGGTTGATCGATGGCGACGCCGGGGCCGATAAATCCGCGGTCGAGCGACAGCTCCCCAAGCAGTGTGCCGGCTGAAAAGCGCGTCCGCGCGCCATCGAGGCTGGCGCCAATCGAGAGGCGGTGGGGCAGGCCGAAAAGGGGAGCGGTGCGGGTCGCTTGCGCAGCTGCGCCCCAGCTTGTCGTCCGCGTGCGCGAGTGGTTCAGGAAGGCATAGGGGCCACCCTCGGCGAAGATCGGGAATTCGGCGATGTAGGGGCTATCCGTGACAAAATTCGAGACGTCATCTCCGGCGGCGTCGGTGAGCGGAGCGCCGGTTTCTTCCGAACACAGAATGGCGTCATCCTCATCGCAGGGCGCGACTTCAGCGGCGTCGCCATTCTCGGTCTTGCGGTCGAGCCGGCCGACATAAGCATCGGCGCGCAGCGTCCAGCTGTCGCCCAGCGTCCAGTCGCCGCGCAGCGACACGCGGTCGGATGTATTGTGCGTGATGTCAGGATGCGTGAAGACGGCCGAACGGTCGGCGGCAAGGAGCTCCACCGGAGAGGCGCCGTTGCCGGTGAGATCGTTACGGGCGCTGAGAACGCTGACGTGAAAGCTGCTAGCGTCGCCTTGCCAACCCAGATCGAGATAGCCCTGGCGCACGCGCGACGGGGAGAAATCGCGCCAGCCATCCTCGTCAAGCGCTGAAATCGCGGCGTACACCGCGACGGGTCCGGCGCCGCCTGCCGCTTCAGCCGTAAGTCGCGTGCGGCCGAAGGAGCCGCCCGACATTTCGATGCTGGCGCCATCGGCGGTGAGAGCGTCCTTCAGGCGGACGTTGAGCGCGCCACCCAGTGCGTTGAGCCCGAAGGCGGGATTGGCAGCGACAAGATCGACGTCGCTGATCGCAATATCGGGAATGAGGTCCCAGTCTACGGTGTCGCCGAAGGCTTGGTTGAAGCGGACGCCGTCAACATAGACTGCGAGCCCCTGTGCGTTGCCCTGAAGCGGTGAGGCTTCAAAGCCACGATAGATCACGTTGGGCTGGAACGGGCTGCCTTGTGCGAGGCCCAGGGTCACGCCGCCGATCTTGCGGTCGAGCGCGCCGAGCAGGTCCGCTGATCCGGTTCGGATCAGGTCTGACTGATCGAGGTGGGCCGCCGCGCCGGATACGGTGTCGACCGCGACGCCTTCGTCGAGGGGGGCGCGGCTGACGATGACGACGGTGTCGCGGCTGGGTTGATCCCCCGATGGGAGAGACTGAGCCCAGCAAGCGCCGGCAGCACTTGTCAGAAACGCGAGAGCGCTTCCGATACAGCAAGTGCGGAGAAGGTTCAGCCCGGTGCGCGCCATCAACGGTGACTAGCCGTGCTGACACACCGCTCAAGAGAAATCACGTCAGACGCGAGCATCCGCCGGACACGCTTGCTTGCGGGTCAGCCTACGAATGCTTTTTCGATGACGAACTCTGCGGGGTGGGCGTTGGAGCCTTCGCGCAGGCCGGCTTTTTCGCACAGCGCCTTGGTGTCGTTGATCATGTCCATCGAGCCGCAGATCATGACGCGGTCGACGGCGGGATCGAAGGGCGGAACTTCGAGATCGGCGAAGAGGAGGCCGGTCTCGATGCAGGTCGTGATGCGCTCCTGGTTGGGCCAGGGTTCGCGGGTGACGGTGGTATAGTGGTGCAGGCGGCCGAAATGTTCGCCGACCAGCGGATCGTCCTGCAGCGAGGCGACCAGCTCCTGTCCGTATTTCAGCTCGCCGACTTCGCGGCAGGTGTGGGTGAGGATGACCTGCTCGAAACGCTCATAGGTTTCGGGATCACGGATGACGGAGGCGAACGGCGCGAGGCCCGTGCCGGTCGAGAAGCAGTAGAGACGCTTGCCGGGCGTGAGGGCGTCGTGAACCAGCGTGCCGGTGGACTTGCGGCCGAGCAGCACCTTGTCGCCCGGCTGGATCGCCTGCAGGCGGGAGGTCAGCGGGCCGTCAGGCACCTTGATCGAGAAGAATTCGAGTTCTTCATCCCAGCTCGGGCTGGCGATGGAATAGGCGCGCAGGAGCGGTTTGCCGTTGGCGCCCTCGAGCCCGATCATCACGAACTCGCCGGAGCGGAAACGGAAGGCTGGCGGCCGCGTGATGCGGAAGGCGAACATGCGGTCGGTGTAATGCTTGACCGACAGGACGGTCTCTTCCGTCGGCGCGTTGGGCGATTTGGCCTTTTCGGCAGGTTTGTCTGCGGCTTCCGTCATGGCGTCCCGGGAGGTTCTGAGGGGCCCCGTCCGGGCCCTCTTCGCGCTGGTTGGAGCTAGGGGGTTGGGGACGGGAATGCAACTAATGCCAATGTTTAGCCGGGAAAAGCTGCGCAATCCGGGCGGGCGAGCCCCGGCGGCCATAATCTCGCCCGCCACGCCATTTTGATACCGTGGCTGTGTAATCGCCCATAGTATAAGGGCCTGATCTTCGGCGGGTGGGCGCTTCCGCGCAGGTCCGGCCGAAATCTGGAGGTTCAGAAGACACTTGCCCCGCCTTCTCAGCATACTGCTCGGCGGCATCGCGCTGATCGCCGCCATTGTCGGCATCCGATCGCTGGTGTCCGGCGGAGATCCCGTGGCGCGGGTGCAGGCCAGCACGGTCCCGACGCTCGACAAGGCCCTGCCAGGTACGCCCGAGGGGCATGGCGGGACGGTGGAGTTCGTCCGCTCCAAGGCGGAGCAGCGGACGCTTTACCTGTCGCTGGGCGGGCGGAGCGAGGCGGAGGTCGCGCCGGTAGCGTTCGGCGCCGCGGGCAAGGTGACGGCGCTGCCGGTCGAGGAGGGCGCCATCGTGTCAGCGGGCACGCTGCTGTGCGGCCTCGAGGGGCATGGCGTTGTGGGGCGGGTGAAGCAGGCGGAGGGGGCGGTGGCGCGGGCGCGCGAAGCTCATAACAGCAATGTCAGCCGTCTGGCCGAGGGCTGGGTGTCGAAGGCGCGGGTGAGCCAATCGAAGGCCGCGCTGGACGAGGCGGTCACGGCGCTGGAAATCGCCAAGACGGAAGTGTCGCAGCGCCAGGCTGTCGCGCCGTTCCGCGGCGTGTTCGAGAAGCGCAACGCGACGCTGGGCGAATTCGTCGGCATGGGATCGTCGTGCGGCGTGGTGGTGCGGCTGGACCCGATCACGTTCGTGGCGGGCGCATCCGAGAAGCAGGCGCTGAAGGTGAAGGTCGGCGCATCGGCGCGCGTGAAGCTGCCCGATGGCCGCGAAGTGGCAGGGCAGGTCGACAAGCTGGCCAGCGTCATCGATCCGCAGACGCGCAATTTCGAGATCAAGGTCGGCGTGCCGAATGCCGGCAACGCCATTCCGGTCGGGCGCACGGCGGAGATCAAGATCAATATCGGGCTCGGCCGCGCGCACAAGATTTCGAAGTCGCTGCTCAAGGCAGACTCGAATGGCCGGATCGGCATCTACTATCTCGATGTCGGCGGCGTGATCGGCTTTGCGCCGGCGGACATCGTGGACGAATCCGCTGATGGCGTCTGGGTGACCGGCCTGTCGGATGAGGCGCAACTCGTCGCCGAAGGACAGGACAATATCGCGACGGGCCTGCGCGTGACGCCGGTGGTGCGCGAGCCGGTGGCGGGCGGCGGCTGAACCTGTTGGGCTAGTCTTCGGCCGCGGTATGCGTCGCCAGGAATTCCGGCGTGCGCGGCGTCTGGTGATAGGTCGAGGCCAGGAACAGCTTGAAGCGGCGATTGCGCTTCTTGGTCAGCGGAATGTCGAGATAGCCGATCTCTTCGATGGTCGCGAAGTCCGAGCGGATCATCGGGCGCATCGCTTCATTGGTGCTGGCGATCAGCATGCGTGCGTCGTCGCCGGGACGAATGCGGCCGGCTTCCTCGGCGTGGCTGCGCGGCGTGGGGCCGGCGGGCCAGGCGCGGATCGGCGGCATGGCCATGTTACGTCCGTGATAGTCGAGTGCGTGCCATGTCTCGCGGTCGTCGACCAGGATAGCGCTGGCGTGGAGTTCTTCGGCCTTGGCGACGAGCTGGCGCGTGGTCTCGCCCCAGCCGCGTACGCCCTTCATGCCCGCGGAAATGCCGGTGGCGTCCGCGACCCAGGGTGAGACCCAGACAGCGGCGAAGATTGCGCCCATGAGCGTGTTGATCGCCACGCCCGTGATCAGGACGGGACGGACTTTGAGCTTGCCGAAGGCGCGGTCGATCCATGACGCGAGCAGTACGGCGGCGGCAGGGTAGGCGGCCGCGGCCCAGTTGGCGTGCGCGCGCGAGATGATCTCCTGCACCATGATCACGATCAGCGCGGGCAGGATGAAGCACATCAGCCAGAGTTCGCGTGTCGTGGTGGGCTTGTCTTTTCGTCCGGCGAGGAAGCCCAGGCCTGCCAGAAGGAGGATCAAGGTGAGCGGGCCGAAGACGGCGGCCTGATCCTGCAGATAGACGACGATGCGCGCGGGGTTGAAATCCGCGCTGGCGAGATTGGCGTTGTCCGCCGTGTGGCTGACAGTCGCGAAATTGTTCGCGGCATTCCAGGCGAGGTTGGGGCCGAGCACGACCAGAGACGCCACGAACACCATCGCGCCGGCAGGCGAGAGCATTGCCTTCCGCATGTCGCGATCAATGAAGGCAGCCAGCACGGCGCCGGGATAAAGGTAGAGCGCGGCGTACTTGCCAAGCATGGAGAGGCCGATGGCGCCGCCGGCGAGGCAGGCGTTGAGCATGGTCGGGCTGTCGCGGAAGCGCCACAGCAGGCAGACCGCGATGGCATAGGTCGGCAGCAGCACCGCGTCGGTCGAGATGATGGTGGACGACAGCCAGATGCCCGGCATCAGCAGGTAGATCGCCGCGCCCCACGCGCCGATGCGGGCGTCGAACATGCGTTTGCCGAGCAGGAAGAGGAAGAAAGCGCCGATGCCGTGGAGGAGCGGGGCGGTGAGGCGGATGGCCCAGCCATCGTCGCCGAAGATCGAGGTCGACAGCCAGATCACCCAGGCGACCAGCGGCGGTTTCGAATAATAGCCAAAATCCAGCGTCTGCGCCCACCGCCAGTACTGCGCCTCGTCCGGCCCGATCTCGAGCGGGGAGGCGACAATGATCACCATGCGCAGGGCCACGAACAGAGCGATCATGAGCCCCACGCAGAGCGAGGGACTGCGCCGCCAGAGATTGGAGATCATGTTCATGGTCGCGCGTATCTCCGCCGCCGCATGTCACGGCGCCTGCAGGGGTTCTTTTAGCCTGATTAAAAACAAATGGGCCACCCCGGAGGGTGGCCCATGGCAGTCCAGATTGGCAGTCCAGACTTAGAGGTTCGGAACCTAGAACTTGGCGCCGAGGGTCAGCAGGGCCGTACGCGGAGCGGCGATGCCGAACGAGCGCAGCTGGCCGGTGCGGTTGTTGATCACGTTCGGGTCCGGGTTCACGTCGGCTACCGTCTGGGCGTTCGAACCCGACGAGATGTTCACCGGGTAAATTTCGTCGGTGAGGTTCGTCAGGTTGAGCTGCAGGTACGTGTCCCGCATGCCGGTGAAGTCGGTCAGGTCCAGGCGGGCGTCGAAGTCGAGCGTCGTGTAGGACGAAACTTTTTCGTCGTTGACGTCGGTCGTGAAGCGCGGCCCGACATACTTGGCCTGGAGGCCGAAGGAGAGCAGATCGTTCATCTCCCAATCGGCGCGGGCGGTGTACATCCATTCCGGCGTTTCGACGACTTGCTTGTCCTTCGTCGGCAGGAGCAGCGGGTAGCGCTGGTTGGCGACGCAGTTAGCGCCGTTGCCGGTGGTCGGCGGAACAGCCGGGCAGACGAACGTGCCGACGTCCTGGTCTTCCTGCAGGCGGGCGTCCGTGTAGGTCGCCGAACCGTAGAGCGAGAAGGTGTCGGTGACGGTCCAGCCGAGCGAGCCTTCGAAGCCTTTGGTCTCGACCTTGCCGACGTTGCGGTCGATCGTGAGCAGGAAGGTGTCCGAGGTCGGATCGTTGTCGATCGTCGAGACGACGCGGTTGCTGTACTGGTTCAGGTAGACCGCAGCCGAGGCAACGATGTCGTTCGTCGTGAAGCGATAGCCGGCTTCGTAGTTCTTGCTGAGTTCCGGATCGACGCTGTTGAAGGTGAGCGGCTGAAGCGTCGTCGCGGTCGCGTTACGGCTGGCGATGTAAAGGTTGTCCGTACGCGGAACGGCGATCTGTTCGGAGTAGCTTGCGTAGACCTTGCTGTCGCCGAAGGCGTAGCCGGCCGTCAGGTTCGGCAGGATCTTGTCGTAGGTGAACTCTTTTTTGTACGGCGCGATGTACTGGTTGGCGTCGCCAGCGAACTGGACGTTGCCGTTGGCCAGGGTCGTCGTGACGGCCTGCGTGGTGCAGAGCACGTTCGTCGAACCGTTCTGCGAGTAGCAGTACTGGTTCAGTTCACGTTTGAACTGCGGCGCGCGGGCGCCGATCGCGATGGTCAGCGAGTCGTCGAGGAACGAGCCGAAATAGTCGACCGAGACCTGGTTCAGGATGGCGAGCGAGAAACGGTCGCGCGAACGGTAGAAGGAGCCGTCGAGGCCGGTAACGCGGAGGGCGGGATCGCCCCAGGTTTCCTTGCCGGCGTAGACTTCACGCGGCAGCGAATTCGTGCCGAGGTCGATCGCTTCGCCGGTCTGGCGGTGGCGACCGTAGTCGTTGGTGTAGGACACGCGGAGCTGGTTGTCGTCGTTCACTTTCCAGATCAGCGAGGCCAGCACGCCGTAACGGCGGGTGTTGGTGTTTGACGGCGTGTAGAGAGCAACCGTGTCGCAGCTGTCGCCGTCGCCGTTGAGGTCAACGCCGCCGTTGAGGTTAGCGCCGGCAAGGCAGGCGCCCGCGTTGTTGGCGTTGTTCTGGTCGAGACGGTTGTCGCGCTCGAAGATCGTGCCGGTGTAACCGCCGCCGTTCGCCATCACGTACTGGAAGGACGGATCGACGGTCAGGGTCAGGTAGTCCGTGAGGTCAAAGCTCGAGTTGATACGGATGTTGGCGGTGTCCGACGGGTTGATCCGGATGCCGTAGAAGTTGGTGCAGCTCGTGTTCGCCAGGGTCGTGCCGTCGTAGCGGGTGGCGGTCGATCCGGTGTTTTCGTTCTGGGCAGTACCGTTGACGGCAGTCGGCGGCGTGCAGGCCTGGTCGTTCTCGGGGAACGGTCCGCGGCGATCGATCACGGTCTTGCCGTTGACGTCTTTCACTAAGGTCGCGAAGTTGTTGTAAAACGCGTTGCGGTTCTTGTTGTAGTGCGCCGCGATCGAGATGAAGTCGTTGCCGTGCAGCGGCTGGTAGATCTTCGCGTTGTACTGATCTTTCTCGAGTTTGCCCGGACCCTTGAACTTGTCGTAGCCGGTCGTCGAGCCGGTGATATAGGCCTTCGTGCCCCACGGGCCGATCTCGCCCGAGTCGAGGCGGACGAACAGGCGGCCGTAGTTGAAGTCGCCGGCCGAGGCGACAACCTGGGCGCCCATCGTGTCGTCGGGGTTGGCCGAAACGTAGTTGATGATGCCGCCGATGGCAGCCGCCGTCGGGCTGTCGACGTCGGTCGTGCCCTGGTTCACCGAGGCGCTGGTGATCAGTTCCGGATCAAGCTGCTGGTTGGTGAAGGTGGCGTAGTTGCCGGTGTCGTTCAGCGGAACGCCATCGAAGGCGAGACCGACGCGGTTGCCGTCGAAACCACGCAGGCGGATGTTGCCGCCCGAGTTGCCGTACGGGTCGGCGTTGGTGAAGTTGATGCCGGGAACGATGTTCAGCGACTGGAGAACGGTCTGACCCGGGTTCTGACGCTCGATCAGTTCGGAATCGATGGTCGAACGGGTCTTGTCGATTTCCTGCGCGATGGCGGGGCCAGCGGCCGGCGGGCCGGCATTGCCCGTCACGATGACGACGTCACGCGATTCGGCGGCGCGCGTGCCGGTCGATTGTGCGGTGGCGGTGGCGCCGGCGAATGCGTTTCCAATCAACGCCGTCGTCGCCAAGAAGGCGAGCTTCTTCGAATGCATGTTGAGACCCCTGATCATCCAGCTGTTTACGTCGACGCTTCAGCGCCCCCGCGAAGTGCAGTGCAACATCATGCACTTCATGGACGCGGCTCATAAGGTCTGTTCGAGACGGATTGGTGACGTTGGCGCCGGTTCGCCACGATGTGTATCGCCAAAGACACGATTGTGCCTTGAGATCGACCAGACGGTCGCGGGGGTGCGTCAGGCCGCCGCTACGGGGTGACGTTACGTGGGCTGTGTGTGGTTTGTGGATAAATTGCCCCTCGCAAAAGCATCGCGATATTGTGCCGCAGCGTACACATGGTAGAGCCGCGCAAATGAGCGACACGATCCTGCATCCTCCCGCCGAATGGGCGCCTCACAGCGCGATCTGGACGGCGTGGCCGGCCGACGAGGAGCTGTGGCTCGACGATCTTGGCCCCGCGCAGGCCGAAGTGGCCGCGATGGTGCGTCTGCTGGCGGCGGATGGTCCGGGTGGACGCAGGGGCGACCGCATGAAAGTGCTGGTCAACGGTCCGACGGCGATGCTGTCCGCGGAAAAACTGATCGGCGAGCACGCCGAGCTTATCGATGCTCGCTATGGCGACATCTGGCTGCGCGATACCGGGCCGGTTTTCTATTCGAAGAATCGCTGCGCGCTTTTCACCTTCAACGGGTGGGGCGGGAAGTATGTGCTCGACCATGACGACACGGTCGGCGCTTTCGTGGCGATAAATGCGCAGGCGGATGCGACGCGCTGGGACCGGGTGCTGGAAGGTGGCGCGGTCGATTGCGACGGGGAAGGCACGATCCTCACCACGAAAGAGTGCCTGCTGAACCCGAATCGCAATCCGCTGATGACGCCGGACCAGATTCGCGGGCTGCTGGGCGATGCGCTTGGCGGGCGGGCGGTGATCTGGATCGAGCGCGGCCTGATCAACGATCACACCGACGGGCATGTCGACAATATCGCGCGCTTCGTCGCGCCGGGCGTGGTGGTGTGCCAGGCGCCGGCGGATGCGGGCGATCCGCATGCCGAGCGACTGGATGAGATCGCGAACTTCCTGAAGCTGCAGCGCGACGCGCGCGGGCGGATGCTGCAGGTGGTGCGTATCCCGTCGCCCGGCCGGGTCGAGGACGAGGATGGCGAGGTCGTGCCGGCCAGCCACATGAACTTCATAATCGGCAACGCCACGGTTGTCGTGCCGACCTATGGCACGGCGACGGCGCAGGCCGCGGTAGATGCCCTGAAGCCCTATTTTCCGGGGCGGAATGTTGTGGGATCGCCGTCGAACCACATATTGACGGGCGGCGGCTCTTTCCACTGCATCACGCAGCAGCAGCCGGAATAAGGAGACAGCCATGTCCCGCAAGATCACGCTGGCGGTTCTGCAGTCGGCGCTGACGGACGACGCCGCGACGAACATCAAGCGCGTAAGCGAGCTGGTGCACGCGGCTGCGGCCAAGGGCGCGGACGTTATCCTGCCGTCCGAGCTGTTCGAGGGGCATTACTTCTGCACGTCACAGGAGGAATCCAACTTTGCGCGTGCCCATGCGTGGCGTGAGAGCCCCTCTGTCATCGCGATGGCGAAGCTGGCCAAGGAACTCGGCGTCGTAATCCCGGTTTCGATCTTCGAGAAGGCAGGACCGGCGTACTTCAATACGGTCGTGATGATCGACGCGGATGGATCGCTGATGGGCATCTACCGCAAGTCGCACATTCCAGACGGGCCGGGCTATCAGGAAAAGTACTACTTCCGTCCGGGCGATACCGGCTTCCGCGTGTGGGACACGCAGAAGGGCCGCATCGGCGTCGGGATCTGCTGGGACCAGTGGTATCCGGAAACTGCGCGCGCCATGGCGCTGATGGGCGCGGACGTGCTGCTGTATCCGACGGCGATTGGATCGGAGCCGCATGACGACAGCTTGGACACTGCCGCGCGCTGGCGCCGGGCAATGCTGGGCCATGCTGTGTCCAACGTCACGCCGGTGGCGGCGGCCAATCGCGTGGGCAACGAAAACGGCCAGGAATTCTACGGCACGTCGTTTATCTCGGATCACACGGGCGAAATCCTTGGCGACCTTGATCGCAAGGAAGAGGGCGTCGTGGTGGCGACCATCGACATGGGTGTCGTGGATCGCGCGCGCGCCGCGTGGGGCTTCTTCCGTGACCGGCGGACGGATCTCTATGGGCCGTTGGTCGGCTCGCTGAGCGAGAAGGGCTGACGTCGGATGACCCGCGCGCTGGTCTTCGACTCGGGCGTGGGTGGGCTCACCATTGCGGACGCGTTGCGCAAGGCGGCTCCGGAGTGGGTGGTCGACTATGCGGCGGATAGCGGGTTCTTTCCTTACGGTGTGAAGTCGGATGAGGAATTGCGCGCGCGGCTGCCGTCGCTGTGCGCGACGCTCGTCGATGTTGCGAAGCCCGACGTGCTGGTGATCGCGTGCAACACGGCGTCGACGCTGTCGCTCGATGATATCCGCGCCAAAGTGAGCGTGCCGGTGGTAGGCACCGTGCCGGCGATCAAGCCTGCGGCCCAGCAGACGCGGACGGGTGTGATCGGAATACTGGCGACGCCGGGGACCGTGCGGCGGGCCTATCTCGACGATCTCGAACGGCAGTTCGCGGCGGGCAAGATCGTGATCCGGCGCGGGTCTGCGGGATTGGTCGATATCGCCGAGCGCGCGGTGCGCGGGCAGGCGATCGACCAGGAGCAGGTGGCGTACGCGGTGAAGCCGATGTTCGATCCGCCGGACGGGCCGCGTATCGATATCGTCGTGCTGGCGTGCACGCACTTCCCGCTCATCCGCGAGGCGATTGCTGCGGCGTGTCCCCCTGGCGTCAAGCTGATCGACACGGGAGAAGCCGTGGCCCGACAGGCGATCCGTGTTGCGCCACAGACTGCGCGGCCAACTTCTGATGCGATTGCCTATGTCACGGGCGGGGCGGCCAACAAGGCGGCGATGACGCCGGCCTTCGCGCGATTTGGCTATGAGACAATCGAGATCATTGACGTCTAGCGCGTGGCGGGCGCTCTAATCCGCGATGACTGACGCACACGCCGAACCCAAGCTCATCAATCTTGCTCTGCAAGGGGGAGGCTCGCACGGCGCATTCTCGTGGGGCGTGCTCGACCGGCTGCTGGAAGATCCACGCGTCGAGATTGAGGCCATCACCGGCGCGTCAGCGGGCGCGATGAATGCGGTCGCGCTGGCGGCAGGTTTCGCTGATGGCGACAGGGATGAGGCGCGGGCGTCGCTGCGGCGCTTCTGGACGGGTGTCCTCGACGACGCGCGCGCGAGCCCGCTGCAACGCTCGCCGCTCGAGATGCTTCTCGGCAGCTGGGGTATGGATACCTCGCCCGCCTACGTGATGTTCGATCTCGTTACGCGCATCGCGAGCCCCTATGATTTCAATCCGTTCAATCTCAACCCGTTGCGCGATCTCGTCGTCAAGCTGATCGACTTCGATCGCGTGCGGAAGTCGAAGGTCAAGGTGTTCATCTCCGCGACCAATGTTGAAACGGGCCGGGCGCATATCTGGGACAAGAAGGATCTCACCGCTGATCATGTGATGGCGTCGGCCTGCCTGCCATGGTTGTTCAAGGCGGTGGAGATTGAAGGCGTGCCTTACTGGGATGGCGGCTTCACGGGCAATCCTGCCTTGTGGCCGTTGTTCGAGCACTGCGCCTCGGATGATGTGGTGCTTGTCCAGATCAACCCCATCAAGCGGCCCGGCGCGCCGACGTCCGCGCGCGATATCATCAACCGGGTGAACGAGATCACGTTCAACGCATCGCTGCTGCATGACCTGCGCGCGATGGATTTTGTGTCGCGCCTGATCGAGGCGGGACGGCTGGAGGGCACGGGCTATCGCCACATGCTGATGCACGCGATTGCGGACGAGAAATCTCTCAACGAACTTGGCGCGTCGTCGAAATTCAACGTCGAGCCCGACTTCATCGACATGCTGTTCCAGAAGGGGCGCGAGGCGGCCGAGAACTGGCTGCATACCAGCTTCCGGCATGTCGGGACAAAATCGACGGTCGATCTGCGGCGACTGTTCCAGGGCGAGGATGACTCGCTCGATGGCGGGCAGCTGAAGCCGCCGAGACGGAAGCCGCCGAGACGGAAGCCGAAGACGGCGAAGTAGCTAGAAGAAATCCAGGTCCTTCGGGTCGCCGCCTTGCCAGGCGCGCTGGATTTCGGCTGCGAGGAACAGGCCGCCAAGAACCAACACCGTCATGCCGTCAATGTTGGCGCGGGTGCGGGCGAACTGTGCGGCGGTTTCGGTGTCGGGGGCGAGGACAATATCGGTGGCGTGTTTGCGGAAGATCGGTTCGAAGAGGGAGACATCTGAGCCGGACTTGTGGGCGCGTGTGAGGATGAAGTGATCGAAGCTGGAGGCGACGGCGTTGGCGATGCCGGCGACTTCCTTCGAAGCGGAGACGCCGAAGACAACCAGCGTTTTGTCGCGCGGGATGAACTCAAGGAAAGTGCGGGTGACGGCCTCCAGCGCGCGCGGTGTGTGGCCGACGTCGATCCAGAGGTCGGGCGTGGTCGCGACTTTTTCCAGTCGCCCGGACCAGTGCGTGCGGCCGAGACCGGCGAGCATGGCGAAATGGCGTTCTGCGTTTTCCTCGGGCTTGAGGCCGAGCCAGACTTCTGCGGCGCGGAGGGCGGAGACGGCATTGTCGACCTGGTGCTGGCCCGCGAGTTTCAGGCGAACGGTCTGATCTGCCTCAGGTGGGGCTGCAAGGAAGCCATAGGAGAAGCGCGCGCCCTCGTGCGAGTTGGTGACATTGGCGACGCGTCGACCGTTGAGGGCGGGTAGCGTCGCCTTGCCTGCGAGGCTGGCATAGGCGGCGATGCGCATCGCCAGCGGTTCTGGAATGGAGGGCGCCAGCACGACGCAGCCGCCGGGGGCGAGTGCATCGACCTTGTCGTAGGCGATCAGTTCCTCGGTGGCGCCGAGCAGTTCGGTGTGTTCGAGCTCGATCGCGGTGAGCACGGAGACGCTGGCGCGGACGCACCGCACCGGGTCGTAACGGCCGCCAATGCCGGCCTCCCAGACGATGGCGTCGGGCTTGGTTTCGTTGAACCAGAGGATCGCCAGCAGGAACAGGAATTCGAACGCGCCGATGCGGTCGCCCTCGGGTTGGGCCGTGTTCCAGCCGAGCACAGTCTTGGTGTGGCGGTCGAAGTCCTCGGCGGTGATCATCTGGTCGCCGATGGTGAAGCGCTCGCGCACGTCGAAAAGATGGGGCGAGGTGAAGCAGCCGACGCGCATGCCTGCGGCTTCGACGGCAGACGTGATGAAACGCGCCGTCGACCCCTTGCCGTTGGTGCCCGTGACCGCGATCGAGCGGCGCGCGAGGCTGGCGCGGTCGATGCGATGCGCGCTCAGGAACCGCTCGATGCGGTGCAGGCCGATGCCGTCGCCGAATTTTGGAAGTCCGAACATCAATCGCCCGCTATCAGCCGTTGAGGCACGCGTTCAACATGTCCACCCAGATAGCGCGGATCATGTCGTTTCGGCCAGCGCGTTCGAGGGTGCGCAGCCCCGGATTGCCATTCACTTCGATGACGACAATGTCGGACAGGTCACGTGCGGCGGAGACATCGAACATGTCGATCGCTCCGGCGCGCAGGCCAAGTGCTGCAACGGCGGCGATGGCGGGGTGTGCAAGTTCGGCGGGGACGTGCTCGTGGACGGTTTCGATGCCGCCATGGGCCGACAGGTTGCGCCGGCCGGGCAGCGGGATGTGTTCGCCCGCCGCAGGCGTGGCGTTGAGGTCGCGGTCGCCGAGAGCGGACGTTGGCGCTGCCGAAATGCCTTCGGCTTCCAGCGCGGCGTTCAGTGCGGCGAGGAGTTGGGCGAGGGTAGAGTGTCCATCGCCAATCAGGGCGGGCGCGGATTTGGCGGCGCGGAAGACGGGGCGGCCGTCGAGGACAAAGACGCGGTGCTCCGCGCCATCGCGTACGGGCTCGACAAGGAAGGATTCGAATTCGACGGCGACGCGGCGGATATAGTCGTCGAGACCGGCGGGCGTCTGCACGATTTCAGCGAAGGTCCCGCGTGAGCCGTGATTGGGCTTGCAGAAAATGGGGTAGCCGAGGCGTTGGGCGAACGCGGCGGCGTCGCTTGCTTCGTGACCCGGCGCCCGCAGGGCAGCGCGGCGGCCATGGGCGAAGTAGAGGCCGCCCGGAATGACCGGGACGCCTGCGGAGATTAGCACAGCCTTGGTGTGGGCCTTGTCGCGGGAGATCGTGTAGGCGGGGGCGCTGTTGACCGGGTAGGCGCAGACATTGCCGCCGCCGCCGAGCACGAACCGGCCCCCGCGCGAGATGCGGAACAGATAGCCTTCGCCGCCGTCGAGATCCTCGAATCGAGCGCCAATCGCTGCTGCGGCGTCGCGGGCGTAGCGGGTGGAATCCGGGATCGGCATTTCTGGCGCTTTAGCAGGGCATTTCCCGGCCGGATATGGCGGGCGCGGCGGGGTGTCCCATGTCCCTGCGGGACCAAGGACATTAGGGTGCTAACTGCTGGTCGACTACGAAGTGCATGTGGTTTTGATGCCTAATGAAAATTCCGCCCTGATTCCGCTGCCAGCAGTGGGAGACGGGTCCTCGACCAGCCGTGTCGCCGATGAGCTGGCGCTGGCGATCCACCTTGGCCGTATCGCGCCGGGCCTGCCGCTTCGCGAAGTCGAGCTGGCGGCGGCGCACAATGTCAGCCGGACAATCGTGCGCGCAGCGCTGCAGCGGCTGGAAGCGCAGGGGCTGGCAGAAATCACGCTGAACAAGGGCGCGCGCGTGCGCCAGCTTGAGCCGGCGGCGCTGAGCGACATGCTGGAGCTTCATGTCGAGCTGACATCGCTGGCGGCGCGGCAGGCGGCGCGGCGGGCGAGCGCGGAGCAGCTGGGCGCCATTCGCCAGTTCGTCGAGAGGATGGAGCAGGCTGCCGAGGACGGCGCCACACCCGAGGCGTTCCAGCTCTTGCGCGTCGGCTTTGCGCTGGCGCTGTTCGAGGCGGCTGGTCCTGTGCTGGCCGAGCGCTTGCGGACGGCAGCCCCGGCGACGCCGCATCACGCGCGCGCCATGCTGGATGTGGCGCGGCGCGATGGTCAGGCCGAGGTTGCGTCACTCGCGCGCGACCTGTTGCACGCCATGGAGGCGCGAACGCCAGACCCGGCGGCGGTGGCGGCGGAGCGGATGCTGCGGCGTCAGGCAGAGCGGACGCGCATGGTGTCGGTGGTGCGCTGACCAGCCTTCTAGGCGCAAATATCAAGCTGCGTGCCGGTCGCGCGGACTGGCGGCGCGGCTGAACCCGAGCAGTCGCCCTTGTCGAGTTCCGCAAGTCTGCCGCCGAGGCTCACGGCGTCCATCTTGCGGTCCGGATCGGTGGCAGCGTTGACGCCATACGGCCCGCTTTTGGGATGCGCCGGGTCGATGCCCTTCTTGGCGTAGTCGACGTCCGTGCAATTGCGGCAGGAGTAGCCGTTGACCTGAACTGGCGAGGCATAGTTGGTCGATATTGCCACCGGTGACGCTCCGTTCGACTTGGATCAGACTACGGGCCTGGCATGCACCAATGATTAGCGTGCGCCGGTGCGATGATCCTTGAAGGGCTATTCGTCCGAACGGCCGGTTGGTTACGCGGCGCAGGAATTTCCCGGGCGATTTTCCGTTAACGCGTCAGGCTCTCTTGTTAGGGCCATGCGGCGATGGATCCTACCAGATCCGCACGCGGTTCTCTGGCGCGAGATAGAGGCGGTCCGTCGGCTTGATGTCGAAGGCGGCGTACCAAGCATCCATGTTGCGGACGACGCCGTTGACCCGATAGCGGCTGGGCGCGTGACTGTCGCCTTCGAGGAGGGCGCGGGCATATTCCTCGCGGACTTTCTCGCGATAGCTTTGCGCATAGGCGAGGAAGAAGCGCTGATCGCCCGTGAGGCCATCGACCAGCGGCGCTTCGACGCCGCCCAGCGACAGATGATAGGCGGCGTAGGCGATCTCCAGCCCGGCCAGGTCGCCAATGTTTTCGCCGAGCGTGCCAAGCCCGTTCACGCAAGCGCTGAAATACGGGCAGTAGCGGTCATACTGGTCGATGAGTTCGTTGGAGCGGGTGACGAAGCGTTCGTCGGTTTCGCTGGTCCACCAGTTGAAGGTGCGGCCGACGGCGTCGAACTGGCGGCCCTGGTCGTCGAAGCCGTGGCTCATCTCATGCCCGATGACGGAGCCGATACCGCCATAGTTGACGGCGGGATCCACCTTGGGATCGAAGAAGGGGGGCTGCAGGATGCCCGCGGGCAGAACGAAGGTGTTGCCCAGCGGGCTATAGAAGGCGTTGACGACGTGGGCCGGCGTCTCCCACCGGCGGCGATCGACCGGGGTGGACAGGTCGTGCTGCTGCGCGCGCCAGTCATACTCGAACGACGCGTAGATGCCTTCGACGAGCTTGCCGGGTTCGATGACGAGGCTGGAGTAATCGCGCCACGTGTCGGGGTAGGCGATCATGCCCTGCAACGCGCCGAGCTTGGCGAGGGCAGCGGCGCGCGTCTTGTCGTCCATCCAGTCAAGCGAGCGCATGCGTGAGGCGAAAGCCGTGCGGATATTGGCGACGATGGCGTCGATCTTCGTCTTGTCGTCAGGCGGGAAGTAGCGTTTCACGTAGAGCTCGGCCACAGCATCGCCGAGCTGGTCGTTGACGACGCTGATGGCGTATTTCCAGCGCTCGGGCCGCTCGATGATGCCGGAGAGCTGGCGGGTGAAAAAGTCGAACCATGAATCCGCGAAAGCCTTCGGCAGGGATGGCGCGAAATCGCTGGCGAAGTGAAATTCGAGCCAGAGCTTCCAGTCGCTGACGGGCACGGTGGACACCAGTTTCGCGAGCGCGGGCACGGCGGTCTGGTCGGTTACGACGAAGCGGCTGGCGCCGTTCATGCCCGTGGATTTGAGGAACGTGTCCCAGTCGAAGCCCGGCGCAAACGCCTTCAGCTCGGCATAGCTCATGGCGCGCATCGATTCCGAAGCGCTGATCGAGCGGTCCTCGTCGGTGTGCGCTTCGGCGATGCGGTGTTCGAGATTGTAGATACGCTGGGCGCCCTTGTCCGGGTCGGGCTCGCCGATCAGACCGAGGATGGTGGAGATGTGGTGGCGATAGGCGACCTGCAGCGCTGTCGATTGCAGGCCGGAGTCGAGGTAGTAGCCGCGATGGGGCATGCCGAGACCGGCCTGCGAGATCCACACGGCGTTGGCGTCGGGATCGGCAGGCGAGGGCGCGACCCCCGCACTGAAGGGAGAATTATAGCCAATGAGGCCCATCAGGCGGGTGATGTCGTCGAGCGTGTTCGCGGCGCGGATGCGCGCAAGATGCGGGCGGATCGGATCCAGTCCGCGCGCTTCGACCGTCTTCTCGTCGAGGGCAGCGGAGTAGAGGTCCGCGATCTTCTGTTCGATGGTTCCCTTGGCGGGGTGCGCGGCGATGATCTCTTCGATCATCGTGCGGACCTCAAGTTCGGATTGGTCGGCGAGTTCTTCTGCCGCGCCGAAGGAAGCCTTGTCGGCGGGCAGCTTGTAGGTCGCGAGCCACTGGTTGTTTACGTAGCCGTAGAAGTCGTCGCCAAGCCGCGGACGGGGCAGACGCGTGACGTTTGGCGGCATCTTCTGCGCGAAGTCTTCCGCCGGCGGGACGGTGGGCGCGGTCGGGGCGGCGCAGGCAGATAAAATTAGAGTCGCCGCCGCCAAAGTTGCCGGTCCGAGGCGCTTGAGCAGGTTGGCGATCAAGGGTGTTTCCACGGGCGACTTCACACCCACAACTCTTTCCGGCGCCAGCTTCAAGTCAAGCGCGCTCGCGCAGGTAAAAGAAAAGCCCGCGACCACCGGTCGCGGGCTGATCCCTGTCGCAGGAGAACAAGTCTACCAGATGTGAACGCGCGCTTCCGGCGCGATGTAGCCCTTGTCACCTTCCTTCACTTCGAAGGCCGCGTACCAAGCGTCCATGTTGCGCTCGGGGAAGGACCCGCGCGCGGCGGGCGGGGAATGGGGATCGGTCAGCATCTGCGAGCGCATCGCATCGTCGCGCATCTTGGCGCGCCAGGCCTGTGCGAAGGCCAGGAAGAAGCGCTGGTCGCCGGTGAAGCCATCGATCACGGGCGCTTCCTTGCCATTGAGCGAGAGCTTGTAGGCGGCGTACGCCATTTCGAGGCCGCCGAGGTCGCCGATATTCTCGCCCATGGTGAGCGAGCCATTTACGCACTGGCCTTCGAGCGGGCAGAAGGCGGCGTACTGCGCGCCGAGGCGCTTGGTGGTGGCGACGAACTTGGCGCTGGTCGCGTCCGTCCACCAGTTGCGGATTTTTCCAGCGCCGTCGTATTCGCGGCCCTGGTCGTCGAAGCCATGGCCGATCTCGTGGCCGATCACCGCGCCGATGGCGCCGTAGTTGACCGCCGGATCGGCGTTGGGATCGAAGAAGGGTGGTTGCAGGATGCCGGCCGGGAAGGTGATCTGGTTGGTGCTCGGGTCGTAGTACGCATCGACCGTCTGGGGCGTGATGGCCCAGTCATTGCGATCGACCGGCTGATGGATACGCGCGACCTGGCGGTTCCATTCGAAATGGCGGCTGGCGAGGACATTCTCGAACAGCTTGCCCGGCGAGATGGTGAGCGGGCCGTAGTCGATCCACTTGCCGGGATAGCCGACGCGCGGATCGAAGGCGGCGAGTTTCTTCAGCGCCTCGGCCTTCGTCGGCTCGTCCATCCAGGTGGAGGTGTCGATCTTCGATTTCAGGGCGGCGCGGAGATTGGCGATCAGGTCGTCCATCTTCGCCTTGGTGGCGGGCGGGAAGTGCTTGGCGACATAGAGTTCGCCAAGGCCTTCACCGATCCGAGTGTCGATGAGGGTGAGGCCGCGCTTCCAGCGGGCGCGCTTCTCCTGCGTGCCGTTCACGGCCTTGCCGAAGAAGGCGAACCGGGCGTCGTCGATCGCCTTGGTGAGGTTGGCGGCGTTGTTGTTGATGAACTGGTAGGTGAGGTAGGTCTTCCACGTGTCGATCGGCTGGGTGTCGAAAAGTTTCGCGCCGTCGCGGATTGCGGTCGTTTCGTTGACCAGGAAGACGTCTGCGTCGGGAAGGCCAAGGCCTGACAGGATCGCGTCCCAGTCGGCCGCGGGCGCAAGCTTCTTCAGGCCAGCGCGGTTCATCGGGTTGTTGTATTCCTTGACGTTGCGCTGACGCTCGGGCGTCCAGGCGACGGTCGCGATCTTTGTCTCGAGGGCGATGACCTTGGCGGCGGAAGCCGCTGCATTCTTGTCGCCGATCTGCTCGAAGAGCGTCGTGACGTAGGTCTTGTAGGCGGCGCGATAGGCGTCGAATTTATCGCCCTTGTTCAGGTAGTAATCGCGGCTCGGCATGCCGAGGCCGGCCTGGGAGACCCACACGGCGTAGCGTGTGGGATCGACCGAGTCCGAATAGATCGAGATGGTGAAGGGCGCGTCGTATTCGACACTGCCGACCAGCTTCATCAGGTCGGCCTTGGTCTTTATCGCGGCGATCTGGTCGAGATAGGGCTTCAGCGGTTCGATGCCGCGCGCTTCTATCCCGGCTTCGTCCATCCAGCTGGCGTAAAGGTCTCCGACCTTCTGGGCGATCGTGCCGGGAGCGCCCTTGCTGGCGGTGACTTCATCGACAATGGCGCGGATGTCGGCTTCGGTCTTCTCGAACACCAGTGCGCCGGTGCCATAGCTCGCACGGTCGGCAGGGATTTCGTAGGTCTTGAGCCACGTGCCGTTGACGTAACTGTAGAAATCGTCACCTGGCTTTACGGTCTTGTCCATTCCGGTGAGATCGACGCCGAATGTTCCAACGGCGGCCTTGGGCGTTTCTGCGACCGGCGCGGGCGCGGGCTTTTCACCGCCGCAGGCGGAGAGAAGGATTGCGGTTGCGATGCCGATGAGAAGCGCGCTGCGCATGAGGTGTCCCCACTTCAAAAATTCAGAGAACAGAAACGAAACGGCCGCCACCTTGGGGGTGACGGCCGCTGGTAGAGCTACCAGATGTGAACCCGGGCTTCCGGCTTCACGTACATCTTGTCGCCTTCCTTGACCTTGAAGGCGTCGTACCAGGCGTCGACGTTGCGTTCGGCGTTCTGGCCGCGCACGACGTCGGGCGAGTGCTCGTTGGTCTTGATGCGATCGACGAGGGCCTCATCGCGGGAGATGCCGCGCCAGACCTGCGCCCACGCCATGAAGAAGCGCTGGTCGCCAGTGAAGCCGTCGATGACCGGAGCTTCCTTGCCGCCGAGCGCGAGGTGATAGGCCGTGTAGGCCATCTGCAGGCCGCCATGATCGCCGATGTTCTCGCCACGGGTGTGGCCCGGGTCTACGCAAACCGTCGGCGCGCTGGCGGCCGGGCAGTAAGCCGCCATCTGCTTGTCGAGCACGTCCGTCGCCGCGGTGAACTTGGCCTTCGTGGCGTCGGTCCACCAGTTGCGGATCGCGCCTTTTTCGTCAAAGGCCGAACCCTGGTCGTCGAAGCCGTGGCCGATCTCGTGGCCGATCACCGCGCCGATGGCGCCGTAGTTCACCGCTTCATCGGCATTAGGGTCGAAGAAGGGCGGCTGCAGGATCGCGGCCGGGAAGGTGATCTGGTTCATCAGCGGGTTGTAGTACGCGTTCACCGTGTAGGGGCGCATGTCCCACTCGCTGCGATCGACCTTGCCGTTGAGGCGGCCAATCTGGCGTTTCCATTCGAACAGGTCGGCCGCTTTCACGTTCTCGTAGAGCTTGGCCGGATCGATGCTGAGCGCGGAATAGTCGCGCCACGTTTCAGGATAGCCGATGCGCGGCTCGAAAGTGGAGAGCTTCTTCAGCGCTTCAGCGCGGGTCGGCTCGTCCATCCAGTCGAGCTTCTCGATGCGGGTCTTGAGCGAGGCGAGCAGGTTCTTCACCAGCACGTCCATCTTGGTCTTGTTCTCGGCCGGGAAGAACTTGTCGACATAGGCTTTGCCCAGACCCTCGCCGATCTCGCCATCGATCAGCGCGACGCCACGCTTCCAGCGGTCGCGCTGCTGTTCGATGCCGCGCAGTTTCTTGCCGTAAAAGGCGAAGTTCGCGTCATCCAGCGCTTTCGGTAGCGTGTTGGCCGACGCGCGGGCGAGGTTGAAGACCATGTACTTCTTCCAGGCGTCGAGCGGCTGGCTCTGGATCAGCTTGGCGGCGGCCGAGATTTCGGTCGTTTCGCCGACAACCACGTGCTGGAGACCATCGACGCCGCCGGCGGCGAAGAAGGCAGGCCAGTCGACAGTCGGCGCGAGCTTCTTGAGGCCGGCCATGTCCATCGGGTTGTAGGTCAGCTTGATGTCGCGCTGCTTCACCGGATCCCACGAGATGTCGACGATCTTCTTCTCGAGATCATAGACCGTCTGCGCGCTCTTCTCGGGTGTCGGGTCGCCGATGAGCTTGAAGGTGGTGGTGATGAAGTCCTTGTAGGCCGCGCGGATGGCAACGGATTTGTCTTCCTTGCCGGTCCAGTAGTTGTAGCCGAGGCCAAGGCCGCCCTGGCCGACGAAGATGACATACTTGGTGGTGTCGGCCGGGTCGGGACTGACGCCGTAGCCGAAGGGAGCGGCAAAGCCAGGCTCGCCCATCAGCTTGGTCAGTTCGGCCGCGTTCTTGACGGCGGCGATCTTGTCGAGGTCGGGCTTGAGCGGAGCGAAGCCGCGCTGCTCGATCGTGGCCTCGTCCATCCACGACGCGTAGAAGTCGGCGACCTTCTTGGCGGTCGGGTCGGTCGGCGGGGTCTTCTGCAGCTCGTCGAGAAGCGTGTGGACCTGCTCGTCCGACTTGTCGCGCAGCTTGTCGAAGGCGCCGTAGGAGGCCTTGTCGGCGGGCATCGTCGCGGTCGCGAGCCACTTGCCGTTGACGTATTTGTAGAAGTCCTCGCCGGGGTTCACCGACGTGTCCATCGCGGAAAGATCGACACCGAACGTGCCGAGCTCCGCTTTCTTGGGCGCTTCGACGACGGCGACGGGGGTGGGCTTGTCCGGCGAGCAGGCCGAGAGGAGAAGCGCGGACGCGACGCCCGCAAGAAGTACATTGCGCATGGAGTGCCTCTGAAATCGAAGACGATAAATGAAGCGGCCGCCACCTTGGGGGTGACGGCCGCTGGCAGAATTACCAGATGTGAACCCGGCCTTCCGGGGCGATGTAGGACTTGTCGCCTTCCTTCACGCCGAACGCCGTGTACCAGGCGTCGATGTTGCGCTCGGGGATCGAACCGCGCGCGGCGGCCGGCGAGTGCGGATCGGACTTCATCTGGTTGAGCATCGCGTCCTCACGTTGCACGGCGCGCCACAGCGCAGCGTGAGCCAGGAAGAAGCGCTGATCGCCGGTGAAGCCGTCGATGACCGGCGCTTCCTTGCCGTTCAGCGAGAGCTTGTAGGCGGTGTAGGCCATTTCCAGACCGCCGAGGTCGCCAAGGTTTTCGCCCATGGTGAAGCGGCCGTTGACGCACTCTTTCGGGCTGGCGGGCAGCGGGCAGAAGGCATCGTACTGGGCGGCGAACTTCGCCGTCGACTCGACGAACTTCTTGTTGGTCTCCGGCGTCCACCAGTTGCGGATCTTGCCGGTCTCGTCGAACTCGCGGCCCTGGTCGTCGAAGCCGTGGCCCATCTCGTGGCCGATCACAGCGCCGATGGCGCCGTAGTTGACCGCCGCGTCGGCGTTGGGATCGAAGAAGGGCGGCTGCAGGATCGCGGCCGGGAAGGTGATCTGGTTCATCAGCGGGTTGTAGTACGCGTTCACCGTCTGCGGGTTCATACCCCACTCGGCGCGGTCAACCGGCTTGTCGAGCTGGGCGACCTGACGGTCCCATTCGAAGCGGCGGCCAGCGCGGACGTTCTCGAACAGCTTGCCAGGTTGGACCGTGAACTTGGCGTAGTCACGCCATTTCACCGGATAGCCGACGCGCGGATCGAAGGTCGCCAGTTTCTTCTGGGCTTCGGCGCGGGTGGCGTCGTCCATCCAGGCCAGCGTCTTGAGGCGCTCGCCCATGGCGGTGCGCAGGTTCGTGACCAGCGCGTCCATCTTGGCTTTGTAGTCCGGCGGGAAATACTTGGCGACGTAGAGTTCGCCCACGCCTTCGCCGATCAGGCCGTCGAGCAGGCCGGTGCCGCGCTTCCAGCGGTCGCGTTGCACTTCAACGCCGGCCAGGGACTTGCGGAAGAAAGCGAAGTTGGCGTCGTCGAAGGCTTTCGGCAGGTAGGCCGCGTAGTCGCTGGCGAGGTGGTAGGCGAGGTATTTCTGCCAGGCCGTGACCGGCTGCGTGTCGAGCAGCTTGGCGCCATCGCGCAGCGCTGTCGTCTCGTTGACGACGAAGTGCTGAACGTTGCCGAGACCGCCGACGGTGAGCATCGCATCCCAGTCGATGGCCGGGATCATCTTCTTCAGGCCGGCGCGGTCGACCGGGTTGTTGGTCGCCTGCACGTCGCGCTGTTTTTCCGGAGCCCAGTGAACGGTCGCGAGCTTGGTCTCGAGCGCGATCACGGCATCGGCCGATTTCGCAGCGTCCGTGTCGCCGAGCAGTTCGAAAATCTTCGTGACATAGCCTTTGTAGGCCGTGCGATAGCCGTCGTACTTCTCGCCCTTGTTCAGGTAGTAGTCGCGCACCGGCATGCCGAGTCCGGCTTGCGTGATGTTGACGACGTATTTGGTCGGGTCAGCCGGGTCCGGCGAGATGTACATGCCGATCGGGCCCGAATAGTCCGGGTTGCCCATCAGCTTGATGATGTCGGCCTTGGTCTTGGCGGCGTTGATGCTGTCGAGATCGCCCTTCAGGGCTTCCGTGCCGCGCGCTTCGAGAGCGGCTTCATCCATCCACGAGTTGTAGAGGTCGACGACTTTCTGCTGCACCGAGCCGGCGGCCGGCGGCGTTTTCGCGAGCTCTTCGAGCAGCGTCTTCACGTCCGTTTCCGACTTGTCGCGCAGGACGTCGAACGAGCCGAAGCGGGCCTTGTCGGCGGGCATCTGGAAAGAGGCGAGCCATTTGCCGTTGACGTATTTGTAGAAGTCGTCGCCGGGCTTCACCGACGTGTCCATCGCCGACGTGTCGACGCCGAACGTGCCGATGGCGACTTTCGGGGCTTCGACGACAGCAACGGGGGCAGGTTTGTCTGGCGAGCAGCCGGCAAGGAGCGCAATTGCCGAAGCGGCAAGCAGCAAGGACAGTCTCATGAAAGGCGCCTCTGGAAATGATCTTTGCCGTCGAAGGCGGCGGTGCGCTCGATTTGTCCCAGCAAAATCGGGGTGTCAACGATATTTATCGTAAAACAATAAGTTCTGGCAGTCCCGGCCAACGTCGTTCACGACAGGTCCGGCAGATCGCCTTAGGTTGCCCGCATGACAGATAGTTCGACCGCTCAAGCCCTTCCCCCAACGCACAGCGCGGCGCGCGCCCGTGATTTGAGAGCCGTCGCCGTCGTGGGCGTGGGCGTCCTTCTGGTTCTTGCGATCACTGGGCAGCTCGGCTGGATCGCGGCGCTGTTCGGCGCCGGCGTCATCCTGCTCGCGAGCGTGCTCTGGTTCTACGGGACGGTCGGTGGGGCGACCGAGGCGGTGGATGATCCGGATGCGGCCATGCTGGCGGCGCGCAGGGTGGCGGAGCAGGAGAAGGCGTTCCGGGTGTCGCTGGTCCAGGCCCTGCCGGAGCCGGCCGTGTATATCGATGCGCAGGGGCGGGTGGAGGCGGCCAATCCTGCGGCGCGCAAGGCGTTCCGCATTGTCGGCGCCGGGCCGCAGCTGACCGCCGTTGTGCGCCGGCCGGAGATGCTGGACGCGGTGGCGGATGCCCGCCTGACGCGAGAGCCGCAATGGTTCGAGTTCGTCGAGCGCGACGAGCCGGACAGATATTTCGCAGCAGTGGCGGCGCCGTTGGGGGCCGGCATCCTCATCAGCATGCACGACCTGACGGATATCAAGCGGGCGGAATTCGCACGGGTGGATTTCCTCGCCAACGCCAGCCACGAGCTGCGCACGCCGCTGACGTCGCTGTCGGGCTTCATCGAGACGCTGCGCGGGCCGGCGCGCGACGATGCGGAAGCACGCGATCGCTTCCTCGAAATCATGCAGGGGCAGGCCGAGCGGATGCGGCGGCTGATCAGCGACCTTCTGTCCCTGTCGCGCATCGAGCTGGTCGAGCACCGCACGCCGGATGGCGAGGCAGATCTGGCGGGCGTGGTGCGCGAGGTGGTGGACGCGATGGCGCCGGTGGCGGCCGAGCGGGGCGTTACCGTCCGCGTGGTGGGCGCCGACAATCCGATCCTCGTGACGGGTGTTCGCGACGAGCTGGCGCAGGTGGCGCAGAACCTGATCGACAATGCGGTCAAGTACTCAGAGAAGGGCGGCGTCGTTGAGGTCGATCTTGCGGCCGGGCTGTCAGGCGATGCGGCTGCGGCGCGCGCGGGACGGCTGTGGGAAGAGGCCGGCCACATGTCGATCGTCTCGGCGGCGACCGGCCAGGGCGCATGCGCCGCGTTGCGCGTGACGGACGCTGGGCCGGGGATCGAACGGCAATACCTGCCAAGATTGTCGGAGCGCTTCTATCGCGTCGATCCGGGCCGGGGGCTGCGGCCCGGAACGGGGCTTGGCCTCGCGATCGTGAAGCATGTCGTGCAACGCCATCGCGGGAGCTTTCTGGTCGAAAGCGAGCCGGGGCGCGGATCTGCGTTCGGTGTTGTGTTGCCGATGATCCCCCTGCGATAACAGTCACAGTATGGGCCGTTGCAATTCGCAGTCGCCGTTCGCTGCTGCGGTCGAAACTACGGACAGAGGACGGAAGTTGATGACGCGTTCAGGGGTTTTGCGGGCTGCGATGCTGGGGGCGGCGTTTGCAGGGATGCTCGCGACGCAGGGCTGCGCGAGCACGACGGCGCAGTCGCCGGGGACGATGACGGCGCAGGCCGAGCAGGCGAAGTTCGAGCAGGACCGCAAGGCGATCCTGGCGATGGCAGGCGATTTCGACGTGACGTTCGACTTCCGCGAGACCGTGGCGCTGACGCCTGGCTATGAACTGAAGAAACCGAAGCTGTCGGGCGCCGACGAGATCGTGCGCGTGGTGGAAGACCGCGGCGACTTCATCAGCCTGCAGCAGATCCTCGTGATGAAGATGGGCGACGACACCATCGTCACGAAGCACTGGCGCCAGGACTGGCAGTATGAGCCCGCGAGCGTGCTGGTGTTCATCGGTGGCAATGCGTGGGAGACGCGCAAGGTGCCGGCCTCGGAGCGTGCCGGCAAGTGGTCGCAGACCGTCTATCAGGTGGAAGATTCGCCCCGCTACGGCGCTGTCGGCGCGTGGACACATACCAATGGCGTATCGCAATGGACGCCGCCGGCCGAGATGCGCCCGCTGCCGCGTCGCGACATGACGACACGCAAGGATTACGATGCTGTGCTCGCCGTGAACCGCCACACCATCACGCCGTTCGGCTGGGTGCAGGAAGAAGAGAATTCGAAGCTCGTGCTACGCGGCGATCATCACGTGCTGGCGCGCGAGATCGGCATCAACACGTACAAGCGCGCCAGCTCGATGCCGCAAGATGGCGATGCGTACTGGAACGCCACCAAGGATTTCTGGTCGCAGGTTCGTGGCGACTGGGCGCGGCTGGTGGAGACGCCTGGCGGCTTTGGCCTCACGATTCAGGGCGAGCCGGAACCGCTGTATTCGCCGATCCTCGATCTGGCGGACAATGTGCAGGCGGGCAAGATCACGACGGATGCTGCTGTGGTCGAAGCGAAGAAGGTGATTGCGCAGCTCACGACGACGAATATCGGCACGCTGGAACAGCGCATCGCCAAAGCGACGCAGCGGGCGGAGGCAGATTCGAAAGCGACGGCGGACGCGAAGTAGACTTGGTCCGCAAGCCCTAGCCCGCAAGGCCGAAAAGTTTTTCAACCGTCGTCCCAAGCGCGCGCGCAAGCTTCAGCGCGAGCAGGGTCGATGGTACGAATACGCCGTTCTCCACGGTGTTGATCGTCTTGCGCGAGACGCCGATTTTTTCTGCGAGTTCAAGCTGGGTCAAGCCCGCCGCAGTGCGGACTTCCTTCAGGCGGCTGATGAGTTCGCCGTCAGACATCCTGTCGGCGCTCCAGTCGTGCGAAGCGCACGGCGGGAATGGCGACACCGAAAGCGAAGAGGTAGCGCAGGCATTCATATGCGTTGGAAAGGCCGGTTTGCACCATGACGAACATCACAAGCGCGCACGCCGTCATCGCCCAATAGCCGACCATGTATCCGGCGCGGCGATTGGCGCGCGTGAGTTCGTCGTTCAGCGCGGCGCGCGTCGCCGACGACAGCCTGCGAAAAGGGAAGCCTCCGGTCACCAGGACAAGGATGAGCATGCCCGACCACAGCAGGAACGAGCCCGCCTTTACCCAATCGACCGCGCGCCAGAGTTCCATCGGTGCGTCCAGCGAGTTGAACACCCTCGGTTGCAACATGAGGAACAGAAGGCCGGATGCGGTAAGCACGAAACGACGACGGCGCGTCAGTTTTTCGATCTCGACGGTCATGGCTTTCTGGCACCCAATGGTTCGTAACCTAGAGGTGACATGAAACCTATAGGTTACACCAAGTCAAGGGGCGCTAGAGCAGATGCTGTTCCGCCTCGTCGCGGTGCTTCTTGAGATACTTCATGAAGGGCGTGCCGCCGGTGCCGACATCGGTGTCGTTGCCGAGTGAGTCCTTGCCCTGCTTGTTGATGTAGCTCGCGGCGTATTCGAGGTGGCGCGTGCGGAAGCGGGCGAGGCTGCGGATGCAGGTGTTGTAGACCTCGCGCAGGTTGGGGTTGTCGGCCGCGATGATGTAGGCGCGCAGTTTCGAGCGCGCGCGGACTTCGTCCACGAATGTGCGATGCGCGGGCGGACGATAGATGTGCAGTTCATCGAGGAAGGTGCGGAGCGGATCCGCTGCGTGGCCGACGCCGAGCAGGGCGTCCATCGACGGCACGATGGTGGATTGCGATCCGGTCTGACCGCGGAAAGCCTGCGGCGTTGCGCCAGCTTCGGCGACGCCTTCGTAGATCAGGCCCGGCCCGAGCGCGGGGTTGTCCTTCCAGCCGTGGATGTAGGGGCGCACGCGGTGGAAGTAGACGTACGGGTCGCAGCGTTCGGGCATGCGGTCGAAGATGGCGTTGACGTCGTTCCACACGGCGTTGCAGCGCGCGAGGCCAGCTTCGACAGCGGCCGCGTCGCCGGCATTTGCCGCGTCGATGATGGCTGGGATTGCAGCCAGCATCTCGCCGGCGCGGGCTTCGATGGCGACGTGGACGAGCACGAACCAGGCTTCGTCCTGTCCGGCGAGGAAGTTCTGGATCATCCAGATGTTGTCGAGCGCGATGGGGGCTGAGCGATCGAGCCGGTCCCAGTTATCGAGCACGTAGGCGGAGTAGGGCAGCAGCGGTTGCTGGCCGAGGCGTTTGGCGAGCGCCCACATCGGTACGGCGAGCGATGCAGGGAGAGACGTCGGCGCAGTGGCCTCGCCCCAGACATAGGCCTGCACCATGAAGGAGTAGCGGACCATCGCCGTGCGGAGCTGGGCGTCGGCCGCCTCGGCGCAGAACGCCTTGAGGTCGAGGACGGGCAGGGCTTCGAGGTGCTTGCGGACGCGGCCGGTCAGGATCGTGCGCGGGAGATCCCTCGCAGCCTGTTCCGGTGCGGCGAGATCAGAGGGCAAAATGACGTCAGCTGCGTCGTAGGCGCAAAGAAAGCCCCGGTCGGAGCTCATGTCGTGGTCGGATAGCCTGAGAGTGGGTTGCAATTTGGGACGCCCTTCCTGCAATCGGCGCTTTCTGGCAGAAAACACCCGGAACGGGAGGGGATAAAGGGCGAAGTCGCCTATTTATCCACAGCTGGGCAGACTGCCGCAGGGAGAAGGGAACCCTGTTTCGCATGACTGTCACAATCCGCCCGTAGAGGACTCGCAAGAAGTGGCAGCTAGGCGTTTCATGGCCTTCCAGACCGACTCGACGCGCGCCGGAGTGATGGCGTTCGCGCCTATGATCCGGGCTCCCGGACGGTCGCCCGTGCGGAGAGGTCTATGAGCCGTATGGACCCCATGCCCCAGCTTCAGGTGAAATCCGCTCAACCGGCTGCCAAGGCGCCGACGCCCGTTTCCAAGGTGAGCGCGCGGACGGTGTCGGTTTTCTACGGTGACAAGCAGGCCCTGTTCGACGTTTCGCTCGAAATGCCGGAGCGGTCGGTGACAGCGCTGATTGGTCCGTCGGGCTGCGGGAAGTCGACCTTCCTGCGTTCGATCAACCGCATGAACGACACGATCCCGAAATGCCGCGTGACCGGCGAGATCGTGATCGACAACCAGGACATCAATGCCAGCACGGTCGATCCGGTGCTGTTGCGCGCGCAGGTCGGCATGGTGTTCCAGAAGCCGAATCCGTTTCCGAAATCGATCTTCGACAACGTGGCCTACGGCGTGCGTCTGCATGGGCTCGCGGCTTCGAAAACCGAGATGCAGGAAATCGTCGAGACCTCGCTGCGCAAGGCGGGTCTGTGGGACGAGGTGAAGGACCGGCTGAACGCGCCGGGCATGAGCCTGTCTGGCGGCCAGCAGCAGCGTCTTGTGATCGCACGGGCGATCGCCGTGAACCCCGAAATCATCCTGATGGATGAGCCGTGTTCGGCCTTGGACCCGATCGCCACCGCCAAGGTGGAAGAGCTGATCGACGAGCTGAAGAGCAATTACTGCATCATCATCGTCACCCATTCGATGGCGCAGGCCGCCCGGGTTTCCCAGCAGACAGCGTTTTTCCACCTCGGCAAGCTGATCGAAACCGGCCCGACCGAAACGATTTTCACGAACCCCAAGAATTCGCGAACGCAGGACTACATCACCGGAAGATTCGGGTAAGTTGATACAGCCCGTTTGCGGTGAGGAGACACGGACATGACCGAGCATACAGTCAGGTCTTTCTCGCAGGACCTTGAAGAACTGTCAGGCGATCTCGCGCGCATGGGCGGGCTGGCCGAGGATATGCTGTCGGACGCCATTCAGGCGATCGGCGCGCGCGATCTGGCGCTGGCCGAGACCGTGGTGTCGCGCGATCCGCAGATCGACAACCTGCAGGTCGAAGTCGAGAAGAAGATCCTTCGCCTGCTGGCCTTGCGCCAACCCCTCGCGCGCGACCTGCGCCAGACGATTTCGGCGCTGAAGATCGCCACCGAACTTGAGCGTATCGGCGACCTTGCCAAGAGCATCGCCAAGCGCGTGAAGCTGGTCGAGACCGTAGAGGCGCCGACGGCGCTGAAGGGCGTGGCGCGCATGGGCCGGCTGGTGACGGCGCAGCTCAAGCGCGTGCTGGACGCCTACACCGCACTCGAAACGGACGCAGCCACCAAGGTGTGGGCGCGTGATGAAGAGGTCGACGAGCACTACCAGTCGCTGTTCCGCGAAGTGGTGACGTACATGATCGAGGACCCGCGCACGATCACGGCCTGCGCGCATCTTCTTTTCGTGGCCAAGAACCTCGAACGGATCGGCGACCACTGCACAAACATCGCGGAAGAAATCCACTTCCTCGTCACCGGCGAACAGCTGCCTGTCGAAAGGCCGAAGGTCGATGCACTCAACCGCAACTGAACTCGAGCGTAGCACAATGCGCCCCGCAGCCGCCACGCGCCCTTACGCGCTGATCGTCGAGGACGAGCCGGCGCTGGTCGAGCTGATCCGCTACAATCTGATCAAGGAAGGCTATGAGGTCTCGACCGCCCAGGATGGCGAAGAGGCCCTGCTGCTGATCGAGGAGCGCCAGCCGGACATCGTGCTGCTCGACTGGATGCTGCCGAAGCTGGCGGGCATCGAAGTGGCGCGCCGGCTGCGGTCGAAATCGACGACGCGCAACCTCCCGATCATCATGCTGACGGCGCGCGCCGAGGAGAGCGATCGCATCCGCGGGCTCGATATCGGCGCCGACGACTACATGACCAAGCCGTTCTCGATGTCGGAGCTGACCGCGCGCATCCGCGCCGTGATGCGCCGCATCCGCCCGGCGCTTGCCGAGGACGTGGTCGTTGTCGGCGATATCTCGATGGATCGCGCAGCGCACAAGGTGACGCGCGGCGGCGTCGACGTGCATCTCGGGCCGACCGAGTTCCGCCTGCTCGACTATTTCATCCAGCATCCGGGCCGGGTGTTCAGCCGCGAACAGCTGCTGGATGCGGTGTGGGGCTCGGATGTCTATGTCGAGACTCGCACGGTAGACGTGCACATCGGGCGTCTCCGGAAAGCGCTCAGCAAGGGCGGCGGCGACGATCCGATCCGCACCGTGCGATCGGCCGGCTATTCGCTGGACGTGGGCTGATTCACCCCTGATCCACCGGTGGGATGACAAGGCGGCAGCACCGTCCTAAAGGCTCGGCAACACCTGCCGGAGCCCGCCCATGATTCCCCGTTACGCCCGTCCCGAGATGGTTGCGATCTGGGAGCCGGAGCAGCGCTATGCGATCTGGCTGGAGATCGAGACGCTGGCCGCCGAGGCGATGGCCGAGCTGGGGATGATCCCGAAAGAGGTGCCGATCGCGGTGCGGGCGCGGGGCGGCTTTAACGTCGAACGCATCGATACGATCGAGCGCGAAGTGAAGCATGACGTCATCGCGTTCCTGACGTCAGTCGCCGAGCACGTCGGCGATGAAGCGCGGTTCCTGCATCTTGGCATGACATCGTCGGACGTGCTCGACACCTGCCTCGCAGTGCAGATGCAGCGCGCGAGCGATATCCTGATCAAGGGCGTCGACCGGGTTCTGGCGGCGCTCAAGAAGCGCGCGCTTGAGTTCAAGATGACGCCGACGATTGGCCGGAGCCACGGCATCCATGCTGAGCCGACGACGTTCGGCGTGAAGCTGGCGGGCTTCTATGCGGAAATGGCGCGCAACCGCACGCGGCTGCTGGCGGCGCGCGAGGAAATCTCGACCTGTGCGATTTCGGGCGCGGTTGGCACGTTCGCCAACATCGATCCGCGCATCGAGACAATGGTGGCGGCAAAGCTCGGCCTCGCGGTGGAGCCGGTGTCGACGCAAGTGATTCCGCGGGATCGGCATGCCGCGTTCTTCGCTGCGCTCGGCGTGACGGCATCGTCCATCGAGCGGATCGCGACGGAGATCCGTCATCTGCAGCGCACAGAGGTTCTGGAAGCCGAGGAGTATTTCTCGGAAGGGCAGAAGGGCTCGTCGGCCATGCCCCACAAGCGCAATCCGGTGCTGACGGAAAACCTCACGGGGCTTGCGCGTCTGGTGCGGTCGGCGGTCGTGCCGGCGATGGAGAACGTCGCGCTGTGGCATGAGCGGGATATTTCGCACTCGTCAGTGGAGCGCGGGATTGGACCGGATGCGACGATCCATCTGGATTTCGCGCTGAACAGGCTGGCGGGCGTGATCGAGCAGCTGCTGGTCTATCCGGACAACATGCTGGCGAACCTCAACAAGCTGGGCGGGCTGCACAATTCGCAGCGCGTGCTGCTGGCGTTGGTAGAGGCGGGAGCAAGCCGCGAGGACGCGTATCGCATGGTCCAGCGCAACGCGATGAAGGTGTGGCGCGATGCGAACCGCAAGGAAGGCGACTTCCTGAATAATCTCCAGGGCGATGCCGACGTGTCGAAGCTGCTGACGGCGACCGAACTGAGCGAGATGTTCGATCTCGGCTATCATCTCAAGGCGGTGGACGTGATTTTTGAACGGGTGTTCGGCAAAGCCTGAAAAGAAAATGGACCGGAGCTCCCTCCGAGCTCCGGCCCAAGGCCATGATGGTGGAGTGGCGGGCGCCAGGGTTGTGCGCCGCTACTCCTGAACCGGATCTGCCGAGCACTCTGGGGGGAGAGCGCACCCGCCGAGGGGCTTGGCGGAAATGCAGGACCGGCCGGACCAGACCGGCGGAGGCCGATCTTCATGAACCAGATTGCCGCCTGATCGCTAACAAAGCGGGCCCGTGCATCAACACTGTTTTCGGGAATGCGTTCACCATCGCGCGGACGCGTCTGTATCAGGCTGGCGCCACACCGTCCGAATGCTGGGTCTTTCAGCGTGCGCGCTGCATCATCATGATGAACGCGCCGGCGGCTCGCCCGAATCTTTTTCCGGCGGCGCGGGTTTGCCGAGACTTTCAATGAACGGGCGAAGGCCTTCGATCATCACGGTGACGCCGATACCGATCAGCGTGCCGATCACGATCAGGGCGATGTCGCGCATCTGCTGGCTGTAGAGATCGTCCCAGAACACCCAGATGTATTCGCCCGGAACGAGCAGGCGCTTGGTCTCGGGTGCGTAGGCGTCGCTAGCCTCGAAGCCGCCAAGGAAATGGATGTCGCGCGAACCCGGTATGTTCGAGAAATTCGTGCGCATCCGGGGCAGCGGATCGAGGCCCAGCAGCGGGTTTGCGACTTCGGCCGTGTCGTCTTCCTTGTCCGTAGCGGTAAGTCGGTCGGCAAAAGCGAACGTCGATGTGCGGTCAGGCGCATAGTGCAGGAAGGTCAGAACGCGGGACGTGAACGTCTCGGACTGGCCCTGTGGCCGCACGCGACAGGTGACATTTTCCTCGCGGTCCGACGGCGTGGGCGTCACGAAGTAGAGCCACGTGTTGAAAATCTGGCTGTGAAGCTTGGTGATCGTGACGAAGGCGCCGCCGCCATAGGCGTCGCTTTCCGACCTGCTGTCAGCGGAGCGCGGGCTGGTGCAGTCATTGTCGTCGAGCAGGCCCGAGACGACCAGCACGGGCTTTGCGCCCGCCGGAATGACGAAGGTGAGCACACCTTCCGAGCCGGAGGCGTTTTCGCCGTAGTTCAGGTAGTAGGCGTCGGCGCTCTCTCGCGTGGCGCCTGGCTCGTAGATTGATGCAATCTGGACCGGGCGATCGCCGCCATCATTCTGGCCGCGTTCGAGCAAGCCGCCCTGCGTGCCGGTGATGATCATGGTGAGTGTGATGGCGACGGCGTACATCGCCCCCGCCATGCAGAGCCACGCAATCGACGTCCGGCTCCACCTGAATTTCATTGGCGCTCGCCCCGGTTCACCGAGGCAAGTCTACCAACGAAAGTCCCGAAAGCTATTTTTTCTCGGTTTTGACCTGCTCGATGGCGACATCCATCAGCTCGGTCATCTGGCGGTGCAGCTGGTGGTCAGAGATATCCACACCTGCGGCGTCGAGATCGCCTTTCACCTTGCGGAAGACGTCTTCGTCGCCCGGGGCTTCGAAATCGGATTTCACGACTTCAATGGCGTAAGTGCTGGCGGCTTCACCGGATTTGCCCAACTTTTCGGCGGCCCAGAGGCCCAAGAGCTTGTTTCGGCGGGCATTTGCCTTGAATCGAAGTTCCTGGTCGAGGGCGAATCTGCCTTCTTCCGCCGCTTCACGTTTGTCGAAACCGCTCAAAACTTGTCTCCCTCAGGTCGCTTGCGTCCTGTGCACCAGATGTCGATATAGCGACAGGGATCGACCTACAACACCCCCGCGACGAAGCCGGACGCGACGTCCTTCGCCGGATGGGCTAGGAAGCCTTTTCCTGTACGAGTCGGGGCATCAGAAACACCCCGGCTTTGGAGACGCGATATGGCCAAACGCCGGAAGATCTACGAGGGCAAGGCGAAGATCCTGTACGAGGGTCCGGAGCCCGGCACGCTGATCCAGTACTTCAAGGACGACGCTACCGCTTTCAATAATGAAAAGCGCGCCGTGCTCGACGGCAAGGGCGTGCTTAACAACCGCATCAGCGAATTCGTGATGATGCAGCTGAACGGCATCGGCATCCCCACGCATTTCCTGAAACGCCTGAACATGCGCGAGCAGCTGATCCGCGAAGTCGAGATTATCCCGCTCGAAGTGATCTGCCGCAACATCGCCGCCGGCTCGCTGTCGAAGAAACTGGGCATCGAGGAAGGCACTGTGCTGCCGCGCTCGATCATCGAGTTCTGCTACAAGAAGGATGAGCTCGGCGACCCGATGGTCACCGAGGAGCACATCACCGCGTTCAACTGGGCGACGCACCAGGAGATTGACGACATCATCGCGATGACCCTGCGCATCAATGATTTCCTGACCGGGCTGTTTGCCGGCGCGCGGATCAAGCTGGTGGACTTCAAGGTCGAGTATGGCCGCCTGTACGAAGGCGAGATGGTTCGCACAGTTCTGGCCGATGAGATCAGCCCGGATTCGTGCCGTCTGTGGGACATGGACACGGGCGAGAAGATGGACAAGGACCGCTTCCGCCGTGACATGGGCGGCGTCACCGAGGCTTATGCCGAGGTTGCGCGCCGGCTCGGAATCATCAAGGAAGCGGGCGGGGCGGAAATCCTGTCCTTCAACGGTAAGTAGCCCGCTTCGCGGGTTGGCAACGGCAAGATAGTGGAGCCGACATGCGCGCGAAAGTTCACGTATCGCTGAAGGCTGGCGTGCTCGACCCGCAGGGCAAGGCGGTGGGCGATGCGCTCGGCCGCCTGGGCTTTGAGGAGGTCGGCGCAGTTCGCTGCGGCAAGACGATCGAGATCGACCTCAAGGACGGCCTGTCGAAGGCCGATGCCGAAAAGCGCGTGAAGGAAATGTGCGAGAAGCTGCTCGCGAACACGGTCGTCGAGCGTTACTCGATCGAGCTCACCTGAGCCAGACAGCAGGTGAGCAGCGCCGCTGGCAGCGCGAGGCGCGCCAGCGGTCGCAGCAGTCGTTACTTCGTCTTTTCAGCCGTATCGCTGACGACGCCGCCGACGGTCGACACGTCCTTGCCGATCCCGGCGATGGTGTTGCAGGCCGAGGCCAGCAGCGGTGCGACAATGACGATAGCAAGCATAAGTTTGCGCATGGACGTCCCCTGAACTAGTTCCACATGAAGATGGCTTGCTGGCGGGCGTTGCGCAAGCGGGCGGGCCGGGCTCTCACAGCTGACGGGAATTTCATGAGCATTGCGCAATGGTCGCCCATCGTTCTGCTGATCGGCTCCAACATTTTCATGACCATCGCCTGGTACGGGCACCTGAAGTTCACCACCACCCCCCTCCACTGGGCCATCCTCGCGAGTTGGGGCATCGCCCTGATCGAATACTGCATGGCGGTGCCGGCGAACCGGATCGGGCACGAGGTCTATTCGGCGGCCGAGCTGAAGACGATGCAGGAGGTGATCACGCTGGTGGTGTTCGCCGGATTCTCGACCTGGGTGCTGGGCGAGCCACTGACGTGGAAGCATGCGCTGGGCTTTGGTTTCATTGCGCTCGGGGCAGGGGTGATCTTCTACAAATAGGGCGCGACGGGGTGCTCTCGCGACTCGCGATGAAACCTGCTAGAGGCGCGCCAGAAGGGCTTTGTCCAACAAAGGTTCTGGGTCCATGAAATCCGCCGTCATCGTCTTCCCCGGCTCCAACTGTGACCGCGATGCGCAGGTCGCGTTGAAGCAGGTTACCGGCCGGGATCCGGCGATGGTCTGGCACAAGGACGGGCATCTGCCCGACGGGCTCGACCTGATCGTCCTGCCGGGTGGATTTTCGTACGGCGACTATCTGCGCTCCGGCGCCATGGCGGCAGCGTCCCCGGTTGGCGATGCGATCCGGAAACATGCCGAGCGGGGCGGCTATGTGCTGGCCATCTGCAATGGATTTCAGGTCGCGACCGAGATGGGCCTCTTGCCTGGCGCGCTTCTCCGTAACGCGTCGTTGAATTTTTGCTGCCGCCCGCAGACGCTTTCCATCGCGTCGAACGCATCGGTGTTCACCGCCGGGTATGGTGAACAGCGCGAAGTGGTGTTTCCGATCGCGCACCATGACGGCAATTACTTTGCCGATGACGCGACGCTGGATCGCCTCGAAGGCGAGGGCCGTGTCGCGTTCCGCTATGTCGGCAACCCGAACGGATCGGCGCGCGACATTGCCGGCATTCTTTCCGACAACCGCCGCGTGCTTGGCATGATGCCTCACCCCGAGCGGGCGATGGCTGGCCAGGAAGCTGGCGAAGACGGCACGCGCATGTTCAAGAGCCTGCTGGCGGCGGCCTGATCTGGCTCATTCAACTCTCGCGGGTTCTGCGTTGAACTGAGAGCCGCGACGGCGCGTTATGACGCGTGGAATGATCGCGAGGTATTTTGATGCGTCTTCTTGCAGGGGTTCTTCTGGCCGCGCTCACCGCTGCGCCTGCGTTGGCCCAACCCGGCAATCCGGTGGGCCCGAGCTTCGGCGCCGGCTCTGTCCGCGCGGATAACTTCGACGTCGTCTTCGACATGAAGGTGACGCTGAACCCGACGCCGACCATTCCCCTGCTGTGGAATCAGGCGGCGGATGCGCGCTGGGATGTCGTCGTGTGCAACGCCGACAAGGCCAACAAGGGCGCGGTCAAAGCCGAGCCTTCAGCCCGCTGGGGCTATCTCGATCCGGGCGTCTGCACGATGTTCGCGAACACGCCGAAGCTCGACCTGTCGACAGTGGAGGCGGACAAGGACTGGGTCGCGAAAATCTATCTGCGCGCGCATCGCTAGCGCACTGAACCACAACATAGGCTCGCGCGTATTTGGTTCCAGTCATCGTGATTGGACCCACAATGTTTCGTACACTGAAGATCTGCATCGCCGCCGCTTGCCTGGCGCTGGTCGGCTGCGCCAGCTATCCCAAGGATGATGTCGCGCAAATGAGATTCGTCGACGCTGCTGGCGTCAGGACCAACGTGGAAACATGGGGGTATGGCGAGCCCGTCCTGCTGATCCACGGCGCGTCCTCTCATATCGGCACGTGGCGGCCGACCATCGTTCCGATGCTGAGCCAGAAGTATCTGGTCGCCGCCTATGACCGGCCGGGCATGGGTTACACAACCGACAGGCCTGCAGGATCCGACACGCTCGACCTGCAGGCGAAGGTCGCGGCGGGTGTGATCGAGCAGCTGGGCCTGAAAAAGCCCATCGTCGTTGTGGCGCACTCATTGGGCGGGGCGGTGGCGTTGCGCCTCGCGCTTGATCGGCCTGACCTCGTGCGCGGGCTCGTGCTGATCGCGCCCGTTGCCTATCAGTGGGACGGCGGGGTCGACTGGTACAACTATTGGTCGGCGAACCCGCTATCGGGATGGCTGTTCAACAATCTCCTCTCGCAACCCTTCGCGGCAGGTTCGGTGAAGGAGGGTACGGCGGCCGCCTTCGCGCCCACAAAAGTGCCGGAAGGTTGGATGGAAAAATCGGAAGTGTCGCTCGCGGCGCGCCCGGGCTCGTTGCAGGCCAATGGCGAGGATCTCGTCGCGGCCAAGCGCGAGGTGATCGCGCAGCAGGACCGGTATCCTCAACTCAAAATCCCCGTCGCCATCATGGTAGGCGATCATGACGGCGTGGTCATGGCAAACGTCCATGCGCTGAAGCTGGCGGAGAAGCTGCCGAACGTACGGCTTGACGTAGTGCAGGGTGCGGGACACCTGCCGCACGAAGCTGCGCCGGATCGCTTCCGGAAGCTGTTCGATTGGGTGGAATCGCAGAAATAGACGCGCCGGTCGACCGGCTCTAGCGCGTGGATATTCCAAGCAACGGGCCGGGATCGGGGCAGATCGACAGCCAGTGCTCGCGCTCGCTGCTTTTGCAGACACCGGGATAATCGCCCTTGGCGGCGCCGATGGCGAGAATGATCTGGAAGTGAAGGTGCGGCGGCCAGCCGCCATTCTCGCGCTTCGTGCCGAGCTCCGCGAACTTCTCGCCAGCCATGAAAGCCGTACCGGGCTTAAGGCCTTTCAGGCTGTCGCGGTCGAGATGGCCGTAGAGTGTGTGAAAGGTGAGTCCCGCAACAGGCGTGTGCTCGAGAATGATGGTCGGGCCGTAATCTCCGGCGCCATCATTGATACGCGAAGAATGCACGCGGCCGCTGAGCGGCGTGTAGACCCCCGTCCCTGCGGGGGCGAAGACGTCAACGCCGAGGTGAATTGTGCGGGGTTCCTCACCGTCGGGCGCGAACAACGGTTGCGTGTATATGCTGCGATCTTCGCCATAGCCGCCGGCGCGGACCGGCTCGCCCGGTTTCACGTCTGCGCCGTCGATCTTGCCGGGCAGGGCGCGACGAAGGCCTTCGATGACTTCGATGCCGGTGGGACGCAGGCTGGCGATCCAGCGGGCATAGGCTTCAACGCTCATTTGATCACCGGCGCACCGGCGCATCGGCGCTCCAGCAGGCCTCGAGCGCCTTGAAGGTTTCGTTGAGCCATGGGCCGAAAAGGCCGCCTGCGCCGCCATCGAGTGTCAGGTCCATCGTGTAATCCGCGTTGGTCTGCGGATAGATCTGTCCGGCGAGCCAGAAGCGCATGTTGGTTGGGTCGGACGCGCCCGTCGACATGTCGCGATAGGGTCCATCGCCGGTCAGCTTCGGTGCGATGATGGGCTCGAGCTTTTCGAGCGCTGGGACCAGCGCGGGGCAGCGGTCCTGGTCGGTCCACTGCTCCTTGAACGGCGCGCTTCGCTTGTCGTCGACATAGCGCGCGGCGAAAAACGGCGGGGCGGTTTTGGTTGCGTATTCCTGCTGGATGCGGCGACGGTCCGCAGTGTTCTTTGCTTCGGGAGGTTTGGCTTCGATGCGATAGAACGCGATGACGCGGCAAGCAGCGGCGCCGGGCGTGCGCGCAAAGGCCGCCTTGGCGCTGGCGCCGGCAAACGGGCCAACTTCATCGAGCGCGACGGAGTGCGAGTCGAATTCGGCGTCTGCGCATTTGCGGTCTGACTGCGCCATCGCCACGGGTGTCAGCAGTGCGCTTGCCGTGATCATCGCTGCAAGCGTTCGCCAACCCATCGCCGTCTCCGAGACTACTCGGCGGCGAGCTTAGCCTGATGCGGCATGCCTTCCAGATATTTTTCAGCTTCCAGCGCAGCCATGCAACCGAGGCCAGCAGCCGTCACAGCCTGGCGGAATACATCGTCAGCGACGTCGCCAGCGGCGAAGACGCCGGGGATGGAGGTCGAAGTCGAGCCGGGCGTCGTCTTGATATAGCCGCCTTCTTTCAGTTCGAGCTGACCCGTAAACAGGTCCGTCTGCGGCGCGTGTCCGATGGCGATGAAGATGCCGTGGACGGGCACTTCCGTGATGGCGCCGGTCTTGAGGTTATGCAGCTTGGCCTTGGTGACGCTGAGCGGACCTTCCTGACCAATGACGTCGGCGAGTTCCGTGTCCCACACGACATTGACCTTCGGGTTCCGGAACAGGCGATCCTGCAGGATCTTCTCGGCGCGGAAATGGTCGCGGCGATGGACGACGGTGACTTTCGACGCAAAGTGCGTGAGGTGCAGCGCCTCTTCGACAGCGGTGTTGCCGCCGCCAACGACGATGACTTCCTTCTGCTTGTAGAAGAACGCATCGCACGTGGCGCAGGCGGAAACGCCAAAACCCTTGAACTTCGACTCGCTCTCGAGGCCCAGCCATTTGGCCTGCGCGCCCGTGCAGATCACCAGCACGTCGCAGGTGTAGATCTGGCCGCTGTCGCCTTCCAGCTTGAAGGGACGGTTCTGCAGGTCGGCGGAAATGATGTGGTCCTCGACCATCTCCGTGCCGACATGGATGGCCTGCGCGCGCATCTGGTCCATCAGCCAGGGGCCCTGGATGACGTCCGCAAAGCCCGGATAGTTTTCCACGTCCGTGGTGATCGTCAGCTGGCCGCCCGGCTGGATGCCCGCGATCAGCATCGGCTTGCGCAGGGCGCGCGCGGCGTAGATCGCGGCCGTGTAGCCGGCGGGGCCGGAGCCAAGAATGATGATCTGGGAATGGCGCGGCGTGGTCATGGGTAGATCCTGTTTATGGCCCTTCCTAACCGGCCATTCCCGCGCGCGGAATGGGTCATGGCGCGCTGGTGCTGATATTCTGGGGATGCGCAGGGGAACGGAAAAGGGCTGCGGCGGATCCCATTGGGTCAGTTGAGTTTTTCTAGGCCGCCGGATGCCGTTTCAGCACCTGCCGAACGATCTCGTCGGCGGCGCGGGCGGCCTCACGGAGCGGGGAATAGGTCCAGCCGGCAAGGCTGCCGGTGAACCAGGCGGCGGCGCGGCGGTCGATGAAGGCCTGATGCAGCTTGTCGAAGCGCGGGGAGCCGCCGTCGAGTTTCAGGAGGTGGACGGGTTTTCCGAAGAAGGCTGGGTCCGCGATCATGTTGGCGCTTTCGCACGTCACCATCGCAACGTCGCACATCGACAGGAAAGCCAGATAAGGGTTGGGGCCATCGCGTTCCGCGTTCTCCCAGAACACGCCGTTGATGGTCGCGGCAAGGCGGCGGAAGCGGACGCGGGCGTGTTCGGGCGTGCGGCGAGAGACGGTAATCCAGAAGGTGCGGTTCTGAGCGAGGCGGTTGATGGCGCCTTCGATGTGAAAGACGTTCTGTTCCGTCATCTTGTGGCTCTTGGAATCGCCGCCGATGGAGACGAGCACCTTCTGCCCTTGCGCGGATTTCAATGATGAAAACTGCGCCTGTGCGTCGGCGATGCGCTGCTGCGAGAACCAGACAGGCGGGCCCACAATGGGGAAGACATTCGGGCCTTTGACGCCATCGTGCTCGGGCGGGATCACGAGATCAAACGCGGAGAGCGGCACGCGGGGGTTCTGCGTCTGCACGACGAACGTCCTGCCGCCGGAGAGTTTTCGCACCAGGCGCGAATAGGGGATCGAGCGACGACCGGCAGCAAGCCAGATATCCGGCCACGGGCCGTTCAACTGTGCTGCCTGTTCCGCCGGAAGCGCCTTCATCGGCGATGGCCAGAGATTTGCCGGCAGGGCGAGTTGCCAGCCCCGCGGCTGCAGGATTACCGGCGCTTCGCGATGGGCGTCAGAGCGCATGTGCGCAAGATCGGCTGCGCGTTCAGGTTCAGCCAGCGCGGAAGCCAGGGCGAGCGTCTGATTGAGAATGCCAGCGCGGCCGTCCGCAACACACCAGATCGAAGGGCCTGATTTTTCGGCGGACACTTTTTTCGCTGACTATTTCCAGGCGATGGAGATGATCTCGTACGATTTCGTGCCGCCGGGAGCGGACACATCGGCGATATCGCCTTCTTCCTTGCCGATCATGGCGCGGGCGATGGGCGAGGCGATCGAAATCTTCTTCTTGGAAATGTCGGCCTCGTCTTCACCCACGATCTTGTAGGTGAAGGTATCGCCGGAATCCTCGTCGGTCAGTTTCACCGTGGCGCCGAACTTCACGGTCTTGCCCTTCAGGCGCGACGTGTCGATCACCTCGGCGCGCGAGAGCTTGTCCTCAAGCTCGTTGATGCGGCCCTCGATGAAGCTCTGCTTGTCCTTGGCGGCGTGATACTCCGCGTTCTCCGAGAGGTCGCCATGGCTGCGCGCTTCCGCGATCGCCGCGATGATCGACGGGCGTTCTTCGGTCTTCAGGATTTTCAGCTCGGCCTGCAGGGTTTCAAAGCCCTCGGACGTCATGGGAATGCGCTGCATCGGTAGTCCTATGGAAAACGCCGCTATTGCACGGAATCATTCGACGGGCGGATCGGCTCGCCCGGTTCAGAACGATCAAGAGTAGGTCTGAAGCGCTCCGGCTTCAAGCGGGCGTGTTTTCAACACCCGGATGGCCTGTGTGGCCGCCCGCGCCCCTGAAATCGTGGTGTAATAGGGGATACCCTGCGCCAGGGAGGCGCGACGGATGGAGGCTGAATCGAGGAGGGACTGCGCCCCCTCGGTGGTGTTGAACACCAGCTGGATCTTGCCGTTGATCAGGGCGTCCACGACGTGCGGCTGGCCCTCGGCGACCTTGTTGACCGGCTGGACGGCGATGCCCTTCGAGGAAAGATACTGGGCAGTTCCGCTGGTCGCGACGATCGTGAAGCCGATCGAGACGAGGTCACGCGCCGTCTGTTCGATGGCGGGCTTGTCGTTCTCGCGAACCGAAATGAACACGCAGCCCGAGGAGGGCAGCGACATGCTGGCTGCGATCTGGGCCTTGAGATAGGCGGCGTCGAACGAGACGTCGATGCCCATGACTTCGCCTGTCGAGCGCATCTCGGGTCCGAGCAACGGATCGACGCCCGGGAAACGCGAGAAGGGGAACACGGCTTCCTTCACCGCGAAGCGCTTGCCCGCAATCGGGCCGGGCCCGAGGTTGAACGACGCCAGCTTCTCGCCGGCCATGACCTTCGCAGCGATGGCGGCGAACGGCTTACCGATGGCTTTCGCCACGAACGGCACGGTGCGCGAGGCGCGCGGATTGGCTTCGAGGACGTAGATCTCCTCGCCCTTTACCGCGAACTGCACGTTCATCAGGCCTTTCACATTGAGCGCGAGCGCGAGCTCGCGCGCCTGTTCGGAGAGGCGATCGACGATGTCCTTCCCGAGCGTGTAGGGCGGGATGGAACACGCCGAGTCGCCCGAGTGGATGCCCGCTTCCTCGATGTGCTCCATGATGCCCGCGACGTGTGTGTCCTTGCCATCCGACAGTGCGTCGACATCGACTTCGATGGCGTCGGCGAGATAGCGGTCCACCAGCAGCGGTGTGTCGCCGGAAACCTGCACGGCTTCGCGCACATAACGGCGAAGGTCGGCTTCATCGTGGACAATCTCCATCGCGCGGCCGCCGAGCACGAAGCTGGGGCGCAGCATGACAGGATAGCCGATGCGGTTGGCTGCAGCGACGGCTTCCTCGTCTGTCCGCGCGATGGCGGCCGGAGCCTGTTTGAGGCCGATCTTGTCGAGGAGCTTGGAGAAATGTTCGCGGTCTTCGGCGAGATCGATCGAGTCCGGCGTCGTGCCGAGGATCGGCGCGCCGGATTTCTTGAGGCCCTGCGCCAGCTTCAGCGGCGTCTGGCCGCCGAACTGCACGATTACGCCGAGGAAGTCGCCGGCGGATTGTTCGACGTGAATGATCTCGGTGACGTCTTCGAGCGTCAGCGGTTCGAAGTAGAGGCGATCCGACGTGTCATAGTCGGTCGAGACCGTTTCCGGGTTGCAGTTGACCATGATGGATTCGATCTTGAGATCGGCCATGGCGAACGCAGCGTGGCAGCAGCAGTAATCGAACTCGATGCCCTGGCCGATGCGGTTGGGACCGCCGCCGAGGATCATCGCCTTGCGGCGCGTCGAAGGCTCGGCTTCATTCTGCGCCGGGATGGCTTTGCCATCGGGGCCGATCCAGCCCTGTTCGTAGGTCGAGTAGAGATAGGGCGTGCGCGCGGCGAACTCTGCAGCGCAGGTGTCGATGCGCTTGAACACGGGACGGACGCCGGCCTTGTGGCGCTTGGCGCGAACGTCGAGTTCCTTGCCGCCGGTCAGCTTGGCGAGGCGCACGTCGGAGAACCCCATCGCCTTGATGCGGGTCCACTCTTCAGCGTCCTTCGGCAGGCCATTCTTCTTTATGGCCGCTTCCTCGGCGATGATCTCGGAGATCTGGCGCAGGAACCATTTGTCGATCTTGGACGCGTTGTGAATCTCGTCGACCGTCAGGCCCTCGCGGAAAGCCTGGCCGACATTGAGCAGACGCTTTTCGGTCGGGCGCGAGATCGAAGCGATCAGCGACGAGCGGTCGCCAGCGCCGGGAATGTCCTGCTCGTCAAAACCGGCAATTCCCGTCTCAAGTGAGCGCAGCGCCTTCTGCAACGATTCCTGGAACGTGCGGCCGATGGCCATCGCTTCACCGACGGACTTCATCTGCGTCGTCAGCGTCTGGATCTGGTAGTTCAGCGCCGGGTCCGTGCTCTTGTACTTCTCGAAGGCAAAGCGCGGGATCTTCACCACGACATAGTCGATGGTCGGCTCGAACGACGCCGGCGTCACGCCCGTGATGTCGTTGGTGAGTTCATCGAGCGTGTAACCAATCGCGAGCTTCGCTGCGATCTTCGCGATCGGGAAGCCGGTGGCTTTCGACGCTAGCGCGGAAGAACGCGACACGCGCGGGTTCATCTCGATGATGACGAGGCGGCCATTGTCGGGGTTCACGGCGAACTGCACGTTCGATCCGCCGGTCTCGACGCCGATCTCGCGCAGGACGGCGATCGAGGCGTTGCGCATCACCTGGTATTCACGGTCAGTGAGCGTGAGGGCAGGCGCGACGGTGATCGAGTCGCCCGTGTGGACGCCCATCGGGTCGATGTTCTCGATCGAGCAGATGATGATGCAGTTGTCCGCCTTGTCGCGGACGACCTCCATCTCGAACTCTTTCCAGCCGAGCAGGCTCTCGTCGATCAGGATCTGGCTGACCGGCGACATCTGCAGGCCGCGCGTGACGATGTCTTCGAACTCCTGCCGGTTGTAAGCAACACCGCCGCCGAGGCCGCCGAGTGTGAAGGCTGGCCGCACGATGCAGGGCAGGCCGACGACCTCCATCTGCTTCATCGCTTCGATGAAGCCGGCCTTGAGGTCGTAGGTGATCTTGCCGTCGACATTGCTCATCTCGGGCGAGGCGACGATGGACGAGCGGGGGCTGTCAAGGCCGATCTTGTCCATCGCCTCGCGGAATTTCTTGCGGTCTTCGGCCTTCTCGATGGCTTCGGCCTTGGCGCCGATCATCTCGACGCCATGCTTTTTCAGGACACCCATCTGCTCGAGCTTCAGCGCGCAGTTGAGTGCTGTCTGTCCGCCCATGGTCGGGAGAAGCGCGTCGGGTTTTTCCTTGGCGATGATCTTGGCGACCATCTCGGGCGTGATCGGCTCGATGTAGGTTGCGTCCGCCAGTTCGGGATCGGTCATGATCGTGGCGGGGTTCGAGTTGACCAGGATCACCCGGTAGCCCTCGGATTTCAGCGCCTTGATCGCCTGCACGCCGGAATAGTCGAATTCGCACGCCTGTCCGATGACGATCGGCCCCGCGCCGATAACGAGAATGGACTTGATGTCTGTGCGCTTGGGCATGTCACCTGATCTGTCTTGCAGCGAGGCTGGAGACGGCAAATTGGCGGTGGGTTTAGCTACCGCGAGCCCCCCACGCAACCCTTGTTACACGGCCTGCGGGAACGCGTCGCGATAGCCGGTTTTGCAGGGCTTTTCGGCCCGAATTTATGACAGTGCAGGAATGCGCCGTAGCAGACGCGAGAATCGCCTGGGCGGGGCTGTCCGCGGGAGCCCTCACGGTGAGCAGCCGCGCAGCGGCGACCGTCGAACACGCGGGCGGGCTCGCAGGCGCTAGAGCGTCGCCATGTCGATCGAGAAGCGGTACTTCACGTCGCTTTTCAGCATCCGCTCGTAGGCCGCATTGATGTTCTTGATGTCGATCACTTCGACGTCGGAGGCGATGCCGTGCTCGGCGCAGAAATCGAGCATCTCCTGCGTCTCCGCAATGCCGCCGATGCCGGACCCGGCGAGCGTGTGGCGGCCGCCGAGCAGGCTGAAGGCGGCGACCGGCATCGGTTTCTCGGGCGCACCGACGAGGCACATGACGCCATCCCGCTTCAGCAGCCGCAGGTAGGCGTTCACGTCATGGTCTGCCGAAACGCAATCGAGGATGAAGTTGAACGAGGCGCGATGCGCTTTCATCTGCGCCTTGTCGGTCGAGATGACGACTTCGTCGGCGCCGAGACGCTTGCCGTCTTCGACCTTGGACTGCGAGGTGGTGAACAGCACGACTTTCGCGCCCATCGCGTGCGCGAACTTGACGCCCATGTGTCCCAGCCCGCCGAGGCCGACAACGCCGACCTTCTGGCCTGGGCCGACTTTCCAGTGGCGCAGCGGCGACCACGTCGTGATGCCGGCGCAGAGCAGGGGGGCTGCGGCGGCCGGATTGATCTTCTCCGACACGCGCAGGACGAAGGCCTGATCGACGGTCACGCTCTTGGAGTAACCGCCATGCGTGGTGGCGCCGGGGATGTGCTTGTCTTTCGAGTTGTAAGTGCCGGTGTTGCCGACCTCGCAATACTGTTCGAGGCCCTCCTTGCAGCTCGCACAGGTGCGGCACGAGTCGACCATGCAGCCAACGCCGACGAGATCGCCCTGTTTGAACTTCGTCACATTGGCGCCGACGCGGCCGACACAGCCGACAATCTCGTGACCGGGCACAACGGGATAAACTGTGCCGCCCCATTCATTGCGCGCCGTGTGCAGGTCCGAATGGCAGACGCCGCAGAACAGGATATCGATCTGCACATCGTCCGGCGTCGGATCGCGACGGTCGATGATGATTGGGCCAAGTTCCTTGTCAGCCGAAGGTGCGGCGTAGGCAGCGCTCTTGAACATGCGGATGTTCCCCGGAATTTTTGCTGGATGCAAAGTGTGATCGTGGCGCAATCTCGTGCGCTCGCGTTCAGTATGTATGATGTGAGCAAGTGCTCACAAGTTGCCGCGACAAGTATATTTCGCAGACAGCCTCAGGTGTAACGCTTGGTCGTCTTCTGGTCGTAGGTCGAGGCTTCGACCTTGTCGGCGCCGCCATAACCCGTGAGTTGATCGGCGACGAACGGGTTGGTCCGGCGTTCCTGACCAAAGGTGGACGTCGGGCCGTGGCCGGGCACGAACTGCATGTCGTCGCCAAGCGGCCAGAGCTTTGTCGTGATCGAGTTGATCAGATCCTCGTGGTTGCTGCGGGGAAAATCGGTGCGGCCGATCGAGCCCTGGAACAGGACGTCGCCCACAAAGGCGATCTTTGCATCCGTGTTGTGGATGACGACATGACCGGGTGTGTGTCCCGGCGTGTGCGCCACGCCGAACTTCACGCCTTCGAGTTCAAGCACGTCACCATCCTCAAGGTAGCGGTCGGGCGTGACATTCTGAAGTCCGGTGAGGCCATACTTCTGCGCAGAGCTCTCGATCTGATCGAGCCAGAACTGGTCGTCCTTGTGCGGCCCGATCACGGGTACGCCGAGACGTTCGCGAAGCTGGTGGGCGGCGCCGGCATGATCGAGGTGACCGTGGGTGAGCCACATCTCCTTCAGCGTCAGGCCGAAATGGTCGAGTGCGCCGAGAAGGGTGTCGACGTCGCCGCCGGGATCGACCAGCACGGCGTGCTTGGTGGCAGTGTCCCAGATGAGGGAGCAGTTCTGCTGTAGCGGCGTCACCGGAATGATGCGGATCTGCAGGCGGGTTTCGGGGCTAGCTTCGGTCATGCGCCATAGATGGCGGCCAGTCCGGCGCAGGGCAAGGCGGTTTAACGCCGCCGGGGCAGGAACCTAGTGCGTTTGACGGCGGCGAGCGATGTAATTGGTCGGTGCAGCGGGATTGTCCTGCAGGGCCTGGGTGCGCAGCGAGGACAGGGTGAGGCGGGTTTCCTCGAGGCGGTCGAGCTTGGCCGCCAGGCTCTCGATGCCGTTGTAGGAGATGCGCTTGGTCTCGCGGCGGCCGAGGTTGATCGTCTCGAGAATGATGCCTGCAGCCAGCGCGACGCCCGAAAGCGCGACCAGCGAGCCGGGCATGCCCAGAGTGAAGGCGCCCAGCATGATCGCGCCGGAGATCGCGCCATAGAACATCAGCGGACGCTCGTTGTTCACAAGACGGCCAATCGTGCCGAGGACGCGAACGCTGTCGCGGACGGTTGCGAGGATCGACAAGGGCGCTTCCGAACGCGCGTCAAAGGGCGTCTGGATTTCAGTGACGATCATGTTGTGTTCGAGGGCGTGGACGGTGAGTTCGGCTTCCGTCTCGAAGCCCGACGCGCGCGCCGGGAAGGACTTCACGAACCGGCGCGAGAAGGCGCGATAGCCTGACAGCATGTCGGTCAGGCGGTCGCCGAAGATTGTAGAGACGAGGCTCGTGAGCAGCTTGTTGCCGAAGCGGGGGCCTGCGCGATAGGCGGCCTTCTCCTGCGTGATGCGGGCTCCGACAACCATGTCGGCCTGCGCTTCGATCAGGCGCGAAACGAGGCGGGGAGCGGAGCCTGCATCATAGGTCGCATCGCCATCGACCATCACATAGACGTCGGCTTCGATGTCGGCGAACATGCGGCGCACAACGTGTCCTTTGCCCTGCAGCGGTTCGCGGCGAACGATCGCGCCGGCTTCGCGGGCAAGGGCGGCGGTGTTGTCCCACGAATTGTTGTCGTACACGTAGACGCGGGAATTCGGCAGGGCGGTGCGGAAAGAGCGCACGACATCGGCGATCGTCGGCGCCTCGTTGAAGGCGGGGATGAGCACTGCAATCTCGACGTGGCGAATGGCTGGCGAGAGCTGCTGGCCCACAGCGCGGAGGGCTGCTTCAGCGGCGGCGAGGCGGTCGTGAATATTCGAGTTCGAGTCGATCGACATGAGCTCACCGGTGTTCCAGACCGGGACAAGCTGACACGCCAGAGTAAAATAATCGGTTGCCGTTTTCGGGGAAAATCGGCCCAAATCCAGCAAGAAATCGTTCAGACCTGTTACGATTTCCGTTCCGCCATCATCTTCGCGAAGCGTTCGAAGAGGTAGAACGAGTCCTGCGGGCCGGGGCTGGCTTCGGGGTGGTGCTGGACCGAGATGATCGGTTTGCCGGCGACGCTGAGGCCGCAGTTGGAGCCGTCGAACAGGGAGCGGTGGCTTTCTTCGACGCCGGCGGGAAGCGTGTCGATGTCGACCGTAAAGCCGTGGTTCATCGAGACGATCTCGACCTTGCCGGTGGTGAAGTCTTTTACGGGATGGTTCGCGCCGTGATGGCCTTGCGGCATCTTCTTGGTCTTGGCGCCAAGCGCGAGGGCGAGCATCTGGTGGCCGAGGCAGATGCCGAGGATCGGCACGCCGGAGGCGATCAGCTTCTTGATTTCAGGACCGGCGTAGATCGCGGTTGCAGCCGGGTCGCCGGGGCCGTTCGACAGCACGACGCCGTCGGGCTTCAGCGCGAGGATGTCTTCGGCTTTCGTCTTGGCGGGAACGACGGAGATTTTCGCGCCGACAGCGGCGAGGTTGCGGAGAATGTTCTTCTTCACGCCGAAGTCCATCAGCACGACGTGAAACTTGCCGCTGTTCTTCGTCTCGAAGCCGCCGCCGATCGACCACAGGCCGGTGGTTGAATCGAAGCTCTGGCCGGACGTGACGTTGATGGCGAGGTCGGCGTTCTCGACGCCCTTCCAGTCGCGGGCGGCGGCGATCAGCGCCTTTGGGTCGATCTTGCCGTCGGGCGCGTGAGCGATGGCGGATTTCGGCATGCCGAGTTCGCGGATGCGGCGAGTGAGCGCGCGGGTGTCGACGCCGGAGAGGCCGATGATGTTGCGGGTGACGAGCCAGTCGCCGAGTTCGTCAGCGGCGCGCCAGCTTGAGGGGAGCGTCGGCGGGGCCTTGAACACGGCGCCGCGTGCGGCGGCCTTGCCTTGCGCGGAGGATTCTTCCTGGTCGTCGGCGTTCGCGCCGACATTGCCGATGTGCGGGAAGGTGAAGAGGACGATCTGCTCGGCGTAGGACGGGTCGGTCAGGATTTCCTGATAGCCCGTCATCGCGGTGTTGAAGCAAAGCTCGCCGGCGGCGATGCCGGTGGCGCCGTGGCCCAATCCCCAGAAGATGCTGCCGTCTTCGAGGGCGATAGCGCCGGTCGCGAGCTTCGTCATGTGGCGCCTCCGATGGGGGCTCGGCGACTCGAGCGTGTGGCCGTGCAAACGGGCGCTAAGTAGGGTTGTGGGGGTGGGGCGTCAAGCACGCATAAGCGGGCGCGTTCTCGCGGGTGAGCGCGAGTTGGGAAATGCTGGATTTGTGGGGTTTGCGGCGGGCCGCGACACTTGCGGCTGCCCCCTCCGTCTCGCGACGAAGACGTCGCGATCCACCTCCCCCGGCGCAGAGCGCCGGAGGAGGAAACGCACTCTCTGCAAGCACAGGTGCTTTCCTCCTCCGCGCGGAGCGCGGGGGAGGTGGCTTGCGCAGCAAGACGGAGGGGGCAGCCGCCGAGGTCGATGCCTGCGCGTTTCGCGATGCGGCGGACGTGTTCGCGGATTGCGCTCTCGGGGTCGGCGTTGAAACGCGCGATGGCGAGGAAGCGGCGGTTCATCTCGTACGGCGTGCGCGGGCATGGGCCGCCATAGTCGGCGGGCGGATCGGTTGAGGGGATGAAGTCGCTCTCGTCGTCGAGCGTTTCGCCGGCGAGCAGACGCCGGGCGCAGTCGCCGAGGATCTGGTCGCGCATCCATTCGAGCTGGCGGAGGTTCTGCCAGTGATCGCGCCAGTTGGCTTTGAAGCGCGTGGTGTGGCGGATGCGTTTTATCCGGGTGATCTGGTCGAAGATGCGGACGAGCCAGGCGATGAGCATGGCGAGGGGCGCGGACCAGTCGTGCTGGTTCGCGGTATCGTCATGCTCAAGAGGCGCTCGGATGAGGCTCATGGGCGCGATTATAGGCGCGCGCGGAGCCTGGCCGATTTGCGAAACGCCAATCCAGCATATTTCGCGGGCAAGTCATTGAGATTGCTCGGGGGCGGCGGAAGAGAGCTGTTGGATCAGAGCGGAGGCTGTCCAACAAAATGGGGTGTAACTCTCAGCCCGCATCCCCCGCGAAGGCGGGGGTCTGGTCAGTGCGCGGAGCGCACTCCGGTTGCGGGTTCGCACTTCGTGCGAAGACTGGATCCCCGCCTTCGCGGGGAACACGGACCTGAAGGTCCGTTTTCAGATTGCAGGAACTCAGCCGGTCCAGCGGGTGGCTTTGGTGCTCACGGTGGGGCGCTGGCGTTCGACGGGGTGGTTGCTCGCGGTGCCGAGATAGATGAAGCCGGCGATCTGTTCGTGGGCGTTGAGGCCGAGCGCTGCGTGGACGTGGCCGTCATAGGCGGCGTCTTCGGTGATCCAGACGCCGGCCCAGCCCATCGCCTGGCTGGCGATGAGAAGGTTCTGGCACAGGGCGCCGGCGCTGAGCTGCTGTTCCCAGATCGGGGTCTTCTTTGGATCGTGCGTGGGTGAGGACGTCACGCAGAGAATGACGGGCGCGCGCAGGGGCAGAAGCATTTCGGCGGCGAGTTTTTCCTCGCTCACATCGGGATCGCGCAGGCGGCGGGCGGCGGCGAAGACTTCGCCGAGCTTGTTGCGCGCCTCGCCTTCGATGATCAGGACGCGCCACGGTTCGAGCTTGCGATGGTCTGGCACGCGCATGGCGAGGCGGAGCATCGCATCGAGATCCGCCGCAGACGGGCCGGGCTCGGTGAGGGCGGCGACCGGTGTGGAGCGCCGCAAGGCGAGCAGGCGCAGCGTCTCTGGCGAGGGGTGCGCCGGGTCCAGCGGCGCGCCGAATTCCGGCTCAGGCGGGAGGTCGGGACGGATCGGCATCGCCTAGTGTGGTTCGTCAGGGCCGTGGAGTGGGCCGGATGGTGCGGGCGCCGGGGCTGTGGCCGGAGCGGCGGGCGCGGTTGCAGGCGCAGCAGGCGTTTCGGTCGGGGCGGCTGCGGGCGCCGCGCCGCCGGCGGCAAGGCCAGCTTCGATCGCGGCTTTGACGGCTGGCCAGCTGTTGTCGCGGAGCACGACGCCATCGACCATGAAGGTCGGCGTCGAGTCGATGCCCTTGTTGGCAGCGTCCGCGCGCACGTCGTTGATGCGCTTCACGTTGGTCTTGTCGTTGACACAGGTCTTCACCTGTTCGGCGGTGAGCTGGAATTTCTCGCCGAGCGAGTTGAGGGCCTGAATAGCCTCGTCCTTCATGCTGGCTTCGACGATCTTCTGCTGGCGCAGGAAGGCCTCGTCGAGGACCGGGAAGAAATCCTTCGAACCGGTGCAGCGCGCGATCGCGAAGATGGCAGCGTCGACCGGGCCGTGGATGGCGTATTCGCGGAAGACGAACTTGACCTTGCCGGTGTCGACATAGTCGGCCTTGAGGATGGGGTAGTTGGTGTCGTGCCAGGCCTTGCAGGCGGGGCAGGTGGGCGAGCCGTATTCGACCACCGTGACCTTGGCGTCGGCGGGGCCCATGAACGCATCGCCCTCGACCGGTGACAGCGTGGCGCGGCCAGCGGGCGTGCAGGCGGCGGCAAATGAGAGGGCGACAAGCGCGCCCGTAAGCGTCTGGGCGAGGGACTTCAGGTACATACTGGGCTCCGCGAATGTGGGCGGAACCTAGAGGGTTGGGTCTGGATTGTCATCCCGGCCAAGCCCGCAGGGCGCAGAGCCGGGAACCATCTGGCGGCGTCATGATGGCGCAATGGGTCCCGGATAGCCGCTGCGCGGCTTCCGGGATGACAAGCGGTGGGCTTCGCCGTATTCGCGAACACATGAGCACTCCTAGCAAGCCATGGCGCATCAAGTCGGTGCGGACGGTCTATGCCAACAAGTGGATCGCGGTGCGCGAGTATCAGACCGTGGCGCCGACGGGGGCGGATGCGGTCTATGGGCTGGTGCATCCGCATAACCTGGCTATCGGCGTGCTGCCGATCGACCAGGACGGCAACACGATTCTGGTGGGGCAGGAGCGGTTCACGCTGGGGCGGTATTCGTGGGAGCTGCCGGAGGGCGGCGGGCCCGAGCATCTGCCGCCGCTGGAGAGTGCGCAGCGGGAGCTGGGCGAGGAGTGCGGGCTGAAGGCCGACAACTGGCTGCCGCTGTTCGGGGACGTGCATCTTGGCAACTCGCTGACCGATGAGCGGGCCTATGCCTTTCTTGCCTGGAACCTGTCGCCGGACGCCAGTTTTCAGCCGGACAGTTCAGAGGAACTATCGGTTCGAAGAGTTCCGTTCGCAGAAGCCGTGAAAATGGCGGTGTCGGGAGAGATAACCGACGGATTCTCTCTTGTGATGCTGCTGAAGGCCGACCATCTCCTCCGGACCGGGGGCTTGCCGAGCGAGCTTGTCCGGTTGATTCAGGCTTAAGGTCTGGACGCGAGATCAGGGGCGGACGGCCCCAGGGAGAGACACCATGACGGCCTCCACCCAAAGCACCCCCACACAAGCTAGGGGCGCCCCCGCGCCGATCTGGCAGAAGCTGCGTTTCGATGCACGGCAGGCAGCCGAGCAGGAGCCGGCGCTGTCAAGCTATCTGGCGGCGACAGTATTGAACCACGAGAATTTCTCCGAGGCGCTGTGCTACCAGCTGGCGCAGAAGGCTGGCGGGCCGGACATCAGCGCGATGGCGATCCGCGAGATCTTCGAGGAAGCGTATGCGCGCGACCCGGCGATCGTGGCGGCGGCAGAGCGGGATTTGCAGGCGGTGCTGGATCGCGATCCGGCGACGCGCACGACATTGCAGCCCTTCCTGTTCTTCAAAGGGTATCTCGCGCTGCAGACACATCGCGTCGGGCACTGGCTGTGGGGTGAGGGGCGCGAGACGCTGGCGTTCTTCTTCCAGTCGCGGACGTCGGAGCTTTATGGCGTGGACATCCACCCGGCGGCGCCGATTGGGTCCGGCGTGTTCATCGACCATGCGACGGGCATCGTGATCGGTGAGACGGCGCGCGTGGGTGATGACGTGTCGATGCTGCACGGCGTGACGCTGGGCGGTACGGGCAAGGTGCATACGGATCGCCATCCCAAGATCGGCAATGGCGTGCTGCTCGGCGCGGGATCGAAGGTGCTGGGCAATATCCGCGTTGGCGACGAGGCGCGCGTGGGTTCGGGCTCAGTGGTGCTGAGCGACGTGCCGCCGCGCTGCTCGGTGGCAGGCGTGCCGGCCAAGCCTGTGGGCGGGGCTTGTATGAAGCCCGCGCAGACGATGGACCAGAAATTCGACGTCGGTCTTTAGCGGCTCCGCCGCGGGGGCTCTAGGCCCTAGCGAGCCATCTCGACGGGCGCGAGCGACGGCAGGCTGTGCGGATGCACGGCGCTGAACTCATCGCAATCGCAGTCGTCACCGCTGGGATAGTCGTAGCCGCTGTCGTAATCGTCCCAGAACTCGTCATCGAGGATGCAGCCCGAGCACAGCGTGAGAGCCGCGATACAGACGAGGAGCGCGCGTTTCATTGTGAATCACCCCGAAATCCCACCCGGAGCCTGCATAGCAGCGCGAACGTGAATTCATAGTTGCCGCCGCCAAAGCCGCTGCGGAACAGGCGTTCGCCCGGTTGTCGTCCCGGGGTTGGCGCCGGGCCGGGGGGCGGCTAAGTCTCCGCCGAAAGCTTCAGGAGCCGCCCGATGAACCCGGAAACCGTCAAACGCATCGAAGCGTACCTCAAGCGCACGCTGAACCCCGGCCTCGTCCTGGCGGCGCGCCCGCGCGTGAACGACAGCGTCGAAGTCACGCTGGGCGGCGAGCATCTCGGCCTCGTCTACCTGATCGAGGACGAAGGCGAGACCAGCTACCAGCTCGAAATGACCATCCTGCAGGAAGACCTCGAGGGCTGATCGGCCGTCGAATGGGGGTGGCGTGATGTTCGGACGTATCGGCGTCGTCGAAATGTTCGCGATCCCGTTGTTGCTGTGCTTGGGGCCGAAAGTGCTGCTGTTGGCCGCCACCGGAGCGATGTTCGCCCGCGCTTTCTGACGCCGTTGCGACGCCGGGCAACGCCAGAAGTCTGAAGACGCTTTTCGCCAAACTGGCGATTGTTCCTCGCCGCGCGCGGGTCTAGCCTGACATCGTCAAGATAGAAACTGCGGAGGGACTCCCATGATGCGTGCGTTCGTTCTTGGAGCGTCGTTGCTGGCGCTTGGACTGACTGCTTGCGACACCATGCCGACCGGCAAGGGCGGCGGCATCAATCCTGCGGCGATGGCGGCGAAAACGGTCGTGCCGATCGCGGACAAGTATGCGACGAGCCCGGACGGGACGAAGATCCACTATCTTGCATCGGGCACGGGATCGCTGGTCGTGATGATTCACGGCTTCCCGGATTACTCCGAAAGCTGGGCGCAGCTGACGCCAGCGTTGAACGACGCCTATCGCACGGTGGCGATCGACACGCGCGGCTACAACCTTTCGGACAAGCCGGTGGGCGTTGCGATGTACGCGATGCCAAAACTGGTCGAGGACATCCAGGCGGTGATCAAGGCCGAGGGTTATTCCAAGGCCACGGTGATCGGGCATGACTGGGGCGCGGCGCAGGCGTGGAACTATGCCTTCGCGCATCCCGAGACGCTGGAGCGGCTCGTCATCCTGTCGGTGCCGCATCCGGCCAACATGGGCCGCCAGTTGAAGGCGAGCCCGGGCAACAGCAACTACGCGCGGAACTTCCAGAAGGAAGGTTCGGAAAACAACCTGACCGCCGAGGGGCTCGCGGGCTGGGTGCAGGATCCGGCCGAGAAGGCGAAGTATGTCGAGGCGTTCAAGCGTTCGAGCTTCGCCGGCATGATGAACTATTATCGCGCCAATTATCCGAGCGCGCCCGATCCGGATGCGCCGGCGCAGGTGTTCCCGAAGATCAACGTGCCAGTGCTGGTGATCCACGGCATGAAGGATCAGGCGCTGCTGTCGATGGGCCACAACGATACGTGGGACCAGATCAGCAAGGACACGACGATGTTGATGGTGCCGAACGCCAACCACTTCGTGCAGCATGACGCGCCCGAACTGGTCGATGGCACGATCCGCGCGTGGCTCGATCTGCATCCGGTGAAGTAGGCTTCGGTTGAAGCAGGGCGGAGGCGGCTAGCGGTAGGCTGCGCGCGGCTTGCCCTTGCCGACATCGCGGGCGCGTCGGCCGTGACGCGCGTTCATGGCTTCGATCCGCTCGCGCAGGTGGGACGCGGGCGGGGAGGTTGTGGTGTGGCTGCACAGGCTGGCTGCAGTCTCGGATTTGCGCGCGAGGCCCGTGCTGAGCAGGACCTGCACGCCAGGCCGGTTGCGGCGCGCCCATTGGGCGAGCGCAAAACCATTGTCGTCACCTGCAAGGCGGGCGTCGGCAAAAAGGACGTGAACGTCCGCCACGTGCACCAGCACGACTTTCGCCTCAAGGCCGCCCGAGGCCTCGATGACGCGATAGCCGCAATCTCGCAGATATTCCGCGATTGCGATGCGCGCGAGAACATCGTCGTCGGCCACAAGGACAGTCGCTCCGGGATGGCAAAGATGTGCTGGGGGCATGGGTCCAATCTCGTCTCAGCTTCGAGAGAATGAATGGAACCTGGATTGGTACGGTTCCGTTTCTCCCCCAGCGTCACCCTGGTTTGTGACTGACTTCTAATGAACCCGCTTGTGTCGGGAACCGGCGTGGCTCTTCGGCGTTTAATGCAATTATGACGGGGAATTCGGGATGCACGCGACAAACGAAGTGGTCCCGGAGGGCGAGATCGACTCACTCACGGTTCTTCTCGCGGAAGACGAAGTGCTGCTCCGCATGATGATCTCCGACCATCTGCGGTCGAGCGGTTTTAACGTGCTTGAATGTGCGAATGGCCAGGAAGCCCGCAAGGTGATCAGCGCGGTTGGCAAGGTCGACGTTGTGGTCAGCGACGTCCACATGGTGACGCCGGCCGAGGGCCTCGAACTTGCGGCCTGGCTGAGCGAGCACTATCCGGCGATCCCCGTGATCCTGGCATCCGGCAGCCCGACCATTGCGGCCACCGGCGCGTGGAAGGCTCTTCCGAACGTTACTGATTTTGTGCCGAAGCCCTATGCGGTCGAGCGGATCGAAATGCTGGCGCGTGCGCGCGCAGCCGCGCGGGATGCGTCCGCCAAGTAGGCAAGCGTGATCGCTGTGCGCGAAGAGCGCCTGTCACGCTGTGCGCGAATTTTCAGAATTCAGGAAAGCGCTTTTGTCACGGCCGCGAGGCCTTTGGCGAATTCGGCGTCTGCCGCCTTGCCGACCAGCTGTTCCGACAGGATGACGGCGGCGGCTTTCGAAGCGGTTTGAACCGCAGCCATTTTCACGTCGCGGATCGCGTCGGACTCGGCGCGCGCGATGCGTTCTTCCGCGATCTTCTCTCGGTTGGCGATACGTTCGGCGAGGGTGGCCTGAGCGGAGGCGGCGAGCTGGTCGGCTTCGCGGCGGGCGGCGGCGATGATTGCAGCTGCTTCGACATCGGCTTCGGCGGCGCGCTTCTGCACTTCGGCCAGTTTGGCTTCGGCTTCGCGGCGCAGGGTTTCTGCCGCGGCGAGTTCAGAGGTGATCTTGGCGGCGCGATCATCCAGCGACTTGGTGATCGTGCGCGGCACTTTCATGTAGACGACCACGCCCAGGAAAATGAGCAGGCCAACCAGCGCCCAGAAAGCGGGATCGGCGAGGTCGAGGTTCCAGCCCAGCAGGTTGAAGGCGGGCAGGGGCGCAGCAGCGTGTTCGGTGGCGGCGATGGCGTGCTCTTCCATATCAGCCTCCCATCACGCCGGAGACGGCGCTCTTCACGGCGGCAGACGTAGGCTTCAGGCCGGTCAGCCGTTCGGCGATCGCCGCGGCGGCATCCTCGGCAACAGCAGCAACGCTGCCCATGGCTTTCGTGCGGTTCTCGGAAATACGCGCTTCCGCCGCACCGAGGCGAGCGTTGAGCTCGGCCTCTTTTGCGGCGGTAGCTTGCGCAGTCTTTGCGTCGGCTTCGGCCTTGGCTTTCGACGCCGTGTCACGCGAACGAGCGCGCGCTTCGGCGATCTGGGCTTCGACCTGTTTCACCGAGGCGTCGGCCTTGGCGGAGAGGGCGGCCGCTTTGGCGACATCGGATTTGATGGCGCCATCGCGGTTCTCCATCGCCCGCCGGATTTTCGGCAGGTAGATGAAGGCGACCGCGACGTAGAGCACTGCAAACGTCACGACCAGCCAGAAGATCTGGGAGACCCCAAATTCCGCTATCTGGTCGAACGGGGGAAAGCCGGATCCGGCTTCGTGGCCCGCTGCTGCCGCTTCATGCTCCACGTCGTTTACTCCGTCTTCCTGTCAAAACGCCGGCTATCAGCCGCCCGTGTAGGACGCGGGCACGCCCGGCGCAGCGAAGATCAGGATCAGGGCGACGGCGAAGCCGAAGATGCCCAGAGCTTCCGTCACGGCGAAGCCGAAGATCAGGTTGCCGAACTGTTGCGGGGCTGCCGACGGGTTGCGCATCGCGCCGTCGAGGTAGGCGGCGAAGATGTTGCCCACGCCGATGGCCGCGCCGAGCATGGCGAGGCAGGCAAGGCCGGCGCCGACGAAGTTGAGACCGTACATGTGTGTTCTCCTTGGTACGTTCGTTGGTTGATCAGTGCGCCTCGCCCAGTGCGTCATTGAGATAGACGCATGTGAGCATGGCGAACACGTATGCCTGGAGGAACGCCACCAGGAATTCGAGAGCAGTCACACCAACGACCAAGGGCATCACAAGTATGCCGCCCATCACCATGCCGAGGCCGCCAAGGGCCACAGCAAGTGAAGGAACGAAGCCTGCGAAGACTTTGAGCGCCACGTGGCCACCGAGCATGTTCGCGAACAGGCGCATGCCGAGGCTGATCGGGCGTGAAAGGAAAGAGATGATTTCGATCGGGGTGACGATCAGGAGCAGCACGAAGGGCACGCCTGACGGCACGAAAATCTTGAGGAAGCCGAAGCCCTTCTTGATGATCCCGACAACGATGACGAGCGAGATCGTGAAGACGGCCATGACGCCGGTGACGACGATGTGGCTGGTGGTCGTCAGGAAGTAGGGGAACATGCCAATCAGGTTGGCGATGAAGATGAAGGAGAAGAGCGAGAACACGAGCGGCACGAACGGCTTGCCCGGCGCGTGGTTCACGTCCTTCACGATGCCGGCGATGAAGCCGTACCAGACCTCGGCCAGCGACTGCAGGCGGCCGGGGACGGTGGTCATTTTCGACGTGGCGAAAGCCAGGACGCCGATCAGGATCAGCACGCCGATCACCATCCACAGCGTGGACGTGGTGATGGAGATGTCGAGATCGCCAAGTTTCAGATCGAGCAGCTTGCCGATCTTGAACTGGTGCATCGGGTCGGTGGAGACCATCATGCGCTGTCGCCTTCGCCCTTCTTTTCCGAGCCCATTGCGGGGGCCTGGTTGGCCTTGCTTGCGGTCGCCACGACGTTACGGACGCCAGCCACGAACCCGAGCATGAGGCCGGAGACCAGACCCCAGGGTGACCACCCGAAGATCGCATCCAGTCCCCATCCCAGGACGACTCCCACAAGAACGGCGGCCGCAAAGTCCGACGCCATGCGGAAGCCCAGACCCATTCCCTTGCCCGTCGCCATGTATTTGGGACGTTCCCGTGCATCGATTTCCGCCTGGGCTTTGGCGATCCGCTTGTTCAGATCGTCGTCGCTCATCGGAAAAGTCCGCAACAGGTAGGGGAAAAGTCCGGCCCTGCGTGCGACAAAGCCCCCGAAAACCGTGAAGAAGCCGAGGTTTCGCCGCGCGCGAAGCTATATGGGCGCGCCCGAGTCCAGTCAAGCAAATGTCACGAGGTTTTTTGCGTGTAACGCCTTGAATAAAGGCGCTTATTCGAGATGCCATTACGCCGCAGCGTGAGAGTCGCCTAGGCGGAGGGCGCCGGGCGGTCGCGACCGTTGTGGAGAAGCCGGCCAATCTCACGCGCCAGCTCGGTCTGGGAGTAGGGCTTGCCGAGGCGCGGCAGCTCGATGTTCGCCCCTTTCGGCATCTCGGCGTAGCCGGTGGCGAGGAGGATGGGGAGGTGGGGGTGGAGGCGGCGGGCTTCGATGGCGAGCTGGGCGCCGTTCATGCCGGGCATGGCGAAATCGGTGATCATCAGGTCGACGCCCTGGTTCGCCTGTAGCGCTTCGAGGGCGCTGGCCCCGGAATTGGCCTCGATCACCTCGTGGCCGAGGTCTTCCAGCATGCCGGCGGTGCTCATCGCGATCAGCACGTCGTCGTCCACCAGCAGGATGCGCGCGCGGGCGGTCTGTTGGAGGTCTTGGGCGTCGGAAGGCATGGCGGGCTCGCTGACTTCGATGGGCAGGGTGGAGACAGGCAGGTAAAGATCGGCGCGGGTTCCCTCGCCCGGCGTGCTGCCGAGGCGGAGTGCGCCGTTCAGCTGCACGGCAAGGCCATGTATCATGGATAGGCCCAGACCCGTGCCTTTTCCCAGTTCCTTGGTCGAGAAGAACGGTTCGATGGCGCGCTGGAGCGTTTCCACGTCCATACCGACGCCGGTGTCGATCACCGACAGGCGAACGAAACGACCAGCCTGGAGATCCGCAGCTTCTTCGCAAGTCACTTCGCTGGCCGCGATGGTGATCGCGCCGCCATCGGGCATCGCGTCGCGCGCGTTGACGACAAGGTTGAGGAGGGCGAGCTCGACCTGGTTGGCGTCGATCATCACGTGATGCAGGGCGCCATCAATCCTGTAGTTGAGTTCCACATCGCTTCCGACCGAACGCTCCAGAAGGTCGCGCAAGCCTTCGACAAGTGCGCCGACATCAACGGGATCGACTTTGAGGCTCTGGCGGCGTGCGAAGGCGAGAAGGCGTTGCGTGAGGGCGGCGCCGCGCTTTGCGCCCTGTTCGGCGCCATCGATCAGCTTGAGCGCACGTGCATCGTCGCCAACCTGCTTGCGCAGCAGGGCGACATTGGTGAGCACCGCCATCAAAAGGTTGTTGAAGTCATGGGCGATCCCGCCCGTGAGCTGGCCGATGACTTCCATCTTCTGCGCCTGGCGCAATTTGTCTTCGGCTTCCTCGCGCTGGCGGGCTTCGTCGAGGACCCTGGCGTGACTGCGTTCGAGCTGTGCGGTTCGCTCGGCGACGCGGCGCTCAAGGTCGTCGTTCACCCTCCGCAGGGCAGCTTCCGCTTCCTTGCGGCTGGTGATGTCCATGGCGACACCGACGAGGCCGCGTGTTGCGCCATCGGGATCGCGAAGCGTGCGGCCATTGACCTGCACCCAACGCACGCCGCCGTCCGGCCAGCCAATGCGATACTCGACATTGTAGTCTTCGCCGTGATCGACGCTGCGCTGCACGGCCTCCTGCATTGCGCCGAGATCGCCGGGGTGGATTATCGAAAGGAGCTGGGCGTAAGTGAGCTTGCCATTCTCCGGCACGCCATAGATGGCGCGGCACAGCGGGGAGGTGAGCAGTGTTTCCGTGGCGAGATCGATAGACCACGAGCCCAGCTTGCCCGCGAGCATGGCGGTGGCGAGTTTCTCCTGGCTCTCGTGCAGTTCATCAAGGAGGTTGCGCGCCTCGAACTGACGCCGACGCGCCCTGTAGGCCGTGCGGGCCATGCTCGCGAAGGTGGTCGGATGGAAGGGACGTTCGAGGAAAGTCAGATTGCCAAGCGTGTCCGCAAGCCGGGCAGCGGACGGATTGCTCTCCGGGCCGCCGCCTCTCTGGGTCATCACGATGAAGGGCAGGTCGGACCATGGCGGCTGGTTGTCGATCCAGACTTTCAGCGGCGCCACGTTGAGCAGCCGCACCGCCTCTTCGGAGATCACGACAAGCGTTGCGTCGTCACCAAGCGTGGACGCAAGCGACGCGAGGTCGGGGCAGGCAGTCGCAGCGATGCCCGCTTCGCCGAGCAGCGCCACAGCAAGCTGCGCGTCTCGCCCATGGGGAGCGAAAACAAGCGCTTTTTCGTGACCGCCGCTCTTAGGAATGTCGCTACTCGTTTCCGGACCCGGCCTGCGCCGCATCCTGCTTACCGACATAGTTCGGCACGCCGCGCAGCACGCCCTGGAACTCGTCCAGCGGTTTACCGAGCGAAAGGCCGTGGTTGCTGATGCGGTATTCGCGGATGGTGTCTTCGTGCCAGCCCGTGCGCTTCTTGATCACGGACACGGCGCGCCTGACCCTGCCGATGGCTTCGTAGTAGCGCAGCAGGATGACGGTGTCGGCGAGATAAGTCACATCCACCGGCGCCTTCATGTCGCCAACGAGACCGTGCTGCGCGACCGTCAGGAATGTCGTGGCCCCTTGGCGGTTGAGATACTGCAACAACTCGTGGACGTGCAGCACCAGCGCGGTTTCGTTTGGCATGGCTGCACTGTAACCATTGATGCTGTCGATCGAGACGGTCTTGGCGCCGAGGCTGTCGACACGAGCGCGGACGCGATGGGCGAATTCGCCGGGAGAAAGTTCGGCAGCGTCGACCTGTTCGACCACCAGACTGCCCGCGGCTATCATCTTCTCGAAATCGAAGCCCATGGCGCGGGTGCGGGCAAACAGCAGACCGAGCTCTTCGTCGAATATGAACATCGCGGCCTTCTCGCCGCGTTTCACGGCCGCATCGATATACTGGAAGGTGAACGTACTCTTGCCCGTACCGGCCGGGCCCAGCACGAGGACGCTCGACCCGCGCTCAATGCCGCCGCCAAGCAGCGCATCAAGCTCGCCAATGCCGCTGGAAATCTGAGTGCGGTCGAAGGAGGTGCGATGTTCCGAGGCGACCAGGCGCGGAAACGCATGGACGCCGCCCGTCTGGATCACGAAATCATGCCAGCCGCCGCGAAATTTCGTGCCGCGATACTTCATCACGCGAAGCCGGCGGCGCTCGGCGCCATAGTCGGGCGCGAGTTCTTCCAGTCGCACGACGCCGTGGACGACGCTGTGCACAGTGCGATCCACCGACTCCGATGTGAGATCGTCGAGCATCAGCACGGTCGCGCCGTTCCTGGCGAAGAAGTGCTTGAGCGCAAGGATCTGACGGCGATAGCGCAGCGAGTGCTGCGCGAGCAGGCGGATTTCGGACAGGCTGTCGAGGACTATCCGCGTCGGCTTTGCCTCGCCAATGGCGTCGAAGATCATCCTGGTTGTTTCGCCGAGTTCCAAGTCTGACGAATAGAGCAGGCTCTGCTGCTTGTCGGGATCGAGCAGGCTTTCGGGTGGGACGAGTTCGAAGACCTTGATCTTGTCGCCAATCGTCCAGCCGTGTGACGCGGCGCCGGCGCGCAGTTCGGCCTCGGTTTCGGACAGCGTGATGTAGAGTCCTGTTTCGCTCTTTTCCGCGCCTGCGAGCAGGAAGCGAAGTGCGATGGTGGTTTTGCCTGTGCCGGGGCTGCCTTCAAGAAGGTAAACGTGCCCAGGGCTGAGGCCGCCACGCAGAATGTCATCCAGTCCTGGCACGCCGATCTTCGCCTTCGCGCCGCCCACGTCCTCGTAAGCCAAACAGATCTCCAAAGGAAAAGGCACGCGAAAACAGAAATATACGCGCCGTACGTCCCATAAAGTGGAAATGGAACTCCACTTTCCGGGACATAGAACGGTCGAGTTCCACGAAAAGTTGCATGGCCGATTTGGGTTTGAATCAGGCGGCGGCGAGGCGCTCGGCTGCTTGCAGGTCGACCGACACGAGGCGGGAGACGCCGCGCTCCTGCATGGTGACGCCGAACAGGCGATCCATCCGCGACATCGTCACCGCGTTGTGGGTGATGATGATGAAGCGGGTTTCTGTTCGGGTGCGCATTTCTTCAAGCAGGCGACAGAAGCGATCGACGTTGGCGTCGTCGAGCGGGGCGTCGACCTCGTCCAGCACGCAGATGGGAGCCGGGCGCGAGAGGAAGACGGCGAAGATCAGCGCCGTGGCTGTCAGCGCCTGTTCGCCGCCCGACATAAGGGAGAGCTGGCCGAGGCGCTTGCCCGGGGGCGAGGCGTAGATTTCGAGGCCGGCATCCAGCGGATCGTCGGACTCGGTCAGGCGGAGTTCGGCATGGCCGCCGCCGAACAGGGCCACAAATAGCGAGCCAAAATGGCTGTTCACTTGGGTGAAGGCGTCGAGCAGGCGCTGGCGGCCATCCATGTTGAGCGCGTCGATGCCTTCGCGCAGGCGGGCGATGGCGGCGACCAGATCGTCGCGCTCCTCGATCTGGAAGCCCATCCGTTTGGAGATTTCAGTGAGCTGGTCGTCAGCCTCCATGTTGACGGCGCCGAGCTGGTCACGTTCGCGGCGCAGCTGGGCGAGGCGCGTGTCGAGGACGTGTGCGTCGGCCGGGCCTTCTTCGGGGGCGGGCGTGTCCTCATCGCCGTGTTCGACGCGGGCGGCTTTGGCGGCGGCAAGGATGGCGGTGACGCGGCCTTCGAGGTCTTCGAGTTCCTGGTCGAAGGCGGCGCGAACCTGTTCCGCGATTTCGGTTTCGCGGCGGATGGCGGCTTCGAGCCGGGCTTCGGCACGGGCGAGGGTTTCGCGCGCATTGCCGGCGCTGTCGCGCGCGGCGCGGGCGCCGAGTTCGGCTTCGCGCAGCATCGCTTCGGCTTCGGCGAGCGTGTCGGCGCGGTCGCGGCGCGTGCGTTCGGCGGCTTCGAGATTAGCGGCGAGTTCATCGAGCCGCGCCTGCAGGGCTGCGGGCTGGTCCTTCGCCTGTTCGAAGGCGGCGCGCACGTCGGTGAGTTCGCGGGCGATGGCGTCGAGGCGGGCGGACGCTTCATTGCCGCGCGCGAGCCATTCGTCGCGGTCGTGGGAGAAGGCGGCGCGCTGGGCGGAGGCGCGTTCGGCCTCGCGCTGGAAGCGGTCGAGTTCGGCGGCGGCGTTGCGTTCAGCGTCACGCGCGCTGCGCACTTTGGCGGCGATGGCGTCGAGGAGGTCGCGGTCGCGATCCGACGGCGCGGCAGCGGAGGCGGCTTTCGCGGCAGCGAGAGACTTTGCGGCGGCGTCGCGTTCCGTCGTGAGGCGCTGCACGCTGTCGCGCATGGAAGCAGCGCGCAGGGACAGGCGTTCGACATCCTGTTCGGCGCGGATGGCGGCTTCGTGCGCTTGGGCAGAGGCGCGCGTGAGGTCCGGCACGTTGCGGCGCGAGGCCATCAGTGTGACTTCGGCGTCGGTGAGTTGCTTGGAGGCTTTCGCGCGATCCTCGGCGGCGAGGTCGCGGACGACGCGGGCGGTCGAGATTTCGGGGACGAGCGCTGCGCGGCGGGCGCGCTGTTCGAGTTTCTCGGCGGAGGTCAGGGGGGCGTCGGAGGTGCGGACGAAGCCGTCCCAGCGCCAGAGATCGCCTTCGCGGCTGACGAGGCTCTGGCCGGGAAGGAGCTGCGTGAGAAGCGCGAAACCGTCGGCGCGTTCGACGAGCCCGCACTGGGTGAGGCGCGGGTGGAGTTCGGCGGGGGCTTCGACAAGGTCGCTCAGCGGTGTCGCGCCATCAGGAAGGCGGGCGGCGATGTCGCCGTGGCGGCCGGACCAGTGGACGGGCGAGGCTATGTCTGTGGGGGCTTCGAGATCGTCGTCGAGCGCTGCCGCGATGGCGCGTTCGAGGCCGGGGGCGCGGACACCGTCCATCACGGGCGGGGCGGCTGTGGCTGCGAGCTGGCGTAACAGGCGGTCGAGGCCTTTGAGTTCGGATTCCAGCTCACCGACCTTGCGCTCGGCGGCGAGCAGCGGTTGTGTCAGGCGGGCTTCCAGCGCACGGGCGTCATCGACAGCGCGGAGGGCGGTGTTGAGCGTAGACTGCGCGGCCTGCGCTTTTTTCTCCGCATCAGCGTGGCGCGCGCGGGCGGTCTCAAGGGCGGCGGTGAACTTTGCCGGATCGCCGATGGCGGCGAGATCGGTTTCGGTGCGGGCAAGTTCGGCGGCGATGCGCGTGTGGCGTTCGTCCTCGCGCTTGAGGGCGGCCAGGGCGGCGGCGGCTTCAGCTTCGGCGCGGGCGAGGGCGGTTCGGCGCTGGTCGGCTTCCTGCTCGAACGCTTGCAGGTCGGCCATGGCAGCGTCGACCAGCGCTTCCAGTTCTGCTTCCCGCGCTGCTTGCGCTTTCGGATCATCGGGCGGCAGGGCGGCGAGGGCTTGCGTGGCGCGATCGGCGCGGGCGGCGGCATCGTCGCGCTGGATGGTTTCGCGCGTCGAGGCTTCCAGCAGGCGGGTGATGTCGCGATCGAGGCGCTGGACGAGATCGCGCGCGGCGTCGCGTTCGCTTTCAAGTCGGGCGAGTTGCACCTTGATGACGCCGAGATGGCCGGCGACTTCGGCCTCGGCGGCGCGCAACGGGTCGATGGCGGCGCGGGCTTCGAGTTCGGCGGTCGTGGCGCGTGTGACGGTGGAGACGGTGGATTGCTCGCCGGTCTTCGCCTGTTCGAGCGCCTTGCGGGCGTCGGTGGTTTCGATAACGGCGCCGCGCCAGCGGGCGGCGCCGAGACGGGCTTCGAGTGCGCCGATCTCGTCGGACAGCGCGCGATACTTGCGGGCCTTGCTGGCCTGGCGCTTGAGCGCGTTCGCCTGCTTCTCCACCTCGGCCATGATGTCGGCGAGCTTGGCGAGGTTTTCGTCGGCGGCCTTCAGTTTGAGTTCGGCTTCGTGACGGCGGGCGGCGAGACCGCCAATGCCGGCAGCCTCTTCGAGGATGCGGCGGCGGTTCTGCGGCTTCGCGCCGATCAGCTCCGAGATCTGGCCCTGGCGGACGAGGGCGGGCGAGTTGGCGCCGGTCGACGCGTCAGCGAACAGGAGCTGCACGTCCTTGGCCCGCACGGTGCGGCCGTTGATCCGGTAGGACGAGCCTGCGCCGCGGCGGAGCATGCGGCGGATCTCGATCCTGTCTTCGTCATTGAACTCGGCGGGGGCGGAGCGGTCGCGATTGTCGAGAAGGAGCGTGACCTCCGCCATCTCTCTCGCTGGACGCTGATCGGTGCCGGAAAAGATCAGGTCGTCCATCTCGCCGCCGCGCATCGCGCGAGCCGACGTTGCGCCCATCGCCCAGCGCAGCGCTTCGAGCAGGTTGGACTTGCCGCAGCCGTTCGGGCCGACAATGCCGGTGAGCCCCTCTTCGATCGGCACATCCACCGGATCGACGAAGGACTTGAAGCCCGCGATCTTGAGGCCGATCAGGTGCACAAGCGGTTCCGTTTGGCCCCGGAATCCGGGGGTTTTGCCCCTCTACGGGCGGGGCCGGGCAGGGTCAATCCTTGTCGCCGGTGGGGCGACGGCAAGGCTTCCAAAAGCTAGTTTGGCGCAGCAGGCGTGGCCGCCTTGGCTAATTCCGCGTCGATGGCGGCGGCGAGGCCTTCGAAGGTTTCGATCTCCAGCTTCTCGCCCTTGATGACGAAGCTGGGCGTGCCGGTGATGGAGGCGGGGGCCGCCTTCACGCCTTCGCGGGTCAGCTTATTGATTTCCTCGCTGTCGAGGCATGTGCCGACCTGGTCGTGCGTGAGGTTGTACCTGGCGCCGATGGCGAAGAATTCCTGCAGCAGCGCGGGCGGATTGGAGGCGAGTTCGAACAGCTTGTCCTGCTCGTCGAACAGGGTGTCGATAACGGCGAAGAAGTTCTGCTCACCCGCGCAACGCGCGATAGCGGCGCCGGCGAGCGAGATGCCGGTCGGCTGGGTCGGCATCACGGCCCAGGCGAGCTTCACCTTGCCGGTGTCGATGTACTTGTCCTTGAGCTGCGGAAACACCTCGTCGTGGAACGCCTTGCAGTGGCTGCAGGTCGTCGAGGCGTATTCGGTGAGTTCCACGGGCGCGTTGGGGTCGCCGAGTACGGGCACGCCCAGGAAGGGCGAGATCGGCACGACCTTGTAGGACTCCAGTGCGGGCTTCGCATCGCAGGCAGCGAGCAGAAGCGCGACCGCGGCGAGTGCTATGCGGGAACGCGTCATCCTATTGCGCGGGCGGCGTTGCGGGAACAGCCGCGCCGTCAGCCGGCGCCGTGGGGGCTGCCAGGGCCGGCGCACCGCTCAGCTTGGCGTCGATCAGTTTCGACAGGTTATCCCAGTTGTGATCTTCGACCTTCTCTTCGTTGATGATGATCGTGGGCGTGCCCTCGATCTTGTATTTTTCAGCGCCGTCATTGCGCGATTGCTTGATCGAGGCGCGCAGCTCGGGCTGGAAGTCGATGCAGGTGCGCATCTCGTCGATCGTGATGCCGTGGCGGGTCGCGATTTCGGCCACGAGCGGCAGCGCCTTGCCGTCGCGCGCTGCGTCGAGCAGGTCGCCCTGATTGCCGAACACGTCGTCGACGATGTCGTAGAAATGCTCGGCGCCCTTGCAGCGCGCGACCGAGGCAAGCACGACACCGAAGCCATCGCCGGCCTTGCCGTCCGGACCGGCTTCGAGCGGGTAGTCGCGGTAGATGTATTTGATCTTGCCGGTGTCGATGTAGGTCGCCTTCAGGCGCGGGAATATCTGCTTCGCGAAGTCGCGGCAGACGTGGCAGGTGAGGGCGGCGTATTCGATCACGACGACCTTGGAGTCCGGGTTGCCGAGGACGACATCGCCGATGATCGGCGAGACAGGCACCGGCTTGAAGTCTGACTTGGGCTGGTCTGCAGAATTGAGAAGGGCCCCGCCGTTATCGCCGCAACCGACGAGCAAGGTCGCCATCAGCAGGGCGGCGCCAAGCTTGAGCGGGCGGCGGGCAAGCACGGATGCAAACGTCGAAACTGGGGAAATCATTGCGGGCGTTCCTCGGATTTGCGCTGGTTGTGGCCAAACTGGCGGGGCGGGTCAACGTGGCGTAGTTCGCAAAGCCGTTCCCGAAGACGTTACCCCTTGCGGACGCCGGTAAGGATCGCCTCTCCGAGCGATGCCAGGGCTGTGCGCAGGCCGGGGGTGCGAACCGGGGCGAGGGACTTCACGAGGGCTTCGCGCTGCTGGGGCGTGAGCGGGCGGGGGATGATGAGGGAAAGCTGTTTGGGCGGGGCGGTCTGGATGATTTTCAGCGACTTGATCTTCGAGCCGGACGCAAGGTTCACCCGCTCCAGGATGTGATCTTTCGAGTGCTGGATGATCGGGGCGGCAGCCGACGGCGCGCGCAGGTGGAGAACATTGCCGCCTTTGGACCGGGAGACGCGGACGGGCTCGGTGATGGCGGCGAGCTTCAGGCCGACGATTTCAGGCCACCGCGATTTGAGAGTTTCGGGCGCCGGCCCGGCTTCCTTCAGGATCGGACGCAGCGCCTTCTGGAGGGCAAAGCCCATGGGCTGGGAGGTGCGATAGACGGGGCGGGCGTGCGTGGTCGCGAGACGTTCTTCCGCCTCCCGCTCCTTTTCGCGCTCGTCCCAGTCGATGGTCATGTCTCTTATTGCCACCGAACCGGTTTCGTCGGAATGGCCCATATCACATAAGGACTGGGTCAGCCGCGCGCAGGATATATGGCCGCTCACAGCCTGAAGAAGATGCTCACCGCTGTGGATCGCTGGTACCGGCGTCAGGGGCGGAGCTTGCCGTGGCGGGTAGGGCCGAAGGCGCGGGATGAGGGTGTGAAGCCAGATCCGTATCTGGTGTGGCTGTCCGAAGTGATGTTGCAGCAGACAACAATTCCCCATGCGACGCCGTACTTCGACGCGTTCCGCAAGCGGTGGCCGACGGTCGGCAAGCTGGCCAAGGCGAGCTGGGACGATGTGTCAGCGGCATGGGCTGGGCTCGGGTATTACAGCCGGGCGCGCAACCTTCATGCCTGTGCACAAGCGGTCGCGGTGCGGGGCGGTTTTCCACAGGACGCGAAAGGGCTGCGCGAGCTGCCGGGGATCGGGCCTTACACGGCGGCGGCGATTGCCTCGATTGCGTTCGACGAGCGGATCGCGCCAGTCGACGGAAATATCGAGCGGGTTGTCTCGCGGTTGTGGGCGATCGGCTCCGATGGGACGGAGGCCGGATGGCGTGCGGCCAAGGTCGTGATTGCCGGCAAGGCGCAGAACATGGCCGACGCGCTGCCGCTGGACGGACGCGCGGGCGATCTGGCGCAGGCACTGATGGATCTCGGCGCGACGGTCTGCACGCCCCGCAACCCGAACTGCCTGATCTGTCCGATCTGGGATTTCTGCGAAGCGCGGAAAGAGGGCGAGCAGGAACGCTATCCGGTGAAGGCAGAAAAGAAAGCCACGCCGACGCGGTTCGGCTCGGCGTTTGTGCTGACGCGTGGCGATGAGGTGTTGCTGGTGCGCCGGCCGCCGCATGGATTGCTGGGTGGAATGATGATGCCGCCATCGAGCGCGTGGGCGGAGGAAAAGGGCGAGGCGCTGGAGGGCGCGCCGGGGGCGTTTGCCTGGGAGCGCGTTGGTGAAGTGCGCCACGTGTTCACGCACTTTGCGCTGAAGCTTGATGTGTGGACGGCAGAGGCCGGGGCACGGTCGAAGGTCGATGGGGAGTGGATGACGCATGCGGATGCGCTCGCTGCGACACCGACTGTGGGGCGGAAGGCGCTGGCGCTTGTGCTGAAGGCTACGGCGAAGCGGCGATAGTTGTTCGATGCAGCACGCGGTCGTGGCCGGCATAGCCGCCGGTGGCGGCGTGGAGGACGGAGCGGTTGTCCCACATGAGGAGCATGTTGGATTTCCACTTGTGGCGGTACTGGAATTCCTCGCGGCTTTGCCACTGGTAGAGGTCGAGCAGGAGGGGCGTCGACTCCGCTTCGGTCATGCCGTCGATGCCGATGATGTAGCCGAAGCAGGAGAACAGGCCCTCGCGCGCGGTCTCGGGATGCTTGCGGATAAGCGGATGCAGGAACGTCTTCTCCGCTTCGTGTGAGACGCGGATGTCCATCGAGCGGCCGGTGTCGCGTGCGCCATACTGGCCGTCAGGCGCGTAGGCTTTCACGGCGGAGTGGATCGCGATGCGGCCTTCGAGTTTTGCGCGCATGGATTTGGGCATCGCGTCGAGGGCTGCGTGCTGGTTTGCAAACAGTGTGTCGCCGCCGATGGGAGGAATGGTGATGCCATAGAGGCACGTGCCGGCGGGCGGGCGCGGCTGGAAGCTCCAGTCGCTGTGCCAGTTCTCTGCAAACAAGGGCGAGGTCTCGTCGGCCTTGCGCATCACGGCGATGACGTGAGAGCGGCCGGGGATCGGCGCGATGAAAGGGTCGTGGCCGAAACCGCCGAAGGCGATGGTGTAGCGTTCGAGATCGTCGTCGGTCATGTGCTGGTCGGGGAAGGCGAGCACGTGATGCTTGAGCCAGGCGGCGCGGATGTTGGCGACGTCTTCCGGCTTCAGCTGTTTCGACAGGTCGATGCCGGTGACGCTGGCGCCGCAAGCCTGGCCGGATGGTTCGACATGGATCATCGCAACGTCCTCCAGCTGCCAAGTCTAGCAGGCGGCGATCAGTCCGATAGGGCGGTGGCGTAGCGTGAACGCAGCACTTTCTTGTCGATCTTGCCGGTTGCCGTGAGGGGCACTGCGCCGAAGATGACCTTGTCGGGCTTCCACCACTTCACGATGCGCGGTTCGAGATAGGCGTAGACGGCATCCTCGCTGAGTGTTTCGCCGTCGTGGGTCTCGATGACGAGAATGGGGCGCTCCTCCCATTTCGGATGCGGCACGCCGACGACGGCGGCGATTTTCACGCCGGGGCAGGCGACGGCGATGTTTTCGAGGTCGATAGAGGAGATCCATTCGCCGCCGGACTTGATGACGTCCTTCTTGCGATCGGTGATGCGCATGAAGCCGTGCGTATCGATGGTGGCGATGTCGCCGGTGTCGAACCAGCCGTCGGCGGCGGCGGCGTCGACGGGTTGCTTGAAGTAGCGCTTCACGACCCACGGGCCGCGCACGAGGAGCGCGCCGGAGGCTTCGCCATCCCACGGCAGGTCCTTGCCATCATCGTCGACGATCTTGAGTTCGATGCCGAATTGCAGGCGGCCCTGACGCGTCCAGATCGCTTCATCCATTGCGTCCTCGCCTTCTTCGGCCAGCGAGGGCGTGGGCGTTGCGACGACGCCGAGGGGGCAGGTTTCGGTCATGCCCCAGATCTGCAGGACACTGACGCCGTATTGTTTCTTGAACGTCTCCGCCATCGCACGCGGGACGGCCGAGCCGCCGATGACGAGGCGTTGCAGAGTCGCGGGCGATTGGCCGTTCTTTTCGAGCCAGGCGAGGTACATCGTCCAGATGGTGGGGACGCCGCCGGAGAAGGTGACGCCTTCGTTGGCGATGAGGTCCTGCAGGCTGGCGCCATCCATCTTGTCGCACGGCATGACCAGCTTGCAGCCATTGATCGGCGCGCCGAAGGGGAGGCCCCAGGCTGTTGCGTGATAAAGCGACGAGCACGGCATCACCACGTCGAATGCATCGAAGCCGAAGGCGCCGGCGAGGCCCGACGCCATTGCGTGCAGCACGACGGCGCGGTGTGAATAGAGCACGCCTTTGGGATCGCCGGTTGTGCCAGAGGTGTAACAGAGGAAGGCGCCGGTGTTTTCGTCGAGCGTGGGCCAGCTGATGTCAGCTCTCTCTTTTGCGATCAGCGTTTCATAGCTTTGTGCGTTGATCGTGCCGGGCGTGGTGCGCTGTTCGTCGGATAGCATGATGAAGGTTTTGACGGTGGTAAGTTGTGGCGCGATGCGTTCGACGGTGGTGAGGAAGTTGCGGTCGAACAGGAGGATCGCGCTTTCGGCGTGGTTGATCGTGTAGACGATCTGTTCGTCGAACAGGCGCGGGTTGGCAGTGTGCAGCACGGCGCCGAGTCCGGGGACGGCGTAGAAGAGTTCGAAATGGCGATGGGTGTTCCACGCCATGCTGGTGACGCGGTCGCCGGCTTTGACGCCGAGGCTCCTCAGGGCGTTGGCCGTTTGCGCGGTGCGGCGGAGGCTGTCGGCGTAGGTGTAGCGATGGATCGGTTCATCGACGAGGCGCGAGACGATCTCGCGGCGGGCATGGGCAGAGGCCGCGAACTTCAGGATGTCGATGATTTGCAGGGGCGGCGTCTGCATCAATCCGGCGGTCATGGCGTTCCCTCGAATTTTTCGGGAACGTAGAGCGAGTGAGCGCAGGGGGGAAGCGGGCATGCGGGTGCGATCCCTGCGGCTGGGGCCGAGGGGTGGGTGCGGGATGTGGCCTGAGCTAGATCAGGCGGAGTTTGCGCAACAAGAACCGCTCATTCCGACGTCCTTCGACAAGCTCAGGATGAGGCGTCGGAATCCAGGAACGGTTTTGCTGCGGGTGCGGGGTTGAAGCTGCAAGCTCGGACAAGACGCGAGGCTCGCCCTGGATACCGACGTTCGTCGGTATGAGCGGGGAGAGAGACGTAGCTTGAGCGAGCGCACGTTGCACGCTGACTGGATCCTGGCCTTCGCCGGGAACGCGTGTTCCACGCTTCCAGATCGTGAGTACATCAGCACCAATGGAGTCATGCTCGGCCTTGTGCCGGGCATCCTGGTTGGTAGCGCAGAGGGAATACGTCGCTGTTCCCTGCGTGGAGACAACCGGGATTCCCGGGATGCGGCCTGCGGCCTTACCCGAGAATGACGGTTGGGTGGTTTTGGCTTCCTTTTGAATGTCGTTCGATGTCGGGAGCTGATTTTCGTGCGCTGCATCCGTGTGCCAATCACGGGTGTTGCGGTTGATGGTCATTCCAAAAAGCGAAGCGACGTTGGACACGAGCCAGACAAACGCGCGCAGCATGGCCTCCAGCAAAGGCTGGCGGCTTGATGGGGTAGTTACTCCGTATGAGCGCGGTTGTGTTCGAGTCATGTGGAGGATCATACGCCTGCACGGAGGCCGGCCGATTTGCCAAACGCTAATCCAGCATATTTCTTCAGCAAGTGATTGAGATCACTCGGGAAGATTTTCGGGCATTTGTTGGATAGCTGCGAGAGCTGTCCAACAAAATGGGGTGTAACTCGCGCCGCTATATCGTCGTCAAAGCGACGCGCACGGTCCCGGTGATAGCCGTGGCAGCCGCTGCCACCGGGACGTGCAGATCAGGCCATCGCCGCTTTCACGGCCGCAGCGGTGATCGGGATGTGCCGCAGGCGGGCGCCTGAGGCGTTGAAGATAGCGTTGCCGATGGCGGGGCCAACGACGGTGGTCGCGGGCTCGCCGAGGCCGACGGGGGCTTCGCCGCTTTCGACGAAGGTGATGTCGAGCTCGGGCACATCGGCGAGGCGGAGCGGCGTATAGGCGTTGAGGTTCAGCGCCTTCACATTGCCGTTCTCGAACTCCGTGCCTTCGTGCAGCGCCAGCGAGAGACCCCAGAGTGTTGCGCCCTGCACCTGTGCGAGCGCGCCGTCGGGATCAACGATGGTGCCGGCGTCGATGACGATGGTGAGCTTCTCGACCTTCACATTGCCGGTGGCCTTGTCGACGTTGACGCGGGCGACGCAGGCCGTCCACGTCGGCATGTCGCGCTCCTGGCCGAACGAGGTCGCGATGCCAAGGCCCGTGCCTGCGGGAAGCTGTCCGCCCCAGCCGGCTTTTTCGGCGGCGAGTTTGACGACATTGGCCTGACGCGATGCGCCGCCAACCGCGCTGGGGGCCGAGCCGGCATTGGCGCCTTCGGCTTTCAGGAGGTTGATGCGGAACTGCACGGGATCGGCGCCGATCTTGTGGGCGGCTTCGTCCATGAAGCTTTCGAGCGCCCAGTTGGTGAAGCCGGGTCCGACCGAACGCAGCCAGCCGGGACGGAAGGTCTGGTTGGCGAGATCGTTGGAGACCGCGCGGACCTTGTGGGCGCCGACGGAGTACCAGTGGTTGGCGCCGTTGATGGCGAAGGGGTCGTAGGGAACATCCTTCTCGCCCTTCGGCATGAAGAACGGCGCCATCACTTCAGTGGGCCAGCCGCACGCGACGTGCTGTTCCATCGCGATGGGGGCGTTGTCCTTGTCGAAGCCCATCTTCATTTTCTGGACGGAGGGCGAGCGCACCGAGTCGAACTTTGAATCGCTTTCGCGGTCGAGCAGGATTTTCACCGGCTTGCCGATGGCTTTCGAGGCGAGCGCTGCGCCGACGGCATAGTCGCCATTGAGACGCCGGCCGAAACCGCCGCCGAGGCGATAGGTCTTCATCACGACATTGGTTTCTTCGACCTCAAGCGCCTTTGCGAGCCAGGGCAGGACGAGGCTCTGCCACTGGTTGCCGGTGTGGATCTCCCACTTGCCGTCCTTCTCGAAGGCCAGCGCGTTCACGGGCTCCATCTGGAAGTGGAGGGCGGTCGCGGTGGTGTAGGTGGCGTCGATCGTAGTCTTGGCCTTCTTGAAAGCTGCGGCCGTGTTGGTGTCGGCAGCGGGAAGGACGGAGCCTTTCCTGGGGTCGGCGATCAGTTTCGTTGAGCGATCCTGAATGTCCTTCTCGGAGACGTTCATTGTCGGCGTGTTCTGGTATTCCAGTGTGATCGCAGCGGCGGCTTTCTTTGCAGCGTACCAGCTGTCGGCGATGACGACGGCCCAGCCGGGGACCGTGTTGGAGGGATCCTTCAGGACGACGGTCTGGATATAGCCTTTGATGTCCTTTGCGGGGGCATCCATCACATAGTTGACCTGGCCACCATTCCGCGTCGGCGGAATGATGGGATAGCCGTAGACCATGCCATCGACTTTCGCGTCGATGCCGTAGATCGCAGCGCCGGTGGTCTTCTCGACGATGTCGAGGGCTGCGACCGGCTTGCCGATCAGCTTGCGCTCGGCGACCGGTTTCATCGGCAGCTTGGCGACTTCTTCCGGCGTAAAGGTTTTCGACAGGCCGCCGCGGCGGATGATGTCCTTGAAGGAAATCTTCTTGTCGCCCGAGACAACATGGCTGTCGGCGGTGGAGCAGGTGGCGGGATCGATGCCGAGCGCGGTCGCGCCTGCTTCGATCATCGCCATGCGGCCGGCAGCGCCCGCCTGGCTGTAGAGGGGATAGGACTGCCAGATCGACCACGAGCCGCCGGTGGCCATCAGGCCCCATTTTGGATCGCTGTCGACCTGATTGACGCGGACGTCTTCCCACTTCGCATTGAGTTCGTCGGCGACGATGCGGGCGATCGCGGTGCCGACATGCTGGCCCATCTCGGCGCGGATGACGTTCACGGTGATGATGCCGTTATTGTCGATCACGTACCACTGTGTCGGCTCGTAGGCCGGAGCGGTCGAGGCGGTTTCCGTGTTGCCGCATGCGGTGAGGAAGGAGAAGGCGACGCCGGTTCCGACGGCGGCGATGAGGAAGCCGCGGCGGGAGAGGTCGGGGGTCGCGGGCGTTTCAGCCTGGTTGCGCAGTTTCATGTGATCAGCCCCCCTTCATCGTGTTGGCAGCCTGACGCACAGCGGCACGGATGCGCACGTAGGTCATGCAGCGGCAGAGATTGCCGGTCATCTGCGCGTCGATGTCGGCGTCGGAGATGTTCGGGTTGTCTTTCAGGACTGCGGCGGCCTGCATGATCTGGCCGGACTGGCAGTAGCCGCATTGCGGGACTTGCAATTCCTGCCATGCTTTCTGGACCGGATGCTGGCCCTTGGGGTCGAGGCCCTCGATGGTGGTGATCTCCTTGCCGTCGACCGCGCTGACCGGCGTGACGCAGGAGCGGGCCGCCTTGCCGCCGATGTGGACGGTGCAGGCGCCGCACATGCCGATGCCGCAACCGAACTTGGTGCCGGTGAGCCCGGCCTCGTCACGAATGACCCAGAGCAGTGGCGTGTCGGCCTCGGCCGTCACCTCCATCTTCTTTCCGTTGAGTGTGAAGCTCGTCATGGCGACTTCCTCCGAACGATGCAGGCGCATCGGCATGTTTGCCGGTTGTTGGAACCTGTCCAGCGGGCGAAACGAGAGGATTTGCCCCGCAGAACCAAGGGTTTCCGCAAAATCCGCAACACCGAGAAGGCGCTGACGCGACCGCTATATTTGGCAGCAAATAGCGGAATTATTTCAGCGTGTTGAGCGCATACGTGAGAGCAAGTCGCAACAAGAAGAAGCCGCCGCCTGCGTGTGCAAACGGCGGCTTCATCCGTGTTGGATCTGGCGTCGAGCCTAGTGCGGCGCGGGCGTCGCCGGAGCGGGCGTTGCGGGCGCCGGTGTCGCGCCCGGAGCAGCGGGAGCTGCGCCATCGGCGGGCGGTGTTGCGGGGGCGGCGCCGTCAGCCGGAGCGGCGGCGGGCGTTGCCGGAAGCGGCGCGGGGAGCGGCACGCTGGAGCTGCCGTTCGAGCGCAGGAAGGCGATGAGGTTGATGCGGTCCTGCACGCCAGTGATGCGGCTGTTGATGCCGGCGAAGTTCATCAGCGTGGCGGGCGCATAGCCCTTCGGACGCTCGAGGAAGTGGTCGAGATGCTCGTAATCCCAGACCGTGCCGTCGGCGCCTTTTTCGGTGATCGAGCCAGCGCCGGTCGAATACTTGAAGCCTTCGTGCGAGCCGATCTTGCGGCCGAGAACGGCGAACAGGTTCGGGCCCTGCAGGTTGGGGCCGCCCTGGTCGAAGTTGTGGCACTGCAGGCACTTCTTGTGTTGCTCTTCGCCCTTGGCGAGGTCGGCGGCTAGCAGGAGCGTGCCGTAGTCGCGCGGGCCTTCGACGACGGCGGGGCCGCCAGCGCCAGCTTCCTCGACTTCGACGTAATAGCCGGGGTTCTTGTGTTCCGAATGATGGAACATCGCGTGCGCGGCTTCATTCAGGCCGATAAAGGCGAGGCCGGTTCCAAGGACACAGAACGCAATCTTGTTGAAGCCCAGATCACTCATGGGGTTGCCCTGCTCCAGTCCCTCAAACGCGTAAAGAGGGCTCGATTCGAGCCCACGCGCGCGAGGCTTTCTGACATTTCAGCGCAAATGCGGCAACCATGGATTATCCGGCGAAATGACGCACGGAGGGGTGGGGAGGGAGGGGGCTAAGCCCCTATTTCTGTTGCCGAGTTCCGCTGGAGCAAGGCATAGAGGCGGCCATGAACAAGATCGCTTTTCAGGGGGAGTTGGGCGCCAACTCCCATATCGCCTGCCGCGAGGTCCATCCGGACTTCGAGCCTTTGCCGTGCCCGACCTTCGAGGACGTGTTCCAGGCGGCGGCGACGGGGGAGGCGAAACTGGCCATGATCCCTGTGGAGAACTCGATCGCGGGACGGGTGGCGGACATCCACCACCTGCTGCCGACCTCGCCGCTGCAGATCATCGCCGAGCACTTCATGCCGATCCGGTTCCAGCTGATGGGCCTGCCGGGGTCGAAGCTGGCGGACATCAAGGGCGCGCACAGCCACATCATGGGTCTGGGCCAGTGCCGCAACTTCATGCGGTCGCGCGGCATTACCGCGAAGGTGAGTTCGGACACGGCCGGCGCCGCGCGCGAAGTCAAAGAGCTGGGCGACCCGACGCAGGCCGCGATCGCGCCAAGGCTGGCGGCTGAGGTCTACGGCCTCGACATCCTGGCGGAGAATATCGAGGACCACGCGCACAACACGACGCGCTTCGTGATCATGAGTCTTGAAGGCTCTGTGCCCGACAAAAGCGAAGGCTCTAACTGGGTGACGGCATTTGTGTTCCGCGTGCGCAACGTGCCGTCGGCGCTCTACAAGGCGATGGGCGGCTTTGCGACCAACGGCGTCAACATGACGAAGCTGGAGAGCTACCAGATCGGCGGTTCCTTCTCGGCGACGCAGTTCTATGCCGAGATCGAGGGGCATCCGGACGATGCGCCTGTGCAGCGCGCGCTTGAGGAACTCGGCTTCTTCTCGACGCAGGTTCGCCATCTGGGCGTGTTCTCCGCGCATCCGTTTCGCGGGCGTGCGTCGACTGCGGGATAAGACTGCGGGATGAACAGCGTCCGCGCGCTGTGTTTCAGGAAAATTGTAACGGCCCGCGACATGCCCCGAGCTGGCCATGTCTCGAACACAATTGGGCAGTGGTGTTCGCCCGTAGATTGCGGCGGGCTGACCCGTTTCTGGCACGCCACAGCTACGCACAAGGCAATTCAGGCCCGATTCAAAGGCTGAATTCCGGATATGCAGTATACGGACTGTATTCGCGCGCGTGGCGTAATCGCCGGCGCATTGCGGCCACATATCTCAACGCGATCATCACTGGATTTACTGGGTGTTGCTCTCGGGTCACCCGCCGATGATTAATCCTCATCTGCTGCGGAACTGGTTTGAGCCGTACCTATTTAAGCAGGCATATCGACCCGTGCTGGGTGGATAGTGGTTCACGACGGACGTCTTCATGACGCGCGGCGGGGCCGGGACTGAAACCAGAGCGGGTATGACTGTCGGGATCACGCAATCCCTTCGGAACCCTGCTCCTGACACAACTGGAGTTTTCCCCATGAAACTGAAACTTGCTCTCGCAGCCGCCTCGATGTTGGTTGCTCCCGCCTTCATGTCTGCACAAGCGCAGACATCCGGCGTCTACGTCTCCGGCGGTTACACGCAGTTCAACGGCGACGGCGGCGCTGACCTTGGCGCTATCACCGGTCGCGTTGGCGTCAACATCACCCCGTACGTCGCCATCGAAGGCGAAGGTTCGTTCGGCGTGAAAGGCGACAGCGGCACCGATCTCGACAACGAACTCGGCGCTTTCGTCGTGGCCAAGCTGCCGCTCAGCCCGTCGTTCGACGTGTTCGCGCGTGTCGGCGCATCGCGCATCGAAACCTCGCCGGGTGGTTCTGAAGACGGCGTCGCCTACGGCGCTGGCGGTACGTTCAACCTGACGCCGATCGACGGCATCCGTGCTGACTGGACCCGCCATGATTACGACGTCGGCAATGCCGACGCGTACTCGCTGTCTTACGTTCGCAAATTCTAGGCGTCCGTAAGTTCTAGCATCCGCTAGTTCAAGACGATCCAGCGCTTGTAAAAAGCGCAGGTCTGATACGAGGCACCCCGCGAATTTCGCGGGGTGTTTTCGTTTTCGGGGTCATGCAAGGATCGGCGCGGGAGGACGCCATGCCCGAGATTCGCATCACCGAGCTTGAACCATACGACGGCGAGGGGCTCGACCATGTCTATGCCCTGTATGCAGCGTCGATCCTGCGCGCAGAGCAGAGACCGGAGGCAGAGTTCAGATCGCTGATCCGGCGGGCGGACTATCGTTTCGTGGTCGCAAGGCTGGACGAGGCGATCATCGGCTTTGCCGTGTCATGGGTTCCGGAAGGCGGCGATTTCTGGCTGTTCGAGTATGCCGCCGTGTCGCCCGAGGCGCGCGGCAACAAGATCGGCTCGCATCTCCTGCTGGCCAGCCGTGAGCTGATCGGTATTGAACGGACGGCGTTGATCGAGGTGGATGCGAATACGGGCTCGGACGAACAGGCCAAGCGGCTGGAGTTCTACAAGCGGCTGGGCTGCCGGCAGCTGGCTGGGCTTGAATACCTGCTGCCACTGGATGCGTTCGGGCAGCCGCCGCCCATGCTGATGCTGGCGATGATCCATCCCGATGTGACCAGCGTGCCGGTGATGGTGGTGGAGGAATGGCTGCGACGCATCTATTCCGAAGCGTATGGCAAGGGGCTGGATGATCCGCGGCTGGCGCGCATGATCGACCCGCTGCCGGACGATGTGCCACTGTTCGTGCTCTGAGATGGCAGAGTGCTGAACGTTCTCCGCTCATCCCGACGAACGTCGGGATCCAGGAACGGTTGTGCTGCGGGCGCAGGCTTGAAGCTGCAATTCAGAACCAGGTTTGAGGTCCGACCTGGATCCCGACGTTCGTCGGGATGAGCGGGGAGAGGACCGTGCTAACTAGTTAGCCCCGATCCAGCCACGCCTTGATGACGTGGTGGGCGATGGCGAAGCGGGGTGGGGCGTAGGCTTCGGGGTTTGTGCCGGCCATCATCGACGCGGTTTCTTCGCGGGTGAACCAGCGCGCGGTTTCGAGCTCTGACGTATCGACGGTGATGTCCTCGCCATCGGCTTCGAGAATGAGGCCGACCATCAGGGAGGATGGAAAGGGCCAGGGCTGGCAGAAGAGGTAATCGGCGCGCGTCGTGCAACGGACGCCGGCTTCCTCGAAGATTTCGCGGGCGGCGGCCTGTTCGAGCGTTTCGCCAGGCTCGACGAAACCGGCGAGGCAGGACCAGAAACCCTTGGGCCATGCAGCCTGTCTGCCGAGCAGGCATTTGTCGCCGCGCACGGCCAGCATGATGGCGACGGGATCTGTGCGCGGGAAATGTTCGCGACCGCAATCGCCGCATTTGCGCTTCCAGCCCGCTTCCTCGATCGAGGTGCGATCGCCGCAGTTGGCGCAGAAGCCATGCGCGTGATGCCATTCGAACAGCGCGCGCGCCGTAGCAGCAGCGCCGGCGTCGAACAGGGACAAGCCGCCGGCGGCCGCACGGAAATCCTGAAACACGCCGAGGCCTGCGATGGGAGAGGCCTCGAGGCTGAAGCCGGCGGGCAGGTCGAGCGCGAATATGGGCGAGCCTTTTTCGTTCTCGCCGAGGAAGAGGCGCGTGGCTTTCGGGCTGAGCATGCCGGCCTGCGCGCCGAGCCAGAGGAGGGGACGCATCGGCCCTGGCGCTGCGCCGATCCGCGCAGGCGTCGCCGGGGCGGAGCCTTCGACCAGCGGCGCGCCTTCGCGCATCAGCAGGATCTGCACGTTATCGGAGGCAAAGGCGGCGTCGAGCCACGCCTTGTCGCGGCGATGGTGCGCGGCACGATCGAGACCGTGGGGGACGAGCGGGATTTCGGCGGCAGCTTTGGACAACGGTTCGGACAAGACGGGCACTTGGGCTCTCTCTAAGCTCAGGGCTCCCTCCAGGTTCAGGGCTTCCTGATGTTTGACTCGAAGCTCCATATCGCACGCGGGGTCATCGCAACGCCATAGAGGCCGAGCGTCAGCATGTTGAGAAGGCGATAGGTCTTGCCGGTGACATACCGGCTGGGGCTACCCTCGGAATCCTGACGGCCGATATAGGCTTCCGGATTGGTGGGCGCGACCTGTGGCGGCGCTCCAGGCGGGTGCAGGCCGGCAATGTGGGCGAGCAGGCTGGCGAGTTCGTCGGCGTGCAGGCGCGGCTCGGGATAGGCCTGCAGCCAGCAACGGTCTGCGAGGTCGAACAGCAGGGCCCCGCGCGGGGCGGCGGCTTCCATCAGGATCGGCACGACGGGTTTGCCGAGTTCATCCGCCAGTGCGAGTTCCTGGGCGACCTGTGCCGACTGGTTGCATTCGTCCGAGAAGAACAGGGCGGTGATGGTGGCGTCTTTCAGGGCGGCGGCGATGTCGTCGTTGAAGCCGGCCTCGCTCTCGATGCGGGCGTCATACCAGACCGAGAGGCCGCGCTCCTCGAGGCGGCGGGCGATGGCGGCGACCATCTCGCGGTCGCCCCGGCCATAGCTGATGAAAACGTGGCTGCTCATCAGTCCGCCTCTAGCGGGTTGCGGTTAACGATGTCGGGTCGCCGGAATGACGAAAGACAGCAGGAAAACATGCCCACCCCCAAGACTCAGCGACCCACCTAACAAAGCGATGGGGGAACATTGCAGGCCAGCGCCCGGCTTCCTATAAGAAAGTGGCAGGTTGGTTGCGGACGAGCGGTTCGCCAACCCGGTCAGGTCCGGAAGGAAGCAGCCGTAACGAGTTTAGCTTGGGTCGCGACCAGCCTGCACCTTATCCCTTCCACAACTGATTTTGTTCCGGAATACGCCATGGTTGGCGATTCCGCGCAGGCTGGGCCATATAGGGCCCATGGCAGGGAAGAAGCCCCCGAAACCGCCCGAAGACGGGCCTGAAGACGATGTTGCGGAACCCCGCGACACGATGACCGCGTCCATGTTCGGGGACGATGTGCCGCTTGGTCCGGTGGCCTATCAGGTGCTGGCGCGGAAATACCGCCCGACGCGGTTCGAAGACCTTGTTGGCCAGGAGGCCATGGTCCGGACGCTGACCAACGCGTTCAAGACCGGCCGCATCGCGCATGCCTTCATGCTGACCGGCGTGCGCGGCGTGGGCAAGACCACGACGGCAAGGTTGCTGGCGCGGGCGCTGAATTACGAAACCAAGGATGTGCACCAGCCGTCGATGCAGCTGGACCCGCCGGGCGTACACTGCGCGTCGATCATGGCGGGCACGCATCCGGACGTGCTGGAGCTGGATGCGGCATCGCATACGGGCGTGTCGGACATGCGCGATCTGCTGGACGGCGCGCGGTATGCGCCGGTCAGTGCGCGCTACAAGGTTTATGTAATCGACGAAGTTCACATGCTGTCGACGGCGGCGTTCAACGCGCTGTTGAAGACGCTGGAAGAACCGCCGCCGCATGTGAAGTTCATTTTCGCGACGACTGAAATTCGCAAGGTGCCGGTGACGGTGCTGTCGCGGTGCCAGCGGTTCAACCTGCAGCGCTTCTCGACCGAGGCGCTGACGCAGCATCTCGCCAACATCTGCAAGCTGGAAGGAGCCAAGGTTTCCGACGAGGCGCTGGCTCTGATTGCACGTGCAGCGGAAGGATCGGCGCGGGATGGTCTGTCGATCCTCGACCAGGCGATCGTGCAGGGCGAGGGCGGGGAAGTTTCAGCCGAACAGCTGCGCGACATGCTGGGCCTCGCGGACCGGTCGCGTGTGCTGGACCTGATGGATCGCATCATCGGTGCGGATCACAAGGCGGCGCTGAACGAGACGTCGGCCTTGCTGGAGCAAGGCGCGGATGCGCCGGTGCTGATCAAGGACCTGATGGACGTGGTGGTCGAGATCAGCCGCGCGCAGGCGTTGAAGGATGCTTATGTGTTCGCTGGTCCGCAGGAGTGGGCGAAGCGGACGCGGGCGATGGGCGAGCGGCTGTCGCCGGCGCAATCGGCGCGGATGTGGCGGTTGCTGTTGCAGGGTTTTGAGGATTGCGCGCGGGCGCCTGATCCGCCATCGGCGTCGCAGATGGTGGTGTTGCGGCTGACGGCTGTGACCAGCCTGCCATCGCCGGAAGATGCGGCGCGGATGCTTGCGGCCGGGGCCGCTGTGCCAGGCCCAAAGTCCCAGCCTGAAGCGCCACGCACGCCGGTGCAGGGTGAAACTGTGCGCGCCGAGAAACCTCCGGCTGCCGCGATTCAAGCAGCGCCGCCCGAGGAAGATCACGGCGAGGTCCTGCGGCTGTCGTCGCTGCGCGAGATCGTGGCCGAGCTGGATGCGCGGCGCGAGATTTCGCTGAAGTACGAGATCGAGCGGTTCGTGCGGCCGGCCGAGATCGACTTCGGCCATTTTCGATACACGGCCGCTCCCAATGCGCCGCACAACCTGTCCCAGCGCATCAAGGACTGGCTGGAGGACGTGACGAGCGTCGAATGGGAAGTGCTGCAGTCGAACGATGGCGGCGCGGAGAGCGTGAAGGAATTACGGACGCGCAAGGGTGTCGAGAAGATGCGCGCGATCGAGGCTATTCCGCGTGTGGCTGAAGCGCTGCGTGTGTTTCCCGGCGCGCGCGTGCTGCGTGTCGATGATGCCGATGCGGCTGAGGATATGGAAGATTTTCCGAGCGGGGCGCCGCAAGGGGCGAATGTCATCCATGTCGACTTCACCTATCGCGACCGCGCGGAAGAGACTATTCCGGACCCCGAAGAGCGTGAGGACGACGAATGAAAGACCTGTCCGATATCATGCGCCAGGCGCAGCAGATGCAGCAGCGCTTGCGGGAAGCGCAAGCCAAGATGGAAGAGATCACGGCCGAGGGATCGGCCGGCGGCGGCATGGTGAAAGTGACGCTGAAGGGCAAGGGCGAGCTTGCGGCGTTGGTCATCGATCCGTCTCTGCTCCAGCCTGCTGACAAGGAGATGGTGGAAGATCTGGTGAAGGCAGCGCACTCCGATGCGCGTCGCAAGCTGGACGACGCCATGGGCGATGCGATGAAGCAGGCGACCGGCGGGCTTGGCGGCATGTTGCCCGGCTTCAAGCTGCCGTTCTGAGGACCTGACAATGAAACCGTTGGAATGGGCCAAGCACGCTGCCGTGTTTGTCGCGGCGGTGTTCCTGATCTGGCTTGGCGGCGTGATGCCGGCCGTGTGGCCGAAGCTGAGCGCGGGCGCTGATCTGAACACGGCGTTTGCCGGAATGCCGATGCCGACTTTGGGCGCGTTGCTGGCGCCGTGGCCGATCTATATCGCGCTCGCGATCGTGCAGGCGCTGACATTCCACTATGCGAAGAAATTCTCGACGCCGATCTTCCTCGGCGGCGTGTTCGTGGCGGCGCTGCTGTTCGCGATGCGATACGCCAGCGTGGCGACGGTGGGATAGGGCGTCAGCCCGGCTTGCGGTTTTTCAGCTGCTCGACCGCCCTGGAGCCTTCGACCTTCGGCATTTTGGTTGGGCTGACATGTTCGGTCGTCGCGGTCGGCTTGCGTTCGACGGGGCGGATGCGGCGGTAGATGCGCCAGGCGAGAACGATGGCGAGGACGCCGGCGGCCGCGAAGAACACCGCAGGCCCGCGCACCGGGTCCATCGCAATATCGCCGACAAAGCCGAGCCCGCCCGGGATGATCGCCAGGACGAAGAAGATCAACGGGCCGACGACCGCGAGAACGATCAGGGCGATTTCTGAAGGCTTGAGTTCCATGCCGCCAGTCTAGCACGCGACGGCGATGGGTCGACCCTCACTTCGTCGCGGCGGGAAGCAGGTGTTTCTCGAGGAATTCGGCTTCCTGACGATAGTAGAAAAGTCGGTTCTTCAGCTTGCGCCAGCCATGGCCCTCGTCGGGCAGGCGGATGAAGGTGGTGTCGACGCCATTCTTGCGCAGAGCCTTCACCATCGTCTCGGTCTCCGAGATGTCGATGCGCGGGTCCATCATGCCGTGGGCATAGAGCATGGGAATCCTGATCTTGTCCGCGTTGTTGACCGGCGAAATCTCGGTGTAGAATTTCTTCCATTCCGGATCGGCGATATCGCCATACTCGATCTTGTCCGATGCCTTGAGGCCGGGCGAGGCGATCTCCAGCGCGCTGACCCAGTTGCCGACGCCGAAGTCCGAGATGCCTGCGTCGAAGGCGTCCGGGTACGCGCCAACGACGGCGTTGACCATGTAGCCGCCATAGGAGCCACCGCTAACGGCTGCGCGATCCGCATCGACGCGGCCATCGGTCTTCAGGAAGGCGAGCATGTCGACAAGGTCGCGCACGCTGTCGAGGCGCTTCTTCTGGTCGTCGAGCGTGCTGTAGGTCCGGCCAAAGCCACGCGAGCCGCGGACGTTCGGCTTGAACACGGCGATACCGCGATCAACGTAATACTGGGCGGTGCTGTCGAACGTCCCGGCGCTCTGTCCGGAAGGTCCGCCATGGACCTGGAAGAGAACAGGCGGCAGCGCCGTGCCTTTGCGAGAAGCCGCGTCGGGCAGGTAGAGCAGGCCCTGCAGCTCAACACCGTCCCGCGCCTTCATGCGGATGGACAGCGGCTTCACGAGGCGCTTGGCGTCGAGACCCGCAAGGCTGCTGGCGAATGCGGTGTTGCTCTTGCCGGTCGCGAGGTCGAGCACGAGGATGTCGCCCGGTGTCGCCCAGCCATTGATGTTGATCGACATCTTCGTGCTGCCGAAGCCGCAATGCAGGCTGTACGTGCCTTCCGGAAGGGTGGGCGTCGCCAGCATTTTTTTCGTGGTCAGGTCCTGAATGGCCAGTCTGTCGAAGCCGTCCTCATTGGTCGTCCACGCAAGCCATTTTCCTTTCGGGCCGCACAGCGCGACATTGCGGATGCCGTAAGGCGCTTCGTGTAGGATCGTGGTCGTGTTGGCGGCAACGTCGTGGAAGGCAAGAGCGGCAAGTTCACGGCCTTCATCGGAAGCAAAGTAGAACCCCTTGCCATCCGCCGCCCAGGCAAAGCCGCCATCAGAATGGTTGGCGCGCGAGTCCGGCGCGGCGAGAGTGGTGAGTTTTCCGCCGGCGATGTCGAGCAACATGAGTTTGTCGGATTCTTCGCCGACGCCCTCGGTGACGATCGCGGTCTTGCCGTCGGGCGCGACGGCTTGAACTTCTGTCGCGAGATGGCCTTCGACTACAAGTTTGGGCGCGCCTTCCGGCGAGGCCATGTAGAGATCGAAGTCCGTGCCGTTGCGGTCGGGCGAGGAGAACAACAGCGACTGGCCGTCCGGCATGAAGTCACCGAACTGGCGGAAGGCGCCGTCTTTCGCGGCGAGCAGTTCCTGCTCGACCGCGCCATCGGCGGTGACGAGGTTGAAGCTCTCCTGTTCGTTACCGTTGTTGTCGGCGCCGTAAAGGATGGCTTTCGAATCCGGCCTCCAGTTGAAGAAGGTGATGCCGTTGCCGAAAGTCAGCTGCCTTGGCTGGCCGCCCTCTGCGGGCACGACCCAGAGTTGCGGTACGCCCGTGATGCGCCAGCTGAGCGCGACCAGCTTGCCGTCGGGCGAGATTTCGCCGGAAGCGCCATTGGCGAGAATGTAGCGGGCGATGTCTGCGGGATCGTCGCCAGCGAGGCCGACCGTGACCGGTTCGTCTTTGGGCTCGATAGCTTCGATCGACATGTCCGCGCCCTTCGCGCCGCCATAACCGGCGGCCGGGGCGGCCGCGGACGCCGCAGGTTTGGCGGGCTCGCCTCCGCAGGCGGCGAGGGCTGTGGCGCAGGCGAGCAGGACGGCAAGGCGGATCATCAATGTCTCCCGGAAGGTGCGCCACGCTATCGTGTTCGCGGCTGTCCGCTAGAGGTTTCGGATCGCCGCGTCTTTGGATAGAAGGGCGACCATGACGCTTCGCCTTGCCTTCATGGGTTCGCCCGATTTCGCTGTGCCGACGCTGGAGGCCCTTATTTCGGCGGGCCACGACGTCTGCTGCGTCTACTCGCAACCGCCACGTCCGGCGGGACGGGGGAAGGAGCTGCGGCGGACGGCGGTGCATGAGGTCGCTGCGAAGCACGGCATTGAGGTTCGCACGCCGCTGAACTTCAAGGCGCAGGACGACCGCGATGCGTTCGCGGCGTTGAAGCTCGATGTGGCGGTCGTGGTGGCCTACGGCCTGTTGCTGCCGAAGGCGATCCTCGATGCGCCCCGGCTCGGATGCTTTAACCTGCATGGCTCCATCCTGCCGCGCTGGCGCGGCGCGGCGCCGATCCATCGCGCGGTGATGGCGGGCGACACGCTCACCGGCGTGCAGGTGATGAAGATGGATGTGGGGCTCGACACCGGCCCCGTCATGCTGACCGCCACGACCCCGATCAGCGACAGCGATACGACGGGCGACGTGCATGACCGGCTGTGTGTGCTCGGCGCGGGGATCATGGTCGAAGCGCTGGCGAAGCTCGAGGCCGGGCCGGTGGTGCTGGAACAGCAGGCGGTTGAGGGCATCACCATCGCACCGAAGGTGTCGGCGGCGGAAGCGAAGATCGACTGGTCGTTGCCGGGACAGCAGGTGGCGGCGCGCATTCGCGGCATGTCGCCATTTCCGGGCGCCTGGTTTGAACTGGACGGGCAGCGCATCAAGGTGCTGCACGCGCTGGCGGATACGGGCACAGGTGAGCTGGGTCACGTGCTGGACGACGAGCTGAGAGTCGCGTGCGGGTCAGGCGCGGTGCGGCTCACCCGCCTGCAGCGCGCGGGCAAGGGGCAGATGACGGCGGAAGAGTTCCAGCGCGGCGCGCGCATTCCAAAAGGGCGGACGCTGTCGTGACGGGAGACGCCTGATGGAAAAGCCGATCGTCCGCATCGCGCTGCAGACCGATAAGCCTGCAATCCAGGAGCTGAACACGCGCGCGTTCGGCCAGGAGGATGAAGCGCGCATCATCCGTCAGCTGGAAACGGATGGCGACGTGATGCTGCAGCTGGTCGCCGTCATGGAAGACCGCATCGTCGGGCACCTGCTGTTCTATGCCATCGGCGTGCGCGAAAAACTCGGGGCGGTGGGTCTCGGACCCATGAGCGTTGATCCCTGGGTGCAGCGCGAGGGCGTGGGCACGGCGATGATCAATGCCGGGCTGGTGATGATCCGCGATACGGGCGCACCGATCGTTTTCGTGCTGGGGCACGACACGTATTATCCGCGCTTCGGTTTCAGCGTTGCGGTGACGGAGCAGTTTCAATCGATCTACAAGGGCCCGCACTTCTTTGCGTTGCGTTTCCGGCCAGGGCCGCCGATGTCGGGCGAGTTGATCTTCCCGCGCGCGTTCGGTGAACCGGGTGCCTAGATACAAGCTCACCATCGAGTATGACGGGTCGCGCTATGCCGGCTGGCAGAAGCAGGACAACGGCCCGTCGATCCAGCAGACGCTGGCGGATGCCGCCGAGGCCCTCGACGGGGCGCCGGTGCAGGTGATCGGCGCGGGGCGAACTGATTCCGGCGTGCATGCGCTGGGACAGGTCGCGCACATTGATCTCAGCAAGGCGCATCCGGCGCACAAGGTGCGCGACGCGCTCAACGCACATCTCCGGCCGCACCCGATTTCCGTGCTGAATGCCGAAGAGGCTGCGCCTGATTTTCACGCACGGTTTGATGCAACGTCGCGGAGCTACATCTACCGGATCGTCAATCGCAAGCCGGACCTGACGCTCGACAAGGGCAAGGCGTGGCGGATGGCGTCTCCGCTAGACGCCGATGCGATGCATGCGGCAGCGCAGGTGCTGGTCGGACGGCATGATTTCACGACCTTCCGCGACAGCAATTGCCAGGCGGAGACGCCGGTGAAGACGCTAAACCTCATTCGCGTGTCGCGTCAGGGCGGCGAAGTCGTGATCGATACGACAGCGCGCTCGTTCCTGCATCGGCAGGTGCGCTCGATGGTGGGATCGCTTGTGGAAGTCGGGCGCGGGCGGGAGCAGGTGAGCTGGATCGCCGACATTCTGAAAGCAGCTGACAGGAAAGCCTGTGGACCCGTGGCGCCGGCCGATGGGCTCTATCTGTCGAGCGTCAGTTATGATCCGATAGGGGGGTGACGGCGGAACGCCGCGCCAAGGGGAGTGGCAGATGTCGGATTATCTCAAGCTCTGGAAGCCAATCGTTGTTGCAGCCCTGATCGCCGGTACGCTCGATCTCGGTTACGCCTTCCTCCATATCGGCAGCTATTACAGCCTTCAGCCGATGCAGATCCTGCAGTCGATCGCCAGAGGCGTGCTCGGGCCTGCGTCCAGCGAAGGCGGGTGGGGATCGGCTGGCCTCGGCCTTGCGCTGGAGTATGTGCTCACGCTCATCATGGCGTCGGTCTACATGGTTGGGGCGCGCCACATGGCCGACCTGCGCCGTTACTGGTGGTTGCTGGGGCCGTGCTACGGGATCGTCGTGATGGTGGCGATGTACTGCGTAGTCCTGCCGCTCGCAGCGACGCATGGTAGCGGCGCGCTGCCGGATGGCCCGCGTGGGCCCGATGGCAAGATCACGGATCATCAGATGCTCTATGCCACCATACTGGTGCACATGTTCATCGTGGGGTTGGTGATCTCGGCGTGCGCGCGTTTCCTTTGGCCCAGGATTCTGGGGCCTAAAGAACAGGCGGCTCAGTAGTCTTTCTTCCAGCGCACGGCGAGCTTGGTGTCGCCATTGCCGTCAGCCGCTGAGCTGATGGAGAGATTGTCGGTCGGCTCCCATTCCACTTCCGCGCCCACGCCTCCTGCGCCGCCGGCGCCAACCTGGACGTAGACATTCTCCGCGATGTATTTGCCTGCCGAGACCGAAGCGATGCCGTTCTCGGCGCCAAAGGTTACGCGGTCGAGACCCGTGGCCTTGCGGACAAGACCGACCGGATCGAAGCCCGCCTGGCCGCCTGCGAGTTGCGCCAGACCAGCCGCAAGCTGCGCCGCCTCGAAGCCGGACAGCTGGGCGATCGAGCGGCCGAACAGAACGCGCGCGAGAACTTCGTCCTGCGGCAGGGCGGGCGTCGACTCCAGCGTGAATTTCGGCTCGACCGGCGTGCCAGTGATGCGGACGCTGGCGGTGATATCGGCCGTGGTGCGGTCCGCGGCGATGTCGATGCGCGCAAGGCGGATCGGGCCATCAAGCGTGATCGTGCCGGTGTCGAACGCGAAGCGGCGGCCGGCGAGATCGAGGTCGCCACGCTCAAGCGTTGCCGTGCCGGCGATGGACGGATCGGAGATCGGTCCGGTGATGTGCAGGTTAGCTCCCCATTCGGTGTCGAGGCCGCGCCCGAAGATCATGATGCGGCGCGGCGCTGTGACCTGCAGGTCGAGTTGCACCGGGCGCTGCCATGGCATGGACGTTGTCTTTTGATCAGCGTCGTCCGCGATCTGGTTCGGGAAGTTGACACGGCGCAGGCCGGGAATTGTGGGGATCGATTCCGACGTGGGTTGTTCGATCGAGATGCGCGCCTGCTGGATGGCGAACTTGCCCGTGATCGCGATGGCTTCCTCGCCCAGCTGCATGGCGCCGTCGCCTGAGAGAATGACGAGCCGGTCATCGCGGCCAAGCGCGCGCAGGTTGTTCGCATTGAAGGTGATGCCGCCGCGCACGTCGCCGTTCCAGGTGATTTCGCCCTGGCCGGTCAGCGTGCCGCCCTTGCCGTCATTGGCCTTCACGTCGGTGATGCGTGCCGAGTTCTGGTCGAACATGCCGCGCGCAGAAATGTCCCGCAGGGCAAGGCCCGTCGCGCTGTGCTCGTAAGCGCCCTCCGCGACGGTGACGCCGCCTTCGAGGATGGGATGGAGCAGCGTGCCCCTCGCGCGCAGGTTCGCATCGAGCACGCCGCGCAGGGATTGATCTTCCGGTCCGAATAGCGCCCAGAGCTGTTCGGCGCGGCCATGCAAGTCGACCTGAGACGTCATCGGCGCGTCGGGCGAGGCCGCGATCGCAAAGCCGTCGCCTTCGACGATGGCGAAGCGGGACGAGGCCTTCATGCTGAAGCCCTGACCCTCGCCTGTGGAGTCCGACGTCACGATGCCATCGCGCAGGACGGCGGCGATGTTGAGCGTGACCGGATCGGCGGTCACGCCGACCGGGTTGGCGTTGGCGACCGTGATGCGCAGCTCTCCGGAGGCAGGACCATCGCCATTCGCAAATGTCGCTGTGCCCGTCACCGTCCCGGCGATGGGCGTGATGCGGGCGAGGCGCGACAGGCCGCGCAGGTTGACGTTTTTCATCTCGACGCGCGCGGTCGCCATGCGGCCTTCGTTCGCAAGAGCGACATCGATGTCGCCACGCAGCGCAGTGAAGGCGGCGTCGAGCGACCAACCGTTCGGTCCCTGTTTCCATATGGCCGGGCGCGATGTCTTGATGGGCAATTGGTCGACAGAACCCGTGAGTGTTGCGTCGCCCGTCCAGCCTTCGCCTTGCCGCTTGCCGGTTGCGATCAGGTTGAGATCGAGCGGCGCGCCGACCGAGCCGCGCGCGTGCGCTTCGACAGTTGCGGCGCCGCCCGAAGCCTTCGCTTCGAATGACACCAGATCAAACCGCACGCCGGAACTGCGAATGTCGGTGAGGCGGCCAGTGACGTTTGCGGTCAACTCCTTGCCCGCGCGGACAGTTCCGCTCGCCGTGAGCGCGCCCTTCTCGATGCCCGCGATACCGGCGAGGGGACCGCTCGCGGTGAAGGCCGCGGTGAGTGCGCCGTCCGCGAAGCCAAGGCGGGAGGCTGCGAATTTCAGGTCGCCGAGGCTGGCGTTCAGGCGTTCGATGCGCCAGTCGCCTTCACCGGCCTTGATGTCGCCCGAGGCATTGAACGCGCCAAGTTCGGATTTGCCGTTGAGCAGGAAGCGGCCGGTGATGGCGTTGCCGAGCCGCGCTTCCGCCGTGCCGCCAAGTGCGTTGATCGTGATGCCGGCTGCGGTGACAGCGGCGTCGTGAAGGCGCAGTTTCACCTGCGGTTGCTTCACTGTTCCGGTGACGTCGGCGTCGAAAGCGGCGGTCTCGATGCGCGCGCCGCCGAGATCGAGGCGGCGATGCAGCACGCCCGACGCGCTGCCGGTGATACCGCCGGCATCCGTGATGCGGCCGGTCATGGTGGCGCGCAGGGCAGCGCCATTGATCGTGCCGGACTCGATGGCGAAGCGGCCATTGCTGACCACGCCGTTGAGCGTCACGCGGGGGGATGGGCCGGCGATCTCAGCCAGCGTCGCGTTGGAAGAGCCGACATTGCGACCTTCAAGGTCTGCATTGATGCGGATGGGTGATGTCGTGGATGTGCGCTTTACGCTCCAGCGGCCTTGGGCGGCGCCGGTCAGCGGGGCGACGTCGGCGAGGCGGTTAAAGCGGGCGGACCCTTGCAGGTCCATGGCGCCGGATTTCACGTCGTAGCTGCCGCGCGCGGCGACAGAGCCGGGCGCGCCCTCGACCTGCGAGCCGCTGATTTCGATGAGGCCCGTGCGCAGGTTCATCTCGCCGCGAACAGACGCCTTGTAGCGGGCAGGCGCGAGCGAGCCGAGCGCATCGACGCGCGCGCCTTCGACGACGGCGCCCATGGCTTCCCATGTCACGCCGTAGCGCTGGAAGCCGATTGCGAGTGGCGTGGTGATCCTGTCGGCGCGGCCGGAGGGCCATGTCATGCGATTGGCGATGACATTGCCCTTCCAGGAAACGCCCGCGACGTTGAGCAGGAGGGGGCCGGTTGCATCGACCCTGCCGGACAGCGGCGGGGCGATGGTTGCGAGATCCAGGCTGGTCGCTGTGATGCCGATTTCCGGCGGCAGTTCCCACGTCGTGAAGTCGTATTGCGTGGCGGCTTCGACAATGCCGGCCGGCGCGGTGATGCGAAGCAGGGCGGGCGCGTGGGCAAGATCGGTGAGCTTGGCTTCGCCGTGCAGGTCGACCTGCGCGCCGGTGCGTTTGGCGATTTCAGCGAGCATGGGCCAGCGGCCGGGCATGATCTGCGCATCGAGCACGGCGTTGGGGCCGGTGCGTGCGAGACGGAAGCTCGCGACGCTGTCGCTGCCGAAATTGAGATTGCCCTTGGTGGTGAAGGTCTCGATCGTTCCCGCCACATCGGCGGTCAGCGCCACAGGCTGATCACCGGGCGATTGCAGCACGGCAGCGATGAGGCCGCCTGCCGGCCCTGAGAGATTGGCAGATCCCTTGACGCCGCCGGCCTTTGTCCATTCCGCGGAGATGTCCGCCTTGTCAGCGGGGCCGGAGACCGGCGAGAGCGTGATGCGCGAGAAGCCCGAACCATCGCGCTGAACTGCTGCGCCGCCGGCGATGCTGTAGCGCGCCTCAATGCCGATCACCGGCTCTGCGAGGCGGAGATCCTTGACCGAAACCTTGTCCAGGCGAAGCCCGATATCAGGCGGCGGCGTGTTTTCATCCTGCTGGTTCGCCAGCAACGGCTTGCGCACAACATCGACGGTGTTGACTTCGATCGAACGGATCTCGAGCTCACCGGCAAAAAGCGCAGTTGGCGTCCATTCGATGCGGGCATCTTTGGCGCGAAGCCAGACGCCTTCATCATCGACGAGCGCAATGTCTGCGAGCGTTGCGGCCTGCAGCGGATCGCCCTTGAGGCCGGAGAGGCGGAGCGTTCCGAACGGCCCGACTTTCTTTCCGTCGATCTGCGACAGGATGAAGGCGCGACCGCCATCGCTGGTGATCCAGAAGCGCAGGGCAACGGCGCTCGCCGCAAGCAGCGCGACCACGATCATCAGACCGAGCGCGATACGGAGCCAGATAGGGTATCGCCTGCGTTTCCTTGCGCGTTCCATCAGAAAGCCTGCCCGATGGAAATATAGATCTGGAAGTCGGCGTCGCCGGTTTCCTTGTTCAGCGGAACGGCGATATCGGCGCGCAGGGGGCCGAAGGCGGTGTAGTAGCGCAGGCCGATACCCGTGCCGAAACGCATGGAGTCGATGGGCGGCTCGACATTCGAGCCCGCCGCGCCGCCATCGAGGAAGGCGACGAAGCCCAGCGTGTCCGTCCAGCGATAACGTATCTCGGTCGAGACCTCGATCAGCGAGCGGCCGCCAGCCAGTTGCCCGAGAGCGTCGCGCGGCGACAGCGACTGGTATTCATAGCCACGTACGGACCCGCCGCCGCCCGCGAAGAACAGGCGATCCGGCGGCGCGCCATTCGGGCCGGCGATCGTGCCGATGCGGCCGCGGACGGCGCCGACGAAATCTTTGGTGCCGAAATCCGAATAGGCGCTGGCTTCACCGCTGATCTTGGTGAAGGCGATATTGGTGTCGCCCCAAGTGAAACCCGGCTCAACTGCGACGCGCGCGCGGATACCGTTCACCGGATCGAGGATATCTTTCACGCCGACATACTCGGCCGTGCCCGTGCCCGAGATGATGTAGACATCGCGGCGGCCTGCGCCGGTCGCGCGGCCCTGTGCATCGAGAATGCTGGCATAGCCTGCCTCGACACCGAGCGATCCACGCACGCGGGGCGAAAGCTGTTCCTCGAGGGTCGCGGAAACGTTGGCGCCGGACTGGTCGAACGCGTCGGTTTCGAAATCCTCGATCTCCGTGGCGAGCTTGAGGATACGGCCATACTTGCCGATGTGCGGCAGACGATAGGACGCGCCGATGCGACGCTCCAGCGTAGCCAGCTGACCGGTGATGGCGACGGTATCGCCCCAGCCGCTCCAGTTGCGCAGCTGCCATTCGGCATCGAGACCATAGCCGTCGCTGGTCGAGGCGGAGGCGCCGATGGCGATCGTGCGACGCTCGCGCTCCTTGAGCTCGACGACGACGTCGCGCGTGGCCTCTGTCTGACCGTCGGCGGAGGGTGTCGCGTCGAGGCGCACGGACGTGGAAGCGAAGAGACCGGTCTCGGCAAGACGGCCGCGGAATTCGTCGAGGCGTTGCGGCGTGACGCGCTCGCCGTCTTTCCACGGGCGCAAGTTCGCGATAAACTGTTCCTTGGTCTCGCCGAGTCCGGACACCGCAAGCTTGCCGAATGATGCACGCAGGCCGGGACGAAGCCGGAATTCGATTTCGATGGTTCCCGTCTTCGCGTCTGCAAGCACGTCGACCGGATCTGATTTTGCGTCGGGATAGCCCGCCGCGCGCAGCCGCGCGACGATGGCATCGCCGGTCTCGATCACGGGTTGTGCGCGAGCCGGTACGCCGGTCTCGATCGGAGCGAGCAGGGTGTCGAGTTCGGTGACGGTCGTCTGGTCGGGGGTGGCGCCGATATAGGCAATGCGCCGCGAGGCATAAATGAACAGCGGACCGGGGGTGACACGAACACCGCGACTGAATGTGTTCTGGCCCTCGGCAAAGGGCTCGACCTCGGCCTGATAATAGCCTTCGGACTCCATCACGGTCGAGACGATTGCGGCGGCGCGCTCCGCCTGGCGGCGTGCATCGAACAGGGTTTCGGGAGTGGCTTCCTCGCGCTGGAGACCTTTCACGCGCTCGGCGACGGCGTCGGGAGCGCCCTCAACTGGAACTCGTCCGGCTGCGGACGATCCATTCTGGGCGGTTGCGACCGGCTGGTCCTGGGCCGGCTGGGTCGGCGTCTGGTCATCCTGGGCGAGAGCTGGGGAGGCAAAAAGCGCGCACAGGCTCACCGCCAGGGCCAAAAGCACCCGGCTGGCTTGACCCCATGCTGGTCCGCCGAACGCCATACACACACTCAACGCTGCATCCCCGCGCGGGGTTGCCATTTACCGTGATCTCTTGCTCAGCAAACATCACGCCGCGGCATTCTCATGGCGGCACGCTGATTCACCATTCTGGCGAAACTGCGCGGGGGATAGCGCCAGGGCTCAGGCCGCGGCGAAATAACCGGCCAGCAGGCGATAATATATCCGGCAGAGTGTTTCGATTTCGTCGACCGGAATGTTCTCGTCGACCTTGTGCGCCATCTCATTGCGCACGCCGAGTTCCGCCACCGGACAGACGTCCTTGATATAGCGCGCATCCGACGTGCCGCCGCCCGTGGTAAGGTCTGGTTTACGACCTGTCTCCGCTTCGACCGCGTTCACAATCAGGTCAGTGAGTTTGCCGGGTTTTGTATAGAACGCCTCGCCCGTAACCCGCATATCGAGCGTCAGTGTCACGCCATCGCGGCCGCCGCGGATCAGCTGTGACAGCCGCGCCATCAGGTCGGCGCCGGTGTGATTGGGGTTGAAGCGGATGTTGAACTTCGCGGTTGCCTGCGCGGGGATGACATTGTGCGCGACATTGCCGACGTCGATCGTGGTGATCTCGAGGTTCGACGGCTGGAAGCCCGGGCTGCCGGTGTCGAGCTTGATCTCGCGCAGCTTCTGCAAGGCGTCGAGCAGCACGGGCATCGGGTTGGCGGATTTTTCCGGATAGGCCGCATGGCCCTGCTTGCCTACAGCCTTGAGCACGGCGTTGAGCGATCCGCGGCGTCCGTTCTTCACGATGTCGGCAATGCGATCCTCGGAAGTGGGCTCGCCGACGATGCAGTGATCCAGCACTTCGCCATCGGCGATGACGGCGGGCAGCAGGCGGCGCGTGCCGTGCAGGCCGGGGCCTTCTTCATCGCCTGTGATCAGCAGCGAGATCGAACCCTGCGGCATGCCATGGTCAGCAACGTAGCGCGCGGACGCGCTGACGAAGGCGGCGATCGCGCCCTTCATGTCCGACGTGCCGCGGCCATACATGATGCCATCGCGAATTTCGGCGCCAAACGGATCGACGGTCCAGCCGGCTGCGTCGCCGACCGGCACCACGTCCGTATGGCCAGCGAAACAAAGATTGGGCGCAGCCCCGCCCAGCCGGGCATAGAGATTGTCCACCCCGTCGAACGGATAGCGCTTGGTCCTGAAGCCGAGGGATTCCAGCGCGTCGGCCAGAACATCCTGGGCCCCGTCATGACACGGGTTCACCGTTTGCTGTCGGATGAGGGCCTGGGCGAGGGCGATGGGATCGTGCAGCGTATCGGTCATTTCGGCGGTTTAGCCCGCTCCGCCCCCAGTGGGAAGGAAGTCGGCATTACCGGATCGCCACGCTGTTTTGCTTGCCCGCCGCCCATCGGCGCCGGTAAGACAGTTAACAGCGTAGGGTTCGAGAGAAACCACCCCGCGCATGCGAGGAGGCGATGAGCGATTTCCGCTCCTTCCGCGATGCCTTCAGCCAGCGCAAAGCGCCGGCAGGTGACGGACTCGGTGCGCCAGACCCATTCCGGAGCAAGGCGGCCAAGCCTGCGTTCAAGACGACTGGCGATGCGTTCGCGTCCAAGGCGAAACCCGCCAAACAGCTTCGCGAGTCAGCGCCCATCAAGCAGCCAAAGGCTGCTTTGACGTCGCCCAGGAAAGCGGCAGAAGTGACGCCTTCCGTGGCGAAGCCTGCGCCGGCCAAAATAGCTAAGTCCAAACTTCCGAAGTCGGCGCCCGTCAAACCGCCGAAAATGACAGGCGCCAAGACCCCGGCGCTGACGCCTGTTCAGGCGGCTCAGGTCAGGCCGCAGAAAATGACTGCGCCGCTTCCACCCAGGACGGCCTTACAATCGTCTCACGAAAAGTCCGCCAAGCTCACGAAGGCAGCGCCCGGGGCAGGCCTCGGTCTCAAGGATCCGTTTGGCCGCAAGGATATGCAAACCCAGCCGCAGAAAGCGCTTATCCCGGCTGCATCTACAGCGCCCTCGTCGCCCATGACCAAGCCGGCGGCGAAACCCGTCACGCCGACGGTGAGGCCGCCCAAAGTCTTGCTCGACGAGCCTGTGCGGGAGCCGCATGCGGCAACTTTCGAGCCGCTGGCGACGCCTGAAGAGGCCAAGGCCGATGCGGTCCGCGCGCCGCTGCAGATCGTCCCTAACGAGTCCGTGCTCGATCACATCGGTTTCAGGAAGTTCCGCCGCGCGGCGCGATCCAGTTCGCTGGTGTTGGTGTCGGGGGCCGCCGCCGACGCCATTGCTTCGGCAGACACGCTGGAAGCGGTTGTGCCGGAAACGGAAGAGGAGCTCACGACAATCGCTGCAGCCGACAATCCCGAAACCCTGGTCGCCGACAAGCCGGCTGAACCAACGACAAGCCCTGCCAATCCGCCCTCCGTCGCCGAGCCAGCCGTTGCTTCGACAACAGGCGGTGATGGTCCTGCGCCACCTGCGCCGCCCAAAACCCCTGACCCTATCGCTCCGGTACCTCCGCCCGAGACGGCTGCCGCTCCGGCTGCGGAACCTGTAGCAGCCGCGACCGCGCCGCCTGCTGAACCTGTCGCGGCGCCTCCCCCCGTGCAGCCTGCGCAAGCGACCGCAGCAGCCGCCGCCGCAACAGTGGCCGCCGCCGAAAAACCCGTCGAAGTCGTTGAAGCGACCGTGGAGCCGCCGGCGTCGGTTCCTTACGACACGGCGTCCGAGCCGGTGGACCAGCTCATGACGTCGAAGTCGCGCCCGAAAGCGGGAACTGCGCGTGCGGTTGAGACTTCATGGCAGGAGGTGGCAGGCGGAACAGCCAAGGAAGGCCAACCCGCCGCCGCCGTATTGCGCAAGGTGGAGACGTCACCCGTGGCTGGATATTGGGACGGAGCAACAGCAGGCGCCAAGTCGGCGCTGGTCAAGCGAGGCTTCAATCAGGACGACATTTTTGGCGTGGTCTTCGGCCTGGCGGTGCTTGCCTTCCTGCTGCTGTGGTTTGTGCGCGGTCGCGGCGAGGAAACGCCCGCCGGCGATCTTCTCGCCACGCCACAGTCAGTGACGGGTCAGTCGTTCGCGGCGATACCGCCTGCCCCGAAGGTCGATCCGTTCGGCGATGCGCCGGTCAACCTCAAGCCTACCGGCCCGATCCCCAATGCTGCGCCAGGCGATCCCCAGATTGCGTCCGTTGGGCCGCCCGCAGCGACGCCGGCGCCGGCTGCGCCCGTGACAGCATCGCCGCCCACGCTCGCCGCCAATCCGGAAGCCGCGATCCCGATTGCAGAGCGCAAGATGCACGCCTGGTTCTGCACAGCGTCGAGCCGGATGACCAAGTCGTCGCGCACCGAACTGAAAGGTCAGATGGCGAAGTTCGAAGACGTGTTCGCAGGCAAGGAGCTGATCGTGCGGGGCTATGCCGACACGCGCGGATCAACGGCGCTCAACGCCGACCTCGGTTCGCGCCGCGCGCAGACCGTCGCGGACTATCTCACCGCCAAGGGTCTCAGCGTTGTCGACGTGCAGGGCGTGGGCGAGCTCGACGGGCTCGACGACAATCAGAACTGTTCCAACCAGCGTCGCGTCGATGTGTGGGTAAAAGGCGGTCCCGCCGAGACGCCCAGCCGCGAATGCGCTCCGGAGCCCGACGTCGAAGCGCTCGTCTGCAGCGAGTAAAGTCTGCAGCTAACAAAGTCTGCAGCTGGTTACGCCTTACTTGTCCAGTGCGGGTTCGGGATCGTCTTCATCCGGCGCATCGCGCAGAATCGGCGGCGGCTTCGCTGATGGACAGCCGCCAGGCTCGACGACGGCAGCTACCAGCTCGGCCGGATCACCGTTCGAATAATTGTACGCGAAGCGCCGCGCGAGGCGCACGCAGCGGTCGGCTGCAACAGCTGCCGTCACGAGATCGGCCAGCGCCTTCTTGCCGACCTTGTCGCCCGCATCGATCAGCCATGCGGGGCGATTGTCGTCTGCAATCGGCGGAATTTCGACGTCGGACTCCGGCGGCAGCACGATCTTGTTGCCCAGCTTGAAGACGAGGCTCGGCTCGGCATAGGCGATGGCGCGGATGACTTTTGGCGCACGGCCCTGGCAACCGGACTCGGCCCACGCGGCCGATCCCTCGGGCAGTGCACACAGTTCACGCAGCGCCGAGAGCGACGCCCCGGTCGCCAGCATCCACGACTGGTTCGGCAGGACGACGGCGCGATAGGAGATCCCCGTCATGGCTGAACACGCGACCAGTCCGGCCAGCAGTCCGGCCGGGTTCTTCTTCACCAGCGCGTAGAGCGTGCCGCCGAGCGCAGCGAGCATCAGGAGCGTTGGCCAGATGCCGATGCCGGTGGCGTTCCACGCCTGCTCCCAGATAAACGAGACGCGCTCCTGCAACGGGCCAAACTCTTCGGCGCCGGACGCGCGCACCATCTCCAGCATCTGCGGCAGCGGCAGGATGGCCAGCAGCAGGCCGATCACGGCGAAGATGAAGGCCGAAATCCAGCGTCCCTGTTTCCAGCTGTTGGACGAGAACCAGTGGTCAGCCGCAGCGCCCGCCATCAGGGCAAAGGCCGGGTACAGGGGGAGGGTGTAGTGGACGAGCTTGGTCGGTGCGATCTCGAACACGATCCAGGACGGCACGACCCAGCAGATCAGGAAGCGCCAGGCGGCGGCTTCGCTTTCGTCCGCAGCGGCAGTCGCCGCCATGCGCGGCGCGTCTGTGGATGCTGTCTTGTTGCGCTTCGGCAGCACGCGCGTCACGGCCAGCCAGATGCCCGGAATGAGCAACAGCGTGCCCGGCCAGAACAGCAGCGGCAGCGCCGCGGTATGCGTGCCGATCGGACCGGCGTGGCCCTCAGCGGCATCCACCAGCTTCTGGCCGAGATCGACGCGCACGGCTTCAGACAGGAATGCGTTGTCTGTCGCGATCTGCACGGCGACATACCAGGGCACGGTCATGACGACGAAGAGGCTGATGCCGAACCAGTAGAGCAGCGGCCGCGCCCAGGCGTATTTCCGCTCCCACACGAACAGCGCACCGATGGTGCTGAAACAGACCAGCGGCGCGATCGGTCCCTTGAGCAGCACGCCGATCGACAGGCAGGCCCAGAACAAAACGCCATGCCACTTGCTCGTGCTTCCCGCCCGCATCTGCGCGAGCGCCGCCATGCCAAGCGTCAGGAAACCGCACTGGGCAGCATCGGTCTTCCCGATGTTGGCTTCTGTGGTCAGCAGCAATGTTGTTCCCAGCACCATGGCGCCGATGAAGGCTGCACGGCGCGTGAAGAGGGCAGAGCCGCCCCAGAATGTCGCCAGCGCGGCGAGGATGGCGCCCAGCATGGACGGCAAACGGTATTCGGCGATCTCGCGGGCCTGCGCGCCCGAAGTGAGGTTCACCGCTGCGGACTGGAGCCAGTGAATCGCTACCGGCTTCTTGTTCCGCAATTCGTTGTGGTACTTGATCACCACATAGTCGCCGGTCTCCATCATTTCGGAGGAGGCTTCGGTGAAGCGGCCTTCGTCCCGGTCGAGCACCGGCATGGCGAACAGGCCCGGAATGGCCAGAAAGAACACAAGACCGGCGAGCACGGCATAGGCCCAGCGGCTCTCGGTCAGCCTGTCGAAATTGGACATCACGCGCGGAACTATCCCTGACAGGTCGGTAAGGAAAACGGCCGATTCGAACGATCCCCGGCCTGAACGGGCGGACCATACCGGCTCTTTTTGGGGGCGTCGCCGGGTTTGTTCGCCTTACGAACGAGCAGCACAAGCCCGCTTGCAGGCCGCCCCTCGCAAGCAGGACAGGAGGCGGCTATAGGTCTGCCATGGATGCGCGCGTCAAGATGGACCGGATGATGACTGCTGGCGAAGGCCGCCCCGAATTCAGCGTTGTCTCGCCCGTGCGCAACGAGGCCGAGAACGTCGATACGCTGGTGCGCGAGATCGCGACCGCGTTATCCGGCCGGGCTTTCGAGATCATCTTCGTCGACGACGCCTCGCAGGACGATACCCGCGCCCACCTGCAGGCGCTCAAGGCCGAAGTTCCGCAGCTGCGCGTGCTCGGTCATCGCAAGAATGCCGGGCAGAGCCGGGCCGTTCGCACCGGGGTTGCCGCTGCGCGCGCCAACGTCATCGTCACGCTGGATGGCGACGGACAGAACGATCCGGCCGACATTCCGGGCCTGCTGGGCCAGCTGAACCGGGCGGACGCGCCCGTGGAACTTGCCCTGATCCAGGGCCGCCGGGCCAAGCGGATCGATTCAGGGTGGAAGAAGATGGGCTCGCGGCTCGCCAACCGTGTGCGCCGGTCGGTCCTCAAGGACGAGAATTCCGATTCGGGCTGTGGCATGCGCGCCTTCCGTCGCGACGCCTACATGCTGCTCCCGTATTTCGATCACATGCACCGCTACCTACCGGCTCTGATGATGTCGGAGGGAATGCGGGTGGAAGAACGTCCCGTGGGGCACCGGGCGCGGCAGCACGGACGGTCAAATTACACCAATTTCGGCAGGTTGGCGGTCGCGATATCAGATATGCGCGGCGTCATGTGGCTGCGCAAACGGCGGCGGTCACCGGGCGGCGTTGACGAAATCTGACCACCCCGAAAAACAGGGGCATGGGCAGGGACAGGGTCGGAGGGCTTTCAATTGGACAGCAAAATCGCTACCGGTCTTAGGGTTGATGCCATGGAGCGGCGAGCCAAATCGCGTTCCAGGCAGGGCGGGCCACAGAAGGGATCACCCATGCGCGTTATCTTCGGGATTTTCCCGCTGCTTGCTATTCCGATCATCATCTACAACCTGATGGCGTTCACCTCGACCGGCGCCGCCGACGCCAGCGGCGCTTCGGCGATCGCCATGCAGCTCGGCAACCCGGCAACCGGCACCGCGGTGTTCGGCGGCTGGCGCGTTACGGGCGGCGATATTCTCATCATCCTCTCGATGATCTTCTTCTTCGTCGAGATCATCAAATCGACCTCCACCGGCTCCTCGACGATCGCGAACCATGCCGTGTCGATGCTGGTGTTCATCGTCTGCCTGGTCGAGTTCCTGCTGCTCGCCAACTTCCAGACCTCGGTGTTCTTCATCCTCACCATCATGTGCCTGCTGGACGTTCTGGCCGGTGTCGTGGTGACGATCGTCTCGGCGCGCCGCGACTTCAGCGTCGGCGACAGCCACAACTGATCGCGGTTCAGCCGGACTGAGCTTGTCAGGGCGCAGCGCGTACCTCTGAGGGAGCGGACGCATGGGCATCTTCTTCGACCAGGACTGGTTCGACGACCGGCTGAAGGCCGCTGGCTTGACGCGCGCCTCGCTGGCGCAGGCGGCGGGCATGACCATCGACGAGGTCGAGATGGTGTTTGCCGACCGCCGCGAACTGGAAGGCCCAGAGGTCCATGCCATCGCCCGCATGCTCGCGGCCGACCCGGAAGAGGTCGCCAACCGGTCCGGCGCAGCCGATCCCGTCATGCTGGCCTCGACCCCGGTGATGCGCGCCCCGCGCAACGAGCCTTCGGCCCCCGCTGGCTTCGTCGTGACGCGCGAGGTGATTGCCGGCCTGCACGAACGGATCGACCGGCTCGAGCGCATGATCGAGCTGGTGCTGCAGAAGCTGGATCGCCGTTAAGGCTCAGGCTTCCGTATCGCAGCTCGGACGCAGCGGCGTACGCGCTTCCGGCTGCATGTAAGCCCGGCGGGCCTGTTTGGCCGGCACGCGCGACTTGTTCAGCTGACCCAGAAGATGCGCCCCGAAGGCCGGGGTGAACCACGGCCGTGCTTCGTGCTGCGCCCGGTCTTCTGTGCGACCTGGATCGGCGCGGCGTTCCTGGCCCGAACCACGCCGTTCGTTGAACCGCTGGCGGCGGTCTTCATTGCGAAACACGTGCGGGGCTGGTTCGACGCGCATGCGACATTAACTGCAAGCGCTGCGCCGCGTTGCATGTAGGCCCGTGAAATCGCGGGAAGGGTGGTTAATCGCCTCGAAGACGCAGGAGCAGGCGAAGCCAGCCTAGCTGTCCTTGGGCTTGTCTGCGCCCGGCGCGAAGCTGCCCATGGTGAGCTGGGCGAGCTGGCGCTGCATGTCCATCATCTGCTGTTGCAGGGCGCGGATCGCATCGATGCCGGTCGGCGGACCAGCGGGTTTCGGCGCATCACCCGCAGGGGCAGCGCCAGGCATTCCGGGCATGCCCGGCATCGCCGACATTCCATTGGTGCCGGGAGCTCCCGGCGGGCCGGGCACGAACGGCGCGAAGAATTTCATGGTGTCCTCGAACATCGACATGTTCTTGCGGACCTGTTCCTCGAACGCCTTGGCCTTGTCTTCGCCAACCGTGGTCGACATGTAGTCGCGCCACTTCTCCTGCTGCTGGTTGAACGTCTTCATCGACATTTCGAGATAGGCCGGCAGCATGGTCTGGAAGTTGTCGCCGTAGAACTGGATCAGTTGGCGCAGGAAGGAGACGGGCAGCACGCCCTCTTTCTTGTTCTCCTGCTCGAAGATGATCTGGGCGAGTACCGCGCGCGTCAGGTCTTCGCCCGATTTCGCATCCTGCACGATGAACTCTTTCCCTTGCCGGGTGAGTTCCGAGAGATGCTCGAGCGTGACGTAGGCGCTGGCGGAGGTGTCGTAGAGGCGCCTGTTGGCGTACTTCTTGATGACGATCCGATCGCCGTTTGCACCGTTGGCTTGCGTCAAAGGTCCATCTCCCGTCGGCCACCCATTCCGGTACGTCAGACGACCAGTGGGCAGCGCATTAAATCGTTTCCTGATCGACTTGTAGCACGTCTTTTACGCACCTGCACACTGAAACGCTGTGCGCAGCACGGGTGCAGCAATTTTTTCTGGAAGCGCTCGCGCCACGCGACCTGCGCGAATTGTCCGGCTATAGAAATCACCGGCCCGTGATCAGAGGAGACGGCAATGACGAAGGTGGCGTTGGTTACCGGGGGAACCCGCGGGATTGGTCGGGCCATTTCCGAACGCCTCGTGAAGGACGGTTTCAAGGTCGCCGCCAACTATGCCGGCAATGACGAAGCCGCCGGCAAGTGCGCCGAGGAACTCGGGCTCAAATGCTACAAGTGGGACGTCGGCGACTACGACGCCTGCGCCGAAGGCATCGCCGCCATCACCAAGGATCTCGGCCCCGTTGACGTGCTGGTCAACAACGCCGGCATCACCCGCGACGCCACGCTGCACCGCATGACGCGCCAGCAGTGGGACGACGTCATCCGCGTCGACCTCACCTCCGCCTTCAACCTCTGCCGCCTCACCATCGAAAGCATGCGCGAGCGGAACTACGGCCGCATCGTCAACATCTCCTCGATCAACGGCCAGAAGGGGCAGGTGGGGCAGGTGAACTACTCCGCCGCCAAGGCCGGCCTCATCGGCTTCACCAAGGCGCTCGCGCAGGAGAACGCCAAGAAGGGCATCACCGTGAACGTGATCTGCCCCGGCTACATCGACACCGAGATGGTGCAGGCGGTTCCCGAGAAAGTGCTCGAGAGCATCATCGCCACCATCCCCGTCGGCCGTCTGGGCAAGGCCGAAGAGATCGCGGCGTGCGTCTCGTTCCTGTCCGGACTGGATTCGGGTTTCATGACCGGCGCGACGCTCACGGCCAACGGCGGACAATTCATCGCAGGCTAGGGCGCGATCACGCGTCGGAGAGGTTCCAGCCGAGGACTCTTTGCAACGCTACGCCACTCACGGTTAGAGCCCTGATTCTACACGAGTCAGGGTTCTTGCCTCTGCCGCTGAATGGCCCCAACGTGTCCGGCGGGGCTCCCGTTACGAACAAAGAATCGCCCCCTTTGCCGTGCTCTATGGCGGGGATGAAGCTGATGGATCTGAACCCTCCTGCAGGAAAAGCTGCAGCCCTGTTCCTGGCGATAGCCGGCGCGGTGGGATTCGCTCCCTCTTCCTCCGCTCAGCAACCCTCCCAACTCCCGCCCCCCACCTTCGCCACCACCCGCTCCAACGCCGCGATGATGCTGGATGCCGGCGGCAACAAATATGTCGACCTCGGCGCCCCCACCACCAAGAGCTTCGTGCTGGAACAGCGTGGCTCGGTCGTCCTGCTGCAGCAGGAAGGGTCGAAGGAAATCCTCTCGCTCATGCCGGTGCCCGCTCAGCGTGGCGATACGGCCTGGGTCGATTACACGGGCCGCACCGTCCTCAAGGTGACCAAGGCCGGCAATGTGATTTCCTACCTCCACAATCCCGCTGGCGCCCCGGCCGATCCGGCTGGCCGCGTGCCGCCGCTATCCTCGCCCGCCATGACTGCCTCGCTCGATTCGATGCGCGCCAACGCCGCGCACGAGCTGTCGAAGATGGCTGGCCACGATATCGCTATCTGGGGCACGCAGGCTTTCTCGAACGATGAAGCGTGGGCCGCCGATGCGCTCAGCATCCTCGTGCTCGGCGTCAAGAACGCCAACGGCAATGCAGGCCGCGCCGCCACCAAGATCGAGAAGGTCACCGTCCGCCGCGCCAAGGCGCCGAAGGTGACGTTCAAGGAAGGCGAGCTGATCGTCGAAGTGAACCCGGATGACTCGTGGGCCGGTCGTGTGACGCCCGAAGAAGTCTCGAAGGTCCTGACCGCCTCCCGCTCTGCCGGCTAGCTTCCCGGCGACCAGTCCGGCGACGCCATCACGAACCCCGCAAAATCGAAGCCCGGCGACACCGTGCACCCCACCAGCGTCCACGCCCCCAGCGTGCGCGCCGCCTGCCAGTGATGCGGCGGCACGACCAGCTGTGGGCGTTGGCCCGCGGCGAGGTCTGGACCGAGGACGCGTGTCTTTGGTTTCGACTTCCCGGTTACCGCAAGGCTCAGCTCCAACGGGGCACCTGCGTAGTAGTGCCAGATCTCCGTCGCATCGACCTTATGCCAGTGCGAGCGTTCACCCTCTCCCAGCAGGTAGTAGATCGCAGTTCCCGGCGAGCGATGCCCGTGATCGTGAGGATCCGGAATGCGATGCGTCTGCACATACCACCCGCCTTCCGGATGCGGCTGGAGGCCGAGGGTCTGGATGACGTCTTCGAAGGTCATCAGAAATTGTTCTTCCGCTCGCGCACTTCAGCAAACGTCGCGACCACATCGCCGGCATGTCCGACGAGAGCCTGCAGCGCCGGATCGTCCGCGCGCAGGAAAGGATTGCTCGCCTTCTCCTTGCCGATCGTCGTCGGCACGGTCGCGACATCCTTCGCGCGTTTCGCCTTAACCTCGTCGGCATAGGCAAGCAGCGCCGCATTCCCCCCATCCACGCTCAACGCAAACGCCGCGTTCGCCGCTGTGTACTCGTGCGCGCAATAGACCACCGTGTCGTCGGGCAGGGCGCGCAGCTTGCCGAGACTGTCCCACATCTGCCCCGGCGTGCCTTCGAACAATCGCCCGCAGCCGAGCGCGAAAAGCGTGTCGCCGACGAAGGCAATCTTCTGATCCGCGAGGTGAAACACGATGTGCCCCAGCGTATGCCCCGGCGTTTCGATGATCCGCGCCTTCAGCCCACCAAGCTCGACAACATCGCCCTCGCGCAAAATCCGGTCCGGCGCCTTGCCGATCTTCGTCACCTCTTCCGGCCCCACCACCTTCGCCCCCGTCCTCGCGACAATCTCCGCATTCCCCCCGGCATGGTCGGGATGCCAGTGCGTGTTCCAGATCTGCGTGATCCTCCAGCCCTTCGCATCGGCCTCGTCGAGGATCTTCCCGGCCTCCGGCGTATCAATCGTGGCCGTCTCGCCCGTAGCGGGGTCGTGCAGCAGGAAGCCGTAATTGTCCTTCAGGCAGGGAAAGATGTGGACGATCGCCTGGGTCACGTCTTGGGGCATGTGGGTTTACCTTTCCCGTCAGCACACGCCCTATATAGGCGCGACAACTCGCCAGAGGTTAGGCCATGCGCTTCGATATCGACAGGCAGCAGGCCTTCTACGGCTCGGCCCTCGGGCGCATGGCGTTCGACATGGTCGACAAGCGCGTGGCGGCGCTATGGCCAACGGCCAATGGCCTCGATGTGCTGGGGCTCGGCCATGCCGATGCCCTCCTGGAGCGCTTCCGCGCCAACGCGCGCCGCGTGGTCTCGGCCGCCCCCGCCATGCAGGGCGCGGAACGCTGGCCGGCTGACGGCAAGGGCCTCACCACGCTGGTCGAGGACGAGCGCCTGCCATTCCCCGACGCCTTGTTCGACCGCATCGTCGTCTGTCACGCGCTGGAGGAGGCGGAGAGCCCCAACCGGCTGCTGCGCGAGATCTGGCGGATCGCCGCCCCCGAGGCCCGCATCCTCATCATCGTGGCGCACCGGCGGGGGCTGTGGGCCCGCGCGGAATCAACGCCTTTCGGGCATGGCCGCCCCTACACACGCATGCAGCTCACCCGCCTGCTCGAAGACGCGATGTTCACGCCCCAGGCGTCAGCCCGCGCGCTTTATGCGCCGCCGATCGACTGGGGAATCATCACGGCGGCGGGCGATGCGTGGGAGAAGATCGGCCGTTTCGCCTGGTCAGGCTTTGGCGGCGTCCTGATGATCGAGGCGATGAAACGGCTCTATATTCAGCCTGGAAAGGCCGTCCCGGCAGGTCGGGTGGTCAAAGTCCCCGAAAAGCGGTCGTTTCGTGATCGAAGCGAAAAAAGCTGAAAATAGATGTTGAACATGTGTAAGTGATGCAATATATGTAGATCCGAAGCGGGGCAGACCCGCAGAGCCTCAACCGGAAGGGAATGCCCCATGAAATACGTCACCGCCGTCTTCAAACCCAGCCGCCTCGACGCTGTTCTGGATGCCGTGACCGCCGCCGGCGCGTCGGGCGTCACCGTCACCGAAGTCCGCGGCTACGGCCGCCAGCAAGGCAAGACCGAAGTCTATCGCGGCGCTGAATACGAAGTGCGCCTCCTGCCGAAGGTCCGCATCGAAATCGCCTGCTCGGACGCGATCCTTGAAAAGGTCGTCGACTCGATCACGCAAGCCGCCAACACCAACAAGATCGGCGACGGCAAGATCTTCGTGATGGACCTCGAGCAAGTGATGCGTATCCGCACGGGCGAGAAAAACGAATCCGCTCTCAGCACCTGATACTGGCGCCAAGCCAGACGAAACCGGCCGGAGCCCCGCCTAGACGGGGACCGGCTGGCGCGTCACCCGGACGGAAATGCCCAAAGACAAGCCGTTCCGGAAGCGTTGGTAGCCAAGTCCCCCAATGATCCAGCCACCAGGGCTTTGAGCCGCCGGAGGAGACCCCTCTCCCGGCGGTTCCGCGCTATCCGACATGGCAGTCGCGGCGCCGCGCCGGGATTGCATGCGCGCTTCGCCCCGCACTAAGGTCATCCCGAGGTATGGGGATGCCCAAGGTCTTCATCAGCTACCGCCGCGACGACAGCCAGCATCAGGCTGACCGCATCTTCGATGCGTTGACGCGTGTCGTTCCCAAGAAAGATATCTTTATCGACATCGACGGCATTCCGGCCGGCGTGGACTTTGTCGACCACCTCAACCAGCAGGTCGAAAAATGCGACACGCTGCTCGCGCTGATCGGACCCGAGTGGCTGACCACACGCTCAGCGAACGGACAGCGGCGGCTCGACGATCCCGGCGATTTTGTCCGCATCGAAATCGCTGCAGCGCTCAAGCGGCGCATCACTGTCGCGCCCGTCCTGCTCGACGGCGCGACAATGCCGCTCGAAAAGGACCTGCCCCCGGACATCAAGGAGCTGGCGCGCCGGAACGCCATCGAGATTCGCCGCAACAGCTTTGATTCCGACGCGCAGCGGATGATGCAGAAACTCGGAATTCGCAGCGGGCGAGGGTGGGCCCTGGCCCTTGTCGCCGGACTTGCGGCAGCAGTCGGGATCGGCGCGTGGGCCATGCTGACGGTCAGCGGAGGCCCTGCAAAGCCGGGCGAGCCGTCAGAGACCGTGGCCGAAGCAGCGCTTCCCGCGCAGGTCGCGCCTGATCCAGCAGGTGCTCTGCAAGCCACAGTGCAAACGCCGCCCGTCATTCCCGCCGCACAGCCGGAGCCTGCAAACAGCACGCCCGCGCCAGCGGCGGCGCCAAAGATCGAGCAACCGGTGGTGAGCTGCACGGATTGTCCGCCGCTGTCGCGAACCAAACTGCCGGGCGGCAAGACGATCGAGGCGAGTGCGCCGATATCGCTGGGCGACTGGAGGCTGTTTTGCGCAAACGTCACGTGTGGCGATGTCGATCGCAAGCGTGAAGCGGGACTGCCGGTGACGTCGATCAGCTGGACGATGGCGAACCAGTATGTCGCGTGGCTGTCCACGCGCATGGGCCGCGCGCTTCGCCTGCCGACTGCAGAGGAAGCGGAAGGCCTGACACTTGAACAGCCAACGGCAGATCAATCCGCTTATTCCGAATGGACCAGCACATGCCATGGCAGTGGGCCAGGCGCGTGTGCGGGCTACGAAGTGCGTGGATGGGATGCAAAGGCCAAGCGCATTGCCGATTGGTTCTCGCTGTCCGCCAAGGGCAGCACGCTCGGGTTCCGGGTGGTGGCGGCGGGCAAACTTTGAAGGGGGAACGTATGCTGAAAGCATGGATGGGCGCGCTGGCGGCAGCAGTCGGCCTGGTGCTGTTCGCTGGTCCCGCAGCGCACGCTCAGCCAACGACAGCGCTGGGCAAATGGTATTGCTCCGTCCTCGTCGACGACTTCGATCCAACCGCCGCGATCGCCGCCTTCCCGCTGGAAAAACTCGGCAAGGCGAAACAGACACGCGAGGTGGACGAAGACCATACAGCTCATGTGAGGCTGGTCGCACAGGGCGACGACTTCGAAGTCACGTACGCCTACTTGTACAATGAAGACGATGTCGACCATCACTACGGCTATAGACTGTCGATCGACACCGGGGCCGGCGGCAAGCTCGACGACAGGGACGCAATGCTGTGGCTGATGGAGTTCGGTGCGCCGGAGAAGGATTTCTCGGGCTACGTCGTTGGCGGTGGTTCGAAATCGAATGACAGCTATCGCTTTGAATTCGGCATCTGGGATTCGGGGCGGTATTACGCAAGCTGGTCCGGCGATCGCGACATCCGGAAGGCTGCGGCCCTGTGCGCTGGCGCCAAGCCTGTGCCGCCGGGCACAGTGCTGCCCAACGACATGACGGTTGGTGCAGCGCTCGACAAGAAAACCGACAAGGTCAGTCTCTGGTACTGTTCTGTCCTGAAGCCCGGCTTCGATCCCGTGGCAGCCATCAAGGCGTTTCCGCTCGAGACACTGCCCGCGGCCAAGGAAGTCCGCGAGAACGACGATGGCGACGTGTCAGTGGTTGTTGGCGCAGACGGCGAGGATTTCAAGGTTGAGTACCGGTACGCCTACACAACCGATGCCGTCGACGAGCCCTACGGGTTCGGCCTCTTCGTTCAGCCCACGCACAGCTCCACCACGTCCGTGGCTGAAGCGATGGCGTGGCTTCGCGGTTTTGGCGCGCCGAAGAAAGATACGGCGGGATTGGGCTATGAGATCGGAAGCGGCAAGTCCGATTTCGGCAATGATGCGCCGTTCAAGTTCGCAGTGTGGAACATGTTTGGCATAAGATCGGCGCAGTGGTTCGATGCCGCCGACCTGAAGAAGGCTGCTCAGTTGTGCGGCTAGACCGTCCCTAGGGCTTGGCGCGATAGGGCAGGTAACCGCGCTCAACCAGGCGACGCAGGCCGTTATAGGCCTCGGTCAGTTCCTCATAAGCCGTTCTCAGCGAGGCAACCTGCTGCACGTCCTGCGGCGAGGGCGAGTCTGCTTTCTTTGACAGCGCGATCGATGCGCCGAGCCACCGAGCGCGGGCGTGGGCTGCTGCGACGGCGAGGCGCTGGAATTGTTCGAGGTCGGCGTGGCCGAGCGTCTTGGCGACGACTTCGCGATTGGCGGCGAAGGCGGCGAAGTCGATCTGTTCGAGATGACCGCGCAGGGCGCGCTGTTGCTGCGGGTCTAGGGCAGCTTCCGGCTCGAAGTGATCGGAGACCTTCCTGACGGTCGAAGTCATGGTGAAGGACATGGACGTTTCCTGTTCCGGCCCGTGCAACGGGAGTTCGGGGGAGGTCGGGCCACGATCAGGATACCGCCGAGCGGTTAGCGACAGCTTTCGGGATTGAGTCGGTTTCGCAGCAGCGCCGTCCCGTTTCAGGACAAGCGGGGTGCGCGCGTCTCGCGTTGTCGCAGCGGACTACTGTTCGAGCGGGTTAACGGATTGCTGCTCTTGCTGCGGCTGGCAGGCAGGGCCTGTGCCTTCCGGGATCGGCTTGCCGAGGCGCTTCAGCGCGTCGACCGCTTCCGGCTCGCAGGTCAGGTGCGACTGGCGCACAGCCTCAGAGTAGATCTGGACAGCGCGCGTGAGATCCTTGGGACCGCCACGGCCATTCTCCAGCATCGAGGCGAGGGCGACAGGCGCGCCCTTCATCACCGGCTCACCGGCTTTCACCTGGCTGGCATAGGTCGCCATGTAGGCTTCCAGCATCTGGCGGGCCGATGTGTCGGCCTCGGGATTGGTCGGGCTCATGAAGTAGAAGCTCGTCACCACCGTCTGCAGCAGCAGCGGGTCAAGCTCGTGCAGTTCCGAGAGCAGGCGGATGCCTTCCGCTTTTTCCTTGGGGTCGGTCTGGTCGGTCAGCGCAAGGCCGAGCACCATTTTCGCCATTGGATAGCGGTCGGTCAGCTTGCCGAGCTTCACGCGGTTGGCCTTGGCCTCCGGGCTGTCGCCCATCGTCGCCTGGATGCCGCCCGCAAAGATCTGCGCCGGCTCGAACCCTGCGACAGCCAGCTCATCCATGGAGGGATGACCATCACCACCACCATCCATAGCCATCAACATCTGCGCCCCGCGATGGCCTTCCTTGGCGAGTTCGATTTCGACGGCTTGCACCTGTTCTGGCGTGATCGCCTCCTGCGTGCGCAGGTCGGCTTCCGGGTCCATGACGGCGAGGGGCAGGCGGCCCGGCGCATAGGCCCAGTCGAGCCGGTCGCGCAGGAAAGTCTTGAGATCGCCATCCGGCTTCAGCTTCGGCGCATCCTTGAATATGTCGGCCACCGTAACGACACGGTAGGGACCGCTGAGCGGGTCATTGGCCTTTGTCGCGCCCGGCCCGCAGGCGGACAGCGACAGGGACAGCGCGATGGTGGAGGCGAGAGCAAGGGTGCGTTTCATGTCCCACCAAAAGCAAATCGCATGCCCGCCCGAGCCGCCCCGCGGGGCTGTTTATCATTAAGACCATGATTCAGGCCGCCAACGGAACGAAGCATTGGCCTGCTTGCTGCAAGACTCACCTGCCGGAGGGTTCTTGCCGGGGCGATTCTGTCGTATGACAGTCCTGTGCTGGGGAGCGCGCGTTTTGTTGAGTGATATGGCTGCTGACAGTTTCCAGAATACGTCCGAGGCCATGAGCGACACCTTCCTGGCCGCACTTGCCCTGAAATGGCGCGAGCTGAGGGATGCCCCCCAGCCGGCGCCCGGGACGTTGGGATTCTACCCCGCGCGCGAAGCCGCCGAGATGCGCCGCCTGTGCCGGGATGCTGCCGTCATCGGTGCGCCGCCTGAAGCCATTGCGCGCCTGTGGCGCTCGATGTGCGGGGATGTGGCCGCAGCCCGCGGCCTCAAGGCCGTTTACGTTGCCGGTGGCGACGTCACGCTGACGCTGGAAGCCGGGCGCAGCTATTTTGGCTTCGGCCCCGATCTCGTGCCGCTCGTCGGCATCCGCGATGCGCTCGAGCGTGTCTCGACAGAAACCGGCGCGCTGGCCTGCCTGCCGTGGCCGGAACATGCCGGTGCGGGCCAGTGGTGGCCCATGCTCAACGAAAGCCGCTTCAGCGACCTGATGATCGGCTGCGGCTGGCCCAGCCTGCCGGGCCGCAAGGAAGAAGGTCCGCGCGTCGCCATCGTCGGCCGCATTCCCATGGAATCCTCGGGCGACGACGACACCCTGGCGACCGCCCATGACGACCATTGGACGGCGGACAAGCTGCTCGGCGAAGTCGGCATCAAGGCCGAAGTCGTGGCGCGCGCCCGGTCGCTGGCGCTGATCCGCATGTCCGAATTCGTGGCCCCGGACGATCGCCGGATTACCGTGGCGAAGGCCGCGGGGCTGGACGGCCTCCGGGTTATCGGGGTACGGCCTCGGCCCTGAAAGGGGCCCTGACATGTCCGACCTGCCCAAGCCCTTGCCGCAACTCGCCGGCGTTCACGCCTATGTGCCCGGCGAAGCGCCAAAATATTCCGGCGGACCCAGCTACAAGCTGGCCTCCAACGAGAACCCGCTGGGCGCATCCCCCCGTGCGCGCGAGGTCTACGCCGAGCTCGCCGCGAAACTCGAACTCTATCCCGACGGTCAGGCCAAGGCGCTGAAAGCCGCGATCGCCAAGAAGCACGGCCTCGATGCCAGCCGCATCGTTGTCGGCGCCGGCTCCGACGAGATCTTCCTCATGCTTGGCCGCGCCTATCTCGGGCCGGGCGATGAAGCCATCAACACGGCGCACGCCTTCGCCATCTATGCGATCATCGCGCAGCAGCAGGGCGCGACAGTCGTCGAAGTCGCGGAAGACAATTTCACCGCCGACGTCAATGCCATTCTCAAGGCCGTGACGCCCAAGACGAAGATCGTCTGGCTCGCCAACCCGAACAATCCCACCGGCACCTACCTGCCGTACGATGAAGTAAAGCGCCTGCACGCGGGCCTCCCGTCGAACGTGCTGCTCGTGCTCGACGGCGCCTATGCCGAGTTCGTGCGCAAGAACGACTATGCGTCGGGCCTCGAGCTGGCCTCGCAGTACGGCAACGTCCTCATCACGCGCACCTTCTCGAAGCTCTACGGCCTCGCCGGGCTGCGCGTCGGCTGGTCCTACGCGCCTGCGCATGTTGTTGACGCGCTGGAAAAAGTGCGGATGCCGTTCAACGTGAACCTTGCTGCCCAAGCAGCAGCGATCGCCGCGCTGGAGGATGACGCCTTCAATGAAGCTTCGCTCGCGCACAACGACATCGAACTTGCGCGCGTGAGCGCCGAGCTGAAAAAGCTTGGCCTGCCGATCATCGACGGCGTTGGCAATTTCGTCGTCGCGGAATTCCCGGCCACCAAAGGCAAGACGGCAGCCGAGGCGCTGGAGCACTGCAAGAACAACGGCGTCACGCTGCGCGGTCTCGCCGGCTACAAGATGCCGAACCATCTGCGCATCTCCATCGGTTCGGTCGATGGCAACAACGCGGCGCTGCGGCTGCTGAAAGAATTCCTGGGCAAGTGATGGGCGACTTGATCTTCAACCGCATCGCCATCATCGGCGTTGGCCTGATCGGCGGCTCCATCGCACGCGCAGCCCTTGAGCAGGGCGTGGTTGGCGAGATCATCCTGTTCGACGGCGACGCACGGGCGCTTGCCCGCGCGGGCGAGATCGGTTTCGGCAAGACGGCCGCCACCATCGAAGCCGCCGTCGCTGACGCGGATGTGGTGTTCCACTGCGTCCCTGTCGGCGCGATGGGTGCGACTGCGCGCGCCAGCATAAATGCCATGAAGCCTGGTGCGATCCTCACCGACGTTGGCTCGGTAAAGGGCAATGTCGCGCGCGACTTCCGTTCGCTGGGCCGCGCCGACATCCATGTCATCCCCGGCCACCCCGTCGCGGGTACGGAAAAATCCGGACCGGACGCCGGTTTCGCCAGCCTGTTCGATGGCCGCTGGTGCATCATCACGCCAGAGCAGGGCGGCTCGCCCGACTATGTCGCGGCGACAGACAGGCTCGCCGCCTTCTGGACCGCGCTCGGCTCGAACGTCGAGCGCATGGATGCACAGCGCCACGACCTCGTGCTCGCCGTCACCAGCCACCTGCCGCACTTGATCGCCTACAACATGGTCGCCACCGCCTACGACATGGAGGCCGTGACGGAAGGCGAAGTTGTGAAATTCTCCGCCGCCGGCTTCCGCGACTTCACGCGCATCGCGGCGTCCGACCCCACGATGTGGCGCGACGTCTTCCTCAACAACAAGGAAGCCGTCCTCGAAGTGCTCGGGCGCTTTGAAGAGGATCTGACTGCATTGCGCAAGGCGATCCGCAATGGCGATGGCCAGAAGCTGTTCGACACGTTTACCGAGTCCCGCCGCATTCGCCGCGAGATCATCGACGCAGGCCAGGACACGGCAGCCGCAAACTTCGGGCGGGACAAGCCGAAGCCGTAGCTATTTCTGCGCAGCGCGCCCTTCGGCCACCAGCCGCTGCGTGGCGGGATCCAGCGCGTCCTTCAGCGCCTGCGTGAACGCTTCGCGCTTCAAGCCGGGCGGGATCGGCGGCAGGATTTCAAACACGATCCGCCCTGGCTTGCGCAGGAAGCCCGAGCCCTGCCAGCACAGGCCGGTGTTCAGCGCGATCGGCACGCACGGAACTTTCAGTTCATTATAGAGCAGCACGATACCCGGCTTGATGTCGGCCGGTGTGTCGGGCAACTGCCGCGTGCCTTCCGGAAAGATCACGATCTGCTGGCCGCCTTGAGTCGCCTTCTTCGCAGCGGCAAGCATCAGCCGCATCGTCTTGGCGCCGCCGGCGCGGTCGATCGGAATGCCGACACGTGAGGCGTAGACGCCAAACACCGGCGCTTTCAGCAGCTCCTTCTTCAGGATGTAGGCGGGGTTCTCCATGAAGATGAAGGGGCCGATCGTGTCGTAGGTCGACTGGTGCTTCATCGCGATTAGGCCCGGCCCATCCTTGGGTAGGTTCTCCTTGCCGCGCACTTCGGTGCTGATGCCGCAGAACAGCCACAGGCCGAAAGCCTGCAGGTTGGCGTAGAACCGCACCGACCCGACCGCGAAGCGGCGCGAGACCATCGAGAACGGCATCGCCAGCAGGCCGATGACCGCCATGGTGAGATAGAACCATATCGCGAAGAGCAGTGAACGGACAAAGGTGATCATGTGCGTGCCTGGTCGAGCGCCGCGCCGCGAAGGCCCGCTAGCCTGAACTTGATCCACTCTTCAAGCAGCACCTTTGCGGTGGCCACGTCCTTGTACCAGTCGCCAGGGCGAACCTTGGTCGACATCACAGCGTGTGGAATGAAAGTCCCCTCCGGCATGGCGCGCTGGAGCTCCAGCAACGCCCGGTCCATGTGATATTCCGATGTGACGACGATAATGCGCTTCACCTTCTTGCGATGCGCCCAGTCGGCAACCTCGGCGCCATTGCCCTCGGTCGTCGCCGCCGCCTTGCCCAGCGTGACGCAGCAGTCGACCTGCTTGATCGGCACATTCGAAATCCGTGCGATATCCGCCGGCGTCGTGTCGATATTCACGCCCGAGATCAGCAGGGGCAGGTCGAGCGATTCCGCCAGCTGGATCGCCGTGATGATGCGCGCATCGGCTTTGCCGGTGAGGGCGGCGACCGCGTCTGCATTCATCGGCGGATCCGGCGTCACGGCCCGATCGGCCCGCGCTACAAAGCGCGAGAAATCCCAGCCCGCGACCAGAAGGGCGAGGGTTACAAGGATAACGAGGGCGCGCAGTGCGATTCTCACAGGGTCAGCTCATAGCAGAACAGCCGGGTTTCCAAATACCGTCGGTTCCTCATGAGATTGGCCCTAAACCATGTCGGAAAGCGACCGCATCACGGTCACTTTCGCGGCGATCATGGAAGCCGCCCCTGCAACGAGCGGCGCAAGGCCCAGTATCAGCCCGTCCGCGAGCGATAATGACAGTTGCGGCAGCAGCCACGCCTGCTCATCCGCCTGCCTCACGGCGAAGAGAATGAAAGCCGCAGCCCCGAAGGCGAGCAGGGCGCCGAGCGCGCCCGCCTGCACGCCCAGCATCAGAAAACGCTGTTCGAAGAGTCCGGCGATGAAACTGTCTTTCGCGCCGGTGAGATGCAGCAGCTCGACAATGTCGCGTCGCGCCAGCAGCGTCGCGTGAGTCGCGAACGCGATCACCGCAATACCAGTCGCTCCCAGCAGCAGCACCGCCGACAACGCAACAAGCCCGATCGTGTCCGTCGCGCGCCGCGCATCTGCCGACCACATGGCGTGATCGTCCACCTTTGCTTCGATCTTCGCGTCTGCCAGCGCAGTCGCCAGTCGCTCACCAACGCCGCTTGCTTCGCGCGCGGCTTCTGCTGCGATGAGATGCGGCAAGGGCAGGTCGGCCGGAACGCCAGACGGACCAAGCCACGGCTTCAGCAGGTCTTCGGACTCCGCCCGCGTCAGCGCGTGTGCCTTGGCAATGCCGGGCGTCGCCAACGTGATCTCGACGGCGCGCACGGTGTCTGCGTCCGTCCCGCGCACGCGAACGGTGATCTGTCCTGCCACATCGCTCGTCCATTCGCCGGCCGCCGCATAGGCCGCACGCGCGACGAGTCCGGAAAAGGCCGCGAGAAAGCACAGCGCGCAGACGACGAAGAACAGCGCTGCCTCGCGCGCATCTTCCCGTGGCAGCAGCGGAGCACTGGCGCGGCTCATGCCGTCACCTCCGGCGTGCCGGGCGACGCGGGCAATTTCACCACCATCCCGTCAGCAAGCCGCAGCACGTCGGCCTTTGACCGGCGCACCAGCGCCATGTCGTGCGTCGCGATCAGCACCGTGGTCTTGAGGCGGCGGTTCAGTTCGCGGAACAGGCGGAACAGGCGCTCGCCCATTTCCTCGTCCACATTCCCGGTCGGCTCGTCCGCGATGATGAGGTCAGGCTTCGCGACCACGGCGCGCGCGATTGCAACGCGCTGTTTCTCGCCGCCCGACAGGGTCGCCGGCTTGGCGTCGAGCCGGTCGCCCAGACCCACCCAGGTCAGCAGCTCGACCACATCCTTGCGGTAGCTCGCCTCCTGCCGGCCCATCACGCGCAAGGGCAGGGCGACGTTTTCGTAGGCCGAAAGATGGTCCAGCAGGCGGAATTCCTGGAACACCACCCCCACCCGCCGCCGCAAGGGGGCAAGGTCACGTCGCCGCAGGCCGCCTGTATCAACCCCGAATATCGACACCCTTCCCGCCGTGGGCAGCAGCGCCAGATAGGCCAGTTTTAGCAGTGTGGACTTGCCCGCGCCCGACGGTCCTGTGAGGAAAGTCATGGAACCGGGACGTAAAGTCATCGAAACATCAGCTAGAACGTCCAGATCCGGCCCATAAGTGAGCCCGACCCGGTCAAACCTCAAAACCGGTTCATCCTTAGGAAATTCGTGTTCTGGCATCATACTCCGCGCGGGTTGCCGTCCGCCCCAGCGGATCAGATTCCAGCCCCAATTGGACTATATTAACCGTAAGTGTGATTCCGATAGTGCGATGATCCTGGTCTGTCCCTCCTGCGACACGCGATATTTCGCCGAGGACTCCTCCATTGGTAAGGAGGGGAGGCGCGTGCGTTGCGCCACCTGCGGCCACGCTTGGCATGCAAAACTGCAGGAAGAGGGCGAGACCGCCGTCACGCCGGACGATACCGGCCTCACCCGCGAACAGGTCGAACGCCTGCGCCAGACCGCCCAGGCCAACTCCAAGGCCCGCGCCGGTCCCCACGCCGAATATCGCGCCCGCGAGCATGCAAAGCGCAAGAAAGCCCAGGGCCGCGCCGTAGGCATCGCCTGGCTGGCCACCGGCTTCGTCTTTTTTTCCATGGTCGGCGGAGCCGTCCTGTTCCGCAACGAGGTCGCCCAGGCCTTCCCGCGCGCCGCCTCGATCTACCGGCTGGTCGGGCTGGACGTGAACCGCTTCGGCCTGACGCTGGAAAATGTCGCCGCCAAGCGCTCGTTCGACGGCACCACCCCGGTCCTGACCGTCACGGGCTCGGCCGTGAACAACAGCGACGAGCCGCGCCCGACGCCCGAACTGCGCGTCACGCTGAAGGATGAAGGCGGCAAGGAGGTCCAGACATGGACCGACAAACTGGCAGTTGCTGAACTGAAACCGGGCGAACGGACGGAATTTACCTCCCGCTTCGAGGCGCCGCCGGTCGAGACCTATCGCCTGACCGTCACCTTCGCCTATGCGGATGGGGAAACCGGCGGCAAGGAAACGCAAATCGAAGCCACCCCCGCCGCCCCCGCCCCCCACGCCGCAGCCCCAACGGAGGGATCCCCAGCCGAAGCTACCCAGGCGGTCGCCCACGCTGACGAGCCCAAGGCCCCCGCCACGGAGCATGCCCCGGCCCCGGCCGCCACGGAGACTGACCATAACTGAGCCCTTCGTCCCGCTGAACGTCGACGTCCTGCTGACCGCGGCAGAAGTCGACGCCCGTGTCGGTGCGTTGGCGGATCGGCTGGTTCCCCGCCTGAGCAGCGGTCAGTGGACCGGCATCGTCACCCTGCTGGGCGCAACCCCTTTCGCCGCCGACCTGATGCGAGCCCTCATGCGCCGCGGCGTCGACCTCGGCTTCGATGCGCTCTGGCTGGAAAGTTACCATGACGAACGTGTGAGTTCCGGCCGCATCGTTGTCCGGGCTGACATTTCCCGTCCCCTGGAGGGTCGCGGTGTCCTGCTGATCGACGACGTGTTCGACAGCGGCCGCACCATCGCCTTTGCCCGCCAGCACCTTGAAGCCAAAGGCGCGGCGGAGATCCTGACCTGCGTTTTTGCCCGTAAACCCGAGGCTGCCGCCGACGGGCTGGATGCCTGGGCGTGGGATGCGCCCTCCCGTTTCCTCGTCGGCTACGGCATGGACGATGCTGGAATGATGCGCGGACTGCCTTTTGTTGGGGCAGTCCGGGGCGCCTGACGAACTGATTACAGCGATCAATTCTCTACATGCGAGAGTCGACTCGTCATCGGCTCCATGCTTCCTATTTTCTCCATCATGCACCACCAAGACACCCGCACAGAAACCCTGCAAATGCTCCGCGAACGCCGCGAGCGGATTGCGACGGATCTTGCCTCGCTCGAGCCGGTCTCCCCGGCTGAGGGTGGCCTGACCGCTCGTGAGCTGCACGTTTGGCGTGTCCGTCTGGCCGAACTCGACGGGCGTATCGCCCGTTACACCTCGGCCGACTGAGCAGAAGCAGCCCGCGCCAGCCTGCGCAGTTGCTGCGGCGGCTGTCCGAACGCGCGCACGAAAGCCCTGCGCATCCGCTCCGGATCACCGAACCCGACATCCTGCGCTACAACGTCGATCGGCTCGCTGGTATGTTCCACCCGCTCGCGGGCGCTTTCCAGCCGCAGGCGTTCGACCGCCTTGGCCGGCGTTGTGCCGGTCTCCGCCGAGAAGGCCCGGGCAAAATTCCGCGGGCTCATGTTGGATTGGGCTGCCAGCGTCTCGACCGACAGATCCTCGTCCAGTCGTTCCCGCATCCAGCCGAGCAGGGGCGTGAACCGGCCCTCGATCCGCTCGATATCCAGCAGCGCCGAGAACTGCGACTGCCCGCCCGGCCGCCGATGGTAAACCACCAGCTCCTGCGCTGAACGGCGCGAGACTTCCTCGCCGAGATCGTCCGCGATCAACGCCAGCGCGAGGTCGATCCCCGCCGTGATCCCGGCTGAGGTCCAGAGCTTGCCGTCGCGGGTATAAATGCAGTCCGGTTCCAGCTTCGCGCCGGGATAGCGCTTCTGGAAATCCGGGGTCCGGCCCCAATGCGTCGTGCAGCGCTTGCCCTCGAGCACGCCTGCCTGCGCCAGGATGTAGGCGCCCGAGCAGACCGAGCAGACACGCCGCGCCGTCTTCATGGCCGTCTGCACGAAGGCCTGCACTTTCGGATCGAGCATCGCCGTGCGCGAGCCCCAGCCGCCCGCGATGATTACCGTGTCGTATTTCGGAACGCGCGGCATCGCCTCAGCCATCATGATAGCGCCCGACGACGACCGGACAGGCCCGGCTTCGGGTGCGATGATGCTCAGCTCATAGGGCGGCGGCTTCATGCCCCGCATCGGCATCTCGAATGCCCCGATCGGGCCGGCAGCATCGAGCAGCTGGAAGTCGTCGAAGATAAGTACGCCAATGGTGCGTGGCTTCAGCGAGCGGGGAGAGGGTGTCTTTGCCATGCGCGGAGACTAGCAGATCATGCGTGGCTGAAAAAGAGGTAACATTGTCATTTCGGCCAAATGCGATTTGGGGCACACAGGCTGCGTAGAGCGAGGTTCCTCCCCCATGTCGACAGAAGCCGGAACGACCCCATCGAAATTCACGACGGTGTTCGCAATCTGGCCGGGCATGACGCATCTCGACTTCACCGGCCCTCACCAGGTGCTGAGCCGGCTGCCCGGATCGGAAACGATCGTGGCGAGCCCGGCTGGCGGCGCGGTGGAAGCCGACGGCCTCACCTTCGGCGGCACGACGCGGATCGCGGACATCAGAAGCTGCGACCTCATCTGTGTCCCCGGAGGCGTAGGCGCCACAAAGATCGCGCAGGATGCGGCTTTCACCGGCGAGATCCGGCGCCTTGCCTTGAGCGCGCGTTACATCACGTCGGTCTGCACCGGCTCGCTGATCCTCGGAGCGGCGGGCCTGTTGAAAGGCAAACGCGCAGCATGCCACTGGGCCTTTGCGGAATTGTTGCCGCTGTTCGGCGCGACGCATGACCCGGCGCGCGTTGTGCGTGATGGCGCCATCATCACGGGCGGCGGTGTGACGGCAGGCATCGACTTTGCGTTCACGGTGCTCGCGGAGATCGCCGGTGAGGATTTTGCGAAGACCGTCCAGCTCGGCCTCGAATACGCACCGGCGCCGCCCTTCATGTCGGGCCATCCCGACCTGGCGTCGCAAGCTATTCGTGACCGCTACGAACCCATGCGCCAGAAATCGCTGCCAATCCGCCGCGAAGAGGCGAAGGCCGCAGCCGCGTCGATGCCCGCCTAGTCGACCTTCTTGACGCGTCCCTTGACCACCGGCGTGATCGGCGCGTGGTTCTTGAAGTAGGCTTCAAGCGCGTCGATGTCGCTGCCAATGGTCACGCGATCCGCGCCGGTCTTGAACGCGAAGAAGCTGTCGCCGCCGCCCGCAAGGAAATTGTTCGTCACCACGCGATAGGTCTGCGTCGCCACGAGCGGCTGGCCATTCAACTTCACCGAACCCGGCACGATCTCGATCGGTTGGCCTGCGGCCTGTTTCCACGCGAACGAGAATCCGTCCGAAACCTGCAGGATGTTGTTGCCGCTCGCCTGATACTGCTGCTTCAGCACAGTCTCGATGTCCGCCCCCGTCAGCGTCAGCACGACGAGGTCATTGCCAAAGGGCTGCACCGAGAAGATGTCGGCGAATGTCGTCTGGCCGCCATCGTGGAAGGGCAGGTCGGAGCGGATGCCGCCCGGGTTCATGAAGCCGACATCCACCTTGCCGCCCTGCCGGCGCGCCGCCTCCAGCATCGAATCGGCGATGATATCGCCCATCGCGCTTTCGCCATGCGTGCCGCCGCGACGTGTAATGTCTGCCGTGATCGTGCCGACCGGACGCTTCATCAGCGGCTCTGCCTGCTTGCGATAGGCGCTGATGAGGTCGATCTGCGCCTTGTCCTCGGCGAACGCCGTTTCAGCGATCGGAACATCGCGACCCTTCGCGCCAATCACATCGCCACTCTTCGGATCGATCATCAGCGTGATGTCGGTGAGGCGCGTGCCGTACGCGCCGGCGCTGGTTACCAGCCTGCCGTCGACATTGCAGATATAGATCCCGTTGGTGTGACCGCTGACGACCACGTCCACCGCCTTGTCGAACTTCGGTACGATCTCTGTAATTGTGCCAGTGAGTCCGCGGCAATCATCCTGCGCGCCGTTCGTGTAGCCGCCTTCGTGCAGCAGGACGACGATTGCCTGCACGCCCTTCGCCTGCAACTGCGGCACCAGCGCGTTCACCGTCTCGGCTTCGTTCTTGAACGTGATGCCGGCGCGCGCGGCAGGTGTAATCACGTCCGGCGTGCCTTCAAGTGTCAGCCCGATGAAGCCCACCTTCACGCCGCCGAATTCGCGGATGGTGTAGGGCGGAAACAGCGTCGTGCCGTCGTCGAGATAGGTAGAAGCCGCGAGGTATTCGAACTTCGCGCCCGCGAACGGCTTCGGACCCTTGCAGCCATCGACAGGATGGCAGCCGCCATTCTGCATGCGGCGCAGTTCCTGCCAGCCCTCATCGAACTCGTGATTGCCCACCGTCGTGATCGCGAGCCCCATCTGCGACAGCGCCTCGATCGTCGGCTCGTCGTGGAACAGGCTGGAGAGAAGAGGAGACGCCCCGATCATGTCGCCCGCCGCCACCATCACGGTGTTGGGTTTCTGGCTCAGCTCATGCACCGCCGTGGCAAGGCGCGGAGCGCCGCCGCCCGCTACGGATGTGCGCGCCTGCGGATTTGCGCGGTCGACCACGAACACGCCACCGGCGGGCGGATCAAGATTGCCGTGGAAATCATTGATCGCCAGCAGGTGCACCTCGACCGGGGCGCCGCTGATCACTGCTGGAGCAGACACCGTCGTGCACGCGGAAAGCGCAAGCAAACCACTGACGGCGAAAAGCATCCTGCGCATGCAAACTCCCTCCACGCTTCGCCCAGCGTTAGGGGCAATGCCTGCACAAAGGCAAGCCCGCCTGTAGGCGCAGGCTAGGCTCTCAATTGAACGGTGTGCTATTCCGGCTTTGGTTGAGTAGCAGGGGGACGCGTATGCGCTGGATCGCAGGATTGCGCACATTTTTGACGGCGGCAGCGTTGCTTGCCTTGGCGCCCGCAGTCGCCCACGCGGATATTCGCGCCTTCAATGCCGCGATGCAGGTCAAGGACTACAAGCAGGCGACAGCTGAAGCTGCCTCTACATGGGCCTCGCTCGACAAGACGCGGCCGGATCTTGCTGTCATCGCGCGCGAATTCGGCATGGCCGCCTATCTGGCCGGTGACTACGCTGCGGCGCGTTCTTACGGCGAGGCCGCCGTGGCGACGGGCGAGACGGTGAATGAGGGCATGTCGGAGAAGATCGCGTCCGAAGTCCTTCTGCGTATCTCCGAGCATCAGCTGACGCCGTCCGATGCAACGCGGGACAAGCTCTTCGCGGCCCTGCAGGCCAGTGCAACGCTTCCCGGCATCGATCTGCTCTCCTACCTCGGCGCCACCGCCATGGTGTCGTACGACATTGAGCAAGGTCACTGGCGGTCGGCGCGCACCAGCGCGGGGCTGGCCGAGAAGCTGACCGGGCAGGGCGGGCAAGGATATGCCTCGTCAAACCTGCAGTTCGCCATGATCGCCGCCGTGTCCGCTTTCTCGCTCGAGCGCGACGTTGCAGCTTTCGAACGTGTCGATGCCGTGTATTCCCGCATTGTCGGCGCCATCAACACCGCGCCAACGGCAGAACGCGCTGCCGGTTTGGTGCAGACCTATTGGGATCTCTACGCTTGGGGAACGTCGGCGGAGACATTCCTGGCGGAAAACCGCCAGTTCAAACTCTACAAGGCGCGCGTAGGCCCTGATCCGGTGATCGACTACACGACGCCGGGAGGAAAGCTGATCGCCCGGCAGGACCCGAACGCCTGTATTGCGGTGGTGGCGGACGGTTCACCCCGGCCCATCTTCCCACCCTACGCGGCGATGAAGGGAATGATCGGAGCGGTGATCCTCAAGCTGGATATCACCGCAGACGGCCGTGTGCTGGATGCCGACGTCCTCGCCGCCGCGCCCGCCAGGTATTTCGGCGACAGCGCAATAAAGTCCGCGCTGCAGATGAAGTTCATGGCTGGCGAAGCCTCGCTCCCCGGCTGCTCGCTTGCGCAAACAGACCGGATCTTCACCTTCGTGTTCCAGCTACGGGAACGCTAGTTCGCCGGCTTCCGCGACGCCGCGAGGAACGCCATCAGTTGCTTCATGGCAGCCTGCTGTTCCGGCGGAAGATCAACCTTCGGGCAACGCGGATCGGTGTTCTGGATCGCTTTCGCCATCACGGGCGTCACGGGGATCGGCGTGCAGCCATGCGTTTGCTCGCAGATCATGTCCCATTTCGATTCCGCCATTGCGTGGCACGACAGGCAGTTGCCGCCGAACTGGTTCACGACTTCGGTCGCGCCGCGGACGTGGATTTTGGTGCCGGTGGGGGAGGGGGTGAGTTCGAAGAATTCCCAGTCATTGGTGGCGGCGTTATAGCCCGGATAGTGCTTCACCATCGCCTCGCCGGGCACCAGCTGTACGACAGAGCCGGGCGGATATTTGCCGCCGTCGGCGCCATTCGCCACGGCAACCGTCGCATCGACATCGCCCAGCAGGTTGCCGACGAAGTAGCCGCGCACCGCCTTCATGTCGCGAATGCAGCCGAAGCTGGCTTCCGTGATCTCGAGCGGTTTTGGCGCAGCCGCCAGCTTGGCGGGTTGTTCAGCTACCGGCGGATTGGCGCACGCAGCCGCCGCCAGCAGCGCGAACGCCATCACGATTTTCTTGAGCACAGACTTGTTCAGCATCGTCCCGACTCCCCGTCGATTTCCGATCAAGCTACGATTGGCCGGGGCGGTCGGCAAACATTGTTTGGCGCAGTCGAGTGATCGCGCGATTGCGGTTATAGTTGCGCATGGTTCGCAAGACTGCACTTGAGAAAGCCGAGACGGCGCTCACTGCGTTCGGCCTCGCCCTTCCGGAAACGGCGATCGGTCCCGGCTGGGCGACGACGCGGGTCCTGAAAGTGAAGGGAAAGATGTTCTTCGTTTTCGGGGACCGTAAAGAAGCGCCCGGCGAGCTCACCCTGACCATGAAACTGCCGATCTCCGTCGGCATGGTGCAGGACCTCTATTATGTGCGGGAGAGCACCGGCTGGTACCGGCAACACGATTGGGTGATTGCCCGGTTCGGCCTGGACGACGATATCGCGGCCGAAATTCCCACACTAAAAGCGTGGATGACGCAGTCCTATTGCGCCATGGCCCCCAAACGCCTCGCGCGTCTTGTGCGTGACGAGGCCACATAACCGCCTTATCCGCTTGCTTTCAGAGGCCTGAACCGGCTGGATCATAGCCGGACGGGCCGAGTTTCCCGGAGGATGCATGAGACTTCTGAAGCGTGTCGCCGCTCTGATCGCCGCTGGCCTTGTCGGCGTGGCGCTCACAGCAGGGCCATTCACGGCAGGATCTACGGCGTTCGCCCAGACCGTTACCGTCACGCAGGGCGCGTCAGCCGCGACGGGCTGGCCGCGCGATCACACCGACCTGCCGCATGACGCGGACTACATCCTCGGTGAACTGCCTAACGGCATGCGCTACCTCATCCTCCCCAACATCACGCCGCCGCGCCAGGTCGCGATGCGCATGCTGATCGACGCGGGCTCCATGCAGGAGCGTCCGGGCGAAGAGGGCGTCGCCCACTTCCTCGAACACCTGGCCTTCCGCGGCACCACCAAATATCCCGACGGCGAAGTCCAGCGCACGCTGGAAGGCATCGGCCTGCAGATGGCGGCCGACGTCAACGCCTCGACCGGGCCGGACGTCACCACCTTCATCCTTGACCTGCCGCGCAACGACCGCGAGTCGCTCAACACCGGTCTCGACGTCATGCGCCAGCTGGTCAGCGACATGACGATCGCGCCCGAGGCGGTGAATGCAGAGCGCGGTGTCGTGCTGGCCGAGGAACGCTCGCGAGCAGGCCCCGGCATGGATTCTGCGTTCGGCATGCTCAAGCTGCAGGTCGGCGACCATCCCTATGGCCGCCCGCCCATCGGCCTGCGCAAGGTGATCGAGACGGTGTCGCCGCAGACCATTCACGGCTTCTACGATGCCTTCTACCGGCCCGAACGCGGCACGCTGCTGATCGTCGGCGACGTCACGCCGTCCACCTTGATCCCGATGATCTCCATCGCCTTCGGCGACTGGAAAGGCCGCGGCCCCGCCGGCACGGATCCGGCGCCAATCATGAAGAAGCCGCCGACCCCCGATGTCAGCATGGTGCTGACGCCCGGCGCGCCCGACACCAGCATCATGCTGCGCTGGTTCGAGCCCTACAGCGATCCGCCGCAGACCAAGGCCGAACGCCGTCGTTCGATGGTTGAATCCATGGGCGCGCGCATCGTCGCGCAGCGCATGCTCGGTATCAACGACGCCGCCGGCAAGCCGGCCGCCGGCCTGGGCAGCCCGTTCCCCAGCTCCATTCATGGCGTCTGGCGCGGCGAAGTCGCCTATTCCGGCGCCGTGCTCGATGTCCCCAAGACCATCGACCTGATGGTCACGGCCCATCGCCAGGCGCTCCAGTACGGCATCACGCAGGAAGAGCTCGACCGTCAGCGCACGCTGTCGCTCGACGCCGCCAAGCGCGAGGCCGAACGCGGCCGCACCGGCACGTCCGTCTCGCAGATCGAGACGGCCATCGACTACGTCACCAACGACGTGCCCTTCGTGTCGCTGGAGCAGCACTACGCGTTCATGCTCGAACAGCTGCCCACGATCACGCTGGCCGAAATGAACACGGCCCTCAAGGCACGCTTCCAGGGCGAGCCCACGCTCGTCTATCGCGGCAGCGCGGCGCCGGCCGGTGGCGAGGCAGGCCTGCGCGCCGCCTTCAAGAAAGCGATGGCCGAACCGGTGAAGCCCTACAAGCTCGGCGCGATCAAGCCGTGGCCATACACCGATTTCGGCAAGCCCGGCGTCGTCGCCTCGCGCGAAGAGGTGAAGGATCTCGGCGTCACGATGGTGAAGTTCGAGAACGGCGTAAAGCTCACCGTCAAGCCGCTTCCGACCAACAAGGATCTCGTGACCGTGCGTGTCCGCATCGGTCGCGGCCGCCTGCAGATGCCCACCAACGTCATCGACGCGTCCGACATGGGCCTGTCGCTCTGGTCGTCTGGCGGTCTCGGAAAGCTGACGCCGACCGAACAATACCGCACGCTCGCCGGACGTCGCGCCGCTGCCGTCGCGCGCACGCTGGATGACGCCTACGCGCTCGACAACATGAACGTTGCCACGCGCGAGGACTTCGGCCTCCAGATGGAGCTGATGACAGCAACGCTCACCGATCCTGCTTATCGCAAGGACGACTGGGCATCGTGGATGTCGCAGGCTGACGCGGCAGACACCTCGCTCAACATGACGCCCTCTGGCGTGCTGGAGCGCGAGCTCGACCGGCTGCTGCACACGGGCGATCTGCGCTGGACCATCAACACCAAGGCCATGCGCGACACGTGGAAGCCTGAAGACTCGATCAAGTACATCAAGCCGATCGTCGAGAACTCGCCGATCGAGGTGATTGTCGTTGGCGATATCAGCGTCGACCAGGTCATCACCGAAGTCGCTCGCACGCTCGGCGCGTTGCCGGCGCGTCCGCCGTACAAAGAACCGGCCAAGATGCGCGACGTGAAGTTCCCGAAGGGCGGCACTACGACGCTGCTGCACGGCGGACGCGCCGACCAGGGCTATGCGCTGATCGGATGGCCGACCTATCAGGGCGCCTTCAAGAACATCCGCGACGAGCGCATCGCCAACGTGCTCGGCCAGATGCTGCGCGACAACGCCACGCGCAAATTCCGCTCGGAGGGTGGGGCGACCTACTCGCCGATGGAGCTGGTCGATATTTCGACCTTCCTGCCCGACTACGGCTACATCGCCGTCGCCCTCGAAGTGGCGCCGGACACGATCGACGATGTCCAGAACCAGATCCAGGCCCTCGCCACGAAGCTGGCCACGGAAAAGCAGCCGCAATCGGAGATCGACCGCATCGTCCAGCCCAAGCTGGAACAGACGCGGCGCAACTTCGTCACCAATGTCGGCTACTGGATCGAGCTGCTCGCCAACGCGCAGGACGACGGCGGCGGACTGGAATACATCCGCTCGGAGTTCAAGGACTATCAGAGCATCACGCCCGACGAAGTGATGGCGGCTGCGAAGAAATGGTTCAAGCCCGAGACGGCCTGGCGCCTGAAGGTGGTTCCGAAGCCGTAGTTGCGTCCAGCTCCGCCCAGACGACATAGCGCATCGGCCCCGACGTCTTCGCGCCGAGCGGCCAGCACGTCACCAGCGCGATGCGCGGGCGGCCGCCATCGTGCGCGACGATGCCGGACTGGTCCCAGCGCACGACCTCCGATCCGGTGACGCGGAAGGTGCGCGCACCATTTGCTGTCTCGACGCGGACAGCGTCGCCCGGTTTCACGTCGCCGAGAAATGCAAAGTGCGTGTCGCGATGCGCCGCGAACACCGCGACGCCGCGCTCGCCCGGCGATACCGAGGCCGCCATCAGCGTCGGCCCGAAGGCGAGGCTCTCGCCGGCCGCATCGCTTAGCGCCAGCACGTTGCGGTGCTGCGCGGGAAAACTGATCCTGGCCGTGGGCGTGAAATCCGCCCACGGCCAGGGACGCGCGGGATCGCCGGTTGAGAGCTGGTGCTCCCAGGCAGACTCCATGAGGACCTGGGCGACCTGCGCCTTGGCCGGGATGAAGGCCGCCTGCGCGGCAATGAGCGCGCCTGCAGTGATGATTGCGACAGCTGAAAGTGTGCGTGTCGAGACCACGTGTCGTACTCCTTGGAAAGCCAACCCGCCCTCCCTTCGGTGGGTCGAAGAGGAGGGCGGGCCGCCGGCTAGCGCGCTTGCTCCCGCGTGGACGTTGGGCGCATCGGCCTGTCATCGGTTGTCAAAGCCGATCCCCGAAGGCTGAGCGCAGAACGTCCACGGCGCAGAAGAGCGGCGCCGAACAGCATCAGTGAAAGTCCGAAGGCCAACATCATCTCCCAACCGCTCGCCGTTTGCGGCAGGGCCAGCGTCTTCTCATCCGCCGGCTTGTCCTTGGCGGTGCGCGCGTTGATCTTCTGCATCACCGCGTCGGGCAGGCGATCGAAGCGCAGGGCGCGCGCCTCGGCTTGCGGCCCGAACACGCTTCCGAATTCCCATCCCTTCGGCAGCATGCTGGCGATCTGGCGCGTATCCATCCGCTCGCCCGCCGGGCGCGCCGGCGTCTTGTCGATGGCGACGAGGCTGGTGAGGCGCGAGACAAGATGGAAGTCGAGCGCCGTCTTCAGAACGCCCTTGTCGACCTCTTCCTCGCCCATGCCGGTATACCGGCTCTCCTCGAAGCCCGCGATCTTCGCGCGCGCCCACAGCTGCGACACGCCTCTCGACTGTGCCGCATCCGCAAGCGAGAATGTCTTGCTCCAGGCCGCGCCGTTGAGCTTGCCCGAGAGGGTGAGATCACCCTTCAGGTCCTTCGCCCGCAGCACCAGCGTCACCGGCTCGCCCGCGTAGAGATCAGGCAGCGGCGAGGGATAGGCGTCAGCCGCACCTGAGGGCAGTTTCACTTCCAGGTCCGTCATCACCGGGTTCTCAAGCGCCGCGAACAGCTTTGCGGATTGCTCGGCAACCTTGGTGACGTCGTCCATGTAGGTGAACGTGCCGCGACCCTGCCGCGCCGCGCGCGTCATGAAGTAAGCGTTGGGCGCAGACCCGATGCCCACCGTGAACAGACGCGAGCGTCCGAGCCCATCATGGATCGCCGCGAACAGCTCGTCCTCATTGCCGATGGCGCCGTCGGTGATGAACACGACCTGCCGCACCTCGTCCTTGTCTTCGTTGTTGCGGTCCACCAGCGCCGCTTTCAGCGCCGGCAGCATTTCCGTGCCGCCATTGGCTTCGAGATTGCCGACGAACCGCTTGGCGCGCGCTAGGTTCTGCTCGTTCGCCGGCACGGCTGTCGTGAACAGCTGGTCCATCGTGTCGTCGAAGCGGATCACGTTGAACTCGTCCGTCGGGGCCAGGCGATCAAGCGCCAGCAACAGGCCTTTCTTGGCCTGGTCCATGCTCTCGCCACCCATCGAGCCCGAATTGTCGATCACGAAGATCGTCTCCCGGTCGCGACGCTGGCCCGCAACCTTCATCGCCGGCGGGTTCACCACGGCGAGCAGGTAGTCCTCGCCATTGCGCTCTTCCCGGAAAAGGCTAGCCGTCGGCGCTTTCGCGGGCTCCGGCTTCCAGCTCAGCACGAAGTCGCGGTCCGCCGGAACATCGCCATCCTTCAGCGAGATATGCGCGCTATCGGCATCGTCCTTGGTCACTTTCAGGCCGTGCGTCTGCGAGGAGACATCGGCAATTGGAACGCCGGCCTCGAGCGAGATGTCGAAATTCACCGGCAGGCGCAGTCCTTCCGCGCCGCTCGGCTCATGCGCCGGATGCAGCACGGGCGGCGTGATGCGGGCGCGATCCGGCACGGGATCGGTAACGCCAAGCGTGCGGTTGGTGCGATCCGCCGTCAGGCCATACGTCGCCTTAGGGCTGTAGCGCGGCGCGATCACCAGCGGGAAACGCGTCGACCACACGCCGTTATCAAGCCGCGCCTTGTCCTGGTATTCGATCTGGATCGCCACCGTCTCGCCCGGCCCGATATTGGCCAGCGAGGTGGTGAACAGGTTCGGCCGCTCTTCCTCTACCAGGCCCGCGCGCTGTCCGTTGGCGGCGGCCTCCTCATAGATGATGCGCGCTTCCTGGCGCTCCTTGATGTCGCCTTCGATAAAGCGATCACCGATCACGATTTTCAGCGTGTCGACTGCGGCATCCTCGGGCAGGGGAAAGGCATAGACGCCCTCCACCCACTTGTCGGTCGGGTTGGTGAAACGCTGGGTCAGCCGTGTCCGGATGATCGGTCCCGCGATATCCATCTTCACGTCGGCGGCAACCAGCGGCGCCTCGACATAGCGTCCCGGCGTCGCCGATTGCAGCAGGAGAGAGCCGGACGACACCTCCTGCTTGCTCACCGTTCCATCCTGCGCGAACGCAGCCGGTGTAAGGCACGTAGCAGCCAGCAGCGCGCCTGCCAGAGCCGGGCGCGTGCGAAGTCCATAATTTGTGATGATGCTCATCTGTTCCATCGGGGGGTCCCAGCCCCTTCGAGAAACACACACAACAATGTGAGCACGTCCGCCGTTTGATTGAGGCGTGACGTTGTGACGGCGACTGGGGCGGAGCGGCGCCGCGCAACGTTGGAATTGTGGCGATGCCGCGCGATGCGTTAAGAGTAGGATCGGCCAGAACGTCTTTGTGCGGCCGAACACGGCTGGAGGGTGTATGCGTAACCTGGGTTATTTCGCTGCGGCGGCTGTACTTCTCGCCGCCTGTAGCAGCGCGCCGGCTGAATTGCCGGAACCGATTCCGCCCTCAGCGGTCGCACTCACAACGCCGGCGCCCGGCGCAAAGCCCTTCATGCCGAAAAACCTCACGCCCGCCGCCGTGAAGGCGGCCGACGACTTCCTCTGGCTGGAAGATGTCCTCGGCAGCCGCTCACTCGACTGGGTGAAGGAACAGAACGCCCGCACCGAGGGTGTCCTCAAGGGCGACAGCCGTTACGAGCCCTTCCGCAAGGAAGCCCTCGCCATTCTGACGGCGCAGGATCGCACGCCCGCGCCCGCCTTCGACGGCGATGGGATCCGCAATTTCTGGCAGGACGCGAAAAACGTCCGCGGCCTCTGGCGCCAGACGACGCTGGAAAGCTACCGTTCCGACACACCCAAATGGACCACCATCCTCGATGTCGACGCCCTGTCGAAGCGCGAGAAAGCCAACTGGATCTGGAAGGGCGCCGACTGTCTCGCGCCCGACGAAGCCCTCTGCCTCGTCAACCTGTCCGACGGCGGCAAGGACGCCGTTGCCGTCCGCGAGTTCGATGTCACCAAGAAAGCGTTCGTCGCCAAGGGCTTCAACATCCCCGAAGGCAAGCACCGCATCGAATGGCTCGACAAGGACACGCTTCTTGTCGCTACGGACTTCGGTCCCGGCTCGCTCACCGAAAGCGGCTATCCCTTCATCATCAAGTCGCTGAAACGCGGCCAGAAGCTCGCAGACGCGAAAGAAGTCTATCGCGGTTCCGCCAAGGACGGCGGTTACGGCGTCAGCCCCATGGTGGCGCGCGACAGCGCCGGCGCGGTTCTGGCGGTTCTCGCCCATCGTCCGCTCGATACCTTCAGCGGCGAAGTCTACGACATTTCCGGCGCCAAGCCGCAGAAGCTCAACCTGCCGGAGCGCTCTACCGTGCGCGGCATGCTCGGCCGGGCAGGCGGTCCTCTCCCGCGCCTCGTTTTCACGCTGGAAGACAACTGGCGCATCAACGATCAGGATTTCAAATCCGGCACGCTGATGTCCGTCCCGATGCGCATGCTCCTGCCGCCCCCTCCCGGCGTCGGCATTGTCCTCACCAAGGGCGACCTCTCCATCATCGAGCCGACGGCGCGTCAGTCGATCGAAGACGTCCGCATCTTTGACGAACGCATCGTCGCCGAGCTCTACGACAATGTCCGTGGCCGCATCTCGGTCTTCACGGACAAGGGCGAATTCGGGGGCTGGCAAGCCAACCCGATTCAGGCTCCGGAGAATGTCGCCATCCATCTCGGTTCGGCTTCGCGCAAACAGGAGAAGGCGTTCTTCACCTATGAAGGCTTCCTCACCCCGCCGACATTGAACCTCGCCAGCGTCGCCGCGCTCACGTCTGACAAAGTGAAAGAAGCCCCCGCCAAGTTCGATGCCTCCAACGACATCGTCGAACAGTTCGAGGCGATCTCGAAGGACGGCACGAAAATCCCGTACTTCGTCGTCCACCCGAAAGGCGATCTTACGGGCAAGACCGCCACCATGATGTTCGGCTATGGCGGCTTCCAGGTCTCTTACCCGCCCGTCTACAAGCCCGAGCTCGGCAAGATCTGGCTCGAACGTGGCGGCGCCTACGTCATCGCCAACATCCGTGGCGGCGGCGAGTTCGGCCCCGCCTGGCACCAGGCCGCCCTCAAGGGCAATCGCCAGCGCGCCTTCGACGACTTCGCCGCCGTCGCAGCAGATCTTGCCGCGCGCCGCATCACCTCGGCGAAGAATCTCGGCATCTATGGCCGCTCCAATGGCGGCGTGCTCACCTCGGTCACGCTCACCCAGCACCCTGAACTCATCGGCGGCGCGGTGATCGAAAGCCCGCTGGTCGACATGCTGCGCTATCACGAGCTGCCGCCGGGCGCGTCGTGGATGGGCGAATACGGCGACCCCCGCATCGCGGAAGAAGCCAAATGGATCGCCGCTTACTCCGGCTACCAGAACGTCCAGCCGGACGCGAAATATCCGGAGGTCTACATCACCACCAACACACGCGATGACCGCGTCCACCCCGGCCACGCGCGCAAGTTCGCCGCCCGCCTGCAGGCCACCGGTCACCCGGTCCTCTATTACGAGGAAACCAATGGCGGCCACTCCAACGATAGCGACCCGCTGCTGAACGCCCAGCGCTGGGCCCGCCACTACGTCTATCTCGCCCGCAGCCTCGGCCTCGGAGAGTAGGGCGCGCATCGCACAAACAAAAACGCCGCCCCGAGCAATCAGGGCGGCGTTTCGTTGTTCTACGTGACCGAAAACTACGCGTTGGCGTCCACGATCAGCACCCAGCTGTGCGCCAACCTGCCGGCGCCGTCATCGCTCTGCACTTGAGCCCACGTCGCCTTGGCGCCCGCCGTATCACCGGCGCGATACTGCGCGATGCCAAGGTGCAGCTTCGTCGCCGCCAGCTCGGCCGGATCGGAGATACCCTTGGCGATCGCCGCCTTGAGCAGTTCAACGGCCTTGGCGTTGTCGCCATAGCTCAGCTGCGCTTCGCCTGTGAGGGCAAGGACGGATGCGGTGCCCTTGGCCAGTGCGTCCTTGGTGTCCTTCGCCAGCGAGGCCTTGTCGCTTGCCGATTGCGAGCGCGCCTGCGCCAGGTTCTTCTTGTCGAGTTCCGAAGTCACCTCGCCGCGCGCATTCGCCGATTCAAGCAGCGTCAGCGCTTCACCCGGCAGGCCGCGGCGCATGGCTTCGTCCGCCGCCTTGCTGCGCTCCGGCGGCGTCAGCTTGGCGCCCGATTCCTGCAGCGCCCGGTAGAGGTCGAGATACATGTCGTTCGAGAATTTCGGTTCTTTCTGGGCGCGGCCCAGCAGCATCCGCCAGTATTCTTCCTTGGGGTACTTCACCACCACCGTCTCCATGACGGAGTAGTATTTGTCCTCCTGGCCGGACTTCTCCAGCGAGCGCATGTAGAGGCGATACCAGGTTTCCGGCGCGCCCGTGGCCGATGTCGATGCAGCGATTGCCTTCTCGGCATAGGTCGCGGCGGTGGCGAAATCGTTCTGCTTCGACGCCTTGTCGGCGATCGAGATCAGGTTATCCGGCGTGGCGTTATACTCGTCGACATAGGCGCGCAGGGCGATCAGCGAGTTGGTCTCATCGCCGGCGGCGGAATACATGCCCGGCAGCGCGCCCTTGTATTGCTTGGTCTCGTCCGCCGCGAGCGTGCCCGAGGCGAGCAGGGTGTTGACTGAGGCGACCTGCTGCGCGGCGTTCTTGGTGTCGATGGCGACCTGCAGCTTGAGGCGCTCGACCTGTCCCTTGTCGACCGGCGTCTTGGCCTGGGCGGAGGCTTCGGTGATCTTGGCCTGCGCTGTGACGTAGTCCTTCGCCGTGATCGCCGTGATCGCTTCGTTGTACGGCTTCACCATCTGCTTGGTCAGCACCGGCCCGGCAGCGGCCGGCGGGGTCTGGGCAAATGCAAGCGGGGCAGGCGCGGCGATCGCTACCAGAAGGGCGGCGATGGCAGTGGCGCCAAGCGTGCGGAACTTCATTCCAGGGTCTCCCTAAGTTTTTTCCCGAATAGCCATGACATGGCCCCGTAGACAACCAAGACCACTGTAATTTGACCGTGTGACGCAGCTAAGGCGGCTTTTCCGGGGCGTCTGCCGGGGCGCCTTTCGCAGTTGACGCAGGAAATGAGGGGTAATCGCCGGTTTCGGCTCTTTCCGGACTTTTTTCCCGCGGCGGAACGGCGTATCAGCCGCGCCATTAAAGCACGGAAAGGCTGCCCCATGTCCTCGCCCCCTTCGGCCCCCGTTTCCGAAGCGCTGAAGCGCATCAAGCCGTCCGCCACCATCGCCGTCAGCCAGAAGGCGCGCGAGCTGCAGGCAAAAGGCGAGAAGGTCATCGGCCTCGGCGCCGGCGAGCCCGATTTCGACACGCCCGACAACATCAAGCAGGCCGCCATCAAGGCGATCATGGACGGCAAGACCAAATACACCGACGTCGACGGCATCCCCGAGCTGAAGGAAGCCATCTGCGCCAAGTTCAAGCGCGAGAACGGCCTCGACTACAAACCTTCGCAGGTCAACGTCTCGCCCGGCGGCAAGCCGGTCATCTTCAACGCCTTCATGGCGACGCTGAACTTCGGCGATGAAGTCGTCATCCCGACGCCGTACTGGGTGTCCTACCCGGAGATGGCACTGATCTGCGGCGCGACGCCCGTGTTCGCGCACGCCTACGCTGTGGACAACTACAAGCTGAAGCCCGAGGCGCTCGAGGCTGCGATCACGCCCAAAACCAAATGGCTGATCCTCAACTCGCCGTCCAACCCGTCCGGCGCCGCCTACACCAAGGCCGAGCTGCAGGCGCTGGCCGACGTGCTCCTGCGCCACCCGCAAGTGTGGATCCTCACCGACGACATGTACGAACACCTCGTGTTCGATGGCTTTGAGTTCTGGACCATCGCGCAAGTCGAGCCGCGCCTTTACGAACGCACGCTCACCATGAACGGCGTCTCGAAAGCCTACTCGATGACCGGCTGGCGCATCGGCTACGCTGCAGGTCCCGAGTCGCTCATCAAGGGCATGGCGAAAGTCATGAGCCAGACGACGTCCAACCCGTCATCGGTCTCGCAGTGGGCCGCTGTCGAGGCGCTAGCCGGCACGCAGGAATTCATCAAGCCGAACCAGGAGCTGTTCAAGGGCCGCCGCGATCTCGTCGTCGGCATGCTGAACCAGACCGAAGAACTCAGCTGCCCCACGCCCGAAGGCGCGTTCTACGTCTACCCGGACTGCAGCCGCGCCATCGGCAAGACCACGGCGGGCGGCGTGAAGCTCAACAATGACGAAGATTTCGCGGCGGCCCTGCTGAGCGAAGAAAAAGTCGCCGTCGTCTTCGGCTCCGCCTTCGGCCTCAGCCCGGCCTTCCGCATCTCCTACGCGACCTCGAACGACAAACTCGAAGAAGCCTGCCGCCGCATCCAGCGCTTCTGCGGGAACCTGAAGAAGTAGGCGAGCAGCGCCGACCGGTCGTTTCCGTCACCCGCGCCGCAACGCTAACCCCTCTCCCCCTTGTGGGGAGAGGGTAGGGTGAGGGGGGCCGCGGGACGGTAAGCTCTCGCGTAATTTGCAAACGCTGAGCCGCCCCTCACCCCTGCGCCCCTCCCCACAGGGGGGAGGGGAAGGCGCCGGCAACGCTTGTGCCTACGACCCCATCTTCGTGATCATCACCGGCTTCTCGGAATACATGTCCGGCCACACGCGCTTGAAGTTCGCGACCTTCGGCAGGTCATTGACGACGATGTAGCCGGAAGTCGGATTGTGGATCAGGAAGTCCTGGTGATAGCCCTCGGCCGGGTAGAACGCCTTCAGCGCCTCCACCTTGGTGACGATCGGGCCGGAGAACAGCTTCGCCGCGCCCAGCTGCTTGATGTAGGCGGTCGCGATCTCCTGCTGCTTCGGTGACGTGTAGAAGATTTCCGAACGATAGCTGGAACCCTTGTCCGGACCCTGCCGGTCAAGCTGCGTCGGGTCGTGCGCCACCGAGAAATAGATCCGCAACAGGTCGCCCGCAGAGACGACGCGCGGATCGAATGTGATCTCCACCGCCTCGGCATGACCCGTGGTTTCCGTCCCCACCTGCCGGTAAGTCGCCGTCTCCTTCGCGCCGCCCGTATAGCCGGCAACGACACGCGTGACGCCCTTCACGTGCTGGAACACGCCCTGCTGGCCCCAGAAACAGCCGCCGGCCAGCACGATGACTTCGCTGGTCGCGGCCTTGGCCTTCGGCGCGTCGACAACCGCCGCCGGGATCGGCTTGTTGAGGTCGGCCGCGCTGGCGAGGTTGAGATTGCAGGCGCCGAACATCAGCGCAAACGCTGCGGCGCCAACGGCAAAGCGGGCGGACAAGGTCATGGTGGTCTCCCTTTGGCGGATCGGCACGCTGTGTTGGTCGTCCTGCGGGCCGGATCAGCGCTGGTTCAGCTGGTGTCAGAACCAAGTACGTACCGGACAGCCCATAGGATACATGAAGACTTCCGGCTTTTACATGGGATGGAACTCGTCCCCGATGCAAACCGGGTGAAGATGCGGCGTCCTGCCGGTTTGACCGTGACTCGCGAATGAATCACCCTGCGCGCTTCAGGTTGGGAGCATCACCGTGATCGATAGCATCGGACCGCTGGGCTTTGCCCTCGCGCTGTTCATCCCGAGCCTCGCTCTTACGGCAGGTTCCCTCTGGCTCGCGGCCCGCCTCGCGCCGTGGTTCCTCAAGGAGCGTTTCCGCCCCCTCGCCGTGCGCAGCTTCTTCCTCGATTTCAATGCGGATGCGGAACTGGATCGCGCCCGCATGATGACGCTCGCTGTCGCGGGCGCCATCATTCTTGCTGTCGTCACACCCCTGTTCTGGTTCATCCGTCTCAGCGGATTTGGGGTCTGACGCACCCGTAGGGTGCATTGAACGCAGCGCAGCGAAGAGAAATGCACCGCTCCCACATCGTGGAAGCAAGATGCATTTCGCTCCGCTCAATACACCCTACGCCGGCAACTCCCATCCCTTGCGATACGTCCGCCCGAGCAGCGCGTTCGCGCTCTCGATATTGGTCACGCGACCCGTCGCCCCATCATACTCGATCGGCGCTTCCGCCTGCATCGCGACAATACCCAGCAGCATCGTCTCGGTCAGCTGCGCCGCGTGTTCGAACGGGCAGGAGATCGCTTCCTCGCCACGGATCGCCCGCGCCCAGTTCTGCTCGTGACCCTTGATGCCGCCCTGGATGCGCGCGATCGACTGCGCGAATCTTCGCCGCTCGCGCATTGGCTTCCGCGCCGATGATCAGCGGCTTCTCGCCATACGTCTCGTGCAACAGCGTGCCGCCATCGCCGATAAACATCACGCCGCCTTCCTCGTTCATCTTGGCGCCCACGGGCATGCCGTGCGGCGTCGGCGGCGCGAGCCCCGCATCATACCACATCAGCGTCACCGGCCCGCCCTTGGCCTTGCCGAACTCGTACGACGTGATCGTGCCCAGCGGCAGCGCCGACAGCTCGTCCGGCCGCTTGTAGTCCCACGGATCGGTGTCGCCGCCCCACAGCGTATGCCGCGTCTCGACTCGCGTCGGCAGACCGGGCTCCAGCGCCCAGAACGGGAAGTCGATCAGGTGCGCGCCCATGTCTCCCAGCGCGCCCGAGCCGAACGGCAACCAGCCACGCCAGTTGAAGTGCGCGTAATCCGGATTGTAGCCCCAGTTCACATCCGCCGGTCCCAGCCACTTGTCCCAGTCCAGCGTCGCCGGCGTCGCCACCGCTGCGGGCCGCGCCACGCCCTGCGGCCACACCGGCCGGTTGGTCCAGACGTGAACCTCTTTCACCTTGCCGATCGCGCCGCCGCGGATCAGCTCCACCACGCGCCGCCCATCATCGCCCGAGTGGCCCTGGTTGCCCATCTGCGTCACCAGCTTCGGATTGGCCCGCGCCAGCTTCAGCAGCGTCCGCGCCTCGTTGACGGAGTAGGTGAGGGGCTTCTGCACGAACACGTGCAGGCCGCGCTCCATCGCCATCACCGCCGCCAGCGCGTGATGATGGTCCGGCGTTGCGATCACCACCGCATCGATATCCTTCCGCTTGTCCAGCATCTCGCGGTAATCGACGAAGTGCTGCGCCTTCTCATAGGCCGCATTCAGCGCCACGCGCTCGGGCCGCACCGTACCGTCCTTGTCGCGGATCGACCGGCTCACCCGCCCGAGATCGACATCGGCATAGGCCACGATGTTCTCGGTCGTCAGCGCCGACATGTTCGACGATCCCTGACCGCCCGCGCCGATCGCCGCCACGTTGATCTTCTGTCCGGGGCTGATCCGCCGACCCTGCGCCATCGCGCAACCCGGCATCGCCATCACCCCGGCAATCGCAGCCCCGCCGCGCAACAACCCGCGCCGCGACCAGCCCGTGCGTGATGCCTCACGCCCCGAAGACGTTTTCCTGTCGGTCATGATGTCCGTCCCTGCCGTTTCTTGTTTGCGCCAGTTTCACCGCTGCACGCCCCCCTTGGCAAGCCGCTTCCCAATCGGCGTCACCACTGGAAGCGTGCCCCTTGGCACGCGTTCCCGGTGGAGGCCGGGATCCAGTCTTTGCGCGCAGCGCAAACCTCTTCGGCAACGCCTCCACTTGTCATCCCGGAAGCCGCACAGCGGCTATCCGGGACCCATCGCCCATCGGGACCGGTCGATGAATGGGTCCCGGCTCGCGCTCCGCTTGGCCGGGATGACAACCACGCTCTGGGCGACAAGAGTTACACCCCATTTTGTTGAATGAGATCCGCACTTACACCGCAGCCCGCTTTTCTGCGCCCCCAGCAATCTCAATGACTTGCGCGAAAAATAGGGTGGATTGGCGTTCGGCAAATCGGCCGGGCTCCGGGCGCGCTTATAGTGGCCCTCATGAAACGCAAAGGCTGGCCCATCTGGCTGCTGCGTGACCTCCCGGCCTTCCTGGGTGTCATGCTCAGCTTCTGGCCGCTGGTGATCCTCCTGATCTCCAGCGAGCGCCGAGTCATGCGCGGAAAGACGCTTCGCAGGTCGGTGTTCGAAACAATCGCCCTCCTGCTCGCCCACGCCGAAGCGCGCCTCACCTTCGCACTCACGCGCCAGGCCTACCGCCGGCTCGGCTGGAACCCCCGCCTCGTACGCTTCAATCTCATCCCCGCCACCTACAACCTGCGCGAAGTGCAGGAGCGCTACGCGAACTACGTCAACGCGTTTGGCGACATGAACAGCGTGGTCGAGGCGTACATCGAGAATATCCGCGCGCAGTACCGCATCGCGGAACGCGACCTCGTTGCCCATGGTTCGACGGACGCGCGGCAGAGCCGCGCTGCTCACCATGAGCTGGTGGGTGTTGCCCCGATTGCTCGCGCCACATCCCCCCTTGCGCTCATCCTGAGCAGCACGCGCAGCGTGCGTCCGTCGAAGGACGAGCGCGGCCACGCGCACGCACGCGGACCTCCCATCACTCTGAGCTACGGATCAACCGCACGACGACCGCCCCGAAAGCATCCGCTTCCGGGGCCGCACCCGCATGCGCCTACTTCAACGTCGGCGAGCCAAGCTTCAGCTTCTCGATGTTGATGCGCTCCATGCCGCCGCGTTTGGCTTTCACGTCGTCCCAGAACTTCGCCGCATCGCCCACCACGATCAGCGTCGCCTTCGCCGGATCGAAATAATTGCGCGCCGCAGCCCCCGCCTGTTCCGCCGTCACTGCCGCAATGTCCGCCGAGTACGTCTGCAGCTTCGCCAGCGGCAGGCCGAACTGCGCGAGGGCGGAGTATCCGCCCGCCACGCCCGACGTCGTCTCCACCGAGCGGCCGAAGCCGCCGATGATGAAGGCCTTGCGCGCCGCCAGCTCCTTGTCGGCAATCGGCTCGCTGCCCAGTCGCGTGAATTCGGAAATCATCAGGTCGATCACCTGCGGCACTGCATCGTTCCGCGTCTGCGCACTCGCCACAATCGGCGCGCTGGACTTGCGCTCCGACAGTCCCGACCGCGCGCCATACGACAGGCCACGCTTGATGCGGATCTCCGAATTGAGGCGCGAGGAATAGCCGACGCCCAGCACCGCATTGGCCACCGCCGTCTGCACATAGTCCGGCGCCAGCCGCGACGGGCCCACGCGACCCAGCAAGACGGCAGCCTGACCCACCTGCGGAATATCGACCACCACCGATCTTGGCGCAGGCATCGTCGTCGCTGTCATCGCCTTGGCCGGCGTGACAGTCCCCGCAGCCCAGCCGCCAAACGCCGTCTCGGCCAGCTTGAAGCCAGCCTCCGGCGTGATGTCGCCTGCGATCACCAGCACCGAGGCGCCCGGCTTCCACGCCGATTTATGGAAGGCCGCGAGATCCTTCGTCGTCAGCGCCTTCAGTGTTTCCGGCGTCATGACATTGCCATAGGGCGCAGTCCCAAACAGCGCGCGCGTCATCGTCATGCCGCCAACGCTCGACGGCTGGCGCAGCTGAAGCATCAGTCCGTCCGCCGTCTCCTGCCGCGCACGCTCCAGCTCTTCCTTCGCGAAGGCCGGGTTCTGCACGACGTCCGACATGATCGCGAACGCCTCATTCACCTTGTCCGAGCGCGTCGAGATCGACACGTCGGATGCATCGGGTCCGGCGCCCGCATTGATCGACGCGCCGAGGCTTTCGATCTGGCTTGCGATCTGCGTCGCCGAGCGTGTCTTGGTGCCACGGGTCATCAGGTCGGCCGTCATCGACGCCAGCCCGATCTTCTTCGCCGGGTCGAGCGATCCGCCCGCGCCAACACGCAGGCTGGCGCTGATCAGCGGCAGGCCCGGCTTCGGCGCAATCACCACGCGCAACCCGTTGGCCAGCGTCTTCTCGACCGCAGGCGGCACTTTCGCCGCAACCGCAGCGCCAGCTTCGGGGGGCGTCAGGCGCGAAGCTTCCGGCGCCAGCGAGTAGACCGGGATATCCGCGGCCGCGATGTTGATCGCCGATGTCTGGATCGTCGGCGCATCCGCAAACGTCGCCTCGGCCGCGCCCTTCTGCGTTTCTTCCGGCAGGTATCTGATCGTCACGGACTTGTTGTCCTGCATGATCGATTTCGCGACACGCTGAATATCGGCCGCCGTCACGGTCTGCAGTTTCGCGAGCTGCTCGTCGGACGCGCGCGGATTCTTGAACAGGATGATCGAGCGGGCCAGGTCATCCGCGCGTCCGTCCGACGTTTCGCGGCCTTCGAGCGCCGCCGTGATGATCTCGTTGCGCGCTTCGTCCAGCTCCGCCTGCGTCACCAGACCGTCGCGCATCTTCTTGATCTGCGCCTGCAACGCCGCCACGCCCTGATCCGCCGTCTTGCCCTCGGACAGGATCGAATAGAGCGCATACGTGCCCGGCTGCGCGTTGATCTCGAAGTTGGAGCCAACGTCGGACGCGATCTGCTGGTCATAGACCAGCGACTCATAAAGCCGCGACGACTGCCCGCTGGTCAGGATCGCATCCATCAGGATGAGGGCAGGGTTGTCCGGGCTCGCGGCATCCGGAGACGGCCACGACACCACCACGGCCGGCAGCGGCGTATTCGGTTCATAGACGGTATAGGATTTCGCTTCCTTGCGTTCCGGCTCCACCGCCGTCACGCGCGGGATCGGGCGCGCCGGCGTCTTGATGCCCGCGAAGTATTTTTCGACATAGGCATCCAGCTGCGCCTGATCGAAATTCCCCGACACGACCATCACGGCATTGTCCGGCCGATAGTACGCCGCATGGAAAGCGCGAACGTCGCCCACCGTCGCCGCATCGAGATCCTCAATCGAACCGATGCCCGGCCGTCCATACGGGTGAACCGTGTACGAGGCCTGTGGCATGTAGAGCGAGAACAGCTTGCCATAGGGCCGGCTCAGCACAGACTGGCGCAGCTCCTCCTTCACCACTTCGCGTTCGGATTTGAAGTTCGGCTCGTCGATCACCAGAGAGCCCATGCGCTCGGCCTCGCCCCACATCACGCGCTCGAGGTGATTGGCCGGCACAGTCTCGTAGTAGTTCGTGAAATCATTCCAGGTCGACGCGTTGTTGAACCCGCCCGCATCCTCGGTCAGGCGATCAAAGCCTTCCGGCGGCAGGTTGGTCGTCGACTTGAACATCAGGTGTTCGAACAGGTGCGCAAAGCCCGAGCGCCCTTTCGGATCGTCCTTCGACCCCACATCGTACCAGACCGCCACCGACACGCTCGCCGTGTCCTTGTCCGGCATCGCATAGATGCGCAGCCCGTTCGCCAGCTGCTTGCAGGTGAAGTCGAGCGGCTTGATCGAAAGCCCGCTGCTCGCACCTGTCGGCTTGAACGGCGTCTCGTTGCCACCACATGAAGTTAGGACTTTTCTCGCCGACGCCAGCACGACGACGTCAGGCGCAGGCGCGGCAGGCGCTGCTGCTTGTGTTGTCTCTGCAGGCGGCGCCGACGTGCAGCTGGCCAGGACTGTACCGGCCATAAGGACGGCGAGGGCCGCGGAGCGGCGGAATCGGATCATCGGTCAGGCCTCTGACTGTTGAAGGACCCGCCTCCTTACCAAGCCAGACTTCCCCAAGCGAGATATTTTTATCGATAATCGAGAAACGACCCGGTTTCCGTCCGGCCTCAGAAAATCGAATACCCGCCGTCCACCACGAACGAATCGCCCGAGTGGTAGCTCGACGCATCTGACGTCAGGTAGACCGCAACGCCGCCGAAATCTTTCGGCTCGCCCCAGCGCCGCATCGGCACGCGCGGGATCACCTTGTCGGCAAACGCTGGGTTGTCCTGCGCGCCCTGCGTCATGTCCGTCGCGATCCAGCCCGGCAGGATCGAGTTCGCCCTGACGCCGTAACGCGCATGCTCCACCGCGATCGATTTCATCATCGAGATCACCGCGCCCTTGGTCGCCGCATACGCCTCGTTCCGCGCTGCGCCTTCAATGGCGGCCAGCGACGCAATGCCGACCAGCGACCCGCCCGGATCGCCAGCTTTCGCGCGCTCTACCATGTGCTTCGCCGCCTCGCGCAGCGTGAAGAACACGCCATCAAGGTTCACCGACAGCACCCGGCGATAAACATCGGTCGGGAATTCCGAGAACGATTTCGCCCCGCCGCCGATGCCCGCATTCGCGAACACGGAATCGATCCGGCCAAAATGTTTCGCGACATCAACCATGGCCGCCGCAACCTGCGTTTCGTCGGCGACGTTGACCGTCCATGCTTTCGCATTGCCGCCCAGCTTCTTCACGGCGTCGGCATTGTTCTTTTCGCTAGACCCCCAGATCGCCACGCTTGCGCCGGACTGAGACAGGGCCTCCGCAAAACCGAATCCGATGCCCCGGTTGCCGCCCGTGATCAGCGCAACTTTTCCGGTCAGGTTGAACGGGGCGTAGGCCATCACATTTCTCCATTGTCTTATGGGGTGTTGGACCCTTCCGACGCCCACCCGTCAAGCCTGCGTCGGGTAACTGCGATCAAGACTTGAACTGGACTACCTTAGCGTGAACAGGGTTGCCGGATATCGGGGTTGACCACATGCGAATTGCTGCACTTCTGGCGTTGGGGGCGAGCCTCTGGCTTGGCGCATCCATGCCTGTCTCCGCACAGGAAGCTACGCCTGTCACGCCGCCCGCGATGACGCTGCAGCACGAGCGCCTGCCTGGCATGTGTGTGTCGCTGTCGGGACTGCAGGGCCCGTCGGAAAGTCGTCCCTGCGATGCATCGCCCGAGCAGGAATTCCGGCTGCCGGCTGCAGGGGCCGGTCCAATCCTGAGCGGCGACAAATGCGTCGCGCCGCGCGGGCAGGGCGCCTATCCGCAGCTCTATACGCAGGCCTGCGATGGCACGCCGGAGCAGCAATGGGTTATCAAAGCCGATGGCGAGATTCGCAACGCCACTGGCCACTGCCTCGCGCTGCTTGGCGCTTCCAGCCGCACGGGCGAGCGCGTCTATGCAGGCGAATGCCCCACGGGCCTCCCCGCCAATCACTGGCGCGCCGTACCCGTGGACTCGACGCTGCACCCGGTGTCCGGTGTGCTGGAATCTGTTGCGAGTCCAGGCAAGTGCCTCGGGACCGATGGTGCGCTTGGTCTTGTCGATTGCACAGGCCGCCTCGGTCGCATCTTCTCCTTCGATATCAGCGGCCCCGGACAGCTGCGCATGATGAGCAGCTGCCTCGCCGCCGGCTTCGCGTTCGAGTCCCTGTCGCTCGGCCAGTGCTGGGACATGCCGGAGCAGAAATGGTCCTTCACCGCAGCCGGCAATCTGGCCAACCTCGCGGGCAAGTGTATCGTCGTGACGATCGAGAACGCGCGCGACACCCTGCGCACGGGCGCCTGCCTGCCGGTTCCCGAACAGCAGTGGACGCTGAAGGAAGTCGAGCCCTGATCAAGCGCTGCATCTTCCTCGCTGCGTTCGCCGTTCTCGCCGGCGGTCTCGCTGACGCCCAGACATCGCCTCGCCCGGCGCGCGCGCCAGCCATGAAGGCGGCGGAACTCAAAACGGCTCTATTCGGAATCCGCATGGAAGGCGTCGCCGACGGAACCCAATTCCGCTGGATCGAATGCATCGATCCGAAAGGACAGACGCTCTACCAGACAGCTGACGGCGAGATGCGTGGCCGTCTCACCATCACGCCAAAAGGCAAAGCCTGCTTTGCCTATGAGGACGACAATTTCGCCAGCAACAGCTGTTTCGTGATGCGCCGCACCGCCAAAGGCTTTCATTTTGAAGGCGAATACGGCGCCAACTTCACGACAACCAAGGTTGAGGGCGGCGTCCGAACCTGCGAGAAGCAAGACCTCATCGGCTAGGATATTCGCCATGGCGGACGATCAAGGAGACCGCGTCTCCACCTTCATCGCACGGCTTACCGACGCGCTGGGCCCCAAGGGCGTCTCAACCGACGCCCACGAAATCGCGCCGCATATTCAGGACTGGCGCGGCCGCTGGCACGGCTCGACGCCTGTGCTCGTGAAGCCGTCCTCCACCGAGGAAGTCGCCAAGGCGATGACGCTGTGCGCCGAGTACGGCTTTGCGGTGAACCCGCAGGGCGGCAATTCCGGCATGGTCAATGGCTCGGTGCCGGATGGCGAGGTGCTGATCTCGCTGAAGCGCATGAACCGCGTCCGCGAAGTCGACGTCCTCAACGACGCCATGACGCTCGAAGCCGGCGTCGTCCTGACGCGCGCGCAGGAAATCGCGGACGAGAACGGCCGACTGTTTCCGCTGTCGCTCGGCGCGCAGGGCGTTGCGATGATCGGCGGACTTATCTCCACCAACGCCGGCGGCGTCGGCGTGCTGCGCTATGGCATGATGCGCGACCTCGTGCTCGGCATCGAAGCCGTGCTGCCCGATGGCCGCGTGTGGAATGGCCTGCGCGGCCTGCGCAAGGACAATACCGGCTACGACCTAAAACACCTCTTCATCGGCGCCGAGGGAACGCTGGGCATTGTAACCGCCGCGACGCTGAAACTCTTTCCCAAGCCCGCTGTCAAAGAGACCGCGTGGACCGTGGTCGAGTCGCCCGCCAAGGCTGTCGAACTCCTGCAGCTGGCCAAGAAGGCCAGCGGCGGCGCCGTCACCGGCTTCGAGATCGTGCCGCAGCTCGGCCTGCAGCTTGTGCTGAAACACATTCCCGACACGCGCGATCCGCTGCCGTCCGCGCTGCCCTGGCGCGTACTGGTCGAACTCTCGCTGCCGCGCGCCGAAGGCGCCCGCGACCTGATCGAATCCATGCTCGGCGACGCGCTGGAGCAGGGCGTCATCGCCGACGCGGCGATCTGCGAGACCGAAGCGCAGAAAGCCATGGTCTGGAAAATCCGCGAGAACATCGCGGTCGCCGAACGCGCCCACGGCAAGGCGCTGAAACACGATGTCTCCGTCCCCGTCTCACGTGTCGCCGAGTTCATGGAGCGCGGCACAGCGCTGGCGCATCAGATGCAGCCCGGCGCCGACGTCATCGCCTTCGGCCATGTCGGCGATGGCAACATCCATTTCAATATCACGCCGCCACCCGGCGCCGATCAGGATCGCTTCGTCGAACAGGACGGCCTGCCGCTGTCCAAGGCCGTGCACGACCTGATCGCCAGCCTCAACGGCTCGATCTCCGCCGAGCACGGCATCGGCCGCCTCAAGCGCGACGAACTCGCCTGGCGCAAATCCGCTGTCGAGATGGACATGATGCGCGCCGTGAAAGCCGCGCTCGATCCCAAGGGCCGGATGAATCCTGGGCGGGTGCTCTAAGCCGCCAGCGTTGTGATAACCGGGCCGCTCTTTGTCGCGACCATCGTGTGCTCGTACTGAACCGTCGGCGCCGGCTTGTCCGCGAACAGCGTCCAGGCGTCCCGCTTGTCCTTGCCGTCCACGGCCCACGTGGCGCCGCGCGAGAGGAACGGCTCCAGCGTAAACACCAGCCCTTCGTGAATCCTGCGGCGCTCCGACATGTCGCGCCATGTCGGAATCTCGCCCGGCTCTTCGTGCAGTGCGCCGCCAACGCCATGGCTCGCGAGGTTGCGGATCAGCGTGTAGCGGTTCTTGCGGGCGAATTCCTCGATGGCGATACCGGGCGCATTCAGCGCGCCGCCGGTCTTCACCGCGCGGATGCCGGTCCACAGCGCCCGCTTGCCATCGCGGCACAGCGCATCGAGCACCGCGTCCTTCGCGCGTAGCACAAAGCTCGCGCCGGTATCCGCGAAGTAGCCGTCCTTCTCCGCCGACACATCGATGTTCACCAGCTGCCCCGCGCGCAGCACTTCGCTGCCCGGAATGCCGTGCGCGATGGCAGGGAACACGCTGATGCAGGTGTCGCCGGGAAAATTGTAGGTCAGCCGCGGCGCCGAGCGTGCGCCATCCAGGGCCAGAGCGTTCGCGCCGATGGCGTCGAGTTCAGCCGTCGTCATGCCGGGCTCTGCGGCGGCGCGCATGGCTTCGAGCGTGCGGGCAACGATCAGGCCGATACGTTTCAGCCCGTCGAGCTGGTCTTCGCGATCAATGGTCATTCCGCCGGATAACCCGGATCAGGCGTCCTTGGAAGATGTCGGCTCGGCGGCCTTCTGGCCCTTGGGCGCGCCGAGACCGTAATAGGCCGTGGCGGGATCGACAGGTTTCGCCACCGGCGTTTCGGTTGCGGCAGAGGCGGGCGCCGTAGCTGTGACCGCGACCGGCGGGGGCGTCATGTCCTTCATGATGTTCGCGCCCCAGTGAGCGCGCTCGACGACGCGCTCTGACAGGCCGAGCTCCTGCGCGGTGAACGCGACAAGGCCGCCCGACTTGCACAGCATCTGCACGATGTTCTGCTTGGTCTGCATCTCGAGCATACGCAGGAGAACTTCGACGGTCTTCGGATCGGCCTTCTCGAGCATGTCGACCAGATCGTCGAGGTGCTCGTTGTCATAAGCCATCGGGCCGTTGGCGAGATCGCGGTTGATCGCTTTCTGCGGACGCTCGAACGAGAACATCGCTTCGTAGACGTTGATGCCGAGCGGCATGCCCATCGCCTTGCTCTCGTCGGCAGGCGCTTCCATGTCGCGCAGTTCCATCAGCACGCGATGCTCGATCTCGCGCTGATGCTTGAAGACGTCCTGGTCTTCGTATTCGCTGACCGCGTTGTCGAACAGGTTCTCGATGCGCGCCGCCAGTGTCGTGCCGAACGACTCCATCTGCGTCGGCATCTGGATGCGTTCGACGTCGAGCTGGAAAGCCACCTTCGGCTTGATCAGCAGCATGCGCTTGTCGGTCGTCGTCGACATGAAGGGGCGCGGCGCGCAGGTCTGCACCCGCAGCGAGATCTCGCCATTCTTGCGGACCAGGGATTTCTCGTAGAATGCGCCCGTCGCATCCATCGTCATCACCTTGATGTCCGGCGCATGCTTGTCGCGCATCACCTTGATCGAGGGATTCCAGATCGTCATCGGCGCGCGCAGGGCGCCATAGAAATTGCCGCCCTTGGTGGTGATGAAAGTCGCGTGTGCGCCCGCATCATACGTGCGCGCCGCGCGGTAGACGAGGAAGATCAGGAGCAGTCCAACAAGGACAGCGCCGACAATCGCTGCGATCTCAAGCATTTTGAAAGTCCCACGCCACACGCCACCCCTAGTCCGGCCCACAGACTAACCGCGATGGCAGGCGGCCACAATTGCCAAACACCGGGAAAAGGGAGCTTCAACTGCCGCGAATTCTAGCAGGGGCGGAGTGACAACTACGCAATACCCTCAAAGGGATGGCCTTTAACTATGGGATGTTTCAGGCACTCGCCCGTCAGGGGCTGGTTGCGCGTGTGAAATAGATCGGGTTGCCGAGCAGCAACAGCTTGCCTGAAGCGTCGCGGACATTGGCCCGCACCCATCCAAAGGTCGCGCCCTCTTCCAGCGAGAACCGGTGGTAAGGTTCGCCATTAAACTTGATGCCGTCCCTGTTGGACACCAGCTCGACCTTGGCGCCTTCGGGAAGGTTGGATGTCGAGGTGTAAAGGCGGATTCCTTCGCCGGGCAGTAGTTTGATGTCTCCACCCATAAAGACGGTCTGGTTGGTCGCGTTCGTTTTGCTGTTCAACTCTGCACGCATGTCCAGCGTCGCGCCCGGAAGTCCAGCCACGTCCACGAAGGCCCGACCGGACTTCACGCCGGCCACAATCCCACGCGTCGATAGCTCGTTAGCATGGACCACAGTTGTCGGACGTCCGACTGGCGATTGCTTGGCGCCAGTCCGATCCGTCGCGTCATGATTGTCGCTACCGCCAATCGCCGTGATGCGATAACCCTGGTTCAGCAGTTTTTCCCAGAACGCGATGCCGCCCAAGTCCGCGCCAGCCGTACGCAGCGTGCTGCCATTTACGACCTCAAGCGCCGTGACGCGTGACCAGTCCGTGTCCTTCACACTCCAGCCGCAGCCCATGCAGATCTCGCCGGAGGGCAGGCCGGGGTGATTGATGGAGACGATCGCGCCCTGCGCCGCTGCTTCATCAAACAGCTTGCCCATCGTTGGCAGGCGCGGACTGCCCAGCTGGAAGTCGACGAAGTCCGAATTGCCGATGACGTTGGCGTGGCCGAAGAACGTCGTCACCTCCGTGCCTGGGATCAGCAGCGTTTTCGGATAGCTCGCCTGCAGCCTGCGAATGTCTGCCAGTTGCGTGATCGTGTTGTGATCGGTGATCGTCACGAAATCGAGGCCTGCGTCGCGCGCCGCGTCAGCTGTATTGAACAACGGGCAGGGCCCGCGCGCACCATTCACGTCGCATGATCCATCCGAATGAGCCGTGTGGTTGTGGAAATCGCCGCGCCGCCAGCCGGCCTCCGTGGACAGTGGTTTCGACAGGTCCGCGAGGGTCTCGACCTTTTGCCTCCCGCTAGGCGCCGCGAACGTCACCGTTGCCGTGTACGTCGCTGTCTGCCCCGCGCGGATATTCGGAACCCCCAGCACGAGTTTCCACTCACCGGTCTGGATCGGGCCCGGCCGATAGGATGGCGTCGCTGCGAACTCGCCGATCTCGATGTGCGACTTGTTTCCGCCGCTCCATCCACGCTGCCCGTCCGGGTCGCGCACGCCGATGTCGATGACCGTCTTCTGGTCCTTGCCCGTATAGGCGAAATCAATGCTTATCCGCCCCGTGCCCGGCGGGGGCGTAAAGGGTATCTCGCGATAGGTCTGATGATCCGCCCGCGTGATCTCGCCCGTCAGCACCAGCGGCGGCGTTGCGGGATCAAACGCTGGCGGCGAGGCGCAGGCTGCCAACAACAGGACAATCGCCGTAATCAAGACGCGCAACATGATCTCCCCATTTTCGGAGACCCTAGTCGCGCTGCATGACAGAACCAACTAGTCCCTTGGGGGCAGACCCTCACGCACGACGGCCTCGATCTTGAAGCCATCGAGGTCCAGCACGAAACAGCCATAGAACCCGGCTGTATACTGCGGCCGCACTCCGGGAGCGCCCGCGTCAGTCGCACCCATCCTAATCGCTGTTTCATGAAAGGCATGCACCTCGGCCCGGTCCTTCGCGCGGAAGCCGATGTGCAAGCCAATGCCCGACGTCGCATGGCCCTCTTCGCGCGCGTGTATCCAGAAGATCGGCGGCAGCACATCGTCCGGCCCCCAGCCGATCGCGCCCTCGCGTTGCTTCCGCCGCCGCAGGGCGAGCGTGGCCAGCACGGCATCATAAAATGCGGCCGACCTCTCGAAGTCAGCGACCGGTATCGACACGTGATCAACGAAAGCGGGCATGGCGGGAGGATCACTCCACACCATGCCCGCAATCAACTGCACGCATTGATTAGGTCAGATTACCAACCGCAGGTCTGGCCTTTGTTCTGTTCCTTCAGCCACACCTGCAGCGGCGCGAAGTATGACACCAGCGCGGAGCCATCCATTTCGCGCGTGCCTGTGAACGCTTCGAGCGCATCCGGCCACGGCTTGCTGGCGCCCATTTCCAGCATCTTGGTGAACTTCGCGCCGACTTCCTTGTTGCCGTAGATCGAGCAGCGATGCAGCGGCCCGGTCCAGCCGGCCTGATCGCACGCGGCTTTCTGGAACTGGAACTGCAGGATGTACGACAGGAAATAGCGGAGGTACGGCGTGTTGCCCGGGATGTGGAATTTCGCGCCAGCGTCAAACGCATCGGCCGGGCGCGGGGCCGGCGGCACGATGCCCTGATATTTGAGGCTCAGGTCCCACCAGCCCTTGTTGTAGTCGGCCGGGGTCGTCTTGCCGCGGAATACATCCCAGCGCCAGTTATCGACCTTCAGCGCGAACGGCAGGAACGACACTTTCTCAAGCGCGCGGTCCATCAGCAGGCCCAGGTCCGCATCAGCCGACGGCACTTTATTCAAAAGGCCGAGCTGTTTCAGGTATTCCGGCGTCACCGACAGCGCGATGAAATCGCCGATGGCTTCGTGGAAGCCATCGTTCGCGCCGTTCTTGAACAGGAAGTCCTGGTTCTTGTAGGCGCGCTGGTAGAAGTTGTGGCCCAGCTCGTGGTGAACCGTCGAGAAGTCTTCCGCGTTCACCTGCGTGCACATCTTGATGCGGATGTCGTCCATGTTGTCGAGGTCCCACGCCGAGGCGTGGCAGACGACTTCGCGGTCCCGCGGGCGCGTGATCAGCGAGCGCTTCCAGAACGTATCCGGCAGGGCAGGCAGGCCGAGCGAGGTGTAGAAACCCTCGCCGGTCTTCACCATCTTGATCGGATCGTACTTTGCCTTCTCCAGCAGGCTGGTGAGGTCATAGCCCGGGTCCGACGATTTCGGTCCGACGATGTCATAGATGTTGGTCCAGTCCTGCGCCCACATATTGCCGAGCAGGTCGGTGCGGATCGGGCCGGTCTTCGGCTGCACCGCATCGCCGTACTTCGCGTTCAACTTGCCACGCACATAGCAATGCAGGTCGTTGTAGAGCGGTTGCACCTGCGTCCACAGCTTGCCGACTGTCGCTTCCATCTCGGCTGACGGCATGTCGTAGTTGGCGAGCCACATGTCGGCGATGTCGGAGAAACCGAGCTCCTTCGCGCCCTTCGTGCCGATCTCCACCATGCGCGCATAGTCCGCCTTCATCGGCGGCGAGACAGTGTGCCAGCCTTCCCACGCCTGCTGCAGTTTCTTTGGATCGCGCGAGGAAGCGATGATGCCCGACAGCTCTTCGAGGTTCAGCTCCTTGCCGTCGATCGTGAACTTGCCCTTGCCATAGGTCGACTGCAGGTCGGTGGTGATCTTGTTCAGCTCGTCGGAAATCGTCTTCTGCTCTTCGGGTGTTCCCGACGACGGCGCCGGCATCACCATGCCCGCGAGCAGGATCGCCATCTTGCGCTTCTGGTCCGGCGTCAGGTTCGCGTTGGCATAATCCTTCGTGCCGTTCGCAAGCCGCACACCCAGCAGTGTGCCTTCGGAACCCGCGCGTGCCGCCAGCCAATCCGTGTCATCCGTGATGAAGTTCGAATTCACCCATGAAATGCGGGATGCGTAGTCGGAGAAATCCGAAAGCTCCTTCTCGGCATTCTTGAGGAATGTCGCCGCATCCGGTTTCGCAGCCGTCGTGGCCGCGCCGTTGCAACCGGCCAGCGCAATCGCAAGAGCGGCAGCGCCGCAAAGCAGAAATTGTCTCATTTCACACGTCCTGTTGGAATGCCCGGCCCCGCCGGAGAACGGTCCGCACACTAGTTCGGCGTCAGACGGGGTCAACAGGGCAGGAGAAGGCCGTCTCAGCTCTTGCGCGGGCCGGGATATCGCTCATTCGGCTCCAGCTGTCGGCGCGGCCTGCTCAAGCTCGCGAAAGCTCTCTCTCGGCAACATCCAGCGCGAAGTCGATGTTCACATCGCTCATCGCCGCCGACATGAACATGTTGTGCCACGGATGAACGTAGACCCCATGCGCCAGCATGCGCGAACACCAGTAATAGCCCAGTCGCATGTCCGCATCGTTGTCGAACAGGATCAGCGGCATCTGCGCCGGCCCCGTCTGGCGCAGCTTGAAGCCATGCGCGTGTGCGTGCTTGTCGAGGCCCGGTGCGCAGCCGCTCACCCATCACGACGATGCGCTCGAGATAATCGGTCGACTGGATCAGCTCCAGCGTGGTGAGGCTCGCCGCCATTGCCGCCGCCGCAAACCAGTACGACCCCGTGGCGTAGATTTTCTCCGCCGCGCCGCGCGCCTTGTGCGATCCCACCAGCGCCGAAATCGGATGACCGTTGGCGATCGCCTTGCCCCAGCACGACAGGTCGGGTTCGACGCCGACAACGCGACCAGCTGCAATCGCGCGCCATGCGGAAGCCCGCCCGCACATCGTCCACGATCAGCAGCGCGCCGGTCTCGTCCGCCAGTTCACGCGCGCGCCGGGCATAGACAGCATCGGGCTGCGACTGGTCCACGAACACGTCATGGCGATAGGGCGCCGCGAAAATCGCCGCGAGGTCATTGCCCGCCGCCTTAACCGCCGCCTCAAGGCTCGCCACATCATTGTAGTCGCAGAAATGCTGTCCCGCCTGATCGCCCGGCGCTATCCCGCGCGGCCGCGGATTGGCCCAGGGCTGCGAGCCGTGATAGGCGCCGCGCGCCCGCACCACGCCGTTCTTGCCCGTGTGCGCCCGCGCCGTCATCAGCGCCATCGTGGTCGCATCCGAACCGTTCTTGCAGAACATCGCCCAGTCGGCATGGCCGATCATGCTCACCATCTTCTCGGCGAGATCGACCATCAGCGGCGATGGCCCTGTCATCGCATCGCCTGCCGCCATCTGGTCGACATAGGCGCGATCGATCTTGGCGTTGCCATACCCAAACAGCTGCGGTCCGTAAGCGCACATCAGGTCCAGCAACAGATTGCCATCCGCATCCCACAACCACGGGCCTTCCGCGCGCGCGAAGAACTGCGGATAGCCATCGGGCAGGGCGCCCACAGCCTGATGGCCATACATGCCGCCGGGAATGACGCGGGCCGCACGCTCACGCAGGGCCTTGTCCGTTGAATGACTCATGCCTGTTGGCCCTCGACTTTTGTCTGCACGAGTTACAGCGTTGCACGCCGCCGATGTCCAGCGCAGGATTTGGTCGGCCAGACGACCACCCAGACCGAATGCCAGCTAACACGCAAGTGAAATGAATGAGCAATCGACTGCATGACCTGTTCGTTGGGGCGTTTCCCACCGACAGGTCGCGCCCATGCTTCATCACCCCGGATGGACAACACGCAAGCTATGGCGACCTCGAAGCTGGCGCATCTGCTGTCGCGGGCAGGCTCGCGGCGGAAGGCGTTCAGCCCGGCGACCGCATCGCTCTCCAGGCGGAGAAGAGCATCGAAAGCGTGATGATCTATCTCGGCGTGCTGAAGGCCGGCGCCGTCTACCTCCCGCTAAATGCCGCCTACACGCCCGCAGAGGTCGACTACTTCATCCGCGACGCCGAACCGCGCGCCTTCATCACCGATCCTCCGGCTTACGTCTCCGAGAGCCGCGCCTTCGCGCCGCTTGATTCCGCAGTACCGCGCAGCGACGGCGATCTCGCCGCGATCATCTACACCAGCGGCACGACGGGCCGATCCAAGGGCGCGATGCTCACGCACGGCAATCTCGCGGCCAACGCCATCGCGCTGCACAGGGCATGGGCCTTCACGCCGGACGATGTCCTGCTGCACGCTCTCCCGATCTTCCACGTGCACGGCCTCTTCGTGGCGATGCACTGCGCCTTCCTCTCCGGCTGTCCGATGATCTGGCTGCCGAAATTCACGGACGCCGACGTGCTGGCCGGCCTCAAACGCGCAACGGTGATGATGGGCGTGCCCACCTTCTACACGCGCCTCCTCGCCAACCCCGCCTTCACGCGCGAGGCCGCCAGCAATGTGCGCGTGTTCATCTCGGGCTCGGCGCCCTTGCTGCCGACAACCCATGCCGAGTTCGAACAGCGCACCGGCCAACGTATCCTCGAACGTTATGGCATGAGCGAAGCGGTGATCATCACCACCAACCCACTCGAAGGCGAACGCATCGCGGGCTCCGTCGGCTATCCGCTCCCCGGCGTCGATCTCCGCATCGGGGGAGGCGAGGAGACTGGCGTCATCGAGATCCGCGGCCCCAGCGTCTTCTCCGCCTACTGGCGCATGCCGGAAAAGACCGCGGAGGAATTCACGCGCGACGGCTACTTCATCACCGGCGATGTCGGCCGGCAGGGCGCTGACGGCCGCGTCTGGATATCAGGCCGTGCGAAGGACCTCATCATCTCCGGCGGCTACAACGTCTACCCGAAAGAGATCGAGCTGATCCTCGACGAACTCCCCGGCGTCACCGAAAGCGCCGTCATCGGCGTGCCCCATCCCGACTTCGGTGAAGGCGTCGCCGCCATCGTCATCGGGCAGGGCAACGAGGCCGAGATGATCGCCGAATGCCGCAAACGCCTCGCCGCCTTCAAGACACCCAAGCGCATCCTTTTCGTCGAAGAGCTGCCGCGCAACGCCATGGGCAAGGTGCAGAAGAACCTGCTGCGTGAGACGCACAAGAATCTATTCGCCTGATCTCACCAGCCGATGCTGTTGCTCACCCCTCTCCCCCTTGTGGGGAGAGGGTAGGGTGAGGGGGGCGGCTCTACACGCGTGCTGTTTGCTCATCGCAAGCTTCTGCGAGCGTGGGCAAGCCCCCCACCCCTGCGCCCCTCCCCACAATGGGGAGGGGTGCGAGCGTTGCGCCATCACGCTCAACAAACAAAACGGCCGCTGTCGTTGGACAGCGGCCGCATCTGTTTGCCGTGTTGGTCGAAGCCTACGGCTTACCGTCAGCCGTATTGGCGGCGGTCGGCAGCGCTTGCGTCTTTGTCGGATCGCCACCCAGCGCCGTGTGCAGCACGATCCACTGCTCAAGGCGTGCACGACGGTTGGCGATGAGGTTGGATTCGGCCAGCTCCGCGCTGTCGCGCACCGTGAACAGGTTGAGCAGGCTTTCCGAACCTTCTTGATACTTCAGCTCGCCAAGGCGCAGAACTTCCTGCGCCGCGCTCGAGGCCTTGGTCAGCGCTACGTTGCGCGAGCCCAGCGTGTCGAACGTGTCCACCGCCGCGACGATGTCGCCATAGGCGTTGATGATGGTCTGGCCGTAACGCTCCAGCGCCGCGCGTTCCTGCGACGTGGCGATCTTCACGCGGGCGTCGATCGCGCCGCCGTCAAAGATCGTTTGCGCCAGCGATGCGCCGATAGAAAGCGCCAGGTTGTCGAAGCTGAACAGGTTCGATGTGGTGTTGATGGTGGTGTTGTTCAGCCCCACCGCAAGGTTGGCGTCGAGCTGCGGCCACGGACCCATCTGCGCGATGCGCGTGTTGGCGAACGTCTGGATCATGTTGAGCTCGGCCGACACCACGTCCGGGCGCGAGCGGATGGCCAGCTCCGGCAGGCCAAGCGGCGGCGCTTTCGGCGGCTCGGGCAGGGCGCCGGTCATGCTCAGCTTGTTCTGCGGGAAGCGGCCCAGCGCGAGTTCAAGCGCCCGCACCGCAGCGCGCGCGGAGGCTTCGCTGGCGAGGATGTTGTCTTCCGCCGTCGCCAGACGCGATTCGCCCAGCACGAGTTCATCGCGCGCGATTGAACCGGCGTCGAACCGGGTCTGCGTGATGCGGAAGGTCTGGCGCTGACGATCCAGCGACTTGCGGTCGAGGTCGAGCTGCTGGCCCTGTTCGATCACGGTGAAGTAGGCGCGGGCCACCTGGGCTGCGATCTGGCGGCGGGTCTGCTCATAGACAGCTTCGGTCGAGCGTAGGCCAGCGGCCGACGCCTGGATCGAGGCGCTGAGGTCGCCCATGATGTCGAGGTTGTAGCGACCGCTCAGTGCGAACGAATACGTGATCTGTGTTGTTGCTGAGATCGTCGGTCAACGCCGACGTGTTCGCGCCGACCGAAACACCAACCTGCGGGAACAGGCCGGAGCGCGTGCCTTGCAGGGCAGCTTCAGACTGGCGCACGGATTCGATTGCAGCGCGAAGCGTGCGGTTGTTCTCCAGCGCTTCCTGCACATAGGAAACCAGCTGCGCGTCCTGGAAGACGCTGTAGTCGGAAATTGCGGCGGCCGGATCGCCGGTCATCGGCGCTACGGTCCAGTCTTCCGGCATGCCGGCGCGCTTGGCCGACAATGCTTCGAAGGCGGGCTCTGCGATTGGCAGGTGGCCGCAAGCGGTGAGGAGGGCGAGAGCGCCCACGGACATGCCGCGGGTCATTATTTTTTCAATCATGTCTCAATGCCTGGATTGGGTCGAGCTGGGCTGCCCTGCGGGCGGGGAAGAAGCCAAAGACCAGACCGACGGAGGCCGCAGCCCCCAATGCTGTTGCGATGATGATGGGGGAGACCATCATCGGCGAGTTAGCGACCTGCGCGTAAACGAACACGCCGATCCATCCTGTTACCATGCCGATCAGTCCGCCCAGGGTGCAGAGCGCAATCGCTTCGAACAGGAATTGCAGAAGAATGTCGCCGCCGCGTGCGCCAATAGCCATGCGCAGCCCGATCTCCCGGGTCCGCTCGGTTACTGAGACAAGCATGATGTTCATCACACCGACACCGCCGACAATCAGCGAAACCGCTGCCGTGAACGCAAGCAACATGCTCATCGTCTCGGTCGCAGCCGCCCGCTGCTTTATCATGTCTGCAAAGTTAACAACCGAGAAATTGTCCTGCTCGCCTGGTTGGATATTTCTGCGTTCCCGCATCAGCGTGGTCAGTTCTTCCTGGGCGTCCAGCACGTCATAGCCGTCCTGCACCAGCAGCTGAATGCGCGAGACATGGCGGGAAACCTGTCGATTGCCGCCGGTAATCCGGTTACGGACCATTCCCAGGGGGCCTACCATCGTGTCGTCGCGGTCCATTCCCATGCCGCCGCCGCCGGATTGCCCTTTGGATTCAAGGATGCCGATCACTTCGAGGGGAACACTGTTAACGCGGATGCGCTGGCCGATGGCCCGCCCGTCCGGGAACAGGTTGGCCGCCGCCGTCTTGCCCAGCACCGCCACCGCTGCCCCGCTCTGAACCTCCTGCGCCGTGAACTCCCGGCCTTCTGTGACAGCCCAGTTATTGACCTCGAAGAAGGATGCGTCCCCGCCCTGGATATTGGTCACCCAGTTCGCCTCTTCGGAGACTGCATTCGCCGATTGCGAGAGTACGCCCGTCGCCGCTTTCACGAATGGCAGTTCTGCGACAGCCGCCACATCGCTCTCGGCGAAGGGCCGGCCAGACCCGCCGCCCTGATTGCGGCCGCCGCGATTCATGTTGCCCGGCATCAGGGTCAGCACGTTGGTGCCGACGCTGCTGATCTGCTTGTCGATCTGTGCTTTTGCGCCTTCGCCGATCGACATCATCACCATCACCGACGCCACGCCGATGATGATGCCCAGCATGGTCAGCAGGCTGCGCATCGGATTGGAGAACAGGGCTTCTGCTGCCGAGGAGGTGGCGACGCCGAATTTCATGGTCTGGCTCCGCTGGCACGCTTCAGATCGGGATGCGCCGTGTCGGATTCAATGCGGCCATCGCGGAAATGTATCTGGCGGCTTGCATAGGCGGCCACCTCGTTCTCGTGCGTGATCACGACAACCGTGATGCCCTGACGGTTGAGATCCTGCATCAGGTGCATGATCTCGTCGGTCGTCCTGGTATCCAGCGCGCCGGTCGGTTCATCCGCCAGCAAGATACGCGGACGGTTGGCGAGCGCGCGCGCAATCGCCACGCGCTGCTGCTGTCCGCCAGAAAGCTGCATCGGCCGGTGATCCATGCGATCGCCCAGCCCGACCATCTCGAGGCACGCCTTCGCGCGTGCATCGTTGTCACCGAGATCCTTGCGCGCATAGCGAAGCGGCAGGCGCACATTCTGGAACGCATCCTGGCGCGCCAACAGGTTGAACTGCTGGAACACAAAGCCCAGCGTCTCGTTGCGCAGGTCAGCGAGATCATCGCGCGACATCTCCGACAGCGCGCGCCCATTAATCCACATCTCTCCAGACGTGGGCCGGTCCAGCGCGCCGATCAGGTTCATCAGCGACGACTTGCCCGATCCCGACGGTCCCATGATGGCGACGAACTCGCCTTCAGCTATGTCGATGTCCACGCCGTCCAGCGCGCGCACTTCCTGGTCGCCCATCTTGTAGATTTTCGACAGGTTGCGGCACGAGATGATCGGCCGGCTGGTCGCCGCCTTGTCGTTCGTCATGCTGGTCTCGGGCGCGCTCACGACGCCGACGCAGGTTTGCTGGTGGATGTTGAGCGAACAACGAACACGTCGCCTTCCTTGGCGCCGCGGATGACCTGTGCGTTCTCGCCATCCGACAGGCCGATCATCAATTGCGCCTTTTCCAGCTCGCCCTTGGCATCCAGCTTGTAGACCGTCACGCGTTTCTGCGACTGCATTTCCGAACGCGCCTTGGCGACCGCCGCATACTCGTCTGCGTTCAGGTTCTTGCGGAACACGGACTCCGAGATCTGCTGCACCTTGGCAAACCGTTCCGAGCTTTGCTGTTGCTGCTGAATGCTCGGCGGCGGCCCGCCAAAGCCCGCGCCGCCGACGATGCCGCCGCTCTGGCCTTGCGGCTGGCGCGGCCCCATCGCTTCCATCGCTGCCTGCATTTCCGTGCGCAACTCAGTCATGATCTTCTCGGCGCGGGCGTCATCGACGCCAGCCGCCTTCAGGATTTCCGCGTTCTGCTGGCCGCCAAAGCCGCGACCGCCGCCACGCTGTCCGCCCTGGCCGCCGGCAACCTGGCCGCCTTGCCCACCCTGACCGCCCTGCGCGCCTTCGCCGGCTGCGGGTGCCGCGGCGTTCATGGCCGCAAGGACTTCCTTCGGCGGCTGGAAACGCGTCGCGTCGTAATCGACACGCAGCACATCGCTCACCTTGTCCGCCGTGATCTCCACGTTCGCGGTCATGCCAGGCAGAAGCCGCCCGTTCGGGTTCCGCGCATTGATCACAACCGTGTAGGTCACGACGTTCGCCGTTTCCGCGCCAAGCTGGCGGACCTGCACGACGCTGCCCTGGAAGCGTTCGCCCGCGAAGGCGTCGACCGTGAAGGCGACGGGGTCACCCGCGTTGATGCCGCCAATATCGGACTCGACGACGTTCGCTTCGATCTCGATCTGCGACAGGTCGGCGGCGACCGTAAAGAACTTGGCGACCGATTGCGCCGACTGCACGGTCTGGCCGACTTCCACGTCGCGGCTCAGGATCACGCCGTCGATGGGCGAGCGGATCTTGGTGCGTTCCAGCTTGGTGATGGAATCCTGCACCGTCGCACGCGCCGTCTCCAGACCGGCGAGGGCGGACTTCAGCGCAACTTCCTGCGAGGTCACTTCAAGCTGCGCGTTCTTGTAGCTCTGCTCGGCCTGTTCCCAGTCCGCCTGCGAGGCAGCGCCCTCGTCGAACAGCTTCTTGGTGCGCGCATATGTCTTGCCCAGTGTTTCGTAGTTGAGCTTGGCCTGCGCAATCGATGCGCGTGTCGAGTCGACCGACGCCTGCGATTGCTGTTGCCGGGCGCGGTTCTGGTCAAGCGTGTTCTGGAATGTCTCGGGGTCGACCTGGGCCAGGACCTGGTTCTTCTTCACCACGTCGTTGAAGTCGACATAGATCGCCGTGACCTTGCCGGAGACTTCGGAACCGATCTCGACCTTCTCGCGGGGGTTCACGGCGCCCGAGGCCGTAACCACACGCGCGACGTCGCCCTTGTCGACTTTGACGGTCTCGTAGGTGTATTTTCCGGGCGCGGCATTGCCCGCGCCGCCCAACATCAGGGCGCCTGCAACGATCGCCACGATCACCGCCCCAGCAACCCCAACCAGCAGTTTCTTGTTCATTCGACTATTCCGTTCGTTCGCCTTCCGGGTCGTCTGGCGTCCGGACCCGGCCGTTATCGACAATGATATGTGCGCTAATATGAAGGCTGGCTGCTAAATCGTGCGTGTCTCACGTAGATTTCAAAGCCGTAACAGGTTGTCGCAAAACAGCATTTTCTAGCATTCGGCATGCCAAAATGCCTCGTGCTTCGCCGTTTGACGGACAGGCCTGCGACACCATAATGCCCGCCAGGCGAGCGTAGAGCAGGGTAGCAGGCGTCGGCATGACTGGGCTGGGATCAATCCGGTGCGCGCCATGCTTGGACTGAGCAACCTGTCGAAGTCCGTAAAGGGCGAGCCTGTCCTTGCAAACGTCACCCTCGACGTGCCGGTTGGCCGTCCCACCGCCATCGTCGGTTTGTCCCGGACGGGACGTGAAGCGGTCGCGCGCCTGCTCGCTGGCGTGGACAAGCCCACGTCCGGTTCGATCAAGCTGGGCGGCGCTGACCTCGCACGGGTCCGCAAGGACAAGGGCCGTATCCTCCGTGTCGGCCCTGCCATTCTCGCCCCTTCCAGCCATTACGTCTCGAAGTTCATCAACGCAGACGCCGCCGCGCGGGCTGGCCTGTCAGCCAGTCTCAACGCCAAGGTCAAGGAACTCGCACCCGACAAGCGCATGCGCCTCGCCATCGCCCAGGCCGTCGCCGCGCGTCCGGCGCTCCTCATTCTCGACGCCCCCGCCAGCGAGCTGCCCGCCAATCTCCACGATGATTTCGCGGAGCATCTGGGCGAGATCATTGCGGGGAGTTCCGGAGTTGTCGTCCTCCTGGCCTCCGGGGCACACGAGGCGCTTGGCCTGCGCGGCGATATAACCGTTCTTGCAGACGGCGCCGTGTTGCAGGCGGGACCTGCAAGCGATGTCAGCGCCCATCCGATCAACCTCGCGACCGCCGTCGCCACATCATGGCCAACGCTCAACACGCTGCCGATGACGGCGCGCGAAGGCCGCTGCATGCTGTCGGATGGATCGCGCCTGCAACTGCCCGATGGTATCGTCACCCCGCACGATGGCGTCTGCACGCTCGCCTTCCATCCCGAGGACGCGACGCTTGAGCGCGCCAGCCCGGGCTGCCTTCGCTTCGTTGTTCGCGCCGGCGTCGAAGAGGCGAGGGGCGAGTTCCGGTTCCTCAATGTCACCTTCGCAAACCGCCCGTGGATGTGTCCGCTCGCCGCCAGCGCGCCACACGGAGGCACGTTGTTGAACGCGTTCGTTGACCGTTCGCACCTTCTGGTTTTTGATGCCGACGGCCGCGCGATCGGCTGATCCTGACTCGGGGGGACGACGCGAATGCAGGATATGGTCGCGGTCGACAGACTGCCACTGATCGTGGCGCTGATCGTTTATCTGATCCTGCAGTTCGCCATCGCCTTTGTCGCCTCGCGCACCATCAAGGTCGAGGCGGACTACTTCGTGGCTGGCCGCAAGCTCGGCGTCTACGCCGTCGCCATGTCCGTCTTCGCCACATGGTTCGGCGCTGAATCGGTCATGGGCTCGTCAGGCGCCGTTGCCGCGGAGGGGCTGGCGGGCGGCCGCGCTGATCCGTTCGGCTACACCATCTGCCTGCTCGCGATGGCGACCTTCATCGCCTTCAAGATGCGCGAAGCCGGCGTCATCACCTTCGTGGACTTCTTCCGCGAGCGTTTCGGCAGGACCGCCAACTGGTTCGCCGCACTGCTGACCATCCCGACGTCGATCATCTGGGCCTCGGCCCAGCTTCTCGCGATGGGCCAGATCGTCGGTGAGGTGACGGGTCTCGAAACCAATATCGGCCTACTGATCGGCGCAACCGTGATCATTGTCTACACGACCGTCGGCGGCCTGCTTGGCGACGTCATCACGGACATCGTGCAGGGCACGATCCTGATCGTCAGCCTCCTGATCCTGCTGCTCGTGGTGCTGGTGTCGCACCAGTTCCCCCTCGACCAGATCAAGCCCGAACAACTGAGCTTCATTGCTATCGGCGATGATGGCCAGCCGCAGAGCCTGCTGGCGACGCTGGACGCCTGGATGGTGCCGATCCTCGGCTCGCTTGTGGCGCAGGAGGCGATCTCACGCTTTCTCGGCGCCCGCACGCCTTCGGTTGCGCGCATGGGTTGCTACTGGGCGGCGGGCATCTATCTGGTGATCGGCTCGGTGCCTGTGCTGTTGGGCCTGCTCGGAACCGCCGTGGGTTTCGAGGCCACCGATCAGGATCGCTTCCTGCCGCAGCTCGCCAGCCAGTATCTCGATCCGATCATGTATGTCGTGCTGATGGGCGCAATCGTCTCCGCGATCCTGTCGACGGTCGACACAACGCTGCTCGCCGTCTCGGCCATCGCAACCCGCAACATCGTCGAGCCGCTCATCCCGAACCTGACCGAGGCTGGCAAGGTACGGGTCGGCCGGGCGTTGACCGCAGGCGCAGGCCTGATCGCGCTCGCCTTCGCGGCGTCTGGGCAAGGCATCAAGGATCTCGTCGAGATCGCATCGTCCTTCGGCTCCTCGGGCATTCTCGTCGCGCTGATGTTCGGCCTGCACACCAAGTTCGGTGATGAGCGCGCGGCTGTGGCCGCACTCGCCACGGGTGGCATCATCAGCATCCTCGGCGATGGCGTCATCGCCACCGTCGCCTCATGGTTCATCGGCGCAGACGCTGCCAGCGAGCTGCCCGCATGGACACAGGGTTTCGAAGGCGGATACGTGTTCTCCGTCCTCGGCGCGCTGGCGGCCTATCTCGCGGTCGCTTTCACCACCGCCACGAAGCGCCCCGCAGAAGCCACGGCAGGAAGCTAGGCTTTACTTGCCAGCGTAGGGATCCGGCCCGCCATCGGCGATCCACTTGTCGATCCGCGCTGACAGGACGGGCAGGGGAACCGAACCGAGCTGCAGCACCGTGTCGTGGAACCAGCGCAGGTCGAACTTCGCGCCGAGGGCTGCTTCCGCCTTCGCGCGCGCCTCCACGATCGCCATCTCGCCGAGATAATAGCTCAGCGCCTGTCCGGGCCATGAGATATAGCGATCCACCTCGGTCGCGATCTCATGATCCGCCAGCGCGGTGTTCTCGTGGAAGAACGCCAGCGCCTGTTCGCGCGTCCAGCCCTTGGCGTGAATGCCGGTGTCGACCACCAGCCGCGCCGCGCGCCACATCTGGTAGCTCAACATGCCGAACTTCTCGTAGGGCGTTTCATACATGCCCATCTCTTCGCCAAGCTTCTCGCAATAGAGCGCCCAGCCTTCGCCGAATGCGGAGATGTAAGTCTTGCGGCGGAACTCCGGCATATCCTCCTGCTCGTCGGCCAGCGGCATCTGAAACGCATGCCCCGGAGCACTCTCATGCAGCGTCAACGCCGGCAGCGAATAGAGCGCGCGCGAGGGCAGGTTGTAGGTGTTCACGAGATAGACGCCCGTGCCACCACGGCCCGCCGTGTAGAACGGCGCGATATCGTCCGGCACAGGCACCACGGCGAAGCGCGAGCGGGGCAGGCGGCCGAAATAGTATTTCGCCTTGCCGTCGAACGCCTTCGAGATCCACGCCGCGCGCCATAACAACTCCTGCGGTGTCTTGGCGTAGAACTGCGGATCGCTGCGCAGGAAGGCGAGGAAGGCCTGCAGGTCGCCCTTGAAGCCGACCTCCTTCATCACCTCGTTCATTTGAGCGCGGATCTTCGCGACTTCCGCAAGACCGATCTGATGGATCTCTTCAGGTGATTTCGTCAGCGTTGTGTATTCGCGGATCTGCGCCGCGTAGTATTCGTCGCCATCCGGCAGCTTCGTCGCCGCCAGCTCCGTCGTCGCATGCGGATAGTATTCGTCGCGAAAATAGGGGAGCAGCTCGCGATACGCCGGGAAAACCTTCGTCTCGATCGCCGCCTTCGCATCAGCCTGCAACGCTGCGCGCCTGTCCGCCGGAATGCTCAACGGCAAAGCCATGAACGGTTCATAGAAAGCGGATTGCTCCGCCGTCTTGCCCTCGTACACTGCGGAGATCGACTCTGCGCGTCCCTGCAACGTCACACGCGGCGGCGTGAACCCGCGCGCCAGCCCGCGCTTCATGTTGGCGACCTGGTCCGCGAAATAGCGCGGCGTGTCGTTCAGCCGCGCGATATAGGATCGCGCCTGCGCCTCCGACCGGAACGCCTTCGGCGCCGAACTCGCCACGCCCGGTCCAGAACGTCGAATCCGCATTCAGCGGCTTTTCGTACTCGCGGAACTCGATGGCAGACATCCGCACCGCGATCTGCTCGCGATAGATCGACAGGTTGATCTGCGCTTCGGGGGTGAGCGCGCTGGCGTTGAGCGCGTCCAGCTTCGCCATCACGTCCTTCATGTAACCCAGCCGTTCGGCCTGCGTAGCCGGATCGACGCGGCCCCAGGTTTTCGACATCTTGTCTTCGTCGACTGTGTCCTCGTCCTCTTCGGGATCGAGGCTCTGCCGCCAGGTCCATTCGGCCTCATAGATCGCGCGGAATTTCGCGTCGGCCGCTGTTTCCATTGGCGCGCCTCCCATGGTTGCGCACGCCGCAAAGGCCAATGCCGCGAAACCGATCGCTACGAACTTCATGCAAGCTCCCGCCACGTGTTGGGGGAGCCTAGCGACGATCAGGCCGACCACAAGACCGAACCGGCGTCCTGCAGCGCTTGCGCCGCCGAGGTGATCGACGCCACCGCGCTCGGCGCCCGCGACAGCCGATCCTCGGCAAAATACGCAGCCAGACCCAGCGTGCGCGCCGCATCTGCGCCCGATTGCTCGTCCAGCGCGCCGCGCGTCAGCAGGCAGCCGCCCACCACGTCGCCCGCCAGCGCCAGATACGCCGTCGCGCCCGACAGACCCGTCTCGCGCGCCGATTTCATCGCGTTCAGCATCCACGTTGTCGCTTCTTCCAGCGCGCTCGCTCCGCCTTCCAGCCGGTCCGCGATCGCCCACGAATTTCGGCTGGTTGGTCGCCCGCGCCTCGCGCGCCGTCGCGCGTACATCGGCCAGCATCGCCGCCATCGCCGCGCCGCCATCGCCGGACAGCTTGCGCCCGACGAGGTCCATCGCCTGAATGCCGTTGGTGCCTTCATAGATCGGCGTGATGCGCGCATCGAGATAGTACTGCGCCGCCGCCGTCTCCGACATGAAGCCCATGCCGCCATGGATCTGCACGCCAAGGTTCGTGACCTCGATGGAGCGATCCGTCGACCACGCCTTGGCCAGCGGCGTCAGCAGGTCTTCGCGCGCCTTGTTCGCCTTGCGTACCGCTTCATCCGGATGATGCTCAGCGAGATCAGCCGCCGCGCCGCACGCATAACAGATTGCCCGCGCCGCCTGCACGCCCGACGCCATCGTCGCCAGCATGCGCTGCACGTCGGGGTGATGGATGATCGGCGCGGAACCCTGCACGCCGGGCGCTGCGCCCTGTTTGCGGTCTTGCGCATAAGCGACGCCGGCCTGCAGCGCAGCTTCACCCACCGCCACGCCTTCAAGGCCGACATTGAGCCGCGCCGAGTTCATCATCGTGAACATCGCCGCGAGGCCCTTGTTGGGCTCGCCCACCAGCCAGCCCTTGGCGCCGGAATACTCCATCACGCAGGTCGGCGAGGCGTGGATGCCCATCTTGTGTTCGAGGCCGATGCATTTGAACGAGTTACGCTCGCCCAGAGATCCATCCGCGTTCACGAAGAATTTCGGCGCGACGAACAGCGAGATACCCTTCGATCCCGCCGGCGCATCCGGCAGGCGCGCGAGCACCAGCTGGATGATGTTCGGCGTCATGTCGTGATCGCCCCACGTGATGAAGATCTTCTGCCCGGTGATCGCGTAGGACCCATCGCCATTCGGCACAGCCTTGGTCACCAGCGCCCCGACATCCGATCCCGCCTGCGGCTCGGTCAGGTTCATCGCGCCGGTCCACTCGCCCGAGATCAGCTTGGGCAGGTAGGTCTGCTGCAGCTCTTCCGACCCATGCGCCAGCAACGCCTCGATGGCGCCGAACGAGAGCAGAGGGCACAGACCAAACGCCATGTTGGCGCCGTGGATCATCTCGAACACCGCCAGCGCCAGCGGCTTGGGCAATCCCTGTCCGCCGAACGCCTCCGGGAAAGCGAGGCCCATCCAGCCGCCCTCAACGAACTGGCGATAAGCGTCGCTCAGCCCCGGCGCCGCAACAACGCCCGCATCCGTCAGCTTCGCGCCCGTCTTGTGCCCGATCGGATTCAGCGGCGCGAGCACATCCCGCGCCAGCTTGTTCGCCTCATCCAGGATCGGGGCGACAACTCCGGATCATAGTTCGGGAAAGCGCCCGTCGCGGCGATTTCATCCAGCCGCGCAATGCGGGCCAGCGTGTGAGCGATCTGGGAGATTGGTGCGGTGTAGGACATGACGTGAAACTAGACCGGCAAATGGCGGGCTGTCACCCGGCGCTTCGAGAATCCTACTCATCCCGCACGATCGCGCTACCCGTCTTCTCTGCGAACGACAGGCAGGCGTTGAAACACGCCAAGCCCCACAGCGCATGCGCCAGAACCTGATACTCGCGCAGACCCACCGGCTTCGTAACCCATTCCCCGCTCCGCATCTCCATCACTTGGGGATGCACCGGCGGCGGCCCCTCCGCGAGGATCGTGACAAGGTCATCTCGCGTTGTTCCGAGAAATTCCATCATATCCTCGATCGCACCCGCGAGCGCTACCGTCGTCACCACAATTGCCGGATTGCCGCGACAGTCTGTGTCGCCGCAAATGCGTCCGTCCCCGCCCGGCACTATGATCTGCGCCTCAAACACCGCCATCGGCCCGATATAGTAGTTACGCTCGCTCGCCTCGGCCACAGATGGATGCGCTTGCACGTCATCTGGCAACATAAAGGGCAAGGTCATTTCGGGCCGATGTCGATGGGCCGCCGCCAGCACCAGCGCGTTCAGTCCCTCTCTTGTCAGCTGGTGCGCTTCGTAGGGCGCGGCCGGGTCGAGCTGCCAGCTCGGCAGCACACCGAGCTTGCTCCTCGACACGGTCGCGGAAAGCACGAACAGCCGTGCGTCCTTCGGCCGCTAGCTTCCAGGTGCGGCAGGTCTCAGCGCGAGATCATTTCTGAAGGCGGCCGATTCCCATCCCGCGCTATTACCGGCCAGTGGCCCGGCGATAGAGATCGACTCCGGTCCCCGTTTACTTCGGCCCGATCATCTTCTCCGGACGCACCAGCTTGGTGAACTCTGCGTCTGTCAGATAGCCGCCACCAACCGCTTCTTCGCGCAGCGTGGTGCCGTTCTTGTGCGCTGTCTTGGCGATCTTGGCGCAGGCGTCATAGCCGAGGCGCTCGTTCAGCGCCGTCACCAGCATCAGCGAGTTCTCGACGCCCTTGGCGATGTTGTCGATCCGCGGCTCGATGCCGACGACGCAGTTGTCGGTGAACGAGACCGCGGCATCAGCCAGCAGGCGGACCGACTGCAGGAAGTTGTACGCCATCATCGGGTTGAACACGTTGAGCTCGAAGTGCCCCTGTGATCCAGCAAACGCGATCGCGGCATTATTGCCCATGATGTGAGCACACACCTGCGTCAGCGCCTCGCACTGCGTCGGGTTCACCTTGCCCGGCATGATCGATGAACCCGGCTCGTTCTCCGGCAGCGCCAGTTCGCCAAGGCCCGCGCGCGGGCCCGACCCGAGAAAGCGGATGTCGTTGGCGATCTTGAAGCAGCTCGCGGCAACCGTCGTGATTGCGCCATGGCTCATCACCATTGCATCGTGCGCCGCCAGCGCCTCGAACTTGTTCGGCGCTGTCTTGAAGCTGAGGCCGGTGATCTCCGCGATCTTCGCCGCCACCAGCTTGTCGAATCCCTTCGGCGCATTGAGGCCGGTGCCGACCGCCGTGCCGCCCTGCGCCAGTTCCATCAGTGACGGCAGCGTCGACTTGATGCGCGCAATGCCATTCTCGATCTGCTTGGCGTAGCCCGAAAATTCCTGGCCCAGCGTCAGCGGCGTTGCATCCTGCGTGTGCGTGCGGCCGATCTTGATGATCTTCTTCCAGTCCGCCGATTTCTTCTTGAGCGCTCCGTGCAGGTGTTCGAGGGCAGGAAGCAGGTCGGTCGAGATCTGTTCCGCGCAGGCGATGTGCATCGCCGTCGGGAAAGTATCGTTCGACGACTGGCTCATGTTGACGTGATCGTTCGGATGCACGGGTTTCTTCGAACCCATCACGCCGCCCATCATCTCGATGGCGCGGTTCGAGATCACCTCGTTGGCGTTCATGTTCGACTGCGTGCCCGAGCCCGTCTGCCAGACAACCAGCGGGAAGTGGTCGTTCAGCTTGCCGTCGATCACTTCCTGCGCCGCAGCGATTATGGTCTTCGCCAGCTTCCCGTCGAGCTTGCCCAGCTCAAGGTTCGCTTCCGCCGCCGCGCGTTTCACGATGCCCAGCGCCCGCACGATCGGGGCGGGCTGTTTCTCCCAGCCGATCTTGAAATTGCCCAGCGACCTTTGCGCCTGCGCGCCCCAGTACCGGTCGGCCGCCACATCGATCGGGCCAAAGGTATCGGTTTCGGTGCGGGTTTTTGCGGCCATGAGTGGGCAGCTCCTGAAGGGGTCCAGAACTGGCCCCGGGACTAGCCCCTCGAAACGCGCGGATCAATGGATGGCGCGTTCTTTCGGCGTCGATCAGCCCCGCTTCACGGGAATCGTGTCTGCCCGGCGGAACAACAGCGCCAGCCCCTTCACGCGCGCGCCCGCCGCCCCCACCGCCCCCAGCCCCACCGCCAACGGCTTCCGCACCGCCGGCTCGCCATAAACGGCCACCAGCGTCGCGATCCCCAGCACGATCGCGATCGACGCCAGCAGCGCCAGATAGGGCGGCATGCCTGACTACGATCAGCCAGCGCATGGTCGCTGCACCCGCAGCGCTGTGAACGAGGTAAAGCGGATACGTCACCTTGCCCGCCAGCTTCAGGCGGTTGCGGCCCGCCTCCGTGCGCGGGGCAAATGATTCCGGCCTGCGCGTGCAGGCGATGATGAGGCCGACCGCAGTCAGCCACACGATCACGGGCGCGATCAGCGGCTGGCTCGCGGCGACCGTGGCTTCTAGCGTCCGGAGATCGATGGCGCGCATCTCGATTTCGAGAATGCCGAAAGCGAAAGCCAGTCCGAGGCCCACCCATGCGCTACGTGGCAGCGACTTGTTGGACAGCATCCACAGCCAGATGCCGATGGCGAAGAACGCGCCATGGCGCAGCGGGATCAGGTCCGCCTGTGCGGCCACGGCATCGAACCAGCCGCCCGGCGCAGCGAGGCCCATCTGCTTCAGCATCGCGACTGTGAGGAAGGCGCCGCTCACCAGCGTCAGCCCCCACGCGACGAGCGGCAGCCGACGGAAATTCGCTGTCAGCAGCAGGCAGAACACGATTGCGTAAAAGGCGATCTCGACCGCGAGCGACCAGTACACGCCGTCGATCCATGCCCCTCGCGGCCATAGAACCAGCGATCGCAGGTACTCGATGTCCAGGGCGGGCAGGAATGTCTCGCCCGTCATCAGGCGCACGATCAGCGTCACGGTCGCGCAGATCCAGGCCGCCGGCCACAAGCGGATCAGCCGGCTGCGCAGGAACGCAAACGGCGTCGCGCCGTTGGCCGAGTTGGCGATCACGAAACCCGATATAACGAAGAAGATTTCCACCCCGACCCAGCCCATCCAGGCCACAGGCGTAAGCGCTTCAAACTTCGCTGCCCCCGCGAAGATGACCGAAATCGAGGAATATTCGGACGCCCAGACATAGAAGCCGAGGTGAAAGATGCACACGGCAAACGCTGAAAAGAACCGGATTCCATCCAGCCCGTAGTAATAGCGGTGCATGACCGGGCTCTCCCTCAGCCAAGTGGTGCAACAGCCAAGCCATGGCGCGCAATGCGCTTAACCATCGCGGGCGCGTGTTCTATGCTGATTTTTCCCCGACACCTGCGAGGCTCTCTTGGACGCGAACGACCCCGGCGCGACAAAGCCCTGGACCCGCCACGGCAAGGTCCGCGCCCGTCTTGAAAAGGATGGCGCGCTCGAGATCGAGGTAGAGGGACTGACCACACAGGCGAAATACTACAAACCGCTGCTCAAGGATTTCTTCCGCCTGCATTTCCCCATTCGCCCGCGCTGGGGCGACTGGTCCGCACACATCGCGATGGAATTCACCGGTGATCCACCGCACATGGATCTGGACAACCTCGCCAAGGCCATGCTCGACAGCGCCGTCGGCGCCGCGTTCCACGATGACAGCCAGATTGCCCGTCTTCTGGTCGAGCGCCGCCGGGCAGAGCGGGAGGGCGTATGGATGCGTCTCGCGCCGATGGAAGTTGATCCGCGACCCTAGCCGACCTTCTTCAGCCCCCTCAGGAAGATGCTCACCGCGCGGCGCGCGCGCACTTCGATGACATGAGCGGGCAGGGTGGCGTTGCTGTCCACCATCAGGCGGAAGCCGCTATCCTGCATCACCATGCCGAACAGCATGGCGGCGGCGTCGTCCGCATCCTCGATCGCGAACCGCGCGCGCACGACGGATGAATCGAGCCAGTTGGCCAGCATCTCGCGCGGGAAGCCCTTGGGCTTCGACGCGTTGATCAGCTCCGGATAGCGGCGCACTTCCGACATCAGCAGGCGCGCCAGCGCCATCGAGCGGGGGCTGGTGAAGTGGGTCACCATCCGCGTCAGCATGCCATAGAGCTCGAGCTCGATATCGTCGCTCGGCTGCGGCGGGGGAAACGCCCCCATGTCGGCGACGTTCTCGAGCAACAGCGCGCCGAGCAGTTCCACCTGGCTTTTGAATTCCCGATAGATCGTCTTCTTGGACATGCCGGCCTGCTGGGCCACGGCGTCCATGGTCGCGTGCTCGGGCAGGCCGTCGAGGAAGATTTTGCGCGCCGCCGCCAGTATTCGCTCGCGGGGCGAAACAACTTCCACGGATTCCTGAGGCGCCTGCATGCGAAGGTCCAGAATACTCGAAACGTGATCGACTTAACGCGATCACCACGTTTGCAGTCTATAACAGAATACGATATGGAAACGCCAGAGTTTCCGAGTTGGGTACGATGGACCTCCCCGATAAGTCCCCAGCCGGCGGCCCCGTATCGTCTGTTTCGACAGACGAAGGCTTTGCCGTGCGCGATTTTTCGCCCGAAACCCCCGTAATCGGGGGCGCCGAGGCCTCGCAACAACCGGAAACCGGTTCAAATCGTACAAATGCGGCTGACGGGCGTCGCAAACCGTCCCGCTCAAACGTCATTTGGTCGATACTAACAAACGGCACTCTCCCCGACACTGCGCCCAAAAACTCAGCGCCTCAAAACACTGCGCAAGGACAAGAAACGATGAAATCGCGCAAGCAGCTGGCCTCCGTCGCCGCCCTCGCAGGCGTCGGGATGCTGTCGCTGGGCCTTTTCGCCTGCGGACAGAAGCCCGCCCCGGCCGAAGAAGCCGCCGTCACCGCCTCGGGCTCGGCCCTCGCCAAGCCCGGCGCCGGTCAGGCCATGCGGGTGACGCGGATCGAAAACCGCAGCCTTGCGGGCGAAGTGGTCGCAACCGGCCGGCTGGTCGTGCGCGAAGAAGCCGCCGTCGGATCCGAACTCACCGGCTATCGCGTCGCCGCCGTCTATGTCGACGAAGGTGACTGGGTGAAGCAGGGCCAGCCGATGGCCAAGCTCGACGACGCCCTGCTGCAGGCGCAGATCGCGCAGGCCGAAGCCACGCTCGCTACCCAGAAGGCCAATCTCGATTTCAAGAAGAACCAGCTCGACCGCGCCGTCTCGCTGGAAAAAGAGGGCGCCTTCTCGAAGGAGCTGCTTGAGCAGCGCAGGGCTGAAACCGCCAGCGCCGAAGCCTCGCTCCTGTCCTCGCAGGCTGCCGTCAACGAGATGAAAGTGCGCGAAGCCCGCATGGTCCTCCGCGCGCCGGTTGCCGGTGTCGTCCTGCAGCGCTCGATTCGTCCCGGTGACATCTCGGCCGCCGTCGCCTCCGCACCGTATTTTCGTCTGGCCAGCAATGGCCTGATCGAACTCGACGCAGAACTGCCCGACGCCAAGCTGACGCTGATCCACGAAGGTTCGCCCGCCACGGTGACGCTGACAACCGGCGACACGGTGCAGGGCAAGGTGCGCTTCGTCTCGCCGCGCGTCGATCAGAACACCAGCCTCGGCCGCGCCCGCATCGCCTTGCCGTTCAACAAGAATCTGCGCCCCGGCAGCTTCGCCGAGGCGCATTTCAGCAGCACCAGCGCCGGCGTTCTCGCGGTATCGGCCGGCGCAATCCGCTACGAAGCGGGTGGTCCGTCGGTGATGCTCGTTGGCGACAACAACAAGGTGAAGCAGGTTCCGGTCAAGCTGGGCGAGCGCACGGGCGACTTCGTGCAGCTGGTCTCTGGCCCGCCCGCCGGTTCGCGCGTGCTGGCTGTCGGCTCTTCCTTCTCGCTCGATGGCGACGTGATCCAGCCGATCGAAGGTGACGCGGCCCCGGCCGCAGCGCCCAGCCCCAACTAGAGCGGGACGAGTAAGATGAACCTGCCGATTTCAAGCTGGGCGATCCGCAACCCCATACCGGTTGTGGTCGCCTTCACGCTCATGCTGATCGCGGGCGCTTATTCGTACTCGAGACTACCGGTCAAACAGTTCCCCAACATCTCCTTCCCGATGGTCGTCGCGACCATCATCCAGGAAGGCGCCGCCCCGACCGAACTCGAGAACCAGGTCACGCGGATCGTCGAGAACTCGATCGCCAGCCTGCCGAGCATCGAGACGCTGCAGTCGTCCGTCACGCTCGGCGCCTCGACCACGATCATCCAGTTCGAGATCGGCGCCGATCTCCAGAAGGCCAAGGACGACGTCGAGCAGCGCGTCAACCAGATCCGCACGCAATTGCCAGCAACCATCCAGCCCCCGCTGGTGCAGGCGCTCGATTTCACCGGCGGCGCGCTGATGACCTTCGCGGTCTCGCACCCGACCATGTCGGCGACCGATCTCTCCTGGTTCATCGACGACCGTATCGCGCGCGAATTGCAGTCCGTGCGAGGCGTCGGCCAGATCAACCGCGTCGGCGGCGTCGAACGCGAGATCAACGTTACCCTTGATCCGATCCGGATGACCGCGATCGGTGTTACAGCGGCCGACGTGAACGGCGCGCTCCAGCGTTCCTATCGCAACTATGGCGGCGGCCGGACTGAAGTCGGCGGCGCCGAAACCACCACGCGTGTCATCGGCGAAACGCTCACGGTGGGCGAATTGCGCGACCTGTCCATCCCGCTGCGTGGCGGCGCATCCTACGTCAAGCTCGCCGATGTCGCCGATGTTGGCGACGGCTCGGCAGAAGTGCGCTCGTTCGCGCGCTTGAATGGCCGCCCGGTTGCCGGCTTCAACGTGGTCAAGGTCGATGCCGCGTCGGAAATCGACGTCGAGCAGGGCACGCTTGCCGCTATCGCCAAGCTCGAAAAAGCCAATCCGGGCCTGAAGATCACCAAGATCTTCTCGATGACCGATGACACCAAGGCCAACTTCCATGCCACGCAGGACGTGCTGATCGAAGGCATGCTGCTCGCAGCTCTCGTCGTCTTCCTCTTCCTCCGCGACTGGCGCGCAACCGTCATCGCCGCGCTGGCGATGCCGCTGTCGCTGATCCCGACCTTCTTCATCATCTCCCTGTTCGGCTTCTCGCTGAACGTCGTGACGCTGCTCGCCCTGACGCTCGTCATCGGCATCCTTGTCGACGACGCGATCGTGGAGATCGAGAATATCCAGAAGCGAACGCTGGCCGGCTACACGCCCTTCCGCGCCGCGATGGAAGGCGCCGACGCCATCGGCCTCGCCGTTCTTGCGACCACCGCCTCGATCGTCGTGGTGTTCCTGCCGACCTCGTTCATGGGCGGCATGCCTGGCCAGTTCTTCATCGAGTTCGGCATCACGGTCGCCGTCGCCGTCGTGTTCTCGCTGGCGGTCGCGCGCTTCGTGTCGCCCTTGATGGCGGCTTACTTTTTGAAAGCGGCTCCGGCCAAGCACCAGGAACGTGATGTCCGCAAGCTCCCGGCGTTTTACGAGAACACGCTTGGCTGGGCGCTGCGCCACAGGCTCATCGCGTCTGTCTTCGGCCTGTTGTCGTTTGTCGCTGCCATCGCCAGCATTGCGGCGTTGCCCAAGGGGTTCATCCCGACCGAAGACCCGGGCTACATCCTGTTCAACATCTCGGCCCCTCCGGGCTCGACGCGCGAACAGATGGAGCATTCGGCAACCGCGCTCAACGAACTGCTGATGAAGCAGCCTGACGTCGAAGACGTCTTCATCTCGATCGGTTCCGGCGGCGCCGGCGGCCAGGCCGCGATGTCGGGCGGCGGCGGTGGTTCGGGCCTCACGTCCGGGTCTGCAACCGTCGTCATGCGCGAAGGCCACTCCCTGTCGACCGAGAAGCTGAAGCAGCTGATCCGTCCGCAGCTCAAGTCAGTCCCCGATATTCGCGTCACGGCTCTCATGTCGGGCGGCGGACCGACCGGCTCCGACGTCAACATCCTCTTGACCAGCGAAGACGGCGCAGCGCTCGACAAGGTTCAGCTCGACCTTCTCAACGAGATGAAGGACCTGCCGCAGATCCAGAATCCGCGCCTGTCGCCGGAACCTCCGGGCCCCGAGCTCATCATCCGCCCGCGCACCGACGAGGCTGCTCGCCTTAACGTGTCGACAGATGCCATCGCACAGGTTGCCCGTATCGCGACGTCTGGCGACATCGAGGCCAACACGCCGAAATTCTCGGAAGGCGAGCGCCGCCTTGCGATCCGCGTGCGCCTGCCGGACTCGATCCGCACTGATCTCGCCGAACTGGCGCAGCTGCGCGTGCCGACGCTCAATGGCGGCTCGACCACATTGGGCGCCGTCGCGACGCTCTCCTACGAAGCGGGTCCGGGCGTGATCCAGCGTCTCTATCGCAAGCGCATGGCGTCGGTGCAGGCTGACCTTGCGCCGGGCGTTGCATCGGGCGCCGCGACCGAAGCGATCGACAAGACCAAGACCATGAAGGCGATCCTCGCGGCCGAAAAAGCCGGCAACGCAGTCGTCTCGCGCGCGCGCATCGGCAACGAGCAGGCGATGGCGCAGATGTTCGGCGGCATCGTCATCGCGCTGATGGCCGGCGTTGCGCTGATCTATTCGGTGATGGTGCTGTTGTTCAAATCGGTTTTCAAACCAGCCGTCATTCTGTCGTCGCTGCCGTTGTCGTTCTCCGGCGCATTCTTCGCGCTTCTGATCACGGGCAAGGAAATCTCCATGCCCGTGATGATCGGCTGCGTGCTGCTACTCGGCATCGCCGCCAAGAACGCGATCCTGCTCGTGGAGTTTGCCATCGAGGCGCAGCAACGCGGCAAGAACACGTACGACGCCCTGTTCGAAGCCTGCCGCGAGCGGGCCCGTCCGATCGTGATGACGACGGTCGCCATGTCGGCCGGCATGATCCCGACAGCGCTGGGTATCGGCGAAGGCTCAGGCTTCCGTACGCCTATGGCGGTCGCGGTTATCGGCGGCCTGATCTCCTCGACGGTGTTGTCGCTGATCCTCGTGCCGGTCGTGTATTCCTTCGTCGATCAGTTCGAGCGCTGGATTTCTCCGCTGGCCGGTCGTCTCGCGACCAAGCCGTCTCCGGAAGACGAAATCCTGCTCAAGGGCGATCACGCGCCGACGCCTCACACGCCCGCGGAGTAAGCGGGGTAATAGGGCAGGTCAGGTACCGGGTTCGAATTGCGCAGGCTGGTCCACCTCGGCGGTGGTCTCGCCCGCGCGCGTCGCCCAGATCAGGCCGACGAACAGCCCCTTCATCCGCGGCAGCAGGAAGAAGGTCAGGCCCACCACTACGGTCGCGATCAGGAAGAACGCCATCAGGCCAGCATTGGCGTCCTGGGTGGCGAACAAGAAGAACAGCGGCGACACGATGTGCCCTACCAGCAGGATCGTCGCCCATGCTGGAGCGTCGTCCGCGCGGATGTCACCGGTAGGCTCACCGCATTCACTGCACCCGCTGGCAGGGCGCAGATAGCCCGCCAGCAGCTTGCCCTTGCCACAGGCAGGGCAGCGCAGGCTCAGGCCACGCCGGGCCGCCAGCCAAGTATCGCGATGAGGTTCGTCCAGGACATTGCTCATGGGAAAAGAATGGGCCCAACCGTCGCGCGCGTCGATCCCGCGCATGGTCGCAACCCGTCAGCCTTACGTGGGCGGAAGTATCAGGTCTTCACGAACTGCAGGCCGGCCGCGCCGCGCGTCTGCCACACGACATAGGCCCAGGTCTTCAGCCGCAGCGTCGGCTCCGACAGCATCACGCGGTCAGGCAGCTGCATGTCGCGCATGAACTCCACGCGGGCACCCGTGTCGCTGACGTTCTTCACCACCACATCCACCCGCTCCCCCGTGATGAAGGCGAGGCTGGCAGACTTGAAGGTCGGCTTGCGCTCAGAGCGTTTTTCGCCGGGCGTGACCGTCGAATACGTCACTTCTTCCTGCGACACGGCCGCGATCTTGCGCATGCGCTGCGCAAGGGGATCCGGCTTGGCTGTGTCGGTCTTCTTGAACATGTGCGCGCGATACGTGATCCGATCGGTATCATTAATAGCACTGAACTATAATCAAACGCTTTCAGTCCCTGTGTACAAACGACGCGCTTTGACGAGTTCCGTCGATGGAACTCACGCAAACGCCCTGAAATGGGGCCTAACCAATCGTTATCGAGGTTCCACCGTCGACCGGCAGAACTGCGCCGGTGATGAAACGCGCCTCGTCCGAGCACAGGAACAGGGCGGCGTAAGCCGTGTCCCACGCGGTTCCCATCTTTCCCATCGGAACCCGGGCATTGCGCTCGATTCGCAGCTGCTCGGCCGACTTGCCGCTCGCGGCGGCGATGCCGGTCATCGCCATTGGCGTATCCATCAGGCCGGGCATGATGACGTTGCAGCGGACATTGTGCTTGGCGTTGCCTGACGCGACGACGGTGGTCAACCGGTTCACCGCCATCTTGGAAACCTCGTACGTCACCATGTGATGCCCCGCGATGGCCGCGAGCGAGGAGATGTTGAGAATCGCGCCCGACTTCTGCTGGCGCATGACCGGCAGCACGTGGCGGATCGTCATCGCCATCGACTTGAGGTTGATATTCATGATGCGGTCCCACGCATCTTCCTCGATCGCGTGGGGAGGGGCGTCCCCCCGTCCCGTGCCAACATTGTTGACCAGGATGTCGATCTGCGTCAGCCGCGCCACACCCTCGCGCGCGATGGCGGCGCAGTCCGCTCCCTTGGTCACGTCCGTCTCGAAAGCGAACGCCTTACCGCCTTCCTCTGCAATCATGCGGACCGTCTCTTCCGCGCTATCGAGCCGGCGGTCGACGCACATCACATGCGCGCCCTCGCGTGCGAACAGCACCGCCATGGCGCGGCCATTGCCGATTGTCTCGCCCGGTGTCTGCCCCGCGCCGACGATGATAGCGGTCTTGCCCTGAAGCCGTCCTGTCATGTCATGACGCCTTCAGGTCCGGATCAACCGCCTGGCCATCCTCAACCTGGATGCCGAACGAGTTGAGGATCATCGACACCTGCGTGTACTGGCCGACCGTGAACACCAGATCCATGCACTGCCGCTCCGAATAATGCTTCGACAGTTCGGCCCACGCGACGTTGGAAACGAAGTGCTCGCGGTTGAGATCGTCCACCGCAATCAGCAGCGCCTTCTCGGATGCCGACCATCCCTCCGCGCCCGCACCAACCTTGATCCGCTCGATCTCGGCAGCGTCCAGTCCCGACTGCAGGCCGATGCGGTGGTGTTGCGTCCACTCATAACCCGACTTGCACAGCCAGCCGACGCGCAGGATCGCAATCTCGCGATCACGCGCCGACAGGGAGTTGCGCGACATCACATAGCCGCCCCACCACGAAAACGCGCGGAAGGCATCAGGCGCGCGCACCAGCGTGCGGAAGATGTTGAGCACCGACCCATCCTTGCCGCGCGATTTCGACAGGCGCTCCACCTGCTCGGCGTCAAGTTCGCTGTCCTGCAGCGGTGTGATGCGGGGTTTCGACAGTCTCATGTGCGGGCCTCAGTTCGGCTTGGGAGTTTCAGGGGTAACTGCAGCGCCAACCGCAGCCGTGCGTAGCGGAAGAAGCTCGAGCACATAACCGTCCGGATCTTTCGCCAGCCCCACCGCCGCGCCGCCAACGGCTGCGCTCGGCGCATACTCGCGCGTGATCGCATACCCCGCCGCCCGGATTTTCTCCTGCAGCGCCGCCGGGTCCTTCGACCGCGTCACCACTTTCACCGGCAGATCCTTGTAATTGCGCGCCGACCCGTCAGTCCAATGCATCAGAACGATATAGCTTTCGCCGTCGGGATAGCGCAGCAGCTCTTCGTCCATGTAGTCGAGGTGATACGAGCGGACCTTCTCCATGCCCATCACGCTCACATAGAAGTCGGTCGACTTCGCTAGATCGCTGACACCGAGGCCAACGGCCGACAGCAGCGGGTCCTTCTGCGCGAGCGTCAGCGTCGCCGCAGGCGCGGCGGCAGCCACAGGCTCCGCCGGCTTTGCTGTTTCATTGCTGCAGGCGCCCAACGCCAATGCGCCGATTGCGCATAGCGCCATCGTGGTCCGCTTCATGTTTCTCTCCCGGTTTGTAGTCTTTTGCAGACTAGTTAGCCCGGAGAGAGGCGTACGGCTATCCGGCCGCGCGGGTTTCCGTGTCGAGGCTCTCGGCTGCCCGGCCGGTGATGTAGAGGAACCCCTCATCGTCCATCCGGCCAGCGTCGCCCGTCGCGACGAACCCGGCGTCATCGCGCAGCGTGCGTGTCGCGCCGCCACCGATCTCGCATTCCAGCGTCCGCGGCGTCCGCGCCCAGATCTCCCCGACGGCTCCTTGCGGCAACCTGCGGCCATCTACATCGCGGATTTCCACCAGCGCGCCACGAATGGGTCGGCCACAACTGCCACGCTTGGCCTGGAAACGCGGCGCTTCGAGGATCGAGATCAATCCCGTTTCGGTTGACCCATAAGCCTCGCTGACGATCGGTCCGAACACGTCGGCCAGCCAGGCTTTCAGCATCCAGGGCGCTGCGGCGCCGCCGATCACGACTTCCTTCAACGAGCCCGTATCCGCCGCGCGCACGGCCTGCGCGCCAAGGCGGTGAAGTTCCGCGAATGCTTCGGGCAGGGCGCTCCAGTTGGTCACGCGATGCTGCGCGATCGCCTTCAGCGCCTCGGCGGCATTGAATCCACGGGTCAGCACAATGGCGCGACCGGCCGACAGCGCGCCCCAGAACTGCACGCAGCCCCAGATGCGATGCAGCGCCGTCGTGATCAGCGATACGCCATGATCCGGCAGGGGCGGACGCGAGATCGAAGCGGCCGCAGTACGCCGGCGCGGCACAACGACAGGACGGGCCCCGGCGCCCGACGACCACGCCAGCATCGAGGGCTGCGCGCGTCCAAAACGGCGCTGCGCCACAGGCGGAAACAGATCCCAGAAATTGAAGAAGCCGGGGAAGGGCGCATCCATCGTGGAACGCAGGCGAAGATTCAAACCGTCCAGCGCGGCCGTGAGGCGAACCGGCGCCGTGTCGCCCACGATCACCGCTTTCGCACGGCTGGTAATGAGGCGTTCGCGCAGCATGCGCGGCGGCACATCGGCGTCGAGCGTCAACAGGCGCGCGTCTATCTTGGCGCATGCCAGCGCAATCACCGCCCACTCGATGCGGTTGCGGCAACGCACAGCGACAACGTCGTCGAGACCAATGCCGCGCGCCACGAAAGCATCGGCCAGCATGTCGGCGTATTCGTTCCACCCGGCATAGGTCAGCGACGCCGTTCCCTCGAACAGCGCGGGCTCATTGCCGCGCACAGACGCCCAGTACTCAAGGCTGCGAGCCGCTGGCTCGCTCAGGCCCTGAGCGTAGTCCGGACGTTCGCCACCAGGCACGCGCGCATATGCGACAGGGAAACGTGATCGGGATTGATCAGCCACTGGAACAGAACTCCACGAATGGAAGAAATAATGATGGATGCTTCGGCTTGCGGATGCACATCGGCGCGCACTTCGCCAAGGTCACGGGCCTGAAGGATGAGCCCCGCAATGTCGTCGATCGATTGCCGGGTCATGCCATCGACCATCGGCTTAAGCTCAGGGCGCGTCAGGCCGCTGATCAGGATGATCTGGTAGGCGCGCACGGAAACCGGATTGTGGATGGCGTCTTCGATACATGAGCCAACGACATCACAGAGAAGGTCCATGCCCTGAAGGGGTGTCGAGCCTGAGCGCAGGCGCTCTGCATAGCCCGCGAGGATATGGTCGGTGAGCGCGTGGATCAGGGCGCTCTTCGATCCGAAATAATGGCCGGGCAAGGCGCGTGAATAGCCGGCGGCCTCGCCGACCTCGTTCATGCTCAGCTCTTCCAGCCCGCGTTCGGCGACGATCTTCTCGGCTGCCTGCAGGATGGCGCGCTCGGCCGTCTCCCGCCGCTCCGCCTGTGTCTGGCGCTGCGAATCGGGATGCTCAATCGTGTCGTTCCCCGTGGAAGCGCCGCGCTGGGTCATGTCGCAATGCAACATATTAGTTTGCCAACAAGCAAGTATGTGACGTAGGGGCACTCTGCAGGCCGAATGTCGCAGCAGTTTACCGGACCGGCCGCAAAGGCCGGTTTTGCCCTGTCAGTTGACGTCGGGCTGGCGTCACGGCACGGAAACACGCGCTTTCACACAGAACCGGACGCGGGAATGCCCGCGCCTTTCTAGTCGAGGAAATCCCCCATGACCGCCAGCCTCACCGCCCCAGCCGCTTCAACCGACGAAATCTCGGCATACATCGCCGCCTCGACCAAGGCCGCCTGGAACACGGTCGGCCTGGCCGCCGGCACATCGGTGAAGCCGATCCTGAAAGTGGGTGTGCTCGGCGCCGGCACGATGGGCGGCGGCATCTCGATGAACTTCGCGAACGTCGGCATCGCGGTCACCATCGTCGAAGTCCAGCAGGCGGCCCTCGACCGCGGCCTCGGCGTGATCCGCAAGAACTATCAGACCTCGGCCGACAAGGGCCGCTTCCCGCAGGAAGAAGTTGGCGTCCGCATGGGCCTGCTCAACGGCACACTCAACCGCGCTGACCTCGCCGACTGCGACCTCATCATCGAAGCCATCTTCGAAGACATGGCGATCAAGAAGGAAATCTTCGCGGATCTCGACAAAATCGCGAAGCCCGGCGCGATCCTCGCCACCAACACCTCCTACCTCGACATCAACGAAATCGCTTCAGTCACCAAGCGCCCGCAGGATGTGATCGGCCTGCACTTCTTCTCGCCCGCCAACGTTATGAAGCTGCTCGAAATCGTGCGAGCGAAACACACGTCCGACACCGTCGTCGCCACCGCGATGGATCTTGCCAAGAAGATCGGCAAGGTCGCGGCCCTCGCTGGCGTCTGCCCCGGCTTCATTGGAAACCGCATGCTCGCGCGTCGCGGCCAGTCCGCTGGCCATCTCGTGCAAGCGGGCGCGATGCCGTGGGACATTGATGCGGCCTTCAATGCTTTCGGTTTCAAGATGGGCCCCTACCAGATGTCGGATCTTGCCGGTCTCGATATCGGCTGGAAGCCGGGCGCGAAGACCGCCAACCCGCTGCGCGACATGATCTGCGAACGCACGCCGCGCCGAGGCCAGAAATCGGGCGCGGGCTATTACGACTACGATGAAAACCGCAATAGCCGCCCCTCGCCGGAAGTCGAAGCCATCGTGAAGGAATACGCGGCCAAGTCGGGCGTCGCGCTGCGCAAGGTCAGCAAGGAAGAAATCCTCGAAGAGTGCATCTTCCCGATGATCAACGAAGGCGCTGCGATCCTGGAAGAGGGCATGGCGCAACGTGCTGGCGACATCGATGTCACCTGGCTCAACGGCTATGGCTTCCCGCAAGACAAGGGCGGCCCGATGTTCCTGGGCGACAAGGTCGGCCTGCAACGCGTGCTCGAAGTCACCGAGCGCGTCTCGAAAGTCGTGCCGGAGATCAAGGTCTCAAACCTGCTGCGCTCGATGGCGAAGGACGGCCGCAAGTTCGCCGACCTGCCGGCCCAGCCTATCAAGGTATAGGCGATCAAGGTCTAGACTGCTGAAACGGCGCTGGGCGCGGGCTTGTAAAGCGCGCCCAGCATCGCTGCCGCGATGATCGCCGGAAGTATCGCCATCCACGGCAGGCCATAGGCGCCGAGCCCCGCTGTCGCGGTGATACCCATCGCCACCAACGCCTGGCCCAGCCCGGCCATCAGCGTGCCCTTCGCTCGCCGCCGCACGAACTCGCGCCGCGTCCCCGGCGCGCGCCGCCACAGCCCGATCAGCGCCGCCGAGATCGCACTCGCAATCACGCCGCCGGCAGTCCACATGCCCGCCCACGCATCGCGCACGAGCAGGATCGCCACCGGTATCGCCATCAGCATCAGCACCGGCGCCACCGCCGACATGAACTTCGCGCGATCGACCGTCTTCGCTGAAACCGGCGCGGACGCCAGCAGGTCTGGCGCATCTTCCGCCGATACCGTGATCCACGTCAGGCTTCCCGCGAGAGTCCCCGCCAGCAATGTCAGCGCCGGCGCAAAGGCGGCCTCGGTGAGCGTCATGCCACGATCCGGGCGTATCAGGATGAAAGCCAGTGGAATAAAATAGATCAGCTGCAGCCCGATCTGCGACAACAACAGAGGGTCGCGCGCCAGCAGCCGCAACTCCTTACGCACCACCGACTGCATCGCCCCGCCATGCACGTCTGCCACGCGCACATCCGTGCCGCGTTTCTTCTGCCCCATCGCAGACGCTGCCGCCGCATCGGCGACAAAACTACGGCTGAAGATGAAGACGCCGAGAGGGAACAGCATGGCGACGCCAAGTAGCCACGCCAATGTCGATGGAATGTCGCCGGTAAACGCCCGCGCCGGAAACAGCCACCAGACCTGCGGATCAAGATGCAGCCCGGCAATCATCGCCGCCATCTCGTCCTGGCTTATGCTGCTCGTGCCGCGTGAGTTGATGTTGAAATACTGGAACGACAGAAACACCGCCGCCCCCGCCACGGCACTGATGATCTGCGCCAGCACCCGCGTATTGCGCGGCCCAATCAACCGGAACAGCCCCGTCACGATCAGGAGCGCCAAACCCGTCGCCGCAAACGCCAGTGTCGCCAGCACGACAATTGCCGACAGCCACAGGGGCGATGAAAACACCGCCATCCAGATCAGCGGCGGCCCCAGCATCCCCGCATAGAGCGGTAGCGCGCCAATCGCGATTGCGGAGGACCGCACCACCAGCACGCGCCACGGCGACACCGGCGAGGACAGCAACAGGTCGAGGTCATTCCGCGTGTAGATCGCATCGACCGCCGCGAGGATCGCGCCCGACGTCATCACCGACCCGATGAAACCGATCGCAACGCCAATCGCCGCAAGCGCCAGACCGTCGCCTGCGCCGTTGATGAAGGGCGGCGGCGGGATCAGCGGACCCAGTTTCTGGAACATGAAAAAGCTGAGCAGCAGCCATAGGCCCAGCATCAACCCGATCAGGATCAGCCCGCTCTTGGGCCGCATCTTCCCGCGCCGCCAGAACAGCCGCATCTCATGCGCCATCAGCCACGGAATACTTCCAGGTCGGCTCATTGTGCAGCCACAGCCGGCGCCCCCGAAAGCGGGGTAGCGGTCAGCGACAGGAACACATCCTCCAGCGATTGTCCCTGCTGCCCCGCCTGCTGGCGCAGCTCCTCCAGCGATCCCTCGATCAGCAGCTTGCCATCCTTGATGATGCCGATGCGATCCGCCATCCGCTCTGCAACTTCCAGAATGTGCGTCGTCAGGATCACGCCCGCGCCCTGCGCCACGCGCTCGCGGATCAGGTCCTTCACCAGCCGGCTCGCCGCCGCGTCCAGTCCCGTCAGTGGTTCGTCGAGCATCAACAGCTTCGGTTCATGGATCAGCGCGCCGGCCAGCACTGCTTTCTGCTTCATGCCCCTCGAAAACGTCTCGCACCTGTCATTGCGATTGTCCCACAGCCCGAGCAGTTTCAGCAGGCGCTCGGCCTCGGCCCGCGCCGACACAGGCGGCACGCCCCACAGCCCGGCCACGAACTCGAGGTATTCCCACGCGGTCAGCTTGTCATAGAGCAGCGGTTCATCCGGCAGCCACGCGATCAGTTGCTTCGCCGCCAACGGGTCCTTGCGCGCATCCACATCGAACACGCTGATCCCACCCGCGTCCGCCGCCAGCAGCCCCGCCACCATGCGCAGCGTCGTGGTCTTGCCCGCGCCATTGGGGCCGAGCAGGGCATACAGCTCTCCCGCCCGCACATCGAAGCTGATCCCGTCCACCGCGCGCTTGCCGCCATAACTCTTGGCGAGGTCCGTGACCTTTAGGGCGGTGGACATGGGGCTGGAAGCCTCGGTTACGCCGCAACGCGGCCAGGGTCCGGATTTTTAGCGCATGCGCGCTGATCCGTCAGCAAGCCTCACGCGTATTCCACCCGTGACCCCGCTGATACCCTTCATTGTTGTCCTTTGCGGCATGGCCGCCGTGATGTCGCTCGGCTGGCTGGTCCAGCTTGGCACACGCAATGGCGGCTGGGTCGACGTCTTCTGGACGTTCGGAACCGGCGTCGTCTGCATCATAGCCGCGCTCTGGCCCGAAGCCGCCGCCAGCAATGCCAGACAAGTGCTTGTCGCCGTTCTCGCGGGCGTCTGGTCCATTCGCCTCGGTGGCTACATCGCCTCGCGAGTCGCGGGCGATGCGCACGAAGACAAGCGCTATGCCGGTCTGCGCACCGAATGGGGCGGCGATTTCCAGCGCAACATGTACGGCCTCTGTATCGTTCAGGCGCCGGCCGCAGCCTTGCTCAGCCTTTCCATCTTCACAGCCAGCCATGGCGGCGCTCCAGATCTCGGCCTGCGCGATGCGCTCGGCGCGCTTATCCTCATCGCCGGTGTCGTGGGCGAGGGCATAGCCGACGACCAGATGCGCCGCTTCCGCAAGACGGCAAAACACGGCTCCGTCATGGATCAGGGCCTGTGGGGCTGGTCGCGTCATCCCAACTACTTCTTCGAATGGATGGTCTGGCTCGCTTACCCCGTCATCGTGTTCGATGCTTCGATTCCGTGGACATGGCTCAGCCTCGTCGCCCCCGCCATGATGTTCCTCCTCCTGCGCTTCGGCACTGGCGTTCCCACGCTCGAGAAAACCATGCTCGCCAGCCGCGGCGATAAATTCCGCGACTACCAGAAGCGCGTCAGCGCTTTCTTCCCGCTTCCCCCGAAAAGGCGTTCCACATGAGCCTCGTCTCCCGCGCCATCATCGCGTTCGAAACAGCCCCCCTCCCGGATTTTGTGCGCAAGGGCGCCGTCTCCTTCCTCGTCGAGCGCGTGCGCCGCGATCTCAAGCACACGCCCGCCGACGCCTCGCGCAAGTTCGCCGAGGACATGAGCAAGCATCCGATCGCGACGCATACGGTCGACGCCAACAAGCAGCACTACGAAGTGCCCGCCGAGTTCTTTGCGCTCTGCCTCGGGCCGAAGTTCAAATACTCCAGCTGCCGCTACGAAGACGGCGACACACTCGCGGACGCGGAAATCCGCGCGCTCGAGGAAACCTGCACGCACGCCCAGCTCGCCGACGGCCAGCACATTCTCGAACTCGGCTGCGGCTGGGGTTCGATGTCGCTCTTCATGGCGGCGCGCTATCCCAATGCCCGCATCACCGCCGTCTCGAACTCCGCCAGCCAGCGCGAACACATCGAAGCCAGCGCCCGCCGGCAGGGCATCGCGAACCTCCGCATCATCACCGCCGACATGAACGAGTTCGCGACCACGGAAACCTTCGACCGGATCGTCTCCGTCGAGATGTTCGAACACATGTCCAACTGGCGCGCGCTGCTCGAACGTTGCCGTACATGGATCAAGCCCGACGGCCGCATGTTCATGCACGTCTTCGCGCATCGCACAGCGCCCTACCGCTTCGACGTCAGCGACCCCGCCGACTGGGTTGCGCACCACTTCTTTGCCGGCGGCGTCATGCCCAGCCGCGACCTCATCGCCAACTTCCCTGACCTGTTCGAAGTCGAGCAGGACTGGTGGTGGAACGGCAAGAACTACGAAAAAACCGCGCTCGACTGGCTCAAGAATTTCGACGCCAATCGCGACCAGATCCGCCCGATCCTGCAACGCGTCTACGGTGCCGACGCAAAGCTCTGGGAAAACCGCTGGCGTCTCTTCTTCCTCGCCACCGCCGGCCTCTTCGGCCACGCCGGTGGGGAAGAGTGGGGCGTCGTGCATCACCGGCTCAAGCCGGTTTAAGATTTGAGGACCGCCGGGCGCCTGCCCGGCTCTTTCTACCTGCGTCCTGCAAGCCTCGAGACAAAGAGCCGGGCAGGCGCCCGGCGGGTCCGCCAGTCTGACATCCAAACAAAACGGGCGGACCTTGTGGGTCCGCCCGCTTCAGTTTTCAGATCAACCTGAACTTACTGCCCGATGCTCTGCTGAGCCTGGGCCTTCTTGATGCGGCCGTTCATCTGCGCGTTGATCGGCGCCATCTCGTCCTCGTCGATGAAACCGTTCTTGTTGAGATCGACCTTGTCCCAGTTGGCGAGCAGCATCTGCGCCATGCGGCCGCGAACCTCGTCCTTGGCGACCTTGCCGTCGACGTTCGCATCCATCATGCCGAGTGTGCGCGAGTTCTCGAGTTCGGTCTGGTACGCGTCCTTGCGGTTCGCCACAGTCTCGTCATCCCAGCGGAAGCCGAGCGCGGTGTACTGCATCTCTTCCCACGACTGCTCGCCCCACTTCACTTCGATCGTGGGATCCGGGTTCGCCGGGTTGTTCTTCGAGTTGTCGTAGACATAACGGGTGATCAGCTTGGTGCCCGGCTCGATCTTCAGCGGCGTGGCGAAGTCATAGCCGCGCTGCCAGTTGAAGTCGTATTTCGGCAGGCTGACGATCAGCTCCTCCTTGTCCGAGCCCGGCTTCAGCAGCGACACGTGCATGCTCTCGCCGCGATAGTGCGCATGCGGGAACACGGTGTAGAGCGTCGCCTTCTCGGGGAAGGTGATATACGCGACTTCCTGATGGCGCGCTTCGCCGGGCGGGATAACGAGGCCGGCGTTCAGCACGACGGCAGACCGGCGCATGATCTCCGGCGGAGCATCCTTCGGATAGAAATAGAGGCCGACGCGGGTCTTCTCGACCGTCTGCTTGCCATACGGCGTGTAGTGCATCTGGAATTTGAAGTCCTGGCCCGGGGCAACCCACGAACCGACCTTCTGCGGGAACACCGTCGTCTCCGCGCCGACGGCATAACCGCCCACGCCATTGGAGAGCAGGTGGTGCACGGCGGCGCGATCACTCGGCTTCACAGTCGCGGCGCGCAGCCAGCGGCCCTCGGTCATCGTGTTCTTCACGACCGGGTTCTGGTAGTCGACCACGCCCGACGCCGGAACCGTATAGGCCGGCAGTTCGATCACCATATCAGGCGTACCGAGTTCCCATTCCGGAGCCGGCTTGGCGTTGAGCTTCAGCAGATCTTCGCCTGTGCCGCGCGGTGCGCCAGCTTCGATCCAGTGGATCAGCGTCTTCTGGTCCTGCGTCGACAGGTTCATGTCGCCCACGAATTTGCCGACATGCGGATCGGCATTGTAGGGCGGCATGCGATCGGTGCGCACAGCTTCGCGCATCATGCCCGACCACTGTTTCACCTTCTCATAGCTGTCCATCGCGAACGGACCGATGCCGCCTTCCGTGTGGCAGGCAACGCAGTTCTTCGCGAGCAGCGGCGCAATCTCGTTCGTGTAGGAGATTTTCGCGAAGTCCGCCTTCGCATCGCGGCTCGGGAAGGCGAGCAGCGGCGTCGACAGTTCAACGTGCGAGACTTTGACAACGCCGCCAGCTGCGAGTGCTTTCACCGCATCCGCAACATAAGCCGTCTTGGTCTTCTTCGCTGCGCCGCTGAGTTCGCCTGTGATCGGGCCGGAGTAAACGACCTTCCAGGTCTTCGGGCTGATCACCAGCGCCTGTCCAACGCGGCTCATGCCGAGGCTTTCACCGACGATCTGCGAGTCGTCGATCATCACCGGCAGGTCGAGGCCGAGCGAGGCCATGTCGGCCTGGATCGACTCGCGCGTCACGTCCGGTGTCGAGTTGAGCAGGAAAAGCTGGTTGTCCGTGCCGGCGAAAGAAGCCTGCAGCGCCTTCAGCGCCGGAGCCGCCGCTTTCATCTGGGCCGAACCGTTCACATGGTTCACGATCACGATCGCCGGGGCGAACTTGTAGTAGCTCAGCAGGTGAGCGTTCGAGTTCTGGTCGACGAGGCGGAAGTCATCCGCGCGATCGGCGGGCTTCACCTGCGTCGCCGTCATGTTGGCGGCCGGGAGCTGTCCGTAAGCGGTGACGCCAACAGCCACGAGGGCGGCGGCGGCGACCGAGGCAAGAGAAAGGGCGAGAGTCCGGGTCTTCATGCGTTATCTCCCGAAAATCGGATGCACGGCGATACATCCGTGCGGCCCTCCAGAGGGGGTCGCGCTTGGCGAGTTGTGTAACAGAAAATACGCCTGTTCGGCAACGAAACTGGTACCGGTCAGGATCAACAACCCGTCAGCGGAAGCCTTCCGTTCGCGGCAACCTTTGCGACCTGCTCGCAAATCGTCGCGGCCGGTCTATTGAAGATGCCGGCAAAGGAAGAAAACGCGTGGCTGAGCCCGTCTATCGCTTCAATTCGGTCATCGTGCGCCAACCGGCGCGCTCCGTCGTGCATGGCCTGCGCGCCGATGATCGTGGCGATCCGACCTTCGAGGGGGTGGCGGCCGAACACGCCGCCTATGTCCTGGCGCTCAAAAAGGCCGGCGCGCGCGTCACCGTGCTCCCGCCGCTGGAAGACTTCCCCGATTCGATTTTCGTCGAAGACCCGGCCCTCGTCTTCACCGAGGGCGCCATCCTCCTGCGACCCGGCGCCAGCACGCGCGCCGGAGAGATCGAGCACATCGCACCGACACTCGCCGAACGCTTCGAGACGGTGCTCAGTCTCTCGTCCGGCTTCGCCGACGGCGGCGATATCCTGACGACGCCCGGCCGCGTCCTGATCGGTCTCTCAGCGCGAACGGACAGGGCAGGCGCGGAGAGCCCTGCAGTCCGCCCTCGCGCAACTCGGGCTCAAGTCGGACGTGGTCACGACGCCTGCAGGCGTTCTGCACTTCAAGACCGATTGCTCGCTTCTCGACGAAGAGCGCATCCTGTCCACCAACCGGCTGGCCGCCTCTGGCGTGTTCCGCAACTTCAAGGTCATTGCCGTGCCAGAGGGCGAAGAAGCCGCCGCCAACGCGCTGCGCGTCAATGACACGATGTTCGTCGGCGCCGACTTTCCGCGCACGATCGAAAAGCTGCAGAGGGAAGGCTTCAACGTCGTGCCGCTGAACACGTCAGAGATCGGCAAGATCGACGCAGGCCTGTCCTGCATGTCGCTTCGCTGGTTCGACGCAGCCCGATGACTAGTCGCAAAGCGAAGCAGAGTACGTGCGCGCATAAGCAACGCAGCTGAATTCCAGCTTCCACGGCCCCTGTTTCCGGTCGAGCCGCCCCGTCCACGCACTCAGCTCGCGGCTGCCCCACATGTTCAGAATCAGCTGCTGCGGCCGAACCAGGTTGCGCGCCGCCGACCCGGTTTCCTGATGCGCCAGCACGCCATCGATATACCAGCGCACATACGTGGGCTGCCAGTCGAAGCCATAGGTGTGAAAGCCCTCTGACGCATCGAAGGGCAGGGTCACGATCCGCGACGTGGCCCGCCCGCCCTCATGAATGGTCAGTTCGGCCGCCCGCGTATTCTTGCCCAGGATCTCGATGTCGATCTCGTTCGGCTTCACGCCCTTCGCGCGGTCGGCATAGCTGAACACGCCCGACACGGTCCCGGCCCCGCGCGGCACACGCATCCGCACTTCGAAATAGCCATGGCGCATGAAGTCGTGCGTCCGCGCTTCCCCGCCCATCATCTCGTAGGCGGATCCCTTGGGCCCGGGCTTCAGGTTCAGCGACATCAGCCCGTTGCCGGCCTCGACGGCCTGCTTGCGCCAGTCATTCGCCATCCAGCTGCCGTTCGACCAGCCGTCCGAGATGAACCAGCGATCGGCGATATCGGTCCGGTCAAAGCGCTCGACGAAGGGCGCGCCCAGATCGGCCAGGTCAGCCGCCGGCGCAGCCGGAGCCGCCGGGGCCGGCGCGCTCTCCACAGTGTCCGGAACTGGCACAGTTTCGACCGGAGGCGGCAGTCGTCGCTGGCGGCTCGTCGTGCTGCTGCGAGGGGTGTTCGCCGGAGACGATCATCCGGTCTTCGATGCCCCGGCGTTGGTAATAATCACCATAGACCAGCGACGTCAGGACGAGGCCGGTAACCATGCCGATGGCGGCCGTTCCGGCGGCCATGCCCGGCGGCAGGGGCTCAATCCCGGCCATCCAGTCCTTTTTGGCCCAGTCGTCCCGGAACTTCGCCCACCCCGCGACCGCGCCAGCACGGCCCGTCCGCCAGGCGCTGACAGCGAGTAATTGGGCGCGGCTCAGCCCGGCCCGGGCGCGGTCCAGCCCAGACCGCGCGAACCCGAGCAGCCAATCCAGTGACGTCTTCATGTGCGCACCGGCGCAACTGGCATGCCAATTAGGGGAAAAGACGTGCCGAAAGAAGGACTTGTGCCCGATCCGGCGTCCCCAGCTTGGCCCTCCAGATCGCTTCTGCTAGACGCCGCGCCAAGGAACACAAAAATGACTCCCCGCGACAAGATCCGAAACTTCTCCATCATCGCCCACATCGACCACGGCAAGTCGACGCTGGCGGACCGCATCATCCAGATGACGGGCGGCCTCACCGCGCGCGAGATGACCGAACAGGTCCTCGACACGATGGACATCGAGAAAGAGCGCGGCATCACCATCAAGGCGCAGACCGTCCGCCTCGACTACACCGCCAAGGACGGCGAGACCTACGTCCTCAACCTGATGGACACGCCCGGCCACGTCGACTTCGCCTACGAAGTCTCGCGCTGCCTCGCCGCCTGCGAAGGCTCGCTGCTGGTGGTCGACGCCTCGCAAGGCGTCGAGGCGCAAACGCTCGCCAACGTCTACAAGGCGATCGACGCCAACCACGAAATCGTGCCCGTCCTCAACAAGGTCGATCTTCCCGCCGCCGAAGTCGGCCGCGTGAAGCAGCAGATCGAAGATGTCATCGGCATCGATGCATCCGACGCGCTCGAAATTTCCGCCAAGACCGGCCTCGGCGTCGACACCGTGCTCGAAGCCATCGTCACGCGCCTGCCGCCGCCGAAGACCGGCGACGCGGACAAGCCGCTGAAGGCGCTGCTGGTCGACGCGTACTACGACACCTATCTCGGCGTCGTCGTCATCGTGCGCATCGTCGATGGCACGCTGAAGAAGCGCCAGATGGTGCAGATGATGAAGACCGGCGCGCACTACACGCTCGACCGTGTCGGCGTCTTCCTTCCCGGCAAGCTGGTCGATGCCGAAGAACTCGGGCCGGGCGAAGTCGGCTTCTTCACCGCCTCGATCAAGACCGTGGCCGACTGCTCGGTCGGCGACACCATCACCGACGAACGCAAGCCGACCGAAGAAGCGCTGCCGGGCTTCCGCGAAGTGCAGCCGGTCGTCTTCTGCGGTCTCTTCCCGGTCGACGCCGCGAAGTTCGAAGACCTGCGCGCCGCCATGGGCCGCCTGCGCCTCAACGACGCCAGCTTCTCCTACGAGATGGAAACGTCGGCCGCGCTCGGCTTCGGCTTCCGCTGTGGCTTCCTCGGACTGCTCCACCTCGAAATCATCCAGGAGCGCCTCAGCCGCGAGTTCGACCTCGACCTCATCGCGACCGCGCCTTCGGTGGTCTACGGCCTCCACATGCGCGATGGCTCGGTGGTCGAGCTGCACAACCCGGCCGACATGCCCGACGTGATGTCGATCCTCGAAATCCACGAGCCGTGGATCGAAGCGACCATCTTCACGCCCGACGAATATCTCGGCGGCATTCTCAAGCTCTGCCAGGACCGCCGCGGCATCCAGAAGGAGATGTCCTACGTCGGCGCCCGCGCCATGATCCGCTACGAGCTGCCGCTCAACGAAGTGGTGTTCGATTTCTACGACCGCCTCAAGTCGATCTCGAAGGGCTACGCCTCATTCGACTACAGCCAGATCGGCCGCCGCGTCGGCGATCTCGTGAAACTGCAGATGCTGGTCAATGACGAGCCGATCGATGCGCTCTCGATGCTCACCCACCGCGCGCGCGCCGAACAGCGCGGCCGCGCCATGTGCGAGAAACTGAAAGACCTCATCCCGCGCCAGATGTTCAAGATCCCGATCCAGGCCGCCATCGGCGGCAAGGTCGTGGCCCGCGAAACCATCTCCGCCATGCGCAAGGACGTCACCGCCAAATGCTATGGCGGCGACGCCAGCCGCAAACGCAAGCTCCTCGACAAGCAGAAAGAGGGCAAGAAGCGCATGCGCCAGTTCGGCAAGGTCGAGATCCCGCAGGAAGCCTTCGTCGCCGCGCTGAAGATGGACGAGGACTAGGGTTGGCGCAGTTCACCGCCAATCTTCCACACACCGCCGCCCTTCCGTGCTACCCAACCCGCTCGGGACGAGTCGCAAGACCTCTCTCGCATGGATGTTCTCCATGAGAAGCCCTGGCGTCTGGCCGGGCGTCAGCACGAGGGACTTGATGGATTATTGCGTACGCGTGTCTTCGAAAGACTTCCACGCAATCAAGGCAGAGACCCTGAAGCTGCCCGAAGACCACAGCAGCGAATTCAAGTCTGACGTCGAGGCCCAATACCGCGTCGGCGACTTCGCCTGGTTCGTCTGTGTCGACAAGCGCGATGCGACCTATCTCGCGAAGAAGTGGAAAGGCATCCCTGTCGCCAAGCCCGGAGACATGGTCAGTCTCTGACGGACAAGCGCGCGCTCAAGGCGCAAACGTCGACCGCACCGTGATCCCCCAGAAGCCATCGCGCAGCTCGATCACATAGAGCCCGTCATACTTCGCGTACTCCGTTCCGTCGGCATGCAGCCGCGCGAACGTGGCGAGGATGTGCGCCTTGTCCTTGCCGCACTGGACAATCGTGCGCGCGTCCCAGCGCGAGCTCGCCCAGTCTTCCGCTGCGAGGCTGCCGAAGATGTCGTCCTGCTGGCCCGGCCCGGTCAGCACCTGCAGCGGATAGCTCGCGATGCGCATGTGCGGATAGTGGAACGTCGCCTCGAAGCCGGGCGTGTCCTTCGCATTGAACGCGGCGAGGAACTTGTCCATCACGTCCATCGCCGGCCGCGCCGCCGCGCATGCGCTGAAGTCTGGCAGCGTGGCGACAGGTTCCGGCCGCGGCGCGCAGCCGCCCAGAGCGAACGGAACGATCAGGCAGAGCAGGGAGATGCTTTTCATCGCGCTCCCCTATCTCATGCGCGACAGCGCCGGAAGACGCGGCCTCTTGCGGAGATTCACATATCTCAATTGCGCTGCGCAGCAGCGTTTGCTGCCGCCGCCACTTTCCTTTGTGCAGCGCCGGAATAATATGCGTCCGGGTTCTGGATCCGGGGCGGATACAAAATGAGAGTCACGAAATCTCTTTGGCTCGGTCTGGCGGCCGCTTGCGCAGCCTTGCTCGTACAGGCGCCGGTCGCCAATGCGGACCCGGTCACGGTCCTGCGGGGCACGGCGCAATTGCCGACATCAGGGCTCGTCGTGGACCTCCCGGCAAAGACCGGGGTCGAGTACCACGTCTCTGGTAGCTGGTCGTCCAGCGTCACGGGCGACACGTTCGATACCCGCGACATCATCGACGAAATTGAAACCGCGTCCGGCAAGATCGTCGCGGGCAACTGGGTCATGTCCGGCTATTTTACAGCGGGTGACTGCGCCGCGACGGTCGCCGAAACGAAGCTCGACAATTCATGGTCACAGGATGTGACGTTGTGGGGAAACAGCTGGAAGGTTCGCGGCGGCGTCTTCACCTTCGATGGCGCACTGGGCCGGCGACCTGCCGCCGCGCTGTGCCGCTCCATAGACAGCGGTCATACGCTGTTGCTCTATCATTTCCTCACCGATCAGCCTGAAACGGCTTCTCAGTCAGCCGTGATGAAGAGCGTCAGCGAAGCCGGTGCGCTTGCCGCTGCGAACCAGTCTTACACATCAGGCCGCACCAGCGACATCCTGCCGACGCGCCGTGCGGACGTTAAAAATCGCGGCAATGGCTCAGCCATGCGTACTGCCAGGCTTCCGGTCTCCGGGCTCTCGGTCGACCTGCCAGACGACGGCTATTTCTGGCTCGTCAGCGAGGTTGATGGCGTCGACACATTCGATCGCCTGCTGCCAACATTGCCGGAGGTATCGGCCGAACTGGTTTTGGCGGATGACTTTTCATGCCAGGAAGTTCTCAACTCGCTGACGGTCGATCTGCTGCCCGATCATCGCCCCACGGGCCTGCCGTCTGGATGGGTCACCGGGCCGGGCATGAAGCTGCCAGCAGGCGCTGTCGAAATGACAACGTGCTACGAAGTTGAAGACGCCGCGCTGTTGTTTGGCATCATGATGGACCCATCAGTGACGGATGTGTCCAGTCTGAAGCCACTCATGGCCGCGATCGCCGCCGCCGTCGAATAACACGCATCAAGGCTTGCGCGCGCAATACGCGCTGCTGACAACCGTGCGCCGCACCTCTCCGCCAAAATCCTCGCGCGCGATACGCTCCACATCGCTGAGCAGCCGCGCTCGCGTCGCGTCCGGCGCCATGCGCACGCGCGAGAAGGTGCCGTATAGCGCGCTGAGCCTTTGCGGCGAGAAGACAATCTCCTTGCTGAACACGCGATGCTCTGCATCCACAAACCCCGCCGCGCGCAACTCGCCGAGCCGTGAGGCGACATCCATCGCAAAGGGTGGCCGTCCGTTGGTGGCTTCCGGGTCCTGCTCCAGCCCTGCGAACAGATGCGCTGTCGCGTGATCAAACCCATCCGGCCGCGCCGCATCGTGAAACACGTGCCACCACATCGCGAAATGCCCGTCCGGCTTGAGCGCATCTTTCGCGCGTGCCAGCGACTTCATGCGCGGCACCCAGTGAAAACTCGTCGCTGCAAATCCGAAATCGAAAAAGCCAAGGGGCAGGGCAGCCGCTTCGAACCGCGCAATCTCGATTGTCAGCCGCGGATCTCCTGCAGCCTTCTCGCGCATCTTCTCGGCCAATCGTCCATCCGGCTCGATCGCCAGCAGGTAACGCACCGGCGTCGCCAGCACAGGGAGCGTGGCATGACCCGTCCCCGCGCCAATCTCGAAACAGTCGCTCTGCGCATTCAGCCCGCACCGCGTCCGCAGCCAGTCGAACAGCGCCGCCGGATAGCCCGGCCGCGCCAGGTCATACTGGTCCGGATCGCTGCCGAACTTTGTCCTGCCCGGAGAAGAGTGGATCGACGCCATATCCTATGGCGCAAAGCTCGACCGCGCCGTCAGCGCCCAGCGCCCATCCTTGAACTCGACGATGTAGAGCGAGTCGAACCGCGACATCTCCGAATTGTCCGCGCGATAGCGCACGAATGTCGTCAGCATGTGCGCCTTGGTCGGCCCGCACTGCACCACCTTGCGGCTCGCCCACGCCGAATGGTCCCATCCTTCGGCACCCAGCGTCGTGAACGACGCCTCCAGATCTTCGGGCCCCTTGATGATGCGAACCGTATTGCTCGCGATGCGCACGGACGGGAAGTGGAATGTTGCGCCCCACGCCTTGGCGTCCTTCGTGTTGAAGGTGCGCATGAAGTCGTCCGTCACCTTGTAAGCCGGTGTATACGCCGCGCACGATGCAAACTGCCTGTCGCCCGCATCATAGCTCATCGACGCGCATGCCGACGTGAACGTCGCCAGCAAAACCGCCAGCGCCGCCAGTGGGTCTCGCCTGATGTTGAACTTCATCGCCTGAATCCCTCTACAGCGGCTTGCACGCTTCAGCGAGCCAGGCGCGATCATCGCCCGACAGCAGCGGGCCGACTTCGGCCAGCACGCGCGCATGATACGCGTTGATCCACGCCCACTCCTGTTCGCTCAGCAGGTTCGGCAGGATCAGGCGGCGATCCAGTGGCGCCAGCGTCAGCGTCTCGAAGCCCAGCATCTCGCGCTCGCCACCCGCGATCGCCGAAGGCTGCGTCACAACCTGCAGGTTCTCGATCCGGATGCCCCACGCATTGGCTTTGTAGTAGCCCGGCTCGTTCGACAGGATCATGCCCGGCTCCAGCGGCACGGTGTTCGGCGCCTTCGCCACGCGATGCGGCCCCTCGTGCACGCCGAGATAGGATCCCACGCCATGGCCCGTGCCATGGTCATAGTCGCAGCCCGCCTCCCACAGCGACATCCGCGCCAGCGCATCCAGCGCCGAGCCCGTCGTGCCTTTCGGAAACCGCACGCGCGACAGCGCGACATGCCCTTTGAGCACGCGCGTGTTCCGATCCTTCATCTCGTCCGACACCTCGCCGATCGCCATGGTGCGCGTCACATCTGTCGTGCCGTCGAGATACTGGCCGCCCGAGTCCAGCAGGAACAGGGTCCCGCGCTCCAGCTTCCGATTGGTCTGCGTATCCGGCCGATAGTGGTTGATTGCCCCGTTCGGTCCCGCGCTCGAGATCGAGTTGAACGACAGGTCCTGCAGCGATCCCGTCGCCTCGCGGAACTCCTCCACCTTCATCGCGCAGTCGATCTCGGTGACATTGCCGGTCTGCCCATGCTCATCGAACCAGCGCAGGAACCGCGCTCAGCGCCGCGCCATCGCGCCGGTGCGCCTGCCGCGATCCCTCGATCTCGACCGTCGTTCTTCTTCGCCCGCGGCAGCATCACCGGATCGCCCGCACGCATCGTCTGTGCGCCCACCTTGTCCAGCGTGTTGAAGAACCAGGCCGACGCCACCGACGGATCAACGCTCACGCGCTTGCCCTTCATGCCGCCCAGCCGCTCCTCGACCGCATCTTCGGCATGCAGCGTCACCTCGTTGCCCAGGTGCCCGACCAGCTCCGGCCCCACCTTCTTCGGATCGACGAACAGTTCCGCCTGACCATCGGCAAACAGGAACGCGCGCCCAAGGGGCAGGGGCGTACGCGAAACATCGCCGCCGCGAATGTTGAACAGCCACGCGATCGACGCCGGCGACGTAATCACCGCCGCATCCATCTTCTGCTCGGCCAGCATCTTGCCCAGCCGCGTCCGCTTGGAGGACGAGCTCTCGCCCGAATATTCCAGCGCGTGCGGCACAACCGCGTGCATCGGCGCCGAGGGACGATCCGTCCACGCAATGTCGATCGGGTTCGGGTCCGTCGCCACCAGCGTGACGCCCGCCTTAGCCGCCGCATCGGTCAGCCGGTCGAGCGCATCCGGCGACATCAGCCGCGGATCATACGCCACTTTCTTGCCCGCGAATGTCTGCTTCGCCAGCCACCCGAACGCACCCGGATCGATCAGGTCGCCCACCGTGAACAGCCCCGGCGCCAGCTGCTGCTTCACCTGCAGCGTATAGCGCCCGTCCACGAACACGATCGCACTGTCGAGAAACACGAACGCGGCGCCCGCCGATCCGGTAAATCCGGTTGCCCACGCCAGCCGCTCATAGCAGGCTGGCAGGTATTCGTTCTGATACTCGTCGTCGTGCGGAATATAGATCCCGTCCAGCCCCCGCGCCTTCAGCGCCTCGCGCAGCTTCGGCAGAGACGCCTGCCCAACCGCCGGCCCGCCGATGACTTCGTAGGTCTGTCTCATGTTCCGCGCCTCAAATGGGGAGTGCGTGGAGACTAGCCCGCGCCGCGCGCCGTGTCATTCCCAGTGCGAGGTAAGCACTGTCGACAATTTGGCCCGCTCATTCAGCTGGATTAGCGGTGAAACAACGGCAATCAACCCGCCCGCTTGTACGTCAGCGTCGACCAGCCATTCAGGCGACGCCGGTTCACCAGCGTCAGCCCGCGTCCCGAATACGCCGCCCGCACCTGCGGCTCCTGATGCGTCAGCAGGCCAGACAGGATCACGCGCCCGCCCGGCTTCACCAGCTTCGCGATCTCCGGCGCGAGACCCACCAGCGGCCGCGCCAGAATGTTCGCGAGCACAAGATCATACGGCGCCCGCGTCCGGATCGCGGCATGGCCAGACCCGCGCACATGCATCAATTTCAGCTTCCGTCCCGCGCGATTGTTCTTGCGGTTCTCATGCGCGATGCGGATCGACTCCTTGTCGATGTCCGTACCCAGCGCGAACGGCGTTCCCGTCTTCACGGCCGCCAGCGCCAGCACGCCTGAGCCCGTGCCGATGTCGAGCACACGCTGTGGCCGCTTGCGCCTGATCTCCGCCGACAGCGATTGCAGGCATCCCTTGGTGGTGCCGTGATGCCCCGTGCCGAATGCAGGCCCCGCCTCGATCCACACCGGAATCTTGCCGCCCTCGAGATGCGCCAGCTCATGCCAGCCCGCCACCACGAACGGGCCAGCATGCACCGCCGGCAGTCCGGCCAGCGACACCGCGACCCAGTCCTTGTCGTCCAGCTTCTCGACCGCCGCGCGCGCGCCGGGCGCCTCGCGCTCGATGATGGCGGCCGCTTCATTCGCCTGATCCTCCTCGATGCAGAACGCATCCAGGCTCCAGGAGACCTTCGAGGCTTCCTCTACCGACACCGCCGAAGCAGGCGAGGGGTCCATGCCCGAAAGCACGTCGGAAAGACGCTCGGCGTCGAGGCGCGGCAGAAGGCAATGAACGCGATACATGATAGCCCCGGCAAGGAATGTGCCCGGCTTATATAGCCTCATGGCCGCCGTGCAACGCAGGGTTCCCAAAACAGAAAACCCCGGATCTTTCGATCCGGGGCTTGCCGTTGATCGCCGGCATCGTCACGCCAGCGACCAGTTGATCACGCCATCAGCTCTGCTGCGGCTTCCGCTTGTCGTCAGGCCGGGCCTGTTGCGGGTTCTGATCCTTCTGGCCTTGCTGACCCTGACGGCCCTGCTCAGCTTCCTGCTGGCGACGTTGGCTCTCATTGTTCCGATCGTGGTTCGGATCGTTGATGTTCGCCTTGTCGGATTTGTCGTTCGGATTCTGATTCTGTTTGGGATCGCGAGGTGTGTTGGTCATGGGGCGTTCCTTTCGGCTTCTTGTTTGTGTCGCGCGAAACGAGTTTTCCCCACGTCATTGCGCAGGGATATAACGTCCTGCGGCGACGGGCGTTCCTGCGAATTGCAGTGAACGCCGCACGCCGTTGTTTCGTTAGCGACGCGGTCCGCCCATCGGTTGCCGATCACCCTGGTCGCTGTCGCCGAGATTGCGCATCGGCTGATTGCGTTCCGGCTGCACGGCAGTTCCGATGTAATTGACGTTCTCGCCAATCGCGCCCTTGGGCGTGTCATTGTAGAAGCCATTCGGATCCTTGCCGAACACTTCGTCATGCAGCGGATGATGTTCGTTGTAGTTGATCTCTTGCTTGGCCATTGATGCCTCCTGCATGTCATGTCCCACGGCTCCGAAGAGCAACGCCGAACACGGCAGCTGGTTGCGTAGAGGTTCCACCTCACGCTGATATGAATTACAAGCCACCCATGCCCTTTGACCGTGACCGCTTCGTCGCCGACTGCACCGCCTCGCTCGAGCGAGAGCGACCCGCAGGCTGCCATCCACGAACACCTCGCCCGCGCAGTATCCGATCACGCCAGCGTCCTCGCCGCCATGGGCGAGCCGAACGAGGCCGGCTTCGACATCCTCATCGCCTCGCCACGCCTCACCATCTTCGCCGCGAAATGGGCGCCGAACATGACGCTGTCGCCGCACAACCATCTGATGTGGGCGCTGATCGGCATCTACACGGGCAGGGAAGACAACATCTTCTGGAAGCGCACGCACAATGGCCTCCGCGCCGGCGGCGCCAGCGCCCTGTTCGCCGGCGACGTCGCCTCGCTGCCGCGCGACGTGATCCACTCGGTCACCAATCCGCTCGGCCGCTTCACCGCCGGCCTGCACATCTATGGCGGCGACTTCTTCGAGACCGAGCGCAGCCTCTGGAACGCCGAGACACTGGAAGAAGAGCCCTCCAACGGCGAACGCGTCCGAGCAATGTTCGCCGCCGAAAACGCAAAGCTGCGTCGCTAGTTACTCGCTGCGGCTCTCGCCACCGGTCTGCGAGCGTCCCTGGCGATCATTCTCGCGACCGCCCGACAGGATATGCTCCAGCGCGTAATTTCCCTCGTGACAGGCATACTCATAGACCGCCTGCTTCAGCCGGTTCAGCGGCATCTCCCCGCGCCACACCTGCGTGTAGACCGTCGGGTCGTTGACCTCGAACGCATAGAGGATCTGGTTGTCGTTGATGCGCGTGAAGCGCTCGGTCAGCTTGCCGTTCTTCGACAGGAACGTGCCGCCCGCATCGCGCTGCGTCGCGTTGATGTTGGTCGTCTCCACCACCAGCACATCGCCATCCCACCACGCGATCGAGTCGCCATGCCACTGCTCGCGATCATCCGCCTGATGCTTGCCGCCGATCTTCGCGATCCGCACATCGTGGATCATCTCGGACAGCAGCACGAAGTTGTCGTCGGTCTGCACGATCTGGAAATTGTTGTTGTACAGGTACTGGCCCAGCGGCGGCCCGGCATTACCTATGATGATGCACCGCTCGGACAAGCCGCGCTCCTCCGGATTGTCGAACCCGGTGCCCAGCCGGCGCGGCGCCGCAGCGCGCAGCTTCTTGCCTTCCTCGGTCATCGCCGGGACCTTGCCGTTCTCCGGAAACACGATGAACGACGAGCGCAGCTCGCCATTGATGTTCGCCACCGCCGAGCCCGGATCGGTGTACGCCACATCGTAATTGCCGACCGGCGGCAGCGGCTTGCCCTTCTCGGGCGCGCCCGCTTTCGGGTCGACGAAGTTCGCTTCCGTCTTGCTGCGCTGGTTGAACAGGTTGCCGCCTTCAAGCTCGTCCGCCTGCGCCCGGCGTCAGCACCAGCGGCAGGCCCGGCGGCCGTTCGAGGCGGGTCACCGACGCAGTGCTCCAGACGCCCTGCAGGTCCGGCTTGCCGGTGTGCTGGCGCGGCGGTTGATAGCTGCTCTGCGCCATGGCGACCGGCGCGAGCATCGCGCCCGCCATCGCCAGCATAGCCGCCGCCATCAGTTGCTTGCTGAGTGCTGTCATCGCTGTCTCTCCCGGGTGACGCTGCAGGGTCTCCGCCCCGCGCCTCAACCGACGGACAGTGCCTCAAAGCCGCGCCTGCCAGCAAGCTGGCAGACGCCACTCTTTCGTGAGGCCAAATTCGTGAAGGTTTGGCTAGTCTTCCGACGTATCGACCGTCTCGGTATCAAGCGGATCGCGCACGATCTGGTCGACGTGCTGGCTGGGGCGAGCGCGCTCTTCGCGGCGGCGATCGTCAGACGCCTTCGGCCGCGCGTCGAACGTGCGCGTCGTGTCCGTCGGCGAATACACGGGCGGTTTCACGCCCGTCGAAGCCGGCTTCGTGGTCTTTTTGAAAGTGGCCATGGGGGCAATCTCCGTGACGCAAGACCTGGGGCCCGTCCCCTGCCTGACGTGGTTGCATCTGGTAACGAGACGAGCTCGGCAGATCGGCGTCACATGCAAATGCCGCACGCCGTCACGGATGGTCACTTGTACGCGGTCGGCCCCGAAGCAGCAGAAAGGCTAGCGGCAGGGGAGGGCCGTTAGAGGTCGTCGGTCTTCGCCGGCTTTTCGGCGCGCAGCAGGGGCCGCTTGCCCATGCGCTGCTCGCGCGTCAGCGCCGTCGGCGCCCGTTCGGAGGCCGCCGCAGCCCGCTCGCGCGCAGCTTTCGCCGGATCGAACGGCGTACGCTTTTCGGGGGCCTTGCTCATCAGAATACGCTTTCACTGTCACGCGCGACCGGCGCCGGGCGGGGCGCGTCGCAGACGGAAAGACCGGGCGATTCCGGAGGTCCGTGCCTCCTATATAGCACGTAAAGCCGCGCAACGGGCAAAATTCCGCTGCACGGCCGCAATAGTCGGCATGTCGGACGGGTGGCTAGTCCTTGCGCGCGAGCCCGGCCGGCCGCTGGTCGTTCGCCATGCCCTGGTCGGAGACTTCGCCCGACTGGAGAGCCTTGCGATCGCTCGGCCGCCCGGCGCTGCCGTTCACGGCCATCTGCTGGGCGCGGTTGGCCTCATTGGCGCGCTGGGCGGCGGTCAGGGGCTTCTGCGGATGCTGGATCGAACTGGACATGAAGTCTCCACGTCAACCGGCGCAGACAGAACTCCGCCACGCCAGGACGAGCCCTAGAGGTGGGCCCCACAGCCCACCCCGGCAACCCGCTTATTCAGCGGACGCGCCTTGGTTCGGACGCAGTTGGGGAGATGCCGCGAACGGAAACAACGAACTCGTAACCGACTCATCTGAACGTCTCTGCCGGGGGCGGGATGCCAACTAGGAGGCAGCGCCATGGCCAGACTCACATCTGCACAGATTGAATTTCTACAATCCCAAGGACTTGCGGCTGAGGACATGTTCGACGCGGAGAACATGTCAAAACGTCAGCGAGAAGCAGAGATGGAAACTCAAGGCAAGCGCTTCTATTTCGGAGGCGCTCCGTGCCGAAAAGCGGGCCATACGCTTCGCACAAAGCCGGGTCATTGCATCCAGTGCGAGACGAAACAGATCGCCTTTGCGAAGCGACACTCAAGTAGCGCGCGCGTTTATGTAGCCGGTTCGCTGAAGGGGCAACGCACAAAAATCGGGTCGGCAGAGAGTATCGATAGTAGGTTGGTCCGACTCCGCAGCGATGTTTACGGTGGACTCGATGATTGGGAGATGCTGGCAGCAACCACTACTTTGGCAAACGCCGGACAGATCGAGGCGAATGCTCAAAAAGCATTGCATGGTTTTCAGTACACGTCCGTTTACATGAAGGCTGGTCATGCCCAAGAAGCGCGAGAGATGTTCACGTGCGCATTTCCCGGTGCAGCGCAAGCGCTGATCAACGCGCTCCCTGATCCTCGGCAATTCGAGTTGCTCTGCAATCTGCGGGAAGCCAAGCAATACGACTGGCAACCCGCCTAACGCGTGTCGTCCGGACCGATTAGATCCGTGACGTCGTCGCTGTCCGTAACGCTGGACGCTCCGTCGTACGGTCCTTTGTGGATATTCTCAAAGATTGAATAGCCTGATTTTGAACGCGAGTATCGGTCGAGCAGTACTCCATTCACCGTGACCAGTCGTGTTGCTGCAACACTGATGTCGTGGGCGTGCAGCTTCTGTAAGGGCGTGACACCAATGATAATCGCCGTTCGCTGCCGGCTCAACGCAACACTCGACGTCGACGAACTCTGGGCGACGCCGAGTCCAAGCCCTTTGACTTTGTCGGGGCGGACATACCCCAAGTTCACGAGCGCCTTGCACAAATGATAGCTGCGATCGTCCGACAAATGCTCATTGGATTCAGGTTTGTCGCTAGTTTCGGCCGAGGCAAGGCCTAAGCAGATTGTCCAAAGATGACCTTGAACCAAATCGCTGATCTTCGTCGTCCGTATCGCATTCTCAAGCGCTACGCCTTCGGAGCCGCGCACTGATTCGAGTCTGCGACTGTCGCCGGTCTTCCACGACCGCGAGTCGAATAGGACGCCGACTGAAAAATCGGTGGAGCTTCCATCCTCGTAGTCGATCCTGCCTGACCTGACCCAAAAATCGTCTGACCCCGGAATGTCGTCACTGGCGTAGAGGGACGCGCCGACGAATGATACTTGTCCCGGGGATTCCCCAGCGTGATCAAAGGTGACATCGCTCACAAAGGACAGCATGTCTTTCTGATGCCTGGCTTTTTTCTCCTCTTCTGGTGTTGGCTGCTTTAGTCCGAGGTTGCTCGGAGCGGCGGGGTGAAGCTCATCGTATTTCGCCTGAATGAAACCAAGTGCGACGGGAAATGCGGCCGATCCCAATATGGCAAGAAACAGCGCTCCCCACACCACTATGTGCATGGGCAGCGAGGGTACGAACCCATCTTTCCCGAGCATCAACGCGAGACCGCTTTTGTTGGCGTTGTAGAGGATAGCGAAAACCGATCCCGCGAGTGCCAATCCAGCAAAAACCATCAGCATCTTCACCCCCCGCACGACCTCAAACCCTCTGCACAAAACTCTCGACCACCTTTTTCACGCCCGGCCTTTTCGAAGTCGACCGTGAGCTTCGCGCCTTCGATTCCGACGATCCGGCCGTAGCCGAATTTCTGGTGGAAGATGCGTTGGCCCATTTTGAGGCCGCTCGAGGCGGCGGGGTCGGAGGAGGCGAGCATGTCGCCGGGGGTCTTGCCGCGTGCGAGCGGGCGGCCGTCCGAGTCGTCGGCGCGGAAGGCGCGGCCTTCGATGTCGGGCGGGCGTGTGGCGCCGCGCTCTGCTGCGGCGGCCTGGGCGCGGCGCCAGCCGGGGCTGTCATAGCCGCCACGGAAGTTGCTGCCGGCCGGCGTTGAATCGAACACCGCGCGCTCGTCCTTCTCGGGCGCCGTGTCCCACCGGCTCTTGGTCTCGGAGCCGTGGAACGCGCCGCCGGGCGAGACGTAGCCGGTCTCGCTGACGGCATCGACGTGGGCGGGCGGCAGTTCGTCGATGAAGCGGCTGGGCAGCACGCTGGTCCAGCGGCCATAGATCTGGCGGTTGGCGACGAAGGAGATGTAGCAGCGCTCGCGCGCGCGCGTGATGCCGACATAGGCGAGGCGGCGCTCTTCCTCGAGGCCCTTGGCGCCGCTTTCATCAAGCGAGCGGCGGGAGGGAAACACTTCCTCCTCCCAGCCGGGCAGGAAGACCATCGGCCATTCGAGGCCCTTGGCCGAGTGCAGCGTGAGGATCTGCACCTGATCCTCCGCGCCCTTGCCCTCGGCATTGTCCATCACCAGTTCGACGTGCTCGAGGAAGGCGGGCAGGGTGTCGAACGCGCCCATCGCGCGCACGAGTTCCTTCAGGTTGTCGAGGCGGGTCTGCGACTGCGGGGATTTGTCGGCCTGCAGCATGTCTGTGTAGCCGCTCTCCTCGAGGATGATCTCGAGCAGGCGCGGGTGTTCGGTTGTGGCGGCCTGGGCGCGCCAGCGCTCCATGTCGAGGATGAAGCGGCGCAGGCCGGTCTTGGCGGGGCCTTTGATCTTGTCGCCGCGGATCTCCATCTCGACGGCGCGCGTGAGATAGGTGTTCAGCTGGCGCGCGGCGACGTGCATCTTCTGGATCGTGGTGTCGCCGACGCCGCGCTTGGGCTGGTTCACCACGCGCTCGAAGGCGAGGTCGTCGGACTCCGAGCGGATGAGGCGGAGATAGGCCATGGCGTCGCGGATCTCGGCGCGCTCGAAGAAGCGCGGGCCGCCGATGACACGATAGGGCGTGCCGGTGACGATGAAGCGTTCCTCGAAGGCGCGCATCTGCCACGAGGCGCGGACGAGCACGGCGCAGTTGTCATAGCGGCGGTTCTGGCGGCGCCAGGAGGAGATGTCGTCGGCGACGAGGCGGGCTTCCTGTTCGCCATCCCACACGCCGCGCACTTTCACGAGGTCGCCCTGGTCGGCGTCGGTGCGCAGCGTCTTGCCGAGGCGGGAGGTGTTCTGCGCGATGACGCCGGAGGCTGCGGCGAGGATGTGGGCGGTGGAGCGGTAGTTCTGTTCGAGACGGATGACTTTCGCGCCGGGGAAATCCTTCTCGAAGCGCAGGATGTTCTCCACCTCCGCGCCGCGCCAGCCATAGATCGACTGGTCGTCATCGCCGACGCAGCAGATGTTGTTGGAGCCCTGCGCCAGCAGCCGCAGCCACAGATACTGCGCGACGTTGGTGTCCTGGTACTCGTCCACCATGATGTAGCGGAATTTGGCGTGGTAGTCGGCGAGCACTTCCTTGTGCTCGGTGAAGATGCGGATCGTGTGCAGCAGCAGGTCGCCGAAATCGACCGCGTTCAGCGTGGCGAGCCGCGCCTGGTAGATCTCGTACAGCTTCTTGCCCTTGCCCTCGGCGAACTGGTGCGCCTCGTTCTGCGGCAGTTTCTCCGGCCAGATGGCGCGGTTCTTCCAGCCGTCGATCAGGCTCGCAAGATAACGTGGCGTCCATCTTTTCTGGTCGATGCCCTCGGCTTCGAGGATCTGCTTGATCAGGCGCAGCTGGTCGTCGGTGTCCAGCACGGTGAACCCTGACTTCAGCTTCACCAGCTCCGCATGCCGCCGCAGGATCTGCGCCGAAACGGAGTGGAACGTCCCAAACCACCGCAGCCCCTCCCCCTCCGCCCCGACCAGCCTCAACGTCCGCTCCCGCATCTCGCGCGCGGCCTTGTTGGTGAAGGTGACCACCAGCATCTGGCTCGGCCACGCTTTGCGTTCGGCCAGGATCTGCGCGACGCGCGTCGTCAGCACACGTGTCTTGCCGGTGCCGGCGCCGGCGAGCACCAGCAGCGGCCCATCCGTGTGCAGCACGGCTTCGCGCTGCTCGGGGTTCAGGCCGGTGAGGTATTCCGCGTGCGGGTCCGCCGAGACCGGTCGGCGCGCCATCGCCCGCTCGGAGATCGGCCGCGTGTCCTCGAACCGCTCTTCCGGCAGCGGGATGTCCTCGTCCTGCGGCAGGCGGAAGAACGCGACCGCCTCGTCGGACATGGGGGTGTCGTCGTCCGACCCGGGCTCGCGCTCTTCGTGAACAGAAGCGGGCGCGTCGTCATCCGGGAACGGGATGTCGTCGAGGGAGTCCAAAGGATCGCGTGAATCGTTCATTCGGCGCTGATCTGGCTGGGGTTTTTGCTTTGCGCAACCCCGCAGCCGCAGCACCTTGTTTTACGGTTTGTTCTCAGTGCGCAGTCGCTCTCATTTCCTCACCACACGGTGATGCATGGCGCGCTTGCTGTCGCGGGAGTGACGCGGTCTTGTCCGGCCCAATAAGACAACAGTTCCGGGAGAACGTCATGAAGAAGCTGGTTGCGATGGCGGCCGTGGTTGCGGCGGTAGGGCTCGGCGCAGGCGCCGCCCATGCGCAGAAAGTTGCCGACACCGGGATGCAGGGTCTCGATCCCGCTTCGGGGAAGGCGCCGAAACAGATCGTCGTGATGTTCCACGGCTATACGCAGAACGGCATGGCGATGAAGCCGCTGGCGCAGGAGCTGGCGAAGCGGCTGCCGGATGCGGCCTTCATCTTCAACGACGGCCCGATGACGGCGCAGGGCGGACGTAGCTGGTATGTGCTGCGCGGCGAGGACAAGGACAACACGCGCGGGGCGGTGAAGCAGATCGCGGTCGATACTGTCAACAAGGCGTCTGACGTGTTGAAGGTGCCGCACGACAAGATCGTCACGGTTGGGTTCAGCCAGGGCGGCGGCGTGGCGTTTGATGCGGGCAGCTGCGTGACGGGCGACGTGAAGGCGGTGGTTTCGCTGGCCGGCATTATTGCCAACGGCGATTGCGCGGCGGAAAAGGGCGGCAAGACGCCGGCCGTGCTGATCGTGCACAATGATGCGGACCCGCTGGTCGATGGCGCGCGGATCAAGGCGTTCCAGGACAAGCTGACGGCGGGCGGCTACACGTCGACGCTGGACGAGGTGAAGGGCGAGGCTCACTGGCCATCGCCGGATGGCATCCAGAAAGCGGAAGACTTTATCGTCGCGCAACTCGGCGGCTGAGGTCACAAGGCTGATTGAATGGCGGCGCGGTCCTCACGGGAGCGCGCCGTCTTCATGTCTGTGCCACGCGCTTGGGCGCCGTGTGATCGCGAATTGGGCGCCTTGTTGTTTTCCACCGCAGCCTCGCCAGCGGGCAGCTGCGGTGTGGCGCAGTATGGATAATGTCGCGGTCATTCGGGGCTGAAGGGCGCGCGCGATGGGACTGTTCTCCTTCCTGTTCGGTGGAAAAAAGACAAAGGACGTGGCTGCAAAGCCCGCCGCTGAGAAGGCCGCCAAGCCTGTGGCGGCTGTTGCGGCGAAGAAGGTGGAAACGCCTGCGCCAGCAGCTGTTTCGCTCGGAATTGCGCAGGCCAAGCTGCGGCTGAAAATGGCGTCGTCGTTGCGCACGGGGCAGAGCATGGCGGCGTATGAGGCGGCGCGGCAGCTGGCCGACATTCAGGTGCGTGCCGGCCGCAAGACGGTCGCGCGTGTCTGGCAGCAGGAAGCCGAGCGCATCAAGGCGACGCTCAGCGCCTGATCGCTGCGTGGCAGCAGTATGGATGCGCGACTGCCAATCTACACATGCAACGGTTGATCGCTGTTGACCGTTAACTCCTTCGGCGCACGCTTCACGTGTGCAAAGAGGAGTCTCGTTCAACATGCGCGACCTGAAGTGCGGACGACTGATCCCGGTCACGAGCCAGACCGCCGCTGGCCATCCTGAAAGCGAAATCGAACAGCGCCTGAAGGGCTCGGTGCTGGTGACTGCCGAAGTACTCTACTACATCCCCGATCATCCAAAGCTGCTGCAGACATTCATGTGGCAGACGCTGGATGTCGCGCCGCGCTTTCCGCGCGTCTCGCAGTTCCTGGATTTCTGGCGGCGCGAGATCGAAGCGGTGATCCATTCGGTCCGCGTCGCGCACGGCGAGCCGCTTGACGTTCCCGACTGGCGCAATGCGCGTGGCGTCATCACGATGAACTGAAGCTGGCTCAGTATCGCTCGGCCATGATGCCGCGAAGTTTCAGGCGCGCCTGCAGGCTGTCGGGTCCAACGAGATGCGCCGCGCCAACGGCGATGAACGACACGCCCGAGCCTTTGAGCATGTCCTCGATTACGCCTGACCACGCCTCGTTGCGATCCTTGAGCAGGCCGTCGGTTCCACCGCTCCTGGCCGATCCGATCCGCATGAAAGCCACGATGGCTTCTGTCATGTTTGTCTCGCCCCGCAGCCAGCTTCCAAAAGCTGCATCGACGACCCGCTCGTTCATTTTCTGCTGCAGCGGCGACGGCTTCAGCTTGTAACGCAGGGTCGCCATCTGATCGTCAAACGTGGAATCCGACGTCAGCGCGATCTGCACTTTCAGCGACTCCATCCCCTTCACCGGAATATCGTGCGCAATCGCCCATCGCGCCAGGACATTATCGATGCCGTTTACAAACTTGTGCGCGCCGCCGGTGAACGTGTCGCGACCCAACAAGACGACCGCAAACCAGGGCTGGTGCGTGTCGATGTCCTTGATCGCGTCGTCCGGCACGCCCGCAGCGGAGAGTTGGGCAGCGAGAGTCACATTCTCCTCGGGCGTCAGCAACGAGGTGATCGGCGGACCCGCGTAGGCGCCAAATTCCGGCAACAGAGCGCGAATGCCGGTTTGAAGCGCTTCAGTGCTTGCGACCTCCGCAAGCTCAAGGCGCAACTCGGATGACGCTTCCAGCGCGGCCTTGAGCTTGGGGCTCATCCATTCGGCATTGTCGCGCAGGATATGGACCGTGCCGGTGATGTAGATCGTCGAGTCCGCATCGCGCACGACCCACATCGGCAGGCCGGGTTGGGAAGGCGCGGGCTGGGCATGCGCCGCCGGCTGCTGGATGACAGCCAGACAAAGCAGGAGTGCGATGCTGCGAAACAAATTCATGAACCGCCCAATCCCTGACAGACCGTCAGGGTTGTCTGACGTGCCGCCGGGATCAAGTGGCTTGGGCTATCAGACCGCTGAATGTTTCCGGCAGCCTAGTTCAGCTTCAGGTTTTTAAGCGCCGCGAACGGATTGGAATCGTCAGACGGCTTTGCAGGCGCCGCGGAATAGTTCTGTGGGCCTGCCTTGCCGGACTTGTCATTACCAGCCTTGTCCCTGCCGCTGGAAGGTTGCGGCTTGCTGTGCGCGCCCTGCGTGCCCGACACTTCTCGCTTCATCGACAGCGCGATGCGCTTGCGATCGATGTCCACTTCCTTCACGCGCACGCTGACGACGTCGCCCGCCTTCACCACGTCGTGCGGGTCCTTCACGAACGTGTCGGCGAGTTCCGAGATGTGGACGAGGCCGTCCTGGTGCACGCCGATATCCACGAACGCGCCAAAGGCGGTGACGTTCGTAACGGTCCCCTCGAGCTTCATGCCGATCGAGAGGTCAGACAGTTTTTCGACACCATCCTGGAAGGTCGCCGTCTTGAATTCCGGACGCGGGTCGCGACCCGGCTTCACGAGTTCGGAGATGATGTCGGTGACGGTCGGCACGCCGAACTGTTCGTCGGCGAAGGATTCCGGCTGCAGCATCGACAGGAACGCCTTGTCGCCGATCAGGCTCTTCAGCGGCCGGCCGGATTTGGCGGCGATACGCTCAGCCACCGGATAGGCTTCCGGGTGAACCGACGACGCATCCAGCGGATTCTTGCCATCCGAAATGCGCAGGAAGCCCGCCGCCTGTTCGAAAGCTTTCGGCCCCATGCGCGGGACTTTCTTCAGCTGCGTGCGCGATTCAAAGCGCCCATGCTCGTCGCGATAGGTGACGATGTTGGCGGCGACGGCGCTGTTAAGCCCGGATACGCGCGCGAGCAGGGCGGCGGACGCCATGTTCACATCGACGCCGACGGCGTTGACGCAATCCTCCACCACGCCATCGAGCGATCGCGCGAGCGCGCCCTGGTCGACGTCATGCTGGTACTGGCCGACGCCGATGGCCTTCGGATCGATCTTCACCAGCTCGGCCAGCGGATCCTGCAGGCGGCGCGCGATGGACACCGCGCCACGGATCGAAACATCGAGATCGGGAAATTCCTTGGCCGCAAGTTCGGACGCCGAATAAACCGACGCGCCCGCTTCCGACACCGTCACGCGGGTGAAGTTCAGCTCGGGCATCTTCGCCAGAAGTTCGTTGACCAGCTTGTCGGTTTCGCGGCCAGCCGTGCCGTTGCCGACGGAAACCAGCTGGACGCCGTGCTTTCTTGGCGAGAACGCGCAAGCGTTGCGAGCGCGCCGTTCCAGTCCTTCTTCGGCTCGTGCGGATAGATCGTCGCCGTCTCGAGCACCTTGCCGGTGCTGTCCACGACGGCGACCTTGCAACCCGTGCGGATGCCCGGGTCAACGCCCATCACCACTTTGGGTCCGGCGGGCGCGGCCAGCAGCAGGTCTTTCATGTTGCGCGAGAAGACTCGGATGGCTTCGGCGTCCGAACGCTCCTTCAGGCGATCGACGAGATCGTGGTGCGAGGAGGGGGCAAGGCGTTGCTTCCACGCCTGACGCGCCGTCTCGGCCAGCCATTTGTCTGACGGACGGTTGCGGTCCTGGATATTGAAGGCCGCCATGATGGTGGTGACGGCCGGGTGGCGCAGCTTTGTCATCGTGCGGCAGGTCGAGGTCGACCTTAAGCACGCCTTCCTTCTCGCCGCGCAGCAGGGCGAGCGCGCGGTGTGACGGCATGTTGGCGATGTTCTCGTTGAACTCGAAATAGTCGGAGAACTTTGCGCCTTCGGCTTCCTTGCCTTTCACGACTCCCGTCGTGAGCTTGCCGCCGCTCCACACTTTCTCGCGCAATTGCCCGACGAGGGCAGGCGCTTCCGCCATGCGCTCGATCAGGATGCTGCGTGCGCCTTCGAGTGCTGCATCCGCATTCTCGACGCCCTTGTCGGACGAGATGTAGGCGAGGGCTTCGGCGACGGGATCGAGCGACGGGTTGGCCAGCAGGCGATCGACCAGCGGCTCGAGACCCTGCTCGCGCGCGATGCTCGCCTTGGTGCGACGCTTGGGGCGATAGGGGGCGTAGAGATCTTCGAGTTCGACTTTCGTCGTCGCCGCGCGGATCAGCTTCTCGAGTTCCGGCGTCAGCTTGCCCTGTTCGCCGATCGAGCGCAGCACCACTTCGCGGCGATCGTTGAGAATGGTGAGGTATTCGAAACGCTCGGCCAGCGTGCGCAGCTGCGTGTCATCGAGACCGCCCGTGCGTTCTTTCCGGTAGCGCGCGATGAACGGGATCGATGCGCCTTCCTCGATCAGCTGGATCGTGGCGGCGACCTGTCCTTCGCCGACCCCCAACTCCTTTGCGATGATGCGGGCAATAGCGGCGACGACAAGCGGATCTTTGCCGGACATGGAATTACCTCATCTCGCAGTTTTTCGGGTCAGTCGGTGATGGCGTAAGCCATCGGCCACGCGTGTATCACGTGTCGCGCGACAATGGTTAGCGAGTGGTTATGAGCGGCATTTTTGCACAGCAAATGCTGGGGTATTGATCCGTGCTGACCTATTGCAGAACCTCAATGACCGTTCCGGTTCCGACCACCTTGTTTGCCTCTTGGAGAAGCCATGTGCGGCCTGGCCAGAGATGCGCCCGTACCTGTGCTTCCGGGAACTCGGCGAAGTGAATTTCGGCCTCGCAGCAATCCCCTGGCTCAACGGGTTGGGCGAGATTGATCTGACCCATGCGAAAATCAGGATCGTCAGTCGATCCGAAATTGTGATTTGGGCGGTAGAAGGATTCGATGCCGGACTGTCGTCCGCCTTCGGCCGAACTGAGAAGATCAATTTTGGCCTTCACGCGAACGATGTCCAAGATCCACTCCAGATCGCACTGAGCATTTTGGCGATCACGAACGTACGGACCGCGAAAAGCGGCAGCTTCTTCGTCGTGATCGAAACGTCGCCCATCTGGATTTTGATCGCCGTATCCGGACGGGCCTCGGCCAACGACTTCGCGTCGTCGGGAAGCTGCGTCCAGAAAGCCTGCACCAGCCACGGCTTCGACTCGCTCTTGTCCTCGGCGGAGCGAGGCGCAAGCGTCACGTCGATGGTCGCGCCGTTGGCGGCGCGGCCGACGACGTCGACGATGTAGGTCTCGGCGGGGCCGGAGCGCAATTTGTAGTCTGCGCCGCCGAAACCTGCGGAGATCGGATTGGCGACCCCGGAATGCGCAGGCGCACTTGCCGCGCATCGGGCGCTGTAATCTGGAGGCGGATCGTCCGCTTGCCGTCCTGCGCCGTCGTATCGGAGATGATGGTCGCATCGACCTTGCCGGGCGGCGTAAAGGCGATGGCGCGGCTCGCAAGGTTTGGCGCGCCGCCGGGAGGCGATGGGTTTTCGCCAACCGTGAGTTGGTCTCTCACCGCCTTGGGCAGGGAGCCTGCGCGAGCGCCGGCAAAGACCGCGGCCTTGTTTTCATCGAGGTCGTAGTGCGCCGTGAAATTCAGCGCGAGCGGACGCTCAACCGAATAGGCGGGCAAGGCGATCGTCGCGACGATGGCGACCAGCGCTGCCGCGCCGAGCGAGGCCATGACTTTCATCTTGCCGCTCGCAATGCCGCCGATCAGGCCGAACATGGGCGCGAGCACCTGCGCTATGACAACGCCGAACATCGCCGCGAGGCTGAGGCCCATCATCACGTCGAGCAGGTGGATCATCGGGAAGAAGACAAGCGCGAGCACGGCGCTGGCGATGGCGTAGAAGATCGGCTGATAGCGCGGGAAGAGCCATGCCGCGCCGCCTGCGAGCACGAACGCGACGCCCGGGATGAGGAAGATCATCGAGAAGCCCGGGACTGCGAAAGAGAGGCCCATGCCGGCGATGAGGAACCAGAACCAGCCGGAGGCAAAGATCGCCTCGCGCTTCGACTGCGGCGCAAGCCATGCGAGGCCGGCTCCGCCCGCGAGCGCTGTTACGGCGAAGATCGCCATGTTGAAGGCCTGCGGATAGGCGGTCCAGAAACCAGCCTCCGGGCGAATGAGCGACAGCAGCTGTTGCAGCGCGAAGGTCACAAGGCCGGCGGCGGCCATGAAGGCGGGCGGGAAAGCGAGCGCACGCCAGTCCAGCTTCTGCCAGCCGCCATCGCGCGTCGGGCGCACCAGCATCATGGCCGAAATGCCGAAGCAGAGACCGAGAAGCACCAACGCGAACACCTGCGGCAGCATCACGAAGATGCGCGAGCCGACGTCGGCATAGGCGATGTCGTTGCCAGTCTTGTCATTGCTCCAGTCGCCCGCAACGAACGCCCGCGTCGCGCCGAGCGCCTGATCGCCCATGTGCTGCACGCTGGCGCGGTTGAGGTGGGCAAGGTCGTCATGATTGGTGTGGTAGAAATCCAGACCGTCGGAGATCGCAATGTTGACGCCGTTGAAGCCGGCATGGAGATGAACGGTGAGATCGGTCGAGTTGGGCAGCAGTTCGTAGACCGCCGTCATCATCGAGTTGGAGAAACGGCCGCGCGCCGTTCTTCGACCAATCGCCGACAACGCCCGCATTGGGATGGCCTGTCTCGAACATCAGCGCCGGGCCGCGAACGCCGCGCGCCTCGAGATTGATGATGCGGCCGACCTTGAAGGGATAATCGGCCTGATGATCGACGAAGGCCTGCGCGCCAAGAAGACCGGTCTCTTCGCCATCGGTCAGCAGGAAAACGACCGGCCGCGTTGGCGGCTGTTGTTTCAGGAGGTGCGCCACTTCGAGCCAGACGCCGACGCCGATGCCATCGTCGCCGAAGCCGGGGCTCGCTTCGACGCTGTCATAGTGGGCGCTGACCACCACGGCGGGATCACCCGCCTGACTGGCGGCCGGTCCGGCGGTGAAGAAGATGTTCTGCACAAAGGCGCAACGCGCAGCGGTTCCCGACAGCGACTGGCAGACATTGGCGGCGCGCAGTTCCGGCGAATAACCGAGGGCGCGGATCTCCTGCATCAGGCGCGCGCGCGTCTCATCGAGCGACGCCGAGTCAACCGGATGCGGCGTGCCGTCGAGAACGCGGCTCAGGCGCGTGATGGCGCGCTCGGCATCAAACTGGTCGGGCGCATTCGTGCCGCGAACGGGGTCGAGCTCTAGCGGCAATGCCCGGAAGAAAAACACGACGAACAGCACGGCGAAGACGCCCAGCGCCCACGGCGCGGCCGTTTTTGCTTTTTCAGCGACAGGTGTGTTCACGCGCAGCCCTTCCGTCCAGCCCCCGGGCAGGACGATAGGAGACGTTGCGCGTCAACGCCAGCGCAGGGTCTCGCTGGTCTCGTCAGAGGGGAGCGGGGCGAGCCTGCGGGCGACCATGCAGGCGATGAAGCAGCAGAACAGGCTGGTTGCGCCCACGGCGGTCGAGCCCGAGAGTTCAAGCACGAGTATCGTCGCGGCAAAGGGTGAATCCGAGAGAACGGCGAGGCAGACCGCCATGCCGACCAGGCCCATGAAAGCCTGCGGAGCGGGTATCCCCAGCACAAGTCCCGCCACGGCGCCGAGGGCGGCGCCCAGCATGGCGCCGACATAGAGCGAGGGAGAGACGGCGCCTCCGCCCCAGCGGAAGGCGAATGTGACGCCGGTCGCTGCGATCTTCGCAAGTGCGAGAACGGGCAACAGCTCGGCCCCGTAATTTCCGTTGAGCCCGGAAGCGAGCGGCTCATAGCCGATGCCCAGCACCTGCGGGAAAGCCAGCGCAATGACGCCGAGCACCAGTCCGCCCGGTAGCGGCAGCAGCCACAACGGGATCCTCATCCGGCCGGCGGTCGCCGCCGCAAAAATCGGCGCACGCGTCCAGGCGACATTGCAGGCATAGGCCGCGGCAATCAGCACCGGCAGGGCGACGATGGCCGCCAGATGCGCCTGCAGCGGAACTTCACCCGGCGGCGGGATCACGATGACGGGTCGTCCGCCCATCAGCCACATCGACATCAGCCACCCGGCCACCGCTGCAATCGCCACCGGCCCCAGCGATGACAGGCGCTGCCGCCGCAAAATCAGCTCCCGCGCCAGAAACACGCCCGCGATCGGCGCATGCAGAGACCCCCCCACCGCCGCCGCCACCCCCATCCCCACCAACAACCGCCGCGACGCCACATCCAGGCCGAGCAGGCGGCCGTGCAGAACGGCAACTGTCGCGCCAAGGTGCGCGGCCGGCTCCTCGCGGCCCGCGCTGCCGCCCCAGGCCAGCGATACGACCGCGGTAATGGCCGACAGGAAACCGTCACGAAGCGTCAGGGTAGTGGCGCGGATCGTGCCCCGCAGGCGGCGATGCTGAACCACGTCCTGCAGGCCGAACGTACGCGGGGAACGGCCCCAGCCGAACGAAATGCCCAGGCGGAGCAGGAGACAGATCAACGCTCCACCGACCAATGGCGCGATCAGGCGGCTCCACCACGGCATATCCACGAGCCGCGACGCGAGGCGTCCAGGCGAGGCGCCATAAGCAATGAACTGACCATAAGCGATGAGGCCGTGAAAGACGAAGATCATGAGGCCGACGAGAACGCCGACCAGAGCGGCAAGCGCCCACATATACAAGCCGCCCCGTTTGGGACGGCTTACGATCTCGCCAGCTGGAACAACTATCTCACGCGACATTCAACCAGACCTTCTGGTGGCCTTCCTGACAGGGTCAAGCGGTTGCAAGCAAGGGTGGATAAAAATTCAGTCTTTCGATGACCTGCGTGGCGGCGGACTGGCGTCCGGCCTTGTGCCCTGACGCTGGGGACAGCAGTCTGCACGCGAGTGAAGTGTTCAGGAGTTCAGCCAATGCGCGCCATTCTTTCTACCGCAACAGTCCTGGCGTCGGTCATGTTGCTGACGGCCTGCGGAGGTGAGGAGGCTGCCGCGCCGATTCCCGCTGCGGCGTCTGAAGCGGCGGGGCCGATGGAGAATGTGGCGGAGGGGGGGGCGGCGGAGGTGGCGTTTGTGCTGGGGTGCGGCGCGCCTTTCACCCCGGATGCGACTCCCGCGACTTTGGCGGCCGCTTTTGGCCGGGAGAATGTCGTTCCCGAAACGATTGACGGACCCGAAGGCGAGCCCATGAACGTGACTGCCATCTATCCGAACGACCCCGACAAACGCATCGAGGTCAGTTTCGCCAACGAGGAAGAACGCACCGGCCTGATCGCCGTCACGGTGCGTGACCATCCCTCGCTGTGGAAAGGCCAGGGCGGCTATTCATTCGGCGATACGATCGAGGCGGTCGAGAAAGCCAATGGCGGGCCGTTTGCGGTCTCGGGCTTCGGCTGGGACTATGGCGGGTTCGTCACCGACTGGAAGGGTGGCAAGCTGAAAGAGGCTGGTGGTTGCGCGACGACCGTGCGGTTCTCGCCGGAGGCCGACGACATCGCGCCGGGCATTCAGGGCGACGGCGTCAATCCGCTGTCGACCGATCCCGCCGTCCGCAAGGCGCAGCCGAAGGTGACGATGTTCGGCATCGGCTGGGCGACAAAGTAGAGACTGAGGACAATGGGGATGGGGACCGGGGAATTCGCATGGACCTGAACCGCAGGCAGTTTGCCGCAGGGCTTGCAAGCGCTGGTGTGTGCGGCAGCCTCGCACTCTCCGGTTGCGCGACGACCGGAAGCAAGGTGGCCGATGCCCGCTCGCGTCTTGTATTTCTCGGGCAGGCAAAAGTGTTCGCGCTCGATCCCGCAACCGGCAGCGTGACGACATTGGTCGATCAGTCGCCCACGGATGGCTCGCGTCCGAACGGAGTCAATGACGGCATCGCTGTCCACGCCGCGACGGGGCAGATCTTCTGGACAAACATGGGCCGCGCGGCGGAGCGCGATGGCTACATCATGCGCTGCGAGGCCGATGGGTCCGGCGTCATGACAATCGTGACGCCCGGCGGGACATTCACGCCCAAGCAGCTCAAGATCGACGAGACGGCGGGCAAGCTCTACTGGGCGGATCGCGAAGGCATGGCGATCCAGCGCTGCAATCTCGATGGCTCGCACATTGAAACACTGGTGACGACGGGCAGTGCGAAATTCAATGTCGGCGATGAGACGCGCTGGTGCGTCGGCATGGCGCTCGATCCTGCTCGCGGGCACATCTACTGGAGCCAGAAGGGTGGCGACAATGCCGGGCAAGGCGTGATCCGCCGCGCCGATATGGCGATGCCAACCGGCTCGACGCCAACAAATCGCCGCGACATGGTCACGCTGTTCTCGCGCCTGCCCGAGCCGATCGATCTCGACCTCGATCTCAAGACGCGCACGCTCTACTGGAGCGACCGTGGCGACAACACGATCTCGCGCGCGCCGATGGATCCGGCCGCGGGATTCAGTCCGGCGATGCGCATTGATCGGCAGGTGCTTGTCACGGGCCTCAAGGAAGCAATCGGCGTTGCGCTCGACCTTCCGCGCAATCGCATGGCGTATACGTCGCTTGGCGGCGAGGTCGGCATTGCAAGCCTCGATGGTTCCCAAGCGCGCATCGTCCATATGGCCGGCGGAATGTTGACCGGCATTTGTTGGTCTGCCTGACCAGCGCGGTTCATTACTGCACTATCAATACGTCATCCGACTGCGTTCCTTCCAGGCGCGCGTCGCAGCATTCCCCATACGTAATGCCGGCGCGAGACCGCCTTGCGCTTCACTTTCGACAGAGTAGGAACGGATTGTCTGATCGGCGTCGCGCGAGCTTGGCGCCAGATTCGGCGAGCGCCTTGGCCTGAAGCAGAGTTTCGAAACCGACATGACCCCGATGGCGCCAGACATGCGGCCAAGGACATACGCGTCGGTGGAACTGTTCCTCGACATGCTTCATGCCGTGCGCACGCTGGTCGACATCGATCTTGAAAGCATCGCGATCTACATCTGCGTCGCGGAAGCAACGATGCGGCCGGTGGTTGCCGAGGCGAGCCGCGTCGCCGAGCTTGCCGACGTGGAAGTTGCGCCGGAGGATCTGCGCGGCTCGATCACCATGCTACTGGTGTCGGACAGGCTGGGCATGCCGCGCGAAACGGTGCGCCGCAAGGTGAAGCAGCTGATCAAGCTGGGGCTGCTGTATCAGGACGACAAAGGCCGGGTTCGCTCGACGCCGAATTTTCATGAACCGAAAATGGCCGAAGCCGTGAAGGGCGTTGGCGATGCCGTGCGCCGCTACAGCGAACGGCTTGCCATGTATGGCATCGAGGACTGAACCTGATCTTCCCGAGCGGGCCTGTCTGGACACGTCCGGCCGAACGGCATTGTGCGGGGTAGAGGATTGCGCCAAACAGTTTCCGTCGGCCGCGTGATCGGCCTGTTCCGGAGACCATGATGCGCAAGGCTTCAGTTGCAGTTGTTCTCGGTTGCGCCGCCCTGATCCCTGCATTGATCCCGGCTTTCGCCGTGGCGCAACAGGGCGACACTGGGCGCGTCGCCTTCCGCGCCATCTACCAGGAAATGGTCGAAATCGATTCCTCGCCGACGACAGGATCGTGCACCAAGGTTGTCACTGCTGCCGAGGCGCGGCTGAAAGCGGCGGGTTTTGCCGGCGCCGACGTACAGGTCATCGTCCCGAAGGACCGCCCCGATGACGGCAACGTTGTTGCGACCATCCGGGCGCCAGGTTCGACGAAGAAGGGTGTCCTGCTGCTCGCTCACATCGACGTGGTCGACGCCAGGCGCGAAGACTGGGAGCGCGATCCGTTCAAGCTGTTCGAAGAGGACGGCTATTTCTATGGACGTGGTTCAACGGACGACAAGGCGATGGCGGCGGTCTTTCTCGACCTGATGATCCGCCTGAAGCAGGAGAAGGCTTTCAAGCCGAAGCGCGACGTGGTGATGGCGCTGACCTGTGGCGAGGAGACGTCGAACCGCATCAACGGCGTCGATTACCTGCTGACCAATCATCGTGACCTTCTCAATGTGGCCTTCGCGATCAACGAGGGCGGCGGCGGACTGCTGTCGGATAGCGGCAAGCCGCTGGTGTTCCAGATGCAGGCCGGGGAGAAGATCCATCAGGTCTATACGCTGGAGGTCACCAATCCCGGCGGCCACTCGTCCCGTCCGCAGCCGGACAATGCGATCTATCGCCTGATGGCGGCAGCAGACAAAGTGTCGAAGCTGTCTTTCCCGGTGCAGGTGACCCCCGTCGTGCGCGAGTATTTTCGCACGACCGGCCCCATCCTCGGCGGCGACATCGGCAAGGCGATGTCGGCGGTGGCGCAGAAGCCGGAATCCCAGGCTGCACTTGCCGTTTTGCTCGCCGATCCGAGTTACAACGCGTTGCTCCACACCACGTGTGTCGCCACGCAGCTTGAAGCGGGCCACGCGCCGAACGCGCTACCGCAACGCGCGACGGCGACGCTGTCGTGCCGCGTGATGCAGGGGACGACGCCCGAACAGGTGAAGACCACGCTGGAAGGCGTGATCGGCGATCCGCAGGTGAAGGTCGAGATCGTCAAACGTCGCGAGGGCTCGTCTGCGCCGCCGCTGACCGAGGAGATCATGGCGCCGATCCGCGCGCAGGTTGCAAAGCAGTGGCCGGGCGTGCCGATCGCACCGATGATGATCGCCGGCGCAACCGACGGCCGCTTCCTGATGAACGCGGGCATTCCGACCTATGGAATGAGCGGCATGTTCGGCAAGAGCGGCGAGTTCAACGCCCACGGCCTCAACGAGAAAATCCGCGTGCAGTCGCTTTACGAAGGCCGCGATTTCCTCGAGGGCGTCGTGCGGGCCTATGTGAAGTAGCAGCAGCGCTACTTCTTCCGACCCTTCGCCTCTGCCGCTTCCTCCTCAAGGATCCGCGCGCCCTGCAGGATGCCGTGCAGGGCGTGGTTGCCTTCGTGGCAGGCGTATTCATAGACCGGCCCACGCGATGGGGTGAACACCATCTCGCCCTTCCACGGCTGGGTATAGAAGCCGGGGTCGTTGATCTCGAAGGCATAGGTCAGCTCGTCGGCCCCCGTGCGGGTGAAGCGTTCGGTGACGACGGCCTGCTCGGACAGATAGACCGGCTCGTAATTGCCGTGCCAGCGGTTCCAGTTCTTCGTCTCGACGACCAGCGTGTCACCATCCCAGTGACCAACGCTGTCGCCGAGCCATTGGCTGAGGGCGGCCGGCTTGTGGTCCTCGCCGATACGGATCACGCGCGCATCGTGCATCATCTCGACATCGATCATGACGCTGCGGGGCGTCTGCACGATCTGGTACGTGTTGTTGTAAATGTTGTTCAGCATGGGCGGTCCGCCCGATCCCCGCGAACCGATCAGGCAGCGGTCGGCAGGGTTCATGCCTTCCGGGCCCGTCTTCGTTGCGCTTCGCCAGGATAGCGGCGATGCGCGTCTTGCCGGCGTCCGAGACCGGCATCTTTCCGTCTGCCGGCTCGGTGATCCAGGATGAGCGGGCTTCGCCGTGCACGACGCCGACCTTCATGCCGCGATCGAGCCAGAAGGCGTTGAAGCCGCCGACATTCGCGCCAGCGGCCGGTGCGCCCTCGTTGGGGTTTGTGCGACTGTTGGCGGCGACTTCCTGCTGCGCGCGCGCCTGTTCCATCCGCGCCACCTGGGCGGCGTCGAGGACGAGGGGCAGGGAAGGGGTGGTGCGTTCCAGCGTCGTCATGCTGGTGTTCGTCCACATACCCTGCAGGTCCGGCCTGCCGTCAGGCGTGCGGGGCGGGGAATAGGCCTGCGCAAAGGCTGTCGGTGCGAGCAGCAGTCCGGCTGCGATGCAGAGCCCAGTGAGTCTGGCGCCGAGTGTGGTGCAGGAATGCCTCATCCGAACGTGTCTCCGTGCGCGATCACCCTAAGTAGGCATAATCGGGAGCGCGCGAAAGCTCCCGGCGAAAGCGATCGCGTCGCAAAGCGCCTGTTGTTTGGGACGCGCCGCCCACGACGAAGGCAGGGCGCGAAATGCTGGTCGCGCATCGAGCAAGTGCGCGCATGATTTGCGCAAACCGGCTCTCGAACCCATGCGCCCCCATCCTGCGTGACGTGGCGTTGTGCATGGGCGCACAAGCGGTCACCAGCGCGTCACCCGATTCCCATTTGATCACGCTCCCGTGCGCGGGTCGCATGGCGTCCTGAAACAAAGCTGTCATAGTTCGACTACGCGATAGGAAAATTTCGCATCGGGCGGCTGCGCGCGCAGCTCCGCCCTAAAGCCAGTTGGCGCATCGAAAAGGCGGCGCCTCTCATTCCGACACCGTCCACTTTTTGAGACGCCGCAGGTGGGTTCGACTTCCACCGTGCAAGGCCGGATGGCGTGATCAGCACAACAAGAAACGGGGAGGAAACACAGGAGAGCTTCAAACACACACGGGGACTAAAAATGAAAAATAAACTTCGATACTCGGGGATGCTCGGGGCCGCCTTTGTGGGCGCTGCCCTTCTGGGGGGAGGCGCCGCCTGGGCGCAGAGCGGACCGGATGTCGCCGCTGCTGGCGATGAGGCCGCGCCTGCCGACACCAGCAAGGACGTCATCATCGTCACCGGCACGCGCCTGACTGGCCTTGCCGCCATCGACAGCCCGGCGCCGATCCAGGTGCTGGATATCGGCACGCTGGAAGACGCTGGCCACCCGGACCTGATGAAGGCGCTGGCGCTCGCCGTGCCGTCATTCAACGCGCAGGCATTCGGCGGCGACATGGCGAACATGACGCTGTCGGCCAAGCTGCGCGGCGTGTCGCCCAACCACACGCTCGTCCTGCTCAACGGCAAAGCGTCGTCACGGCACGGCGAACCTCGCCGTTCTGGGCGGACCTTACCAGGGCGGTGCGGCGGCCGACCTCAACTTCATCCCGCTGGCTTCGGTTGACCATGTCGAGGTGCTTCTGGAAGGCGCGGCTGCGCAATACGGCTCCGACGCCATCGCGGGCGTCATCAACATCATCCAGAAACAGTCTGATTCCGGCGGCCAGATCGCCATTTCCGGCGGCGAGTACTTCGATGGCGGCGGCACGACCGGCGACATCACCGCGAACATCGGGACCAAGCCGACCGAGAATTCGTTCCTCAACCTCACGGCCGAGGCGAAGTATCACGGCTTCTCGTTCCGCGGTGACATGGACCCGCGTACGCTGAACACGGCGTTCAACACCGCTTCTTCCTCGCGGCTGTCGAACTATCCGGGCCTCGTGAATGCGGAAGACTATCCGTACATGAACCGCATCGCGGGCGATGCCGAGTACCGCATCTATACCGGCTCGTACAATTTCGGGGCCGACATCTCCGACACGATGGAGTTCTATTCGTTCGGTACGCTCGGCTACAAGTTCGCGCAGGCTTACGAAAACTATCGCGTGCCGAACCTTGTCGTCGGCGCCAACGGCGTCCGTCCGCGTCCGCTGGGTTTCAGCCCCAAAGAGGCGACCGAGGAGATCGACTACGCTGTCACCGCCGGCCTGTCGGGCGATAGCGGCGGCTGGAAGTACGATCTTTCCACCACCTACGGGAAAGACTCGCACTCACTCGGCGTGCTCAACTCGCTGAACCGCTCGCTCTATATCGATACGTCCACGCCGACGCGTGATGGCTTCTCGCCGTCCGACTTCCACGCCGGCGATTTCATCGGCTCGCAGTGGACGACCAACCTCGATGTGGCGGTCCCCGTCGAGATCGGCATGGCCAGCCCGCTCACTATCGCGGCGGGCGCGGAATACCGCGAAGACACGTTCGAAATCAAACCAGGCGATGAGGCCTCGCGCTACAAGGAAGGTTCGCAGTCCTATCCGGGCTTCGCGCTGACCGACGCGGGCGAGCACGCGCGTAACTCCAAAGCCGTCTATGTCGATTTCGCTGTCGATCCGATCAAGGATCTGCAGGTCGATGCGGCCCTCCGCTACGAGGATTTCTCCGACTTCGGCGACACGACAGTCGCCAAGCTGACCTCGCGCTATGACTTCAACGACGCTTTCGCCGTTCGCGGAACCGTATCGACGGGTTTCCGCGCGCCAACGCTGGCGGAATCCTTCTACTCCGCCACCAACGTCTCGCCGACGTCTGCCTTCGTGCAGTTGCCGCCGAACTCCGCAGCCGCTGCCTTGATCGGGGTCAACGGCCTCGATCCGGAAAAGTCGAAGAACTACTCGCTCGGCGTGGTGTTGCACCCGATGCCGGAAATGACGATGACCATCGACGCCTACCAGATCGAGATCGAGGACCGCATCGTCGGTTCAGGCTCGCTGTTCGGCATCGGCGGCGCGATCAACTCACCGGCGGTTGTCGCGGCCATTGCGGCCAACGGCAACATTCTCGACCCGACCGTCACGCAGCAGGGCATCTCGATCTTCACCAACGGCCTCGACACCAAGACTCAGGGCGTGGACTTCGTGATGACCTTCCCGAGTGATCTCGGCGACCTTGGCAGCATCGACTGGTCGCTCACTGCGAACTACACGAAGACCGATGTGACCAGGATTGCTCCGCCACCGTCGCAGCTTGCACCAGGTGTCAGCCTGTTTGACCGCACGGCGATCGGCTATCTTGAAACGACTGCGCCGGAATTCCGCTTCATTGCCAGCGCTGATTGGACCCTCGGGCCGTTCAGCGTGAATCTGAAGGAAGCGTATTACGGCGAAAGCTCGCTGTTCACCTCGCGGACGGGCGCGACATATTACGAGACCAAGATCGATGGCACGTTCATTACCGATCTCGATATCTCGTACAACGTCACCGACGACGTGAAAGTGTCGGTCGGCGCCAACAACCTGTTCAACGAGTACCCGAACGAGGTCAACGCTTTGCTCCGTCAGGAATACTTCTCGGTGAACTCCAACGCCTACGTGACGAAGTATCCGACGTTCTCGCCGTTCGGAATCAATGGCGGATATTACTACGGAAAGATCCAGTACTCGTTCTAGACGGCCGGACGCCCACACAGGGGCGCGCATTCCCCCGTGTGGGCGCCGGATAGGCGAGGGCGCTGCAATTGATGGCGCCTTGCGGGTTCGGCGGCTGTGGGGGAGCCGCCGGCCTTGCCCGCTCAAGCGGGTGGGCGCGAAGTCGCCAGAGATTCTTGACTGAAACCCGGACCGCGGATGCTCCACCAGTGGCGTTGAACGATATTACAGACCTGGCGTCTCAACAGGGATGGCTGGGCGCGGCCTTCCAGCAATACGGCCTGCTTGTCCTGTCGATGCTGATCGCGGGCCTGTTTGCCGGCTTTGTTGCAGGCATGTTCGGTATCGGCGGCGGATTTGTCGTCGTCCCGGCGCTTGCAGCCGTGCTGACGGTCCTGCCGCACAGCGGAGGCAACGAGCACATCATGCATGTGGCGATCGGCACATCGCTCGGCACCATCTTCTTCACGTCGCTGCGGTCGGTTCAGGCGCACGCCAAGCGCGGCGCGGTCGACTGGAGCATTCTCAAGGGCTGGCTGCCCTGGGTGGTCGCGGGCGTGATCGCCGGCGTCATCCTCACCAGCTTCATGGGCGGCGAGCAGCTCAAGATCGCGTTCGGCATCGCGCTGGTTCCGCTCGGCCTCAACTTCGTCTTTCAGATTCTCGGCCGCAAGGTCTCGACCGAGGAGCGCCTGCCCAAGGGGCCGGCGCGCGCAGCGCTGGGTTCGGGCCTCGGCGCGTTCTCGTCGCTGCTGGGCATCGGGGGAGGCACGCCCGCCATCCTGATCATGACGCTGAGCGGCGTGAACATGCACCGCGCGGTCGCAACGGCAGCGGGCTTTGGCACCATCATCGCGGTGCCCGGCGCGATTGGCAGCATGATCACCGGCTTCAACCAGCCGAACCTGCCGGTCGGATCGATCGGCTTCGTCAACCTGATCGCACTCGCCTCGATCACGGCGATGAGCATTCTCACCGCGCCGCTCGGCGCCGCCGCAGCGCACAGCCTCGATCCCATCAAGCTGAAGCGTGTGTTCGGCTGCTATCTTCTGGTGACGGCGGCCTTCATGCTGAAGGACCCGTTCCTGAAGATGGTCGGGGCGGCGTGATTATCTGGACCGCCGGGCGCCTGCCCAGCAAAGCGGCGCATTGCGACGCTTGATTGTCCAATTCAGCCCGTCTTGCTGCATTGATCCGCCGCTATGCGACGGACTGCCGGGCAGGCGCCCGGCGCTCCAGAGTCACTTCTTCAAGCTCGCCGCGTAGTCCTCAGCCGCCTTCACGACGCGCAGGACGTTGCCGCCCCACATCTTGGCGAGGTCGGCTTCGGTGTAGCCTTCCTTGAGCAGGCGCTCGGTCACCTTGGGCATGTAGGTGATGTCGCGATAGCCGGACAGGCCTCCGCCGCCATCCCAGTCGGCGCCGCCGATGCCGACATGATCCACGCCGAGCAGTTTGATGCCGTACAGGATCTGTTTCATATAGTCTTCGAAGTCCGCGCCCGGCGCCGGGTAGGCGCGGTTCAGCGTTCCCATCTCGTCGAGATAGGCCTCGTACCTGGCGCCGGTCAGGTCCGCGACTGTCCCGTACTTGTCGTTGAGCGCCTTGAGGGCTGCGGTGCGCTCGGCTGATGGCGGCGGCGATGTCTTGAGGAACAGCGTGTTCATCTGGATCACGCCGCCCTTGGCTGCCAGCTTCAGCAGCAAAGCGTCGGTCAGGTTGCGCGGGTGGTTGTTGAGCGCGCGCACGCCGTGGTGCGACAGGATGATCGGCGTCGCCGACAGGTCGATCATCTGTTCGATCGTGGTGTCGGCCGAGTGGCTGCCGTCGAGCACCATGCCGAGTTCGTTGGCGCGCTTGACGAAGGCGCGGCCCATCGGGCTGAGGCCGCCCCACTTCGCGCCGACCGATCCGGGGTTGGCGGAGTCCGCCAGCTGGTTGGTGCCGTTGTGGACGGGGCCGATGAGGCGCACGCCGAGCTTGAAGAACGTGTCGATCAGCGTGATGTCGTCGCCGAGTTCGTAGGAGTTCTCCATCGACATGAAGACGATCTTCTTGCCGGCAGCGTGGATACGCATCGCGTCGTCGACGGTGAGCGCGATCTCGAACGCGCCGGGATTGGCCGCGACCATTTCGTGGATCGAGGTCGAGCGGATCAGCGCCTTGTCGCGGATGTCGGCGTAGCCTTGAGGCGTCAGCGGACCCTGGCCCATGTAGATCGCCCAGAAGCCGCCATCGAGGCCGCCTTCATTCATGCGCGGGAGATCGACCTGGCTGCCATCACGTTCAACGTCGTGCCGTTTCATGATGTCGTAGCCGCGCGGCTCATCGAGCAGGGCGGGCGTGTCGAGGTGGGTGTCGAGGGTGAGCAGGCGCTGGTGGATCGCCATCGCCTCGGGGCTCACGCCGACGACGGAGGGCGACATCGTCGAGCAGGCTGCGAGCGCGGTGGCGGCAAGCAGGGCGCCGGGCAGGGCGAATGACTTCAATGTGGTGCGCGCCATGTATTCCTCGTCGTGCAGAGCGGGGGAGTGTTGCTGGCGCCAGCTTGCACGGCTGGCCCGGCGCCTCAAGTTGTTCGCGTTTCGCGGTGCGACTTGCGGTCAACATGGCGATCCGCGAGGCGCGCAATCCTGTCGGCGCCATTTGCGAGTGGCGCAGAATCTGACGTGCGGCTGACGCCCTCGAACCGCCCATCACAGCTGCGTTTTTGGCTGCGTCTGCAAATGAGAATGGGTTGCAATTAGCATTTTCATGACGTAACGCTCGCCACGAAAACGGGGCCAGCGGGGCACCCGGATCTGTATCGCGCCGGCGTCCGTCTGCGCAGGGATTCTGATGGCCGAAGGCTCGGACATTTCAGGCAACGCCGTCGCCGCCGAACAGCTCGCTGCCGAGAAGGCCGCGAAGAAGGCGCATCGCGCCAAGGTGCGTCGCCTGTTCTGGATGACACAGGCGCGCATCTGGCACTGGATCACCGGCGCGGCGACGCTGGTCGGCATGCTGATGTTCGCGGTGACGGGCATCACGCTGAACCATGCGAGCCAGATCGAAGGCAAGCCGGCCGTCGTCGAGAAGGTCGCGGTCATGCCGCCGGACATTCTCGCGCTGCTGGGTCCTGCGCCGGCGGAAGGCGAGAAAGCTGTCTTGCCCGCGCCGGTCGCGGATTGGCTCACGAAAGAAACCGGCGCGCCGGTGTCTCGTCGCACGGGCGAATGGTCGGACACCGAAGTCTATGTCGGCATGCCAAAGCCCGGCGGTGATGCGTGGCTGTCGGTCGACCGCGAAACTGGCGACGTCACTTACGAAGACACCAATCGTGGCGCGATCTCCTTCCTCAACGACCTGCACAAGGGGCGGAACACCGGCCCGGTGTGGTTCTGGTTCCTCGATATCTTCTCCGTCGCGGCCATCCTGTTCTGCATCACCGGACTGGTGCTGCTGTGGATGCATGCGCCGCGCCGTCCGCCAACCTGGTTCATCGTCGGCGCGGGACTGCTCGTCCCGGCGCTGATCGCCGTCTTCCTGATTCATGTGTGAAGTGGAGTGCGTATGCGCAAGTCTCTGATGTTCGCAATCCCGGTGATGATGGCGGGCGCCGCCCATGCCGGCACGCTGGAAGTCACGGTCGAGCTGCCGAAGTTGTCGGTTGCTGAATATCACCGGCCGTATGTCGCGATCTGGATCGAGGACGCTAGCGGCAAGGTCGCGGCGAACCTGTCGGTCTGGTACGGCACGGACCTCAAGGACGGCGAAGGCGAGAAGTGGCTGAAGGACATTCGCCAGTGGTGGCGCAGGACGGGCCGCTCGCTTGAAATGCCGATCGATGGCGTCTCCAGCCCGACCAAGCCGCCAGGGAAAAACACCGTGAAGTTTGACACCGCTGCCAGTCCGATCGCGAAGCTGGCGCCGGGCGACTACAAGATCGTCGTCGAAGCCGCGCGCGAAGTTGGCGGCAAGGAGTTGGTCGAGATTCCGTTCAAGTGGGCGCCGGGCAGCGACGCCACGGGTGCGGCCACGGGCAAGGAAGAACTCGGCGCCATCACGCTCAAACTCATCAAGTAATTCGAACTCCTCAGGAGCATTCCCATGAAATCGTTCGCTAGCCGTCTCTTGATTGCCGCCGCCGTCGCTTCTCTCACCATCGGCGCGGCTGAAGCCCACCGCGCGTGGATCGTGCCGTCGACCTCGATCGTCTCGGGCGACAACGCCTATGTTTCGTTCGACGCGGCGGTGTCGAACGATCTGTTCTTCCCCGATCACATGCCGATGCGCGTCGAGGGCATCGTCATTACCGCGCCGGACGGTTCGACCGCGAAGCCGGAGAACGCGATGGTCGGCAAGTATCGCACCACGTTCGATCTCAAGCTCGATCAGAAGGGCACCTATCGCATCGCGCAGGTTAGTTCGGGCGGCGGTCGTGGTGGTCCGCCTCCGGGCATGATGGCAGGTGGTCCCTGCGCTGGCGCTGGACAAGGCGGCGAACAGGCGCGTCCGGCGCCTGCGCCTGTGCTCGGTGATCCGAATGGCCCGTTCATGGCGCAGTGGACCGAAGGCGCCGACACGAAGCGTTGGCGCGGCACGGTCGCCGAATTCACGGCGCAGGGTATCGACAAAAAATCAGGCGTGGAGCTTTCGACCAGCAATCGCCGCGTCGAGACTTTCGTCACCGCGGGCCAGCCTTCGCCGGTTCCGCTGACCAACAAGGGTCTTGAGCTTGCGGGTGGCACGCATCCCAATGATCTCTACACGGGCGAAGCTGCGTCGCTGAAGTTCGCCGACAACGGCAAGCCGGCCGCCAATGTGAAGTTCACCATCATCGCGGGCGCTGATCGCTATCGCGACGACGAAGGCGCCATCGAGGTGACGACCGACAAGGACGGCGTTGCGAAGGTGACTTTCCCCGCGGCGGGCATGTACTGGCTGTCGGGTCAGTCCAGCGCGACGATCACAGTCGACGGCAAGGCCGTGAAGAGCCAGTCGAGCTATGTCGCCGTGCTGGAGGTCTTGCCGGGCTGACATAAGCGGGCGGCGGGGTGTATCGAGACACCATGTCTGACACCCGCCTTCTTATTCCAACCGGACTGAAGCCGGCGTCGGTGCGCAACTCGCGCATCGACCAGCCGGTGCGGCGTCTGTCGGGCGAGACAATGGGCACGGGTTGTTCGGTTGCGTTCGCGGCGCCGCCGGAGATTTCGAGCGACGCGGTCGAGGAAGCGTTGGGCGCGGCGTGCGATCTTGTCATCCGGCAGATGAGCGGGTGGGAGGAGGGATCGGATCTGTCTCTGTTCAATGCGTCGCCAGCGGGTTGGCGCAATATTCCGCGCGAGTTCGCGCTGGTGCTGAAGCGTGCGCTGGAGATCGCGGAGATCACGGGCGGGGCGTATGACCCAGCCTTGGGCGCTACGATCGATGCGCTGGGGTTCGGGCCCGGTCTTGGCGGACAGCATCAGCCGAGGCAGGTGGCGGGACGTGCTGCTCGATCTCGCCAATTTCCGGGCGTACCAGCCGGGCGGCGTGACGCTGGATCTGTCTTCTATCGCCAAGGGCTATGCGGTTGATCTGTGCGCTGAGCGGCTGCGCGAGATGGGCGTGCCGAGTTTCCTGATGGAGATCGGCGGCGAGTTCGTGGGGCAGGGCGTGAAGCCCGATGGGCAGCCCTGGTGGGTTGAGCTCGAGCTGTCGGATCTTGCGCCGGCGCCGGGCGAGCCGGCTGGTACGGATGTAGCGCTGGTGAATCTCGCCGTCGCAACGTCGGGTGATTTCGTGCGGCGGCGCGATGGCGTTAGTCACATCATCGACGGACGCACAGGCGCGACGCTTGATCAGACGCTGTCGGGCGTGGCCGTGCTGCATGCGAGCGCGATGGAGGCGGATGGCTGGGCGACGGCGTTGTTCGCGCTCGGGTTGGCGCACGGGCTGGCGATGGCGGACGCGCAGGGCCTCGCGGTTGTGTTCGCGACGCGCGACGCGGCCGGCGCGCGGACGCATCTGAGTGCGATGGCGCAGGCGATGACGGGGTAGCGAGCGCGGGCTCGCATTCGGACCGGCTGATGCCGTCCGGGATGCTGTGGCTCTGGGTCTCCAATCAGATGGAGGGCCCGGGGACGCGGGATGCCCCGCGTGAGATTGGGCAGCGCCTTTCGGCTCCACCGGTAGATAAAAGAAAACGCGATGTCCCGCGTCCCCGGCAGGCATTGATCGGCAGCCCGGATACCGCGGTGTACTTTTCAACCGCTTGACCACGTTTCGGCCACCGGCGTGCAGGTCATGGTGTTCGGCCATGATCCCTCGAAGCCTCCCGGATTTGTAGGATTCACCCGGGCTCTTCACGCTCGCCTGCCTCCACCCCGCGCCGTTGAACGATTGCGCGACCGCCCTCCTGCGAGGTGGATGTGGGCATCATACGCCGGGGCTGAGGGGTGTAGGATTGAGATATACAGAATCGGCCGGTCTCAACGCTGCAAGCTGTTGAGATTGTTCAGGTCGCGCTGAAAATCCGATGTGCAGAACCGGCCGATTCTGGCTCAACTCGAGGTTGTCATTCCGGCCAAGCGTAGCGCGAGCCGGGACCCATTTTACCGATCCGCATGCCGATGAATGGGTCCCGGATAGCCGCTACGCGGCTTCCGGGATGACAGGCGGGGACTGTGGCGGTCCGCACTTCGTGTGGAGACTGGATCCCGGCCTCCGCCGGGAACACGGCCTAAGGAGGCCGTTTCCAGAGTCGTGAGCTTGGCCAATGGGTTCCGGCTCTTCGCTGCGCTGCGCCCGGAATGACAGAGGAGCGTTAGGCTTCGATCACGTAGTCGCGGAGGTGGTCGAGAATTTCGCGTTGTTCTTCTTCGCGGTCCTGCATGCGGATGTGCCACTCGCGATCACCGTCGACGGAGACGAAGATGGAGCGGCCGTCGTCGTAGGGCAGGAAGGCTGTGCCGATATAGGTCCAGGTCTCGCTGACGGGATGGTCTTGTCTGTCGAAGTCCTTGAACGCCTTGATGACGCGGTAGCGTTTGCCGGGGACGAGGTGCAGCCAGTCGTGGCCGACGCCGTGCGCGGAATAGGTTCCTTTCGGCGCGCCTTCTTCAATCATGCTGGGCCGATCATGTGAGCTTCCATTTCGCGAGCGCTTCGTAGTGAGGGCGCGCTGCGTCGGCGATGCGGCGGAGGTGATCGGCGAGCGGGGCCTTCGTCTCAGCGGGCGGCGGCCCGAAGCCGGTAGAGCGTTCGACGGCGTCGTACCAGGCGGGGGCCCAGACGCCGTCTGTGGCGCGGGGGCCTGCGGGCCAGCTCAGCATTTCATCCGTCCACGGAATGTCGAGTGCGGCGCAGAGCTTTGATAGCGTAACGGCGGGGTCGCGTAGCACGTCGGCGCCTTCGATGACGGGTGGGGCGTGGCCGAGGCGGTCGGCTTCGCGGGCGAAGATCTCGGCCTGCTGCACGAAGCCGATGTCGGCGAGTGCTACGTCTTCGCGCTTCTGCGTGTAGGAGGCGAGCACCAGTTCCGGATCGCGGATGAGGAAGGCGTTGCGGCACTGGCTCATCCAGTCGAGGCCGAAGGTGGGCAGCATGTGGTGGGTCATGTGCTTCTGGTAGAAGATGGGTTCGCTGTTCGGCGTCGGCGCGAGAAGGTGCGGGACCACGTCGCGCCAGTCGTTGGGTTGGGATGCGAGGACTTCAGCGTTCATCGGATGGATAAGGCCGGTCTCGTGCAGGAAAGCAGCGTAGAAAGGCTCGTCGACGACATGGCAATCGCTGCGCGCGCCGAAGGAGCGCATCATCGCGGTGGAGATGTTGCGAGGGCCGGACCACATGGCGATGCGAGTCACGACGTTGGTGTCCCGGGGCATGCGATCAGCCCTATACGATTCCCGGTGCGAGCATTCTTCTTCAAGCATCGATTGAAAAGGCACGTTTGTTCGTTTCGTTCAACGGTGTCGCGCAAGCGTGGTCATCCCCCATCGGATAGTCATTCCGAGGATCGCGAACACGCATCCCGCCACGATCCCCATCGCGAACATGAAGGGGCTGAACGGGATATCCCGGCGCGTGGAGAGCGTGAAAAGTTCGCACGCAACGGAGGCCAGAACGCCCGCCGCAAGGACATGCCAAGCGTTTTTGGAGCTGTAGCCGAGGACTGTCCCGACAAGCAGAGTGGCCATGTCCAGCATCCGCAGCCGCACGGCAATCACAGACAGGGCAAGCAGCGCGGAGATTTCGTCCATGCGTACACCTTACAGCCGACACGTCAGATAATGAACCGACGACGCATCGCTTGCATCCGAAGAATTCACCGTGGACTCTGCATTCGCGCCGCCTGCGCATCCTTGAGCGCGTCGTAGAGCGCGCGCAGCTTCTGCGTGACCGGCCCCGGTGTTCCTCCGGGCATCACATGACCGTCCACTTCGCGCACGGGCGTGAGGCCGCCGAAGGTGCCGGTGACGAAGGCTTCGTCGGCGGTGTGGACGTCGTGGAGGGGGAATGAGTCGAGCTTGATGGGGATGTTGTTGGCGTCGCAGAGCTTGATGACGTTGCCGCGGGTGACGCCGTTGAAGCAGAACTCGCCGGTCGAGGTGCGGACTTCGCCGTCCTTGATCCAGAAGAAGTTGGTGGCATTGCAGCTTGAGACCATGCCGGCGGGGTCGAGCATCAGGGCTTCGTCGCCGCCTTTGGGGATGACGTCGAGCAGGGCGCGGATGAGGGCGAGGCGTGAGTGCGAGTTGAGGCGCATGTCGAACATGTCGGCGGGTGTGCAGCGGATGGCGCTGGTGACGACGTTGAGGCCGCGCGTGACGATCTCGGGGCTCGGCTCCTTGTATTCGGCGACGATGACGATGGTGGCCGTGCCGAGTGCGTTGCGGGGATCCTGGTTGACGGCTTTTTTGACGCCGCGCGTCGCCATGAGGCGGAGATGGGCGCCGTGCTGCATGTCGTTGGCGGCGAGCGTAGCGTGGAGGGCGGCGATCATCTGATCGCGCGTGAGGCCGAGGTCGAGGGCGATGTCGGCGGAGCCGCGATAGAGGCGGTCGATGTGGGCGTCGAGGAAGAGGAGCGCGCCTTTGTGTTGGCGCAGGCCTTCCCACACGCCGTCGCCGAGAACGAAGCCGGCGTCGAAGACGGAGACTTTCGCTTCGTTGGTGGGGACGAGCGCGCCGTTGAGCCAGACCTTGAGGTTGGCGTTGCGCGGATCGGCGGCGAAGTCCTGACTGCCAGGCATGGTGCTTCTCTCTGGACCGCCGGGCCCCCGCCCGGCTTTTTCAAAGATGCCGGGCAGGGGCCCGGCGGTCCAGAGACCTAGTCGTCCGAGATCATCGCCATGGCGCCTTTGCGCTCGCTGGGCTTGAGTTTGAGGAAGAGGGCGCGGGCTTTCTTGATGTCGGCGGGCTTGCCGGTTTCGCAGGCGAGCTTGAGGGCGAGAGCGGTGGGGTCGGTCGCGCCTTTGATGAAGATGAGGGCCTTGGCCATCTTGCCCATGGCCTCGCGGTCGATTGCGCCGTCGTCCATTGCGGTGTCCTGAGCTGTCCTGAATAGGGCAGGCTGGCACGGATCGGAGGCCAAGTCCCCTGCGAAGGGTGGTCAGGCCCGACTCGCATGTTATTGAGACTGTCGTCTTTCGGAGCACCGCGCGCATGCAACGTCTGATCTTCATCGGCCTGATCGTCGCCATGGTGCTGGGGGTGGTGGTGGGGGCGCTGGTCTATGGCGATCCAGGCGCGCGGGCGACGGCGGCGCAGACGCGGATCGCGGCGTTCGACGCCAATCGCGACGGGCTGTTGAGCGAGGAGGAGTTCAACGCCTCGCGCAGCGATGCCGACGTGACGTTCGCTGTCGCGGACAAGAACAAGAATGGCGAGATCACGCAGGCCGAAATGACGGCGGTGACGACCAAGGCGCAGACCGACCTTGCGAGCTATTTCAAGATCCTGTCGGACATTTTCCTCCGTCTTATCAAGATGATCGTGGCGCCTCTGGTGCTGACGACGCTGACGGTCGGGATCGCGCATCTTGGGGGCGGCGCTGCGGTCGGGCGGATCGGGGCGCGGACGATGGCGTGGTTCATCACGGCCTCGCTGGCGTCGCTGGGGCTTGGGCTGGTGCTGGTGAACCTGTTCAAGCCGGGGCTGAATTTCCCGGTGACGCTGGAGACGGCGGTGGCGGATGTGTCGACCGTGTCGACGGGCACGTTTTCGCTGGCGGAATTCATCACGCACGTTTTCCCGACGTCGATCGCGGACGCGATGTCGAAGAACGAAATCCTGCAGATCGTGGTGATCTCGCTGTTCATGGGGATCGGCCTGCAAGCGCTGGGGCAGAAGACCGCACGCGTCACCGAGCTGATGGAGCAGGTGGCGTTCCTGATGCTGAAGGTGACGGGCTATGTGATGGCGGCGGCGCCCTTCGCTGTGTTCGGCGCCATTGCCTACACCGTGTCGCTGCAGGGGCTGGGCGTCATTGCGGACTATGGGCGGCTGGTCGGGTTCTTCTTCCTGGCGCTGTTCATCCTGTGGTCGCTACTGATCACGGTGGGCTTCTTCATCCTTGGGCCACGGGTGTTCAAGCTGATCTGGGATGTGCGCGCGCCGGGCCTGCTGGCGTTTGCAACAGCGAGCTCCGAGGCGGCGTATCCGCGCCTGCTGGAGCAGCTGGAGCGGCATGGCATCGCCAACCGGGTGGTGTCGTTCGTGCTGCCGCTTGGGTATTCGTTCAACCTCGACGGCTCGATGATGTACTGCACGTTTGCGGTGATGTTCATCGCGCAGGCCGTGGGTATCCCGCTGACGTGGGACCAGCAGGTCGGGATGCTCCTTCTGCTGATGATCACGTCGAAGGGCATTGCGGGGGTGCCGCGCGCCTCGCTTGTCGTCATCTCGGCTACGCTCCCGGCGATGGGCATGAAGCCGGAGTGGATCGCGCTGGTGCTGGCGGTCGACGCCTTCATGGACATGGGCCGCACTGCAACAAATGTGATCGGCAACTCGATCGCCTGTGCCGTGATCGCGAAGTGGGAGGGCCTGCTGGGGGATCCGAAGCAGGACACGCCCGCGATCGAAGCAGTTCTCGGACCGGGCGATACGGACACCGCCTCCAGCGCGAATCATTGACTGCAGAACGGGCAAAGCTGACGCACCGGTCAGTTTCCAAGGCATCCCATGCGGAAAGTTGATCTGCAGAGCGTTCCGCCGCGTTGACGCAGCATGACGTGCGGGGCATATGCGACTTCAAAGAGGGTCGCTGGCTCCCCCCAGCGGTGTGGCTGATAACAATAGACTGCCGCTCTACAGACCCCGGACCGCACGTCGTATTTTGACAGGAATGCGACGACAGCGCGCAACTCTGATCTGCAAAAATCACTGCAGCCAGTCTGGCGCTTGCGGCAAAAGGAAGGCATAAAATTCCGGTCCCGAGATCATAGGCCAACAGGCCAGGGTCGGGACATTTGGGGCGTCGAGAGCGAGAGAGACATGTATTACGCTACAAAGCGGAACAATACGCAGACGCGCATTATCGGCGTCGCCGGCGTTGTTTTCGCGATCAGCGGGGCTGGTTACGCGATCGCCAACGGCTTCGGCCTGATCGAGAACAAAGCGCCGCTCGAAACCGAAGTGGTCATCATCGAAGAGCTCGACAAGGTCGAGGATGAGCCGCCACCGCCGCCGCCGGTCGATGTCGACCTGCCGCCGCCGCCGCCGCAGGTTATCCTGCCGGATTTCGTGTTTGATACCCCGCCGCCGCAGGAAAATGCGATCCGCGAAGTGGTGGCTGTGGCGAAGCCGCAACCGCCGGCAGCCGCAAAACCCGCACCGCCGCCGCGCCCGACGCTTTCGAAGCGTCCCTCAGTTGGCCGCCGCTTCAAGGAGCCGGAATACCCCGCCGCTTCTCGCCGCGCAGGCGAAGAAGGCGAGACACGCGTTTCGGTCTGCGTCGATACCGACGGCCGCATGTCGAACGTCAAGGTCGTCAAGTCCAGCGGATTTGATCGTCTGGACGAGCAGGCCATCAAAGCTCTCACCAACAACCGTCTGGACCCGGCAATCGGTTCCGATGGCAAGCCGATCGCCATGTGCGATCCGTATCCCTACGAGTTCACTTATGTGTGGACCCTGAAAAAGGGTTGAGGTGGAGAAGAGAGATTTCTTTCGCCGGGGGGCCAGAGATGGCCAGACGGGGTTAAGGGACTAAGTCACAACCAGGAGCGTTCGTTCGGCTTGCCAGGGGATAGCTTGGCGCAGCCGGATCACAGTCTCGGGGAAACCCGAATGAGGAGAAGACGGTAATGAAAATGGCGTATCTCGGGGATGGTCTGAAGCGGCAGTCCAATCCAGTTAAAATGGTGCTGGCCGCTGCAGCATTCCTGTTCATGCCAATGGCAGCTATGGCCCAACAGCCGGACGCTCCGCCGCCGCTGCCGATGGAAGAGCCCGCCGCGCCGGCTCCGGAAGTTGTAGCGCCTGCCGCCACAGTTGATGCTGGCGCTGCTGCAGAGGCCGAAAAAGCCAAGATCTCTGAAGCCTTCTCGATCATCAACGTGTGGACCGAAGGCGATTTCGTCGCCAAGGGCACGCTGCTTCTCATGATCATCATGTTCGCCGGCTCGATCTACATCGCCGTCACGAAAGCGGTCGATCAGTTCATCCTGATGGGCCACATGAAGAAAATCCCGTCCTTCTGGGACGCCAACACGCTGGACGAAGGTCTCGACACCCTCGGCCGCAACAACGCCTTCCGCTCCGTTGCTGAAGGCGCCATCGCCCAGGCCAACTCGGCCCAGGCCGGTCTCGGCGCCCGGATCTCGCGTTCGGACCGCATGTCGCACCAGGTTGGTATCGAGCTGGAACGCATCAACGGCCGTCTGTCGGGCGGCATGGCCTTCCTGGCCACCGTCGGCGCTATCTGCCCGTTCGTCGGTCTGTTCGGCACGGTCTGGGGTATCGTGAACGCGCTCATCCGCATCACGGCTTCGGGCGACGCCTCGATCGAGAAAGTTGCCGGCCCTGTCGGTGAAGCTCTGATCATGACCGCCATCGGTCTCGCGGTCGCCGTCCCGGCGGTTATCTTCTACAACCTGCTCGGCCGCCGTAACAAAAACATCTCCGACGCCGCGCGCCACTTTGCGTACGACGTCGACAAGCTGATGGCTTCTTCGGCCAAGGCCTAAGGCTAGGTCGATAGAGGAGGGCCGTAGAGATGTCTGACGATCCGTCTGACGAAACCATTGGTTCGGGTGGTTCTATCTCGCTCGTCGAGGAGGATGAGTCTCCTGTAAACTCGTCGATCAACACCACCCCGCTCGTGGACATCATGCTGGTGTTGCTGATCATCTTCCTGATCACCATCCCGGTCGCTGTGCAGAGCATCAAGGTTGAACTGCCGACTGAACGGAACCAGGTCGTCACCCCGCGGAAGGAGAACATCAACATCTCCGTCCGCACGGATGGCGCTGTGTTCTGGAGCAATTCGGAAATCACCGAGGGCCAGCTCGCTTCCCGCCTTGCCGTGGTTGCCCGTGAAACTCCCCAACCGGAAGTTCACATCCGCGGCGACCTCGCGACCAAGTATTTCGAGGTCGGCAAGGTTGTGGCGATCGCACAGAAGTCCGGGATCCTGAAGATCGGCTTCATCACCAAAGCCCCGCGCCCAGGCGAAGGCTGAGTAGTTTGAGTGTCCCGGAAGTCCGGGAACAGGAGTTAGCCTCATGGCAATGGCAGTCGGCGAACGCGAAGAAGGCGAGCCGCTATCAGAGATCAACACGACACCACTCATCGACGTGATGCTGGTGCTGCTTATCATGCTCATCGTGACGCTGCCCCCGCAGCGCCACGCGGTGAAGCTCGATACGCCGCTCCCGCCGCCGCCGAACCAGCCGCCGCCGCCGGACGATCTGCCGGATCCGATCAGGATCATCATCAACTACAACGGTGCGATTTCCTGGGGCGCTGAAGAAGTGAACCGCGCGGAACTCGACAAGCGTCTGAAGATCGAAGCCGCACGTGACATTCAGCCGGAGATTCACATCGAGCCGGACCGTGACGCACAGTATGGCGTGGTTGCCCACGTCATGGCTGCCGCCCAGCGGAACGGCCTCAAGAAGATGGGCGTCATCGGGGGAACCTGATAAAATTGGCGTTATCCGGCGAACTTGATCCCGCCGCATTTCGCTCAGTGTAATGAAAACGGCGCCGGGCTTTTGGGCTCAGCGCCGTATTGCGCAGCTGGAGCTGCGTGAATCGGTTTGAGGGTCAGCCTCGCTGACCTATCTGGAAACAAGACTGTTCCCGTTGATGCGGGCCGTTGGTGGAGGTTTGAATATGCAGACGTTCGGCAAATCCATGCGCAACAGCCTGCCCGCGCTCGGGCTGGGCCTGATGACGGCGCTTGGCCTGGCCAGCGCCTCTTTCGTCGCGGCTCCTGCCGCGTATGCGCAGCCGAACAAGGCCAAGAAGGAATTCGTCGAGAACTACCAGGCCGCCAGCACTGCGCTGAACAGTGGCCAGTGGAGCACGGCGCTTGCGAAGGCCGACGCCGCCTGGCCGCACGCCGCCGACACCAAGCAGAAGTCGGCCCTGGAACAGATCCGCGTCGGCGCCAGCTGCGCTCCTTCGGTCAAGAACAACGCCGGCTGCATCAGCGCGATCGAGAAGGCCAAGGCCACGGGCGGCCTGCAGTCGTCGCTCATCAAGAACTACGACCAGATGCTCGCCGGCCGCTATTCCGACTCGGGCAACAGCGCGAAAGCCCTGGCGCAGACCAAGGCGAACATCACCGCTTACGGCGGCACGTCGACGGAGCTGGCCTTCGTCGCCAAGAAATCGCTTGAGGCCAAGAACTATGCCGAGGCTGTGACCTACATCAACAAGGCCATCGCGGCGGGCAAGCCGACAGCGACGCAGTACAACATCCTGCTCAACGCCTATCAGGCGCAGGGCAAGCTCGATGACTTCTACCGTACTGTCGAGAAGATCGCGCCGATCTACAAGACCGACACCTACTGGCGCATGCTGATCGAGCGTTCGCGCAAGGAGAAGAACTACCATTCGAACGACGCCGCTCTCGACGTTTTCCGCGCGCTCGCTGCGGCTGGCGTGAAGCTGAAGTCGGATGAGCAGTGGGAAATGGGCGACGCCGCCCGCAAGCGCGGCCTGTCCATCGAAGCGGCCAACGCGTGGGACGTGCTGGTGAAAGCCAGCGACCCGTTGGCGGTGAAGAACAAGGGCCTGATCGACAGCACGAAGGCCAAGGCCGCCGTGGACAAGGCGACGGGCCTTGCGCAGAGCGAAGCCACCGCCCCGACACGCGCTTCGGGTGAACCGTTCACCGATACTGCCGAGGGCTACATGGCGGCCGGCAACTACGCGAAAGCGATCGAGCTGTTCGAAAAGGGTATCAAGAAGGGCGAGATGGACGCCGCCAAGGTTGAACTCATCAAGGTCCGCCTCGGCGTGGCCCAGTTCAAGGGCGGCAAGAAAGCTGACGCCGTGAAGACATGGCAGGCGATCAAGGCCGACAACGGCGCGGCCTGGCTGGCCAAGTCCTGGCTGGCGATCGCCAAGGGCTGATCTGGCTCTGCGCTGAGACAACAAGGAAAGGCCCGGCTGGAAACAGTCGGGCCTTTTGCTTTTGGGGGCGACGGAAGCGCGACGGGGACTGCCGGTGAATCCAGCGGATCCGCTGCTTCTCGAGCAGGCGTTTCGCGAGGCGTGCAAACCGGCGTGACACGCACTAGCCTTGGCGTATGGAAACGCTGGGCGCCATTATCATCGCGAAGCTGTTCGATCCCCTGACGGCGATCATTGGTATCGCGTGCGGGGTCTGGACGAAGCACTGGTGGGGTGTCGTTCACGCGGGTCTCGCCGCCACGATCATCTGCGAGGCAGTCGCCGTCGCGACGATACCGCATCACCAGTTTGACACGACGACGATCGTGATCGGGGCGCTGGCCGGAGCAGCGTGGGCGCTCATCGCCGGCACAGTGCGCAGCAAGATCCGGCAGTCCGGGAAATAAGGAACGACCGCTTGGCGGCGATCAGCCCGCGCCGTCTTCCGGCGTGTTGGCGGTGGCGTCGGCGAGCTTGGTGTCGGCGGTCTCGCGGGAGAAGCGGGCGAGGATGGTGTCGGGGCCGATGTCGACGCGCATGGGCAGCACGATCAACGGTGCGTCGTGCGCGTGAAGCCGTCTCTGCAGGTTCAACGCCGTGCCGCCGTGGAGCAGGGTGGAAGCCCAGCCGTGCGGCTTGGTCATCGCGCGCGTGGCGACGAAGATCGCGTTCGGATAATCCCTCTGCGCCTTGAGGCAGAGTTCTTCCAGCGTGATCACCGCGTCGGTCGAGAAACCCGTATAGACCTTGGCCGGCATGCCGTGGTCGCGGCACCAGGCGACGATCTTGCCGGCGCGCTCGCCGACCTGCGTCTTCAGGCGTTCCAGCGCTTCGTGGCCGCCATAGGCCTCGGCGTCGACTTCGCCGGCGGAGATGATCAGCACCGAGTCGAACTGGCCGCGGAACAGGCGCTGGGCATGCATCAGCGCGTGCAGGCCGGCCGCGCCGTGCGGGCCGGTGACGATGCCGACGGGGCGCTTCATCACGATCGGCTTGGGGATGTCGATGGCGGCGTCCGGATCGCGGATCAGCAGGTCTTCGAACGTGTTCTCCATCGACTTGTCGAAGCGGCGGTAGTGGTCGCGCACCCAGTAGCCGCAGGCTGCGATCATCAGCGCCACGACGAGCGCGACCCATGCACCCTGGCTGAACTTGGCGAGGAAGAGGGTGACGAGGATCGAGACGGCGACCAGCAGCGCGATCATCGAAATGGCGGTGTCGATCGTCCATTTGATGGGCGGACGGCCGCGCCGGTTCGAGAAATTGTAGCGGACAAGGCCGGTGATCGAGAGGCTGAAGGTCAGGAAGACGTTGATCGAGTAGAGCACGACGAGGCTGTGAACCTGCCCCCCGGTGAACAGCAGCAGCAGGCTGGCCGCGACGCCCATGGTGAGGACGCCATTCTGCGCCACCAGCTTGTTGGAGAGGTGGGCGAACGAGTGCGGGGCCCACTTGTCGATGGCCATCCACGCCAACACGGCCGGGCCTCCCAGGAATCCGGAGGAGGCCGCGACCAGCAGCAGCGTGGCCGCAAACACCATCGCGACGCCGAGGATGATCTGGCGGATCAGCTCCTGGTCCGGGAACAGCTTCAGGAGGGTGGCGTCGAACACCACGGCGTTCAGCGTCTTGCCATCGACCATCTGGGGCAGCCAGACCGTGTAGAGCAGCATGATGCCGCCTGCGAGAACGGCCAGCGACACCGCGATCAGGGCCATGGCGCGCGCGCCGGTCTGGGCGCGCGGCTGCTTCAGGTTGTGCGCGTTTTCCGAGAGCGCCTCGATGCCGGTATAGGTGCCGGCGCCTGCTGCATAGGCGGTGGCGATGACGGCGATCAGCGCCCACAGGCCATCTTTCTGGACCACCCCGCCGACATGCTGTTCAGCCCGCACGACGCTGGCGACCAGCACATCGCTCTTGGCGGCGAGCCCCATGCCGATCAGCACGACGTGGATAATGAGGAAGCCGAACACGATGGGCGCGAGCACCATCACGGACTCGCGCACCCCCCGCAGGTTGAGGAACAGGAGAATTCCCATGCCGCCCGCGAGCGCGAATGGCTTGAATTGCAGCCAGTCGTGCGGGACGAGGTTGAACATCGCGTCCGAGGCGGCCGCGACCGAGATCGCGATGGTCAGCGAATAGTCCACCACCAGCGCCGAGCCGGACAAGAGGCCCGCCAGCGGGTGAACGAGGCGGGTCGCGGCCTTGTAGCCGCCGCCGCCATTGGGAAACAGGCGGATGATCTGCACGTAGGCCAGCGAGATGATCACCACGGTCAGCGCCGTGATCAGCGCCAGCCAGATCACCAGCGGTTCGTGCCCGGACTGGTGCAGCGCCTTGTAGGCTTCTTCCGGGCCGTAGTTCGCCGAAGACAGGCTGTCCGCGCCCACGCCCGCCCATGCCAGCACGGCGACCAGCGCCGCGGTGCGCCATGTCTCCAGGCTGAGCGGGTCCTTGATCTTGGATTTCCGGCTGGGTTTGTCGGGCGCTGCCATGACTCAGTCCGGATGAGGCCTGCCGCGCAGGCCTGCGCCGGGGCGGCGCGGGCGGACATTCCCTCCGCCGCCGATATCCTGCAAGCCCGTCGCCTCCAATAATCCGCTGGAACTCTAAGGTGATCTGTGGCTAGGCGCGGGTGGTTCAAGCCGCCCATATAGCCATGAGGCCGCTTGAATTGGGTTCGCTCTGTTCGGCGCACCTGAAAACGTCAAACCGGAGATACTGAACGATGCGTCTGGCGATGATCGGGCTTGGCCGTATGGGCGCCAATATTGCGCGACGGCTGATGCGCGGCGGGCATGAGGTCGTGGCGTTCAATCGCAGCCCGGAGCCGGTTGCCGCGCTGGCCCGCGAGGGGGCGCTTCCGGCCGCGTCACTGAAGGACGCCGCCGCGCAGATGACGGCGCCGCGGATCTTCTGGGTGATGCTGCCGGCCGGGAGAGGTGACCGAGCGCGCGATTGCAGAGCTGTGCGAGATTTCCGAACCCGGCGACATCATCATCGATGGCGGCAACACGTTCTACAAGGACGACATTCGCCGCGCCGCCCTGATCGCGGGCAAGGGTCGGCACTATGTCGACGTTGGCACGTCGGGCGGCGTGTGGGGGCTGGAGCGTGGCTACTGCATGATGATCGGCGGCGACAAGGCGATCGTCGACTATCTCGATCCGATCTTCGCGACGCTCGCGCCGGGAGCGGGCAGCATCGCGCCCACCAGAGGCCGTAACGATCCCGACGATCGCGCCACGCGCGGCTATATCCATGCGGGTCCGGCGGGCGCTGGGCATTTCGTGAAGATGGTGCACAACGGCATCGAGTACGGGTTGATGCAGGCCTATGCCGAAGGGTTCGATATCCTGCGCAACAAGTCGTCCGACAAACTGCCCGAGAACGAGCGTTTCGATATCAACGTGGCCGACGTCGCCGAGGTGTGGCGGCGCGGGAGCGTTGTCTCGTCCTGGCTGCTGGACCTCTGCGCCAACGCGTTGGCGCAGGATCGCGCGCTCGACGGGTTTCAGGGCAAGGTTGCGGATTCCGGCGAGGGACACTGGACGATCGAGGCCGCGATGGAAGAGGCGGTTCCAGCCAACGTGCTCTCCGCCGCGCTGTTCGCCCGCTATCGCAGCCGGCAGGACGCAACCTTTGGCGACAAGCTGCTGTCGGCCATGCGCTTCGGTTTCGGGGGACATGTCGAGCCGCCGAAGTAGGTGGACGGCCCCCAAAACACCCGTATTTACCAGCCAAACCACCCCTACTGCCGACCTATCGCCGCAACGTCGCCGCCGCGTTTGACGCAGCGCGGCGAAGCCGTCATACGGGGCGCAAAACGGGCCAAAGGCCCATCCTCCCACGCTCTGGACGACTTTTTCGCCGCCATGCTGACGATCAATGACCTGACATTCCGGATCGACGGCCGGGCGCTGTTCGAGAACGCGTCGGCGCAGATCGCCGACAGCTGGAAGGTTGGCCTCGTCGGGCGCAACGGCACGGGCAAGTCCACCCTGCTGCGCATCATCCGGGAAGAGCTCGCCAAGGGCGAGGGCAATGGCGATGGCTCGATCCGCATCAATCGCGGGGCCAAGATGGGCTTCGTGCTGCAGGAAGTTCCCGCCAACGACCAGACGCTGCTCGACGTGGTGCTGGAAGCCGACGTCGAACGCGCGAGCCTGATGCGCGAGGCGGACACCTGCGAAGACCCGAACCGCATCGGCGAGATTCACGAGCGGCTGGCCGATATCGACGCGTGGTCGGGCGAGGCGCGAGCGGCGGAGATTCTCGTCGGTCTTGGCTTCACGCAGAACGACCTCTCGCGCGCGTGCAAGGAATTCTCCGGCGGCTGGCGCATGCGCGCGGCGCTCGGCGGCGTGCTGTTCGCGCAGCCGGAACTGCTGCTGCTCGACGAGCCGACCAACTATCTCGATCTTGAGGGCGCTGCCTGGCTCGAGACGTATCTTCGCAAGTATCCGCACACCGTCGTCATCGTCAGTCACGATCGCGACCTGCTCAACCGTTCGGTGACGCACATCCTCGCGGTGGAGAATGCCAAGCTGGTGCTGCAGGCGGGCGGCTATGACACCTACCTGCAGCGGCGCGCCGAGCGCACGCAGCACCTCGCCGCGCAGAAGGAAAAGCAGGACGTCCAGCGCGCGCACATGCAGAGCTTCATCGACCGCTTCAAGGCCAAGGCGTCGAAAGCCGCCCAGGCCCAGAGCCGCATGAAGATGCTGGAGAAGATGACGGTGATCACGGTGCCGCTGTCCGAGCGCACCATTCCGTTCAAGTTCTACGAAGTGGAAGAACTCGCATCCCCCATTCTCGAACTCGACAAGGTCGACATGGGTTATGCTCCGGGCAAGCCCGTGCTGGATCGTGTCAGCCTGCGTCTCGATTTCGATGATCGTATCGCCATCGTCGGCGCCAACGGGCAGGGCAAGACCACGCTGGTCAAATCCATCGCCCAGAAGCTGCCGCTGCTGCAGGGCATTCGCCGCGCCTCGAAAAATCTGCGCATCGGCTATTTCAGCCAGGACCAGCTCGACGAATTGCGCGCGGGCGAGACTGTGCTGGAGCATGTGAAGGACCTGCTTCCGAATGCCGGTCAGGCGCAGGTGCGTGCGCTGGCGGCGCAGTTCGGCTTCGGCCACGAGAAGTGCGAGACGAAGGTCGACAAGCTGTCGGGCGGCGAGAAGGTGCGCCTGCTGATGGGGCTCACGACTTACAAGAAGCCGCACATTCTTATCCTCGACGAACCGACGTCGCACCTGGATATCGATAGCCGCGAGGCGTTGATCTATGCGCTGAACGAGTTCAACGGCGCCGTGCTGGTCATCACCCACGACACGTATCTGGCCGAAGCGACCGCCGATCGGCTGTGGCTGGTCAACAACGGCAAGGCCAACCCGTATGACGGCGACCTTGCCGACTACAAGGCGCTGGTGCTCGCAGCCGACCGGCCGGACCAAGACAAGCAGCACGCCATCGCGCGCGCGGAGATCGCGGCGGCTTCGAATGCAAGTTCGGCGAAGGACGACAAGCCGAAGGCGGCGAAGATGTCCTTCAAGCAGAAGCACCGCATCGAGACGGCCGAGAAGGAAGTCGAGAAGGCGCGAGCTGCTCTGGAGTTGCTCGATCGCGATCTCGGCGACCCCGACACGTTCACGCACAAGGCCGACGCGGAAGCCAAGCTGAAAGGCCGCGCGAAAGTGCAGGCGCAGCTGGATGCAGCGGAGTCGGAATGGCTCGCCGCGCTGGAAGCGGCTGAGGGGAAGGGTTGAGGCTAGACGTTCCCGCCGCCGCCACCGCCGCCGCCTGCGCCGCCACCACCGCCCTTGCCTTGCGTCCGGCGCATCATCTGGTTACCGGCGCCGCCGAAGGACTTGCCGCCGCCCTTGAGCTGGTTGGGGTCGAAGCCGGGCTTCTTGACGCCGGGGGGGCCGTTCTTGGCGGCGCGGGCGCTCTGGAGCTTTTCCAGCGCCTGTTTCGCGATGTCGCTCTGGCTTGCGCCGGTATCAGCAGCCTTTTTGGCCGGTTTCTTGGGATCGCTCGCCTTGGCCATGTCCGGCTCCGTTATCTGGCGGGCGTATAGACCGCCCGCTGCTTCAATGTAGGCCGCTCGATCTCCAGACGCGAGGGGGAGACGCCAGCTTCCTTCATCCGTGACTCAATCCAGATAAGGATATGTTCAAAGGTGGGCTTCTCAAGGCCTGGCACGTCGTTCAGCACAGTATGATCGAGGCTGCCGAGGATGGTCTTCAGAAGGCTTTCCAGCGCGCCGAGGTCCATCACCCAGCCGTCCTGATCGGGGCGGGCCGAGGCGACGCTGGCGGTGACGACGAAGCTGTGGCCGTGGACGCGGCGATAGTGCTGCGCGCCGGCTTCGGCCTCGATGTAGTGGCTGGCCTCAAAGCTGGCCGTTGCGCTGATCTCGAACATGACCGGAACTCAGACTTCCAGCGTCCACCAGGGGAAGCCGGACAGGGAAGGGCCCATCCGCCCCATGCGGCAGGCCACGGCTGCGACGCCGGGATATACGTCGGGCTTGTCGGTTTGCACAACCGCCCCCAGCACGCCGGGCTGACGCAGGCATAGATCGAGAATTTCCCCGCAAAGTGTCTCGTGCAGGTTGAAATGGCGGGCGGCGACGAAGCCGAGGACGCCCTCGCGCACGAAATCATAGTCCTGGACGCCCTCGATCGTGTCGCCACCGGGCGGGGGCTTCAGCATCAGGGTGACGGACACCAGCAGGGTCTGGCGAGCGGCCTGCTCGAAGGCGTGGATGCCGATCGAGGCGAGGGTTTCGATGCGGCTGATGCGGACGAGGTAGAAGTCGGGGTGGGCCATCAGCTGTCGCCTTTTGGGCGGGTATCGAACATCACGTCGCGGGCGCTGGCGGCGAGGCGCTGGCCGTTGTCGACATGCAGCACCTGCGCGGTGAGCGCGGTGTTGCCGAGCAGGAATTCGGCGGCTGAGGTGATGTTGTCGAGATCGATGGGGCGGCCCATCGGGTTGCGGCTGGCGGCGGTTTCGAATTCTTCCTGCGACTGGTCGAAGGATGGGAGCAGCAGGCCCGGCGCGATGGCGTTGACGCGGACGGTGGGCGCGAAGGCGCGGGCCATCATGTCGGTGGCGGCCAGCAGCCCGGCCTTGCTGAGTGTGTAGGAGAAGAAGTCCGGGTTCATGTTCCAGAGCTTCTGGTCGAGCATGTTGATGATGCAGTTGTCATGGCGCCGGATCGGCCTGCGCGAAGAAGCGTTCCGACAACAACGCGGGCGCGCGCAGGTTCACCGCCATGGCGCGTTCAAGCACGTCGGGCTTGATTGCGCCGGGCGTGTCGTAGTCGAAGATCGAAGCGGAGTTGATGAGGCCGCTGAGCGGACCGCCGGCGAGTTGCGCGGCCTGATCGACGAGCGCACAGGCGGCGGAATGATCGGCCAGGTTGGCGCTGATCGTCCACGTGTCGGGGTTCTTCGCTCGCAGTGTTTCGCAGAGCTGTTCGGCGTCGGCGGCGTTGCTGTTGGCGTGGATGATGACGGCGTGGCCGGCAGCGGAAAGGTGTTCGACAAGCCGCCGCCCGACGCGCTTGGCGCCGCCTGTCACGAGGATGGTTTTCCGGGCCGAGTTCATGCGTGGGTTTGGCGCTTGGGTGGCGCGGCGGTCAAGCCTGTGCGCGGGCGCAGGGTCGTTTCATTGGAAGAATTCGGCCTGAGCGCGAAAGGTGAGGTGGGGAGCAGCTCTTTGTTCGGGACGATGCGGCAGGTGGGGGAACCTGCTGGGGGCATTCGCATCATCGACCGAGGGGGCTTGAGAAGCTCCCCACCTCTGCACCCTTCTACGGGAGTTGAAGGGTGCAATTTTGTGGCGATAGGGGGCGAACTCAGCCCGGCCCACCGCCAGGGCCGCCGCCTCCGGGAGGACGGCCGCCACCGCTACCGCCCGGCCGTCCGCGTCCACCGCCCTGGCCTTGTCCGCCGCCTTGTCCGCCTTCGCGGCCCATCGTGCGCTGGGGCGCGTCCATCAGCATTTCGGCGCGCGTGATGCGACCGTCCTGATCCTTGTCCATGTGGTCGAATTCGTGGCGGAGGGCGACCGAGAATTCTGCCGGGGTGATCGTGTAGTTCATGTCGGTGTCGGCCGCGCGCATGTCGGGCTGGGCTTCCTTGTCGCCCATCATCAGGCGGCACCAGTCGGTCATTTCGAAGCCGGTGATGACGCCGCTGTGGTCGACGTCAGCTCGGGCGAATTCGGTAGGGATAGCGGCCTCAAATTCTTCCCTGCTGAGGACGAGATCGCGGTTGGCGTCCATGCCGGTGAACAGGATGGCGACGGGACGGGCGATCTTTGCTTCCTGCAGCATCCCGCCGGCGCGCGCACTATCGGGCGGGCCGCCGCCGGGAGGTCCGGGTGGACCGGAGGCGCAGGCCGTCGCGCAGCTGAGCGCGAAGAGTGAAAGGATTATCCGTGTGCCCTGCATCCGACCCTCTGTCCGTTGACGAGGGCAAATGGCGCGTCAGGCTTCGCGGACATGTGCCGGAGCTGTCGCGAAGTGTCGCCCACTTGAGGCGATTTGGAGGCGCGTCGGCGTGCGATCAGCTCTTGGCGTCTTCAATCGCGAGACGCACGCCCTTGCGCCAGTCCCACGGCATCACGAACTCGCCGGACCAGATGCCGGTGTGCGCGGTGCGAGCCGCGTCCTCGGCCGGGACGAACTCCTTCGAGTAGGCGCGGTAGGCGACGGCGTGGCCGGTGCTGACCAGCCAGTTCTGCACGCTGTCGCCGCGCACGGAGCATTTGCCGAGGGTGCGGTTGTAGCGGTCGTGACCTTCCGAGACGCAGGTGACGGGGTTCCGGTTGATCCAGTCGCTGAGAGCGTTGGCGGCCTCCGCGCCACAGCGGTAGAGGACGCCGGACGGGTCGAGGCATTTCTGCTTCGATTCAGGCGCGTCGACGCCCACGAGGCGGATGCGCTGGGAATGGATGTCCAGCGTGTCGGCGTCGATGACGGAGGCGGTGCCGGTAATCGCTTCGCCCTTTGCAGCGGGAGGCGGGTTGGCGGCGTTGGATTCGGGAACATCGGGCTCGGCGGGAGCTTCAGCGACGACGGCGCCGGATCCCATGCCCGTCGGCATCGGGAAGCCGATATCGTCGCCCCAATAATACCAGGCGGCGGCCATGGCCGCGAGAACGGCGCTGACCATGATCGAGGTGGAGCCCGAACGCCCGCGCGAACGGCGGGGGTAGGAGCGGTTTTGCGTGCGTTTTGCCATGGGGGGGAGGGTGGGGGCGGGGGGTTACCGAATGGTTGATTCGGAAACCGGGTTCGCCCTTGCGCCGGGGGGATATGGAGTGTCATTTGCGCCCGGTTTCAGGAGCCAGGCCCATGACCGGAGTTGCAGTTGTCGGCGCCCAGTGGGGCGACGAGGGGAAGGGCAAGATCGTCGACTGGCTGTCGAGCCGGGCGGACGTGATCGTGCGCTTCCAGGGCGGCCACAATGCGGGCCACACGCTGGTCATCGATGGCAAGATCTTCAAGCTGAACCTGCTGCCCTCAGGCGTCGTGCGGGGCGGCAAGCTCTCCATCATCGGCAATGGCGTGGTCGTGGACCCGTGGCACCTGCTCAACGAGATCGAAAGCATCGGGAAGTCGGGCGTGCATCTGGGGCCGGACGACCTGATCCTCGCCGACAATGCCTGCCTCATCCTGCCCTGGCACAAGGACATCGACGCGGCGCGTGAAGAGGCGGCGGCGGGCGCGCAGATCGGCACGACGCGGCGGGGCATCGGGCCTGCGTATGAGGACAAGGTGGGCCGTCGCGCGATCCGCGTGGCGGATCTGGCTGATCCGGCGGCGCTGGATCTCAAACTTGATCGGCTTCTGGCGCATCATCGTCCGCTGCGGCTTGGCCTCAACCTGCCTGAGCCGGATGGCGCGCAACTGAAGATAGACCTGCTCGCGATCGCGCCGCAGATCCTCGCCTATGCGCAACCGGCGTGGGAGCGGCTGGACCAAGCGGTGCGGCTCGGGCGGCGCATCCTGTTCGAGGGCGCGCAGGGCGTGATGCTGGACGTGGACCACGGGACGTACCCGTTCGTGACGTCGTCGAATGTTGTCTCGGGCCAGGCTGCTGCCGGTTCGGGCACGGGGCCGGGCGCGATCAACTATGTGCTGGGTCTGGCGAAGGCCTACACGACGCGCGTGGGCGGCGGGCCGTTCCCGACGGAGCAGGACAACGAGATCGGCCAGCGTCTCGGCACGGTGGGGCATGAGTTCGGGACGAACACCGGACGTGCGCGCCGCTGTGGCTGGTTCGATAGCGTGATGGTGCGGCAGGCGTGTGCGGTGTCGGGCGTCACTGGTCTGGCGCTGACGAAACTGGACGTGCTGGACGGGTTCGACGAGATCCAGATCTGCACGCACTACAAACTCGGTGACAAAGTCATCAGCCACTTCCCGGCGGGCATGACGGATCAGGCGAACGTGCAGCCGGTCTATGAGACTGTGAAGGGCTGGAAGGGTTCGACGCGCGGCGCGCGGAGCTGGACGCAGCTGCCGGGAGAAGCGGTGAAGTATGTGCGCCGGCTCGAGGAGCTGGTGGGCAAGCCGGTTGCCTTGTTGAGCACGTCGCCGGAGCGGGAGGACGTGATCCTGATGCGGGATCCGTTCGAGAAGTAGGGGCGGCTCGAAATCTACCGTGCAGGTAGATTTTGCCGAGCCAAGAGGGGACGGTAGGTTTGCGACATGTCTGGCCGTAGCAGCTACATCGGCGACGCCGCCAAATTTCTCGCATCGTTGACGCTGGCAGCAGCGGCTTCAACCGCGATGATCTGTGCCGTTGCCCAGATGGAAGCGATTGTCTCATCACCCAGTCGGTGGGTATGGGACGAATTTCCAATCGGTCTGTTCGCTGTCTTTGGCGTCATCGCGTGGGTCTTGGGATCGCTACCAGCCGCTTGCGCATTTCACCTAAGGCTCGGGATAGTCAGATGCTCGCTTCTTGGATTCGGATATGGCGTTCTGGTGTTTTTTCTTTTGCAAATGCTTACCGGCAACTCTGACTATGCCAATGCTTGGAAATTCGGTCTGGCGCTTGGAGTTTCGGGAATGGCAGGTGGCGCCGCTTTCGCGCTTGTAGCGGACGCCCTCGATAAAGACTGAAGCCATCGTCTAGAGCCCATATTGTCTAAGGCGTCGCTCCGAGCCGCGCTGGAAGACGTGATCCTGATGCAGGATCCGTTCGAGAAGTAGGTCTCTTAGCCGCCGCCTTGCGGCGCTGAATTACGAAGCAGCACGAGCCCGCCCACGAACAAACCGAAGGCCGCTAGCAGCCACGCCACCACATGCGGCAGCACAAATGGCAAAACTGCGTACGCGAGCGGCCACACTATCGCCACCGACAGATTCTGGCGGATGTTGTGTCGCGCCAGCAGAACCGCCGGGACGGTAATCAGGGCAGCGAGCAATTGGCCGACCAACTCCTGAATGCCCTGAATCTGGGGGACAACGGGATCAGGTGTCCATTTCACGCCGGCTTGAAAATAGAGCCAGTAGGTGAGGGAGTAGAGGCCGGCGCCAAGCGCAACATGAGCTGCTGTCAGCACGACTCCGACCAGTAGTGTGCGTGCCCACTTCCAGTTCATAGGTGGATAGAAGTGTCTTGCTGTTGCGCTGTCAACGCACATGCGCTCGTGGTTCGACGGACGCGCGGCGGAGCCGCGCTGCTCACCATGAGCGCCACTTTGCTACCTCGACCCAGTCACCAAGCGCTCATCCTGCGCAGGCGCGGAGCGCCGTCCGTCGAAAGACGAGTGCGTGTCAGCGCTTCTTCGGCCTGAACGCGATCAGGACGTTGCCGGGTGGTTCGCCGAAGCGGGCGTAGCCGGACTGCACGAACAGCGTGCCGTCGCCCGCGATGTACGGGGCGCTGTCGAGGCCGCCGCCGTGGCCTTCGACGCCGTTCACTGTTTTCGGGAAGTCGCGGTTGGTCATGTATTCGAACAGGACCTCGCCGGTCTTGCGCGTCGAAGATGCGGAGCATGCCTTGGGTCGTGCCGGTGACGACGGCGCCATCCACCAGCAACGGGGGAGGCGACATGCCGAGGCGGCACGGGCCCTGGCCCGGCGGGCGGACGGCGACGGCGCTTTCGGTTGAGGTGACACGCGGGGCTGCGCCGGGCGCCGGCGTTGCGGCGGCTGGCGCTGGCGGACGGGGCGGTGGCGCCGCGCTGCGCGGCGTCGGCAGGACGGGCGCGGTGATGCGCTGGATCCGCCATTCGGGGGCGGCGTGCTCGCCTTTCGCGACGGGGAAGTCCTGGCCGCAGTCGCGGGCGTTGTTCTTGTAGGACCATTCGATTTCGCCGGTCATCGCGTTGACGGCGTTGATGCCGGGGCCCCAGGCGGGATTTTCATCGGGAGCGGCGGGGCGGTTCGAGTCGTTGTTGGGCACGAAGATGCGTGTGCCGTCGAACGCCATGCCCCAGTGGACGCCGCCATTGGCGGAGCCGCGGCCGACCTTGTTCGACCACACCAGTTGTCCGTTGTCGGGGTTGAGCGCCCAGACGATGCCGGACTTCTGGCCGGCGATGACGAGCTCCGATCCGTCCTGCCGCTTGATGAGCATGGAGGTGGCGCCGAAGTCGTGGTCGGGACTGTGATACTCGCCGGGCCAGTCGCAGTTCGCGGCGCGGCGGCCGCAGGCGTAGTTCCAGATGTCGGACTTGGTGGCCTGGAAGACCCAGCGGCGCTCACCCGTGTCGATGTCGTAGGCGATGATGGAGTCGGACGTGTCGGTGGCGGGCCATGACGTGTTCTCGCCGGTGCCGGCGTAGATCAGGTTGCGCTTGGGATCGACGATGGGCGTTGACCAGATGATGGCGCCGGAGGGCCCCCATTGCTGCGTGCCGGTGCGGCCGAGGCGCGTGGGTTGTGCAGGCTCCATCGTCTTGCCGATCCAGAGGCGTTTGCCGGTGGCGAGATCGAAGGCGACGACAGCGCCCTGACCCTTGCAGCACTGGTAGTCGTCCTGGCCGGCATAGTTCACTTCGATGGCGGAGACGGGGGCGAAGACTTTTCCGTCGTGCACAACGGGCGCACCGGTGATGCGGTTGTATTCGTTGAGACGGGCTTCGGAGATCCAGAGTTTCTTGCCGGTCTTCGCGTCGACCGCATGCACGAAGCCGGCGGCGTCGCCCATGATGATGGCGGCGGGGGAGTGGTCGGTTGCTTCGGCGAAGGTGAGCGACGAGCGGAGCGTCATGTCGGAGACGTAGTGCCACTTCACGCAACCGGTGTTGGCGTCAAGCGCGTAGAGGCGGCCGCTGTCGGTGGCGGCGATGAAGATCGTGCTGCCGACGATGACGGGTTGCGAGCGCATGGTGGGCGTCTGCGGGAAGGCGGCGACCCAGGCGACTTCGAGATCCTTCATCTGGTCGCGGGTGAGGCCGGTCTCTTCGGCGGTCTGCGCGCGATTGCCGTTGTTGGTGACGCCGTAGGTGGTGCTGACGCGCGTTGCGTTGGTGAGGCGAACTTCGCGGATCTTGGTGGGGCAGCGCGCGGCGGTGATCCAGTCGTCGTTCGTGCCTTCGGCGCTCGGGCAGCCAGTCGATCAGCTGGGCGAGTTCTTCCTTCGGCACATCCTTGGCCTGAATCTTCATGTAGCCGAGTTCGAGCGCGTATTTCACGGTGGCGCGGTTGAGCGTGCGGATGGCGGCGAGCGAGGGAGCGCCGCTGGTCGCGCCGTTGTCGTGGCAGGACGAGCACCATTGCTGGTAGACGGCCTCGCCGGGGTGCGGGCCGGCGGCTTCTGCGTGTTCGCCGGTGGTCTCGCCGGGGCGCGGGGCGCAGCCTGAGAGGGTCAGGGCAATAGCTGTCGCAAGCGCAAACGCGCGGAGCTGGCTCATGGATTCTCCTCCCCGGAGTCGATTCAGGGTCTGGGCCCTGTTGATCGCCAACGTATCGATGCGGCCTGCGCTGGCAAGGCGCGGCTGCTCAATGTGACGTGAGAGAGGGGAGGCCTTATTCCGCGGCGACGGGCATCGCCTGAGCGCGGGAGGCGGCGCGGCTGGCGAGGGCCCAGGTGATGAGGCGGTCGAGGCCGGTGTGGAAGCCTTGCGGCTGCCAGCGGAGATCGCGCTCGGCTTCGTATGTATCGAGCATCGGGCTGAGCGTGGCGAGCGTGGCGTCGCCATCGCATGTGACGCTATCCATCCACGGTCCGCTGGCGCGCGGTGCGCGTTCGTCGAGCAGGGCGCAGACGGATTCGGCGACGTCGATATCGCGGCGCTCGGCGCCGACGGAGAGATCGACACGGGTCAGGGGCTCGGCGGATGAAGCGGCGAGCAGCAGGCCCTCCGCGAGATCGCGGATCGGTAGCCAGTCGCGCACGTCTTCGCCGCCATTGGGAATGACGACCGGCTGGTCATGCAGCAGGCCGGAGAGAAGGCGCGCGAGGAAGGATGATGATGATTGCCACGGGCCGAACGCTTCGCCGGCGACGCACGTGACGAGCGGAGCGCCGCAAGCCTGCGACCAGCGCTCCATGAGGGTGGAGGCAACCGCGCGTGCGGCCTGAAGCTGGGTGGGCACGGCGAGCGTGTCGCCTTCGCCGTGTTCGAGATGGACGAGGCGGAAGCGTTCGCGGCGCTCGCCGGATAGCGTGCCGGCATAGTGGCGGCTGGCTTCGAGAACGGAAATGGCAAGGCCGGTTTCGCTTTCGAGCAGCGAGTCGGGTTGCGAGTCCGGGCCGGCGGCGAGGTGGATGACGGCGTCGGGTGCGAAGTCGCGCAGGATGGCGCGGATCATCGGCTGATCGGCAGCGTTGGCTTCGAGCCGGGCGTAGCCCTCGCGTGCGGTGATGGGGGAAAGGGCGGGGACGGGATTGGACCGGCGACGGCGATCGAGGTTCAGCACCTGGTCGCCGCGCTCGACAGCGAGACGCACCACGGCCGAGCCGACGAAACCACAACCACCTGTGACGAGGACGCGCATAATGCCCCGAGCCTCCAACCGTTAACGGTTTGAGGCTGGTATGGTTAGCGGATCGTTAATAGCTCAGATCGGCGGGGCGTTCGGGTTGGGATTGGCCTGGATCAGGGACCAGACGTCCTTGAAGGGCTCTTCCACGACCTTGCTGTCCTTCCGGAAGAACATGGTGGGGCGTTTGGCCGGATCGAATTTTGGCCATGCCGGAAGACCCGGCGCACCGTTGGGATCGCCGGTCTTCGCGAACTGCACCCAGGTCGCGCTCATCAGCTTGCCCATGGCGAGATCGTCATCGGTTGCGCCCGCGAAGAGAGGAGCGCTCGCGACATTGTCCATGATGTACGGGATCTCGGAGGTATGCGGCGCCTTCAGCACGAAGTCCTGCGGGGGAATGTCGTGCGCGAAGATGTAGGCGTAGACGCCTGCGGGCTGTGCTGACTTTCGCGAGGCGAGGGTGTGGTGCGAGGAGAGCGAGCGGAACGTGCCGGTGACTTGCATCAGGAGATAGTTCGGCGCGTAGTCGGGATAGGCTGCCTTGAAGGCGGCCGTGATTTCCTTGCCCTTGCCGGGGATCGACTTGTTGGCGGCGTCGAGCACCTGTTTGTCGGTGGTCTTCACCCAGTCGGGGTTGCCGACATTGTAGAGTGTCTGTTCGTCCTTGGTGAAACCGATCATCACGGGAATGCCGGCCGACTGTTCGGGCGCGTCGGGATCGAACGGGTGGCGCGGGATGTTCGTGTCGTCGATCGACGGGCGGAACTTGTTGGCGCCGATATCCTTTGCGACTGAGAGAATGTCCTCGGTGGTCAGCGTGGGCAGTGTCTGCGCAGCGTTGGAAGCGGAGATGCCGAGGCCGATGATGAAAGCGCTGACCGTATCGGCCGCATCTTCCTTCGTCGCCGACGCGCAGGCCCGCGCCGGACTGGATGATGGCCTTGTGGAACAGGCCTTTCGCAGCGGGCATGGCAAGAAGCGTCGAGACTTTTGCGCCGCCGCCGGACTGGCCGAAGATGGTGACGTTGCCGGGGTCGCCGCCGAATTGCGCGATGTTGTCGCGCACCCATTCCAGCGCCATCACGATATCGAGCATGCCGGCATTGGCCGAGCCCGAGAAGCCGGGGACGCCTGCGCTGTCTAGCGCGAGGAAGCCGAAGACGTTGAGGCGGTGGTTCACGCCAACGAAAGACGACGTCGTGGTTCTTCGCGAGGTTATGGCCGCGATAGATGTTGAGACCGGCCTGGCCGTAGCTGAAGCCGCCGCCATGCAGCCACACCATCACGGGCCGCGTTGCGCCTGCCTCTGCGCCGGTCGCCGGCGTGTAGACGTTGAGCGCGAGGCAATCCTCGTCGCCCTGCGGCTTCACGTCGGTCGGGCGGGGCGAAGGCTTCGGTCATCGCGGCCTGCACGACAGGCGGGTAGGCGGCAGCGCCCGCGCCGGAGCGCATCTGGACGGCGGCTTGGGCGTAGGCCGTGGCGGACTGTTCCGCGTCGAGAAAGGAAGGTTTTACGGGCGCCTGGAAACGCAGGGGGCCGAGTGGCGGCTTTGCATAGCGGACGCCGAGGAATTCGAGAACGCCGTCTTCCGCCTTCACGCCGCGGAGTTTTCCGAGCGTCGTCGAGACGAGGGTCGGATCGGAGGTTGCGGCCGGGGCTGCTGTTTCACCGCCGCCGCAGGCAGCGAGGCCGGCGAGCGAGACGCCGCCGAGGAGCACAAGGCGACGATTGAGGACGGGCATGTTCATTTTGGGTGTCCTTCTGGATCAACCGGCCGGCGCGTTTGAATGTGTAGAGCACGTTGTCGAGGCCGAGCATGATGGTGTTGTCGTCGAGCATGGGGAAGTCGGCGAGGAAGTCGCCGGTGCCGGACTGGCAGCTGAAGGACATGACGATCACGTCGGGGCTGGTGAAGCCGAGGGCGGGCGCGTCTTTCGCCGGATCGGGCAGGTTGCCCTGGAAGAGGCCGCGATCAGGCGTGATGTTCGTCGTGTAACGCGGCTTGTCGCATGTCAGCATCGGCGGGCCGGAGGATTTGTCTGGCGCGAAGACGAATTTTGCCAATGCGGGGTCGGCGACAGGTTCGGACCCCGCGTGATCCCACCATGGCGCGACGGCGGAGGTGCTCATCTCCCATGTGCCGAAGAAAGGATTGTGGGGCGTCGGCACATCGACGCCGGCTTTTTCGGCGGGCTTTTCCGCGGCTGGGCTGCAGGCGGCAAGGCCGAGCAGGGCGGCAACGAGCAGACACGAACCACGGAAGGCCTCTTTCTCAATCGGCGGCCTACGTGACTCGCGATACGGCAAGGTCAGACACGTGCAGGAAGCCAAGCGCTGCGCGTCGGACCAAGTCAAGCGCTTGGCCAGGAGAGCGAGGCGGCCTAAGGGTAGGGCTCACGTGTGAGGGGGACATGGCATGGGTGTCGATTTTAGATTTGCGGTTTGCGGCTTTCTGGCCGGCGCGCTGGCGGGGTGTAGCCCAGCGACGCCCGTTGCGGTGAAACCATCAAAGCCCGCGGAGGTCGCTGAGGTCGAGGCCGTCGCAAAACCTGATGTGGCGGTGTCGCAGGGCGGCAACGTCTATCGATCCGAGGGCGTTGGGCTGACCGTGACGGCGCCGGAAGGATGGTATGTTGCGGACGAAGCGCTGATGGGAAAAGTCATGGGCGTCGGACTCGACATTGTGACCTCCGACATGGAGCGAGGGACGAAGGCGGCGATGAAGGCTGGCGTCCAGCGCGTCGGCACGGTGTTCTTTTTTCTCGAACGCGCGCCTGGCACACCGGGCGACCCGCCGGGATCGGTGATGAGCGTTGCCGAGGATGTCAGCATGCTGCCGGGCATCAAGCGTGGGACGGATTATTTCTTCAACATGCGGCGGACGCTGGAGCAGACGCAGATACAGACCGAAATTTCCGACACATATGAGCAGCGAATGATCGGCGGGCAGTTGTTCGATCGGATGGACGTCACGATGCACATGTCGGGCATGACGATCATGCAGCGCCATTTTGCGGTCCGTCACGGAGATCGGATGGTGCTGTTCGCGGAGTCGTATCAGACGCCGGAACAGCTGGCCGCGCTTGACGCCGTGCTCGATAGCATCATGCTCGATTGGTAGAGAGCGCAGCGGGTGCAGGGCCGGTTTTCAGTGGAATGAGGGGCGCGCGTGAGCAACGAAGTTCTCAGTCGCAGGGTATTTCTGGCGGCGGCCGTCGCGATCGGCCTGACCCCGGCGCCGGCATTTGCCGTCACGCAGAAAGCCTCGGAGGCGGTGGCGCAGGCGGCGGCCAGCGCCGAGGCCAGCGGCAAGCGCCTCTTGCTGGTGTTCCATGCCAGCTGGTGCGGCTACTGCCAGTTGCTCGACATGATGCTGGAGGATGCGACGTGTGCGCCGATCCTCGACAAGTATTTCGTGATCTATCATCTCCGCGCGCTCGAAAAGAAGCCCGAGATGAAAGCGCAACAGCTCGATGGCGCGGATGAGGTCTATTCAAGCCTCGCTGCTGAACGGATTGGCCTGCCTTACATGGCGGCGCTGGACGGCAAAGGGGTGCGTGTGTCGGACTCCGTCATGCGCAATGGCGACAATTTCGGCTTTCCGGTGGACGCCGTCGAGCTCGACAATTTCCAGGACATGATGCGGACGGCTGCGCCGGGCATGTCATGGGACGAAGTGCGGACGCTGCGCCGCGCGTGCGTGAAGATTTTTCGGCAGAACTAGCGTGCGCGTTTCGACAGCACGTGACTGAGCGCGATGGCGCCGGCGGTGGCGACATTGAGGCTGTCCATGTCGCCCGCCATCGGGATGGAGACGCGGGTGCAGCGCGTGATCAGGTCTGCGGGCAGGCCGGGGCCTTCGGCGCCGAGGACGAGCGCAAGGCGTTGACGGCGGTTCGCACTTGATCAGCGGTTCTCCACCGGACGGCGACAGCGCCCATGGCGTGACGCCTGCGGCGATAAGGGCTGCGATAATGTCCGCGCCAGTTCCGGCATGGGCAAACGGAAGGCTGAGCGCGGCGCCGGACGAGACGCGGATCGACTTGCGGTAAAGCGGATCGCAGCTTGTCTCGTCCAGCAGGACAGCGTCTGCGCCGAGCGCCGCCGCATTGCGGAAGCAGCCGCCGACATTGTCGTGGTTCGACAGGCCGATGAGGACGAGCAGGGTGAGCGGGCCGGTGGGCAGGGACGCGATGAGCTGCTCGGGCGTCTGCGCTGGCGTGCGTTTCGCCAGGGCGAGGATGCCGCGATGGATAGGGAAGCCGGTGACGCCATCCATGATCGACTGCGGCGTGACGTAGACGGGGATGTCGGGCGGCAGGTGGGCGAGGATCGGGGCGAGAGGCTCGACGCGGTTTTCGGCGAGCAGCAGGGATTCGACCGGGAAGCGCGAGGCCGTGAGCAGGCGTTCCAGCGCGATCGCGCCTTCGACGATGAAGCGGTCGGCGCGGATGAGGTCGCGGTCGCGGACGGCGCGATAGGCGGCGATGCGCGGGTCGTCCGCGGTGTCGAGGTTGATGATCACGGGCGGGTTGTGGCGCGGGTGAGCACAAATGAAAAGGCCCGCTCTTTGGAGCGGGCCTTTCCGTATTCGAGGCGCCGGGAACCTAGAGATCGATGTCGGCGTCGCGCAGGTCGCGGGTGGCGGTGGCGCGGGAGACGTTGCCGGCTTCGAGCTCTTTCTTGTCGAGGCCGCCATCCTTGTTGAGATCAAGGTCGGCGAAGCGGGTTTTCACTGACGCCATGGTGCCGGTCAGTTCGTCGATCTGCACTTTGTTGTCGGCGTTGTTGTCGAGTGCGCCGATCGTGCGCGAGTCCATCAGCTTGACCTGCAGGTCGTTGCGGACGTTCGACACGGTCTCGTCAGCCCAGCGATAGTTGACGCGGAAGTACATCATCTCTTCGAACGACTGCTCGCCCCAGGTGACGTTGATCGTCGGATCCGGGTTGGCCTTGTTGTGCTCGGAGTTGTCGTAGATCCAGGTTGCGATCAGCTTGGTGCCGGCCTTGATGTGGATCGGGGTCACCGGATCGTAATCGCGCTGCCAGTTGAAGTCGTACTTCGGCAGCGAGAGCAGCAGGGTTTCCTTGCCGTCCGGCGTCTTCTGCTTCAGCTCGACCGACCAGCCACGATAGTGGGAGTGCGGGTAGAGCGTGTACAGGTAGGCGTCGGCGGGGAATTCGAGATAGGCGATTTCCTTGTGACGGGCATCGCCCTTCGGAATCTTCAGCGCGAAGTCGGAGATGACGGTCGAGCGCTTGATGAATTCCGGCGGTGATTTCAGCGTGTAGTAGCCGATCTGCGTCTGGTCAGCCGCAGCCTTGCCCGTCGTCGTGTAGTGCATCGAGAACGAGAACTTGCCGCCGCCGGGGACCGGTGCGCCAGCGCCGTCAGCGATGACTTGGGGTTCTGCGCCCGGCGTGTAGGAGCCGACCGAACCGCCCGGAATGCGGGCGGGAGCTGCGCCGCGATCCGGCGAGTGGTTCGAGGTGACGTGGTGCAGCACGGAACGCGCGCCCGGCTTGATGGCGATGGCCTTCAGCCAGGTGTCGTTCTTGAACGGGTTGTCGATGCGCATGTTCTGGTATTCGACGGTGCCCGAAGCGGGGACGTCGAATTCCGGCAGGGTGACGATCACGTCGGGCTTGCCGAGTTCGGTGGGCCATTCCGGCGCCTTGCCGGCGGTTTCCTTCAGCAGGTCCGGACCCGAGCCGCGCGGCGCGCCAGCGCGGAGCCAGTGGATCAGCGTCCGGTTCTGGTCGTAGGTGAGGCCGTGGTCGTTCTTGAACGTGCCGATATGCGGATCGGCGAAGTAGGGCGGCATGCGCTCCGACATCACCGATTCCTGGATCATCGGCGCGAAGGATTTCACGACCTCGTAGCTGTCGAACTTGAACGGGGCGATGCCGCCGTCCTGGTGGCAGGCGACGCACTTGGCCTGGATGATCGGGGCGACTTCCTTCGAGTAGGAGATGTTCGCGTGCTCAGCCGCCTTGCCGCGCTCCGGGAAGGCGATGGTCGAGCCGACTTTCACATCAAGGCGCGGGCTGGCGACGGGCTTGCCGGCGAGGACGGCGTCAATGGCCTTTGCGGCCTGCGAGACCGGGCCGTGATAGGCGACCTTGAAGCCTGTCTTCGGCTCGATGACGAAGACTTCGCCTTCGCGCTGGACGCCGAGCTGTTCGCCGACGAGTTGCAGCTCGTCCATGAGAACCGGCATCGCGAATTTCTGCGCCTTGGCCTCGGCGGCGGTCGCATCACGCGACTGACCGAGGTTGGAGTTCATCATGTAGAAGACGACGCCCTTGTCCTTGTAGGCGGCCTGGATCTTCGCCAGCTCGGCGGCGCCTTCGCGCGAGATCTTCGAGCCGTTGGACTGGGACATCACGACGATGGCCGGGGTGTAGCCGAAGTAGAACAGCTCATGCGCGAGGCGCGTGGTGTCGGTCAGCTGGAAGTTGCCGACCTTCTCCGGGACGAGGCCCGTTGTCGGGGCGGGGGCGGCGATCACGCTGCTGACGCCGGCGATGGCGACGATGGCGGCAAGCGCGGTCGTCATCAGGATGGATTTCATGTCGGCTCTCCTCCGAGCCCTGTAACAGGGTCTGTAATTCTGATTTCAATATCCGTGCGGGGTGAAAAACCGTCAATGCAATCAGGCCCCCGCGCAGGGTGAATTACTCTCAATTGCGGTCACAAGTTTGCAAGGTGACGCTGTCTGGCGAGCTGGGGTGAGCGAGAGTCGATAAGGGCGTGCCTCTAACGCTAGGGAAGGCTCGCAGAATCAAATCGGCCCGGAACGAGGTTCCAGGCCGGTTCGATAGGTCCCCGTCGGACGGGAAGATCAGGTCCAGCGCAGCTCGGACTGGACGACGGGCAGGGTGTGGATGCGTTTGGCCGTCGCGGCGTAGATCGCATTCGCCACCGCAGGCAGGACCGGCGGCAGGGCCGGCTCGCCAAGACCCGTGGGCGGGTTGTTGGTGGTATGGAAGTGTACGTCGATCTGTGGCGCGTAATCGATGCGCAGCAGCGGCATGTCGTAGAAGTTCGACTGGGTCGTGCGGCCTTTGTCGAAGGTGATCTTCTGGTGCATCTCGGAGATGCCGTCGACGATCGAGCCCTGCGCCTGGTTCTGCGCGTTGATCGGGTTGATGATCTGCGAACCGATGTCGCCGACACACCAGACCTTGAGCACGCGCCACGCGCCGTTCTGTTCGACTTTCACCTTGGCGACTTCAGCGAAGTAGCCGGAGTGCGAGAAGTAGAACGCGACGCCAAGGCCGACGCCTTTCGGCAGCGACTTGCGATTGTCCCAGCCGGAACGCTCGCGCACGACTTTCAGAACGTCGATCATGCGCGAAGCGACGAGGCCGGGGCGGCCGCCGGCGGAGGCGGCGGGGGAGGGGGTGGCGGCGAGAAGCTCGATGCGGAAGTCGATCGGATCCTTGCCGGCAGCAAGCGCCACTTCATCCAGGAATGACTGGAAGGCGAAGCAGACTGCGTTGGAAACCGGGGCGCGGAGCGGACCGGTGGGCATTTCGCCGAGCATCAGCGACTGGTCGAACGAGTGGTTCGGGATGTAGCCAGCCGGGAACTCGTTCGCCGCCATGGTCGCATTGCTGAGCACGGTGAGCGCGCCGCTGGCGTTGGGACGGCCGAAGCTGACGAAGTGGTTCGCCAGTGCGGTCATCTTGCCGTCCTTGTCGAGGGCGGCCTTGAAGTTGTGGTAGCCGCCCGGACGATACGGGTCGTGCGCCATGTCCTGTTCGCGCGTCCACAGCAGTTTCACCGGCACGCCGGCCTGCTTGGAGATCGCAGCGGCTTCAACGACGAAGTCGCTGTCGAGACGGCGACCGAAGCCACCGCCGCAACGCGTCATGTGCAGCGTGATCTTTGTCTTGTCGATGCCGAGCGCGGCGGCGACGAGGTCGATACCGCCCGAGGGGCGCTGGGTCGGCGACCAGATTTCCACCGTGCCATCGGCCTTCACGTGAGCCGTGGTGTTCTGCGGCTCGAGCGGGGCGTGGACGAGGAAGGGATAGGCGTAGGAGGCTTCGACAACCTGACCGGCGCCTTTGACCGCAGCCGCCTTGAGCGCGGCGGCGGCGTCACCCGATTTCGACAGGTTGGACAGCGGCGCGCCCTTGGCGAGCTCGACAGCTTTCGCGTCGAACTTTGCACTGGACTGGGCTGACGTGTCGCCTTCGTCCCACTGCACTTTCAGTTTCGTCGTGGCGGCCTGCTTGGCGGTCCACCAGTCGTTAGCCACGACGGCGACGCCTTCGGAGAGGCCCATCTTGGTGTTGTTGGCGGGGCCGGCTTTCACGATGAAGCAATCGACGATGCCGGGCAGGGCCTTGATCTCGTCCGTGTTGGCGGAGACGACCTTGGCGCCGAAGACAGCGGCCTTTTCATAGTAGGCGTACTTCATGCCATCGACCTTGACGTCGATGCCGAAGATCGGTTCGCCGCGAACGATGCGCGGCGAGTCCCAGTTGCGCATCGGCTTGCCGATGATGCGGTAGTCTTTCGCATCCTTGAGCTTGACCGTTTTCAGGTCCGGCGCTGTCAGCTTGGCGGCGTCGGCGGCGAGATCACCATAGGCGATCTTCTTGCCGGTTGCGGTGTGGACGACGAAGGACGGCTGGGTCGAGAGTTCATCGACCGAGACGTTGAGGCGGGTGGCCGCGGCCTGCAGCAGCATGGCGCGGGCGGCAGCGCCGGTCTGGCGGTGGTTGTCCCAGTGCATCGGCGTGGCGAACGAGCCGCCAGCGATCTGCATGCCATAGCGTGTGGCGTCTGCGTCGCCCTGTTCGATGACGACGCGCGACCAGTCGGCGTCGAGTTCTTCAGCGATCAGCATGGGCAGCATCGTCTTGATGCCCTGACCGATCTCCGGGTTCTTCGCCATGATGCGGATCGTGCCGTCCGGCGAGATGCCGACGAAGCCGTTGACGTCGACCGGCGGGGCGGCGGGCTTGGCGGGCGTGGTCGCCAGCGTCGGGGCGCCGTCTGTCGTGTCGGCCGGCGTCATGCAGCCGGAGAGGAGAAGACCGCCGCCAGCCGCAGAGGCCAGCAGGAAGAAGCGGCGCGAGGTGTTGAGGGTGTTGTTACCGTCAGCCATGGTTCAGACCTCCCGCGTGTCTTTGGCGTCCACGCCCGCGGCCGTCTTGATGGCCTCGCGGATGCGGACGTAGGTGCCACAGCGGCAGGCATTGCCCGCCATCGCCGTGTCGATGTCCTTGTCGGTGGGATGAGCGTTGCTCGCGATCAGCGCCGTGGCCGCCATCACCTGGCCAGCCTGGCAGTAGCCGCACTGCATGACGTCGACATCGAGCCATGCTTTCTGGACCGCCTGTCCAACCGGGGTCTGGCCGATCGCCTCGATGGTCGTGACGCGCTGGGCGCCGACCGTCGAAATTGGCGTCACGCAGGCGCGCGCAACCTTGCCATCCAGGTGCACGGTGCAGGCGCCACAAGACGCCACCCCGCAGCCGAACTTGGTGCCTTTGAGGTCCAGCTTGTCGCGCAGGACCCAGAGCAGGGGCATTGCGCCGTCCGCTTCGACCGTCTCGGTCTTTCCGTTCACGTTGAGTGTGTAGCTTGTCATCTGGTGCTCCGCGGGCGTGTTCCGGATCAGGATCCCGGTTCCTCGCCCAATTTTTTCTAACCCGCGACGCGCACGCTCCCGCGAAGGAGCGCACCCTTGGTAAATTCATAACGCGCGCAATTGAGATCGCCAATCGCGCACGCGATGAAGCGGCAGACGAATGTCGCGACGGCGCCCGACCGTAACGCGTCGGATCGCATCGAATTGCGAGCAATCGGAGTACTGCGAACTGTTCTCACAACGGGTGGCCGCTCACATCGCCGCTATCGTTTTGAGACTATAGCGGTTCGACGTGTCAGTGCGCCCGTTTCGTCGCGCGTTCGATGAGGTCGTTGATCTGCGGGATGAGACGTCGCGGAAGGTTGTGACCCATGCCTGCAACGATGTGCATCTCGGCGCCGGGGATCGTCGCCTGCGTGTCGTGACCGGCTTCGACCGGCACAAGCGGATCGTCAGCGCCGTGAATGACGACGGTCGGGGCGGTGATGGTGGCGATCGCCTTGCGGCGGTCGCCCATGGCGACGACGGCGGCCATCTGGCGCGAGACGCCGACGGGATAGAAGGCGCGCTTCGCATCGGCGGTTGAATCGATGCGCTGCTGGGCCTCGTCCACGGGATTGCCTTCGCCGGCCATGATGTGAGCCGTCGAGAGGGCGTGCAAAAGATAAGCCTCGAGGTCTTTAGTCGGATCGGGGCTGGGGATGACGAGGCGCGCCATCGCGTCGGGCCGGGCCGGCGGCAGGTTCGGAGTTGCCGGTGGTCGACATGATCGAGGTGAGCGACAGGACGCGATCGGGATAGGTCGATGCGATTGTCTGCGCGATCATGCCGCCCATGGAGGCGCCGACGATGTGGGCTTGCTTGATGCCCAGCGCATCGAGCAAGGCCGACGGAGTCCGCCGCCATGTCGGAGAGCAGGTAGGGGGCGGGTGGTTTCTCGCCGGTGCGCAGCGCGGCGACGATGGCGCCGATATCGGACGGTCCATGCTCGTCGAACTTGTGCGAGAGGCCCACGTCGCGATTGTCGTGGCGGATGACGCGATAGCCGCGTCGGGCGAGATCATCGACCATCTCCTGCGGCCAGCGCGTCATCTGCACGCCGAGGCCCATGATGAGCAGCAGGGGCTCGCCGCCTTCGGGACCGTGAATGTCGTATTCCAGCGGGATGCCGTTCGCGGTGATCTGGGCCATGAGGCTCTCCTGACTGTAGCGGTCTCAACTGATCTTAGGGCGCGGTTGGATCGAAAGGGAAGGCCACGCTTACGGCGTGCGGTATCGCGTCGCGAGTTGCGGCGACTGCGGGCGCGCAGACAACTTCGCCAATTGCGAGACCTCGCAGACCGGCGGGCGACTCTATCGCCTGGAAACGACGACGGCTCGGCCCCGCTATTCGCCGGGGTCGCGGATTGGCGCATCCTGGATGCTGATCATCCAGGCGAGAACATCGTACTCATGCCCTTCGCCAAAATGGAAAACGGGCATGCGGCCGGGCGCGATGGCTTGCGATGCGTGGAGATCATCCGCCAGCCAGTCCGGGCGGTAACCCGCCAGGATGTTGCGGAATGGCAGCGCGCCAAGTTTCGGGCTGTCGCCCGTGCGCTCAACGGCGTGGCACGAGGCACAGTTGTCCTTGGCCACTTGATGACCGACCGCGGCGTCGCCGGTTTTCCATGCTGGCGTCGGTTCGGTGACGCAGGCGGCAAGCAGCAGAGCCGTCGCGATTAGTCCTCCCACTCTGGACATCGTTAGGTCCCTCCGCAGGCTGCCTGCGTCATTAGCAGGCTAGCTCCGCAGGTGCGGCGCGGTTTGCGCTGCATCAAACACAGCATGAGCGCCATGTAGGGCGAAGGGCGGCGCGTGTTAGGCTTATCTTCCCTTGAAGACTGGAGCGCGTTTCTCGACGAAGGCTTTTGCTGCTTCGGCGTGGTCAGCGGTCTGGGCGCTGCGCGAGTGGTTCATCGCCTCGGTGTCGAAGGAGAGGGCGAGGTCGCCTTTCTCGGCGGTGTTGAGGTTCTTCTTCATCAGGCCCTGCGTAATGCGCGCGCCATTGGCGAAGCGTTTCGCGAGGGTCATCGCTTCTTCCTGCAGCGCTGCGCCATCGACGGTGCGGTTGACGACGCCGAGACGCTCGGCCTCTTCGGCGAGGATCACGTCGGAGAGGAGATAGAGCTCCTTCGCCTTCGCGGAGCCGACGAGCTGCGTGAGGAAGTAGGTGCCGCCGAAATCACCGGAGAGTCCGACCTTGGCGAAGGCTGTTGTGATCTTTGCGCCTTTGGCGGCAATGCGGAAGTCACAGGCCAGGGCGATGGAGAGGCCGGCGCCGGCGGCGGCGCCGGGGATGGCGGCGATGGTGATCTTCGGCATGTCGTGGAGCCAGCGCGAGACCTCCATGTTCTGGCGGAGGCTGTAGGAGGCCTGTTCGGGCGAGCGGCCATGGTTGGCGCCGCCTTCGGTGGCGGCAAAGCCCTTGACGTCGCCGCCTGCGCAGAAGGCGCCGCCGGAGCCTGTAATAATAATAGCGCCGACGTCGGGATCAGCGGCGAGACGGGGCAGCGCTTCGAGCAGGGCGGCGAGCATGTCGGCCGACAGCGCGTTGCGCGCTTCCGGGCGGTTCATGGTGAGGATGGCGACGCCGTCCTGTTTCGTTTCCAGAAGGTCGGCCATGTGCATCTCCCTGATGTTCTTTTGCCGGCAGGGATAGGACTGGAGGTCAGGGCAGGCAAGCGCTCAGCGTTTTGAGGCGTCCAGGCTGGCGGAGATGGCGGCGAGGCCGCCTTTCAGTTCGGCGGGAAGCGGCCAGCCGAAGCCGATGCGCATGTGGCGCTTGTCCTGCTCGAACCAGTGGCCGGGGCCGACGCAGGCGGCGTGGTCGGCGGAGAGGACGTGGTAGAAGCGTTCGATGTCGATGCCGGCATCGGCGCGGATGCGGGGGAAGCAGACGCAGCCGCCTTGCGGGCGGACCCATTCGAGGCGGGGCTCGGCAGCGATCCAGGTGGCGACGGTTTCGATGCCGATCTTGAGGTCTGCGGCGACGCTGGCGAGCCATTGCGCGCTCTGGCCGAAGCGCGACTTCGGCGATCTGTTCGTCGATGATGCTGCCGCAGATGCCGATCTGCTCTTTCGCGGCGAGGAAGCGCTCCATCAGCTTCGGATCGCGGTTGATGATCCAGCCGACGCGCACGCCGGGGATGCCGTAGGATTTCGAAACGGACGCGACGCTGATGGCGCTGGGGCTGAGGCTGGCGGCGACGGGGAGTTTCGGGATGAAGGACATCTCGCGATAGGTCTCGTCGACCAGCAGGCGGATGCCGCGCGTCTCTGCGATCGCGATCAGGCGGCGAAGCGTGGCTTCCGAGAGCGCGACGCCGGTCGGGTTGTGCGGCGTCGTCACGGAGATGAGTTTCGTGTTGGGGCGGATCAGGCTTTCCAGGCGATCGACGTCGAGCTGGAAGCCTGCCTCGAAACTGAGGTCCACATAGTCGATGTCGCAGCCGATGGCGCGCGGGGTTTCGATGTTCGTGGCGTAGTTCGGGCGCACGACGACGAGATGATCGCCTTTTTCAAGCAGCGTCGTGGCGATGATGAAGAGAGCGGCGGCAGCGCCCGCGGTGCACAGCACGTCCGCGTCCGTGACTTTGGCGTTGGCTCGCGATCAGGCTGAGCAGGCCGGGCGCGCCGCGGTGGGCGCCGTAGGCCAGCACGAGATCGTCGACGCCGAGACCGAGGTCGGACAGCTTGCGGTCGCGCATCGAGCTTTCGGAGAGGTTGTAGCGGATCGTGTCGTAGCCCTGTTCCTCGGGCGACTCGATCTCGATCGGCATGCGGACGTATTTCATGAAGTTCTCGATCGCAGTGAGTGCGGCAGGTGAGAGAAGCTCAGGCCCGTTCGGCGGCGCGTGTCGCGGCGACGACGCCATGCACGACCGGCGAGTGCGCGCGGAGTTCGACGTCGGACGAGCCGCACACGGGGCAATGCAGTTCGGGGCGCAGCCGGTCGACATCGGCATCGACGCCATGTTCGAGCGCGGGCAGGGCTGGATCAACCGGCGTCTTGCTGCCGCAGTCCTGGCACGCGACCAGGATGAGTTGATCGTTGTTCAGCAGATCGCGGAACTTCATTACGATACCCCACCCGGCCCCTTACGGCGGCTCTGTGCATAAATTCTGCAACGGCGCGATGCGAAAAGCGAATCCGAAATGACGTACACCAGCACGCATTTCGCGGGCCTTTGACTCTTCAGAAGATTCTCGAAAGCTACCGACCTGGATCAGCGCAACTTGATCGTGCCGGCTTTCCACGCGGCGCTGCAGTCGGCAGCGTCGTGGCGGATGTCCTGCTGCAGGAGGTCGGTGGCGGTCATGCCTTTGCCCTCGAAGCGCGGGTCGTCACATTCGTTGTCGTTGGCCCAATCACCAGCATCGTCGCCGAAGTCTGGCGTGGCGCCCTCCCAGTCACCGATGAGCTGGAGGCGACCCTCGTTCCATGCGCTGCCGCAATCCGAGGCGTCGTGGCCGATGTCCTGATCCAGCAGCTTCGTGCCGGTCATGCCGGGGCCTTCGAAGCGCGGGTCGTCGCATTCGCTGTCGTTGGCCCAGTCGCTGTCGTCGTCGCCAAAATCGGGAATGTCCGAAGCGTCGACGATGGCCAGTGCGATGTCGTGGGCGCGCCACGCCGCACGGCAGTCGGTGGCGTCATGGCCGATATCGTCGTCGAGCGAGAGGCCGGGGCTCATGCCCGGACCTTCAAAGCGAGGATCGTCGCACTCATTGTCCCTCGCCCAGCGGCTGGCGTCGTCGCCGAAATCCGGTGGTGAGGGCTGAGCGTGGGCGATGGGCGCGAAGCCGCCGCTGGCGGCAAGGAAGCCGGCCGCGACAAGCTTGCGGAACAGTCTCGACATGTCTTCCCGGTCCCCGTTGAGCCGTCAGAGCTAGATGCAAAGCCCGTGGCATGTCCATACGCATTGCGCAGGGAAGACGGTCGGAATTCGCGCCGTGGCTTGCCTGTTTCGTGCTTTTGCGCATGGTTCGGGCATGGCTGGATCAGCGGCGGAATTGCTGGCGAATTACCTGCGCGATGCGGAGCGGATCGTGGTGTTCACGGGCGCGGGCATCTCGACGGAATCCGGCATTCCGGATTTCCGGTCGCCGGGCGGCGTCTGGTCGAAGATGAAGCCGATCTATTTCCAGGAATTCGTCGGGTCCGAAGCCAAGCGGCGCGAGGCGTGGACGCGGGTGTTTTCCGGCGCGGCCGGATGGGTCGGCAAGGAACCGAATGCGGGGCACTTCGCGGTGGCGCGGCTGGTCGCCGCCGGCAAGGCGTCAGCCGTGATCACGCAGAATGTCGACAACCTGCATCAGGCGTCTGGCATAGCCGACGGCAAGGTGATCGAGCTGCACGGCAATGCGAGTTATGCGACCTGCCTGGAGTGCGGGACGCGGCATGAGCTGGACGAGTTGCGGCCGGTGTTTGTTGATCGCGGCGAGATACCTACCTGCCGGAAATGCGGCGGGCTGGTGAAGACGGCGACGATTTCGTTCGGCCAGTCGATGCCGGAGGAGCCGATGCTGCGGGCGGAAGCGGAGACGCAGCTGTCGGATCTGTTTCTTGTGCTCGGCTCATCGCTGGTGGTGACGCCGGCGGCGCTGTTTCCAGTGAGGGCGAAACAGTATGGCGCGCGGCTGGTGATCGTGAACCGCGAGCCGACACCGCTCGATGATATGGCGGACCTTGTGCTGCACGACGAGATCGGGCCGACAATGACCGCCGCGATGCGGGATCTGAATTAGCCCATAGGACGCTTGCCGCCCGCTGGCGCGAGTCTATCCTCCCGCCACCGTAAGGGATGAAAGCCATGAGTGATGCTGTCGGCCCCGGCGATCTGGTTCTCTGCGTCAATGCCGCGCCCAACCATGTGACGGGCGAACCCGTGCCGCTGGTGGCCGGCGAGAGCTATCGCGTTATCGAGGTGATGGAATTTGCCTGCCCGTGCGGGCGCTCCGATGCCTTGCTCGACGTTGGCGTTGGCTGGGCCTGGTGCCAGACGCGTTTCCGCCTCATGCCCAAGCCCAGGTTCGAGGCCAAGACACGCAGCGCCCCCGCGCCGAAGGAAAAGGTGAAAGCGCGTTGAGCGGTCGACGTCAGCGCGCAACTATTGCGCGGGCTTGGCCTTCGCCGCCTTGCGCTTGGTCTTCCGGCTCTGCGCCCACGTCCGGAACAGCACGATTGGCGCGCCGAGCAGTCTCAACGTCGCGACGATGACCAGCAGGCCGTAGAGTTTCAGCCCCGCGAGAATTGCGGCGGCTTCGACGGAGGCGGGCTCCAGTTCGGTGAGGTGGAGTGTGTCGCGGAGGGTCGAGCGCGCTTCGTGGCTGAGGAAGAAGGCGAAGAGTTCGAGGCCGCCGAGCATGCTTTGCGATACGAAATTCCAGATGACGGCGCCCTGTCCGGCCGCGACGCCAAATAGCTTGTCCTGCATGTGGGGCGACAACAGCGTGTAGGCGAAGGCCATCAGCGCGATGACGGGCACAGCCGACAGGTGCGACGCCAGACTCTGGATATCCGAGGCTAGCAGTTTGCGCGCGCTGAACTTCTGCTTGCGCGACTGCGCGCCGCCAAGATCGTGCGGCTTCCAGATGCTGGCGATGTCGCTGATGGCGTGAGCGGCGGCGTCGCCAATGGCAATGCCGGCGAAGATGCAGAACAGCAGGTGTTCGGGATGTGTCGGGAGCGTCGGCCGGATGATCGGCGAGACGACGGCGAGGTAGAAGATCGACGCCGTGGCCAGGAGGCCGGCGTAGATCCAGTAAAGGCCGACGCGCGAGCGGGCGCCGCGCGGTTGCGCGGGCGGCTGGCCTACCACTGGCCGTTTCCGCTGGCGCCCAGAGGCGTGGCGGGCGCATCGACGCTCTCGCGGACGAAGGCAGCGATGGCGGGATTTCCGACCCTGGCGATGGCGGCGTAGAAATCTTCCGTCGTCGGCGAGCGGTCCGTGACCCTGGCGCGATATTCACGCCAGACGGAGAACAGTCCATCGGACGTCGGCGCGACACGGCGCAGCTCTGCATCAAGGCCGAGATTGATCTGCAGGCCGCAGGCGTAGGCGACTTCGTATTCACCGGCGGTCAGCGCGGCGCGGATGGAGCGACCGGCAAGCTTTTCGTGGCAGGTTTTGGCGGAGGCGGCGATGTGGGCGTCGGCTTCCTCGCCTTGGCCCTGCGCGCGCATGGCGATTGCGGCGAAGGCTTCGGCGCCGCCTTCGTGGATCCATGACGCATCGTCGTCGCCGACATAGATCTGGCTCTGGAAGAGATGCCCGGCTTCGTGGGCGAAGTGCCAGGCGAGGTCGCCGGCAAAGCCGGGCTTGGCCATCTCCTGCGGCCAGGCGGCGCCGTAGAAGTGCACGAAGACCTGTCCGGTCAGCGTGCCGCCCTGACGGCCCCAGCCGCCCTGGTCTCGGATGTCATAAGACGCGAACAGCATCGGCCGTTCGGGCAGAGCGCCCATGTGATCGGCGAAGTAGTGCATGAAGGCGGGAAGCTGGGCTGCGAGCTGGGTGCGGATTGTGTCGGGCAGGGCGGTGTCGATGACGGCGAGGAAGTCCGGCGTATCGACCGGCGCGGTCTCGCCGACATAGACGCTGCGGCCTTCGGCGGTGTCGGTCCAGGCAGCTTTGTCCTTGTGGCGCGCGCCGTCGACGAGGATGGTCTGGTTTGTTGCGGTGAGCGTCAGGGCGAATGTTGAATCGTCCGGGCATTCGCTGGCGCACGCGAAGAAGCGGCCAGTGTAGGCGAGCATGCCGCCATCGCCAAAGGGCGAGAAGGGCGCGTAGTCCATCGGCAGGTCGCGATAGGCAGCGGGGACGGAGACGGCAGCGGTGCTGAACGTCTGGCCGTCGATGCGGCGGAGGCGCTCGACCTTGGCGGTGCGGATGATTTCGAAACCGGGGGCGGGCTTCCAGTCCTTCGTGCGGCTGTCGTCGGGCTGGCGCATGAAGACGAGTTCGCTGACCGGCGCTGGCGTGGCATAGGTCGCGAGCCATGTGTCTTTCGAAGCGACGAGATCGATACGTATCTTGCTCGAAGCGCTGTGTCCGTTGCGGGCGTCGCACATCCGCCGAACACGACCGACGCCAGAAGGCCGGCGGCCAGGCCAACGCCACGGATGACGCGGGCGGCGCGCGGTGTCACCAGGCCAGCTCCTTGCCGTTCCACGCGAGGAATTTTCCGGTGGAGGCGATGTCGAGCCCGTCGATGATCTTCTGGAGCTGGGACGCGCTCTGCTCGGAGGTTAGCTGCGCGCCTTCGCCGCCCATGTCGGTCTTGACCCAGCCGGGGTGGACGATCAGCACGGGAATGCCCTGCGGCTTCAGCTCGGCGGCGAGGCCGCGCATCAGCTTGTTCACGGCGGCTTTCGAGACGCGGTAGGCGAGGCTGTCGGTGGAGGCGGACTGCACCTGTCCCATCTGGCTCGACAGGGTGATGATCTTGCCCTTGGCGGCTTTCACGTTGGGCAGGAAGGCGGTCGCCACACGGAGTGGCGCGATCGTGTTGACGTTGAGCGTCTCGATCAAGCCATCGAAATCCATGTCAGTGGCGGTCTGGCGCTCGGGCCCGCCGATGCCGGCATTGTTGATCAGCACGTCGATGGGTTCGGCTTCGAGACGGCGGCGCGCGCGGCCGATCTCGGCGGCGTCGGAGACATCCATCTCGATGACTTCGATCCATTTCGGCGACTCTTTCACCAGCTGGTCGAGCTCGAAACGGTCAGACGTGGCGCGGATGGTTGCGAACACCTTGTCGCGGCGGCCGGCGTAGGCTTTCACCAGCGCGAGGCCGATGCCGCGATTGGCGCCAGTAATCAGGACAACGGCCATGTTCGCGTTCGATCCGGACCAGGTCCGGCCCCCTCAGTCAGCGTGTCGGATTCTATCTCGTAGGTACGGGCGTGTCGCCGCGATAGTCGTAGAAGCCGCGTCCGGCTTTCTTGCCGACCCAGCCTGCCTCCACGTATTTCACGAGCAGCGGGCAGGGACGGTATTTGGTGTCGGCCAGGCCATCGTGCAGCACCTGCATGATGGAGAGACAGGTATCAAGGCCGATGAAGTCCGCCAGTTCGAGCGGGCCCATCGGATGGTTGGCGCCGAGCTTCATGGCGGTGTCGATCGACTCGACCGTGCCGACGCCCTCATACAGCGTGTAGACCGCTTCATTGATCATCGGCATCAGCACGCGGTTGACGATGAAGGCGGGAAAGTCTTCCGCGTTCGTCACATGCTTGCCGAGACGCTCCACGATGTGGATGGCGGCGTCATAGGTTTTCTGGTCGGTGGCGAGACCGCGGATAACCTCGACCAGCTTCATCAGCGGCACGGGGTTCATGAAGTGCAGGCCGATGAAACGCTCGGGCCGGTCGGTCGCAGCGCCAAGGCGCGTGATCGAGATCGAGGACGTGTTGGTCGCGAGGATCGTGTCCTTGCGCACGTTCTTGCACAGCTCGTCGAAGATCGCGCGCTTGACCGCTTCCTTCTCGGTCGCGGCCTCGATGGCGAAATCGACGTCGCCGAATTTGCTGAGATCGGTTGCGGTGCTCAGGCGGCGCATGGCGGCGTCGCGTGCGTCGGCTGTGATCATCTGGCGATGGACCTGGCGATCCATGTTGCGCTCGATCGTCTTGAGGCCGGCCGCCAGCCGGTCCGCCGAAACGTCGTTGATGATGACGTCGAAGCCCGCCAGCGCGCAGACGTGGGCGATGCCGTTGCCCATCTGCCCTGCGCCGATGACGCCTATGGTCCGAATGCCACTCATTCCGTTCGCAGCCTGTCCTGTCTGTTCACACACGCTAGCACGCGCCGCAGCAGCGACGAGCCATGGCTATTCGCACATGCACAAGAGACTGGGAAGAAGCCCGATTGTGTGATGTTTCAGCATCATACCGCCTGCGGCTCACGGTCGCGTGAGGATGATCCGCTGCAAAGACGCTGTTGTTTGGCGCCTTTTTCCCTTCGACGCGCGGCCGGGGCCGTTATACTGGGGAGGTACACCAGCCGGCGGCCGGAAATGAGCTGCTGGCGGCAGCGGAGGAAGACATGCTGAAGTGGATGTGTGTGGCGGCGGCCGCCATGGCCCTGACTGCGCCGGCGTTCGCCCAGAAGACGGACCTGCCGGACAGGACCGCCAAGCAGATTGGCGAGTTCGACGTTACCGCCATGAAGGAAGGCAACACCGCGCTGAAGCTAAACGGCTCGTGCACGGCGCAATACATCGTGTCGGTCGAAGGCAAGGCCAAGGACATCACGATGGACTGCACCCATCCCGAGATGGCGCCGTACATTTTACGCACGATCGAGACGGGCACGTGGGATCCCGAAGTGTTTGACCACGAGTTCTTCGATTCATTCCCGTTCCGGCAGGTTTTCAACTACGGCACCGGCGCCGCCGGGCCTGATGCGCGCGGTGAGAAGTCGCCGGTCCTTGAGACAGGCGTCGATCCGAAGGCCGTCCAGGCTGCGATCAAGAAGGTCGCTCAGGAAGGCACATGCGACGTGAAGTACACCGTCGGCGCAGACGGCGTGCCGAAGGATATCGTGACCAACTGCACGCCCGCTGATTACGACCCCCTGATCGCTGCGGCGATCGCCAAGATGGAGTTCAAGCCCGGCCTGAAAGGCGGCGCTCCGACGGATTGGCCCGGCATGAGCATGCCGGTCAAACTCTCGGCGCCGGTGAAGAAGAACAACTGAGGCTGACCTGACCGAACAACGAAGCCCGCTCCGGAAAAACGGGGCGGGCTTTTTTGTTGCGCGACAATCGCTGGCTTAATTCAACCCCGCCTTCTTCACGTCCGCCGGGACGCCGTTGAGGGATAGCGCGGCGCCTTCGACGGTGACTTTCACGTCGTCGCCGTCCTTGATGCGGCCTTCGAGGATGCGGCGGGCGAGGGGGTCCTGCAGCTCCTTCTGGATCACGCGCTTCAGCGGACGTGCGCCGTAGACGGGGTCGTAGCCGCGATCCGACAGCCACTGCATCGCTTCATCTGTAAGGCTGATCGTGATGCGGCGATCGGCAAGAATCTTCTCGAGACGTTTCAGCTGCACGCCGACGATACGGTCGATCTCGCCGCGGCCGAGGCGCTTGAAGAACACGATCTCGTCAATGCGGTTGAGGAATTCGGGACGGAAATGCGCCCGGATCGCTTCCATCACCTCGTCGCGCGTGCGGCCGGAAATGTCGCCTTCCGACTTGTCCTCCGCGATGGCGTGCGCGCCGAGGTTGGACGTCATGATGATGACGGTGTTGTTGAAGTTCACGGTGCGGCCCTGGCCGTCGGTCAGGCGGCCATCGTCGAGCACTTGCAGCAGCGTGTTGAACACGTCCGGGTGCGCCTTCTCGATCTCGTCGAACAGGATCACCTGATACGGCCTGCGGCGCACAGCCTCAGTGAGGGCGCCGCCTTCTTCATAACCGACATAGCCCGGAGGCGCGCCGATCATGCGGCTGACGGCGTGCTTCTCCATATATTCCGACATGTCGAGGCGCAGCACTGCGGTCTCGTCGTCGAAGAGGAATTCGGCGAGCGCTTTCGTAAGTTCGGTTTTGCCGACGCCGGTGGGGCCGACGAAAATGAAGCTGCCGATCGGGCGGCTCGGATCCTGCAGGCCGGCGCGTGCGCGGCGAACCGCGTTGGCGACGATCTCCAGCGCATCGTCCTGGCCGACGACGCGCTTGCGCAGGCCGTCCTCCATGTGGAGCAGTTTCTCGCGTTCGCCTTCCATCATCTTGTCGACCGGAATGCCGGTCCAGCGCGAGACAACGGCGGCGATGGCTTCAGCGTCCACCTCTTCCTTCACCAGCGGGGCCTTGGCGTTCTTGTCGGTATCGACCTTGCCTTCGGATTCCAGGATCAGTTTTTCCAGCGCGGGAATTTCGCCGTACTTGATCTCGCCCGCGCGCGCCCAGTCGGAGCGGCGTTCGGCGTCGGCCATTTCGGCGCGCACCTTGTCGAGTTTGTCCTTGGCGTTGGTCGCGCCCGCGAGGCGGCCCTTCTCGGCCTTCCACGCGGCGGAGATTTCGTCGGACTTCGCCTGCAATTCCTTGATCTCGACTTCGCGGCGCTTCAGCCGGTCTTTCGAGGCGTCGTCTTTTTCCTTTTTCAGCGCCTCGGCCTCGATGCGGATCTGCATCAGGCGGCGATCGATTTCATCGAGTTCTTCTGGTTTCGATTCCACCGCCATGCGCAGACGCGCGGCGGCTTCGTCCATCAAGTCGATGGCTTTGTCGGGAAGAAAGCGGTCGGTGATGTAGCGGTTCGACAGCGTCGCGGCGGCGACGATGGCGGCGTCCGAAATACGGATTCCGTGGTGGACTTCGTACTTCTCCTTCAGGCCGCGCAGGATGGAGATGGTGTCCTCCACGCTCGGCTCGCCGACGAAAACAGGCTGGAAGCGGCGGGCGAGAGCGGCGTCTTTCTCGACGTGCTTGCGGTATTCCTCCAGCGTGGTCGCCCCGACACAGTGCAGCTCGCCGCGCGCGAGGGCGGGCTTCAGCAGGTTGGACGCGTCCATCGCGCCGTCGGCCTTGCCCGCGCCGACCAGCGTGTGCATCTCGTCGATGAAAAGGATGATCTGGCCTTCGGCCTGCGTCACTTCCTGCAGCACGGCTTTGAGGCGTTCTTCGAACTCGCCACGGAATTTCGCGCCTGCGATCAGCGCGCCCATGTCGAGCGCCAGCAGGCTTTTCTCTTTCATGCTGTCCGGCACGTCGCCATTGACGATGCGCAGGGCGAGGCCTTCCGCGATGGCGGTTTTGCCGACGCCCGGTTCGCCGATCAGCACGGGGTTGTTCTTGGTGCGGCGCGAGAGAACCTGGATGCAACGGCGGATTTCTTCGTCGCGGCCGATCACTGGATCAAGCTTGCCCGAGCGGGCGGCTTCGGTGAGGTCGCGCGCGTATTTTTTCAGCGCATCGTATTTTTCTTCCGAAGTCGCCGTGTCGGCCGTGCGCCCCTTGCGCAGGTCGGCGATGGCCTTGACCAGCGCGCTGGTAGTCGCTCCAGCGGAGGTGAGCGCGTCGGCGGCCTTGTTCTTCAGCTTGGTGGCGGAAAGCAGCAGGCGTTCGGTGGTGACGAAATCATCGCCAGCTTGCGTCGAGTCTTCCTCGGCCATCTGGAACAGGCGCGCGAGGTCCTGGCTGAGGCCCGGCTGCGAGCCGCCGGTGGATTTGGGCTGGGCTGCTAGCAGCTTGTCGATATTGGATTGCGCCAGCTCGGGATTGCCCCCGGCGGCGCGGATGAGGTTCGAGGCGAGGCGGTCGCGGTCAGCGAACATCGCCTTGACGAGGTGTTCCGGCAGGATTTGCGGGTGGCCGCTGGCAAGCGCGCTCGTCTGGGCGCTCTGAACGGCTGCGCGGGCGCGCTCGGTATAGCGTTCGAAGTCCATGTATGACCCTTGTAAAAGCAGTCGATCGGCAAGTCCGGAGACCCGAAACCGGCATCCCCGTGGACCAATGGCATGCCTGAATGGCCATGCCTTGATCCATGCCAATAGGTAGGTGCAGCAGCTCACCCCGCAAGGGGCGAACGCGATGCGGAAGGTGGCATTACGTGTGCGGTAGCGCTCAGTGCGCGCCGGGTTGCTGCGGCGCGCCGGCGGGGGGCGGAACAGGCTTCCGCAGGAAAGGCACCATGAGCAGCATGAGGGCGAAGCCCATCGCCATAATGAGGAACATGTTGTTGTAGGTCATCACCATCGATTCCATCTGCATCCGGCCGGTCAGCTGGGCGATGGCAGCGCCGGCGGGATCCGGATTGCCGGCCGCCCGCAGGCTGGCTTCGGCCTGCTGCAGGAAGGCCGCGATCTCGGGGCGCTGCGGATCCATGCCCGCCGCGATCTCTTGCGTGTGCATGTTGTTGGAGTCGAGGCGCAGCGTGTTAAGCGCGGCAAGACCCACGGCGCCGCCAAGGTTGCGGCAGACGGTGATGAGGCCCGTGGCGTTAGGCAGCTTGAACCCGGGCAACGTGCCGAGCGCCATGAAGTTGTTCGGCACCATCGACATGATGAGGCCCGCGCCGCGCAGGGCCTGCGGCCAGAACAGCTCTTCGTAGGACGACTCAGCCGTAAGGAAGCTGTTCCAGTAGAGCCCGATGGCGGCAAGCGAGAGGCCGGCGCCCACTAGGAGGCGCGGGTCGATCCGCCGCATCAGCGCGCCCGAGATCGGCCCGGCGATGAACATGGCGAGACCGCCAATGCTCATGATGTGGCCGATCTGCTCGGCATTGTAGCCGCGCACCGTGCCGAGGAAGAGCGGCGTCACATAGACCGAGCCGAACAGGCCGAAACCGACGATCACGGCGACGATGGCGCCCACGGAAAAGTTGATGTCCTTGAACACCGTCAGGTCGACCACCGGGTGCTTCTGCCGGAAGGCGCGCCAGAAGAAGAGGATGCCTGCCAGCGAACAGACGAACATCCACAGCACCAGCTGGTCGTCCTCGAACCAGCCAGCTGTCGGCCCCTCCTCAAAGATGTACTCGAAGGATCCGAGGAACAGCGCCATCGCGGCAAGGCCGATGATGTCGATATTGCGGATCAGGCTGAGCTGCGGCGGCTGTTTCGGCGTCAGGTTCCACACCAGCACCGATGCGATGATTCCGGGAATGACGTTGACGAGGAACAGCCAGTGCCAGCTCAGGTTCTCCGTGATCCAGCCGCCCAGCGTCGGGCCGATGGACGGAGCCAGCGTCGCAACCATGCCGATGGCCACCTGCTGGATCATCGAGCGGTTGGGGCCGAAGAGGGTGAACGCGGCCGCCATCGTGGTCGGGATCATGGCTGCGCCCATGAAGCCCTGGATGCAGCGGAACACGATGAGGCTGTTGAGGTCCCACGCCATGGCGCACATCGCGCTCGAGATGGTGAAGCCCGCGGCGGAGAACACGAACAGCCGGCGCATGGAGAGCGCGCGGTTGAGCAGGCCCGACAGCGGAATGCCGATCACCTCGGCGATCAGGTAGGTGGTCTGGATCCAGGAGACCTCGTCAGCCGACGCTGAAACGCCGGCCCCGATCTTCTGGATGGAGGAGGCGACGATCTGGATGTCCAGGATCGCCATGAACATGCCGATGACCATCGCGAAGAAGCCGATGTTGAGCATCAGGCTTTCGCGCGTTCCCTTCGCGGGGGGAACGTAGGCCGCTGGAGGCGCCGTCAACGCGGTCGCGCTCATGGCAGTTACTTGCAGTCAGGCTTGGTGGAGACCGTGGCCGTCACCTGCAGGCCGGCGCGCAGCAGGCCCGACGCCTTGGATTCCGCATCAAGCACGATCTTCACCGGAACGCGCTGCACGATCTTGGTGAAGTTGCCGGTGGCGGTGTCCTGCGGAACCAGGCTGAACGTGGCGCCGGTCGACGGCGACAGGCTTTGCACGTGGCCTTTGAAATGCTTGTCCGGATAGGCGTCGACGTGAACGTTGACGCACTGGCCGACGCGCATCTCGTTGATCTGCGTTTCCTTGAAGTTGGCGAGCACCCAGATATCGTCCGACGACACGATCGACAGGGCGACGCGACCCGGCGAGAGGATCTGGCCGACGACCACGTCTTTCTTGGTGACGGTGCCGTTCATGGGGGCGTGGATCTTGGTGCGGTCCAGCTCGAGCTGCGCGCCTTCGACTTCGGCTCTTGACGCCTCGACCTTTGCGTCGGCGGATTCAGCGGCGGCCTGTGCGCTCGAAAGCTGGCTGCGCTGGGCGGTGATGGAGGCATCGGCCTGGGTCAACTGAGCGTTGGCCGTCCGTTTAGCGGCCTGCACCTGATCGAGCTTGGCCTTCGGATACCAGCCCTTGGCCGCGAGATCGGTAAGGCGTTTGGCGTCTGACTCAGACAGTTCAGCGTTCGCATCGGCAGCTTCACGCGCGGCGCGTGTTTCAGCCAGCGTGTCGCGCTGGACGGAGATGCGGGCGTGCGCCTGCGCGGCGTCGGCCTCGGCCTGAGCCAGGTTCGCCTTTGCGTGAGCGAGGCGGAGGACGAATTCGTCATTGGCCAGTTCGATCAGGAGGTCGCCCTCCTTCACCTGCTGGTTCTCGGCGACGAGAATGTTCGCGACATAGCCCTCGATCTTCGGCGTCACGCGCGCGATGTCGGAGCGAAGCTGGGCGTTGTCGGTGGAGATGTTGAACCGGCCATTGAGGAACCAGTCTCCGCCCATCCAGAGCACGGCGATGCCGGCCACGGCCGCAACGCCGATCAGGATCTTCTTGCGCATGCCGCCGCCAGCGGCCTTCACGGGCGGCGCAGCCGAAACGGCGGTATCGGTCACGGTTGTTTGCGGAGCTTCGGGTTGGGGAGAACCCGGCTCGGTCTTGACGGTCTTGAGGGCCATCTTGAGTGTCCTGTGGTGGAGGCGCCTGTCCCGGCGTGCGGGAAGGGTATATGTAATTCCCGTTACGTTTCCGTTGAAATGTAACGATGCAACGCCGAGTATCAAGTGGGGTCGTTATTGAGTAATCCTGCCGCCATGTCGCAATCAGATTCACCCGCGCCCGACCTCGAGATCGCTGAACCGGAAACCGGCCGGGCGGAGATGCGCCGGGCCGCCTTCCTCAAGGCCGCTCGGGAAGTCTTCCTCGAATTCGGCTACGATGCTGCAAACATGGCGGAAATCGTGCGCCGCGCGGGTGGCTCGCTCTCGACGCTGTACGCCCAGTTCGGCGGCAAGAAGGGCCTGTTCGAGGCCATGATCGACTCGCGCGTCGGGGTGCTGACCGAGCAGATGCACATCGAACTGGCGGCGCATGCGCCCCTGCGCGAGGGCCTGCGGCGGATTGGCGAGGCGTTCCTCGCCCGGCAGCTCGATCCCGAGTCAGTTGATGTGATGCGCCTGATGATCGCCCAGGCGAAGAAATTCCCCGAGATGGCGCAAACGTGGAGCACGCGCGCGCCGGACGCCGTGCGCCGCGCGCTCGCCATCTATCTGGAAGACCGCGCCCGGGCGGGCGAGGTGAAGATCGCCAACGCCGAACAGGCAGCGTCCGTCTTCTTCGACCTGATGCGCTCGCGCCTGCAATTCCGCGCGCTGCTGACACCGGGCTATGTGGCGAGCGAACAGGAAGTCCGCGAAACCGTCGAACGCGCCGTGAAGGTGTTCATGGGCGGTATCGAGTCACTGGCCTAGCGCCCCTTGAAGTCCCCCGCGCGGCGCTCGCTCACAGCCTTCACGCCTTCCTTGAAATCGTCCGTCTTCATCAGCCATTGCTGTTCGGAGAACTCGTGGTCGGTCGCGGCGCGCACGGCCGCCGCGAGATCGCCCCGCAACGTCTTGCGCGTGGAGCGCACAGCGAGCGGCGCATTCTCCGCGATGGTGGCCGCCATCGTCTGCGCGCGACCGAGCAGGCGGGGAAGATCGACCAGATCGTCGACCAGTCCCATCTCCAGCGCTTCGGATGCATCATAGCGTTCGCCGCTGAGGAACATCATCGCCGCGTTCTGCCGCCCGATCAGCCGGGGCAGGGTGTAGGTGAGGCCGAAGCCCGGATGGAAACCCAGCTTGGTGAAGTTCGCGGCGAACCGCGCCTCGGGCGCCGCCACGCGGAAGTCCGCGATCAGCGACAGACCGAGCCCTGCGCCGATCGCCGCGCCCTGCACGGCGGCGATGATCGGCAGCTCGGTCGAGAACAGGCGCACGGCCTGATCATACAGCGGGTTGATCGAGCGTTCGGGGATCGGCCCCTCGCTCGTACGGTTGGAAAGGTCAGCGCCTGAACAGAACACCTTGCCCGCCGTCGCCAGCACAACCGCGCGCGTTAGCCCATCCTTGTCCAGCGACTCCAGCGCGTCGGCGAGATCACGCATCAGGTCGACGCTCACTGCGTTGATCGGCGGCTTGTCGATGGTGACGGTGGCGACGAAGCCATCGCGCGTGATGTGAACGTCGCCGATGCGGTCGGTCATGATCGCTATCCCAGAAAACGTTCGCGGATGGCCTTGCGGAACGGATCGATACCGGCGGCAAGACGCTGTGCATAGGTGGCGCGTGCATCGTCGCCTGCAACGAATGTCACGTGGTCGGTGGTATCGATCACGGCGGCGTAGGCTTCTTCGGCGATCTTCTCGGCGGTCGAAGCGCCCGAGCGCCGTTCGGGATCCGCGAAAGCCTTCATCGTCTTGCCGATGGATTCCATGTAGGCCGGGTGCGGTGTCATCACGAGCGAGCGGCCCGCGAAGTCCGTCGAGATGCCGCCGGGCGCCAGCGTCTTCACGCGAATGCCGAACGGCGCGAGTTCGTAGGCGAGACTCTCGCTCCAGCCTTCCAGCGCCCACTTCGTTGCGTGGTAAACCGAGTTGAACGGGAACGTCACCAGTCCGCCGATGGAGGTCGTTGTCAGGATCGTGCCGCGCTTCTGTTCGCGCAGAGCAGGCAGGAAAGCCTGCGTCACGCGCATCACGCCCAGCAGGTTGGTGTTGAGTTGCGTCTGAAGCTGTTCGTCCGTCGCGCCCTCGAACGCGCCGGCAAGGCCATAGCCAGCATTGTTGAACACCACATCAACCGGCCCGAGCGCCAGCGCCTTGGCGGCGGTCTCCTTGATCTGCGCCGGGTTGACGACATCGAGCGGGAGCAGTGTCACGCCGGCAATTGCGCCAAGGTCGGACTTCGACGGATCGCGCATCGTCGCGATCACTTTCCAGCCCTTGCTGGCGAATAGTTTCGCGGCGGCATAGCCGAGGCCGGTGGAGGCGCCGGTGATGAAGATGGTTTGTGTCATGGCTATGCGTCCTAACGTTTGAGACCGAGAAGATTCCGCGCGACCACCCACTTATGCACTTCGGTCGGGCCGTCATAGATCCGCATCGTGCGCATCTGCGCCTGCATGAGCGATAGCGGCAATTCCTTCGTCACGCCCATGGCGCCGTACATCTGCATGGCGTGGTCGAGCACTTCGTACGCCATTTCGGTGGCGTAGGCCTTCACGGAGGAAATGTCGGTGCGCACGTCGGCGTGCTGGTCGAGCTTCCAGGCCGTCTCGTACGTCATCAGCGTCGCCGCCTTGATCCGGGTGTAGGCGTCCGCGATCCACCACTGGATCGCCTGCCGGTTGGCAAGCGGCTCACCGAACACCACGCGTTGCGGCGCATACTCCAGCATCATGTCGAGCGCGCGCTGCGCCATGCCGATCGACCAGCTCGCCATCTGCAGGCGGCGCGTCGAGAGCCGCACCTGCATCGGCGCGAAGCCCTGTCCCTCCGTGCCGAGAAGGTTCGCCGCCGGCACGCGGCAATTCTCCAGCGCGACCTCATACGTGAACTGTCCGCCCAGCATCGGGATACGGCGCAGCACGTTGAAGCCCGGCGTGCCGCGATCGACGAGAAACGCGGAGATGCCGCCGCGCGCGCCCTTCTGCTTGTCGGTCACCGCCATCAGGATGGTGAAGTCCGCCTCCTGAGCGCGACTGATCCAGATCTTGCGCCCGTTGATGACCCACTCGTCGCCCTCGCGCACGGCGCGCGTGATCATCGCAGCGGGATCAGCGCCCGCGCCCGGCTCCGAAATCCCGATGGCCGAGACTGTGCCCTTCTGCACATACGGCGCGAGATAGCGCTCGCGCTGATCCTCGTTCACCGTTGCCATCAGCATGCGCAGGTTGGGCGAGTCCGGCGGCAGGTGATAGGGAACGCATGTCTTCCCCATCTCGATATTGACGCCGATCATCGCCACCGTCGGCAGGTCCGCCCCGCCGACATCCTCCGGCGCATCGAGCCCCCACAATCCCATCTCGCGCGAGACAGCGTCGATCCGGTCGTGCTCTTCGTGGCTGAGATAAGCGCCTTGCCCGTTGGCGTCGCGCTCCAGCACTTTCTGTTCGAGCGGCATCAGGTTCTCGCGCACGAACCGCGCGACAAGGTCCTGCAACAGCTTGTGCTCTTCCACGAGTGCGAAGTGCATCGTTCCTCTCCCGCCGGTCTAGCGCCGATGGGGGCGAGGATGGACCCGCGTTTGAGAGAAGGGAAGCGCTACGCGCCCGCTATATGAGATCCGGAATCGCTGCGAGCACGGCGGCAAGCACAACTAGGGCGACGGCGACTTGCAGGTGGAGCGTCAGGTCGTCCACCACCATCACGTGCGCGAGTTCATTTCCGACATACATGACCGCCTGGCATGTCCACAGCATGCCAAGCCACAGGGCGAACCGCTTGAAGTAGGCCCATCGACCGGGAGGTTTCGTATCGATCGTCATGCTACAGGCCCAGCCGGTAAAATCTGTTCGCCGCGCCGTAGAACAGCTCGTGCTTCTCGTCAGTCGTTGCGTCCTTCGCGATCAGCTTCAACGCATTCCACAGCGTGGGATAGTCGCAGCTGACTTCGTCGACCGGGAAATTGCTCTCGAACATCGCGCGCTTCGCGCCGAACGCCTCGATGCAGGTCTCGACGTAAGGTCCCCATTCCGCTGCGAGCTGCGTTGAGGCCGCGCGCGGTTCGGACAGCATGGAGGGAAAATTGCAGAACGGCATGGCGAGCCCGCCCAGCTTCACATGCACGTTCTCGCATTTTGCCAGCGCACGGATATTCTCACGCCAGATCGGAAAGCGCTCGCTCAGTCTGCCCTTGTAGAGCCCCAGCCCCAGCGGCGTGCCGACATGATCGAGCACGATCGGCGTCTCCGGAAACTGCCGCGCCAGATCGATCAGCTCCGGCAGCTGCGGCTCCATCATCCACGCATCGAACGACAGCCCGCGCTTGCCCAGCTCCGCAAAGCCCTCGCGGAATTTTGGCTCCATCATCACGCCGGCCGGATTGCGGTTCAGCGGCCCCAGCACGTCGGGATCGGAATCATAAGATGTCGACCGCCGGATGCCCTTGAAGCGCGCGCCACCCGCCGCCATGTGCGCGTCCAGCACGCGGCCAACATCGGCGCCGGCCAGCAACTCCGCCGTGCCGACAATACCCGCGCACGCCAGCGTCTTGCCATAGAGACCGCTCGCCGCCATCGCAGCCACGCCGTTGACGAACTCGGTCTCGCCCACCGGCTTCATCTCGTTCGGCCCGTCCGCGCGGTACATCGACCGGCATTCGAGATAGACCGTCGCCACGATGTTGTGGCCAGAGCCAGTGTCCGCCAGCAGCTGGTCGAGCAGGTAGTGCCCCTTGCGATAGCTGATGTGGTCGAACGCATGCGCGGGCGGCGGAATCAGATGCATCACCGGCCGCCTGTCCCACAGGTGGTGGTGCGGATCGATGATCGGCAGGTCGGGCTCGAGGATGGCTTCAGGCATGGATGGAATCTCTCACCTCTCGGCGGGACCATCCAGCAAATCGCCTATCATGTGAAGGCGTGTGACATGTGAAGGCGGGGCGCGGGGAGGCCTAATGCGCGCCCTTGCGCTCGCGATACCACGCGACATAGGCCGCCGCCCGCGCGCTGGCCTCCGCCTCGACTTCTTTCCAGCCGAAGGCGTAGTGCGCAGCGAAGCCGCTCAGGCCCCAGTCGTGGTATTGCTGCACGTGGTGCAGCTCGTGCGCCCACAGCGCCAGGCTGCCGACATATTTCTCGTCCTTGAACACGATCGTGTCGATCAGCGTCACCGCCGCCGCATTGCCGTTGCGGATGGCAAAGCCGGCAAGGCCCGCCTGGCTGGTGTCGCCAATGGTATAGCGCACGTCCTTGAGCAACTCCGCCGGATAGAACGGAACCATCTCCTTCAGCACTTCATCCGGGATTGGCTTCGACGTCGGCCGCACATTGTCGCGCGAGCGCTGCATCGCGGAGGCCAGCGTCTCGGAAATCACGTTGGCGCTGTATTGCGTCTGCACCTGCATGAAGCCGTGCGTGAAATTCACCAGCTGCGCATAGGCCGGATTGGCTGGACGCGATGGTTCCGTGGCTGGCGCAGGGCGGGGCGACAGCGAGCTTGCGCCCGCGGAATTCGCGGCCGTCTGGGCGCCCACCGGGGAGGCCAGTGTGGTGAGAGCAAGCAGGACTGGCAGGACGGCGCGGCGCATGAATCCCCCGACATCGGAGCGAACGCTGATGATAAAGCGGATCGCCCATGAATGGGCCCTGAATGTGGCAGGGTGCCTATGGCGCGCAAGTGGCCCAAAACAGTGGCGAGCCTGAGCCTTAACTACCCCGGAAGTGATCGTAGATTCGTTGCGCCAGCGCGGCGTTGACGCCTTCAACGGTTTGCAGGTCGGCGACCGTCGCATTGCTCACGCCCTTGGCCGAGCCAAAGCGGTTGAGCAGCGCCTTCTTCCGCCGCACGCCAATGCCGGTGATCTCGTCCAGCGGATTCTGTCCCACCAGCGCTGCCGACCGCTTGGCCCTGTGCGCGCCAATCGCCCAGCGGTGCGCTTCGTCGCGCAGACGCTGCAGGTAGTAGAGGGCAGGGTCATTCGGCGGCAACTGAAACGGCGCGCGCCCCGGCCGGAAGAATTGCTCCCGCCCCGCATTCCGATCCGGCCCCTTGGCGATGGCGACGAGGTTCAACTCACCCGGCTTGAAGCCAAGCGCCTCAACCGCCTCTCGCACCGCACTCAACTGCCCAAGCCCGCCATCGATCAACACCAGATCCGGCCACGCATCCGGCCTTCGTCCTCCACTGCCCGCAGGGCGGGGGAGGTGGCTCGGCGGCGAAGCCGGCGCGTCGGAGGGAGCGGTATCAACGGCGGGACTTGTCGCGAGAGCCCCCTCCGTCTGACCCTGCGGGTCATCCGCCTCCCCCGGCTCTGCCGGTGGAGGACTGTTCAACTCCTCCCACTCTTTCTTCAGCCGTCCGAACCGTCGCGTCATCACCTCGCGCATCATGCCGTAGTCGTCGCCCGGCTCGATGTCTTCGCTCTTGATGTTGAACTTGCGATAGCTGTTCTTCTCGAAGCCCTCAGGCCCCGCCACCACCATGCCGCCTACCATGTTCGTGCCCATGATGTGCGAGTTGTCGTAGACCTCGATGCGCTTGGGCGCTTCGGGCAGGTCGAACACTTTCTGTACGGCGGAGAAAATCTTCGCCTGGCTCTGCGTCTCGGCCAGCTTGCGGCCCAGCGCCTCGCGTGCGTTCAGCGCCGCCTGTTCGACAATGCCGCGCTTCTCGCCCCGTTGCGGCGTACGGATCTCCACCTTGTGCTCGGCCTTCAGCTCGAGCGCGTCGGTCATCAGATCCCATTCCTCGATCTCGCGATTGAGCAGGATCAGCTTCGGCACGGGCTTGTCGTCATAGAATTGCGCGATGAACGCCGTGAGCACTTCTTCGGGCGTGTCGTCGCGATCGTGCTTGGGATACCAGACCGTCGCGCCCCAGTTCTGGCCCGCGCGGAAGAAGAAAGCCTGCACCGCGGATGCGCCAGCCTCCGAGTGGATGGCGAACACATCCGCCTCGACCAGCCCGTCCGGGTTGATGCTCTGGCTTTGCCGCATTGCCGAGAGCGCGCGAATACGATCCCGCAGGCGGGCGGCGCGCTCATAATCCATGTTCTGCGCGGCGCGATCCATCTGCGCCGCCAGCTGTTCCTGCAGCGTCTCTGCGTCGCCACTCAAGAAGCGCTCCGCTTCCCGGACCAGATCGCGATACTCATCGAGCGGAATGAGCCCCGTGCACGGCGCCGAACACCGCCCCATCTGATGCAGCATGCAGGGCCGCGAGCGCGTCGCGTAGACGTTGTCCGTGCAGGTCCGCAGCAGGAACGCCTTCTGCAACGTGTCCAGCGTGTGATCCACGGCGCCCGCCGATGCGAACGGCCCAAAGTACCGCCCCTTCGTCCGCTTCGCGCCGCGATGCTTCAACGCCTGCGGCGCCTCATGGTCTTCGCGAATGAGAATGTGCGGGAAGGATTTGTCATCACGCAGGATGATGTTGAAGCGTGGCTTCAGCTTCTTGATCAGGTTCGCTTCCAGCAGCAGCGCCTCTGTCTCACTCGCCGTGACGACGAACTCCATCGACCGCGTCAGCGAGATCATCCGCGCGATGCGCTGTGTCTGCCCGCCGATCTTGGCATAACTCGAGACGCGGGCCTTGAGGTTCCGCGCCTTGCCGACATAGAGCAGCTCGCCCGTCTCGCCGAACATGCGATAGACGCCCGGCTTGCCCGGCAGGCGCGTGACGTGGTCCCGGATCACGTCCGGTCCCGACACGCGCTTCTTCTTCACCCCATCCGCCGAAATGATGTCGACGCCGGAGGAGATTTCCTCCGGTTCCATCTCGATCTCGGGCGGCAGCTCGTCCTCGGCTTCTTCCTCGGAAGCGAGTTCAGGCTCGTCCGGCAGACCTTCATCCTCTGGGGGATCGCGCGATTCCATGGCCGGATAGGTAAGGCACGTGAGGCCCGCGTTCAAACGCGATTGCTCCGGCCTGCTGATAATGCTCTGTCAGCAGTGATCAAGACGAGGGACAGGCGCCATGAAATACCGGGGAATGATGCTGGCGGCGATGCTCGCGGCTGGCTGCAATGGCGAAAAGGCCCCCGATCCCGCGCCTGCAGCCCCCGCCGCCCCTGTCTACAAGGTCAGCTGGTTCTCCGGCGGCGACGCCGCTCCCACGCTCGAACTCCACGAAACGCAATATGGCCTGCATGGCCGCTTGGTCGATCCGCTCGGCAAAGTCTATCCCGTCCGCGCCGTCTCGCAGACCGAGACCGGGCTTTCCTTCGTCGCGCCGTCCCTCGACGCCGGCTGGACGGCAACGAAGAACGCCGCCGGCGCATGGATCGGCAAATGGGCGCAGATCGGCCACGACCCGGAAGATGTTACTCTCTCACCTCTGACCGCACCGCCCGCCGTCATGCCCGAACCGGATGGTTCTGCGGCGCGCTTCGTCACGCTGGCCGACGGCCGCCAGATGTTCATCCACTGCATCGGCTCTGGCGCGCCCGCCGTGATCTTCGATTCAGGCGCCGGCAGCGACTCGTCCGCCTGGCACGGCGTCTGGCAGGAGGTGGGCAAGACCACGCTGTCCTGCACCTATGACCGCGCCGGCCTAGGCCTCAGCGACCCCGGCCCGCTGCCGCGCGACACCGCCGCCGTCGCCAACGACATCGAGGCGATGCTCACCGCCGCCGCCATTCCCGGTCCTTACATCCTCGTCGGCCACTCGCTCGGCAGCTATCACACGCGCCAGTTCGCCAACACGCGCTTCGACAAGATGGCCGGCCTCGTCCTCGTCGATCCCTCCGGCGACGGGCAGGGCGCACGCTTTGAAGCGGCTATTCCGAAGGCCTACGCCGCCTCCATGGCCGGCATGGAGAAAGCGAAATCGCTCGATTGCGTGAACAACCTGCGTGCGAAGCTCATCGCCAAGGATGATCCGCTGGCGAAGGAATGCCTCGGTAACGACGCCGATGCGATCGAGAGCTATCTCTCCGAAGTCGACGCCATGGCCGGCGCCAGTACCGAAGAGCTCACCGAGTCGCACCGCCAGTGGGGCGCCATGCCGCTGATCGTGCTGACGCGCGGCGACTACGATAAGGATATGCCGCCAACTTTCTCGCAGGCCGACCGCGACGGCATGAAAAAAGTCTGGATCGCCATGCATGATGAGATGACTGCGCTCTCATCCGCTGGCCAGCACCGCACCGTTGAAGGCGCCGGCCACTCCATCCAGCGCGACAAGGCGCAGGCGGTGATCGATGCGGTGAATGACGTGGTCAAAGCCGCGCGCGCGAAGAAGCCGTAGACCTGCCACCGCTCGTCAGGATGAGCGGAGCAGCGCACTGCTTGCCCATGCCCACAATCGCGTCCACCTTCAGCCACCGCTGGGGCGGCATTCGTTGAGGACGTGACATGAAACGCGCTCTGTTTGCGACGGCCGCTACTCTTGGCGCAGCCGCCTTTCTCGCTCCCGCAGCTTCCGCACAGATCTATGGCGGCGTCGGCTACACCGCCTTCCAGGCTGATGTGAATGGCAACGACATAACCGTCGGTGCAGTGATGGGCCGTGTCGGCTTGAAGACCAATCCCTTCCTCGGCGTCGAGGGCGAATTCTCCATCGGCGTCCAGGACGATGACTTCGATGTCCTCGGCACGCAGGTCAGTGCCGGTCTCGACAGTGAATACGGCGTCTTCGCCACGGGCTGGCTGCCGATCCCGCTCGTCGGCGATCTCTTCGGCCGCGTCGGCTACGCCCACCTCTCCGTCGACGCGGACGCCGGCGGCCTCGGCACGTTCAGCCAGGACGGCGAGGGCCTCGCCTACGGCGCAGGCTTCCAGCTCAGCAACATCCCCTTCACCAAGCTCCGTGTCGAATACACCCGCTACGGGCCCGATGATGGCGAAGTCGACTCGCTCAGTCTCTCGGCGCTGTTGCAGTTCTGATCTTGGTTCAGTGGAAGCGCATGGGCCGGGCTGAAAGGTCCGGCGGCTTGAGTTAGAAAAGGCTGTCCCTGTGCCACATCATGCTGGTGATGCTCGCGGATAGCACGACAAACACAAGCAAGTCCGTAAGCATGGCAAGCGTGCGCTGCGGATTGCGCTCGCGCTTCCGAATATGCTGCAGGCCCGCAAGCCCATAGAACACGCCTGCCGATATGGCGCCCGCTGGCATAAGCGCAGGATAGAGCAGGGACAGCAGGCAGACTAGGCTGATCGAGATGTTTGCGAAGCCCAGCTCTTGCACGATATGCCCGGAAGGAGGGTGATCAATCTCGAAGATCTGTCTGAGCGTCATTCCCGGCGCAAATGATTGACGCAGACCTGCCAACATCAACCTGACGCCGCCAGCCCAGAATACATACCACTTGCCAAAAGCAGCCAGCAGGACCTGATCAACGGAGACTCTTCCAGCCCAGGTGAAAGGCTCAACGTTGAGCTGCGCGTCGATCAACGCCGACGCAATCGGCAGCACGATCGTCGTCGCGATCACGATGAAAAAATACATTCCGCCCCCAAGCGTCTCAGTCCGTCCTCACGCCGCCGCCGCCACGTCCTCAACCTTCGACCCACACCGCCGCAACACCTCGGCATAACCCTTCGTCACACGCATCCGCTCGCCAAAACCTTTCAGCATCAGCATCCGGTGCGTCTTCTCGAGATTGTAGCACGGCACATACATGAAGCAGTGGTGCTCGCAGTGATAGTGCACCCAGAACGGCGCGATGAACAAACGCTCCAGCGGATTGGCCAGCGTCGTGCGTGCGTGCGTGAACGGATCATCCTGCGTGTTGACCATCGCGTGCTCCGCCATCGAGCGCATCCGCGTCACCAGCGGGAACCACGTCGCCATCGGCACGATCCACAGCGCCGGCCACGCCCACCAGTATCCCAGCGCGCTCGTCGCCACGATGATCACCGCCTGCGCGATCCAGAACCGCCGGCCCGGTGAATCCGGCACGCGCGGCGGCTTGCGCTTTTCGCCCCGCAGCTGCGCGATGAACGGCGCGATGCGCTGCTTGTAGAAAGTCTGCCCCGTAAGATCGCGCACGAACTTCCGCCACAGCGAATTCTTCGTCACCGGAAATGGCCGCGAGAGTCCCGCGTCCGGATCTTCCGGCTGTTCCGTGTATTTGTGGTGCGTCAGGTGATACGGGCGATAGCGCTTCAGGCTGCCGCCCACCGGCCCGCCGCACAGCCACTCCGCCATCCAGTCGTTCAGCTTCGCATTGGGATGCAGCGTGCCATGCGCCGCCTCGTGCTCGAGAATGGCGAGCCCCAGCTGCCGCGTCCCGATCAGCATCACCGCGAGCACATAGGTCAGCGGATTTGGCGCATAGATGAACAGCGCGCCCGCGCCGATGATCACCGCCCACGCGGATGCCACCAGCACCGGCCCCACCCACACGGACTGGGTTGATACGCGCGCCCATTCCTCGGGCGTGAAGATTGTTTTCGGATCGACACGAGACACAGCTGGCATGTCGACAGTGTAGCAGAACCGGCTGCCCAGCGAAGGGGCTGCGATGACGCGCCGTGTCCTAAGACTTACGTAACGAAAGGGGTGGCGCGCCGTCATGGCCGGGCGATAGGGTGCGCCAGTTCCAGTCCTGTGTTGCCGGAGTCTTCGGATGAAATTCCTCGCCAGCCTGATGCTAGGTTCCGCCGCGCTCGCGCTGGCCGCCTGCGGGATAACAAGCCGGCGGAACCCACCGCCCCCGTCGTCGAAACGCCCCCGGTTGTCGAACAGGCCGCCGCCCCGATGTCCGATCCAGCGCAGGGCGATGGCGGCGTCTCCGCCTTCTACATGCCCGACGCGGCGATCCCCGCGACGCCCGGCAAGATGATCCGCACGGAACCGCAAACGGCCGACACGTCGCTGCCGTCCGCCGGCTCGGCCTTCCGCATTCTCTATTCGTCGGTGAATGGCCTCGGCGACAAGAAGGAACCCATCGCTGTTTCCGGCTCCGTCTTCCTGCCGAAAGGCACGGCGCCCGCCGGCGGCTGGCCGCTGATCGCCTGGGCGCACGGCACGGTCGGCATCGCCGACATCTGCGCCCCGTCGACCAAGGCGCGCTCCGAACGCGACACCAAATACCTCAGCCACTGGCTCGATCAGGGCTACGCAGTCGTCGCCTCCGACTATCAGGGCCTCGGCACGCCCGGCGGCCATCCCTATCTCGCGACGAAGCCGGAAGCCTACTCCGTCCTCGATAGCATCCGCGCCGTGCAGGCCGATCCCACGCTCAGCATCGGCAAGCCCGTCGTCCTCGTCGGCCAGAGCCAGGGCGGCGGCGCCGCCTTCGCGACAGCAGGGGAGGCGGCGACCTACGCCCCCGAGATCGACATCCGCGGCACGGTCGCCACCGGCACGCCCTACTTCACCAACGACACTGCGCCCGCCGTTCGCGATCCCAACGCGGTCTCCGGCGTCCTCGCCTACTCGATGTACATCATGTACCTCGGCGAGCAGGCCGATCCGCTGTTCAAGATCGCTGACTACGCCTCCGTTCCCGGCCGGGATTTCTTCGAGTCCACGCGCACCCAGTGCCTGATGGATACGTGGACGAAGATCGAAGAAGAGAAGATGAGCCAGGCGAAGCTCTTCACCGCCGATCCCTCGTCCGCCACCGCAAAGTTCTTCCCGCTGATGACGTACTCGACGCTGAAGCTGAAAGGCCCCGTCTTCATGGGCACGGGCGGCATGGACAAGGACGTGCCCCCTCCGGGCCAGGAGCGTCTCTTCAACGATGCGTGCAAGGCCGGCAGCGTCATCGAGCACAAGGTCTACGCCAAGCTCGATCACTCCGGCACGGTCAACGGCTCGCTCGCCGACTCAACGCCCTTCGTGAAGAAGGCGTTCGCCGGCGAAGCCATCGCGGGCAACTGCCCGAAGGGATAGGGCGTCGCACAATCAGCGGGGGATAGGGCGATGACGGACCGGCGAGCGTTTCTGAAACTGCTGGCGGCCAGTCCGCTGCTTGCTGGCGTCCCGTACATAAGTCAGGCGCTCGCACAGACGCCGACGCTGCAAGGCATCGATAGCCTTGTGGCGAGCGCGTCCGATGCGCTTGACGTCTTCGATCTCGAAGCCGTCGCGCGCCGCAACATCCCGCCCGCGCACTGGGGCTATCTCGCGGCCGGCGTTGATGGAGAAGAAACGCTCCGCGCGAACCAGCAGGCCTTCGCGCGCTACCAGCTGCACACGAAACGCTTCGTCGACCTCAGCAAGATGAGCATGAGCGTCAACCTGTTCGGGACAACGTACAAAAGCCCGATCTTCCTCAGCCCGCTTGGCGCCCAGCGCGGGTTCAACCCCGAAGGCGAGATCGGCAGCGCAAGGGCCGCGGCCAGCCGTGGGCATCTCCAGGTCCTCTCGACCGTGTCGTCGATCGGCGTGGAAGACGTGACCGCCGCTTACGGCGCGCCGATCTGGTACCAGCTCTATACGACCGACAAATGGGACATCACGGTCAAGCTCGTGAAGCGCGCCGAAGCGGCGGGGTGTCCCGTGGTCGCTGTGACGGTGGATCTGCCCGCTGGCCGAAACATCGAATCCGCCACGCGCTGGGCGCGGACGGACACGCGTACCTGCACGTCCTGTCATGCGGCGGGCGGATCGGATCCCCGCCTGCGGGCCATGTTCAACGGTATCGACATGACCGGGGTCGCCTTGAACTCGCCGTCGCTGACGTGGGACTTCATCAAGCGCCTGAAGGACGTCACGAAGATGAAGGTCCTTATCAAGGGTCTGGAATCGCGCAGCGACGCCGAGCTTGCCATCAAGCACGGCGCCGACGGCATCATCGTGTCCAACCATGGTGGCCGGGCGACAGAGACAGGACGCGGTACGCTCGAAGCGTTGCCCGAAGTGGTCGCGGCTGTGAAAGGCCGTGTGCCCGTCCTCGTGGACGGCGGCGTCCGGCGCGGAACCGACGTGCTGAAAGCGCTCGCGCTTGGCGCAACCGCAGTCGGTATCGGCCGCCCGTACGCCTGGGGCCTTGGCGCCTTCGGGCAAGCCGGCGTCGAGCGCGTGCTCGACATCCTGAATAGCGAGCTGAGGCTGGCGATGGCCGGCGTCGGCGCACGCTCCCTGCGCGACATCACAGCGGCGTCGATCATCCGCAAGGCATAGCGGGCGTCTACGGATGGAGCAAAGCTTCCACTGGAAACCTGCCGAGCGTCGGACCGACCAGCACGACAAGCGCGAGAAGATAGTAAGCCGGAACATTGTTCAGCGGCTTGTCAGCAAGCGCGAGCCACATCGGCAAGGTGAGAAGCAGGAAACAAAGCGACATCCCGCCGGCAACGACCAGCGGATGCATCTGCGCAAACGCCGTCGCGTAGTGCAACGATGCGATCGCCGCGAGTACGACCCCAACAAGAACCTTCGATGCGGTGAAGTCATTCCGGGAAATCATGCAATCCCCCTTGTCGTGCGCCATGGACGTCAGCGCATACCAAAAAGATGGGGATGCGCAGGGAAGGCGGCAAGGCCGAAGCGCATCACAATCACAACGCGTATGCGTCCGGAGTTACACCGCATTTTGTTGGACAGCGTCCGCACTTATCCAACAATTGCCGAAAATTCTTCCCCAGCAATCTCAGTCACTTGCCCGCAAAATATGCTGGATTCACGTTTGGCAAATCGGCCGGGCTCCGTGCAGGCGTACACTCCTCCGCATGACTCGAACACAACCGCGCCCATACGGAGTAATTACCCCATCAAGCCGCCAGCCTTTGCTGGAGGCCATGCTGCGCGCGTTTGTCTGGCTCGTGTCCAACGTCGTCTTGGCGTGCAGGACGATCTTCAACCGCACCACTCGTGATTGGCACACGGATGCAGCGCAAGAAGCTCAGCTCCCGCTGCCGAACGACCTCACACAGGAAATACTTCAGGCCGAAACAACCGGCCTCTCCACTGGAAGCGGGTTTAAGCCCGCGTCCCCGGCGCAGGCCGGGGTCCAGACTCCGCACGACGTGCGGACACGCAACCCAAGTGCGCTCCGCGCACTGACTGGACTCCCGCCTTCGCGGGGGACACGGCTTGCAACACGCGCGCTTCAAAGCAACGCGCTTGCGCTCTCCCCGCTCATCCCGACGAACGTCGGGATCCAGGGCAGACGACGCACCTTGTCCCGCATTGCAGCTTCAAGCCTGCACCTGCAGCAGAACCGTTCCTGGATTCCGACGTTCGTCGGAATGAGCGGTTCATGTTGCGCGAAATCAGCCTGACCTAACCGTCAGGCCCACACCCCCACCCATCCCCGGCCCCCAGCCGCAGGGATCGCCTCTGCACGCCTGCGTGAGCCCCACTTGCCCAGACACCCGCTTACGCCTTAGCTCCCGTCCAAGAGCGGAGAACGATCCGCCATCACGGGAGAGAAATCATGCGCGCGACCTTCGCTGCCGCCACACTTGCTGTCGCCCTCATGTCCGGCTGCGCCAGCGCCCCGCCGCTCACACTTCAGCCGCTCCCGGCCGTCGACATCGCCCACGCCGATTTCGCCAACCCGTCGCTCTGGCTCTGCCGTCCCGGTCTTGCCGACGACAAGTGCAAGGTGAACCTCGACGCCACCATCATCGACACAAACGGCAAGACGAAGATCGAAAAATACGCCGCCGCTTCCGATCCGAAGGTCGATTGCTTCTTCGTCTATCCCACCGTCTCCGACGACAAGACCTGGTCGTCCGACTGGACCGTCGACAAAATGGAGATCGACGACGTCAAACTGCAGTTCGCCCGCTTCGGTTCGGTCTGCCGCCAGTTCGCACCGGTCTACCGCCAGACCACGCTCACCGCACTCCGCATCGCCAGCGGCGGACCGCAGCCCGAAGGCGAGCGCTTGCCTCAAGGCGTCGGCGGTTACGCAGACGTCGTCGATGCGTGGAACTGGTACATGGCCAACGAGAACAACGGCCGTGGCGTGATCCTCATCGGCCACAGCCAGGGCGCCGGCGTCATCGCCCGTCTCATCGCCAGCGAGATCGAAGGCAAGCCCGCGCAGAAGCAGTTCATCTCCGCGATAATCCTCGGCTCCTCCGTGCAAGTCCCCGCAGGCAAGCTCACCGGTGGCACGTACAAGGCGATCCCGCTCTGCACCGCCGAGGACCAGACCGGCTGCGTCATCAACTACGTGTCCTTCCGCGACCGGCTTCCCCCGCCTGAAGCCTCGCGCTTCGGCAAGGCGAATGGCGCCACCGTCGCGGCCTGCACCAACCCGTCGAACCTCGCAGGCGGGAAGGGGACGCCGGACTCCTACTTCATGACCAAGGGCTTCCTGAACGGCTCGGGCGGCACGGTGCAGCCCGCATGGGCGACGCCCGAACCCACGATCACCACGCCCTTCGTGAAAACACCCGGCCTCGTCTCGACGCAGTGCGTGACCAAGGGCGAGTTCACCTTCCTCGAAATGCACGTGAACGCCGATCCGGCCGACGCGCGCACCGATGAACTCGCCGGCGAAATCCAGCGCGCCAGCGGCCCCGACCTCAACTGGGGCCTGCACCTGATCGACGTCGACCACTCCATGGGCGACCTCATCCGGATCGCAGCGAAGCAGTCCGCGGCGTATCTGAAGGGCCACTAGCGCGTCGCGGTCATGCCTTCGGCTGGAACATGTCCTCGATCTTCCTCTCGAAGATCTCGGCGATCTTGAAAGCAAGCGGGAGCGACGGATCGTATTTCCCCGTCTCGATGGCGTTGACCGAATTGCGCGAGACGTTGAGCCGCACGGCGAGGTCGGCCTGAGTCCAGTTGCGCTCGGCGCGTAGTGTCTTGATAACGTTTTGCATGATGGCTCAGCGCTTCGCCGCCCACCAGTAAATCCACGCGCCGAGAAAGCCCGCCGCCTGCGCCAGTCCGCACAGGACAACACCGGAAAACAGCGCGAGCTGTTCGGTGGTGTATTTAGGGCTCGCAATGAAATGCGTGAGCGCTGCCGCGCTTGAAGCAAGCTCAGGCAGCACCAACATCAATGCAGCAGCAATCATCGCGCCGGCCAGCCCGATGCTGCCGCCCCAGTACCACGCCCACCGGTGCGCCGCGCGCGCCGCTTCGTCGAGACGCTTCCAGTGAAGCATTGTCATTGCCGCCGCCCAGATCATCGCGACGGGCGTGAGGACGAAGATGAGCGGCTTGGGCAGCGGGTCGCCGAGCAGGAGCAACAGGGTGATCGGAACGAGCCCGATGATCAGGAAGGCCCAAGGCGGAAACTGGCGCGCAAGCATAGGAGAGACTCTCCGGCGTTGATGACAAGGTACCTTTGCATGAGGTGCGTCAAATGACAAGGACGCTTTGCATGTCTGGGCCGGGATTCTCCGCTCGGAATCCTCGCAGTTTGCAGGCGATCCCACCACGAGCCGGCGAGGTGTATTGAGAAAAACTGAGAACAATTCAGTGGAAACAATTCCTTGGCTCGGACATCGCCAAGCAGGGGTGCGGCTAAATGCACGGCATTGTCGCTGCACAAGGCTTGCTAGAGTGATTGCTGCGACGCGGAAGAAGGCCTAAGCCCACCGCCCGCCAACCAAGCCTTTCTCCGGGAGGGCTGCGTTGTGAACCTTTCAGAAGCGGATGCGTAGTATTACTCGTGCGTAATGCCGACGCAGAAGCGTTGATGGTGGATTTGTATGCCGAACAAATGTGATGGCGTCGCCAAGCTGAAAAAGCTCGAGCAGCGTCTGGACCGCAGGTTCTCCCTGTTCGGCGTGCAGTTCGGCACCGACGCCATCGTTGGGCTCATCCCGATCGTGGGTGACATCCTGACGTCGGCCACTGGCCTCTACATCATTCATCAGTCGAGCAAGCTGGGCGCATCGAAACTGACGATCACCCGCATGTTCATCAACTGGGGCGTCGACTTCGCCGTCGGCCTGATCCCGGTGGTCGGCGACCTGTTTGACATCGCGTTCAAGTCGAACACCAAGAACGTGAAGCTGCTGATCGCTGACCTCGAAGCCCGCGCCGTGGAACTTCGCGAAGTGAACCGCGAACAGCGCCTCGCCGCTGCGGCCTAGGTCTTCGCTTTCAGAATCGCCACATCGTCACACAGCTGCTTCAGCTGAACATTGATCGCGTCCGTGCGCGCAAGAATGTCGCGTTCGCGCAGTGAATCCAGCTTGTCATGCAGCAGCATGATCTCGAGCTCAGCGCGCATGTTGACGATGTAGTCGTGCTCGGCCGCCGCGCGGTCGATCGCGCCCTGCCGGTTCTGACTCATCATGATGATCGGGGCCTGCAGCGCGGCGATCATCGAGAGCATGAGGTTGAGGAAGATGAAGGGATAGGGATCGAACGCCCGTGTCGCGAGGACGACGTTTCCGGCAACCCAGAGCGCGAGGAAGAACAGAAAGGTGAGGATGAAGGCCCACGATCCCCCGACCCGTGCGACGTTATCCGCGAGCCTCGCCCAGCCATTCCGCTCATCAATTTGCGCCAGCGGACCGAGGCCCGTCGGCTTCTGGTCGGCGATCAGGTCGATGACGCTCTTCTTCTGCTGGCTGAGCTCGGAATAGGGCGCGCTGAGCAGGTCGCGTGCGAGCTGTTCCCTGATGTCGGTCATTGCGCCCTCCCAAGTGTTCGTTGCGCTGTTGTAGCACGTCCCAAAAGCGAAAGGGCGGACCTTGCGATCCGCCCTCTCTTGTGTTGGTCAGTCCAAGGCGCTTGCGCTTAGGCGGCTTTCTCAGCCAGCGCAGCAGCAACCCGGGGATCCGGATCGCGCAGCACGTAGCCACGGCCCCAGACAGTTTCGATGAAGTGATCGCCACCCGTCGACTGCGCCAGCTTCTTGCGAAGCTTGCAGATGAAGACGTCGATGATCTTGAGTTCAGGCTCGTCCATCCCACCGTAGAGGTGGTTGAGGAACATTTCCTTGGTGAGCGTCGTGCCCTTGCGAAGGGAGAGAAGCTCGAACATCTGGTACTCTTTGCCGGTGAGGTGAACGCGGTTGTTGTTCACTTCGACAGTCTTGGCATCGAGGTTCACGACGATGTCGCCGGTCCGGATCACGCTCTCGGCGTGGCCTTTGGAACGACGGACGATCGCGGTGATACGGGCGATAAGCTCGTCCTTGTTGAACGGCTTGGTGAGATAATCGTCGGCGCCGTAGCCGAGCGTTTTCACTTTCGCTTCGATATCGGGGTTGGCCGAAAGGATCAGCACGGGCGTGTTCACACGCGACATGCGGAGCTGTTTCAGCACTTCGTATCCGGAGATATCGGGCAAGCCGAGATCCAGGATGATGAGGTCGTACTCATAGACCTTGCCGAGGTCGACACCGTCTTCCCCGAGGTCTGTCGTGAAGACGTTGAACCCTGCCGTCTTCAGCATCAGTTCGATGCTTCGCGTCAGCTGTTCGTCATCATCAATAAGCAGCACCCGCATTGCGTATCTCCCGAATCGCGGTTGCCTTGCGGCGGTATTAACCCACGCATTAAGGCCGTCAAAAGGTTAACCGGAAGTTTCAGCCAGGCCCGACTGATTCATAAACGTTACCCTGATTCCATGGTGATGAAAGAGTCAAAATAGCCCGGTTACGACAGGTTTTTCGTGGTTAACGCATCGGAAAGGGGAAACAGGGCCTGATGTGCTTTCTGAAGCCCAAGGGCTAAAATTAACGACAGGCGTCACGAAATGCTGGCTTCGGCCATCCGCGACATCAAGGCGCTCGAACCCCGCCAGTATGAGGGCCGGGTCACCGCGCTCGAGGGGCTGCGCATCGAGGCGGCCGGCCCCCAGCAGGCCCTGCGACTTGGAGCCTCAGTTCGTTTCGGCGCCGTAGATGGTCCGCGCGGTGAGCTGGTCGGGTTTGAGGGCGACAAGGCCATCCTGCTGGCCTGCGATCCGCTAGACGGTCTTGGGCCGGGCGCGCCGGTCTATTTCATGTCCGGCATGGATGCGGTCCGTCCAAGCGAAGGCTGGCTCGGCCGCGTCATCGATGCGTTTGCAGAACCGCTGGACGGGAAGGGGCCGCTGTCCCAGGGCATCCGGCCGCGCCTCGTGCGCTCTATTCCTCCCAACGCGCAGGCGCGCGCCCGCGTCGACCAGAAGATGGCGCTGGGCGTGAAAGCTATCGACGTGTTCGCGCCCTGTGCGCGTGGGCAGCGTCTCGGTGTGTTCGCAGGATCCGGCGTCGGCAAGTCGACCATCATGTCGATGCTGGCGCGCGGCGCCGATGCAGACATCATCGTCATCGGGCTGATCGGCGAACGTGGCCGCGAGGTCCGCGAGTTCATCGAGGACACATTGGGTGAGGACGGCCTCGCGAAATCCGTCATCGTCACCGCAACGTCAGACGAAGCTGCACCGCGCCGCCGCCGCGCCGCCTGGCTCACCATGGCGGTGGCCGAACATTTCAGGGACGAGGGCAAGCAGGTCGTCTGCTTCCTCGACAGCGTCACCCGCTTTGCAATGGCCCAGCGCGAGATCGGCCTTGCCGCCGGCGAGCCGCCGACCACGCGCGGCTATACGCCCTCCGTTTTTGCCGAACTGCCAAAGCTGCTGGAGCGGGCAGGGCCAGGTCTCACCGTTCCTGATGGCGAGCCGCAGGGACAGATCACCGGGCTCTTTACCGTGCTGGTCGATGGCGACGATCACAACGAACCTGTTGCCGACGCGGTGCGCGCCATTCTCGATGGGCACATCACGCTCTCGCGCCAGATCGCGGAGCGTGGACGCTTCCCCGCGGTCGATGTGCTGAAGTCGATTTCGCGTCTCCAGAACCAGCTGCAAACGCCGCAGGAAAAAGCCATCGCCACCAAAGCGCGCCGCCTGATTGCGCTCTACTCCAACATGGAGGAGCTGGTGCGCATCGGCGCTTATGCCAAAGGCGCCGATGCCGAAGTCGACGAGGCTGTTCGCCTGTGGCCGCTGGTCGAGACATTCCTGTCGCAGGATGTGCACGAGGTTTCCAATCCGGAGGAAGCGTTTACTGCGCTCGCCAACATCCTGTCGCCCGCAGCGCCGGTTGTGCAGCCTGTCGCCGCCAGGAAGACCGTTAGATGAAATCGCTCCACACGCTTGTGAAAGTCGCCCAGCGCAAGTTGGACGAGCTTGGGGTCGAAGCCGCCCGCATCGCCCTGGAAGTCAGCGAGCTGGAAGCGCGCGAGGCGTCGGTGCGCGCACGCGAAGCAACCGAGCTTGCCAACGCCGCACGCGACGCCACGTTCGCCTCGATGCTGCCGGCCTATCGGCTTCGCGTGAAATGGCAGATCGACGAGATCCGCGCGCAGGCTGCCGCCAAGGAGGCTTCGCTGGCGGAGGTGCGCAAGCGCCTCTCCGACGCCTACATCGAGAAATCAAAGTTCGAGCAGTTGATCGAACAGGGTCGCATTCGTGAAGCCAATGCGCGCGCCGCTATCGAACAGGCGCAACTCGACGAAGTCGCCATCAACCGAGCGGTCGGGCAGGGTAAGTAGGCGAGGGCAAGTCGGCGGGCCTACTGGTCTTCCCATCCGTCCTCGTGTGCCGTACGCGGCGCATCTGGCGAGTCGTCCGGTGCTTCATACGCACTCACATCGACGCCCAGACGTTTCAGAGCCTTGAGCGCGTCGTTGTCGTGCGTCGTCGTCAGCGCTTCCATGTAGAGCGCCTTGGCGCGGTCGATATCGGCCGGGCCGCCCTTGCCCGTCTCGAGCAGCGAGGCGAGGCCAAAGCGCAGGCTGGCGGCCTGATAGGCCGCATCCGTCACCTCGCCGCCACCCAGTTCCTGCGAAATACCGCTGGCCGAAGGGTTGGCTCCGGCGGGTGTTGTGGAGGTGGCGGCCACGGTGAGTTCGAGCAGTTTACGAAGGGCGACAGGATCGCCTGCCGGCGTGTCGAGCGCATCTTCGAGCAGGTCTGCGATGTGGATCGTCGACTCCAGCGTCGTGTGTGCGGCAACGCCTTTCAGCAGGCGCGTGCCTTCGGCAATCTCCGCCGGGGTCGCGAGTAGCTTCGCGGAGGACCCCACAAAATCCTGCGATGCGCCTTGATCGATCAGGAAGCCGCCGAGCGCGAAGGCGGCGTCCTTGTTGGTTGCGGCTTCCTTGCGCAGCCAGGCGAGCGCATCGATTTTCTCGAACAGCGAACCCTGATGCAGGCGGCGCGTCTGCAGGAAGAACCGGGCTGTCGGGTGGTCACTGTCTGCCAGGATGCTGATGTCGTTGGCGCTGCCGATCGTCTTGAACAGTGTCGCTTCACTGTTGCCTTCATTCGACAGATCCCGAACGAGCCCGGAGAATTCGCCGGCATCGGCAAGATCGGGCGGAGCACCCGTCGCGAGCATGTGCGATCGTTCGATCATGTGGCCGGGCGTCAGCACCCAGTGAATGAAGCTTGCGGCGTAGGCCTTGGCATCGCCGCCAGCCGCGAGGTGGGGCATGTCAGCGGTTAGCTCTTCCTCTGTGATCAGACTGAACGTGTCAGACGTAGGCGCCAGCGCTTGTTGCTGAGGCGGCGCATCGGGCAATACGCCAAGCGACGCGCAGGCGCTCAGCGCCAACACCGAAATTCCAGCAATGAGAGAGTGTCTCAAGTGACGTCCCCACGAACGCGTCTCGATCGAATGCGCGCACGAGACGCCTTCGCGCAGGCAAAGTCCAGACATGGAAAGGACCAGACGCTGCGGCGTCTGGTCCCTGCAATACGTGCCTGGAGTTAGTTGATCAGGCGGACTTCGCTTCGACCATGCCTTCAGCGCCGCCACGGATCAGCGCTTCCGCGATCTGTTGCGCGTCGAGGGCTGCCTGCGCCTGCGGGTCGATCGAGACGATCGTGCGCTGCTGGCGGATCGCTTCGCGAACCTTCAGGTCGCGCAGGATGATGCCGGCGAGGGGCGGGCGGAAGCCGAGGAAGGTCTGCGAGGCGCGCGCGAGCGCTTCGTAAGTGCGGCGGCCGGCGACGCGGGTGTCGGCCATGTTCACGGCGATCCACGGCTGGACCGACGGGGCATAGCCACGCAGCACCTTGATGAAGGCGTAGGCGTCCGTCATCGAGGTCGGCTCGTCGTTGGCGACGATCACGCAGCGATCGCATGCACGGGCGAGACGCATGACGTTGTCTTCGATACCGGCGCCGAGGTCGACCAGCACGGTGTCGTATTGCAGGGCGAGGGCCGTGAGCGAAGCAGCGAGGCGCGAGGCCTCTTCCGCCGGCAGGCCGGCCAGTGCGCCAGAGCCGGAGCGGCCGGGCAACACGTCAAATCCGATTTCAGAGCCTGCGCCGCCATTCACCTTGCAGACAGCGTCTTCAAGCTCGACCCAGCCCGCGATCACCGCGGCGAGGTCGGTTTCAGGGGCGATGCCGAGTTGGACGTCGACGTTGGCCAGGCCAAGGTCACCGTCAACCAGCAGTGTCCGGCGTCCCATCTTGGCGAAGCAGGCAGCGAGCGTGGTGGAGAGCCAGGTCTTTCCGACCCCGCCCTTGCCCGAAGCAATGCAGATGACGGAAGCGGGCGTGACGCGCGAGCGACTGCCACCTTTTCCTTCCGATTTTTTCGAACCGAAGTTCATCATCACGCAGCTCCCTTGAGCTGATCCGCTTCCGCCACCTGGACGCCGGTCATGAACAACCGGGCAATCCTTTCGGACGAAGCAGGCGTCAGCCCACACCGTGCATTTGACGTCATACCTAGTGAAGCGATGCTTAACCGCGCAGAAGAAATTGCTGCAATCGCTCCCCCGCGACGTCGAACCGCATCTATTTTGGTAAGAATTACACGCCGGCAGCCCGCCTGGGCGAACGCGCGCGCATTATCCTCGATTTCCATGGGGTGTCCGTCGGCGCCGAGCACGAGGATCGGCTCAACATTCATATAGGAAATCAGATCGCTGCACCGCTTCATGTCTGCTTCGTCGAGTGGATTAAATGAGGGGCAATCGATGACAAGTTTTTGACCGCGATCGTCCGCTTCACGCACGATCCGCATTAAGTGTTCGGGCGAGAGCGCAGAGGTTACCGAAACCTTAAGCGTTAAGGCCGCGAGGCGCGCGGTCTGGCCCGACGCATCAAAGTCTGCGGCGACAGGCTCGATCGGATTCTTCTTGTCCGACAGGAAGCGCGCGATCTTGGCGACGGCGGTCGTCTTGCCCGAACTGTAGGGACCAACCAGCAACAGAGACTTTTGCGGATGCGGGTTCAGCGGATTGAAGGTCAGAATGCCTTCGATGCCGACAGCCAGCGAATTGACCGCTTCCATGCCGGCGCCGAGGCGGCTGCCGGCTTCCGAAACCATGTGGACGAAACCGTCCGGCGCGCCATGCCAGCGCAGCGTCGAGGCGAGGGTGGACCGCGTCTCGTCATAGACCGGGCGGGCCTCGGCGAATTTCGGGGCGGCGAATTTCTGGCCGAAATTGCGCTCGATGGCAGCGCGGATCTCGACCCGGCCGTCTTCGTCACGCGTCGAGAGGATGACGGCGTCTGGACCCATCTCGGCCCGGACCATCGCCATGGCCTCCTCTTCGGTTCGGCCCACGAACATCTTCATCTTCATGGTGGGGGCTCCTTGTCTTCTACTCTACACGGCGCCGGCTGAACGCAGCCGCGCCTTGGGGTGAATTTCGTTCTGCGACATCACGATGGTCTGCGGCCTGAACCGTTCGACTAGCGAGCGCACATAGGGGCGCACGGCCGACGAGGTGAGCAGCACGGGGCTGTCGCCCGTCTGGCTGGCGCGCTCGAATGCGTTGCGTAGATCCGAGACGAACTGGTGCAGGCGCGACGGCTCCAGCGCGAGCTGGCGGTCCGCGCCCTGGCCGACGAGCGCCTCGGCAAATGCCTGTTCCCAGTTCGGCGACAGCGCGACGATGGGCAGGGCGCCCGATGCATCGAGATGCGCGTTGCAGAGCTGACGGGCGAGACGCGTGCGGACGTGTTCGGTGACGGTGAGCAGATCGGTCGAGGCCGACGTCGCCTCCGCGATTGCTTCGAGGATGGAGCCGAAGTCGCGCACCGAGATGCGTTCGCGCAGCAGGTTCTGTAGCACGCGCTGGATGCCCGACACGGTGATCTGTCCCGGGGTGATATCGTTGACCAGTGCGCCCTGCGCCTTGGGCAGGTCTTCGATCAGCTGTTTCACCGACCCGAAGGTCAGCAGTTCGGCCATGTTCTCTTTCACTAGTTCGGTGAAGTGCGTGGTGAGAACGGTGGCGGCGTCGACCACGGTGTAACCCTGGATCGCCGCGTTCTCCTTCATCGTGTCGTCGATCCAGACAGCGGGCAGGCCGAACACAGGCTCGTTGATCTTCTCGCCCGGAATCGGCGGCGCGGTGCCCGACGCATCCATCGCGAGGTTGAACTGCGGACGCAGCTTGCCGCGACCAGCGACAACTTCCTTGATGAGGATGCGGTATTCTTCCGACTGCAGTTCGAGATTGTCGATGATGCGGACCTGCGGAACGACGAAGCCGAATTCGGTCGCGATCTGGCGGCGCACCGCCTTGACCTGATCGGTGAGTTTGCGGCCCGAGGTTTCGTTGATGAAGCCGAGCAGGCCGAAGCCGAGTTCGATCTTGATGTCGTCGATTGCCAGCGATTCCTGGATGGGCGCTTCGGGAATGGGCTTGGAGCGCTGCGCCGCAACCGCTTCGGCCGCCGTCTCTTCTTCCTTGAGCCCCTGCTTCCTGAATCCGCGATAGGCGCCGTAGCCGGCCAGTCCGGCCAGTCCGAAGAACGGGATCATCGGCATGCCGGGCAGCATCCCGGCCAGGCCTGCCATCACGGCGGCCATGGCAAGACCCTGCGGGTTTGTGAAGAGCTGGATGCCGATCGCCTTGTCGGCCGCGCCATCGACGCCGGCTTTCGAGACGAGCATGCCGGCCGCGACCGAGACGATCAGGGCGGGAATCTGCGAGACGATGCCGTCGCCGACCGTCAGAAGGGTATAGGAGTTGGCGGCCTGTTCGAAGGTGATGCCTTCCTGCGCCACGCCGATGATCATGCCGCCGATCACGTTGATGAAGGTGATCAGGATGCCTGCCATCGCGTCGCCGCGAACGAATTTCGACGCACCGTCCATGGCGCCGAAGAAGTTGCTCTCGCCTTCAAGCTCCTTGCGGCGCTTGCGGGCCTCGTCTTCGTTGATGATGCCGGCCGAGAGGTCGGCATCGATCGCCATCTGCTTGCCGGGCATGGCGTCCAGGGTGAAGCGCGCCGCGACTTCCGCGATACGGCCCGAACCCTTGGTGACGACCACGAAGTTCACGATGATCAGGATGATGAAGACCACCACGCCGATGATGAAGTTGCCCTGCATCACGAAGCCGCCGAAGGCCTGAATGATGTTGCCGGCCGCCTGCGGACCTTCGTGGCCGTGGGCGAGGATGAGGCGGGTGGTGGCGATGTTCAGCGCCAGTCGCAACAGGGTCGCGAGCAGCAGCACTGTCGGGAAGGCCGAGAATTCAAGCGGCTTCTGGATCAGCAGCGCCGTCATCAGGATGAGGACGGACAGGGTGATCGAAATTGCGAGCAGGAAGTCGAGCAGGAAGGGCGGGATGGGGATGATGAGCATCATCACCAGCGCCATCACGCCCAGTCCGAGCGCGTACTCGCCGCGCACGAACAGTTTCGTCAGCGCGTTCCAGTCAAATCCGCCGGACCCGGCGGTTACAGTTCCTGCTTGAGCCATTTACTTAGCCTGCCGCCCGGACTTCGCCAGGAGCGGCAACTTCGACGCCGGCATCCTGATAGGCCCGCAACTTGTTGCGCAGCGTGCGGATCGAGATGCCGAGAATGTTGGCGGCGTGCGTGCGGTTGCCGAGGCAATGGTCCAGCGTCGAGAGGATCAGATCCTGTTCGACAGCGGCCACGGTCTGGCCGACGTGCATCGTTGCGCCTTTGATCGCGGCTTCAGCGGCGTTGACCGCGCGTTCAGCCGTAGCGTCCAGCACGTTGGCCTGCACGGGGCGGCCATCGGGCGTGCGCAGATCGTCGACAGAGATGTCCGTGCCGTGCGCCAGAATGACAGCGCGGTGCATGGCGTTCTCGAGTTCACGCACGTTGCCGAGCCAGGCGGCGGACTGGATACGCTCGCGGGCACCATCTGACAGGCGGCGCATGACGCCGTTGGCGGTTGCGTATTTTTCGACGAAGTAATCAGCCAGCGCCTGCAGGTCGCGCGGGCGCTCGCGCAGGGGCGGGATGTGCAGGTTCATGACGTTGAGGCGGTAGAGCAGGTCTTTCCGGAACTCGCCGCGGATGACCGCTTCCTGCAGGATGCGGTTGGATGTCGCGATGATGCGGATGTTGACCGACACTGGCTTCGCGCCGCCGACGCGGTCGATCTCGCGTTCCTGGATGGCGCGCAGCAGCTTGGCCTGCAGGCGGATGTCCATTTCCGAGATCTCGTCCAGCAGCAGCGTGCCGCCGTCCGCTTCCTCGAACTTGCCGATGCGGCGAGCGACAGCGCCCGTGAAAGCGCCCTTCTCGTGGCCGAACAGCTCGGACTCGAGCAGGTTTTCCGGTATGGCCGCGCAGTTGACCGAGATGAACGGCTTGTCCGCGCGCTTCGAGCGACGGTGAACATAGCGCGCCATCACTTCCTTGCCGACGCCGCTTTCGCCCGTGATCAGGACCGATGCATCCGACGGCGCGATCTGGTCGGCCAGCGCCTTGATCTCCATCATCGCGGAGTCCTGCGCGATGAGCGGACGATCGTCATCCGCCACGGCGGCGAGCACGGCTGCGATCAGTTCCGGATCCGGCGGCAGGGGAATGAATTCACGTGCGCCGGCGCGAATGGCGGCAGCGGCAGCGTCGGGCGAGACGCCGATACCGCAGGCGACGACCGGAGCAACGATGCGCTCCTGCTTCATCGCGTTGACGAGGCCCATGATATTCTCATGGACATCGATCATCACGATGTCGGCGCCGCGGCCGGTGCGCAGAAGGTCCATCGCCATGTCGATGTCATGGGCGTGGAGGACCTTGGCGCCCTTGTCGAAAGCGATCTTGGTTGCGGCCGAGAGCTGGCCCGCGAGATTTCCGATGATCAGAACACGCATGGGGTTTCCTCTAGGCGTCCGAGTTCTTGATGATTTCCGTCATGGTCACGCCGAGGCGGTCGTCGACAACGACGACCTCTCCGCGCGCAACGAGACGGGAGTTCACGTAAATATCGATGGCTTCCCCGACGCGGCGGTCGAGTTCGAGCACCGAACCTTCGCCCAGCTCCAGCAGTTTGGAGACTTCCAGCGTCGTGCGTCCGATGACGGCCTGCACCGAGACGGGCACGTCGAAGACGGGCTTCAGGTCCGCAGCGATCTTGTCGCGCATGTCGTCGCCGCCCGCATGCGTGGCGGACTGGCCGGACTTCACGGAGACGCCGCCCTTGGCGAGGTCCGGAAGATTGAGATCGTTGGTGCTCATGATGTCCTATGCGGCAGAAAACAGGTCGAGCTGCGGGGCGACCGGGTCTTGCAGTCGTGCGTTGATGATCGATTCGATGGCGGTTTCGACGTTGTCACGGCTGAAACCGGCGGAACCTTCGGCCCAAGTGACGCGCCAGTCGCCGGGCTTGGCGGCGGCGTCCGGAACAAACGTGATTGCGCTGCCAATGCCTTTGGCGCGCAGCTGTTCAAGCCGGCGCTCCATATCTGCAAAAGCCTCTGGGGCGACGCTGACGGTAACGGACGGTGAAAGCTTGAGCTGACGGATGACATCGGAAATGGCCTGCGCCGCCGTCTCCTCGCCATTCTTGTCAAGCGCCGCGCCAGCGATCTTGCGTGCCGCGATCATGGCAAGCTCGGCTGCCTCTGCGCGGAGCTGTTCGGCAACCGCCGAAAGTTGCGCCGCAACCGGCGCGAGGTTGACCACGATACGATCGACGGCGGCCAAGCCTCTCGACTCGGCAGCCTGGCGCCCGCGAACCTCGGCTTTGGCCGCAAGCTGGTCGGCTTCATCGCGTGAAAAATATTTCTTCGCAGGGCCGGACAGCACTTCGCCCGTCGGCGTGAATTCGGTCGCAAACTGGAAGGGGGAGGTTTGGGTCATCAGTAGATCAGCTCTTCTTCGCCACCGTTTTCGGCGAGCATGATCTCGCCGCGATCGGCCAGCGCTTTGGCGACGACAACCATTTCCTGTTGCGCGCCTTCGACATCCTTGAGCTTGACCGGACCCATTGCGGCCATGTCCTCGCGCATGAGCTTGGCGGCGCGTTCCGACATGTTGGACATGAACAGGTTCCGCATCTCGTCGTTGGCGCCTTTGAGCGCAAGGCCCAGCTTGGTCTTGTCGACATTGCGCAGCAGCGTCTGGATGCCGCCGGGATCCAGCTTCGACAGGTCCTCGAACACGAACATGAGCGAGCGGATCTTGTCGGCGGCGTCCTTGTTCTTGTCTTCCAGCAGGGACATGAAGCGGCCCTCTGTCTGGCGATCGAAGCTGTTGAAGATCGAGGCCATCTGCTCGTGGCTGTCCCGTTTGGACGTGCGCGCGAGGTTCGTCATGAATTCGGTGCGCAGGGTCGATTCGATTTTTTCAAGAATGTCGCGCTGCACGGGCTCCATGCGCAGCATGCGCTGGATAACTTCCAGCGCGAACTCGGGCGGCAGGGCGGTGAGGACGCGCGCCGAATGCTCGGTCTTGATCTTTGAAAGGATGACAGCAACCGTCTGCGGGTATTCATTCTTGAGGTAGTTGCCGAGAACCTGCTCGTTCACGTTGGCTAGCTTGTCCCACATTGTCCGGCCAGCCGGTCCGCGCAGCTCTTCCATCAGCGTGTCGACTTTTTCGCGCGGCAGGAATTGCAGCAGAAGCTTGTGTGTTTGTTCGTAGGAGCCAGTCACCGCGCCCGAACCGGACAGGCGGTTCACGAAGTCCTTGATCAGGAATTCAACCGTCTCAGCGCGCACAGGGCCGAGACTGGACATCGCGCCCGAGATTTCGCGTAGTTCATCATCGTCCAGCCGGTCCCAGATCGGCTTGGCTTCTTCTCCGAGGGCCAGCAGGAGCACGGCTGCCTTTTCGGAGCCGTGCATGCCGGCGATGGCGCTTATGGTCTCGACGATGCGACGATTGGTGTCGTTCTGGACGTCGGCGCGTGTCGGCGGTTGGGCGGGCGCGGGCGCAGCTGCGGACGCCGCCTCTGCAGCGTCTTCAGCCGCCTGCTTTTGAAGGGCGGAAGCCTTGCTCATGCGGCGCGGTCCGACGACTCTTCAGCCAGCCACGAACGGATGATCGCGATCGATTCATCCGGGTGGCTCGACACCACTTCGGAGATCTTCTTGATCGATGACGCCTTAACCTGGCCCGAGATGCGCGCAACGTCGATGCCGGCATCGAGACGCTCAGGCGAGGGCAGATCAAAACCGACTGCCGTGCTGGAGGGCAGGGTCATGTTCCCCGATGGGGAATCGCCGGCCGCGATCGTCTGCCTTTGCATGACCAGAACCGCCTGCTGGTGAGCTGCGATCGCCTTGGCGCGTTTCGCGCCCTTCAGCTTCATGATTTCCGGCGGCAGCTCGTCCTGGTCGGGCTTTGTGAACAGGCCCGCGACCAGCGGCCGCAGGACGAAGAACACCAAGGCCAGCGCGGTCAGGACAAGTGCGAGGATTTCGCCGATGCGGACGAGGTCGAACTTGTCGAACTCGAACGCTCCCGGCGCTTCGCCACCGTCCAGCCCGGTATCGGGCCGTGCGAAGGCCGTGCTTTCGACGGTTACAACGTCGCCACGGTCGGCATTGAACAGCACCGCCGATTTCACCAGCGCCGTAACGCGGGCGACTTCCTCAGGTGTACGGTCCTGCCATGTCGGCGCCGCGCCGTCCTTGCCAGGAATGCGGACCTGATCGAGCGCAACTGCGACAGACAGGCGCCTTACAGCGCCGCCTTCGATCACTTCGGTGCGGACGGTCTTGTCGATCTCGTAGTTGACCGTTGATTCGTTCCGGTTCGCCGTTTTCTGGCTCGTTGGTTGCGAGGTCGGGGCCGGTTGCGCGCCGGTGGGGACATTGTTGGCGACGGTGGTCTGGTCGCCGGGCTGCATGTCCTGGTTGTTTTCGTTGTCTTCGACGGTCGTTTCCGACCGCACGACGCGGCTTTCCGGGTCGTATTTCTCGGAGCTCTGCGTGACCTTGTTGAAGTCGGCATCGATCGAGACGGTCACCTTGGCGGCGCCAGGGCCTGCGATGTTCTCGATGACGTCGAGAACTTTCTTCCGATAGCTGTCTTCCATGGCCGAGCGGCGCTCGTCCGTGCCTGCGCCGCCGCCCATTCCCGTTGACCCATCGTCCGAAGCAGCCGCGAGCAGGCGGCCGTCCGTGCTGGTGACCGTGACGGCGTTCACATCAAGGCCCGGCACCTGCGAGGCGACCAGGTTGCGGATCGCGCGAACCTTCTCGTTCGGCATCATGTTGCCGGCCAGTTTCAGCACCACCGCAGCCTTGGGACGCTCGGAATTGGCCTGAAACAGAGGCTTTTCGGGAATGGAGAGGTGAACCTTGGCCGATTGGACCAGGTCGTAGGATGCGATCGAACGCTCCAGTTCGCCTTCCATGGCGCGGAGCTTCTTGATGTTGAGGACGAACTGCGTCTCGCCCAGCGCATCCGACTTGTCGAAGATTTCCCAGCCGACGGACCCGCGCGTCGGCAGGCCCTGTTCGGACAGCATCATGCGCGCGTCTTCGACCTTCGCCGCGTCGACGAAGATGGAGGAGCCGCCGCCTTCAAGCGAATAGTTGACGCCGGCCGTGTCCAGCTTCTGGCTGATCGCGGCGGCTTCCTCGAGATCGAGGCCAGAGAAGAGGAGTTTCTTGCTGGCCGCGCCGCCCTGAAGCATCAAAACGCCGAGGCCGCCGCCCACGAGAGCGACGACGACAAGCGCCGCCGCGATCCGCATACGACCGGAACGGGCGAGCTGGGCAATCAGCCCTTTAGCTTCTTCGGAGGTCTCGTTAGCCATGCCCGCCCGGAAAATTCTGCCTGCGTCGCGATTTGCGACTAGGCAGGAATTTCCCTGTGCGTGGTAAATGGGTGATTAAGGACGGCAACCGCGCGTGGTTACTCAAACCTTAATTTCCGCGGGCCGCCGCTCCTCCCCAAAGCCCTGGGAGCGGCGCCGCAGAGACGTTAGCGGTAGTTTTGCAGGCGGGTCGTGCGCAGGCCTTTGACGCCATGACGCTCGTAGAGGCGTTCCCAGCCCGAGAACTCCTCGCGGGTCAGCGAATAACGTTCGCAGGCATCGTCCGCCGTCAGCAGGCCACCGCGGACAGCCGCGACGACTTCTGCCTTGCGGCGTGTGACCCAGCGCTTGATCCCCGCCGTGGGAAGATCAGCAAGTGTAATCGGGCGTCCGTCAGGTCCCACGACGGCCGCGCCGTGAGCGGTATGGCTCAGCATGGTTTACTCCGTATGCTGCTCATTCTTTCCCTGAACGTACCTGTCCCCGCTTAAGGTCACGCTCAGCGCGACGTCGCGGTTTTCGAGAAAGAATCTGCAAAATTCCGACGCCCATTAAGAAATTCAGCGTCTGCGAAATCCGGCAGTTGCTGCGTAGGTGAGATCGCTTGGTGAAGACGGACGGCCCTCCACCGTCACACCAGCGATCAGCTATGCAGCGGTCTTACGCTTATCGTTTCAGCCTGATCAGCTCGTCGAGCATCTCGTCGGCCGTGGTGATGATCTTCGAGTTCGCCGAGTAGGCACGTTGCGTCATGATCAGGTTCGAGAATTCCTCGGCGAGGTCGACCGTTGACGCTTCAAGCGCGCGCGCTTTGATGAGGCCCGCGCCGCCATCACCTGCGCCGCGCATTGTCAGCGCGCCGGCATCCGGGCCAAGACGATAGACGCCGCCATGCTCGGAAAGCAGTCCGTCGGTGTTGCCGAACGTCGCCAGCGGGATCTGGTAGATGCGGCGCGTGAGGCCGTTGGTGAAGATTGCGGTGACGAAGCCGTCATCGTCGACATCGACCGACGCCAACGAACCGAACGGCGTACCATCGACCTGCGACGTTCCGAGAACCGACGGCGAGTCATAGTTGGTGAGGCCGCCCGGCGCGCCGGGCCCGCCGAGATCAAGCGCAACGGTTTGCGTGGCGAGGCCCAGCGACGGGTCCCACTCGGAACCGCCAGCGCCCGTCGCGCCGATCGTAATGTTCGTCGGCAGCGTCGATGTGGTCGCGTCGATCTGGCCGAACGGCGTGAAGTTAACGGTGCCGGTCGCGAGCTGACCGTTCACGAACGGCGCGCCATCGGCGACCTGGCCATCCGGCAGGTGGACCTCAGCGAACCACGAGTTCGGACCCTGCTTCAGGAACGAGAAGGTGAGCGTGTGGAGGCCGCCCTGGCTGTCATACATCTGGATCGGGATCTGGAAGTCCGGCGTGACGGCGCCGGAGGCCATGTTGTTTGCGGGGTCGGTCGCATCATAAGTCGCGGCGGCGGCCGAGACCACTTGCGACGACTGCAAGTTCGCCGACAAGGACAGGCGCGCGGAGGCTTCGGCGCCGCCGGCGATGCCGGATACGCGCACTGACTGCAGCGCGTTGAGGTCAGTCGGGTTGGCGTTGACATTGCCGGTCGCGCCGACCGGCCAGCCAAGCAGGTAATAGCCGGCCGCGTTCTGCAGGTAGCCTTCAGAGTCGGGCGAGAACTGTCCGGCGCGCGTATAGTAGTAGGGGTCGCGGCTGGTGGCGTCTTCGCTGCGCCCGCGCACAACGAACATGCCATTGCCGGAAACCGCCATGTGGGTGGCGACGGAGGAGGCCACAGTCGAGCCCTGTTCGCTCATCAGTGAGGTCGAGTGCGCCATCACGCCGCCGGCGCTGTAGGTCGTCGCACGGTTCTGGGAGTTGAGCAGCGACGTGAAGTCGTTGCGCAGGCGCTTGAAGCCGACCGTGTTCACGTTCGCGATGTTATCCGAAATCGCGGCCAGCGCGCTGGCGTTGGCGCGCATGCCAGATGCGCCGGCAAGCATGGCTGAGTTGATACTCATGGTCGAAGCTCCCAGTTGGCCCGATGGACCAGGTTCGTTGCGGGTTTTTGCGGCTGCTTTGCAGCCAGACGGCGCGCTTCTGCGCCGGGTATTGGTCGAGCGGTGAGCGCTACTGGCGCATCAACCGTTTGATGTCGGCGTAGGCAAAAATGCCTGCGGGTGTCGTCAGCGCGGGCTCGCCATAGGTGAGGTCGACGCCCGAGATGGTCGTCGTCAGCGAGTGCGCCGGCGTGATGGCTGCACCGTTGGCGTCTTCGGCGACGACGTTGATCCAGTAGGGTTGATCGTCGGGCGCCGTACCGCCGGAATTGAGTTCGCCATTCCAGTCAAAGTCATGCGAACCCTTCGCGGTCTCGCCCGTCTTCGAATAGAGCACCTTGCCCGCGGCGTCGGTAACCGTGATCGTTGTCTTTGCTGCATCCGACGGCAGCGCGTAGTGCCAATGCACGGTGTCGCCGTTGAACTGCGCGCCCGCGCTGTCGATTTCCGCCTGCTGACCGAGATAGCCTGCCAGCGCCGCGCCCGCGTTGGAGTTGGTCGCCTTCACCAGCGTCTCGAGCTGCGAGTTCGATTTGATCTGCTGTTCGACACCGGAGAACTGCACCAGCTGTTCGGTGAATTTGCTGGAGTCCATCGGTTCGAGCGGATCCTGGTTCTGGATCTGCGCCGTCAGGATGGTGAGGAAGGTGTCGAAGTTACTGGCCAGCGAAGCCGCAGCATTGGCTGACGTCGACGCGCTGGTGGCGGTTGGTGTCGGGACGAAGGAAATCGGGTTTGTCATGCGTTTGTCCTTCAGGCCACGAGATCAAGACGTTGCGAACGGCGCGTGGGCATCGTCGCAGCAGCGGCTTCGGCGGAAACTGGAATGGTTGCAGTATCGAACTTGCGCCACGCGTCGGGCTGGCCCGAACGGCCGTTGGCGTCTCCCTCGCGCTGCTGGCTGGCGCCGCCGCGACCGGAATCAGCCGCGATTTCGAAACGCAGCCCGTTTTCGGCGAGATCAATGCCGGCGTCGCTGAGCGCGCGCTCGAGCGCCTTTTGTCCACGCATGAGATCGGTCAACGCGGCGCTGTCGTGCGCCGCCATGACGGCGTGCACTTTCTTGTCGGCGCCGATTTCGATGCGTACATCGACGCGACCGAGTTCGACCGGGTCGAGACGCACATCAAAGCGTTGCGCGCGGCCATCGGCCCGCTCGATGAAGCGCGTGTAGACCTGGATTGTCGCTGCCGGCGCAGACTGCAGGGCGGGCGGTGTCGCGGCGACGCGCGTGGCGTCGGTCAGGGGATTCCTGGTCGCGGCCGGTTGAGCCGCCGCTTGCGAAGCCGCGTTTCCAGCGTTTGTCGTAGCCTGCGCCGCGCCATCGGTTGAAGCCGCTGCGGCTGTCGCGGCATTTGCCTGTGTTGCAGCGCTTGCCGCGGGATGAGCATTGGCCTGAGCCGAAGCCGGGTTCGCACTTTGGGGTGTAGCGTCAGTGGGCTTTCCGTCCTTGGCCGTCGCCGTGCCGGCGTCGGCCTTGCCCGCAACGTCAGCGGGAGCTGGTTCAACGCCGGCGCTATCGGGCGCGGTGGCCTTGATGGAAGCATCGCCTTTGCCGGCTGTTTCGGCGGCCTGCGTCACGGGTTGCGTCACGGGTTGCGTCGTCAACGGTTGAGCGACGCCAGCGAGCGCAACAAGGGCGGAGCCGTCTGTCGATACGCCTTCGGCGGTTCCGGCGTCGGTGGGTGCGTCCTCTTCATCGGCGGCCTGGCCGCCCGATACCGTAGTCGTCCCACTGGCGTTTGCGAGGATCGAAAGCGCCGCACTCGTCTGGGTCGTGGACACAGCAGATGTCGTTGCAGCGCCTGCTTTCGCGGCGTTCGCGAGGGTAGCGACGTCGCTTTCAACGGAGAGGCCGGCTTCAACCGACGGGGCGCCTTCAACCGAGGGGCCGCTGGCGGCTTGCTCGGACGCGTTGTCTTTGGTCACCGTGGTGGCATCGTCCGAATTCAGATTGTTGAGCGCTGACCGGAATGCAGCGGCGGCCGTTGCCTCGCTGTCAGCGCTCTGCCCGACTTCCGGGCCTTTGTCGGTCGCTTCGACCAGCTCGGGTTGCGCTGGCGCCTCGGCGGGCGGCGCTGGCGCTGGAGCAGGTTGAGCTGTTTCAACATCGGCATCGCGATCGCGAACGGCGCGCTCATCGTCGAGGATGCGTGCGAAAGCATCATCGCGATCTGCCTGATCCACTTGCGACGCTGACCTGCCTTCGCCGGCGGATGGCCGGGCGGCGGGGGCGTTCAACAGGGAGGCGGCTAATGTCAAAGCGCGATCCACGAACTCAACGGCGACGGCCCAGCACGGGCGCGAAGCAAGACAAGGTCTGCAACCCGCGAGCCATTAATGTTTGCGATAAAAAGCCCGTATGAATGGGCCTTTTGCAGGTTAATGCGGTCATCGCGCACAACGTGAGGGCGGCAAGAGTGGCTGTACAGGGCGGCACTTGTTGCCGGGCGCGGCATCGAAAATCGCATGCTTTGCGTTCCTCAAACGATTGCAGCCCATTCGCAGGCGGTTTCGCGGCTATCTCCCGACTGGCCCGCAACTTGCGTGGTTAACGGCAACGTTGCGGCCAGGTTGCTGGAGCGTTCGGGGCAGAAGCCTCCGTCGCAGGATTTTTGCGAACGTATTCAAAATGATGGAACGACGTCAGTGAAGGCTGGTCGCATTGCGGCCGCCCGGCAGATCGCGCCTACCCGGCAAGATCTGCAGTGCGTCCCGACAACGGAGATGCTGACTTGTCTATCCAGCAGATCATGAGCACCGGACTTTCCGCGCTTGCTGCGAACCAGCAGGCGTTGAAGGCGACGTCGACCAATGTGGCGAACGTCAACACGGATGGCTATGCGCGCCTCGACGTGCAGTTCACATCGCGCGCAGCGACCGGCGGACTGAGCGGCGTTGAGATCAATATCACCCGCGTCGCCAACACCTATCTCGCCGCCGCCGAGATGCGTGGGGCCGCTGATGTGGCTTCGGCCGATGTGCTCGCGCAGTTCATGGATCGAGCGCAGGGCCTGCTGGGTGATCCCTCGGATTCCTCGTCCGTGTTCGGCACGCTTGATCCGGCGTTCTCCAGCTTCGGCGCGCTTGCGGTCGACCCTGCTTCTGCGTTGCGCCGTTCGAGCTCGCTGTCGGACCTGCAGACACTGCTTTCCCAGCTCGACACCACGTCGGAAGAAATCTCTGCCCTGCGTGATGAATCCCATTCTCGCGTCGTCTCCTCGATCGAGGAAGCGAACGCGCTGATGAGCGGTATCGCAAAGCTCAACGCATCGATCCAGCGCTCCACCATCGCCGGGGTGTCGGCCAGCGATGCCGAGACCGAACAGCAGCGCATGATCGACCGCCTGTCGGAAATCGTCGATATCCGGACCCAGCCACGCTCGTTGGGCGGCGTCGAGGTCCGCACCACAGACGGCCTTCTGCTGGTCGATGTCGATTCGGCCACTCTTGGCCTCAGCTCGAGCGCCGGCAACGAGCCTTATCCAAGTCTTGTGATGATTGCACCGCGCTCGACCACGGAAACGCCGTTGGAAACCCACCTGGGCGGCGGCGAGCTCAAGGGTCTCCTGCGCGTCCGCGACAAGGAGCTGGTTGATCTCCAGCTTGCCTTTGGCGAATTCGCGGCCGGCGCGGCCGATGCGCTCAACGCTGCTCACAATCAAACCAGCGCTATCCCTGCACCCAGCCAGCTGACCGGCAGCAACACGGGTCTCATCGCGACGGATCGCCTGAACTTCACGGGTGTCACCAACATTGCGATCGTTGACGGCAACGGTGCGGTCGTCCGCAACCTGCGCGTCGATTTCGGCGCCGGCCAGATCCTCGACGACCAGGCGAACGTCACGAGCTTCGCCAACTCCATCGGCGACTTCCAGACCGCACTCAATTCTGCGCTCGGTGTTGAAGGTACGGCGTCGTTTGCCGGTGGATCGCTGACCATCGCATCATCAACGCCCAGCAATGGCGTCGTCGTGACCGATGATCCGACAACTCCGGCATCGCGCGGCGGACGCGGCTTCTCGGCAGCGTTCGGCCTCAACGACCTCGTCACGCATGGTAGCCCGATCAACTACGCGACGGGCCTTTCCGGCGCTGACCTGCACGGTTTCACCGCCGGGCAGAGCGTTACGTTTGCAGTTCGTGATACAAGCGGATCGATCGTGCGGCGCATCGACTTCACCGTCGGCGCTGGCGCGACGGTGGCCTCGCTGCGGAGTGACATTGATGCGGCGCTGTCTGGTTATGGCCAGACCACACTGGATGCGACCGGTCGGCTCAGCCTTGTTACCACCAACGGCAATGTCGGCCGCATCGATGTGATCGATGATACGACCAGCCGTGGCGACACCAATATCAGCTTCACGGGCCTGTTTGGCCTGGGCGAGGCGATACCCTCGCAACGTTCGCGTTCGCTGGCCGTTCGCAACGACATTCTCTCCGACCCCGACAAGCTCGGCACGGCGCAGGCAGACCTTGCTGGCGCCGCCGTCGGTACGCGCGTCCTGTCGCCCGGCGATGGCCGTGGGGCGCTGGCGATCGAGGCGGCGGGCACGAAGCCGCGTACCTTCGCGGGCGCGGGCGGTCTCTCCGGCCAGGTTACGTCGGTCATGGATTATGCAGCGCGGCTTGCCGGCCACGCGGGCGTTCGCGCCGAGGCGCTGGACGCGGCGAAGGCTGCCGCGCAGTCGGTGCGGCAGGAAGTGAAGGACCGCCGCTCGAGCGAAGAAGGCGTCAACCTCGACGAAGAGCTGGTGAAGATGACGACCTACCAGCAGGCTTACGCTGCTGCTTCGCGCATGATCCAGGCTGCGAAAGATCTCTACGACATCGTCCTGAATATGGTCTGAGGAACATAAGCCATGACACGTATTTCTTCGGCGATGATCCCGATGTCTGCCCTGGCGGATATCGGTAAGGCCCAGCAGGATCTGGTTGAAGCCGCACGCCAGAGCTCGGCGCAGACAAAGGCGACCGACCTCAAGGGCTATGGCCGCGAGGCGCAGACTCTGGTGTCCGCCCAACGGCTGATCGCGCGCATGGATGGCTTCAAGGCGACGACGCGCGAGCTGAATACACGGATGCAGATTCAGGATGTTGCGCTTGGACGTTCGGCGGATGCCGTCAACAAGCTGAAGCAGGACCTGTTTCAGAATATCGGTCTCAACAAGGGCGAGGGCGTTCGCGCGCAACTCGATGAAGCGTTCTCGGTGATCAAGGATGCGATGAACACGAATATCGGCGGGCGCTATCTGTTTGGCGGCGTGATGAACGACCGGCAGCCGATCACTGCGACGTCGCTGTCCGATCTCGCGGCTCAACCGCTGACCTCCGTCATCGAGCAGGGCGCCGAGCCGCAGACGATGCGCGTCGAGGAAGGTCGCACGCTTCAGGCGGGCGTCGTTGCAGATGACGTGATCTCCAGCGCCATGGCGTCGATTAAGCGCCTGGCCGAAATGGATGCAGGCCCCGATGGTCCCTTTGGCGGTGATCTTACGGATATCCAGAAAGCGGCGATCCAGGCTGAACTGTCCTCGCTCAATGCGGCGTTCAACACCGTCCTCGGCGCGCAGTCTGAAAATGGCCGGTTGAGCAAGGAAGTCGATTCGGCGTCGACCCGCCTGACGTCGCGCATGGATGCACTGGACGAAGCGGTCGGCGGGATCGTCAATGTCGATCTGGCGGAGGTCGCTGTCCGGCTGAACCAGGCCCAGTTTGCCTATCAGGCATCTTCCAGCGTGTTCAACACCCTGCGCGGCCTCACGCTGCTCGACGTTCTCAAATAGCGCTCGCCCTCTCAATTTCTCTCGGTTTGCACCGCAACAAGTCTTGCGGCGATGGCTTGCTTCCCCGTGGCGGAGTGGCAGGTTGGCGCAAACAATAGTCCGAGGGAGGACATCTTGATCCGCAATCTCATGACAGGCGTCGCGCTTGCGATGCTGACGACGGGCGTGGCCAGCGCGCAGGTCGCGTGCGAGTCGCTGAAGGGCTATCTCGCGCCCGATGTGAAGATCACCGCCGCGACGGCTGCGACGTCGCCGGTTCCGCTTTGCAAGATCGACGGCGTCATCGGCAAGGAGATCAACTTCTCGGTCTGGTTGCCGGACGCCTGGAACGGCAAGTTCGTGATGGGTGGGCAGGGCGGCTTCGCCGGTCGTGTCGAGAGCCAGACGCTCGGCATGGGTGTGCTGCAGAAGGGCTATGCCACTGCAGGAACCGACACTGGTCACAACGGTCCGGCTGGAGCGACCGATGGTGCCTGGGCGATGGGCGACATGGAGCGCATCGTCAACTACGCGCATGCGGCGATCCATCGTGTGACGGCGACGTCGAAGGGCATCGTGCAATCGCGTTATGGCCGCGCGCCGGAGAAATCGTATTTCGCGGGCTGTTCGAATGGCGGACGCGAGGCGCTGCAGGCGGCGCAGCGCTATCCGAACGATTTCGACGGCATCATTGCGGGCGCGCCGGCGACCGACTTCCTCAACATCACGGGCGGGTTCTCCAACATCACGCGGACGATGTATCCCGATCCGAAGAAGCTGGACGCGCCCGTGCTCGACAAGCCGGCGCGGGACATCCTGTCGAAGGCGGTGCTCGACAAGTGCGATACGCTCGACGGGCTGAAGGACGGCATCATGACCGATCCGCGCGCGTGCGCGTTCGACGTGAAGACGATCCAGTGCAAGACAGCGAAGAAAGACAACTGCCTGACGCCGCCGCAAGTCGGCGCGGTGGAGGCGATCGTCAATCCGCCGAAGGCGAACGGCAAGCCGTATTACCTGGCCTATCCTTATGGCGGCGAGACCAATGACGCCGGTTGGGGAACCTGGCTTGCGGGACGCAAGGACGGCATCGGGCCGGGACAGCCCAGCCTGGCCTTCGGGTTCTCGGCAGGCTTCATGCGCTACTTCCTGAAACAGGATGCGACCTGGAACCACTCGCAGACGAACCTTGCGACGCTGCCGGGCGAGATGATCGCATTGCAGGCGACGATGTCGCCGACCAATCCCGACCTGTCGGCGTTCCGTGGGCATGGCGGCAAGCTGTTGATGTATCACGGCTGGTCTGACTCGGCGCTCTCGCCGCTGATGAGCATCAACTATCTCGACAAAGTCTACGCGAACGATGCGAAGGCGAAGGATGACGTCCGCATGTTCATGCTGCCGGCGGTGGGTCACTGCCAGGGCGGGCCGGGGCCGGACCGCGTCGACTATGTTGATGCGCTCGACAAGTGGGTGAGCTCGAAGACGGCGCCGGACGAACTGATCGCCAGCTTCCCGGCGGGCGGTTCGCGCAAGCTGTGCGCCTATCCCAAGAAGGCAGTTTATGGCGGAACGGGCGACGGCAAGAGCCCGGACCAGTTCCAGTGCAAGTAGGCGCGCTGCGGGCATGAGGATGCGATCTCGCAGGTGATGCCTGCGAGGTCGACGGTTTGTATTTTCCGAAAACTGAGATTGAGCGGCGGGCCGCGCGCGTGCGCGGGGCCGCGCTCGTCCTTCGACGTACGCACGCTGCGCGTGCTGCTCAGGATGAGCGCAAAGGGGGATGTGGCGCGAGTGAGTATGGCAACACCCACCAGCTCATGGTGAGCAGCGGCGCACAGCGCCGTGTCCGTCGAACCATGAGCGGCAAGGGGATTGGACAGGTCGATGCTTTCGCGTTTCGCGATGCGGCGGACGTGTTCGAGGATTGCGCTCGCGGGATCGGCGTTGAAGCGCGCGATGGCGAGGAAGCGGCGGTTCATATCGAACGGCGTGCGCGGGCAGGGACCGCCATAGTCGGCGGGCGGATCGGTTGATGGGATGAAGTCGCTCTCGGCGTCGAGCGTCTCGCCGGCGAGGATCTGGTCGCGGAGCCATTCGAGCTGGCGGAGATTCTGCCAGTGATCGCGCCAGTTGGCTTTGAAGCGCGTGGTGTGGCGGATGCGTTTCATCCGGGTGATCTGGTCGAAGATGCGGACGAGCCAAGCGATGAACATGGCGAGGGGATCGCTCCTGTTGGGGGCGATCATGTCTTGCTCGCGAGGCGCTCGGTTGAGGCTCATGGGCGCGATTATACGCGCGCTGGGAGCCCGGCCGATTTGCGAAACGCCAATCCCGCATATTTTGCGGGCAAGTCATTGAGATTGCTCGGGGTGGGCGGAAGGGAGCTGTTGGATCTGCGCGGGGGCTGTCCAACAAAATGGGGTGTAACTCGCTGCTTTGCAGCGACTGCCGGGCAGGCGCCCGGCGGTCCAGAGTTCGGAGATTTGCGGGGGGAGGAAGTTGCGGTAGTGGCGGGGCATGGGAGAGAGCGCTGAATTTCCGCGACCGCCGAACAAGCCGGATGACGAGTCGTGCTGTCATCGGGGGTGTAGCCCCTGTATTTTTGACTATTACTGGGATGCGCTCGCCCGGTGGGAACAGGTTGTGCGGGAGCGGGGCGGAGATCCGGATGCGGTGCTGCACAGCCTCGGGCGGCAGCGTTAAGCGCATGTAATTCCGGGTTCCACGGAACGTCTCGGTGAACCAGCCATTTCCAAGGTTATGGTTCCGGAGATTTCGCCATGACTTTTCGTCAGCTTCTTGCAGTTTCGGCTGGTGGCGTTGTGCTGGCGCTCGCAGCGTGTGCAGGGCCTACGACGGAGCCGGTCTCCATTGCGATGGGCGCGAACCCGGTTATCGAGAAGCCCCAATCCTCGCTGCTGCCCACACTGAAGATCGCCGAGGCGGTCGGTTGGGGCGCAGGACAAATGCCCGTTGCGGCCGAGGGTCTTCAGGTCACTGCATTTGCAACGGGGCTGGATCACCCGCGCTGGCTCAACGTCTTGCCGAATGGCGACGTGCTGGTCGCAGAGACGAATGCGCCGCCCAAGCCGGATGATGGCAAGGGCGTCAAAGGCTTCTTCATGGGCGAAGCCATGAAGAAGGCGGGCGCGGCAACGCCGACCGCCAATCGCATCACGCTTCTGCGCGACGGCGACAAGGATGGCACGGCCGAGACGCGGTCTGTCTTTCTGTCTGGTTTGAATTCTCCGTTCGGCATGGCGCTCGCCGGTGACCGGCTCTACATCGCCAACACGGATGCTGTTGTCGGCGTGCCGTATGCCAAGGGCGATCTGAAGGCTTCTGCTCCGCCGCTGAAGCTGGTGGACTTGCCGGCCGGCACGCTCAACCACCACTGGACGAAATCGCTGATCGCGTCGAAAGACGGCAAGAAGCTGTATGCGACGGTCGGCTCCAATTCGAACGTGGCCGAGAACGGCATGGACAAGGAAGAAGGGCGCGCGGCGATCTGGGAGATCGATCGCGTGACGGCGCAGAAGCGCATCTTCGCGAGCGGCCTGCGCAATCCGAACGGCCTTGGCTGGGAACCGCACACCGGCGCGCTGTGGACCGCGGTGAACGAACGTGACGAGCTGGGCCACAACCTCGTGCCTGACTACATCACGTCTGTGAAAGACGGCGCTTTCTACGGCTGGCCGTACAGCTATTTCGGGCAGACCGTGGATACGCGCGTGAAACCCGAGCGGCCGGACATGGTCGCCAAGGCGATTGCGCCTGACTATGCGCTTGGCGCGCACACGGCTTCACTGGGCCTGGCGTTTGCCAATGGCGCGAAGATGGGTTCGCAGTTTGCGAGCGGCGCATTCATCGGTCAGCACGGTTCGTGGAATCGCGATCCGTTCAGCGGGTATAAAGTGATCTTCGTGCCGTTCGCGAACGGCAAGCCTTCGGGCGAAGCGATTGATGTGCTCACCGGCTTCATCGATGCGAAGAAAGAGATTGCTTACGGCCGCCCGGTTGGCGTGGCGGTAGCGAGCGATGGATCGCTGCTGGTGGCTGACGATGTCGGCAACACGATCTGGCGTGTATCCAAGGCCGGCGCATCCAATGGCACCACCGTGGCCTCGCTGAAATAGATCAAACCCGATCTTCCTCCGGATAGTGGTCCATCGCGGCTTCGACGTGGTCGAGCGCGGCGGCGACACGCTCGCGATGATTGGGGCCTGCATTGCGCAGATAGATCGGCTGTGTGACCGCGAGGTGGCGGATCACCTTGCAGGCGTTGAGGATCAATGGCGGGATCTCGCGCAGGTCCACTGTCCATCCATCCTGGCTGAAATGCAGGAAGATGTTGCGCAGGTCGACGAGGTCGTCGAACGCCTCGTTGATCTCGCGGGTAAGCGGCAGCTGAAAAGGCGGACGCAGGAAGTAGGGATCACCCACGCGGCGCAGCAACTCCAGCGGTGAGACGATACGCGGCTCGCGCACGGCCAGAGGCTCGGGGCCGCTGCGTCCGTTCTTTGTCCAGCGCGTGATGATTTTCGCATCCATCCGCGACATGCCTTTTGTACCGAACTCGTCGCCCTGATCGAGGGCGGAGAGGCAGGCGTTCTGCACGGCCAGCGTCGTGGAGATGATGAGCCAGCGCCAGGCGCCATGGTCGTGCGCCGCCTTGTCTGCCTGCTCGGCGGCGAACTCGATACACGCGAGCAGCTCGCGCGGCTGGTTGGTCTGGAAGTGGTGGGGAGAGGGCGGGGTCTTTTCCATGGCAGGAGGCTAGCGCCGATGATCCCCGCTGCGAAGCCTTGAGGCGCGCGGCGTGGGTGCGTATGCCAATGCGGAGAGGTGGAGTTTTGCATGGGCGGCGCACAGGGCGAGATCGATCGGGTGATCGCTGCTTTCTTTGCGGCGTTCGACAATCGCACTGGGGAGGCGCCGGGGCTGGCGACGTTGGCGGGGTTGTTCGTGCCAGGCGCGGTCATCGTGAAACGTGCCGCCGGGGTCGCCGAGACAATGACGGTCGAGAGCTTTATCGCGCCGCGTATGGCTTTGCTGACGGGCGGGCGGCTGGTGGATTTTCATGAATGGGAGACGGAAGCGGAGACGCACATTTCGGGGGCGCTGGCGGTGCGGATCGGCGCCTATCGGAAGTCGGGGCTGATGGATGGCGCGCCCTATGGCGGCGGTGGGACCAAGCATATCTCGCTGGTGCTGACGGAGGCGGGGTGGCTGATCGTGTCGGTCGCCTGGGAGGATGACGCATAGGGCGGGCCTACCTTTCGCCACGACTTTCCTGTATGGGCTCTGCCGAACATCAATCTGCTGCGGGCCTTGAACCCGCTGGAGACGCGAAAATGGCTACGCTTATTGGTCCCCGTGCTGGGGCCACCCCGCCTGTTGAGGTCGACTCTCTGGTCTCTGATTGGCCAGTCGCCGACGGGCTTTGCGATTTCTCGAAACTGGCGAATGTCGACCTGTCGGGGGCGGACCTCGACCTGTTCCCTGGCGATCCGCGTCCGCGCGGAGATATTCGCGTCGTCGCGGCCATGTCGGGCGGGGTGGATTCTTCCGTGGTGGCGGCGCTGCTGAAGTATGCGGGGTATGACGTCGTCGGCGTGACGTTGCAGCTCTACGATCACGGCGCGGCGCTGAAGAAACAAGGCGCGTGCTGCGCGGGGCAGGACATTCATGACGCGCGGCGCGTGGCCGAAGCGTTGGGCATCCCGCACTATGTGCTGGATTACGAAAGCCGCTTTCGCCAACAGGTCATGGAAGATTTTGCGGACACGTATCTGAAAGGGTCGACGCCGATCCCGTGCGTGCGCTGCAATCAGACGGTGAAATTCTCCGACCTGCTGGCGACGGCGCGGGACCTTGGCGCGGATGCGATGGCGACAGGGCATTATATCCGCCGCGCTCTTGGCGCTGACGGGCAGGCGGAGCTTGTGCGTGCGGCCGATGCGGACCGCGATCAATCCTACTTCCTGTTCGCGACGACGCGCGCGCAGCTCGACTTCCTGCGTTTTCCGCTCGGCGGCATGAACAAGCCGGATGTGCGGCGCGCGGCGTCGGCGCTCGGCCTGCAGGTGGCGGCCAAGCCCGACAGCCAGGACATCTGCTTCGTGCCGGCGGGCAAGTATTCGGACATCGTGCAGAAGCTACGTCCGGGCGCGTCGGCGCCGGGCGATATCGTGCACATGGATGGCCGCGTGATGGGCCAGCATGACGGCGTGATCCGCTACACGATCGGTCAACGGCGCGGGCTGGGCGTTGCGACGGGCGAGCCGCTGTTCGTGGTGAAGATCGATGCGCCGAACCGGCGGGTGATTGTTGGCCCGCGCGAGGCGTTGCTGACGTCGGCGCTGACGATCGGCGAGAGCAACTGGCTGGGTGAAGGTACGTTGGCGGACGCCTGCGCAGCGGGTTTGCCAGCTTTGGCGCGCGTGCGCTCGACGCGGGCGCCTGTGCCGGGGCGCATGACGTTGATCGATGGTACGCCGGGCTTTGCGTTCGACGTGGCCGAAGAGGGCGTGGCGCCCGGACAGGCGTGCGTGCTTTACGCTGCGCCGGACGGACGTAGCGTGCTCGGAGGCGGCTTCATTGCGACGACGGTGAGCGCTGCGGCTTAGGGTAGGGCGCTTGCATCCTGCGCCGTCTGAGCGACACTGCTTCAAACAGAACGGCCCGGCGGCAGCCGAGGACCGGATGGGAGGAGCAGATGGCGCTCACGGTGCGCGGCTTGGCCGCTTCACTCATGCTTGTAGTGCTTGCGAGCGCGTCCGCCCATGCACAGGCCGCGTATCAACCGCCGCGCACGCCGGAAGGCAGGCCAGACCTGCAAGGCGTGTGGAGTACGGCGACCGCAACACCGATGGAGCGGCCGGAAGGCTATCCGCTCGTGCTGTCGCGTGAGCAGGCGGACCGGATGGAAGACGGCACGCTGTTCAACAAGCGGATGAAGACGCAGGCGAGCTATGTCGATCCGAAAGAGGGCGCGCCGGAGAAGGGCAAGCCGCTGCCGCCGGTGGGCAATTACGACGTGGCCTATACCGACCCGGGATCGCGCGTAACGTCGATTGGCGGCGAGCTGCGGTCGTCGTGGATCGTCTACCCGGATAACGGCAAGATACCCGCGCTGACCGATGTGGGAGCAAAGCTGGAAGCATCCAGCCCGCGCAAGCGTGGCACGGGGTATGACAATCCGGAGGAGCGTGGACTGGGAGAGCGATGCGTACTCCTCTCGGGCGGGCCGCCGCTGCGGTCGGGGCTCTACAACAACAATGTGCAGATCGTGCAGACACCGACCGATGTGATGCTGATGGTGGAGATGGTGCACGATGTCCGCATCGCGCGGATCGGCGCCAAGCATCATGACGAAAGCATGCAGACGTGGATGGGTGATCCGGTGGCGCATTGGGACGGGGACACGCTGGTCGTCGAGACGACGAACATGCATCCGGACCAAAGAACAGACCGGGCGGTGTTGAGCATGACGGGAAAGATCACCGAGCGCTTTACACGGATATCGGACCGGCAGATCCTCTACCAGTTCGAGGTCAACGATTTGACGACCTACAAGGATGTGTGGCGCGGCGAGACAGCGCTCAACCGGATTGACGGGAACATCTACGAATACGCCTGTCACGAGGGCAATTACGGCCTGTACAACATCCTGCTCGGCGGGCGGGAGAATGACCGGCGCGGCGTAGCCAACGTGACGAACGTCAATCGTACAGAGTGAGCCGCGGCGCCCTCAGTCGCCCGTAAATTTGGGGTCGCGGCCTTCGAGGAAGGACGAGACGCCTTCGGCGAGGTCTTCGGATTGTTCCATCAATGCGAAGGCTTCGAGGTCGCGATGGGCTGTGACCTGCGACAGCGCGAGCGCCGCGATATTGACGTCTCGCTTCACCATCTTGAGTGCAGTCGGCGGCAGGGCTGCGGCCATCTGCGCGAACGCCATGGCGCGGGCGAGGGCATTGCCATCGTCAGTCACGGCATCGGCGAGGCCCCAGTTCAGCGCTGTCTCCGCGTCGATCTTTTCGCACAGCGCCGCAAGCCGCTTGGCGCGTGCGGGGCCGACGAGGGCGGTCATGCGCGGGATCGAGCCCCAGCTCATGTTCATGCCGCGTGCGACTTCGGGCACGTAGATTTTCGCGGACTTCGCCATGACGCGCAGATCGCAACTGACGGCGAGGGCGGCGCCGCCGCCGACGCACCAGCCTTCGATGGCCATGATGGTGATCGCGTCGATCTTCTCCCACGCCTCGCACATGTCGGGGCCGGCGCGGAGCGAGAGGCGGCGCTCGGAAAGGCCCTGGCCGCGCTGTTCGACGCGAGCGGGGTCTTTCAGGTCTGCTCCCAGTGTGAAGTTGCTCGCCTGGCCCGTGAGGATGACGGCGGAGATGCCGGGGCGGGCGTGAAAGCTGCGCGCTGTTTCGGTGAGCTGGCGCAAGGCTTCGGCGGAGAGCGCGTTGGCCTTGTCGCCGCGATCAAAGCGCACGGTGGCGATGCGGCCTTCGGTTTCGATGGTTATGAAGCTGTCTGGCAATCGGGCCTCCCGCCGCGTTTAGCCAAACTATGCGATGCGATGCATTGCGCGTCCATGCGGGGGCTATAGCTTCCTTATCCGATAGTTATCGAAAGGAAACGCCGTGGCGGAATCAGGTTCGGACAAACGGGCAGATGATGGTCGCGGCGCTTTCTCGACCGCAGGGCCGGGCGCAGTTGCGAAATCCGGGCTGGAGCTGATGCGTGGCGGGATCGGGGCGGACCTATCCAACCGGCCCGGCATTGGGCGCTCGCTGAATTTCTGGCTTGCGGAGGTCGATGATGGCCGCGTCGTCTTTGAAGGCGAGCCGGGCATGGAAAGCCTCAACCCGCTTGGCATCATTCATGGCGGCTGGACGCTGACGATCATCGATTCTGCCTGCGGCTGCGCGACGATGACGGCGCTGGAGGCGGGTGTCAGCTACACGACGCTGGAGACCAAGGTGAACATGACCCGTGCGATACAGCCGAACTCCGGCATCTATCGCTGCGAGGGCAAGCTGTTGGCGCGCGGACGACAGATCATCACGTCGGAAGCCAAGGTGACGGGCCCCGACGGCAAGCTGTACGCGCATGGAACATCCACTTGCATGGTCCTGCGTCCGCAAAAGGCCTCGTAACCGGCGTGTCCAGCGCTGTTGGCGGGCCTTCCCGGGGGACAGGCCGGGCCGCTTGACGGCGTGGAGGGACGGGATGATTGTGCGGCCACCTCTGAACAGAAAGGTTTTGCCCCATGAGCGGATCTGATCCCGTCGTAATCGTCGGTATGGCACGCACGCCGATGGGCGCGATGCTGGGTGAGCTTGCGGGCTTCTCGGCGAACGAACTGGGTGCGCTGGCGATCAAGGGCGCGCTGGCGGAGTCGGGCGTGAAGGGCGAAGACGTCGAGCTGGTCTATATGGGCAACTGCCTGCCGGCTGGACAGGGTCAGGCGCCGGCGCGCCAGGCCGGCATCAAGTCGGGCCTGCCGAAGGAAGCGGAAGCCACCACCATCAACAAGATGTGCGGCTCGGGCATGCAGGCGGCCGTGATGGGTCGCAACGCGCTGCTGGCCGGTGAAGCCACCGTGGTTGTCGCGGGCGGCATGGAGAGCATGACGAATGCTCCGCACCTCGTCGACCTGCGCAAGGGTCACAAGTATGGCGCGGCCGCGCTGAGGGATCACATGGCGACGGACGGTCTTGAAGACGCGTACGGCGGCGGCGCGATGGGCAACTATGCCGACATGATCGCGAAGGAGTATCAGTTCACGCGCGAGCAGCAGGACGCCTACGCGCTCGAGACGCTGAGCCGCGCGCAGTCCGCCACCAAGGAAGGCCGCTTCAAGCGCGAGATCACGCCGGTTGTTGTGAAGGGCAAGAAGGGCGACGTCACGATCGACACTGACGAACTGCCGCGCACCGCGATGCCGGACAAGATCCCGACGCTGCGCCCCGCCTTCTCGAAAGACGGCACGGTGACCGCCGCCAACGCATCCGGCATTTCCGATGGCGCGGCTGCGCTTGTCCTGATGCGCGCATCCGAAGCCAAGAAGCGCGGCCTCAAGCCGCTGGCGACCATTGTGGCGAGCGGCGCGCACAGCCACGAGCCCGCCTACTTCACCACGGCCCCCGTGCCCGCAATGAAGAAGGCGCTCGACAAGGCCGGCTGGAAAGCCTCCGACGTCGATCTCTGGGAGATCAATGAGGCGTTCGCGGTTGTGCCGATGATCGCGATGAAAGAACTCGGCATCAGCCATGACCGCGTCAATGTGAACGGGGGCGCTTGCGCCCTCGGCCACCCGATCGGCGCGTCTGGCGCGCGCGTTCTGGTGACGCTGATCAATGCTCTTGAGCAGCAGGGCAAGAAGCGCGGCATGGCGGCGTTGTGCATCGGCGGCGGCGAAGGCATCGCCATGGCGATCGAGCGGGCCTGAAGCGGTTAGGACGACAGGTCGGGGATTGATGTGAAACGTTTCGGCGCGCTGGCGGCGATTGCTCTGGTTCTTCCAGCCGGGTGTATCGCCGTCTCGGTGCGCGAGCATTCCGAAACGTCGATCGTGGGCGCCTGGGTCGTGAAGTACGACAAGGCGCCGTTCCCCTATCACATGCAGGTCTTCAACGCCGACGGCACCATGCAACAGGCCAACCCTGATGCTGGCAACGCCGGTTCAAGCGACAGCGACGGCAAGGGTATCTGGATCGCGGAAGGCGCACACTTTCGCGGCAAGTGGGTCGAGATCCGTGCGGATCGTGCATCGCACGCCTATATCGGCCGTGGGGAGATCACTTTCGATGTGACAGTCAGCGGGGATACCTTCGCCGGCATGGCGCAGGCGAAATTCTTCGATCCCGCCGGCAGGCTGTCGGACGGCCCGATCGATACGCCTGTCTCCGGCGAGCGTGTGACACTTCCCTGATCCCGCGCGCCGTGGAATACCGGTTCCGATAGTCTTATCGGAAGGGCGAGCAATGGGCGACGTCGTAAAGGTTTCCGCCAATTCCAAGCTGGGCCTTGGTTTCTCGCGTGCCGTGCGCGTGGGGAACATGGTATTCGTCTCGGGCTGCGCGCCGATTGCGGCGGATGGCAGCGTGGCCGCCCCCGGCGACATGCGCGGCCAGACCAAACGCTGCCTCGACATCATCGAGGGCGCGCTGGTGCAGGCCGGTGCGGACATGAAGAACGTTGTTCGCACCCGCGTATTTCTCACCGACATGAGCCGGTGGAAGGAAGCGGGCGAAGTCCATGGCGAGGTGTTCAAGGACATTGAGCCGGCGTGCTCCTTCCTCGGCACAAATGCGCTGATCAATCCCGGCTGGCTGGTCGAGATCGAAGCTGACGCTGTGATCACGCGCGGCTGATAGATACGCCCGGTTTGTCGCATCTCAAATTGATCCTGCGCGTTGAGACTACAATGGCGCGTTGAGTGGGCTTTTGCCCGCTCCAGCCATTGGAGCAAGCACATGATCGTCGAACATGGAACTCTGGTCGTCGCAGCAGACGGCGGCGGCGCGATGATCTACCGCAATGCGGGGCATGAAGGTCTTGCCAAGCTGGAAGTCGTCGAGGCTCACGACGCGCACCACAAATCGTTCACGCGTGACGTGGGATCGGACAAACCCGGACGTGTTTCCACACCATCCGGCGCCAAGAGCGCAGTGGCGGGGCCAGATTATCACGACCAGGCCGAGCGGGAGTTCGCCAGGACGCTGGCGACCCGGCTCGACGAACTCATTGGCGCTCACGAGCATGGCAAGGCTCAACCGCGTGTTGTCCTGTTCGCATCCCCACGCTTCCTTGGAATGATCCGATCCGACTATTCCGCCCGGCTCAAAGGCGCGCTCAAGGTGGAAGTCGGCAAGGATTTGCGAGAAGCCCCGCTCAAGCAGATCGAGCGTGCGCTTGTGGAGATTGAACACGCGTGAGGGTAGGCTCGCCGGTTCGCTCGCAAGTGGATGCTTGCGAACGCATCGGCGAAAGGTAGGCTGACCGTGACGGTCGCGTGAGATGTCCGTCACGGGAGACCTTGATGCTCAGCTATGATGTCTGCGAATGCGGCGCGCCACTGCAACGCGTGGAGCGTGAGACGCCCCAGCCCGCAGGCACGGACGTTGTCCTGCGCGTGATCGCAGCCGGCGTCTGCCATTCCGACCTGCACATCTGGGATGGTTATTACGACATTGGCGGCGGGCAGAAGCTGCGGCTTCAGGATCGCGGCGTGAAGCTGCCGCTGACGATGGGGCACGAGAACGTTGGCGAGGTTGTCGCTGTCGGGCCGGATGCGAAGGGTGTCAGTGTTGGCGACGTGCGCCTGATCCATCCGTGGATGGGATGCGGCCAGTGCGTGGTGTGCCGGCGCGGTGAGGAAAATCTCTGCATCAAGCCCGGCAATATCGGCATCCAGCGCGGCGGTGGGTTCGCGACGCATCTGGTCGTGCCGCATCCGCGTTATCTCTTCGATATCGGCTCGCTGTCGGCCGAGCGTGCAGCGCCGCTGGCGTGCTCGGGCGTGACCGCTTATGGCGCGCTGAAGAAGGTGAGCGACACGCTGGCTGACGAACCCGTGGTGATGATCGGCGCCGGTGGCGTCGGCCTGATGGCATTAGCGCTACATCAGAAGATGGGCGGCAAGTCGGCGATCATGGTCGATATCGATCCGACCAAGCGCGAAGCGGCGAAGCGCGCCGGAGCAGCGCATGTGATCGATGGATCTGCGAAGGATGCGCTGGATCAGATCCGTGCGGCGACGGGCGGCGGCTCGTGGGCGACAATCGATTTTGTCGGCGCTGGGTCGACGGTGAAGATGGCCGTCGATGGAGCGATGAAGGGCGGGAAGATCGTGGTGGTCGGATTGTTCGGCGGCGATGTGACGATCCCGACGCCGTTCTTCCCGATGCGCGCTCTGATCGTGCAAGGCAGTTATGTCGGCAGCTTGCCCGAAATCGCCGAACTGCTCGATCTGGTGAATCGCAAGGGTGCGCCGGACGTGCCGGTGGCGACGCGGCCGCTTGATCAGGTGAATGCTGCGCTGAACGATCTACGCGATGGCAAGATCGTCGGCCGCGTGGTGATGACGCCCTGATGGGTTGATCAATATCTCGCAACTGGCGGACTGAGCGGAACGGCGTAAGGATGCGCGCGGGTCCGGAGGTTTGCCATGACAACCGTGCTGGAAGAGTTTCGCCTGCAATCGCGCTTTTGCGCGGACTTTGGTTCGCCGTTCACGGCGGAGCTGCTGGCGCGGGCGGCGGACGATATCGAGGCTGGTGGGATCGTCGCGCGGCTGACGGCGGACTGGCCGGGGCATCCTCGCGCGGATGCTGTGTCGCTGCGTGTGGCAGGTGCGCTGCATGCGGCGGCGCTGACAGGGCGCGATGCGCTATTGGCTGTGGCGTATCCGCATGCCGATTCTGCCTGGTCGATGAATCGCGTGTGGCCATTGGCCGAGGATTTCCTGCGGCGCGAAGAGGCGTGGGTACGCGACTTCATGACGTCGCCGCCGCAGACGAATGAGACGGCGCGGTCGACGGGGCTGGCGTGCGGGTTTTTGTGGCTGGCGCAGCGAGCGCCGCAACCGTTTCACATGCTGGAGCTTGGGGCGAGCGCAGGGCTGAACCTGAACTGGGACCGTTTTGCGTATGCGTATCCGGCGTGGAAACGCGAAGGCGTGATTGGGCCCATGATGCCAACGCAGATTGATGGCGCAGCCCCAGTCTGGCGCGAGATCGCCATCGCCTCGCGTGCGGCGTGCGACCAGAATCCGCTGGATACGGCGAACGCCGCGGATCGGTTGCGATTGCGCGCCTATGTGTGGGCGGATCAGGCGGCGCGGCTGGAGCGCCTGAATGCAGCGATGGAGCTGGCGCGCGAGACGGGCGTGAAGGTGCAGAAGGCGGACGCGGCGGCGTGGGTGCGTGAGCGGTTGGACGGCGAGCTGCCGGCGGGAACCACGGTGGTCTATCACTCGGTGTTCTTCCAGTACCCGCCGCTGGCGGTGCGCGAGGCGATTGCGGCGGGGATTGAAGAGGCGGGGACGCGCACACGGGGCGACCGCTGTCTGGCCTGGGTGCGGTTCGAGCCTGAAAGCGTGATCGGACGACGCGACTCGACGCGCTATGTGTTGAACGTCGTCACATGGAAAGACGGCCAGCGTAGCGAAGCCACGCTGGCCGATGTTGATCCGCATGGGCGGACGATGCGCTGGACCGGCTGAGCTATTCTGCCGCTTTCAGCGTCGTCGTCTCGGGCGTCCATTTGAGACGCGGGGAGCGGGCGGCGCGGGTTTCGTCGAGGCGGCGGGCCGGGGCGAGGTGTGGCGCGGTCTTCAGCGACGGGTCTTTCTGCACCGCGCGGCGCGCGATGGAGGCGAGGGCGTCGCAGAAGCGATCCAGCTCGGCTTTCGATTCCGTTTCGGTCGGCTCGATCAGCATGGCGCCGTGGACGACGAGCGGGAAATACATCGTCATCGGGTGATAGCCCTCGTCGATGAGGCCCTTTGCGATGTCGATGGTCTCGACGCCGGTGTCTTTCAGGAAGCCATCCGAGAACAGCGCCTCGTGCATGCAATAGCCCTCGAACGCCGGCGACATCAGCGGCTTGAGGCGCGCGAGGATGTAGTTGGCGTTGAGCACGGCGTCTTCGGCCACCTGGCGCAGGCCATCGGCGCCGTGGCTGAGGATGTAGGCGAGGGCGCGGGTGAACATGCCCATCTGGCCGTGGAAGGCGCACATGCGGCCAAACGAATCCGGCGCTTCGGAATGGTGCTCGACGAAGCGCAGGCCATCGGCGGTCTTCGTGATGAATGGCACGGGGGCAAAGGGCGCGAGCGCGGCGGAAAGGACGGTGGGGCCGGAGCCGGGGCCGCCGCCGCCGTGGGGCGTGGAGAACGTCTTGTGCAGGTTGATGTGCATCGCATCGACGCCGAGATCGCCTGGACGCACGCGGCCGACGATGGCGTTGAAGTTCGCGCCGTCGCAGTAGAAATAGCCGCCGGCGGCATGGATGAGATCAGCGATCTGCTTGATGTCGCGTTCGAACAGACCGCAGGTGTTCGGGTTGGTCAGCATAATGCCGGCGACGTCGGAGGAGTCGGCCAGCTTGGCCTTCAGCGCGTCCATGTCGACGCGGCCGTCTGCGGCGGCGGGGATTTCATCCACGGTGAAGCCGCACTGGGCGGCGGTGGCGGGGTTGGTGCCGTGCGAGGATTCAGGGGCGAGCACACGCTTGCGGTGGCCCTGGCCTTTCGCGATGAGGGCCGCGCGGATGGCGAGCATGCCGGCGAGTTCGCCATGAGCGCCGGCTTTCGGGCTCATCGCGACGGCGGGCATGTTGGTGAGCTTCATCAGCCAATCGGCCAGCTCCTCGATGACTTCCAGCGCGCCCTGCACGGTGGATTGCGGCTGCATCGGGTGGACGTCGGCGAAGCCGGCGAGGCGCGCGACCTTCTCGTTGAGGCGCGGGTTGTGCTTCATCGTGCACGAGCCGAGCGGGAAGAGGCCGAGGTCGATGGCATAGTTCCTCTGGCTGAGCCGCACATAGTGGCGCACGGCTTCCGGCTCCGTGAGGCCGGGCAGGCCGCAGGACGTCGCGCGCGTGACGCCGCCGAGGCGGCTCTTCGTGCCTTTCGGCTTGGCGAGATCGACGCCGGTCTTGTCGGTGGAGCCGATCTCGAAGATCAGGCCTTCCGCCTGCAGCAGGCCTTTGGAGCCGGAGACGGTGGTGGTTGTCGCGCTGCCGTCAGAGGCGCTGAGCGAGGTGGGGCGGCCGGTGGAGTTCATGGTCATTAGAGCACCTTCGCGAGGGCTTGGGCGTAAGCGGCGATATCGTCCGCCGTCGCGCATTCGGTGGCGGCGGCGACGATGACGTTGTCGAAGCCCGCGCCGGGGAAGAGGCGGGAGGCGCGGACGCCGCCGATGACGTTGTGTTTCTCGAGAGCGGCGAGGACTTCGTCGGCGTGTTTCGGCGTTTCGAAGGCGATCTCGTTGAAGTAGCGCGAGGTAAGGACCTTCACGGCTTTCACGGTGGCGAGGGCGTCGGCGAGGTCGCAGGCCGCTTCATGGTTCAGCGTGGCGAGGTGCGTGAGGCCCTTGTCGCCCAGCAACGTCATGTGGGCGGTGAAGGCCAGCATGCAGAGGCCGGAGTTGGTGCAGATGTTGGACGTCGCCTTGTCGCGGCGGATGTGCTGTTCGCGTGTGGAGAGCGTGAGCACGAAGCCGCGCTTGCCGTCGGCATCCACCGTTTCGCCGCAGAGGCGGCCCGGCATCTGGCGCATGAATTTCGACTTGCAGGTGAAAAGGCCGACATAGGGGCCGCCGAAGCCGAGCGGCACGCCGATGGACTGACCTTCGCCGACCGCGATGTCGGCGCCCATTTCGGCCGGTGTTTTCACCAGGCCGAGCGAAACGATCTCGGTGAACACGGTGACGAGGAGGGCGCCCTTGGCGTGGGCAGCGTCGCCGACGGGGGAGAGGTCTGTCAGCGTGCCGAAGACGTTGGGGGTCTGGCCGATGACGCAGGCGACCGTGTCGTCGATGTTGTTCGAGAGTTCGAGTTCGCCGTCCACGGCGGGGCTGAGCTGGATCACCTTGATGCCGTTGGCTTCGCAGAGCGTGCGCGTGGTGTCGGCATAGTGCGGATGCAGGCCGCCGGAGAGGACGACGGTCTGACGCCTGGTGACACGGCAGGCCATTACGGCGGCTTCGGCGCAGGCGGTAGAGCCGTCATACATGGAGGCGTTGGCGACTTCCATGCCGGTGAGGGCCGCAACCTGCGTCTGGAATTCGAACATGGTCTGCAGCGTGCCCTGCGCGATTTCCGGCTGATAGGGCGTGTAGGTGGTGAGGAATTCCGAGCGCTGGATGATGTGGTCCACGCTGGCGGGGATGTGGTGCTTGTAGGCGCCGCAGCCGACGAAGAAAGGGCCGTTCGAGGCGGCGCGGTTCTTTGCGGCCAGCTTCGTCATGTGACGCTCGACCTGCATTTCGCCGGCATGGTTGGGCAGACCCGGCACCGGGCCCTTGAGGCGCGCGGAGGCGGGGACATCGCCGTAGAAATCGTCCACCGACTTGGCGCCGATGGTCTTCAACATCTCCGCGCGGTCATCCGCGGTGAGGGGGAGGTAGCGCATGGTCTAGACTTCCTTCGACATTTCGGAGGCGAGTTCTCGCCGCTCAAGCCTTCACTGCGTCGCGCAGAACGCGTCGTAAGCCGCTTTGTCCATCAGGCCGGTGAGTTGGCCCTTGTCAGCGAGCTTGATTTTCACGAACCAGCCAGCGCCCTCCGGATCGGCATTCACTTTCGCCGGGTCATCGACGATGGCTGCATTGCCCTCGACCACTTCGCCGGTGACGGGCGCGTAGACATCGGAGGCGGCTTTCACCGACTCGACGACCGCCATGTCGGCATCCTTCTTCACGGCCTTGCCTGCGTCGGGCAGTTCGACGAACACAACGTCGCCCAGCTTTTCTGCCGCGAATGCCGTGATGCCGACAGTGCCGACGTCGCCGTCAACGCTGACCCATTCGTGTTCCTTGGTGTAATACGTGGTCATCCTGGATCCCTCTCAGCGTTTGTATTTCGCGGGCACGAATGGCAGCGTGGCGACTTCCGCCTCCAGCGCCTTGCCCCGCACGATCAGTTTCAGCGGTGTTCCCGCCTTGGCGTAGGACGTGTCGACATAGCCCTGCGCGACCGGGCCGTTCACGGTGGGGCCGAAGCCACCCGATGTGATGACGCCAACCGTTTCGCCATCGACGTTCTGGATCTCCGTGCCCTCGCGTGCAGGCGCACGTCCGAGCGGCCGGATGCCGACGCGCTTCGATGGCACGCCGTCCTTCAGTTCGCCGAGAATGCGCGCCGCACCCGGAAAATCACCACGCTCGCGGCGGGGCTTAGAAACCATCCACGCCAGCGAGGCGGCAACCGGCGTCTTGGTCGCGTCGATGTCGTGCCCGTAGAGACACATGCCGCCCTCGAGTCGCAGGCTGTCGCGGGCGCCGAGGCCGATCGGCTTTACGCGATGGTCTTCCAGCATGCGGTTCGCGAAAGCCTCGCCATGTTCGGCGGGAACCAGGATTTCGAAGCCGTCTTCGCCGGTGTAGCCGCAGCGCGTGGCGATTACGTTTCCGAATGGCGTGTCCTTGATCTGCTTGAACGTCATGAAGGTGAGGTCGATCGCTTGCGGCAGGATGCCTGCGACAACGGCCTCGGCTTCAGGGCCCTGAACGGCAATCAACGCGCGGTCATCCGCACGGTGAAGTTCCGCCTCGCTGCCGGCGGCCTTTTCGAGGATCGCGAAATCGTTGTCCTTGGTGCCGGCGTTGACCACGACATAGAGGCCGCCCTGCTGGTCGTCGCGCGGGGGGCGGCCGATCATCAGGTCGTCGATGATGCCGCCATTCTCGTTGAGCAGGACGGTGAGCTGCACCTTGCCGGGCGCGAGGCCGGCGATATCGGAGGGGACCAGCTTCTCGACAATGGCGGCAATCTTCCGGTGCGCCTCTTCGCCGCCGCCGAGCTGGGGCAGGGCAAGGAAGCTCGGGCCCATGTGGGAAACATCGAACAGGCCGGCGTGCTGCCGCGTCCAGTTGTGCTCGGCCATGATGCCGTCGGCGTACTGGATCGGCATGTCATAGCCGCCGAACTCCGCCATGCGCGCGCCCAGCCGCATATGCAGCGGATGCAGCGGCGTTTTCTTCAGGGGACCTACAGATGCTTCCGACATAACCACTCCGACAGCTGCGCAGCGCCGCTTTCGCGACCTGTGCCCCCGCTGTCGGATATGCCTGAGAGATTCACGATCACCGGTCCGGGAACCAGGGCTCGCTTACTCCGTCGGCGGCGGGCCCAATACCTTTCGGCGGCTCGCGCTTTCCAGCGATGTCGTCACTCCCGCGGCCCTTTTGCCTGAGCGTTTCCGGGGCGGTTGCGCCTTCGGCGGCTGCGAATAGCTGCAGCTCTCTCCCGCGGGGATCGATCGACTAGCCATCGAAACGAGCCTCCCGGCTGGTTCAGACGTCAGGATCATCTGCCCTTGCGGCGGGTAGGGCGTCAAGGACGGGTGCGCGCCAAGGCTGGGGATGGCCGGAACCTGAACGGCTTTTGCCCCCCAAGGTCGGGAATCAGGGCGGTAAGACGTCGCCCATGGCTTCCGCCTGCTCGGCGAAATGTTGCAAGACGCGGCGCTTGTTTTCCTCGATCGCCAGGCGGGCCATTGGAGTCCAGTAAACCGCCGGTTCCAGTCTGAGCGTATGCTGCGTCTCCAGCGACAGGCGCGTTCGTCCGCCGGGTAGCGGTTCAAGCGTGAACTTTGCGTAGGCGGTCGTGAAATACCCCGCGAGGTGAGGGGCCGACACGTTATCGTAGGGGCTGAGTTCGCGAAGCGCCGGCGGATCGCTCAGCACTTTGAAGGTCAGTTCGTGGCCAGGGTCCCAGACAGTTACACGCTCATAGGCGACGCCGGTCGAGAACACGCCCTTGCGCACGGCGCCGACCCCTTCGCCGTTTATTTCTCCGGCAATCGGGTAGGCGAGGCCCCAGCCAAAGGGGGCGGCTGGCGGCGTGTGGATCTCGCCCATGTGCGTGATCGAACGCCAGACCGCATCGGGCTGCGCGGCTATTTCCACGGACCTCACACTCACGAACGTCGCATCGGTCGGGAAGGCAGCTTCCAGCATGATCAGCAGGGGCAGGACTGCGACGGCGCTAAGTGTGGTGCGGCGCCGCTCGAACTTCGCTGCTTGATAGCCGATCGCGGCGCCCACAAGACAAACTGGAATCGCGAGCGGCGCGACCATCAGGAGACAGATCAAGCCTTCCGCAGCAACGCCGAATATCATGCAGCCGCCCAGAACCAGCGCAGATACCGCAACACGGCCCGGATAACCATCGTCTTCGGACCGCTTCGGTGTCGCGATGTAGCCCGCCACGATGCCCACAACGCACGGCGTCGCCAGGAAGACGCCGTAGCCGTAGGAGTGGAAAACCAGCGTGCTGAAAACGACAGCCGCAACGCAGACCAGCATTCCAATAGCCGCGCCAAGGACCGCCGCGCGCATGTTGCTCTCATTGGGAAAGGGCTCTTCCTCGATCACGGTGATCGAAGACTTCGGTGGCGCGGTCGCAAACATCAGCAGCGCCAGCGGCTGCGCGAACGGAACCATCATCACGACGCCGAGCCCGAGGCTGAAGCCGGCGCTTCGCGCCCGTCGGAACGACAATGCCGTCAGCGACCACGCGACAAGAACCATCAACACGACGCCAGCGGTCAAGACGACCTGGTCGTTCAGAGGAGCGAGAGCACGTAGCGGATTGACCGCAAACAGGACCTGCTCATTGGTATTGCGGAGAATAGAAGCACTGCTCAACTGGATGCAGATGGCGGCGAAGAGATGCTGCGATAGCCATACAGGCAGAGCGACGATCAGAAACGCGCCGCGGCCAAGCTCGCCGTCCATGGAGAAAAGTAGTCGCCTGACAAAGTCCAGTCGCCTGAGCATGCGTATCCCTCGCTGCTGCTCCTGCACGATAGCTAGGGCTGCAGAGGCGCGGGCGCCATACGCGATCGACACGTGTGATCGCCCCGCGTCGGCGTGACGCGGTCAGGCAGCGGTGACGCAATGCTCGTGAAGCGCGATGGTGCTCAGGCCGCCTTGATGCGGTTGAGCTTCTTGTCGACCACTTTCTTGAGACCCTTGATCAGGTTCTCGCGTTCCTGGTGGTGCTCGCTGCCCAGCATGCCGAGTGTGTGCATGGCGTCGATGTGCGTCGTCAGGACTTCCGGGTCTGGCGTGCCAGTGGAGCCGATCGCCGTGACATAGCGGCCCAGCGAGCGGGCAGCGTCGCCCATCATGCCGTCCTTGGTGTCGTCGGCCAGCGATTCAGCTTCCTTCACGGCGAAGTAGATTTCGCGCAGCTTGCGACGGTCGCCGGGCGTCAGGCCGGCCGTCAGCTCGCTGATCTTCCGGACGCAGGCGCGAACGGCGACGCGGTTGGGTTCGGTTTCCCACGGCGCCAAGTGCTGCGCATCAGCCAGCGGATCGATGAAGCGACGCATCGGGCCGTCATAGCTGTCGATCATGCGGCGGCGGCGGCACGGGCCGACATAGACGGCGCAATCGATGAATTCGCGCGGGCGCTCGATCACCGACTGAACGCGGATGGAGACTGATTTCGAGGAGAACGGGCGCGCCAGCATTTCGTCTGCGCCAGCCTGCTGGGCGGCGTCGAGAAAAACCTTGGTCGGCGTGTCGGTCATGACGATGATCGAGGTCTGGCGCGAGACTTCCTTGAAGCCGGCGCGGATCATGCGCGTGTAGTCGAGACCGGAGAGGCCGGGAAGGCGGGATGTAGTGATCACGACGCGTGGATGGAGTTCGGCGGTGCGCTCCAGCAACTCGTTGCCGTCACGCGCCTGGGTGATCATGAAGAAGCCCGCTGACCGCAGCACCTCGGCGAGCAAGCCGCGCGTGTGGGTATCGGCATCAGCGATCAGAAAGGTCGGTGGCGGGGTCCGGCTCATGGACAGTCCTCTCGGTGCGTCCATCTTTCCTACGCTATCTCGGTTTACGTCCTCCTCAGCACGCTGGAGAATATTGCTAACGATTTTTCATTCCTGATTAGGAGTTGGCCGGTCAACGGCCCGTTTTTCCGCCTTGCGCTAACGCGGCGCGGCCTGCTCTTAAAGTTAGCAAAAACTTGACGCCTTAGCGCGGAAGGCCCTTCAGCCAATCGATCAGCAGGCGGTTTGTCTCCGCCGGCTTTTCCTGCTGGTTCCAGTGGCCGGCGCCTTCGATGATGTGAAAGCCGCGCAGGTCGCCGAAATTCTGCCGCATGCGCGGCTCGACCTCGCGGCCGAACATGCGGATGCCGACGTCGCGGTCACCCGCCATGAACAGGGCAGGCTGTTCGATCTTCTTGCCCGCGAATTTCGACATGAAGGCAAAGTCGCGGTGGAAGTTGCGGTAGCGGTTGAGCGGCCCACGGAAGCCCGAGCCCTCGAACTCGCTCACCAGATAGTCGATCTCTGCGGGCGGCAGCCATGCAGGGAAGGGCTGTGGGTCGATCATTCCTTGCAGCAGGCCTTCGCCATGCTTCTTGCCTGCAGGCCAACCGTTCGCGGGCGCGTCCCCCGACCAGCTGTAATAGATGCGCCGGATCGTATCGCGCGCATCCTTTTCCAGCTCGGCCTCTGCAACGCCTTCGTCCTGGAAATAGACCATGTAAAAGAACAGGCCGTTGTCGGTGAACATCTTGCGCATGATGTCGATGATCGGCGCGGAGCCATGGCCCATGTGCGGGATCGACATGCCTGCAACGGCAGTGAAACGGTTGGTATCAGCCAGTGACGCGCTCCACACGATCGGCGCGCCCCAGTCGCGCCCAACCAGGATCGCCTTGCCGCCGCCAAGCTCATCCGCCACCGCCTGGAGGTCGCCGATGATCGACGCCATGTCGTAGGCCTCGACTGCGTGCGGCCTGCCCGAGCCACCATAGCCGCGCACATCGATGGCGGCAGCGGTGAATCCGGCGGCAGCGATCGGCGCCATCTGATGTTCGAAGGCGGACCAGCTTTCGGGGAAGCCGTGGACCATCAGGACAAGCGGTCCGGATCCTTCTACGGCAACGCGGATCCTGCAGTCGCCGGACTGGACGTAACGGAACTCATGGGCCATATTAGGCACTCCTTTCGGCGACCGTATGTATCGGTTGCGCTAGGCAGGCAAAGCCGGACTTCACTGTCTGGGCCGTCTGCACCTTAACCAAGCTGGCGCGTGGGCCAAGGGCTTAGCCGATAGGGCGAAAGTCGCAAAACCCGGAGCGAGCCAGTTTAAAGGCAGCGCAGCGTTTACGGCAGGCCAGACCCTTTCCGTAAAATTCAGCGCTCCGAAACGCGGAATGACCCGACCCGATCCATTCACGTGGGCGAGGCGCGGGCGTCAGGAAGGATGACCTCATGTTGCTCACCATGATGAAGGGCAAGCTGCATCGCGCGGCTGTCACACAATGCGACCTTCACTACGAAGGTTCGTGCTCCATCGACATCGATCTTCTGGAAGCAGCCAACATCCTGCCGCACGAGCGCGTCGATATCTGGAACGTGACCAACGGCGTGCGCATTTCAACTTACGCTATCGAGGCCCCGCGCGGCTCGAAGACGATCGGCATCAACGGGGCTGCCGCCCGCTATTTCCAGGTCGCAGACCGCGTGATCATCGCCGCCTTCGCTCAGATGGATGAGACCGAAGCGAAGCAGTGGGCGCCCAGCGTGGTGCGCCTCAACGAGCGCAACGAGACAGTCACAGGCATCGCCTGATCGATTTCTACGAGGCTTCCTCCCCAGAAGCAGAAACGCCGCCCGCGATGTACGGGCGGCGTTTCCAATTTCAGCGTCGCGAAGTGGCTACTTCGTCAGCTCGAACATCACGTTGACGGTCTGCGTCAGCGAGACTTCGCCGGCGGCGATTGGCGTGGCTTCAGCGGCCATGTCCTTCATGCGCATCGCCATCATCGGCACGGGTTGCGGGCTGTAGTCGAGCTCGCTGATCGTCACGATGCGTTTCACCTTGTAGCCGACCGCCTTGGCGTAGAGTTCGGCCTTGGCGGCGGCGTCCTTGATGGCTTCGACGCGCGCGTCGTTCTGGAGCTGGTCCGGTTGATCGATCGAGAAGGTGACGCCGTTGATCGTGTTGCCGCCAGCCTTCACTACGGCATCCAGCGTCTTGCCGAGCGTGTCGAGCTTGCGCACCTTGATGGTGATCTGGTTCGACGCCTGATAGCCGGTGAGGCGGGGGCGGGCATTGTTCGGATACTCGTAGACCGGGTTGAGCGACAGGTTGCCGGTCTGCATATCGCGGTCAGCGATGCCGGCTGATTTTACGGCGGCAAAGACGCCGTTCATCGCGGCGGCCTGCTGCGCCATGGCGTCGGCGGCGGTCTTGGCTTCGATCTGCACGCCAAGGTTGATCAACGCGGTGTCGGGCGCGTGGTCGATCTTGCCGATTCCGGTGAGGTTGATCGTGGTCTCTGGCTGGATCGTGCTGGCGGGCGGCATCATGTGTGGCTCCATGGCTGGCGGTTGCGCCATCGCCAGCGGGGCGGTCGCACAGCCCGCCAGTATGGTGGCGGCGAAGACTGCGGGGGCAAGGCGTTTCATGGCGTGTGACCTTTCGTGGGCCGTTGACCTGTTCGCAGGGGATGCGCGAACGACCTGAATCTCATACCAAATGGGGCGCAGCTGAGGCGCGGCAAGCGCGAACTGGCGGCGCTTCGGTTCAGTGGCTGTTCAGCAGCACCCCGTTCAGCAGGAAATAAGCCCCGACAATTACAAGCGTAATGGCCGTTATGCGGGCGAGGTCGCGCTCAAGGCGATATGTCCGTTCACGGCGCAGTCGCCCGTGCGGCCCCTCCAGAATCGGCGTCGTCTCGATCCAGTGGTCGGAGTGGAACGGCCTCAACGGATTGGCGATCAGCGCGGCGACGTTCGCACCGAACACCAGGACGCCGACCAGAAGGTAGGCGAGGCAGAACGACGTCACCGCCCACACCATGCCGTGCCATGCATCCTTCTGTTCTCCCGGCGCCTCCAGCGCCTTCGTCATCATGCCCATCCCCGCGAACGACAGGATATGCAGGTCGATCAGCGGCGCAGGTGGGGTCAGGGACAGGCCGCGCAACGGCGCATGAATCACGCCGGAGACGCCATCCGCCATGGCGCGATAGGTGGTGATCAGCTGCTGTACATCGGGCGCGATCGGAAGATGCAGCTGGCGGTGAATCAGGCTGATCAGCGTCGGCACACTCAGCGCCACACCCATGAAATAGAGCAGGGCGTCGCCAAGTTTGACGGGGGCGGCGGCGGTGGTCATCCAGACACGATAGCAGAGCCCGGCCGGAAGCCCATTCGGCGCTCTTTCCTTATGCGTCACTGCCAAAATCGCGTTGAGCGGCGGGCCAATCCTCCGAATGTTTCAATTTGGGCCGACTACTTAACCGCCATACAGCAAGCGTTAACCCACTTCGCGATATGTGCTGGCTGCAACCTTGTGCATCTGAATAGACAGTGCGCGCACAAGACTAAAGTTTAAGGGGAAGACATTGGGCCAGCGCTCGATCGGATCTTTGGCAGTCAAAGCGGGCGGATTCGCCCTCGCCAGCACAGTCCTTGTCGGCGCCGTTGGCGGTGTCGCGACATGGCTGCTGAGCGGCACGCTCTCCAGGACAACCGAAATCAGCGATGTGCTCCGCAATCACCTCGAAGCAGACATGATGCACGATGCGCTGCGCAGCGACGTTCTTGCCTCGCTGGCCGCCATCAACCCGGCCTATGGCCTCTCGGTCGAAGACGTCAAAGCCGACCTCAACGACCACGTCGAACACTTCCGCGACATGATCGAGACGAACTCCGTGCTGACGCAAGGCAACGAGCTTGCAGCTGTTGTGCAGGCCGTGAAGCCTGGTCTCGAGAAGTATGTCGCGACCGCGACTAAAGTGGTTGAGACCGCAGCGGTCGATGAGACGGCTGCGATGGGGATGCTGCCTGGTTTCTTCGACGACTTCCGCACGCTTGAAGGCGCCATGTCCGATGCCTCGGACAAGATCACGGCGGTCTCCACCAAGGCCGTCGCCGATGCCGAAGCCATCGGCTGGATGGCCCAGCTCGCCATGCTGGCCGCAACTGTGCTCGCGATCGGTTCGGTGGTCGCCATCGTGATCGGTGCGCGCCGCCAGGTTGTGCAGCCGATCGTCGACATCACCGCTGCGATGGACAAGCTCGCTGCTGGCGACACGACAGTGCAAGCCCCCCACGCGACCCGCGAAGACGAGATCGGCCGCATGGCTGCCGCGCTCTCCAAGTTCCGCGAGAACGCGATCAACCGCATCACGCTCGAGAACACGCAACGCGCGCAGGAGGCCGAACGCGCCGAGCGCAGCCGCCGCGTTGAAGCGCTTGCCGCCAGCTTCGGCGACCAGCTGTCCACCAACCTCTCGCACCTGCGCGATTCATCCAGCCGCCTGCTGGGCGACGCCTCCACCCTGGAGAATGTCTGCGAGGAAGCCAACCACAGCGCGCGTATGGCGATCGATGCCACCGCCGGCGCCAACTCCAACGTCCAGACGATCGCCGCCGCCACCACCGAGCTCAGCGCATCGATCCAGGAAATCGCGACGCGCATGTCGGAATCGGCGCGCTCCGCCGAGATGGCCGCCTCGCAAGGCGTCGCTGCCGGCGCCACGGCCCAGCAACTCGCCGACGCTGCCCGCAGCATCGACGAAATCGTCTCGGTGATCGGCAACGTCGCCGAGCAGACTAACCTGCTGGCGCTCAACGCCACCATCGAAGCTGCCCGCGCCGGTGAGATGGGTCGCGGCTTCGCGGTCGTCGCCAGCGAAGTCAAAGGCCTCGCCAGCCAGACGTCGCGCGCCACCGAAGACGTCTCGCGCCGCATCAGCGAGATCCAGAGCATCTCCAACCGCTCCACCGGCCAGCTGCGCGATGTCGTCCAGCTGATCGAGCAGATGAAGCAGTTCAGCGTCGCGGTCGCCGCCGCCGCAGAAGAGCAGAGCTCTGCCACCAACAGCATCGCGGAAAACGTCAACTCCGCCGCTGACCGCTCGGAAGAGGCGCGCGCCAGCGTGGCCGCGATGAGCGGCGTCACTGCCAAGACCCGTGAAGCTACCGACAGCGTTCAGTCGAGCGCACGCGCCGTGGAAGAGCTGACCGAGCGCCTGAACTCGGTTGCGCGTGACTTCCTGGAAAAACTCAAGGCTGCCTGATCCTCGGCCTGCGCGAGCGGACCGGAAACAGTCTGTATAAAGACGATCGAGGGGGATTCCGGCGCCGGGATCCCCCTCTTTGTTTATGTATTTCGGACGGCCCGCTGTTAACGACGCGCTAAGCGCTGCTTCCAGCAGGTTAAGGTTACCTGTCCGTTTGCCATGCCCACGTCCGCGTGATCTTAGAGTTGAGCTGGTAGCAAGGTTCCACTGGATCACAAACCACTGGGACACACATGCTGACCAAATATCTCGACCGTGCGACGCTTCTCGCGAGCATTTCTTCCATCGTGCTTCTCGCCAGCCCGCACGCATTTGCGCAGACTGACGACAGTGACAGCGCCGTCAGCCAGGCAGGCGCTGTCGAGCTTACCTACGATCACGCGCAGTCGGGTCAGGACGTTGTCGCCGCCACCATCGAGTATGGTCTCGGCGTGCGCATCGCCGATGGCTGGACCATCCACATGGATGCCGTGTTCGAGCCGGTGCAGGATCCGGTTGGCGATGAAGCCTTCGAGGCGCAAGACGCCTATGTCGAGACGCTTTCCCTGCAGTACGCTGGCGACAACTTCACCGTGTATGCCGGCAAGCTTGACCCGGTGTTCGGTTCAGCTGCGGATCTCGCCCCGGGCCTTTATGGCGTAGAAGTCGGCGAGGCCTACCAGATCGTCGAACAGAACGGTATCGGCGGCGACATCTCGCTCGGGTCGATCCTTGGTCTCGACGGTGAGCACGTCCTCTCGGCCACGCTCTTCGCGGCCGATCGTACATTCCTGTCTGGATCGGTTGGCGGCCTGCGCGACCGTGTTCGCCTGTCAGACGGCGGCCTCACCAACACCAGCGACCTCAAATCCTACGCGGTGAGCCTCGATGGCTCGCTCGAGAACGGCTTTGGTTATTCGGTCGGCTATCGTCACCTGGCCAGCGATACGCCGGGCGAAGCCGACGAAAGCATGACGGTTGCAGGCGTTTCCTACGCCTTCCCGGAAGATCTGGGATTTGTGCTCGCCACCATGGCCGAAGTCGGCATGTCGCGTGATGCGGACGGCATCGACGGCGCCAACCGTGACTTCTACACGGCGGCGGCGGAAATTGGCCTCGGCGACTGGTTCGTGAACGTGGTCGCTTCGGGCTGGAACGAGAATGCCGTCGCTGGCGACCTCGACCTGCGCAAATTCGAAGTGTCTGTCGGCCGCGATCTCACGGACGACCTGACGCTGGAATTCGGTGCGCAGGACGCACGCTTCGGCGGCGACAGCGAGACGATCCTCGGACTGCGCCTGTCCTACAGCTTCGGCTGAGGCTAGCGGACTAGCGGAGCGAGACAGCGACCGTCGCCGCGGCCTGCAGAGCAGGGGTCGCGGCGATGTGCGCGTAAGTCATGCGGTGCTGAACCGCCGTTGCGCTTTCAAAGACGACTTTGCCGTCCGCATCGCGCGCCACGACGACCATCGTGCGGGGCGCCATGTTGTGGACCGAACCAGCCAGGCTACGTTCCATGCGGACGACCAGTTCGCCGTTCGTCATGGAAGCGTGGATCGCCGGCATGGCGGACTTGATGGCGGGATCTGCAAAAGCCGGCGCCTGAGCGAGGGCGGCGGCGGCGATCAAACAACCAAGGGCAAGGCGCATTCCATAACTCCGAACAACGACAGGGCCTGCCAGTGTCACACCGCGCTGACGGCCATTCTGCCGTCTGGAGTGTCACTGAATGGCATGCTCCTGAACCAATAACATAGTCTAACGCAAAACCGGGGCCAGCAAGACCCAGCTCGTTAACCATGCATTCTCAAGTCGGAGGGCGGCGTGATCCGGCCGCTGTCTTATTCTGAAGTGTTTTCCGGCACCATCTGCCGGATGGAACGCGCCTTTGACGTCTCGCCCTGTGCGGCGACGCTCAAAGCAGGGTCCAGCGTCACGCCGAGCTTCTCGAGGACTCGAAGCGTCACCAGCAACTCGTCCATCGAGACATCAATGAAAGCGTCATGGCGTAGCTGCGCGGCAATGACATCCACCTCCCGCACCATCCGCTCACCGGAGGGCTGGATCATCACGCGCTTGGCGCGACGATCCTCTGGCGTGGACTCGCGGCGCACCAGGCCCTGCGTCTCCAGCGCGTCGAGCAGGCGCACCAGCGTTGGACCCTGAATGCCCATGCGCTCGGCAAGTTCGCTCTGGATCAGACCCGCCGGTTCGCGGGCAAGTTGATACAGTGCGCTCCAGCGCGCCTCTGTCTGGCTGCTCGATTTGGCCCGCTCCGCAAAACGCGCGCGGAAACGGCGCGCGATCAGCGAGAGCCGGAGTGCCACCTCGTACTGCAACTCAATACGGTCTGAAGGATCCTGCGAAACCAAGGCCGCTCCCGTACACGATATGCGTCCAGCTGTTGTGACAGCTTTCGCGCCACGTAACAGGCTAAATGTTTCAGGCCAAATTGCGTTGCATGTGCACCGGGCCTCTACCCATACTGGGCAGGCTCCGCCGTTTCATTGGACTTTCCCGCGCTTGGCTTGCGGCGGGCCATGCGGCGCGCAGGCGCCTGTCAGCGGCCTTTCCAGTTGGGCGGACGCTTTTCTGCGAAAGCGCGGGGACCTTCGCGAAGATCGTCGGATCCGAACAGGGCGCGCGTGGCAGGATAGTCCATTTGCGACTTGTACGCAGCGGCGAGGGTGGGCTCGTCGGCTGCGCGGTTGACGATGGACTTGGAGGCGCGGATCGACATCGGGCTCGCGGCCATGATCTCGCCGGCCCAGCGGCGGGCGGCGGCCATCAGCTGATCCGGCGACGTCACCTCATTGACGAACCCCATGATGAGGCCTTCGGCGGCGGAGACGCGGCGCGAGGTGAGGATCATGCTCATCGCGTGCTTGCGTCCTACATGCAGCGGCAGGCGCAGGAGACCGCCAGCGAGGGCGGCTAGGCCCACGCGCGGCTCGGGCAGGGCGAACACAGCGTTGTCCGAAGCGATGATGAGATCGCACGCGAGCGCAATCTCGAACCCGCCGCCCATGGCGATGCCGTTCACGGCGGCGATCACGGGCTTGTCGAGGTTGAAGCGCGAGGTGAGCCCGGCGAAGCCGGTGAGGGGCGTTTCGAGCGGCACGCCGCGCGCCATGCGCTTTGCTGTCTCTTTTAGGTCGTTGCCGGAAGAGAAGGCTTTCTCGCCTGCGCCCGTGATGATCGCGACCCACTGATCGGGATCGGCGGCGAAGTCATCAAACACCTCAGCCAGTTCGGCGTTGGTGTCCGGGTCGAGCGCGTTCATTGCGGCGGGGCGATTGATGGTGACGATGGTGAGGTGGCCATCGCGTTCGACGATGCAGGATTTGGGCGCGCGGCGTGTGGATGCTTCGCCCGCAGCCCACACCGGCTTGCCGAAAGCATCGGTGCGGACATGGCCCGCTGTACCCACGGCAGAGCGGACAGGCGAGGTCAACAGCGCCAGCGAATCTGGATCGTTGGCCGGCGTGCGAGCCATCACACGACCGCCTTCGGGCGTGCGGGCGATCACAATGCCTTCGATCGGTCCGCCATCGCGCGCGTAGGTGACGGTATAGGTTTCGACCGTCGCGGGGCCGACATAATTCTCGACAAGCGGCGGCACGGGGCCGCGCGCTGCATCTGCTGTTTCCTGTACGGAGTAGTCGGGCGACATCTGTTGCGATGCGGGCTTCGTGCTGACGACGAGCGTGTGGTGCTTGTTGACGTAGCCCCCTTGCCCGTACAGCAGGCCCAGCTCGCCCGGCGTTGCGCGGAGCGCGCGCACCATGCCGGCGATGGCGTGGCTCATATAGTTATTGAGCGGGCCACCGAAGAAGGTGAGACCGCCGGCGACGGTGGGAGAATGCTTCGCGGCATCGAGGCCGAGGGCGCGTAGCGCCATCTTCGGGACAACGGGGAAGCAGCTGTAGAGTTCGAGATGCCTGAACCGCTTCGCATCGCCGCCCGCGATCTCCACGGCCGTGTCGAGCACGGCGGTCTGCGCGGTGGAATGATCGTAACGATCGCGTTGCAGGTAGTCTTCCGGCTCGACGGCCTTCGCGCCGCCCCAGATGTGGATGAGCTTGTCTTCGGCGATGCCGAGCCTGCGTGCGTGCGCAAGGCTCATGACGATGACGGCGGCGGACTGGTTTACCGACGGGTTGGCGACCATCAGCTTGGGGTAGGGCCAGTTGATGAGGCGGTTGTCCGGCGTCACCGTGGCGATGGCGTCGGGTTCGGGCGCCGTCCTGATCCAGGCAGAGGGGTTTTCGGCGGCAACGGCGGCATAGCGCGCCCATAGTTCGGCAGATTCACGCGTGGCCTGCTCAGGCGTTTGGCCCCAGGCGGCTTGCGTCGCGATTTCGTAGAAGGGGTAGATCTGCGCCGGGTCCATCACACCGAGCAGCTTGGCAACGGGGCTCATTGCGAAGCGACTGGACGGGAATTTCACCGCGTCCTCGCGCGAGACCGGCAGGGTCCAGGGCAGACGCGTTCCCGACTTGCGCGCGTGATTGACCGCACTCATGGACTCGCCACCTACGATGGCGGCGACAAGATCCTCCCCGCGAACGATGCGCGCAGCAGCTTCATGCACGAGTCGGATGGGCGTCTCGCCGCCCATGCTGGCATTGACCTGTTCGGTGGGCGCTATGCCGAGATCCTGCGCGAGCTGTTTTACAGGATCGCGATAGGGCCAGCTGATGAGGCCGATCAGGCTGATCAGTCCGACATCCTTGAGAAGCTTTGCGCCAGCATCGGCCTCGCACGCGTGCAGGGCGGCGGCCATCAGCTTCACCGGCTCCAGCGCCTGTTCGGGTGATTTGGGCCGATCGATGATCTCGCCAATTGCGGCGATCACGGGTGTGGTTTCGGGGGTCATCGTGGCCATGCCTTGAGGCTCCTCAACAATGGTAGAACGGACGCCGGCCAGAGAGCGGGCTCAATTGTTCTGAAAAACAATGTGCTGGGCTCTGGCGCCGTAGCGGAAAGAGTTGGGCGAATTCCCGTCCGATCAGCTTTCAAGATCGGCAAAGGTGCTTGCACGGACAGAATCATCAACCGACTAGCTACATAGAAGATCTTCCTACCTATGGCTCAGCAGGAAAACGCGGGCAATTCGAACCGCCCGGAATCCGCCGAACAGCGCGCCCTGTTCGGACGCCCCAACCAGCGCGAGGCGGTGGCAGCAGGGATGGAGAAACGGGCAGCCGCGTTCTCGGACAGCATCGGATGATCGACCCGTCCTGAATAACGCCTAGGGCCTTTGGCGGAGACCGTTGATCGCCATGTCGACCACGAAGTCGGCTGCTTCGATGGGGTTGGCGTCTGCCGGCACATGCCGATGCAGGCCAAGGAAGTAGCCTGCCGAGACTTCGGCCGTGACCAGCGCATCGATCGGGCGGCACGTGCCGTCGCGTACGCCTTCTTGCAGGATCTTGGCGCAGATGCTGCGCAGTGTCTGCGCACGGCGTTCGAGCATGCGGGCTTTTGTGGCTGACAACTTGCCGAGTCCCGGTTGCGGCGACAGGGGTGGCGCTGCGCTGAGCTGCGCTTGCGCATTGAGATGAAAGACGATCACGGATCGCTCCAGCGGCGTCGCACCCGTCTTGATGCCTGTCTCCACGATCACATCGTAAATGTCGAACGCGCGCGAATAGCAGCGTTCGATCAGATCAGCCTTGTCGCGAAAGTGATGGTAGACCGCGCCCTTGCTTGCTCCGATGGCCGCGCTCACATCATCCAGCCGAACGCCGTCTAGCCCCTTCGCATTGAACAGGCGGGAGGCGGTCGCGATGATCTGGTCGGCCTTGAGTTCGGCTGTCTGGCGCCTGTCGAAGGCGTTGATCGTCTTGCTCATCAGCCGCTCGAACCGGATGTCGCACGGGTGAGGTGCAACAGGCCCTGGCGCCATGCCATCGAGCAGCAGCGCCACGACCGCATCTGCGTAGCGCATCCGCGCACGCCGATCGTCGCGACGTACCAGCCAGGGCTCCGACACCAGAGTCCACGACACGGAGTCGACGATCAGGCGTGCTGCAAAATCCGTATCAATGGGGCGAAGCACGCCGGCCTTCTGCCCTTCCTCGATGATGATCGACAGCGCGCGAACATGTTGCTCAGCGCGCCGGCCGATATCCGCCTGCGGGCCGTCGGGAAGGAAAGCGAGGTCGTTGAGCACCGCCATTGCTGGGCGGTCATGCGCCAGGACTACGCGCACAAACGTCGCCAGTTTCTCGTCCGCACCCACGTTGAGCGCACGCACCGCGTCAATGTCGTCCTGTAGACGCGCGCACGAGCGCACGTAGCACTGGAAGACCAAGTCGCCGGCGTCCGCACAATAATAGTACATCGCGCTGCGCGACACGCCGATCCGGGCGCCAAGTTCCGCAAGCGAGATGGAAGCAGCGCCGGACTGGTTGATCTGTTCGGCCGCAGCATCGAGGAGAGCCGCGTGCTGGGCCGGCCGCCTGACGGGCGGCCTTCCGCGACGCTGGGTTTTTTCCGCTGCGACTGCCTTGGTCATTCCCTCTCATCCCTCACCTGCGCCATTTTTACAACAGCGCATCTCACTTCCATACCCGACCGTCAAATAATGTTGACTCCCGTCACGCGACGTTTCGTTATGGGTACATACGAGATCGTCAAAAAATGATGGCGCGTAGGAGGAAACACAATGAACTGCCTGACCGGAAGGACTTTCCGCGCCTTGTCGCTGTGTGGCGTCGGCGCTGCGGCGTTGCTGTCTGCTGCCCCCGCCTTGGCGCAGGACCAGGCGCCCGCCGCGCGTTCGGACGTGATCATCATCACTGCCCAGAAGCGCGCCGAGGACATCATCGACGTCGGCGCCACCGTGAATGCCATGAGCTCGGACACGATCGAGGAGCGCCGCATCGAGCAGGTGTCCGACTTCGTGAGCCAGCTCGCAAACGTCGACGTCAAAGAGAACAGCCCGGGCGTCCTGCCGGTCATCACCATCCGCGGCATCGGCCTCAACGACTTCAGTGCGACCAACAACCCGGCTGCAGGCGTCTATGTGGACGAGGTCTATCTCAGCTCGCTCGCGCTGCTGAACGCCGACTTCTTCGACCTTGAGCGGATCGAAGCCCTGCGCGGCCCGCAAGGCACACTGTACGGCCGCAACTCCACGGCAGGCGCGATCAACATCATCTCCGCGCGTCCGAGCCTGGATGGATTTTCCGGTCGCGCTGCGGTCGGCTATGGCAACTATTCGACGGCCGACGTCGAGGGCATGGTCAACATTCCGCTGTCTGACACCTTCGCCGTGCGCTTCAGCGGCAAGTATATCGACCAGGGCGAGGGCTTCTTCTTCGACACCTCGGACAATGACGATATCGGCAAGCGCAACGTGCTGCTTGGTCGCGCGCAGGCGCTGTGGCGTCCCAGCGATACGTTCGAGGCCCTGCTGAAGATTGAAGGCCAGAAGGTCCGATCGGAAGTCGGCGCTGGCGAGTTCTTCGGCGCGCTGCCGAACGGGACCGCGACTTGCCCCGGTTCGCCGCAATGCACGGATTTCCTCGGCTACACCGATCCGGACAATGATCCGTTCCGGGGCGACTGGTCGGTCGATCCGACTTACGATGTCGACCAGATGTCAGCCAGCCTGCGGCTTGAGGCCGATCTCGGTTTTGCGACGCTCACCTCCATCACGGGGTATGTGGACTTCGACCGCAAGTGGGGCGCGGACACGGACGGTGGTCCATTCCGCGAGACAGACTTCATCGAAACGGACGATATCCAGCAGGTCTCGCAGGAGGTTCGTCTTTCTGGCGGTGAAGAGAAGGGGGTCTCCTGGATCGGCGGTCTTTTCTATTCGCATGACGATGTCGTTGGGCGGTATGACGGCAACCTGCAGGACCTGTTCAACACCACCCTCCTGACGACGTGGGACCAGACTACGGAATCCGCCGCCGCCTTCGGCAATGTGGAATATGCCCTGTCCGACACGCTCAGCGTCGTTGGCGGGCTGCGTTACACTTGGGAAGAGAAACAGTATTCAGGCCGCGACATCGATCTCGTCAGTCTTGCGCCGGGCAGCGGCCTGACGCTCGCGCCGTTTGGCACGCCGCCGATCACCATCGCCTCCCAGGACGGCACACTGAATGACAAGAACTGGTCGTGGAAGGTTGGCATCAACTGGACGCCTGTCGACGACGCGCTGATCTATGCCAGCATTTCGCGTGGCGTGAAGAGCGGCGGCTTCTTCTCGGGCGTGGCTACCAATTCGGGTCAGCTGGCGCCTTACAATCCGGAATCTCTGGTCGCCTATGAGATCGGCGCCAAGCAACGGACGGATCAGTTCGATCTCAGTGGGTCGGTGTTTTATTACGACTATACGGACGCGCAGACATTCATCCGCGACGAATCCGGCGGCTTGCCTATCCAGCGACTGGGCAATGTCGACGAGGCGACGATCTATGGCGCCGATCTGTCTGCCGGCTGGCATCCGGAAATGGTGGAAGGTCTGACACTGACGGCGGCGTTGGGCCTGCTGCATAGCGAGCTGGGCGCGTTTGTGTCGTCGGGCGGTGTTGTTCCGGCGGGCAAGCAGCTCCCCGATGCGCCGGAAGTCAGTGGCACGCTTGGCGCATCCTACGACATGGATGTCGCCGAGGCGCTGACACTGCGGCTGCAGGGGGAGGGACGCTACACGGCTGATATGTTCAAGGACTCGCTGAACGACCCGCTGATTGCCACAGACAACTACTGGACATTCAACGCCCGCGCGATCCTTGAACATCGCGATGGCTGGGCCCTGTCGGTGTGGGGGCGCAACATCACGGACGAGCGCTACGTGACGCAAGGCGTCAACAATCTACCGCTCGGCTACGGCTTCCGCGTCTATGGCGTGCCGCGCACCTACGGCGTTTCACTGTCGCACGAGTTCTGATCATGACAGCAACGACCCCGATTTCCGGAACTTGCTCACCGCGCTTTGCAAAAGTCCGCGAAGCCTTCATCGCCAACTTTGCCGAGCGCGGAGATGTCGGCGCATCCTTCGCCGTGGTGCAGGGTGGTGAGGTGGTCGCCAGCCTATGGGGCGGCTATGCCGATGCCGCGAAGACCAGGCCATGGGCGGCGGAAACGCTGACCAATGTATGGTCGACAACCAAGGGTATGGCGGCGCTGTGCTTCGCCATGCTCGTGGATCGCGGATTGACGAAATACGATGATCCTGTCGCCAAACACTGGCCGGAGTTTGCAGCCAACGGCAAGGACGGGGTGACCATTGCCCAGTTGCTCTCGCATCAGGCAGGCCTGTGCGGCTTCGACACGCCGGTGACGCTGGAAGACTTCTACGATCAGCCACGCGCGGAGGCCATGCTTGCGGCGCAGGCGCCGTTCTGGGCGCTGGGGACGCAGTCAGGCTATCATGCGGTGACGATCGGCATTCTGGCGAACGGCCTGTTCAAGCGTATCGAAGGGCGCACGCTTGCGAACTTTGTGCGCGAAGAACTCGCGACGCCTTACGAGCTCGACCTTTATGTCGGGCTACCGGACTCTGAGGCGCATCGCGCGAGCGAGATCATCGCGCCGCCGACGCTGTCCTCAACCGACGCCAATCCCAATCCGTCACGTGCGCAGCAGGCGGCGCTCGCCAATCCCGTGCTGGATCCTCTTTCCGCCAACACGCGGCCGTGGCGACTGGCGCCCATTCCGTCGGTCAATGGTCACGCAACGGCGCTGCCGCTCGCGCACCTTTACGGTGCGATGGCAAATGGCGGTCAGCTGAAAGGCCGCAAGCTAGTAGGGCCTGCCGCAATTGCGGAGGCGACGAAGCTACGTATTCACGGAACGGATGCCGTTCTCGGCATAGAGGCGCGATGGGCAGCTGGCTTCCTGCTAAACTCGCACGATGTATACGGTGACCAGCAGACGGCGTTCGGCCATTCTGGCTGGGGCGGTTCGTTCGCGTTCGCAGATCCAACGCGCCGTCTCGGCGTGTCGTACGTGATGAACGCGATGGGCCACAACCTGATCGGAGATCCTCGCGGCATGGCGCTTGTAGCCGCAACGCTGGCAAGCGCGGACACGTGACGACCGACGCGTACTTGTCAGTGGCCCCATCAACCCAAACAACCTGCCACGGCGCGTGAGCCGATATTCGAACACCGTCCCGATAATAGCCAGGGTGTCTTACCTGCGCAAGAATGGTGGGCCCGGTAGGACTCACAATTTCTCGAAATTGCATGTTTTGCTTCTATTTTGGTAGCCCGCGCGCGCCGATACCAACAATTGTACCAGCTGGTTTGGCCCCCGCTTTTTGTGCCTTGCCGTCTAACCTAGGAAATCCTTCAGTTGCGGCTCAGAAGAGCGCTTAACACAGCGGCTTAACTCACAAATCGATGCCGATCGTCATGGTCGTCCCTGCATTTGCGCGGGCCTGATCAGCGGAGGCCGTTGCATGGGCATCTCGCATGCGACCTTTGCATTTCGCAATCACAGCGTCAGGGGGGAGCTGCACAGGTTGGTCTAGGCTTCAGAATCGAAAATGGCGACGATGAACCGATCAGTTGATGGGAGGCCGCCACAGTCGTGGCGGCCTCCTTCGTTCAACCGATGGCCCCTGCGACGGTGGGGGTTTATCGACGGGTCCGCCGGAAGTCAGTACCTGCATGGCGGCGCATCCGGATTTGCGCTGCCGATCTGCCGGGTGCAGCATTGTTAGACCGTCACCCTGACGCTGTTGTGAATCGGCGCTTAACCATACCTGAAAAATGCGGTTCAGGTTCGTTTCAGTATGGCGAGTTACAAGTGGTTGCTCGGGTTACGGTGGGATTAGAACGTGCACGTGTTGTTAGTGGAAGACGATGATGAGTTGGCGACGCGCATCGGGCGCGGTCTGACCCAGGCAGGATTTGTCGTCGAGCGAGCTGCGAACGGCGACGATGGCCTTGAGCTTGGCTTGCAACCGCAGATCGACATCATCGTGCTTGATCTTGGCTTGCCCGGCATGCCGGGACTTGAGGTTCTCCGGCAATTGCGCGGACGCGGAGTAACAACGCCTGTCCTCGTGCTGACTGCCCGCGGCACGTGGGTCGACAAGGTTGGCGGCCTCAACGAGGGCGCTGACGACTACCTCACCAAGCCATTCCATCTGCCCGAGCTGATCGCACGGCTCAACGCCCTGCGTCGGCGGAGTTGGGGGCGCGCCTCAAACCTGTTGGAGTATCAGGATCTGTCGGTAAATCTTGCGACGGGAGAAGTGCTGCTCGCCAACGCCCCGCTCGAGCTTACCGCACTTGAGCTACGAATGCTCAAATACTTCATGAGCCGGGTGCGTCATGTTATTTCCCAGAACGAACTCATCGAGCATCTCTACAGCGTCGATGGAATGCGGGAATCGAATACGATAGAGGTCTATATAAGCCGGCTGCGTCGCAAGATCGGCGCTGACAAGATCAAGACCCTGAGGGGCCTTGGCTACAGGTTTGGCTAAGTATGCGGGCGTTCGAGTCTCTCAGGTTCAGATTGATTGCAGCGGCTGCGGTGTGGCTCGTCGTTGCGCTGATCGCTGCGTTCCTTGCATTGTCATACATCTTCAGGACGCAAGTAGAGGCGGGGTTTGAGGACGAACTCCAGATTCACGCTGAGGAAGTCGAGCGCATCACGCGCTTCAACCGGCAGGGCGCGGCCGTGCAGCGCCTTCCGTTCAGCGATCCACGTTACGAAGCTCCGTTTTCCGGCTTCTATTGGGAAGTGGAAGGGCCTGAGGGCGTGAGGTTCGCAAGCGGCTCGCTGCAGGGGCGCGCCATCGGCTCTCTTCCCCAAGACGCGGATCCCGCGGCCAAGCCACACATCGAAAGGGTCAACGGACCGACAGGCCCAATGATCATCAACGCTCGTTATGGCCCCAAAAGCGAAGGGCGGCTGCGATTTGCGGTCGGCACCGACATTCGTCATGTCGAGGCCGCCATCAAGGAATTTGATGAGCTACTGTTTTTGGCGCTCGGCGGGCTTGGTGCGGTGCTGCTCCTGACGGTGTTGGGGCTGGTGACGTTCGGCATGGCGCCATTCTCGCGCCTTGCGCAGGCGATGCGCGAAGTCAGGGCTGGAGCCGCGTTGTCCGTCGAAGGTAAGCACCCGACTGAAGTTCAGCCGCTCGTCGCAGAGCTCAATACACTCATCAAAGGTCAACGAGACTCGTTGCAGCGCGCCAGAGCGCAGGCCGGTAACCTGGCTCACGCTCTAAAGAGCCCGCTGGCCATCGTGGCAGACGAAGCGTATCAGCTTGACGAGCGCGGTGACAAGTTGGCCGGTCACTTGATCGCTGATCAGTGCAAGGCGATGCAACTCCATATCGATCATCACATCGCGCGCGCGCGCGCGCAGGCCGTGTCGCGACTTCCCGGGACGCAATCAAATGTCGCGGAGACGGTCGCCGGGGTGGTGAGTGCGTTGTCGCGGCTGCACATCAACAAGGACGTCCAGATCGAGCAGCGCCTTGATCCCACCATTCGCGCTGCCATGGATGGACAGGATCTCAGCGAACTGGTTGCCAATCTCATCGACAACGCGTTCAAGTATGCCAAGTCGCGAATAATCGTGGAGGCTACGGCGGTCGACGTTACGTCTATCCGCATTGTGGTGGAGGATGACGGACCGGGTCTTCCTCCAGAGGTCAGGGAGATTGTATTCTCCCCGGGTATTCGGCTCGATGAAACCCGGCCTGGTACAGGTCTGGGGCTATCGATTGTCCGAGACCTGGTTGAGCTCTATCAGGGGAAAGTCGAGCTCGGCCCGTCCTCTCTAGGCGGGCTGTCTGCGGCGCTGAACCTGAAGCGCCACAAGTAGATCCCTCGCCCCGACTACACGCGCCGATGTTGTCAATTCCGACAACCTGCGATGACATCAATGCAACGAGACGCCACTTATCATTAGATGGTGGGTATTTAATATAATGCGTTTTGCGCTGCTTTTTGCGAAACTTTAATTAGGCGCTCTACAATAGGCCTATGCGGACGATCATGCATCCGGAATGAAGCGAGCCGGTTGGATTGGGGCTTTCTCCGTCGGGCGCGCCGCCCAGATTTGTTGCGTTTGTAATGAGTTTGAACCGTTCGCCAGAGTCAGGGTTCCATTCTGACATGAAGCTGAACGCAGAATGATAGCTGGCTTAATCGAACCTTTAAATACGAGTATAAATCTCGCAATGCGGGAACATCAGGTTATGTTCAGGAAGTCGTGGAGAACGTCGTATTAAATAAGAAGTAATGCTTTTAGTTGTCGCGCCAAGGGCAGGACTCCGATCCCGAGGGGGGAGCGGTCGCCCGCTGAAGGTGGATAGGGCAATGACAACGCTGAAGAGTTTCCTTTTCAATTTTTCCGATCTTGCATTCATGCGGGATCAAATCGGTTTCAAGCCGCTGTTCGACGCGAACGGCAAGGCGATCGTCGACTGGAATGGGACCGGCGCCGTTTACGACGCGCGTGGCAATGTTATCTGGAACGGCAGTGGAATGACGCCTAGCGCGGCGCTCGCGGCGTACGGAACATCGTTCTGGTCGTACACGGCTTCACAAGGCATTCGCAATGTCGACGGCCTGGCCAACAATCTCTTCAATCCAGATTGGGGCACTTCAGATCAACCCTTCATGCAGCGCACGAAGGTGATCTTCGACAATTATCTGAAGCCAGCAGATGCCTCGAGCGCCGACGCCTACTATGCGGCCAAGTTCGCGACACCGCAGAACCCTGGGACCGCCGACTATACCAAGACGGCTGCTAACCTGACGCACGCGAACGTCGTCGACTACACGCCGCGCATGATCAGCCGCACGGTGACAACGGCGGGCGTGACTTTTGAAAGCCAGCCCGGCAGCACTCATCTGGTGAAGGATGCAAACGGATTCACGTCCGTCGCCGACTACGGAATGCTACAGACGCTCGGGCAACAGGACGGCCAGCCCAGCGTCAATGCTGACGGCAGCGCCAACACCGAATGGTTCATCGGCTCGGTCAATCCCGGAGTTGCGCCGGTAAATGGCTGGTTTGTTCTGTTCGGCCAGTTCTTCGATCACGGCCTAGACTTCGTCGGCAAGGGTGGCGATGGCACCAAGATCACGATCAATCTGGCGCCAGACGATCCGATGTATGGCGTTATCGATCCGACGAGCGGACAACCGGCGACAAAGATCGTCATCTCACGTGCAGATGTCAGCGGGTTCACGCCGGACGGTACGCCGCAGTGGGTCAACCATACGTCACCGTATATCGACCAAGGTCAAACCTACGGATCGCACCCAGACCTGACCGCGCTGCTGCGCGAGTGGGTACAGGATCCGGTGTCAGACGACTGGAAGCCGGGCATGTCCATGCTTGATGGTCACACCAGCCGCGAATGGACCAATGCGTGGGGTCAAGCGACCACCGCGACTTTGCCGACCCTGAACGAATTGCGCGCACATCTCATCGCCACCGGCCGCGACGATCTTACTTGGGAGGACGTGCAGAATCTGCGGGCGCGCGATGCGCACGGTCATGTCGTCGATTCCGACACAAACACGGCTGGCATTCAGGCAACAGGAACCGGCGCGGCTTTGCTTCTCGACATGAACCCGCGTTTTGATGCGGCTCACTTCGCCAACCCGCTCAATCCTGATGCCGGCGCTGCCTTCAATGCTGACATCGCAACACTGTCAAACGCGGCGCAACAGCTGGGATGCACCTTCGGTTATGACAGCAATGCCGGAACGATCGTCCTCGATGTTCCAGCGGGTGCGATGGGTCCTGGCAGCCCGGGCGTACAGCTGACCGGCGCCAGCGCTCTCTACTTCTGGGTCGATTTCAGCAACTTCAGCATCAAGACGTCGATGCAAGTCGGCCCGTCGATCGTTTCCATTGATCCGACGGTTCATGACGCCGTGAGCGACCTGCTGCTCGCGGCGGTCGGCGACCACTACATCGCTGGCGACGGCCGTGCGAACGAGAATATCGGCCTTACCGCCGTTCACCACGTTTTCCACGAAGAGCATAACTTCCAAGTCCAGAACATCATCGACGCGATCTACGCGCAGGATGCGCGCGAAGTTGCTCTCGACGAAAATGCTGACTATCAGCACGCCGTCCTGCATGACTGGCAGATCAACACGGGCTCAAAGGACGCTGGCGGCAACTACGTTTATGCCAACGGCGCCGTTGCTTGGGATCAGGAGAAGGTTTTCCAGGCCGCCAAGATGACGGTCGAGATGGAATACCAGCACACCGCGGTTGACCAGTTCGCTCGCACGATCACGCCGAACCTACCCGAATTCGTCGGTTACAACTCAGGCGAGAATGCAACGATCTCGCTCGACTTCTCGCAGGTAGCCTATCGCTTCGGTCATAGCACGCTGCGAGAGTCGATTGATCACATGGATCCGAACGGCAGCCTGACTGCCGCTGTGACGCGGCTGGCGCTTGAGCAGGCCTTTCTCTCGCCGGAACAATTCGCTGAAATCGGGGCAGGGGCACTCGCGCTTGGCATGACCCATCAGCAGGCCAACGAGATCGATGAGTTCCTGACGCCAGCACTGAATCAGGGGTTGCTCGGCCAGCCGCTCGATCTTGCTGCAATCAACATCGCGCGTGGTCGCGATCTTGGAATCCCGACACTCAACGATATGCGCGTCGCCCTGCAGCTGACGGCCTATACGAGCTGGTCGGATTTCGGCGCCAACATGATTCACCCCGACAACCTCGTCAACTTCATCGCCGCCTACTCTTTCGATGGTGACGTCGCGCGTGCCCAGGTCGTCATGGATCTCGCAAACGACGTACCGGTTGACAGCGCGGCAAATCGTTGGGGCTACACGATCCAGCAGGCGGTGGATTTCCTGAACAATACCGATGCCACGCTTGTGGGTGTAAGTGGCTTTAGCCAAATCGATTGCTGGCTCGGTGGTCTTGCCGAAGTCCACGTGACTGGCGGCCTGCTTGGCGAAACGTTCGACACCATCTTTGTCGACCAAATCGGCCGCCTCATGGATGGCGACCGCTTCTACTACCTGCAGCGGCTTTCGAACATCAACTATGGCCAGGAAATCATCGACGAACAGTTCAAGGACATCATCGAGCGGACGACGGGTGTAACGCACCTCAACGGCTCGGCCTTCGCCTATGCCGACCAGTATCTGGACCTGGCAGCCCAGGCTACGACCAACGCCAGGACCGAGCACAAGTATGCGGCGCTGCTCGCTGCGAACATGAACCTCGGCATCTTCAGCGATGGCGGAACGACGACGGGTCTCAACGGCAATATCGTCACGATCGGTGGCAAGCAGTACATCCGTGACACGCGCACGCCTGACGCGGACACCAAAGCAGGTGACGCTTCAGGCTTCGCACTGGACGGCGCTCCGAACAGCGGCGCGGACTCACACGAAGTCATCGTCGCGTCAGATCGCAACGACCTTATCTACGCCCGTGGCGGGGACGACACTGTCTACGGCGAGGCCGGCAAGGATATCATCTACGGTGGCGGCGGAATTGACCGGCTCTATGGCGGCGATGGCGAAGACACCATCTTTGGCGGTGATGGCGGCGACCTGATCGACGGCGGCAATGCCGATGATGTGCTGTTCGGCGAACAGAGCGCGACCGCGGCCGCAGGCGTCGACCAGTTGGTCGGCAGCGATGGCAACGACTACCTTGACGGCGGCGTCGGCATCGACAAGCTTTCCGGCAGCGCGGGTGACGATGTCATCTTTGGCGGTGGCGACACAGACCCCTTCACACACGGCGGCGACGGCAACGACTATATCGATGGCGGCGTGAGCGGTGATCTGCTCTGGGGCGATGGCGGTTCCGACCTGATCGTCGGTCAGGCAGACCAGGATATCGTGGCCGGCATGGATGGCGATGATATCCTGCGCCCCGGACCACTTTCCCAGTCTCAGACGGGCGGCGGCGATGAGGTCATGGGTGGCGACGGGCTCACCGACAAAGGTGAGAACGGCAATGGCGTTGGCTTCGACCTGATCGATCTCAGCGACTGGCAGGCTGCGCCCGTGGGCGCGCTGATCGACTTCGCTACCCAGCAGAATCCCGCGCTTGCCATTGACGGCAATCCGCAGTTTCCAGCCTGGGTCGGGATCGAAGGCGCCATTGGCTCTCGCAATAATGATACCTTCCTCGGCGATGACAGCACCAACTGGCTGATCGGCGGCAGCGGGAATGACCAGATCACTGGCGGGGCTGGCAACGACCTCATCGTCGGTGACGGCATCCGCCTCGACACACTGATCGGCTCCTACGCCAGCGCCTACACCAACACGTTCGATGGCGCCTCAAACCGGGTGACCGGATTCCTTCAGCATAACGGACTGCTGGATGCGGTCGGCTGGGGTGATCAGAAACATCTGCAGGAGATGCTGAAGTCGGCCATGTTCAAGGATATGGTTCTCGGTGGCAGCGACATCACGAAGATCTGGCGCAACGGCGTCGTTCAGACGACCGGCGAATCTGCCGGTCAGATCGGCGACGGCGGAGTGATGGGTTCGGCGGACGTCGCGACTTTCTCTGGGCTTCGGTCTGAGTACCAGGTGACGGCCGTATTCTTTGACGTGGTGACGCGTGCGGTGGTTGCCTCGGCAACAGCTACAACGATTATGGCGCTCAAGATCACGGACACAGTGGCTGGCCGTGACGGTCAGGACGTTGTGGTCGGCGTGGAGCTGTTCCGCTTCTCCAACGGAGCGGGCGGCGTGACCAACTTCACCGCTGGCCAACTGGTTCCGTTCCCGGCGACCGGCAACGCGATCATTAGCGATACCACACCGACAGAAGGTCAGGTGCTTTCGGTCAACACGTCGACCATCGCTGATCCTAACGGCCTTGGGCCGTTCTCCTATCAATGGCAGCGTTCATCCAACGGAACGACCTGGAACAACATCAGTGGCGCAACTAGCGCAACCCTGGCCATTCCTGATGCCGCGGGAACGGGTCTTGGCTCACTGGCAGATCAGTTCCTGCGCGTGCGTGTCAGCTTTGTCGATGGCTCTGGCCACCCCGAGGCCATCACCTCTGTAGCCACGACAGCCGTGGGTGTGAATTATGATGCAAGTGCGTCCGCAAACCGGGTCAATTTCGCCGGCACGCGGGGTGACAACATCATTGTGGGCAGCAACTTCAACGACACATTGAGTGGCGCCCAGGGTGATGACGTCGTCACCGGCGGTCGCGGCAACGACACGCTGCTCGGCGGGGCCGGCAACGATACGGCGGTCTTCGCGGGCCCTGTAACGAACTTCGCCATCTCGGCTGCGAGTACGACGTTCACCGTGGCAGACGTTGTCGGCAACGAAGGAACGGACACAGTCTTCAATTTCGAGACGCTGCGCATAGGCGGCACGGACTATGCCGTGGTCTTCGGCACCAATGGCGCTGACGCTGCCCTCAACGGCGGCGCTGGCTCGCACGTCATCTTCGGCCTGCAGGGGGCGGATGTGATGAATGGCGGAGATGCAAGTGACATTCTGGTCGGCGGGGGAGGTAACGACACGGTCAATGGTGGCAATGGTGATGATTTCATCTTCCAGGGCTCGACCGACGGTCGCGACCTGATCGATGGCGGTGCTGGGTCGGACACCTACATTCTGGACGGTTCAGCAGGAGCGGAGACCTTCCGGATCTATACGCGCACAGCAGCGCTTGCCGCCGGCATCACCAGCCTGGCAGCCAACACCGAGATTGTGATCACGCGCAACGGAACGAACAACGGCTCGATCATCGCGCAACTCGACAACATCGAAGAGATCAAGATCAACACGCTGTTGACCTCCGCCAACAACGGCAACGGCGTTGTCGATAGCGGCGCGACGCAGGGTGACACGGTGGTTGTGATCGGCGACTTCACGACGACCAGCCTAGCCTACAGCACGATCCGTATCGAAGGCAGCGCCGCCAACGATACGATAGATATTTCGGGCCTGACCTCCGCTCACCGCGTGGTGTTCGACTCGAACGGCGGAACGGACTCGGTTATCGGTACAGTGCGTCCGCAAGACGTCATAACCGGCATCCCTGGCTTCAGCGCCAGTGTCCTGCATCTCAACTCAGGCGCCGGCGTTGAAAGCGACTTCCAGCTGATGGAGCTGCTGAACCACGTGGTGACGCCGGATGCCATCAACCTCGTCGATCACTTCGCCTCAATCCAATCGGGGCACGACATGAGCACCGTCGACCTCGCCGCCCATACCAACCTGTTCCTGAGCACGCATGACATGCTCTCGGGCATGCATTCTACCGGGCTGGGCGATCACCAGGTCTCGACCGACTACTCGCTGCTGCAACTCTAGAAGTTGCCACCTAGGCACGATCAGGGAAAGCGTCGGGCTCCATCGCAAGATGGAGCCCGAACGCATTTGGCGCGTACAACTCGCTGACTAAAGCGCTTGCCTTGGCTTGAGGCGATGCATCTGGCCTTCGCTGTCAGGCTTCGCCGTGCTTAGTCGTCGTAGCGATGCCAAGGGATTTGAGGAAGTCGGTTGGGAGAACCCCACCAGCGCAAACGATAACTGAATCGTTGGGTAGATCGACTGAGCCCGCACTTGTTTTGAGTCTCACGGACAGCCTGTCGATCTGCGTAATCTGGGATGATAGTCGAATGGTGATGCGCCCGGATGCCGCTGCAGTCTCAACGCGCTGGCGGTTCCTACGCTTGGCGCGCTGGAAGGCGTCACCGCGATAGGAAAGATCGACGATCGCATCTGTCTCCTCGGAAATGGTGGCGGCGGCTTCGAGGGCGCTGTCACCTCCTCCAACTACGAGTACGCGCTTGCCTGAAAACTGCTCTGGATCGGTGAGCCGATAGACGACTTTCGACTGCTCCTCTCCAGGGACACCGAGCTTGCGGGGTGTGCCGCGGCGACCGATGGCCAATAGCACCGCTCGTGCGCGATAAGCGTCACGCGACGTGAGAGCAACAAAGCCATCGCCGTCGCGTTCAAGGCCAAGAAGTTGCTCTTCGTAGTTCAGCTCGATGGCGGCGCGCTCCCTGGCGTCCTTCCAGAAGGCGAGCAGCGTTTCCTTCGAGACTTCACGGAAACGCATCTGGCCAACAATAGGCAGGCGGGCAGGCGCCGTCATGACAAGTTTGCCACGTGGAAAGTGTGAGACCGTGCCGCCGAACGTCTCCTGTTCGATGGTCCGGAAGCGCAAACCCCTCTCTTTGGCCGCCAGACTGGCTGCGAATCCCGCGGGACCTGCCCCGACAATCAGCACGTCAAGGCGATCGCTGCGGCGTATGCCGGGAAGGCGGGCGATGGCGTCAATCGCCTGCACGCCCTGCGTGATAGCGTTCCGGATCAGACCCATGCCACCAAGCTCGCCAGCGATGAACAGGCCGGGCACGTTGGTTTCAAACTCTGGCGAGACGATGGGGAGTTCCACGCCGCGGCGCTCGGTTCCAAATACCAGAGTTATGGCATGTGTCGGGCAGGCGGCCTCACAGGCGCCATGACCTATGCAGGCGGTCGGATCAACCAACTGCGCCTTGCCGTCCACGATCCCGATCACAGTTTTTTCCGGGCAAGCAGTCACGCATGCAGCAGAACCACAGCATAGCGACAGATCGATGTGTGGATGCAGAGACGTCGGTTCGATGAGCCCTGCGTCCTGAGAGTCCTTCCAGGTGGCGGCCGCCCGCTTCGCTGCTTTGCGACGCGCCGTGGCGAACAGCACCAGTCCGCCGACGAACGGTACGATATAGACGAGCGCCGCGACGAGTGTGTCCAGCATCGGAGAATTTGGCATCTAGCCCGGCGGAAGGTCGAGAGGGTCGCTCATTGCTTCCTGCAGCGCTCGGACATCGGCTGCATTTGCGGAAAAATGAGTACGCGCGTCGGAGAGTGCCTTTTCCGCCAGGTCTGTCTGACCAAGCACACGGCGCGCTCGGATCAATCGTTTCCACCCATCGAGATCGTTGGGATTGGTCTTGAGGCGGCTATCGAGACGCGCGACCATTCCATCCACCATTGCCTGCCGCGCTTGGGGCGCCATAGCCTGCGCTTCGGAGACTTGTGCGGCGGACGGCCCTGCGGGTCGGTCCGCCGTTACTGCATCGGCTGAGCGGGGCGGCGGAAGGCGCGAAGCGATATCAATACCCGCCGACTGCGATAGCTCGACAGCACGGCCACGAACTTCATCATACCAAGGCGCATTCGGTTCGGCAGATTTCAACATGGTCAGCCAGTCGTTGAGCGCATCCTGCGGTTTGCCTTCCTGGTCCTTTTTCAACCCGAGCAGAAAGCGGGCACGCGCATCCTTGGGATCGGCCTTGATGGCCGCCTGCAAAACCTGCGTGGCTTCAGGTGTTACCATCCCTCCAGCGGCGCGCGAGAGAGACTCGCCATAGGCGGAAAGCGTTTCGGCATCGTCAGGCGCAAGCTTCGCCGCCCGAGCATAGGCGGCCGCAGCCCCGGCGAAGTCGTCTGTGCGAAATTTTGACCAGGCAAGCATACGCCAGCCTTCGACGTCGTTTGGTTCTGAGTTGAGCCGCGCCTCCAGACTGCCGATCATCTGGTCGACAGGCGCCACACCTTTCTGGGTCGACTGACTGTCGCCTGATGCTTCGATCAGAGTTCCTCCCGCCATAGCTTGGGACGCGCTGAAACCTTGAGGAGAGGAGGCGACCCCAGGCGCGCCAACCGTGGAATAGATGATCGCGGATCCAATCGCGACCGAGGTTGCGATTGCGATGAAGGTGGTGCGGTCGGTAAGTGTCATGCTAGAATCCTCGGCGGTGTTTGTCGCCCCGGCGGTCGCGATCAAGCGGCGCTGCACTTCAGTGCGGGCCATGCGGGCATCATCATTGGAGATCAGTCCGGCGGCCTCTTCGCGCTCCAGCTCCGTCAGTTGTGAGCGGTAGATGTCCGCGCTGGCGCCATCGGCGACTTTCGTGCGGCGATAAAACGGCCAACTCGCCAGAGCTACGGCGCCAGCCATAAGCACAGTGATTGCGAGCCAGAGCATTACAGCGTCCCTCCCTTACCGAGAGTTCTTGATAGTTCGGTGGTTTCATCATCGGAGAGAGGGGCGGGCTCAAGGTTACGTCTGGCGGCGGGCCCGAGATAGGCGAACCATCCCCAAGCACCGCCAAGCAGCAACGCGACTGGAGCCAGCCAGAGCAGGAGAGTGTCAGTCTGAAAAGGCGGTTGCATCAGTACGAAGTTGCCGTAGCGGTCTGTCATGTAGGCAATCACCTGGTCTCGCGTCTGGCCCGCAGCAAGACGCTCACGCACCAGGTTACGCATATCGGCCGCAAGCGGTGCATTCGATTCCTCGATCGACTGGTTCTGGCAAACAACGCAGCGCAGGGATTTTCCAACCTCGCGAGCGGCAGCTTCCACTTGAGGGTCAAGAGCGCGAGGTGGTGTCTGGGCAATCGTCGTCGGAGCGAATGCTAGCGCGAGAGTGACGAAAAGATATTTCACGCTGGCTCCCTTTCCAGCTTCTGGATCAAGGGAAGTATCGTGTCGGCCCATACTTCGGGCGTGATCGGTCCCACCTGTTTGAACCGGATGCGGCCGCCACGGTCGATGACGAATGTCTCTGGGGCTCCTGTCACGCCGAGATTGATGGCAAGGCGGCTGTCGGAATCGACACCGGTCTTCAGATAGGGATTGCCATACCGTGTTAGCCAGGCGGCGCCGTCGCTCGGCGGATCGCGCCAGTCCACGCCATAAAGTGACACACGGCCAGACTTGCCAATGTCCGTCAGCTGCGGATGTTCGAGGACACAGCTGCTGCACCATGAACCGAACACGTTCACCAGAGATACCTTTCCCTTCAGGTCTTCATTCGTCAGCGGTTCGCTTTCCGGCGTAAGGCGCGTCAGTGCGAACTCCGGCATCGGCCGATCGATCATTGTCGAGGGGATTGCCTTGGGATCGTGAGTGAGGCCGAAGGCAAAGAATCCACTGACAATGAGCAGCAAGGCGACAGGAACAAGTGCTGCCCACGCCGGGAGCGCCGATCGCGTCCGCAGTATCTCTTCCGTTGGGGGTATGACGGACATCTCGTCAGGCTCCGGCATGGGATGCGACGGCCGCGCCGACACGATGAGGCGCCCCGATGCGGAACCGGCGATCGGACAGCGAGATGAAGCCCCCCGCCGCCATGATCAGGGCCCCTCCCCAAATCCACATGGCGAGTGGATGGTTGGTGATGCGTACGGCGAAAGCGCCCGAACCGTCGTCCTCTCCGGTGGTCAGGTGGAGATTCACAAGCAGGCCGCCGCGGATGCCTGCCTCGGTCGTCACTGTGTCGCGCTCTGGGTAGTAGCGCCGCTCGGTAGCCAGTTCGCCGTCGGCCGCACCATTGCGGAGCACGCTGAAGGTCAGGCGTTGGGCGTCGTAGTTCGGTCCCTTCACCAGCTGCACCTGCTCCAGCCGGAATGACTGGTCGCCCAGCGTGGCGGTGTCTCCTTTGCGCATTGATGCAAAGGATTCCGTCTGCCACACCGACATGGCCGTGACGCCAAAGACGGCAATCGCGAAGCCCATGTGCGCCGCAACAAAGCCCCACGTGGAACGCGGAAACGCGCGAGCGAGGAACAGCGATTGTTGCGGCGTCACCTGTCCCGCCTTCAAGCGTGCCTGCATCCAGCGGATCATGCTGGCGACCAGGAAGACGCCAAAGCCCATGCCAAGCCCGCCGGGCAGGCTGTGGCCGAGTATGCCGGCGACAAGCCCGACGCTTGCTCCTGTGAGGAACGGCAACGTCAGCGACCGGCGCGCCGGTTTCACCGAGTCGCTACGCCAGCGCATCAGGGGGCCGAAAGCCATCACCAGCATCACGCACAGCATGATCGGACCGAATGTAACGTTGAAGTAAGGCGGGCCGACGGAAATCTTGTCGCCAGTCAGTGCGTCGATCACCAGCGGATAGAACGTGCCGAGGAAGACGATAGCTGTGGCGATGAGCAGCAGGAAGTTGTTCGCGAGAATTGCGCCTTCTCTGCTGGCCGGCGCAAAACTGGGCGGCTGTTGAAGCTGGCGGGCCCTGAACGCATAGAGCGTGAGCGCGCCACCGGACGCACCGAGAACCATCGCGAGAATGAAGATGCCTCGCGCTGGATCAACCGCGAAGGCATGCACGCTGGTAAGCACGCCTGAGCGGACGAGGAAAGTGCCAATCAGGCTGAGCGTGAACGTCAGGATTGAAAGCAGGAGCGTCCAGTTCACTAGCGCATGACGTCGTTCGACGACCAGCGTGCAGTGAAGAAGGGCCGTCCCGATCAGCCACGGCATGAACGACGCGTTTTCGACCGGATCCCAGAACCACCAGCCGCCCCAGCCAAGCTCATAGTAGGCCCACATACTGCCAAGCGCGATCCCGATGGTCAGGAAGCACCATGCCGTAAGCACCCATGGCCGCACCCATCGGGCCCAGGCCGCGTCAACCTTTCCTTCGATCAGCGCCGCGACCGAGAAAGAGAATGCAATCGAGAAGCCGACATAGCCGAGGTAAAGCATCGGCGGGTGTGCAGCGAGCCCGGGGTCCTGCAACAGGGGATTGAACCCGCCTCCTTCTAGGGGAGCAGGGCTAAGCCGCGCGAACGGGTTCGAGGTGAATATGATGAAGGCGAGGAAAGCTGCCCCGATCAGCCCCTGCACACCCAGCGCTCTTGCCCTAAGAGTCGCCGGCAGATTGTTTCCGAACATGGCGACGGCCGCCCCATAGCCGGCCAGCACAAGCGCCCATAGCAGCATCGAGCCCTCATGCTGCCCCCACGCGGCCGCGACTTTGTAGATCATCGGCATCAGCGTGTAGGAATTACTTGCAACGACGCGCAGCGAGAAATCGGACGTCACGAAGCCCCAGATCAGGCAAGCGAAGGCGAAGGCGATCAGAGCCAGTTGGGTGATCGCTGCCGAAGCGCCCACGTTCATGAGACGTACGCGGCCTGTGGCTGCGCCCCATAGCGGGGCGGCGGTCTGAACCAGGGACGTCATCAGGGCGAGGGTGAGGGCGAAGAGTCCGAGTTCGCTGATCAAGGGCGATCCAGAATAATTGCGACGACAACAATCGTGCCAGTCATCGCCATGCGCCCCACGCAGGAGAGTGATGGACTCATTTCAATGAAAACTCCATCGCTTAAAGTTATGTTTTATTTCATCTTGCTGAGGCTTCTCATCACGGTACATGCGTGCCAGAATTCTGTTGCGTGGGGTGCGCGATTATCAAAGCGCGGAGTCTAGCTTGAACGCTCCTCACGGTTCGCAGCGCGGTGCCGTCCCGCCGCCTCGACGCGATTTCACTGAACAGGCCGAGCTTCAACTTGTGACACCGCATGCTGCTGCGACACACGCGCGCGCGTCCTCCACGTTGGCGCCGCAGGTACAAGCCAGGCGCGGTTCGGCCTTTGAAGTCTATGCATTTCCCGTGTTCCTGCTGATGATTGTCGGCGTGCTCGTCGCTGGTTGGGTGTTCAAGGACCGCTTGGGCATCGAAGCGGAAGAGGGCGTTGGATACTGGCTTGGAATCGCCGGCATCGGCTGTGTAGGAGTCCTTCTGATCTATCCCTTGCGGAAGCGAATTCCGGCTCTCGCCTTCATGGGAAGCGTCCCCGACTGGTTTCATTTTCATATGTCGCTGGGTTTGTTGGCGCCGACGCTGATCCTTTTTCATGCTGGGTTCAGGACCGGTTCAGTTAACGCTGCTATCGCGCTCGTCTCCATGCTGGTCGTGGCTGGCAGCGGCCTCCTTGGGCGAATGCTTTATGTGAGGATTCACCGTGACCTCGCCGGCAAGCGCGCCGAAGTGCGCGCGATGGCAGAGGATGCTGGCCTGTTGCGGCAGACCCTGATTGGCGATTTTGCGGACGTCGCGGATATTGCTGACCAACTGGAGGCAACGCTGCACAAGCCGCGCTCGAACGTCTTCAGCGCGTTTGGTTATGCTGTGTCGAGCTCAGCCAGGATCACGATCGCCCGGCGGAGAATGCTTGCGGCTTTGAAGCGCGGTGCGGGACGCGTGTCGAGCGTCAAGCCTGGCGGACGCGCAGCAGTGAAGCGATTGCGACGGGATGGGGCCACGCTCGTTCGCGCGTATTGCCGTCAGCTGAAACATGCAGCCTACCTCACGTTCTTCGAGCGGCTCTTCGCCTTGTGGCATATCGTGCACATGCCCCTGTTCATGTTGATGGTCGTGGCCGCCGGGATCCACATCGTCGCAGTACATCTCTACTAGACGCTCGCATGGGCCCCTTTCGTGCCTTGCTTGTCACCTTGGCGATACTCGCTGGTGCGATCACATTCAGTGACGGCGCCAGCGCGCAAAACCCGTTGGAACGGCTCGTCTCGCCGGGTGAACTCTCGCGTTCGCACGAGAAGTTCGATGCTACGTGCAACTCCTGCCACGAGTCGTTCAACAAGGGCGCGCAGAAGGCCAAGTGTCTTGCGTGTCACAAGGACATCAACTGGGATGTCCAGAACCGGCGCGGATTTCATGGTCGCTCCCGGCAGGTCGGCAGCGTCGAGTGCAAGACGTGCCATGTCGAGCATGAGGGCAGGAGCGCGAAGATCGTCGTGCTCGATGAAAAGACGTTTGACCACCGGCTCACTGACATGCCTTTGCTGGGTGGGCATGCGCGCTTACAATGCGCAGAATGCCATAAAAATGGAGAAAAATATGCCAAAGCGCCAGCGGATTGCGCTGCGTGCCACAAGGCAGACGAGCCACATCAAGGTCGGCTCGGAACGGCATGCGCAACCTGCCACGTGGTCTCTTCGTGGAAGACGGTATCGTTCGATCATAGCAAGACTACGTTTCCGCTAAAGGGCGCACACGCGAGCGCGCAGTGCGCTGCATGCCACGTCAATCAGGCATGGAAAGGCGTCCAGACCGGCTGCGTTTCATGTCACGCGAAGGACGATGCGCATGCTGGAAAACTCGGTCGGGACTGTGCGTCCTGCCACGTCGAGACCGGATGGAAGGTGAAGAGTTTCGACCATTCCAGGACGGGCTTCGCGCTCATCGGGAAGCACGTCGCCGCGAAATGCGAAGCCTGTCACGTAAAGAATGTCAGCGATCCGTTGCCTCGGACCTGCAACGGATGCCACGCGAAAGATGACGTTCACAAGGGCCGCAACGGCGTGGCGTGTGCCGACTGCCACATAGCGCGCGACTGGCGGTCGGTGACGTTTGATCACGCTAGGACAGATTTTCCGCTGTTGGGTAAGCATGCCTCGGTGAAGTGCGAGAGTTGCCATACGCGCCCCGTCAAGGAGTGGAAGCCGCCGACCAGTTGCAGCGCCTGCCACCAGAAAGACGATGTTCACAAGGGACTACTCGGCTCGGTCTGCAAGGACTGCCACTCTGAGACTGGCTGGACAAAGGTTCGTTTTCAGCACGAGCGGGATGCGGGCTTTGCGCTGAATGGCAGGCATGCGTCCGCTACCTGTGCGGCATGTCATAAACAACCGACGCATGTGAAGGCGCCACCGTCCAACTGCATCGGTTGTCATCGTGACGACGATCCACACAAACGCCAGTTGGGCGATGGGTGCGGGCAATGCCATGGAGAGACAGCCTGGAAAGCCAATGTTCGTTTCGATCACGGCCAGACCGATTTTCCGCTCCTTGGAAAGCATTCGAGCGTGAAATGCCAAGACTGCCACAAGAGTGCGGCCTTTCTGGATGTGAAGCCCGCGTGCGTCTCGTGCCACACAGATGACGACGTGCACGTTGGGCGGCTCGGCTCCAATTGCGCGACCTGCCACAATCCTGTGGTTTGGACCCGTTGGACCTTCGATCACAGCAAGCAGACGACGTTCCCGCTGACGGGAAAGCATCGCGACGTTGCCTGCCAGAGCTGTCATCGCGCGCCCGTAACGGGTCGCATCGAATTGTCGACGCGATGCGTGACGTGTCACGCATCGGACGACAAGCATCGCGGCTCATTTGGATCCAGCTGTGAACGATGCCATTCGCCCGATGACTTCTCGGCCATCAACATGAAGCCCTGAGTGCGCTTCGAACATGTCTGGCCGGCGATGCACACGCAGGTTCGCGTGCGTCTATGCCCCGAAACAATGCTATCTGAATTCAATCTGAATTGAATCTTAAACTATACTGAGTTCGTTTCGAAAGTTGAATTATACGCAAGGTCGCAATCGTGCATTAAATTTCCGTACGTGCATTGTACTTGTCCCGATCGGAGGGAATAGCTGTCTGCAGCTGGGAAGCGTGGGCGCTGTGGCGTATCTCTGGAAAGGACTGATGTCCCACTGCCGCGTCGCCAATCTGATCCCTGCCTGGCTGAACGCGAAGGTCTTCGCGATCATGGCAGTTCTGTTCATGGCGGCCGGCGCTTTCAGCACTCCGGCTCTCGCCCAGCAGGACAGGGTGATTGTCGGGTTTGATCACCTGTCGACCGGTTTTCCGCTTGACGGCGCCCACAAGTCTCTGACCTGCGAGAACTGCCATTCGAACGGAAACTTCGGTGGATTGCCCACACGCTGCCGCGATTGCCACAACGGAGGCATCGCGCCAGCCCAACCGATGCGGCACGTGCCGACCACGGCGGATTGCGATTCCTGTCACGTCACGGCGAGCTGGACCCGCGTACGCTATGACCACGCTGCGGTGTCGGGCCCATGCACGACATGTCACAATAACTCGCTGGCGCAAGGAAAGCCGGCAAGACACATCCAGACGACCGCTGCTTGCGAAACCTGCCATACGACCGCGTTGTGGACGTCAGTGCGGTTCAACCACGCGGCAGTCACAGGTTCATGCGCCAGCTGTCACAACGGCTCGCAGGCCACCGGAAAGCCTACGAACCACATTGCCACGACGGCTGGGTGCGACAGCTGCCACAGCACGTCTGGCTGGACAAATGTGCGGTTCAGCCACACTGGCGTCACAGGCGCCTGCGCGACGTGTCACAACGGGACGAGCGCAACCGGTAAGCCGTCAAACCATATCCAGACGACTGCATCGTGCGAGAGTTGTCACAGCACGGCGACGTGGACAAACGTACGATTCGACCATGCCGGCGTGACGGGCTCGTGCGCTGCATGCCACAACGGATCGCAGGCGACGGGCAAGCCCGCCACTCACATCCCCACGACCGCGGGATGCGAAACCTGTCACAGCACGACGACATGGACGAATGCCCGGTTTGATCACGCGGGCGTCACGGCGGCTTGCGCGTCCTGTCACAACGGCTCCACCGCAACCGGCAAACCCACGAACCACATTGCGACATCGGCCGGGTGCGACAGTTGCCACAACACATCGACCTGGACGAGCGTGCGGTTTGACCACGCAAGCGTGACGGGCTCGTGCGCAACCTGCCACAACGGCACGCAGGCGACGGGCAAGCCGGCGAACCATATTGCGACTACTGCAGGCTGCGACAGTTGCCACGCCACGTCCACGTGGACCAGTGTACAGTTCGACCATTCGGCCGTCAGCGGCTCTTGCGCAACCTGTCACAACGGATCACAGGCGACCGGCAAGCCGCCGACCCACATCGCCTCGACCAGCACGTGCGACGACTGCCATGTAACGACGAACTGGACCAATGTGCGGGTCGACCACAATGCCGTCACCGGCACGTGCACGTCGTGTCACAATGGGACCGCTGCAACCGGTAAGCCGCCGACCCACATTGCAACGTCCGCACAATGCAGCGATTGCCACTCAACTCTGGCGTGGATTCCCGCCTCGTTCGACCACGCTTCCGTGACAGGCTCCTGCGCCAGCTGCCACAACGCCGTCAGCGCCACGGGCAAGCCAACCTCGCATTTCCAGACCAACCTGCCGTGCGAAGAGTGTCACAACAGCAATAGCTGGACGACGATCCGTTTCGTTCACTCGAGCGCCGGCTATCCGGGCCAGCACCGCTCTGCCCTTGATTGCACCGACTGCCATCGCACAAACGCGCAGCAGGTGCCTTGGCCAAACGCAGCCTACCAGCCGGATTGCGCGGCCTGCCATGCCAACGACTACCGCGCCGGTTCGCACCGCAAAACACAGAATCCAAGCACGCAATATACGGTGTCCGAGCTGCGTGACTGTACCGGGGCATGCCACGTCTACACGGACAGCACGATGACAACGATTGCGACCAGAAGAAACTCGCACCATCGCGTCAGCGACGGCGGGTTCGACTAGGGCGATAGCGAAACTTCAGGCGGGGGCCAGGACGGATGCGGTGCAGACACCAGAAAATGGTGTCGCCGCGGGAGTATGTGCATGACGTCGAAGGACTCGAAGCGGCAGGGGCATGGTAGCGGAGTAGGCGAAGCTGCGGAGAACGGGAGGCCGCGATCTCAATCCCTGCTTCTGCGATCTGCATTCGCGGGTAGTCTTGCGGCCACGCTTGTTGGCACATTGTCACCTGCCCCTTACGCACAGACAGTAAGCGATCGTTTCCTGTCCCGCGTATCCGCGCAGGAGAATGGCGCCTGTGCGACCGTAAGCATCGATTTCAACGTACCCGTCCGTTACACGTCCCACTTTCCGGAACGCAGCGGACGCGAGCTGCGCATCGGCGTGCAGCCGCTGAATTTCAATCGCGGATCGCTGTCGACAGCTTTGGCCACCGAGAGCTTGCGTCCCCCGGTGAGTGCTGTCGCCGGCATCCAGCGTATCCAGTACGATGTATCCGACCCTGCCGGTCCAACTTTGGTTATCCAGTTCGACCACGATGCGAGCTGGGAGGTGAAGGCAGACAAGACTGTCACGCGTCTGGTCGTCACTGTATCGGGCCGTGCGGGATGCGCGCCTGATACGGGCAAGAAGGCAACGGATGCGGCGACGAACATCATCCAGTCGGTCACCCAGTCGGTTCCCCCGGCGCTTGAGCCGAACGGCAATTATGCCATCAACCTCCTGTCCAATCGTGGCAAGGACGTGCCGCCGGACGAGCTGAAGCAGATCGACGCATTCAAGCATTTCGCCGCTTACGCTTACACCGCCGAAGAGAACGGGGCCGAATGGACGCGACTTCGCCTTGGCACGTTCGCAACCCGTGAAGAAGCAGAGCAGGTGCTGACGCAGGTCGCCGCGGATTACCCGGGGGCATGGATCGCGCGCATTGATCGCGCTGAGCGTGAGCGTGTTTATCAGGCGTGGCTCGCGGCCCGGTCGGGCATCAGTGCGATGCCGGCAACTTTGCCGGTCGATCCTGTCTCGGACGGAATGCTGCAGGAATTGCGCGACAAGCTGGCGGCCGGAGACAATGCTGAAGCAGTTCGCTTGGCGGAGCGCCTGCTGGGCCAACCCGAGAGCTCAGCGACCCCTGAGGCCCAGGAGTTGCTGGGGCTGGCGCGGGAACGCAACGGGCAGCTGGCTCACGCGAAGGCCGAATACGAGACGTTCCTCGCGCGCTATCCGGATCACGCCAACGCGCCCCGCGTGAGGCAGAGGTTGGCCGCCCTGCTCGGCGACGACGTGAAACCAGATCAGACGCCCGCAAAGAGTGTGGATGGAAAGACGGCGACCGTTGTCGGTGCTGCCTTTCGTACGGAGCTGTCGGGTAGCCTGTCGATGTTGTACCAGCGCGACGAAAGCGGCTTCCTGTTTCACGATGTTCCGGTGGTCGGAGGGCCAGAGGTCAACCCCGATCCCATCGAGGAGAACCGCACCAACCTCAACGAGGTTTTGTGGGGTACAGACGTAAACCTTTCGATGGGGAATGACCGGATCGAAGGCCTTTTCAGATTCTCCGGTGTGTATCGCGACGATTTCCGTGCGGGCGTTCAGCGGGACGAGGGGGCTGTCAGCACGCTGTTTCTCGACGTGTCGGATCACGAGTGGAATACTGCACTGCGGATCGGAAGGCAGACGCGCAACACGGGCGGAATCTTCGGGCGGTTCGATGGTGGGCTGGTCAGCTTCCAGCCAACCGAAGGCCTCAAGTTGAACCTGGTTGGCGGCTTCCCGGTCCAGTCATCGCGCGATCTCAAGGTGAACACCGATCGCGTGTTCGTCGGTGGAAGCGCGGACGTCACGCTGGTTCCGGATGCTCTTGATGCAACCGTCTACTATGTGGATCAGAAATTCGGTGGGCTCATTGATCGGCAGGCTGCGGGAGGTGAGCTCCGCTATTTCAACTCCCACGTATCCGCATATGGGGTTTACGACTACGACGTGCACTTCCAGCAAACGAACCTTGCGCTACTCAACGGCTCTTTGAGGTTTGACGACGAGTCCAGTATTTCAGCGGCGCTGGATTATCGACGGTCGCCCCTGCTGACGACCTTCAACTCCGTGTTCGGGCAGTCAGTGACAGATCCAAACGAGCTTTTGGGCACATATACGGAAGACCAGATCTACCAGCTGGCGCAAGACCGCAGTGCGTACGCGCGATCGGTTTCGCTTAGTTACTCGCGGCCCTTGATGGACAGGCTGCAGATCAATGTCGACATGATCGCGACGAATGTTTCAGGCACCAAGGGCTCTGGTGGGGTCGACGCAATTCCGGGAACGGGGACGGAGTACTACTACTCGGGACAGCTGGTGGCGTCAGACGTATTCACCCAGGGGGCAATCATCATTGCCGGCGTACGCTATGCCGACACGCAGTTGACGGAGCAGAAGACGGTGCAACTCAACGCGCGCTACCCGGTCACGAGCGATATCCGCCTCAACACCAAGCTGCGGCTCGACCAGCGAACTCGCAAGGATGGATTGGGCGAAGAGCTGTCAGCGCGCGGATCGGTGGCGCTGGCCTATACGCTCAACCGATCGACCTATTTCGACGTCGAGATCGGCGGGCAGTACTCTGACAACAACAATCCCTTGGTAACGACGCAGGAGCGTGGCTTGTTCGGGAGCATCGGCATCCGCCAGGACTTCTAACCCGTTCTAACGATTGCTTCGGATGAGCCGGTTTAGGGCGGGCGCGAGGTACAAACCAAAATGTTGGCTACTTCGATCCTTTAGCCCGTGGGCAGGTGGCGTCTCGCGACGCTTCGCACTGAGCTGCCGCCCGATGCGCTGACAGGTGGATTGTGCTCCACGCCAAACAGAAAGCCTGGAGGTCTGTGCGCCGACATCGTCGAGCCAGAACGAGCCAACTGCAGGCAGTGAGGGACTACACGTTCGCGAGGCCGTTTGCGTCCTCTGACAGGACTCGCACCGCTGTACAGCAGCAACAAAAGAGGATGTGGGCCCGGTAGGACTCGAACCTACAACCAGACCGTTATGAGCGGTCGGCTCTAACCATTGAGCTACAGGCCCGACCTGTCTCAGAGCGCGGCAACATACTGATTTTCAGCGGTATGGGAACAGGCGGGGGGAGGGGGCGGGTAAGGGGCCGTTTGGCGCTTCGATTCCAAAGAAAAAGGGCCGGCGCGAGCCGGCCCTTTTCCTCACAACCGGGAGTTAACCGGCTACAATACCGATCGTCCCTGCAGCGCCCTGACCACGAACGTGACGACGGTCAGGACAAGGAAGACGACGAAGAGAAGCTGTGCAATCGAGGTGGCCGTACCGGCGATGCCGCCAAAGCCGAAAGCGGCGGCGACCAGCGCCAGCACAAGGAAGACAAGCGCCCAACTAAGCATGATCTACTCCTGATCTGAAATTGTTCAGGTAAGCAACGCTGCTTCTACATTTGGGTTCCCACGTCAGGGCATGCGTCTGTGGGGGAACTCTCACCTCGCTACAACGTTGAAGAGGTCGAGCGGCGGGAGTCGCCGACTGGACCCAGGAGATATTCATATGAAACTCACCCTCGCAGCGATCGCATTCATCCTCGCGACCTCCGTCACGGCCTGCAACACCGTCGAAGGCGCAGGCAAAGACGTTCAGGCGGCCGGCACGGCTGTCGAACAAACTGCCAAGGACGTCGCCAACTAAGCGACCTTGTTGAGACGACATGAGAGCGCTCGCCGAAAGGCGATGCGCTCTCATCCGTCCGGCGCCTGTCATGCATGGCGTGAGGGACGGATAGAGGCGCGAAACGCGCGATAACCATGTTACGTTCGATCTCATTGCTGTGCGTCGCGGGCTTTGCCTCGGCGATGCTCGCTTCAGCGGATGCGCAAATAACGCCCGCTGATGCTGCTCCGGCGGCCTGCTCGGGCGAGCGTCTCTCCATTTACTATAAACGCGGCGAGGCCGAGGCCACGAGTCAGGCCCTCGATCTGATCGCGCACATCAGTGACGAAGCGTCCCGCTGCAAGCCAGCGGGTATCGACCTGGTGACCGACATCGACACATCGGCAGAGGGTGGCGACAAGCAGGCCATCGCGCTTGCGCTCGCCCGTCTCAACAGCGTCGCCGAAGCGCTCATTGCCAACGGCGTACCTGCGGACCGTATCCGCATGGCGGCCAGCCCTGACGCCGATGTGATGCATCCGCCGATGGGCGAAGTCGGTGTGGTGTTCCGCAAGTCGACTGTCGCCGCTGGCGATGCTTCAGCGCCCGCCCCGCGTCCCGCGCCTACCCGCCTGATCCCGGAAACAACCTGACCTCCACCGTGGATCGCCGCGAGGTGGATCGCCGCGAGGCCGCAACGCCGAAGCGTCCATCTGCGATGAAAAAGGCCCACATGCTCGTCGCAGGTGGGCCTGAAGGTTTCAGGTTCGGGAGGGCAGGATCAAGTCGCCAGCCTAGGCGGCAGCCACCGATCGCGCTTCGTGGAAGAACAGAGCCTGGCCGATGGCGGCTTTCACCGTCTCCGGCTGGAACGGCTTGGTGATCAGGAAGGCCGGCTCCGGTTTTTCGCCCGTCAGCAGGCGCTCCGGGAAGGCCGTGATAAAGATCACGGGCACATCATGGCCGCGCAGGATGTCGTTGACCGCGTCGATACCCGAAGACCCGTCAGCCAGCTGGATATCCGCCAGTACAAGACCGGGACGATGGGCGCGAACGGCGTTGACGGCTTCCGTGCGTGTCGTCGCAACCGTGGTGACGCGGTGCCCGAGATCCATGACCAGGGCTTCGATATCCGCCGCGATCACCGGTTCGTCCTCGATAATCAGCACGTCCGTTGCCAGCTCATTCTCGATGTCGGTCTGGGCGCGGGCGATCAGCACCCGCACACCCTCGGACGTCTCGTCGAGGATCCGGGCGGCTTCTTCCACGGTGAACCCCTCAAGAGCGGTCAGCAGGAAGGCCTGGCGGTGACGCGGCGGAATGCGCATCACACGTTCGGTGATGGAGGTCGGAGCTTCCGGTGCGCTTTCAAGCCGGGCGCCCGTGGCCTCCCAGATGGCGTGGAACAGCCGGTAGAGGGCTACGCGTGGCGGCATGTTCTCAAGTTCGCTCTCGCCGGAGGCCAGGGCCTGCAGCGCCGCTTTTACATAGGAATCGCCGCTTTTCTGGGTGCCCGTAAGGGCCCGGGCATAGCGGCGAAGGAAAGGAAGATGCGGACCGAGTTTCTGAACCAGGCTCATTTAGGCTCCCACACGTCTTTTGAGACTTCTAGAATGGCCTTAACGCCTCCACCCAGAACGGGTTCCATCTTTTTTCAAAGAATTGCGGAACCATCATGTTGGTCTGGCGTTCTTGGCCCGTAGCGGGCTGACCGCGTCTGTTGAAGATACAAGAAGCAATGGGAAAAGACATGTCTGGGGGAGAGTCCGGGTCAAAGCCTGTGGACGCCAGAGTGGCGCGGCGCAGGCAGGACCCTATCGGCCGTCGTTTGCGCCAAATGTACGACGACGTCGTCAGCGAAGACATACCTGACGATTTTCTGGGCTTCCTCGAACAGGCCGACGAACGCCGGTCCGCCAATGCGGGAGACCAGACGGCGGACCAGATAAAAGACGGGAAAAAGGCCGAGAAGCCCGATCCCGATTCTGAAACCTGATGGCGGCGGTGTAATGGCGGATTCGAGCAATCCCACAGGAATGACGCCGAAGAACGGCGAGGAGCCCCGCGACTCTGCGGCGTCGGAAGCCAGCTTCCGGCAGCAGCTCGTCAGCGTCATCCCGCACCTACGCGCCTTTGCCCGCAGCTTGTGCAAGGATCCCACCCAGGCCGACGACCTCGCGCAGGAGGCCCTCGCAAAAGCCTGGAAAGCCCGAGCGTCATTCGAGCCGGGTACCAGTCTGAAGGCATGGACCTTCATGATCCTTCGCAATCAGTTCTATTCGGAAAAGCGCCGCAGCTGGCGCTCCACCCCGCTGGACGCCGAGGTTGCCGAGAACACGCTTGTCGCCAACGACAATCCGACCGCGCCGATGGAGCTTCTCGAGCTTCGTGCCGCGCTCAACAAACTGCCGGACGACCAGCGCGAGGCGCTCATTCTGGTGGGCGCTGGCGGCATGGCCTATGAAGAAGCAGCGCAGGTGTGTCAGGTTGCTGTGGGCACGATCAAGAGCCGGGTCAGCCGGGCCCGCAAGGCGCTCGAAGTTCTGATGTCCGAAAGCATGTCGCGCAAACCTTCCGAGCACGAAATCGGGGCTGACAAGGCATTCGACGATATCCTGGATCAGGCTGCGAAGCTTGCTGCGGGAGGTGCGAGGGCAAGGGGTGACGACTGACGAAAAGCCGCAACGCCGGCTATCGCTTCGGATCCTGCTCCTTCTGATCTTCGCCGCGGCGCTGTCGCCGGTGTTGGTTATCGGGGGCATCCGGTGGTCGGGCGACATCGAACGCGAGGCTCAATACCGCCGCGAAACGATGACGCTTGTCGCGCGTGTGGCCGCCAGCCGCGCTGAGAATGCACTCGCGACAGCGCCCGGCCTGCTTGAACTCATCGCCACCTCAGTTAAAGGCGACCCTTGCGACGCAAACCTCTCGGGCATCGTCGCAGCGCTACCTGACTTCTCGTCGCTCGCAGCCGTAGATGCCGACGGACGCGTTGCGTGCGCTAGCCTCGAAGGCGCCAAGGGCGTCAGCGTTGCAGGCCGGCCGTGGTTTGCTGAACTGCGTGACACCGGCGTTGCCTCCGTGCAGTCGACTGCATTGGTCGGCGCCACAACCGGCAAATGGACCATCGCGTCGGCAAGGCGTCGCACAAAGCCTGACGGCAGTTTCAATGGTGCGCTGGTGCTCGGCACGCCGATCAACACGCTGGTCGCCCAACTCGAAAACCCCAACCTGCCGGAAGGCTACGAAGTCTCCCTGCTGGATTCATCCGGCCAGGTCTTCGCCAGCACCAGCTGGGACATCATGGACAGCAAGGTGATGTCCGCCCTGAAGCCCGGCATGTCGGGCTTCTTCGACGTCCAGTCCAAGTCCAACGAAGGACGTCAGGCCGCGATCGTGCCGCTCGCCGGCAACAAGTTCTATGCGATCGTGTCGGCGCCCCCGCCGCCCCCGCTTACCCTCGAGAATTTCAACGCGTTCGGCAATTTCGCGCTTCCGCTGCTGGCCTGGCTGCTGGCGCTCGTCACGGCCTGGCTGGCGATGGATCGGCTTGTGTTGCGCTGGCTCGACTATCTCCGCCGCATCGCCGGACTTTATGCCAGCGGCAAGCTCTCGGTTCAGCCCCTCCGCGCCAAGCATCAGGCGCCGGCTGAGATCAACGTGCTGGCTGACACGATGGAAGAGATGGCCGTCCGCATTCGCGACCGCACCAGCAATATGGAAGAGGCGCTGGCTGCCCGCGATGCCGCGATGAAGGAAATCCACCATCGCGTGAAGAACAACCTGCAGATCATCAATAGCCTGCTCAGCCTGCAGGGCCGCAAACTGAAGGACCGCGCAGCCGCCTCCGCGCTGGACGACGCGCGCGCCCGCATCAACGCCCTGTCGTTGATCCACTCCTCGCTCTACGAGCACAACAATATCAACATGGTCGACACCCGCACCTTCTTTGCGGAGCTGGGCTCAAATCTCGGCCAGGCGCTCGGCGCCGAAGATCTCGGCATCGACATGCAGACCGACATCGATAACGACGCGATCGACGCTGACCTCGCGGTGCCGTTGGCGCTGTTCACGGCCGAGGCTGTCACCAATGCGGTGAAGTACGCCTTTGTGGACCGGGAAGCTGAGGGCGTGCGCGGCCATATCAGGATCACCTACAAGCACGCCGTCGGGGGCTCGGTGTTGTCGGTTGAAGACAACGGAACCGCAGCCAGCGCTCCTGATCAGGGGACGGGAATTGGCGCGACGCTAATGGCGGCGTTTGCGCGGCAGGTGCGTGGAACGCTGGACGAGGGCGCCACTGCTGATGGCGGCCGTTATGTCAGGATCAATATCCCGCCCCGGATCGCGAAGTCCGTCAATCAGACGATGGTTGGCGCCGTTCAATACTGACGCCCCATTTCGGGGATTAATTGGGCCCGCCCGCAAATGCCAGCACCGCCGACAGGGCAAGGCCGGCCACGATTGCCAGGCAGGCTAGCAGTGCAAACAGCCCGCCCTTGCGATCGACTTCCCGATCGAGCTCCTCGACGATTTCACGCTCGTCGTTCTTGAAGACTTCGCGGTTGGACATGTGTTTTCCAGTCTCTTCTTGGCGGGTCCGGGAATGGAACGCCGACTCATCCCCCTTGGTTCCATCGCGATCTGCAGGGCTCGCCGGATACGGAAAGGGCGCTGCTTTCGCAGCGCCCCTCTCCAGTCTCGGAAGCCCGTCGCCCATTCGAAAAGGGCTAGGGCAAGCCTCAACCGCGATATTCGCCGTTGGCCCAGTACGTGCGGCCCGAATTGCGGTCGACGTAGTAATACCGGCGGGCGTAATTGTCGTAGATCAGCGGCTCGCCGCGCGGGCCAGTATCAACTGACCGGTTGTTGTCATTGTCTTTCTGCGAGCCGATCACACCGCCGGCGATTGCGCCGGTGGCAGCCCCGATCGCCGCGCCCTGGCCGGCGTCGCCCGAGCCGGTGTTGTTGCCGATGACTGCGCCGGCAACGCCGCCGAGCAGGGCTCCGGTGGCTGCGCCGCGTTCAGTGTTGCCGGAAGACGTACAGGCCGCAGCGCCGAGCGCGACAAGAGCGCCAGCTGCGATGATGAATGTTTTCATGGGAAACTCCTTGGGTTTGCCGCTCCAGAACGTGCCGCTGACGGCGTAGTTCCACCTACTCCGGCGGCTTGCGCAGCGCGTTGACCGCGCCGCCGATGATGAGGCCCGCCACCGTCGTCTGCGCGACGAGTGCGAGCGAGGCTGCTGTTGCGGCAGTCACGACAAGGCCGACCGCCGCGCCAAGCAAGCCGCCAATGGTCATGCCTGAAACGACATGCGCGGTGTGGCCAACCTGAATGGCTTCCGGCGGAGCGGTCATGGATTTCAGCTGAACCAGCACGCGTGAAACTTCACGCAGGTCGGTTTCCTCGCCGCCCGTCATGTTCTCCGCCGTGCTTTCAGCCAGACGCTGCGCGTCAAGCTTCCAGCTTTCCAGGATGCGGCGTTTGTCGCGGTAAGTCAGCTTGTCGTCCTCAAGCACCTCCTCGGGGCGGTTGAAGTGTCGCTTGGGGGCGAAGGCAAGTTCGTCAACATGCGTACTCATGGCGTGATCGCCTCTCTGCTGATGGTCAGTGAGAAACGGGAGGCAGGCCGATGTGGTTCCTGACGACACGCACATGAAAAAAATGCAGCCGGCGGGAACCGGCTGCATTCTGTAACAATCCCGAATGTGGCGAAATCTAGCTCGGGCCATCCGTCGGCAGGCTGGCGTAAGCGATGCCGCCATCGACCGCGATCGAGTCGCCCACGACATAATCGCCCGCTTTTGACGCGAGGAAGATCGCCGTACCCGCCATGTCTTCATCGCGACCGATGCGGCGTGATGGCGTGCGCTTGGCGACGGCGTCGGCCTGGTCGCGCGCGGCCTTGTTCATTTCCGACGCGAACGGTCCCGGCGCAATCGCTGTCACAACGATGTTGTCCTGCACCAGACGCGCCGCCATCCGCTTGGTGAGATAGAGCAGGGAGGATTTCGACGCATGATACGAATACGTGTCCCACGGGTTCAGGCGGATGCCATCGATCGAACAGATGTTGATGACCTTGGCGGGCCGCTCGGGGCTCGCCGCCTTCTTCAGCGCCGCGTGCAGCGCCTGCGTCAGGAAGAAGGGCGACTTCACGTTGAGGTCCATCACCTTGTCCCAGCCATGCTCGGGGAATTCCTCGAACGGTGCGCCCCACGCCGCGCCCGCATTGTTGACGAGAATGTCGAGCTTGCCTTCGCGCTTGTAGATTTCCTCGGCCAGCATCTTGCCGCCTGCCACCGTGGAGATGTCCTGCGGCAGCGAGATGCACTCCGCATGCCCCAGCGCCGTCAACTCCGCCGCCGTCGCATCGCACACGTCTGCCTTCCGCGCCGAGATATATGTCTTCGCGCCGCTCTCGACGAACCCCTGCGCAATCATCTTCCCGATCCCGCGCGACCCACCGGTCACCAGCGCCACGCGCCCCTTCAGCGAAAACAGATTGTCGATCATCATGGCGGCAGTCTCCCGGTGCGGTTTCTTGTTGGCGCGCAACCTAGCGGGGCGGCTGTGAAAGGCTAGGGCGATGTTGGCTTACCGCGAGCCCTCCCTCTCAGCGCATCAAATGCTTCGCCACCGCCGCGTACGCCGGCAAGGATACCTTGTCCAAAATCGAATTTCCGTTCGCCGCCACCGGGTGAGAGGCAAAGCGCGCAATCACCAGCTCCGCTTTGGGCGCAATCCAGCAAACCTGTCCATGGATGCCGCGTGCGGTATAGGCGCCGAGATCATTGTGGCTGACCCACCATTGCGTGCGATAGCTCCAGCCCGGCATGGTCGTGTAGCCCGCCTTCGCGAAATCCTCTTTTCGCGCGCCGCCCGCGATTTCGTCCACGACCGCGGCGGGCACGATCCGCTGCCCGTTGAACTCCCCACGATTGCGCATCATCTCGCCCACACGTGCGAGATCGCGCAGGCAGAGGTTCATGCCCCCGCCGCACGCCGCCATCCCCACCGGATCGACGATGATGTGCGCGTCTTCCTCCATGCCCATCTTCTGCCAGATGCGTTCCGATATCAGCTGCGCCATCGCCTTGCCCGTCACACGCTGCACGATCCACGCGAGCACTTCCGTGTTGCAGGTCTTGTAGGCAAACGCCGCCCCATGCTCGCCCTGCTTCTTCAGCGTCGCGAGAAATTCCACGATCGAGCGCGGTCCGTCATAACCCTCAGGCGGTTTCCCGTATCCAGCCGCGATGCCATACGTCCGCACCTCAGCTTCGGGATCGACATAGTTCTCCGAATATTTGACCCCGACCGTCATATCCATGACCTGCCGCACCGTCGCGTCCGCGAATGCCGACCCCGCCAGCTCCGGCACGTACGTCACGGCCGTCGCCGCCGTATCGATCACGCCTTCATGCGCCAGCGTCGCCGCCATCAATCCGACGAAAGACTTCGTCACGGAAAACGCGATATGCGGCAGCTCCGCCGACAGCGCCCCGCGATAATTTTCGTACACCACGGCTCCGCGATGCAGCATCACCACGCCATCGGTAAACAGGGCGTCCATTGACTGGCCCCAGGTCGTCTGCTCGCCTTCCATCGTCGCGAACGCGATCCCATCGATGTCATCGCGCAGCTTTTTCGGCAGCACAGACACAGGCCCCGCCCCCCGACGAATATTAACTGTCGATTTCATCTCGCGCTGATGGCTGAACGCCCATCGCGTCTGCGGGAAGGAGCTGCCCGACAACTCTCCCTCTGAATGCACCAGTTTGTCCGCCGCCGGCGGAAAGCCCGCCATCAACCCGCGCGTGACCGGATCGCTGTTCTGCGCATTCCACTTGGTGCTCATCTCGTTCCCCGCGCGTTATTGGCTGTGGCCAAGCCTATCCCTGCCGATACGAAAGACCAGAGCCCTCGCAAGGGAATGATCCAGTCGATTGCGACGCGCGTATGAGCTTCAAACCGGAGCAACGCGATGCGCCTTTCACTCCTGCTGGGACTGCCTCTTCTTGCGGCCGCCTGCGCCACCGAGCGTGTCGAAGAGCCCGCTTTCAAGCTTGAGCTCGTCCCAGGATCAAGTTTCCAGGTGCGCGACTATGCGCCGACCATCGTTGCGGAAACGACAGTGCAGGGCGATGCGTGGGGCTCTCGCTTCGAAGGCTTCGGTCCACTGGCGGACTACATCTTCGCCAAGGGGCGTGAAGGCGAGAAGATCGCGATGACCGCACCCGTCACGCAACAGGCGCCGCGCGAGAAAATCGCCATGACGGCGCCAGTGACGCAGGAAGCGCGGGACAATGGCAGCTGGACCATCGCCTTTACAATGCCCGCTGGCTCCACACTGCAATCGCTGCCCGCGCCGGTTAGTCCCGACGTGAAGCTGATCGAACAGCCATCGCGACGCATGGCCGTCTATAGCTTCACCGGTCTCGCAACCGCCGGCGACATGGAGGCCGCAAAGACTGTCCTCATGCAAAAGGTGTCGCGTGCTGGCCTCACGCCGCGGGGCGAACCTGTCTTCGCCTTCTATGACCCGCCTTGGACAATGGCCTTTCTGCGCCGCAACGAGGTCATGATCGAAGTCGCGCCGAACACATGAGAGCGTCGCGGATTACTCTTTCGTGATCTGCAATCCACCGCTGCAGTGCGCGCGTACTCCCATCATCACACACGACGCAGGCGAGCCGGCAACGGCTCTGCCTTGCGCAGAAAACAGGAACCGAAAATGAAGCTGCTCCTCCCCATCGCTGCCTTCGCTCTCATGGGCGCTGCCTGCTCCGGCGAAACCGCGCCAGCAACTCCGGCGCCTGCGCCGGTTGCAGAAGTCACAACACCAGCGCCCGCTCCGGTTGAAGCCAAGGACATCGTCGATACCGCTGTTGCTGCCGGATCGTTCAACACGCTTGTCGCCGCGGTCCAGGCTGCTGGCCTTGAGTCGACCCTGCGTGGATCGGGACCTTTCACCGTGTTCGCGCCGACTGACGCCGCCTTCGCCGCTCTCCCGGCTGGCACGGTCGAAGACCTGCTGAAGCCCGAGAACAAGGCCAAGCTCACCGCCATCCTCACCTATCACGTGCTTCCGGCTGAAGTGATGTCGTCCGCCATCGGCATGCAGACGCTCGATCCCGCCACCGTCGAAGGCGCTACCGTCAAGGTTGTCGGCAGTTCAACCGGCGTAACGGTCAATGACGCGAAAGTCGTCACCGCCGATGTCGACGCCTCCAACGGTGTCATCCATGTGATCGACAAGGTCCTGATGCCGCCCGCCAAATAGGCCGCACTTCCTCTTCCTCCCCGAAGACGTTCGTCCCCCCTCCGGGATTAGCGTAGGCAAGCCGCCCGCTTCAACAGCAGGCGGCTTGTCTGTTTTCAGGGTGTGGGCCTTAGGCGCTCAGTACCCGCCAATCCTGGCATAGCGATCGCGGTGGAAGCTCTCGCCGCCGTACAGGTTCTCCAGAACCCGCGCGCGTTTCATGTAGAGCCCGCTATCATGCGCATCGGTCATCCCGATGCCGCCATGCATCTGCACCGTCTCGTTGCTCACGAGGTGCAGCGTCTCCGCCGCCCGCGCTTTCGCCAGCGACGCCAGCTCGGAAATGTTGTTGGCGTTGCGGTCCAACGCATCCAGCGCCGCCGCCACGCAGCTGCGCGTCAGCTCGAGATCCGTGAACATGATCGCCGCGCGATGCTGGATCGACTGGAACGAACCGATCAGCTGGCCGAACTGCTTGCGCACTTTCAGGTATTCGCTCGTCATGTCGAACGCCGCATCCGCCGCGCCCAGCATTTCCGCCGCCACGCCGATGCGCGCGCGATCCAGCACCTGCTCCAGCGCGCCATAGCCGCCATCCACCGCGCCGAGCACGGCATCCGCGCCAACTTCGACGCCCGCAAACTTGATGTTCGCCGCCGCATGCGCATCCAGCGTCTTCAGCGCTCGTCACTCGTCACGCCCTTGGCGTCCGCCGGCACGAGGAACAGCGTCACGCCCGTCGCATCACCCGCGTCGCCCGATGTGCGCGCCGCAACGATCAGCAGGTTGGCATCGCCGCCATCCACCACATACCGCTTGTCGCCGTTCAGCACGAACCCCGCGCCCGATCTTCTTCGCGCTCAGCTTGATGTGCGCCGGATCATGATGCGCGCCTTCATCCACCGCCAGCGCCGTCAGCGTCTCGCCCGCCGCGATCTTCGGCAGCCACGCTTCCTTCTGAGCCGGCGTCCCCGCAATGATCAGCGCCGACGCGCCGATCAGCGCCGTCGAGAGCAGGGGAGAGGCCGCAATCGTCCGGCCCTGTGCTTCCAGCACCTGGCCCAGACCAACATAGCCAAAGCCAGAGCCGCCAAACTCTTCCGGGATCAGCACACCCGCAAAGCCCAGCTCCACCATTTCCTTCCACGCACCCTTGTCGAACCCCGCGCCCGCCGTGCGCAGCGCGCGCAACTGGCTCACCGGCAGCTTCTCGGCCGCGAACGACACCGCGCTGTCGCGCAGCATCTGCTGCTCTTCGGTGAGCACGAACGCCATCGGACGTCTCCATGGATGACCGGTTCGACTACCGGTGCTTCAGTTTTGTGTATTGGGTCTTAGCGTTCCGCGTACCGCCCAATCAAGAGCGTCTTCGAGGCGGTCATTGCCCCAGAACATCTCGCCATCCTCGGTCACGAAGCTCGGCGCGCCAAAAATGCCGATATCGGCCGCCCGCGAGGTCTCGTCCCGCAGCTCGTCCTTGATCTTTTCCGACGTCATCGCCGCCAGCGTTTCCAGCGGATCGAGCCCCGCGCGCCGCGCTGCGGCATGCAGGATCTGCGGGTCGGCGATATCGCGGTCATGGACAAAGTTTGCCTGATAAACCGCCTTCACGAAGTTCGCCCGTTCCGCCTGCGGCAGCGACAGGGTGATACGCGCCGCCATCAGGCCGTTCTGCGGAAAGCGGTGCGGCCGCCGGAAGGGCAGGCTGTACTTCTCGCAAGTCCTCTCAATGTCCCGCCACATATAGCTGCCCTTGATGGGCACCACGTTGAACGGGCTGTCCTTCATCCCCTGCTGCGCATGGAACAGCGGCCCTAGCAGGAACGGCTTCCATTCCAGCTCGACGCCCCGCGCGGCCGCCACTTTGTCCGCCCGCATCACAGCCGGATAAGAGTAGGTTGAGGCGAATTCGAACCAGAACTGCAGTTTCAAGGCCTATTCCCCAGCGCCAACGATGGCATCGACGATTCGTAGCCCTACCAGATTGCGCCGTCAAAAACTGCGCCCATATGCAAAGCCGGACACCGCCGGTTCCTCTGGCGGAATGAGGACAAGGGACAATCAATGTCAATTTCGATGCACAAGGCCAGTGCGCCGGTCTTCCTGCGCATGCTGAACAATCTCGACCAGTTTCTGGCGAAGGCTGAGGAAAACGCAAAGCAACGCGGCTTTGATCCGAACGCGCTCGTCACCCAGCGCCTCGCGCCTGACATGCGGCCGCTCTCGGCCCAGATCCAGCTCGCCAGCGACTCGGCCAAGGGCTGCGTGGCCCGTCTCTCCGGTGGCACGCCGCCCGCCATGCCCGACACGGAAACGACTATCGCCGAGCTGCGCGCCCGCATCGCCAACACGATCGACTATGTGAAAAGCGTCCCGGCCAGCGCCATCGACGGCTCGGAAGAAAAGCAGGTCGTGCTGAAACTGCCGAGCGGCGACATCCCGTTCACGGGCCTCGCTTTCCTTACCGGTTTCGCCCTCCCGAACTTCCTGTTCCACGTAACCACCGCCTACGCGATCCTCCGCCACAGCGGCGTCCCCCTCGGCAAACTCGACTTCCTCGGCCGGGCGTAACGAGCACCGCGCCCGTCCTTCGCCATTTACGGGGAAAGACGGGCGCACCGTCCATGGAGTCATTCTTGGGACAAGCCCGAGACTGACGTCCCCCTACCGGTTTCCGTTTCATCGCCGCCGATGGTATGCCGTCTCGATCACCGATGGCGCGCGCTATGAAACACCTTGCTCTCACACTCTGCGCGCTTCTCGCCGCCGCCTGCACCACGCCCGCCCCGGATGAAACGCCCTCCGGCGCCGAACTCGCCATTATCGGCGCCCGCGTCTATCCGGCGCCCGGCGCAGCCCCACTCACCGACGCCACGATCCTCGTCCGCAACGGCGTGATCGCGAAAGTCGGCCCCTCAAGCACGGTCCACGCAAGCCCGTCCGCCCAGGTGATCGACGGCCACGGCCTCACCGTCGTCGCCGGCATGTGGAACAGCCACATCCATCTGTTCTCGCCCACGCTCTCGCAGCCGCCGGAAACAAACGCCAAGGCCCTCGCGGGCGAACTCGAAGGCATGCTCACGCGCTGGGGCTTCACCAGCGTGTTCGACATCGCCTCGCTGCCGGGACAGGCGATCGCCCTGCGCAAGCGTATCAACGCGGGCGAAATCCCGGGACCGAACATCCTCACCGTCGATGCGCCGATCTTCCCGCTCCACGGCACGCCCATCTACGCGCGCGAGCTTCTACGCGGACAGCCTTCCTTCGAAGTCGGCGACCCAGCCCTCGCAACAAAGCGGGTGCATGACGAACTCGCCGCTGGCGCCGACGGCGTAAAACTCTTCACCGGCGCCATCGTCGGCAAACCCATCGGCGTCCTCCCGATGCCGCTCGATGTCGCAAAGGCCGCCGTCGCCGAAGCCCATCGCCTCGGCAAGCCCGTGTTCGCGCACCCGTCCGACCTCGCGGGCCTCACCATCGCGATGGACAGCGGCGTCGACATTCTCGCCCACACCACGCCCGACAACGGCCTCGAATGGACGCCGGACCTGGTGGGCAAACTGAAAGCGCACAAGCTCGCGCTGATCCCGACCCTCACGCTCTGGGGTGTCGAGCTGAAGAACGACCGCGCGCCGGACGCTACGGTGAAAGCCTTCACCGCCGTCGCGCAACGCCAGCTCAAGATGTACGCCGACGCCGGCGGCGAAATTCTGTTCGGCACCGATGTCGGCTACACGCAAGCCTTCGACACCACCGAGGAATACCGCCTGATGTCCGGCGCGGGCCTCACCTTCAACCAGATCCTCGGCTCGCTCACCACAGCGCCATCCGCCCGCTTCGGCTTTGCAAAAAAGGGCAGGGTCGTTGCCGGCATGGATGGCGATCTCACCATCCTGTCCGTCGATCCCGCAACCGACATCACCGGCTTTGCCAAAGTCGCCTACACCATCCGCGCGGGACAGGTGATCTACGCGGCGAAGAAGTAGAGCGAAAGCAATCATGACCTGGCTCGATGGCGTCGCACTCGCGTTCTTCGTTATCGGCTGGTGGGGTCTTGGCTGGCTGATCGATGCATCACCCTGGCATCGCCTCACGCTGTCCTACGCGATGAAGGCGCAGCGCCTGGAATGGATGCGCCAGATGGCGCAGCGTGAAATCCGCCTCGTCGACGCCAACATCATCACCGGCCTGCAGCAGGCAACATCCTTCTTCGCCTCCACCGCGCTCATCGCCGTCGGCGCCGGCTTCGGCCTTCTCACGGCCGCTGACACCATCATCGGCGCCTTCGAGCAGAGCTTCGTTCATCTCGAAATCGATCGCGCCGCCTTCTACGTGAAGACCGCCATGCTGATGGCGCTCTATGCCTACGCCTTCTTTAAGTTCGGCTGGGCCTATCGCCTGTTCAATTATTCCGCCGTGATGCTCGCCGCGACGCCCGAAGCAGGCCAGCCCGGCGTGGACGAAGCCGCGAAAAGCGTCGCCGAAATGAACATCGCCGCCGCCGGCCAGTTCACCCACGGCCTCCGCGCCTTCTTCCTCGCCATCGCCGTGCTCGCCTGGTTCATCACATGGTGGGGTTTCATGATCGCCGCGCTCGTCATCATGCTCTCCCTTGCCAACCGCCAGTTCAACTCCACCGCCCGCTTCGTTGCCCGCAACGCCCTCAAACGCTTCCCACCCGCCTGAGGGACCGCCGGGCGCTCACCACCCGAAACGACATCGAAGATCGAGATGGACGCTATGCGATCCCGTCCCGCCCAGCCTCCATCCGTAAAATTCAACCCCCGAATGTTTCGCCGAGACGCTTGAAAGCGACCCCTTGTATAGGTCAACTCGGCTACGGGACGGACAAGGCGGCGAGATGGACGGACATTCCCCTCCAGCAACGGAAGCCTCGCGCCTGCTTGGGTTGCAGCGGGCGGCCCAGGCGAAGGTGCGCGTACCGACCGCGCGCGCCCGCACCGACCGGCTCTACCAGCTCGAGGACATGATCCGGAAGCGCGCGGAATCCTTTGCCGACGCGATTTCCGCCGACTTCGGAAGCCGTTCGCGTTTCGAAACGGACTTGCTGGAAACCATGGTGCTGGTCTCGGCCATTCGTTACGCGCGCAAGAACGTCAAATGGTGGATGCAGCCGAACTACCGCGAAGTCGGCGCCAATTTCTGGCCGGGCTCGGCGTGGGTGCGGCCCGAACCGCTGGGCGTCGTCGGAATCGTTTCGCCATGGAACTATCCGCTCCAGCTCGCGCTCTCGCCGCTGGTCGACGCCATCGCGGGCGGCAACCGCGTCATGATCAAACCGTCTGAGCAGACGCCCAATTTCTGCGACCTGCTGAAGCGCGCCATCAGCGAAACGTTCGAGGAAGACGAGATCGCCGTCGTGCTCGGCGGGCCCGATGTCGCCGCCGAATTCTCGCGCCTGCCGTTCGATCATCTCGTTTTCACCGGCTCCACCTCCGTCGGCCGCCGCGTCGCCGCCGCCGCCGCCGAAAACCTCACGCCATCGACGCTCGAACTCGGCGGCAAGTCGCCGGCCGTGGTCTGTCCGTCTGCGTCGATGAAGAAGGCCGTCAAGGCAATCTCCTACGGCAAGTTCATCAATGCCGGCCAGACCTGCATCGCGCCCGACTACGTGCTCGCCCCGCGCGAACGCGTGATCGAGTTTGCCGAACTCATTCTCGCCGAAGCCCGCCGCGCCTATCCCGATCTCGGCGGCGATTATTCCAGCATGATCTCGGAGCGCGCCTTCGATCGTCTGACCGCCGCTGTCACCGAAGCCGAACTCGGCGGCGCCAAGGTGCTGCGCCATCCCGCGCCGTCCGACCGCGCGCGACGCGTCCTGCCGCCGATCGTCGTGATCGATCCGCCGCAGGGATGCCTGCTCGTGCGCGAGGAAATCTTCGGCCCCGTGCTGCCCGTCATCGGCTACGACACGATCGACGACGCGCTCGACTGGATCAACTCGCATCCCAATCCGCTGGCGCTCTACGTGTTTGCCGAAGATGCGCGCGAGCAGACCAAAGTCCTCGACGGCACACAGTCCGGCGGTGTCACCGTCAACGGCACGCTGTTGCACATCGCGCAGGAAGGCCTGCCGTTCGGCGGTGTCGGCGCGAGCGGGTGGGGCGCCTATCACGGCAAGGCCGGCTTCGACCGCTTCACCCACCAGCGCGCCGTGTTCAAGACCGGATTGTTCAATGCGGCAACGCTGCTGTCGCCGCCCTACGGCAAGCGCGCGCGACGCCTGCTGAAATTCCTGATGCGCTAACCTATGTTGGAATCCGGTAGACCGGACATTCCTGCAAACGCGACGGCTTCTGGAAATCCGTTTCCGTCGGCCACGTCAGCTGTGTATCCGCCGCAATAAGATCCAGCGGCTTCTTGCCCACGGCTTCTGCCGCGCTCCATCTACCCGGCGAACACAGCGAATTTACATTGAGCGAGATCACCTGCGCATAGGTTTCCTGCCATGTCTTCTTGTCGAGGCTGCGCCGCTCCATCTCCGCCCGAACACTCGCCTCCAGCCCGCGCGCACTGATCACGAACGTCGCGGGTGCGAGCGCTGCCGTAGGCGCCAATGGCGCGCTCTGAATCGACACCGCCGGCCCCTGTTGCGAAGCGCCGGGAAGGGTCAGGCTGGGCAAAGACGAGTCAGGCTGCGAAGGCGACGCCAGAGACGAAGTCCCCGGTGCAGGGGCGATCACAGGCAGCACTGGTGATGTCGCTGGCTGCGGAGCCGGCGTCGCAACGCGCATCCCCGGCTGCCCGAACAGCATCTGGCCGCCATACGTCAGCGCGACGCCAGCCACGCCGCCCAGCACGGCGCCAAGTGCGAATATCGCGCGCCGCTTGGACCGGCCCGGCCGCAGCACCTGGAACATCTTGCGCAGCTCGTTGGGGATCTTCCCCGCCTTCATGTACGCAACCCGGCTGATGTCCCGATCGATCGGCAGCGCCATGTCGCCGATGAATTCCCACGGCTCCTGCGCGATCACGACGGGCGCGCCGTCGCTGGGCGCCGTCAGCTCGCCGATCAGGCCCATCAGCGCCTCGACACGCACATTGCCCCGCATGGGATCGTTCGCCAGCGCCTTGAGAGCCTTGCGGCGCGCCACGTCCCACGCTCCCTCTCCCGTCGCGATGGACATGGAGTCGACGGCCGCAAAGAACCGGCGCTTTTGTATCGCGGCGATGCTGCCCGGCGACCAGACCAGTTCGCTGCGCTTGAACAGGCCGGATTGCAGCGCGTCCGTCAGCGATTTGGTCAGCCCGCGCGCTTCCGATGGCGCTGCCGGCATCCATTCCGCGAACGAAGGATGCCTGTCAGCCTCCGCCTTCAGGTCACGTGCAAACTGCTCGAACTTCGCCGTCTCGAACCGTTCGACCTCGCCCGGCTCCTTGCCGAACCATGCGGGCGCGATCGCAATGACACTCTTCCGTTTCACCATCGAGTCGATGCCCGCTGGCGAAAGGCCCGGGTCCAGGCTGATCGGCACGATCTTGTTCATCGCCAGCGCCGTCGACATTTCGAGCCAGCAAGGATCGGATTCCGCGTAGGATCGCGTCAGCACCGCAATGACCACGTTCGCATTGCGCAGCCGCTTGCCGACATAGGGCAGGCGGTAGGCTTCGCTGGGGATGGCATCCGTTTCGGCATCGATCGCCTCGTCGATGACGATCTCGATGCCTTCCGGCGCAGCCTTGCGCAGCCGCTCAGCCAGCTTGAGCGCGATGTCGCGATCCTGGTTTGAATACGAAACGAAGACGAGCGGCATCTACAGGTCACCGGAAGAAATCCCGGCGAGTCTAGCACGCGTTTTTTTCCGCAATAGCAGCGGCAATTTGCAACGCGCCGAATTCATCTGTCGCGGGAGCGTTTTGCCGGCGCTGCCTATTTATTGGTGGTCACGCAGCCCAAGAACGCGCTTCGCAACGACATTCAGGTTCACTTCCGACGTACCGCCCTCGATCGAGTTGCCCTTGGCGCGCAGCATCGCGCGCGTCGACATGATCTCAACCGGCTTGAAGCCTTCGCCTTCCCAACCAAGTCCCTGATAGCCCATCGCCTCGACCTGCAGCTCGGTCTTGGTCTGGTTCATCTTGGCGGCGGCATACTTGATGATCGACGTCGCGGGACCAACATCAGCCCCTGCCTTCGCCAGCTCGGTGTTGCGCGCGATCGTCAGCATGAAGGCCTGTTCGTACATCATCTGTTTCGTGACGCGCGCCCTCAGGTCCCCGTCAGCAATGATGCCATCCTTGGTGCCGGCATATTTCTTCGCGATATCGGCCAGCGTCGGGCCCGAAGCGCGATCCGCGCCAAAGCCGGTCGCGGAAATGTTCTGGCGCTCGTACTGCAGCAGGCGCTTGGCGATGTCCCAGCCCTTGCCCGGCGTGCCGACGAGTTGCTCTTTCGGCACCTTCACATCGGTAAAGAAGGTTTCGCAGAAGGGCGACGAACCGGAGATCAGCAGGATCGGCCGCGTCTCGACGCCTGGCGACGTCATGTCGAACAGCACGAAGGAGATACCTTCATGCTTCTTCGTGAAGTCGGTGCGGACGAGACAGAAGATCCAGTCGGCGTAGTTGGCGTATGACGTCCAGATCTTCGAGCCATTGATCAGCCAGTGATCGCCCTTGTCCTCGCACTTGGTCTGCAGCGAGGCGAGGTCCGATCCGGCGCCCGGCTCGGAATAGCCTTGGCACCAGCGCGTCTTGCCCGCGCAGATATCCGGCAGGAAGCGCATCTTCTGCTCTTCGTTGGCATACTCGAGCAGCACAGGCCCGAGCATCCAGATACCAAAGGAGGCGAGGGGCGCGCGGGCGTTGATGCGCTTCATCTCCTGGTCGAGCACGATGGCTTCCGCCTTCGAAAGACCACCGCCGCCATACTGTTTCGGCCAGCCCGGCGCGGTCCACCCCTTGGCGGCCATCCGCTCAAGCCAGACCTTCGAGTCCGGGTTCACGAACTTCTGCCCCCGTCCCCCCCACACCACCTCCTCCTCCACCATCGCCGTCCGCATGGACGCCGGGCAGTTGGATTCAAGCCAGGCGCGGGTTTCGGTGCGGAAAGTCTCAATGTCGGCCATCGGTAGCTCCCGGAGCGGCGTATCCTGTTGCGCTGTCAGGGCTAGAGGGGGGGCGGGGGCGGGTCAAGCGGGGGAGGGGGCGGTGGTCAGGCGCCGTATTTGCCGAGGGTGCGTGAGCCCGTATGCATGCCCAGCAGGTTGAGGGCGTGGATGGCGGCGAGCACCACGACAATTGTCGCGACAATGAGAATGCCAGTCCATGAAATCCACAATGGCTTCAGGCTGTCCTTGCGCGGCTGGCCGGATTTCCAGCCGGCGTATGCCGTCAGCCCGCCGGACAGCGCAAGCACTCCAAGGGTAAGCGCCAATTCCATGACCGGGAATTTGATGCGGTCACCACTGGTCCGCGAGCTGGCGCGTTGCCGCATCCGCGGCGGTGGAGAATGCGAATTCAAGCTGGATGACGTTGTCGTCCGCCGGCCGTTGGGGCGGCGCGGCAGCGAGGCTGAGGCCATGCTGCGTCTTGGCCCAGAAGTGAGGCCGGACCTGCATCTCGCCCCAGCGCCCATAGCATGCGCCATGATTGCAGCGGCCAGTAGGCGAGCAAAGTGAGCAGCGTCCAGGGTCGGAAGTTTTCCAAGCCCGCAGCCGCTGCGGCGGCAAGCGCACTGAGATAGCCGAGCCCGAACATGATCCAGTGCCACGGCGCGATCTGGTGGAAATAAAGAAGGTTGGCTGCGATCCAGATAAACAGGGGGCCGTGAAGCATCGCTGCAAGCAGCCCGCCGCCAAGCGTCAGGTGCGTGGACAGATAGTTCACGACACCCATCTGCCCCATCGCGCGGATAGGGTTGCGGTTGAGCACCAGCCAGGTCTGCAGATGGCCCTTCATCCAGCGCGTCCGCTGGTTGCGCCATTGCTGCCAGAGAACCGGCGCCTCCTCGAGCGTTGCCGGCGTCACCATGCCCGTGACATAGCCGAAACGGGCGAAGCGAAGACCGATATCCGCATCTTCGGTGACATTCCACGCATCCCACCCGCCGACTTCCACAAGCCTGTCGCGATGGAAATAATTGCTGGTGCCTCCCAACGGGATGGGCAGCTTCAGGGACGTCAGCAGGGGCAGCCAGACGCGGAAGTGGATGGCGTATTCCAGCGCGAACTGCCGGGCGATCCAGCTGTCCGATCCGTTGTGTGCCTGCAGGGGCGCCTGCACGACCGCAAGATTGCGCGGCCCGTGGTAGAAGGCGTTCATGGCCGCACGCGGCTGCGCCGGGCCGGGCATGTCTTCCGCGTCATAGATCGCGACATAGTCACCCCGCGCGAAAGTAAGCGCGTAGTTCAGCGCCTTGGGCTTGGTGCGCGGCTCCCCGCGCGGCACGGGGATGATTTCGAAATGGAGCGGCAGCGCCAACCGCTCAATGGCGTCGATCGTGTCAGGGTCGTCCGCCTCGACCAATAGCTTTACGTCGAGGCACGCCACCGGATAGTCGAGCCGCGAAATCGCCGCGACCAGGTTCGGCACGACATCCGCTTCGCGATACAACGGCACAAGGATGGTCAGGATCGGCAGTTCGTCCGGCCGCAGGCGTTCAACCTTGGGCGGTGGTTTGCGGAGCAACGCTGCGACCACGGCCGCGAAGCGCATCGCGATGACGAGGCCAAAAACGACCGCCACCGGGATTGCCAGGGCGTTCAGCGCGATCGCCGGCCGAAGAAAAAGCCACACTGCGTAACCGACCAACAACGCAAAACCGACAATGCGCTGACCATTGGTCATGCCCCAGCGCGCACTGAACTCCGGTCGTTGCGAGGAGAGCTGCTCACTCGCGGCGTTAAATGCGCGGGCTTCGGACAGGCGGCGACGGAAGAGCTCGTCGCGATCCCGGACATACGTATTCCCTGATCGCTGCCGCGATGGGGCAGCGTCCCAACCGCTGTCAAACAGGATAGCCCCCAACGTCGCCGAATTTTATTGAGAGCAAACTAGACGTTGCAACGCAAACGAATCAAGTGCCGCGCGAAAATTCTCTCACGCGAACGCGCGTGGAAGCTCAGGCCGCCGGTCGACGACGAAGCGGAAGCACCTTGGTCGGCGGGTGCACGACACCCTCCTTCTTGTCGACCTCGGAGGCAGGCATCGGTCGGCTGTAGAGGAAGCCCTGAACCTCGGTGCAGCCAAGGCTGGCGAGGATCGCGGCCTGCTCCTCGTTTTCGACGCCTTCAGCCGTGACGCGCATGCCGAGATCGCGGGCGAGAGAGATGACGGCGCGAACAATCGCCTTGTTCTCGTGCGATGAGTCGATGTCGCGCACAAAGCGTTGGTCGATCTTTATCTTGTCGAACGGGAAGGCGCGCAGGTAGCTCAACGACGAGTACCCGGTCCCGAAATCGTCGAGCGCAATCTTGACGCCCAGCTCACGCAGGGCGTGCAGCGTGCGGATGTTGTGCTCGGTCTCGTCCATCAGGACGCTTTCGACGATCTCGATCTCAAGACGGCTCGGGTCGAGCTGCGAGGCGGCCAGCGCGCCAACGATCGTCGCCACCAGCGACGGGTTTTTCATCTGGGCCGGCGACAGGTTGATCGCAACCGCCACGTCGTCTTTCCACTGGGCGGCTTCCTCGATCGCCCTGCGGATCACCCACTCGCCGAGCGGCACGATGACGCCGGTTTCCTCAGCGCACGAGATGAACAGGGCGGGCGAGACAAGGCCGTGGCCCGGGCGGTTCCAGCGCAGCAGGGTCTCGTAGCCGGAAACCTTGTGCGTGCGCGTGTTCACGAGCGGCTGGAAGTAGACATCCATGGCTTCGTTCGCGAGAGCGGCGCGAAGATCGGTTTCGAGATCGGCGCGAACGCGGGCGTCTTCCTCCATGCCGGGCTCGAAGAAGCGAGCACAGCCGCGGCCCTGGGCCTTGGCGCGATAGAGCGCGAGCTCGGCGTTCTTCATCAGCTCGGCGGGATCGGTGCCGTTATCTGGCGCAATGGCGACGCCGACGCTGCCGCCGGCGAGGATTTCCTTGCCGCCAAGGAAGACCGGAGCAAGCAGGGCATCGACGATCAGGTCGGCAAGTTCGATCGCTTCGTCCGCGATGACATCGCCCTTCAGCACGGCGAATTCGTCACCGCCCAGGCGCGCCAGGAAGGCCTGCGGGCCGACGCTGTCGCGCAGGCGTTCGGCGACGACCTTCAGGTAGGCATCGCCCGCCGGGTGACCCTGCGTGTCGTTGATCGTCTTGAAGTTGTCGAGGTCGACCACGAAGAGCGCGAAGCCTTCGCCGCCCGATTCCGCATCTGCCTGCGCGATCTCGAGCTGGCGGACCAGCATGGCGCGGTTCGGAAGGTCGGTGAGGCCGTCGAATTCGGTGACGTACGCGATCCGCGCTTCAGCATCGCGCGAACGGGTGATGTCGGAGCAGACGCCGCGCCAGCCACCATCCGATGTCGGCTGGCCGCTGAGCGACCACCAGGCATCGCGGCCGCTGATCGCGACGCGGAGCACTTCGTCCTGGAAGGACTTGCGCTGCTTCAGCAGAGTGTCGAGCTGATGGGCGGATTCCGGCGCGAACAGGGCGAGCAGGCTGCCGCCTTCGAGGATGTCGGCCGGAAGGGCGGTTGCGTCGATGAAACGCTGTGACGGACGCGAGAGCCGGCCAGCTGCATCCACGCGCCAGAGCCAGTCGGCAGAGTGAGCTTCGAAATCGCGGAGCAGCAGGCCCATCGTTTCGGTGGCTTCCTGCGTTGCGGCGTTGGCGAGCTGGCGGTTCACTTCGGTCGCGTGATTGGTGGCCGCGAAGCGTTGCAGCGCCATGACGGTCGCGCTGATCAGCAGGATCGCGTTGATCGACCAGGCGTGATTGCCGATCACCATGCCAAAACAGGCGCCGGCGCCGACAAGGACAGAGTAACCGAGCGAGGCGAGCGGGAAGCTGGAATGAAGCAGCGCGCCGACGCAGAGGATGGCGGCGGTGAAGAGGCCCAGCAGGAGATCGTGTTCCGAACCGCTCGATGCAATGAGCATCGCGATGATCAGGCCCCAGGCGGCGCCCGACATGAGCGTGTAGCGGACAATGCGGTTGTCCGCGATTTTCGCGTCCACCTGTTGTTCAGGCGTCTGGCTGTCGCGGAGGCGCAGGAAAATCAGGACGGCGCTGGTGTAGCACCAGACGAAAACCAGCGGCATCGCCGTGTTGTTCCAGAACGCGAAGGTGAGGACGACGGCGTTCAGGAGTGAGTGGATCGCTGCCAGCGGCGCGAGCGAATGAAAGGCTTTACGACGCGCAGCGCTGATCGCTTCGCGCTGGCTTTCGGGGATCTCCACCTCGCCGAGGAAGATCGTCCTGATGCTCGAGACGTTCATAAAGCACTAGCCGCCAGCCCCACCCGGCGCCCCTTCTTCCCGTGCACACTGGCAGAATAGAGTCGATTTCCCGTAAACGAATTGAGGAAATTTCATCGACCCTGATGTGAAGCTGATGAAAAGATCAGGCGAGGTAGGCAGCGAAGGCGTCGATCTCCGAAGGCTCGGTCGCCCATGAGCAGACGAAGCGGTGCGAGCCGTCGATCCACGGATAAAACGTAGCGCCCGCTGCAGAAAGCCGGTCGGCCATGCCTTCGGGAAGATGCGCAAACACTTCATTGCCATCGACGGGATGGGCGAGTTCGGCGCCTGCGCGGGTTAATGCCGTCGCAAGATTGGTTGCCGAAGTGTTGGCGCGGCGCGCGAGTTGCAACCACAGGCCGTCCTTCAGATAGGCCGACATCTGGGCCGCGAGGAAACGCATCTTTGGCGGCATGTGGCCGGCGCGCTTGGCGCGGATCTTGAGATCGTGTGCGCGTTGCCGAGCGGCGCCGAACAGGATGATCGCTTCGCACCCGACGGCGCCGTTCTTGGTCGCGCCGAAGCAGAGCACGTCGACACCGGCGCGCCATGTCATCTCGGCGGGCGAGGCGCCGGTGGAGACGAGCGCGTTGGCGAGGCGGGCGCCATCAAGGTGAACGGCGAGGCCGGCTTCGCGCGCAAGGGCTGCGCGCTCGGCGATCTCGAACGGGCGGTAGGCGGCGCCACTCTCCGTGAGGTTTGACAGCGACAGGACGTGGGCCGGCGTCTCGTGCACGAAGTCGTGCCGGTTGACGGCGATCTTGTCGCGCAGGGCCGCCATGTCGATGCGGGCATGCTGCGCCGGGCAGGAGCGAGAGCTTGGCGCCGCCGGTGAAGAATTCGGGCGCGCCGCGTTCGTCACGTTCGATATGCGCTTCGCTGTGACAGAGGACGCCGCCATGGGGCGGGCAGAGCGTGGCGAGCGAGAGGGCGTTGGCGGCGGTGCCGGACGAGACGAGCCAGATGTCGAGATCGGTCTCGAATACGTCGCGCAAGGCCTTGTGTGCGGAGGCCGTCCACGGGTCCGAGCCATAGCTGGGAGAGGGGCCTTTGGAGGCGGCGAGCATCGCCTCCAGAATGGCGGGATGCGCGGGCGCGGCGGTGTCGGACGAGAAATTCATGTGGCCTCCGCCCCCTGTGGAGCGGAAATCCGGGGCGCGGGCAAGCGGGGGCGCCCCTTTTACAAAACGATGACCGGGTGCATTCTTCCAAAAAAAGACGCCGGGAGAAATCGCCATGCCTTATGCCTCGGGTCGCGTGATCCATGATGCCGACAGCCATCTGATGGAGCTGCCGGACAGTCTTGAGCCGTTCATCGATGGCAAATTCCTCGACGCCTATCGCGAGCTTCCGAAGGTGAAGAAGGCGCGCCAGCAGGCGTATGTCGAGCAGGCGCGGGCGCGGCAGGCGGATGAGAGTTTTCGCGAAGGCGCGGACGCGAACATCATGCTGCGCAAGAATTACGATGCGATGGGCGCCTTCCTGAAAGCGGATCGGCCGCGTGCGCTGGACCAGCTGGGCTTTGCGAGCCAGCTCGTGTTTACGACGTGGTGCCTCAACAATTTCGGTCTGGAGAAAGCCGGCAGGACGCGGCGCTGGGTTATGCGACGGCGAGCGCGCACAACCGGATGATGACGGACTTCTGCGCGACGGACAGGCGCTTCCTCGGCACGGCCTACATCCCGCTGTTCGATATCGAGCGCGCGATCGTGACGGCGCGCGAGGCGATTGCCATGGGGGCAAAGGCCCTGCTGATCCCATCACGACCGCAGGGCCGCTCGGCGAGCCATGTCGGCTATGACCCGATCTGGGCGATGGCGCAGGAGGCGGGTATCCCGATCCTGTTCCACGTTGGGGACGAGAAGAAGCTGGACGAGCAGTATTTCGAGAATGGCCTGCCGCGCGTGAAGGACTTTCATGGCGGGGAGGAGAATTTCACGTCGGTCTCCTACCTGGCCATTCCGCATTCGGTGGAGCTGACGCTGGCCGCGATGATCATCGATGGCGTGCTGGATCGCTTTCCGCACCTGAAATTCGGCGCGATCGAGCTGGGCGCATCGTGGCTGCCGGGCTGGATGCGCAATCTCGATGGGGCGGCGATGGCGTTCGCGAAGAACGAGGATCGGCTGCAGAAGCTATCGATGAAGCCTTCGGAGTTCGTGCAGCGGCAGGTGCGCGTGACGCCTTATCCGCATGAGGATGTCGGCTGGCTGATCGCCAATGCCGGGGAGGAGATCTTCCTGTTCTCGTCGGACTATCCACATGTCGAGGGCGGGCGGAATCCGCTGAAGCGTTTCAATGACAGCCTTGCTGGTTCGTCGGCGCGGGCGGCCGATCGGTTCTACTGTGACAACTTCATCGATTTGATGGGGGCGGGGCTGGCGGAGGACTTGCGTTACCCGCGGCATCTTGCGGTGGCGTAGACAAGAAAAAGACGCGCTTCGATGAAGCGCGCCTTTCCCGTTACTCTACTCGACTAACTCTACACGGCCGATGACCACTTGATTCGGCCAACACCAATTACGCATACGCGGACGGGGCTCGCGAGGGCCGATAGCAGTGCCCGCTGCGAATGCCGCATGCGTAGCGTCTCGCATGGCGTAGGCTTAAAGGGAGGCCGGTTGGCGGAGCGTGGGTCCTACGCTCCTTTTGGCTTTGGCGTCGCCACGGGCTCGGTCGGCGTCCACCGGAAAATGCGGTTGATCACGCACCGGTCTGTTCCCATTTGCTGCGACGAACCGCCGGGCATTATTGAGTCCGTCACGAGCAGCCGGTCGCCCGACCGCAGACAGGTTGAGTCGGAGGTTGGGACGACGCCCATCGCGTCGCGCAGCGCGTAGCAGGCGCGGCGCATTTCGATCAGGTAGCTTTCCTTGTTCATGCTGATGACGACCGTGTCGCTGCTGTTCTCGCTAAAGCCGGAGATCGCGCGCACTGGGCAGATCTGTTGAAGCTCCTCGCCCAGACGTGCATCGCCCATGAATTTGTCGGCGCCGCCTGACTTGGGAGCGGCAGTCGCGCCTGGCGCGTCACCGGTCCCCGCACATGCGGCCAACGACACAACAGCTGCCGCGCTGGCGGACAAAACCCAGCTACAGTTTTTGGTACGCTTCGTCATTGATCGCCCCCCGGCGTGCTGTTTCGCATATCGCTGAACCGCGACTCTAGCGGAAACGCCGCTGAGTACAAAACGGGCGGAAAACAAAACGGGCGCGGAGTGGAGTGATCCAACTCGCGCGCCCTTTGTAGGATCAGATGTCAGACCGCGGCGTCCGGGGGAGGAGGTCCGGACCCGCAGTCTCGCGAAGAAAGCTTAGGCAGCTTTCTTGGCGGTTTTGACGGCGGCTTTCACCGACGCGGTGGCTTCTTCGACAGCTTTCGGCGTCATCGCGACGACGCTGTCGAGCAGCTCGGTCTGGGCTTTTTTCGCAACTTCAGCGTAGGCCATCAGGCGGGCCGGGATGTCTTGCATGGCAGCTTGGGCCAGTTCGCCGGCTTTTTTGGCGTAGGCAGTCGGCTGGGCTTCCGGGGTCATCAGGGTCGTCGCCTGGCTGGCGGCGTCCGTCATCCAGGCAGTCGTCAGCTCGACGTTCTTGTTGAGAGCTTCGATCGCGACGGCGCGGTATTTCGCGGCCATGTCGTTGAAGGCTTTCATCGGCGCGGCGTTGGCGAAATCCGGGGTGAATTTCGAGAATTGTTCGAACGACTTGGTGAAGTCGAACATGTCGGTCATCGGGTTCATGGGGAGCTCCTTGGGACGTTCAATCTTGTTGAGACCATCTAATGCCGCACTGCGGCAAAGGCAAGATTAATTTTGCCGCAGGTGCGAAAGAATTTCTGCAGGAGCGAAGGGGCGGTTAGCCTGACGTTAGGGAATTAACCGGCTCTCGCCCGCGGACGCTGAGGCAGGCGAAGCCAAGCCACCAGCCGATTACGAAGCTCAGGCCGTATCCGGCGAGCGGGACGGGGTAGGCGCCGAGCAGGAAAGCCGCGCCGGTGAGGGCGAAATAGCCGGTCAGCGCCATGCCGGGTCCGCGAAGCTCCGGCGTGGAAGCAAGCAGGAGCGGGCTGAGGCAGGTGGCGGCGAGCGCGATTCCCATGGCGACGGCGAGGGCTGGCTGCTGGCTCAAGGCGAGGGCGAAGATGCCTTCGACGTGCGGGACCGGTAGGAGCGGGTTCGGGCTGATGGCGCAGAGGGCGATCGCGAGAAGGGTCACGATGGCCAGCAGGATCGTGGTGCGTGCGCGCATCCTTGGCACGGCGAGCAGCAGCGCGGCGGGTACGAAGGCAAGGAGCTGCGAGAGGTCGGGCTGCAAGGCGAGCAGCGTGAAGATCGCGGCCAGATAGAGCGGCAGCCGGCGGGCGGGCGTGCGATGCAGCGTGGCGACGGCGGCGGGCAGGACGAGCGCGGCGGCGTTGAGCTGGACGGGGCCGAGATCGAGCCAGCGGTGAACGCCTTCCTGGCCGGAGCTGATGAAGCTAAGCGCGATGACGATGACGGCGAGTGACGGCAGCGCTGCGCCAAGCCAGCCGCGGCTGGCGAGAAAGATGGCGATAGCGGCGGCGACGAGCCACGCAACGGGATTGCGGATCCAGATGCCGAGGGGGATATCGGCTTGCGCCATCGTGACTGCGCCGAGGACGATGGTGAGCAGGGAGGCGAGGGCGAACACCCACAGGGCGCGCATGCGCGTGCGATCGGGGGCTGTGGTCACCTCCTACTCGCGAACGTAACGGCCGGGGGCCGGTTCGAGGCGCGGGGTCGATTCCGGGAAGCTGTCGGCGGCGTCGATCTTCTTGCCGGAGCGCTTGGCGAGCCAGGTGACCCAGTCCGGCCACCACGATCCGTCATGCGCTTCGGTGCCGGCGCGCCAGGCGTCGAGGTCTGTGCCGGGGTCGGCGTCGGAGACCCAGTAGCCGTACTTGTTCTTGGCGGGCGGGTTCACGATGCCGGCGATGTGGCCGGACTGCGCGAGCACGAAGCGGCCGCCGCCTTTCAGGCGCGAGAGGCCTTTGAACGAAGCGGTCCACGGCGCGATGTGATCTTTCTCGCAGGCGACGACGTAGTGAGGCACCTTGATCTCGTCGAGGCTGACCTTCGCGCCATCGACTTCGAAATTGCCCTTGGCGAAGTCGTTGTCGCGATAGAGATGCGTGAGGTATTCCTGCGCCATGCGTTCGGGCAGGCGCGTTGAATCCTCGTTCCAGAACAGCAGGTCGAATTTCGGGCGCGGTTCGCCGAGCAGGTAGGCCTTCACGGCGGGTCCGTAGACGAGGTCGTTCGGGCGCAGGTAGCTGAACGTGCGCGCCATGATGCGCTGGTCGAGATAGCCCTTGCGCTTGGCCTCGATCATGATGCCGGAGATGAAGCCTTCATCGATGAAGGACTTCAGCGGGCCGGGGTCTTCGAAGTCGGTCAGCGCCGTGAAGAAGGTGCAGGACTTGGCGGGGTTCTCCTGCTTGGTCTTGGCGAGCCAGGCCTGCGTGAGCGCGAGCGTGGTGCCGCCGATGCAGTAGCCGACGACGTTGATGCCGTCATTGCCGTGCAGCTCGTTGACCTTGTTCATGGCGGGCACGATGCCCTCCTGGACATAGCTTTCCATGCCGTAGTCGCGCAGGTCTTCGCGCGGGTTCTTCCAGCTGACGATGTAGACGGCGACGCCTTGCTCGGTGAGCCATTTCACCAGCGAGGATTTCGGCTGCAGGTCGAGGATGTAGAACTTGTTGATCCAGGGCGGGATCAGCAGGAGCGGACGGGAATAGACCTTCTCCGTCACCGGCTCGTAGCGGATCAGCTGGAACAGCGGCGTCTCGAAGACGACGTGACCGGGGGTGGTGGCGAGCGTTTCGCCGACCTTGAAAGCGTCGGGGTCTGCAAGCGTCACCAGCAGGTCGCCGCTGTTGCGCTCGAGATCCTTCACGAGGTTCTCGAGACCTTCGACGAGCGATTTGCCATTGGTCTCGACCGCTTTCTTCAGCGCTACCGGATTCGAGGCGAGGAAGTTGGAGGGTGAGAACAGGTCGACCAGCTGGTGCGTGAAGAAGTGGATCTGCTCGGAGTGCTTCTCGTCCTCGCCCTCGGACGCCGAGTCGGCGAGCGTTTCGAGATAGGCGGACATGATCTGGTACTGGCGCTTCAGGTAGTAGAAGAACGGGTGCTTGTCCCATTCCTCGTCCGAGAAGCGCGCATCCTCCGGCCCTTTTGCCTCGGCCGCCTTTGGCGCGCGCTGGGCGCCGGAGAGCAGGGCCTGAGTCATTTCGGCGTAGAGGGCGGTGGTGTGCTGCCAGAATTCGACCTGCGACGAGAACGCCTTCATCGGGTTCGCCATCCAGCTCTGGGCCTGACCCATGGCGGTGCGCAGGAGAAGCGGGGAGCCGGGGCCTTCGACGCCGGGATTGCGGACTTCACGGCGGGAGACCGCCAGAAACAGCCGCTGGAGCAGGAAGTTTATGCGCTGGAAGTTCTGGCCAACTTCAAAGGCGCCGAGTGAGCCAGCCTGATCGTTCATGATCTGCCTAAAAACGTTTCCTGTGCGATAGGTAACACTGCCCTTGAAGCGGTCAAACGCCATATGGAAAAAGGATTTTTTCGGCAGCGCAGCATTTCCAGACGCCCTGACGGAAGGCGATCAACCCGTTTTGACGACCTGCGGCAAATCCGTGCTTCGTGAATCGGGTGGAGCCGTGTAGACCGGCGATGGGGATGCTGCACCTGCTCACTGAAGTCGGCTTGATTGCCCTGGAGACGCCTCCGCACATGCAGATTGGCTCCCTCTCACGCTGGTTGAAGCGCGACGCCGTTACCTGGGAAGGCGCGATGTTCACCGTGTCGGTCCAGGGGACTGGACGCGATGTTGTGTTCATCCACGGTCTGGCGGCCTCGCCTGAGTGCTGGGAAGAGGCGGGCGAGTTCCTGACGGGCGTGCGTTCGCATGCGATCCACATGCGCGGCTTTGCCGGGCTGGCGCCGAGCGCTTTTCGCGATCCGATGAACTTCATGAAGCCGATGGCCGATGCGCTGGCCGGCTATATCCGCACGCTGAAGGCCGGGCCGGTGGCGGTCGTCGGACATTCGATGGGCGGGATCATCGCCCTGATGCTGGCGCGCGACCATGCCGACGTGGTCGACCGCGTCATGGTGGTGGACGTGCCGGCGTATTTCTCGGTGCTGATCAACCCGTTCGCCACGGCCACGGCCATGGCGCCTTTCGCCCAGCATTCGCGTCGCAGCTATGTCGAGCGGTCCAAGCTGGACCTGCACGAAGATATCCGCCGGACGACCGAAAAGCTGGTGCGCGATCCGGCCCATATGGCCCGCATCATCAAATGGGGCGTGGCCTCGGACCGCCAGACCACGGCGGACGTGATGGCCGAGGTGATGGTGACCGACCTGCGCGGCGACATCGCAGCGCATCGAAGCGCCGGTGGACGTGATCTATGCCTGGGACCGGACGACGCCGACGTCCAAGCTGGGCATCGACCAGGTTTATACCTCGTCCTATTCCGGCCTGCGGGATGGGCGGCGGCTTCGCATCGACGACGCCCGTCACTATGTAATGTTTGACCAGCCTGCGGCGTTCTACGGCGCCGTCGAAGCGTGGCTGGCGCGCTAAGATACCATCGACAGACTTGCCGGATTGACCATGAGCGAACCTGAAACCATCGAATTGCGCCGGTATCCCAGCCGGAAGCTCTATAACAAGAACGCATCCAGCTATGTGCGCCTGCCCGAAGTGGCGGAGATGGTGCGCAATGGCGCGAACATCCGCGTCGAGGACACCGAGTCCGGCGAGGATGTGACGCGGCAGGTCTTGCTGCAGATCATCATGGAGCAGGAAGGCAAGTCGGCGGGCGCGATGCTGTCAGCCGACCTGATGATGGACATGATCCGGCTGCACCAGTCCAAGGCCAGCGAGATGATGACCGGCCTGTTCGAACAGTCTGTCGCTTTCATCCGCACCCAGCAGGAGCAGCTCGCCAGCCAGGTGAGCGGCGCGATGTCTGGCGCCATCAAGCAACCGTGGAACGTGTTCGATCCCGGCGCGATGCAGGAGATGCAGCGTGAATACCAGAAACGCCTCGCCGGCTTCTGGAGCGGCGCGATCCCGGGAATGTCCGGCATGGCCGCCATGCAGCCGAAGAAGGCCGAAGCCCAGCCCGAGCCGACCGCCGCGAACGACGCCGACGAGCTGAAGGCGCTGCGCGCCCGGCTCGAAGAGCTCGAGAAGAAAGCCGCGAAGAAGTAGCGGCCTCGCTCTTCAATCTCACAATCCAGAAACAAAATCGCCAGCGGCTTGGGAGCCGCTGGCGAAATGTCGTTTCAGTGTGTTCGACCGGTTAGCCCTTGATCGCAACCCGGACGTAGCCGAAGCGGCCCGGCGGGTCATAGGTCGTCGGGTCGAAGTTGTTGAGGCCGCAGGAGAAGCAGGCCGGCGGATCTTCATCCGTCAGGTTCAGCACGCCAACCGTGAGGACGGCGTTGTCCTGCATGAACTCCGGCGTCCAGCGGAACTGGGCGTCGAGGTAGGTCATCGCGTCGAGCTTGTTGCCCGGCTCGGTAACCGACGACACGTGACGCGCCAGCACCGAAGCGCCGAACGGTCCGAGGCTCCAGTCGACGTTGAACGAGGTCTTCCATTCCGGATAGGCCTGGTCCGGGCTTCCGCGTTCCGTGCCTTCACGGGAGACCGGCGTGAGGCCGGCCGAGGTCGGGACGAACTCCGTGAACTCGTCGAGGTGAGCCGTGGTAAGGCGGAGGTCGATCGTACCGATCGACATTTCCGGCGCGCCGTAGGTGACGGTGAAGTCAGCCTGCTTGGTCTTCAGGCCACCGATGTTGATCAGCGGGTTGGCGATGCCGATCACCTGACCCGAAGCCGTGCGGGTGATCGTGTTGCAGGCCAGAAGGTCGAGCGTCTGGGCGCAGCGGTCGAGCAGGGCCTGACCGTTTTGTGCCTGGATGGCGTCCTTGAGGTCGATGTCAGCGTAGTTGACCTCGAAGGTCATGCCGCGTGTCCACGTCTGGTCCTTGAGGAACTCAGGGCTCCACACGGCGCCGGCATTCCAGGACTCGCTGGTTTCCGGCGTCAGGTTCTGGTTGCCGCTGGTGATCACGCCGATCTGCGGGTTGAGCTGCACGTAGGAGCCATCGGCAGGGACGCCGCGGGCGATGCAGTTCTGCTGGATGATCGCAGGTTGCGTCAGGAAGCCCGAGCAGGGATCCACGACTTCCTGGTCGAAGCGCGAGGCCGAGCCGAACAGTTCGCCGATGGACGGGGCGCGGAAGCCCTGGCCCCAGCTGGCGCGCAGCAGGACATCGTCGACCGGACGGTAAACCGCGCCGGCCTTGACGGTGCTGTCGCTGCCCGAGGTCGAGTAGTCGAAGGTACGGCCGGCGACGCTGAACGACAGCTCTTTCGCGAACGGCAGATCCTTGAGGGCCGGGATGCTGAACTCGACATACGCCTCATCGACGTCGATCGAGCCAGCGGCCGGTTGCGCCGGGATGTCCGAAGACAGGCCGGCTGCGACGATAGCGTCAGGCTGGAACGAGCCCTTCGTCTGGCGATGCTCAAGGCCGAAGGCGACCTGCAGCGGTCCTGCCGGAAGCTCGAACAGATCGCCGGTGACGTTGGCGCTGAAATCGCGGAGTTCCTGCTCCGAGGAGTCATGCTGGACGAAACCGATGAAGGCGAGCTGATCGGCCGTGATCGTGCCGGCGCCGCCAAACAGGTTCAGCGGAACGCACGAACCCGTGCACTGTGCGATCGGGCCGAGGGCCTGTTGCACGCGCTGGGCGTTGACGTTGCCGGTGAAGGTTTGCTCAGCCGTGTTGCGCGACCAGACGGCGTTCGCGTCCCAGAACCAGTTACGGTCGAGGAGGTTGACGTCGCCGCTGAGCGTGCCGGTGACATTGAACGTGTTGACGTCCTGCTCGTAATGACGCGGACCAGCTTCAACGAGACGCCGGCCGATGAAGGTTAGCGTGCCGGCTTCGAGGTCGAAGCCGAACGGGTTGAAGGGGTTGGTGGCGTCGATGGTGACCTGGTCGAGCAGGTTGCCGTTGCCGGCGTCCGGTCCGACGAACAGCGGCAGAGGCGCCGCCTGGTTGGCCGAGCGGCGGTTCACGTAGGTCGCCTTGCCCGAGAACTTCAGGTTGTCGGCGAACTCATGCTCGATATTGGCGAACAGGCCGAGACGCTCTGACGGGGTGGCGACGTAGTTGAACGGCTGGAAGTTGAAGCGGTCCGCCGTCGTGAAGTCCTTGAAAGGCGACGCGGGGCCGGTGGGGTTGGCCGGGTTGTAGGCCGGTACGACGCCCGGCGCCAAAGCAGCCCGGAGCGTCATGTCCATGGCCGTGCCCGTGTTCGGGTCGGTCACGATGAAGCGGCCAAGCGGCGTACCCGAGGAGCAACCGCCATCGAGGCAGGAGCTGGAGTTCGGGGTCGGAAAGGCGGTGGTCGGACGGTCAGCCGACAGGACACCGTCCTGGTTGAGATAGCTGACGCCGAGCACGGCGCTCGTGCGGTCGCTGTTGACGCCGAAGCTGAGATTATACTGCTGGGTGACACCATCGCCGTCTTCGTAGCCGCCGATTTCGGCGCTGGCTTCGAGGCCGTCCTGGTGTTTCTTCGTGATGATGTTGACGACGCCCGCGATGGCGTCCGAACCGTAGATCGGCGAGGCTCCTTCCTGCAGGACTTCGATACGCTCGATCATGTTCGAGGGGATCGTGTTGAGGTCAACCGAACCCGGCACGCCGGACGCCGATGCGCCCTGCACCCAGCGGATACCGTCGACGAGCACGAGCACGCGACGCGAACCGAGATAGCGGAGGTCGATCTCTGCTGCGCCGGCGCCGACGCCGCCGCCATCCGGCGGGTTGCCGAAGTTACCGGAGTTGTTGTTGCGCTGGTTGAGGCCGCCCGATGCGATGGGCAGGCGTTGCAGGATGTCGGCCGTCGAGGTGAGGCCGGTCTTGTCGATTTCTTCCTCGCCGACCGTGGTGATCGGCGCGATCTGATCGAGCGGGTCGACACGGATGCGCGAACCGGTGATGACCACCGTGTCGCGGCCTTCGGTATCGGCCTGTTGAGCGAAAGCCGGGGCGGTCAGAGCGGTGGCAAGAGCCACGACGCTTAGACCCAACATCACCCGGCGACGAAGTGAACGAACCATCACTGTCTCCCCTGAAAAGCTACGCGCGGGCTTTTGCCCGCAGTGCCTTAACCGTTTGCTCCTGCGACAAAACTGTCAAACGTTATCGCTGGAGTTGGGGAGGGAAAGTGACTTCGTTGCGCTGTGGCGACAGTCGCCTGCCACGCGAGTTTTCGAAAGTTCCGTATACGGCGTATCGGTTCGCAGTTTTCTCGCGCTCCTCCGAAGAGAAGCGCGAGCCTTACTCGCTTCGATAACGAATACCGTGCGTCGACGCGATTGTGTGTTGATGGCGACGATCTATTTTCCCGGGCGGTAGTCGCGTTCGGCTTCCGCCAGCACGGCTTGCAGCGTCATCGGCGGCTGCTTCCATTTCTCAGCGGCGAAGATCGGCGACTGGTCCGCATAGTGCGGCGAGGACGCGTCGAGCGTGGCCGAGCCGTATTGGTGGATGGTGTCGATCCTGTACGTGCCGTCCGGCGCCCAGTCGGCGATGGCGACGTAGGTGTCACCGGCGCGGCCGGAGCGGAACTTGTCCTTCATGAGATCGCCCGCGACGTAGACGGCGCGCAGCGTGTCGGGGCCACCATTGGTGGGCCATGACTCGTTTCCGCGCTTCACGCGGCTGACTTCGCTCCATTTCGGATCGATGCGGCCGACGGAGGCTTTCAGAAGCGCAGCTGTCTGCTTGAGCGCGGCGAGGGCTTTGGTGCGATCGTAGGTGTCGTGGATCTGGCTCCCCATCGCGGCCTGGCCGGTGAAGATGGTGAGCGCAGCGTTGCGGTTCTCCATGTCGGCGACGCCATCCCACGCGGCGACGACGTCCAAGGCGGCCTTGAGATCGGCGTCGCTACCCGGGTCGACGTTCTTGAAGTCGGCTTTCATTTTCATGACCTGCGAGCCGGCCGAATACTTGTCGTCCAGCTTGTAGGCGAAGAACTCGTCACGGGTGATCGAGGTGTCGGCGCCGAACAGCTCCTGTCCGCGCAGGCCGCGATTGGTGACCAGCGTGTCGAGGCCGAATTCGCGCGGATAGTTTTCGGCTTTCGGATTGTCTTCAGGGCCGGACACCAGCAGCGGCGAGTGGTTGGAGTTCACGATGTAGCCGGACTTCGGACGGATGACGGACGGGAGCGCGGTGGGCGACTCCCAGCCTTTCCAGAGCGTTTCGGAAATGTCGCCGGGCAGAACCTTGGTGCGGTCCCAGCCGGGCTCGCGCTTCGGCATGTGGGCGTTCCAGAAATAGGCGATGCCGCCTTTGGAATCCGCCACGATGTAGTTCACCGACGGGATCGAGTTGTACTTGATCTGGGCGGCGCGCCAGTCGTCGACCGTCTTCGCCATGTTCATCGCGAGATACTGGTCGAGGTGGCCGAAGTCGCCCTTGCCGACATAGGACAGCGCGTAGACGCCCTTGTCGGTGACGTAGACGGGGCCGTGCTCGGAGGTGAGGCCGGTGCGCTCAACGGGCACGAGCGCGCCGTTGCGCAGGACGTTGTACTTGATCTGCTTGCGCTCGAGGGTCTTCCAGACGCCGTCCATGCGGTACTTGGTCGGGTTCTTCTCGTCGTCGACGACGAGCTTGAACGTGTCGAAGAGGTCCGGCTTGTTGACGGTGGAGGCCCAGCCGAAGTTGGGGCCGACGCCGGTGAGGATGATGGGCGTGCCGGGGAAGAGGCCGCCGATCAGGTCGATGCCTTCTTCGGATTTGAGGCGCGCTTCGTACCAGGCGACGCGGCCTTCATAGGGCTGGTGCGAGTTGGCGGCGAGGCGGGTGTGGCCGTCGGCGGAGCGGCTCGGGCCGACAGCGAGGCCGTTGGAGCCAAGCTCGATGTCGTCGGTGCGTGTCGATGAAGGCCTGGCGCGTGGACTTGGTCGACATCTCCATGTTGGCGCGGCCCGAGAGGAGCGAGTCGACCTCGCCCTCAAAGCCGTAGAACGACATCGGGCGATTGACGAAGCCCGCCATGATGTCCCGGCCGGTGACCGGCATGGTGCGGGCGCAGCCGGTGTCGGGGTGGTCGGCGCAGAAGACGTTCAAGCCGGCGGCGTAGGCTTCGGCGACCGCTTTGGATTTCGGCGAGGCCTTCGCATCATAGTCGCGATTGACGATCTCGGTGTTGCCGAGGGCGAGGATCAGATCATCCGATTTGGCGCCGCTGTCGCCGACGATCTCGGAGAGCGTGCCGCGGCTGGAACGGATGACTTCCTCGATGGTCTTCCAGTCGTCTTCGGCGTGCGCATAGGCGAGGCCATAGGCGACGTCTGCATTGCGCTTGCCGTAGATGTGCGGGACGCCGAAATGATCGCGGATGACACGGGCGTCGTAGTTCTGCGCGACGCTGTGCGCGATGGCGCCGTCGAAGGGAGCGCCGGGCGTGTAGCTGGCGCGGGAGCCGTGGCGCAGGATGCGAGTGCGAATGCGCTGACACCTAGCGCAAGCGTGCGGATGGCCATGGCGGATCTCCCGATTGATACGGGAGCGTAGCGGTGTGCGGGTGACAACGCTAGTGAGCACGGCCTCGTCCTTCGAGACGATCGCTTCGCGATCCCTCAGGATGAGGCCTTGCGAAGCAGTATGGTTGCTATGAGACCTCATCCTGAGGGATCGGCGCGTAGCGGCGATCGTCTCGAAGGACGAGGTCGGGCTTACAGTTCTAGAAATTCTTCTCGCCCTACGCGCCGCAGCACATCGGCGGCGAATTCGGACAGCGTGTCATCGCGGGCGCCCATCACGACAATGAGGTCGCCGGGTTGTGCGAGTTCCACGATCTTGTCGCCGCAGGCGGCGCGGTCGGGCAGGGCGGCGGCGTTCTTGCCGTGGGCGGTGACGCCCTGCGCGATGACGTTGGAGCCCATCGACTTGTCGACGGTGCCGCCGAAATAGGCGGGCTCGGGCATGAAGAGCATGTCCTTCGCGGCGAGGTCGCGCGCGAACATCTCGATCAGCTGGTCTTTCATCTGGCGGATGGGGCCATAGCCGTGCGGTTGCCACATCACGAGCAGGCGGCCGGGGAAAGTGATGGAGCGTTGCGAGGGTGGCGGCGATCTTGTCGGGGTTGTGCCCGAAATCGTCGATGACGGTGATGTCCTTGGCGGTGCCGACGACTTCGAGGCGGCGGCGGATGCCGACGAAGTTCATCAGGGCGAGCGTGGCTTCGCGCAGCGAGAGACCGCAGGCGCGGGCGGCGGCGATGGCGGCGAGGCCGTTGGAGAGGTTGTGGCGGCCGGGCGTCTGCAGGCAGATGCGCTGACGCTCGCCGGTGGATTTTTCGGTGACGATGCAGGACTGGCCATCGGGCTGGGTGATCAGATCGGAGATGCAGAAGTCGGCGTTCGTGTCGGTCAGCGAGTAGGTGAGGGCGTCGGGCAGGTTCAGCTCGGATGCGAGGCGGCGGGTTTCGTCATTGTCGAGGTTGAAGACGGCGACCTGCGCCTTCGAGACGAAGTCGGTGAACAGGCGGCGGAGTTCGTCCATCGACTTGTGGTCGAGGGCGATGTTGTTGAGCACGGCGATGGTCGGCTGGTAGAGCGCGATCGAGCCGTCGCTTTCATCGACTTCGGAGACGAAGATGTCGCCTTCGCCGACGATGGCGGAGGCGAAGGGGAAGTCTCCGGCAACAAAATTCTTCATCACGGCACCGTTCATGACGGTCGGGTCGCGGCGGGTGGCGTAGAGGATCCAGGCGATCATGCCGGTGGTGGTCGATTTGCCCGAGGTGCCGCCGACGGCGATCGAGACTTTCGCGGAGTTGACCAGCTGGGCCAGCAGCTGCGGGCGTGTCACCTGCGGGCAGCCGAGCGCCTTGGCGGCGACGACGTCCGGCACGGTGTCCTCGACGGCGGCGGAGGTGACGAGAAGCTGGCTCTTGCTGGTGACGCCGGAGCCGTCCTGGGCATGGAGGCCGATGCCGCGGGCTTTCAGGAAGTCGAACTTGGAGGCGGTGCGTCCGGCGTCGAGCGAACGGTCCGACCCCTCGACATCGTAGCCGCGCGCCTTGACGATCAGGGCCAGCGGCAACATTCCGCTGCCGCCGATGCCGCAGAAGAAGTAGGGTCCCTGATGGGCCAGATCTGGGCGGTCTGTGAGTCTGACATAGCGGCATGTCTCAGCGAGGCGCGTATGGGGTCAAGTGAAAAGGTGTTTCGCATCGGCCTGGTGGCTCCCGGAACGCGGATGTCGCGGGATCTGGCGCGAAAGGCTGAAGAACTGGCAGCCAAGCGTCTATGGCGGGCGGGTCGAGCTGCGTTTCCATCCGCAATGCTTTCGGCAGGCGGGTCATTTCGCGGGCGAGGATCATGAGCGGATCGAGGCGCTGGTGGAGGTGGCCAACGATCCCGCCATCGATGCGGTGTGGTTTGCGCGGGGCGGATATGGCGCCTGCCGCGTGGCGGAGTACGCCATTCCCCGCCTGAACGACGTGGCAAGGCGCAAGGCGTGGCTGGGCTATTCCGATGCTGGGTTCCTGCTGGCAGGGTTGCATCGCGAAGGGTTCAGCCGTGTGGCGCACGGGCCCATGCCGGTGGACCTCGTCCGGGAGGACGGCGACAAGGCGTTTCTGCGGGGGCTGGCCTGGCTCGTCGATGCGGCTTCTGGGTCGCTTGAGCATGGCGTCACGCCCGGCCATCCGAACATGGCGTTCAACCTCACCATCCTGTCGCAACTGCTGGGCACGCCGCTGGAGCCTGACTTCACCGGGCGCATGCTGCTGCTCGAGGATGTTGGCGAGTACATGTACCGGATCGACCGGTACTTTTATCACGTCACGTCGAACGCGGCCGTGCGGCGGTGCGCGGGGATCAGGCTGGGGCGATGCTCCGCCGTGCCGAAGAACGATCCGGATTTCGAGCTGAACGAGGAGCAGGTCGCGCGGTTCTGGTGTGAGCGGTCTGGCATTCCCTATCTGGGACGCGCCGACATCGGGCACGATAGTGACAATCGCGTGGTGCCATTCGGCTGAAGAAGTATCGCTAAGGCCCCGTGCGCCGCGCGATTGTAAGATCTCTCGAGTCGCGCGCAGCGAATGCCGCTATTGCGCGACCCAACCGCCATCGATTGACAACGCAGCGCCGTTGATCTGGTTCGCGGCTTCGCTGGTGAGAAACACCGCGAGCTGGGCGATGTCCGTGACTTTCACGAATTCCTTTGTCGGCTGGGCGGCGAGGATCACATTGTTGATCACCTCTTCCGGCGTCATGCCTCGCGCCTTCGCCGTGTCGTTGATCTGGCCGTCGACCAGCGGCGTGTGGACATAGCCAGGGCAGATCGCGTTGCAGCGGATGCCGAAGGTCGCGCCTTCCAGCGCCACCGTCTTGGTCATGCCGAGAAGCCCGTGCTTCGCCGCCACGTACGCCGACTTGAATGGCGAGGCGACCAGCGCGTGGGCCGACGCGATGTTGATGATGCGACCCCATTTCTGGTTCTTCATGTCGGGGAAGGCGAGGCGCGTCGTGTGGAAGGCCGAGTTGAGGTTGAGGTTGATGATGAGGTTCCACTTGTCGACCGGGAAATCCTCGATCGGCGAGACGTGCTGCACGCCGGCATTGTTGACGACGATATCGACCGGGCCGATCGCCTCGCGCGTTGTCACAAACATCGCCTCGATCTGCTCCGGCTTCGTCATGTCGGCGCCGGAGTAGATGCACTTCACCTTGGCTTCGGCCTCGATGGAGAGCGGATCTTCTCGATCGCGGCGGCGTCGCCGAAGCCGTTCAGGACGATGTTGTTGCCTGCCGCCGCCAGAGCGCGGGCGATGCCCTCGCCAATGCCGGAGGTGGAGCCTGTGACGATGGCTGTGCGGGGCATGGGGGAGCGCTCCTGTTGTGGTCGAGTGTTGTCGCGCCGCTACGCGGAGTAGGCAAGGTTAACCTGCAAACACCCAAGACAGACGCCAGCGTGACTTCCGCCACTTGCCGCTCGCCACAGAAGCGTCACGGGGGCTCTGCGCCCGCGCGGGGGCGACAAGGCGCGCGCGGCAAGTGCAAACGATATCGATTCTCGAAAAATTTCTGCCGCGGCGCCCTTGCACGGAGACGTGAAGGGAGCACGTATTGCTGTAATGCGCGCCGCTTCCCACTCCCCGGGGAGTTTGAGCGCGGGTCAGGGAGACAACAAGATGGCGGGCAGCCCCACAGCGCTTCAGTACCTCGACAAGGCAGTTGGAAGCCTCCGCAAGCTCGGGCTGTTCCCCGACACCAAGAGCGACCCGGCGCCGGTTGTGGCGCTGCTCAACCAGATTACCGAGCTGTCGCCCGACAAGGTGACGGCGATTGCGCGTACGCTCGACCAGGCGTCGACGTTCAACGAGGTGGTGCGCGAGCATATCGAGGCGATCAAGGTCGGCGAGCGCTATGAGACGATCACCAAGTCGTTCAACTCCATCCGCGACGACGCCAAGAGCATGGTGGATCAGTACGCCGATGGAAAGATCTCCACGATGGAGCGCGTCTCCAACGTCTGGATGAAGTTCTCGCGCGGCGACATCGCGCAACGCTTCGACAAGATCAAGGACACCTATCTCGACGTGCAGAAGGACACCAAGGTCCAGATCGAGAAGGAGCACCTGATCCTCGAAGCCTACATGGATTTCCGCGGCGCGATGAAGTCGTCGGAAGTGCTGGCGCTCGAAGTCCTGAAGACGGCCGAGGGCAAGCTCGAGGAAGCCAAGGCCAAGATGAAAGCGGCGTCGGACGCGGTGGCGGCTTTTGTGGGCGAAGACCCGGCCGAGCGCTCCAAGCTGGAGCTGGCGCGCGATGAAGAGCTGCGCGCGTTGCAGGCGGAAGAGAAGCGCTACCAGGTCGCCAAGGATCTCTCGGATAACCTGACGGTTGGCTACAACACGTCGGAAGTGATCATGGCGCGGCTGGTGCAGATCACCAACGCGAAGGAGCGCATCTACGCGCAGTCGGTGTCGTTCTTCGGCACCAATGAGGTTGTGCTGACGGCCCTGTCGGCGACGTTTACCGGCATGTTCGGCCTGCATGAATCGACGCAGACGCTGGAGAGCATGAAGAAGGGCATCGACCAGTCGCTCGAGACGTTGAGCGAGATCGGCGGCAAGGTGCAGGAAGCGGCGCTGAAGGCGGGCTATGGCCCCACGATTTCGGCGGCGGCGGTGAAGAAGCTGGTCGACTCGGTGGTGAGCTACCAGGAGCGGTCGATCACCATCATCGCCGAGATGCGCAAGCTGGCGACGCAGAACTCGGCGGAGATCCGCGACGCGGTCGAGGATGGCAAGCAGCGCATGGCGCACCTGATCGAACAGGGCGCGGCGGCGGCGTTGACCGTCACCACCTCTTGATCGGCTTTCCGGCATGATCGACTGCAAGCCATGAGCGAGACTTCCGTTCCGGTGCGGGCGGCGCCGACCGGCGTTGCGCCGGCCGTGACGTCGGACGAGCCACGCAAGCTCGACGATGTCATGCTGGCGATGGACGTGGTGGACACGCTTCGCCATCGCACGCGTATTGTCGACATGGAGCTCAATGAGGACGCGCGTGAGGAACAGCTCATCGCGCGCCTCAAGGAGATTTATGGCGCGCAGGGGATCGAGGTTCCCGATCGCATCCTGAAGGACGGCGTGAAGGCGCTGGCCGAGCAGCGCTTCGCCTACAAGCCGCCGGCGGATACGTTTTCGGTGCGGCTGGCCAAGGTCTATGTCAGCCGCAAGAAATGGCTGCCGCAGACGCTGACCGCACTCGGGGCCCTTGTCGCCATCGCGGCGGGATTTCAGTTGTTCGTGTTCGGGCCGATGAATGCGGAATGGCAAGCGATGCCAACAGAGATTTCGCGCGCTCTGGCGGACGGACAGAAGCTGGCCATTGATCCGGCGATCGACCTGCAACTGGCCAGTATCGCCGCCGAGGGGCAACGTGATGTCGCTAGCGGCGACAAAAACGACGCGCGAGCACAACTCAGCACGCTCAAAGGCATGAATGAACAGCTCGCGCAGGAATACGACATCCGCATCGTGTCACGGCCCGGCGAAGACACGGGCTTCTTCCGCAAGCGCCAGGACGTACCGAACGGCATGAGTTACTATCTGGTCGTGGAGCCTGTCGCGCCGGGTGGCCGGGTACTGAAAGTGCCGATCTACAATATCGAAACGGAAAAGACCGACCGCGTAAGCATCTGGGCGCAGCGCGTCAACAAGGACACGCTCGACAAGGTCGCCGCCGAAAAGGCCGCCAGCGGCGTTGTCGTAAATGACGTTTTGGGCCGCAAGGCGCGAGGCGAACTCAATCCGGTATTCGACGAACCCGTCCCGGGCGGCGCCATCACGAATTGGGATGACTGACGCCATGCCCAACTATGATGACCTTATTTCGGGACGCGACGCGCTTCACAGGCTGGATACCCTGACGGCCGGCGCGCGCGAAGAGTTTGATGCTGCCGCGCGTGCAGCCGATGGGCATTCGCGCCGGCGTATGGATCTCGCGCGTCTCAAGGCCGACGGCTATCGCGAGCTCGCAGCGATGCGGCTGGATGTAATCCGGTCCGAAGCCGACGACACGCTTACAGCGGCGGAAAAGGAAGCCGCGCGCCTGCTGACGGAGCATGCGGCTTTTGTCGAGGCCATCAATCGCGACGTCGCGGCGGCCGAGACTGCGCTGAAGGATACCGAAGCTGCGCGCCGCGCTGGCGAAGGCGAGGTCGACGCCGCGCTGCATGCGTACGAGACGCTGGTCGACGAAACCGAAAAAGCCGTGCAGGCGGATCCCGGATATATCGCCCTGAAGGATGCGTTCGAACAGTCGCGCGCCGTCGCCGTACGTGCCGAACAGAAGCTGGAGCTCGCAAAGACGGATCGCAGCGAGAAGGGCAAGCCCTACGAGAGCGATCCGCTGTTCTCCTATCTGTGGCAGCGCAAATTCCGCACGCCGGAGTATGGCAAGCGCGGGCTATCCAGGATGATGGATGGCTGGGTCGCGCGGCTGTGCCGGTATGACGAGGCGTATCTGAATTATGCGCGCTTGACTGAATTGCCGGACCGGATTGGCGAGCACCTCGCCACGATGCGGCTGGAGGAGGCAGAGGCGCAGGCTGCGATCGAGCGGTTCGAGGCACAGGCGCTCGAGGCAAGGGGGGCGGCGAAGTTCTCGACCGACCTGGCGGCGGCCAAGGACAAGCTGAAGGCGCTGGATGCGGCGCTGGCGGCGGCCGAAGCGACGCATGCTGGCCTGCGCGTGAAGCACGAACAGGCGGCAAGCGGAGATACGGGTCCGCAGGAGAAAGCGCGGCGCGTGATCGAGGAGGGGTTGGCCAAGGCCAGCTTCCCGGATCTCAAGGTTCTGGCCGCTGAAACGACAACGCCGGATGACGACCGGATTGTCGAAGCGCTGATCAGGCTGCGGACGGAAGAGCTGCAGATGGAGGTCAATGCGCGCAGTGTGGATGCGCTTCCCGCGCGCCGTCGCGCTGGCGCCGAGACACTGGAACAGGTGCGCAGCCGATTCAAGCAATCTGGCCTCGATAGCCCGTATGTCATGCTGCTGCGCGCGGCGTTTGAAGCTGCGCTTGAAGCTTATGGCAGGGGACCATCACCCGACGGCGAGGCGTTGTGGCGCGCCATCCGCGCCACGATCCAGCAGGCGCCGCGCAATGACGACGACTATTTCGGCGGGCCGCGCCGTGGACGCAACATCGGCGTCGGCGATGTGGTCGCGGGCGTGGTCATCGGCGAAATCATCAAAGCCGCAACAGGTGGAAGTCGGTGGGGTGGTGGTGGTTGGGGCGGCGGGGGCTTTGGCGGCGGTGGCTCCAGCGGCGGCGGCGGGTTCAGGACGGGGGGGCGGATAGGCGGTGGTGGTTTCAAGACGGGCGGGCGCTTCTGAGATGTCGCAGGGCGTCGAGCTGCTGCGGTGGACCGACGTGCCGCTTGAGGCGAGCGAACCGCAACTGACGCTGGGACTGGGATCGGGACTGACGGCGCGGGACGGGCGCGTGTTCGCTGTGACGGATCGCGGGCCGAACCTGTTCATCGTGGAGGCCATTGCCGCCTACGGCCATTCGGGGCTTGAAGCATTACGCGGAATTCGTGACGCCAAAGTCATGCCCCGGCCGGCGGACGGGCCGGAGATCGCCGAGCTGCGCATCGATGCTGGCGAGGTTCGGCTGGTGCGCCGGATTCCCCTCTGCACGCGATCCGGACGGAGGCTGAGCGGATCGCCGCCGCCGGGCGTTACGGAGCCGCTGTTCGACACGGCGGGGACTCCCCTACTGCCTGATCCGCTCGGCGCGGATACGGAAGCGATCGCGGTTATGCCCGATGGCGGGTTCTTCGTTGCAGATGAATATGTGCCGTCGCTGTTGAAGGTCGACGCCGATGGCGTTGTCATCTCGCGCTGGGTTCCTGCGGGGTGCGAGGCGATGCTGGCGCATGACGACATCGGGGTGCGTGGCGTCCTGCCGGAGCGGGCGATGCGGCGCAGGGCCAATCGCGGCATCGAAGCCTTGTGCGCATCTGCGGACGGACGCTGGCTCTATGTCGGTTTCCAGAGCGCGCTGGAGGGCGAGGATCAGGGCGCAGTTCCGATCTGGAAGCTGGATGCGCGCTCGGGCGAGCTGGTCTCGGAATGGCTTTACCGGTTCGATGCGCCCGAGACGTTTCTGCGTGACGCGCGCCGTCGCAAGGTGGGGCCGGGCGACTTGAAGGTTTGTGAAATCGCTTGGGCGGGCGAGGATCGGCTGATCGTGCTGGAGCGCATCGCGCATTCCGCGAAGCTCTATGTCATTGATCTCGCGCGCCTGCCCGAGAAGCGGTTGCTGATCTCGACCGACGATCATCCCGAGGTCGGCGCTGACCTGGAAGGCATGGCGCTGCTGTCGCCAACGGAAATCCTGCTGGTGTCCGATAATGATTTCGGCGTCGAGGGTGCGAGCACGGAATTCTGGCGCGTGCGGCTAGACGCGGCGATCTAAGCCGAGAGCTTGCGGGCGTTGTAGTCGACGCTGAGGTGCTTGCGGCCGGTCTCGGCGGCGTTGCGTCCGCCGATTGCCGGCACAAAGACAAACTCCGTGTCGATGCGGTCGGGGCGGATATCGAGGGTGAAATAGCCGCGCTGGCTCGTATCCATCCATTTGAGGTTCGGGTTCGCGGCCATGAAGTCGGATGCGAGGCGGGCGGCATCGCCGTTGAAGCGGCGCTCGAAGCCGTAGGACGACACGCTTTGCCCTGCGAACTCGACGCCGACTTCGCCGGCTTCATCGCCAAGGTCGAACGCCCACGCGTTGTGGCTGTCGCCGGTGAGCGTGACGAGGTTGGCGCGGGCTTGCCTTGCGGCGTCGTAGAGGCGCTTGCGGGCGGCGGGATAGCCATCCCATTTGTCCAGCGAGTAGGGCATGCCGGCGGTGGTGAGCATCTCGCGCTTGTCGAGTTCGGCGCGTAGTTCCGGCGGGATGCCGCCCTTGATCCAGGCGTCGTTCGCCTTCGGGAATTGCGTTGCGCCGACGATCACCTGTTGCACCAGGATCTGCCAGCGCGTCGCGGATGACACAGACGATGCGAGCCCATCGGCGAGCCATTGTTCCTGCTGCGGGTCCATCATGGCGCGGTTGGGATCGGCGAGCGGGCCATTGCGAAATGCGGAGAGGCGCGACTTGAGATCGCCGTCGGCGGCGAACACGGCGTCGAGATCGTCATCGAGCTGTTTCGTCCGTCCGAGCAGGCGCGTTTCCATCCGGAACAGGGTCGCGAGATTACCGATGCGGTGCGTGCCATACCAGTCGCTGTGCATGGGCAGCCATTCGCGCCACGCTTGCAGACCAGCAGAGCGGCGTGCGAACCAGTCGCCTTCGGTCGCAGGATCATGCGCGCTTGCGCCATCGCGGTAGCTGTTGTTGGCCGTCTCGTGATCATCCCACACGGCGATCATGGGCAGGCGATGGTGCAGGGCGGTGAGGTCGGGATCGGCGTGATAGCTGGCGTAGCGTTGGCGGTAGTCGGCAAGGTGGATTGCTTCCCCAGGAGGCGCGAGGCCGCGGGCTGCGGCGATGCCCGGCTGGGCGTCAGCGCGGGTCAGCGGGGATTCGTAAATGTAGTCGCCGGTGTGGATCGCGAGATCGATGTCGTCGCGTGCGGCGGCATGAGCGTAGGCGTTGAACCAACCCGATGTACCGTTCGAACAGGAGAACACGGCGATGCGGAAGCGATCGACATTGCCGGCGGGTAGGGTGCGTGTGCGGCCAGTTGTGGACACCTGACGGTCCGGCGACACGAAGCGGTAGAAATACCAGCGGCCGGGTGCGAGGCCCTCGACGATGGCATGAGCGCAGAAGTCGGTCGCAGGCGACGCCTCGACGTCTCCGGTCTGCACGATGCGGCTGAAGCGCTCGTCGTCAGCAATTTCTACGCGGAGCACGGTGGGTGATGGGTTGACGAAGCGCGTCCACAGGACGACGCGCGTCTGTCCCGGATCGCCGGACGCAACGCCGTGCGTGAAGCCGGTCAGTTGCTGGGCGAAAGCGCGGCCCGGCAGAGTGGCAAGCGTTAGACCCGCAGCTCCGGCGACAAGCAAACGGCGACGGTCAACAACAAAGGCCATGGCAAACTCCCGACCAGATGACCCATAGATATCGTCTATGACGCTTTGGCGTCAGTGCCATTCTTCGCCAGCTGGCGATAGTTCTGGGCAAAGCGCGTGGCCTGATCTGTCGTCGCGCCGAATACGGTCTCTCCCAGTGTCCGCATGACCATGTAGCGGTAGATCAGCGTGGCTGAGCGATAACCCGTGAGCCTTCCAAGCCGCGTGGGCGCGCGCAGCTTGCGAAGCTCCAGTTCAAGGTTCATCGCCTGGACGCCGAAGAAGTCGCGCCGTACGGATGTCAGCGTGCGCGCAAGCGATATGCACAGGACAGTATAGCCCGTGCCGAAGCCGAGGTTCATAGGGTGATAGCTGTCGGCCTCTTTCCGTCTATCGGCCGCGTTCTCAAACGCTGCGATAAACCGTTCACGATCGAGGCCAAGGCAATCCGGAACGATCTCGTAGACCAGCGCCGGGACGTGCTCGTCCTTGAGCGACCTGCTTAACCAGTCAAACGCATGCCGTCGTTTTGCGAGACCAATAGCGAGTCCGACATGGCCTGCGGCAAAACCGAGGGCATAGTCCGTGTACCAGCCGTCGCTTTCCGGCGGCGCATAGTCTCGCGTTGTGGCGCTCAGCTCGCCGAGAAAGCGGTGTGCGAAGGCGTGCAATTCCCGATCACGACCGCGGGCGGTCAGCGTCATGCCTCGCTCCCCAGTCGCGAAGGTCTTGTTACTGTCCCGGCGGGCGCAGGTAGTCGCGCTTGCCGAGGACGACGCCGTTGTGGCGCAGGATGTTGTAGGTCGTCGCGGCGTGGAAATAGACGTTCGGGAAGACGAAGGATTGCAGGTAGGCCGTGGCGGTCATCGGCATTTCCTGGCCGCCGCCGACCGGAATGTTGAGAACCGTCGCCGCGCGGGCGTCGATCGCTTCGCTCGATGCGGCCTGCACATAGGCGTTGGCCTTCTGCACGCGCTCGATCAGCTGGGCGAACGAGGTTTCGATGTCGGGGAAGGACGGCAGGTCCGTTCCTGCGAGACGGGCGACGCCGCGTGTCATGGTGTCGGCGACGATCTGTACCTGCCGCGAGAGCGGGAACATATCCGGGAAGAGGCGGAAGTTCAGGAAGACTTCTTCCGGCAGCTTGTGGGCGGCCGCGTGGTCTGCGCCCTTCTTCAGAATGCCGCCCAGCGCGCCGAGGGTCTGGGTGCTGGCGTCCTTGATCAGTGTCGAAATCGCTACAGTCATGGCTTGTCCCGTCTGGAATGCGGGCCCTAATAGCCCGAGCGGGGGCAGGATGCACCGGGAATTTTTCAGCGAGCCGCGCGACGGGAATCGCACAGGACTGGCAGGTTGGGGGGATCAGTGAAGCTGCGGCTGAAGATACTGGCGTGGTGTCACATCGTGTTCGGTGGGCTGGGGCTGGCCGTCTCCGCCGTAATTCTGGCTGGCTATGCCCTGCGGCCTGATCCGGAATACACGGATGAGCTCGTCGCGATCTTCAGCGTGCTCGGCCTGCTGGGCCTGGCCTATTGTGTGCCGTCGCTGATCGGCGGAATTGGTTTGCTGCGGGGGCGGCCAATTGCGCGTGTGATCATCTGGTGCGAATCCGCCGCGCTTGCGGTGCTCGTGCCGGTGGGAACGGTGCTGTGCAGCATCAGCATCTGGATCCTGCTGACGACCTGGGACCCTGAAGAGATCGGCGATCTCGGCAGCATCGAGCGGTTCGTGCAGCGTTCGCTGCGCGCTATCATGCTGATGCTCGCCGCCCTGTTTATCCTGGGCGTTATCCTGCTGACGGGCTATCTGTTCCGCGATGTGATTGACCCGCCGGGCCGGCAAGTGCTGACGCCGATGCCGGAGATGCCGAAGTTCGATCCGCCGCCGGAGTTCAAGATGCCGGAGTTGCCGCACGCACCGGAACGGTGACGTTGCAAAGGCCGATGCGGCCGACCGGGTTCTTGTAGAAATCATCCTTCCGCCAGCGGCGCGAATTGACCAGCGTGTCGAAGCTCGCGCTGTCGGTCTTCATGATTTCGAGCGGCGTGCGTTGTGCGGGCGGAAGATCGGCAGCGACCTTGATGTCGGCGTAGTGCTGGTATTCTTCCGGCGTCTTGTAGAAGCCGGCATCGCCCGTGCCACGCGGGAAGGAGGACATGATCTCCATGCCCTGCACGACGCGGCCAAGCATGGTGAGCTGGTGATCGAGATTGCGCGGGCTGTGACCGATGACGACGTAGAGCTCCGTGCCGCCGCCGGAGTTTTCGTCGTTCTCGCGGCCAACGCCGACCATGCCATAGCAATGCGTCAGCCACGCGCTGTTGGCGTCGCGCGCGGCGTACATGCCGTTCGAGAAGCCGACTTCGGACGCGTAGGTATCGGGATCGGGCAGGATGTCGAAATTCTTGATCGCGCTGCGCGGCTGGGAGAATTCCGCATTGAGTTTCTCGACGCCGACCTTGGGCGGGCGCGCCGGATCTGCGGCCTGCGCCCACTGGCTCACAAAATTGTCCTGCACGCGTGTAACGGCGCCGTTCACGAAGAAACCTTCGCGGGAAAGCGCTTTCACATTGGCGACGTGGTGCGGGGAGAACTCCGGCGCCAGCTCGATGATGACGCGGCCTTTTCCGGGGAAGTCCATGTAGAGCGTGTTTTCGGGATCGAGCGTGCGCCATTCGTAGGGCTTCGAGGCGGCTATGACATCAGCAATGGAAGGTGTGGGGCCTGAGGGCGGTGCGGGAATCGCGCTTGCCACAGGTGTCGTCGACTGACAGGCAACGAGCGGGGAGGCAGCAAGAGCCAGGGCGGCAAAGCCAATCGCGATCCTCATAGTCCCTCCAGTCATTCTGACTGGCAGACCTTGCGATGGATCAGCGGGAAGCTCAACGGCCTCTGCTTGGCGTGGCAAACTTAGCCACGGAATTCGCCGTTTTCCCAATAGGTGCGGCCGGTGGAATTGTCTGCGTAATAGTATCGGCCCGCATTGCGGTCGTAGATCATCTCGGAACGCTGCGCGACCTGCTTGCCGCCGACGAAGCATCCGCCCTGTTCCTGGCAACCGGTGTAGTAGCCAACGGCCGCGCCAAGCGCGCCGCCGATCAGCGCACCGGAGAGATCGTCGTCTGCGATCGCAGCGCCGGCGAGAGCGCCGAGACCGCCGCCGATTGCAGCGTTGCGCTGGGATGGATCCCAGTTGTCCGTCGTGCTGCATGCCGCCAGCGAGGAGCTTGCGACGAGGGCGCAGAACATCGTTCTCATGTGGGACATGGGGGTCTCCTGGGTAGCGGTGTCTGATTGTGAGAGCTGAACGGCAGGACGCGCGAAGCGTTCCCGCACATAATGTTCATGTGGGCGGGCCGGGTCGTTCCACGTTGAAATGGCAAGTTCAATCCGTGCGCACGGGCAAGCGTTCCATACCGCGGAACCCCGGGAGCCCGCGCCATTGCGGCAGCGCGTCAGGATCGGCGAGGCGCAATCTCGGGTAGCGGGTGAACAGGCACTGCAGCAGGTGCTTCGCCTCCATCCGCGCGAGAGGCGCTCCGGGGCAGATGTGGGCGCCGCCGCCGAACGACAGGTGTCGCGATGCGCGGGGACGGGTCACGTCGAACCGGGCAGCGTCTGGAAAGGCCGCCTCGTCGCGATTGGCCGACCGGATGAAGACGTTCAGCGCCGCGCCGGCGCGGACGGGGCAACCGGAAAGGTCTTCGTCGCGGGTGGCGATACGCCAGGTGAAATCCACGGGCGGTTCGTGGCGCAGGGCCTCTTCCACGGCATTGGGCCAAAGCGCGGGCTCTGCCTGGAGGTGTGCGAGCTGGTCGGGATGCGTGAGCAGCAGGCGGACGGCATTGCCGATCAGGTCGGTCGTGGTGACGTTGCCGGCGATCAGCAGGCCGCGAATGTTGTAGGTGATCTCGGTGTCCGACAGCGGCGCGCCGGCGGCTTGAGCTCTTGCCATGTCGCCGAAGAGGTCATCGCGCGGGTTCAGCTTTGCGTCGGCGAAGCGGTTGCGGATGTAGTGGGCGAGGCCGTTGGAGGCGGCGACGAGCGCTGCGACATCGGTGGCTGTGCGGTTAGGGTTGAACGTCTGCACGATGCCGTTGAGCCATCCGCGGAATGTGGCCAGCGTTTCGGGCGCTACACCGAGGATCGCGCCGATACAGGCGACGGGGACGGGCTCGGCCAGTTCCTCCATGAGATCGAATTCGGACTGATCAATCAGGCGATCCAGCGCCGCGTCCACGATGCGGATGCATTCCGGCTCGAAGTTGCGGATGCGGGCGTACAGCGCCTGTACCAGCGGACCGCGTACACGGGCGTGTTCCGCGCCATCCAGTTCCAGCATCGAGGCGCGCTGGTCATCCGGGAAGGCGAGGCCGTCCGGCACCGTGGAACGGCGGCGGCGGATCGCGATTGCGGCTGGCTCGGCCTTGTCGGGGTCCTTGCAGTGGGAGTTGTCGGTAAAGATGGCGCGGGCGTCCGCCATGCGGGCAACCAGCCAGGCGCCCGCCGGCCTCGTCGCGATGCAGCGGGCATTGGGCGCGCAGTTCTGCGAGGCGCGGGTAGGGGTCCTCGCGGGCGGCAAGATTGGCGGCAGGTCAGATCGAGAATGCGGAAAGGACTGGAACCGCTGTCGGCCACATGCCCCTCTTGTGCACAACCTCAGGTAGTCAACAACCTATAGTTGTGCATAGTGGCGTGGTCAAGAGCAGCAAAAGGCCGGCCCCGTGAAGGGCCGGCCTCCGGCATTTAGGGGTCTAACTACGCTTAGAGAACGTCCAGCATCTTGGCGACGAGCGGGTGGCGGACCACGTCGCCTTGTTGGAGGCGGATGACGCCGACGTCGCCGCCCATGGACTCGATGCGATCGGCGACCGGTGCGAGGCCCGAGAGTTCGGGCAGCAGGTCTGACTGCGCCGGATCGCCGGTGACGATCATCTTCGAGTTCCAGCCGAGGCGGGTGAGGATCATCTTGAGCTGGACGTAGGTGCAGTTCTGCGCCTCATCGACGACGATGAAGGCGTTGTTGAGCGTGCGGCCGCGCATGAAGCCGACCGAGGCGATCTCGATCTGGCCTTCGGCGATCATCGCCTTCACCTGCTTGGCCGACATGCGGTCCTGCAGCGCGTCGTAGAGGGGGCGCAGGTAAGGTGCGAGCTTCTCTTCCATGTCGCCGGGCAGGAAGCCGATGTTCTCGCCGGCGTCGACCGCCGGACGGCAGAGCACGATGCGGCCGATCTTTCCCGCGCGCAGGGCTTCGACAGCCTTGGCGATGGCGATATAGGTCTTGCCGGTGCCGGCCGGGCCGAGCGCGAGGACGAGGTTGGAGTGGTCGATCGCCTCCATCAGGCGCGCCTGACCTTCGGATTTCGGCATCACATTCTTGACGTAGGCCTGCTCGCGCGGCGGTTCGCGATGCTCGGCCTGCTGGTGTGCGTTGTGCGCCGGCGCTCGCTTCCGCTTTCGCGTCTGGCGCTGATCTTCGGCCATGGGGTCCCAGCCGCCTTCTATGACACTGAGATGAACACCGCCTGCATCACGGTCACGGCGGCCTTCGTACTCGGCGCGGACGCGGCGGACGGCGGAACGTTTACCCATGGAGGTACTCCTCTGTCAGTCGATAAGGCAGGCAGAAAACAAAAACGCCGCAGGCCTGAGAGGCGCCGCGGCGTTGGATGAACCAGCTTGGTCGTGCCGGGATGTCGAAATTGAAGGTGGTGGAGGCCGCCGCATGATGCAGCCTGCTGCGTCGTAGAAGGATGGCACAACCGTGTACGGTCGACTCAATCCATTTCCCCGTTCTCGATTTCGATCAGCGCCAGAGGCGGTCGACTTCGAATCAGCTTCCTAAGGAGTAGACTAGAACCGCATTAACGGAACTATAAAGGTACAGTTCCGCGCAGGTGGTGCTTCTTCGCCTGATTTGCCGCGGATTGTTGCAACGGGATGACAGAGGCGCCGGGTTTCGAGTCGTTAGCTTGAAAACGGGATGCGAGGCGCGGGCAGGAGAGGAACAGACGGATGGCGATCTACGATCTTGATGGCGTGCGGCCCGAAGCGGAGGGCGATCACTGGATTGCCGAAAGCGCCAGCGTGATGGGCCGCGTGATCCTCAAGAAGAACGCCAGCGTCTGGTTCAACGCGACGCTGCGCGGCGACAACGACCCGATCACCATCGGCGAGAACACAAACATCCAGGATGGGTCTGTCCTGCATACGGACGTGGGCATGCCGCTGACGATCGGGGCCAATTGCACGATCGGTCACATGGTGATGCTGCATGGCTGCACGATCGGCGAGAACACGCTGATCGGGATTGGTTCGATCATCCTCAACGGGGCGAAGATCGGGAAGAACTGCCTGATCGGCGCCAACTCGCTGATCACCGAGGGCAAGGTGATTCCCGATGGCTCGATGGTGATGGGCGCGCCGGGCAAGGTGGTGCGCGAGCTGACCGAGCAGCAGATCATGGGCATCACCGGATCGGCGTTGCATTATGTCGAGAACTGGAAGCGCTACGCGAAGGGACTT
>CAWARK010000003.1:0-170891 GCA_963784415.1 uncultured Alphaproteobacteria bacterium
GAGGCGAGCGATGCCGGAGAGCTTGCCAAATCCAAGCGGATCGACGTGGTACTCTGCCGGCATGATCGCTCCGACAACAATGAGAGTTCCAACGAGGAGCCCACCACCTGTAACCAGGGCAAGCGTCTTGGGTTTAAGCTTCAGTTCGGATGGCAGTGGCGCATCGCTCATGACGGAGTTCCTCCGAGGAAGTAGCCGGCTATCTGCTGCCCGGCGAGAATTACACCCGCCAGGAAGAGCAGCGAGTTGGTCGTTGCGGCAAAGCGCGTGAAACTGGAATGCATCCGCCACAGTGTGATTGCACCGAGGATGACCGACAGCGCCAGCATCTGACCAATCTCAACGCCGACGTTGAAGGAGATCAGGTTGACGACAAGTCCGTTGGGATTGAGGTGCAGTTCCTGAAGTTTCGTGGCGAGACCAAGCCCATGCACCAGACCGAACCCGAGCACAGCCACACGTGTGTCAAGTGTGAAGCCGATCTGTCGGAAGCCGCCCAGATTCTCGAACGCCTTGTAGCAGACCGATAGCCCGATCACGGCGTCGACCAGAAATGGCGAGATGCCGACATTGGTAAGGACACCGAGGATGAGCGTCGTGGAGTGGCCAATGGAAAACAGCGAGACGTAAAGCAAAACGTCTTTCATCCGGTAGAGGAAGAAGATCACGCCAACGAGAAAAGCGAGGTGATCGTACCCGGTCACCATGTGCTTGGCGCCGAGATATATGAACGGAAACGGGTCTGGTCCGGTCGTTCCCGCGACAAACGCCGCGTCCTTCCCACCGATCGCGTGCGCGAATGCAGGCTGGGCAAGCAGCAGCGCCGCCCCGAGTGCAAGCAGGAGTATTGGAGCTGGTTTCATGATCGCTCGCTCTGGCGCCCACGCTCTGATCGACCACAGCCGGACATGCATTCATGACCTCGATAGCTGATTGTCGCACTTGAGTATATCCCCTCCCCCAGGATAGGATCGGCGCATGAAGCATGAGTCTCACCCCGCGATCACCAAACGGCTCAAGCGTGCGGAAGGCCACATGCGGTCGATCATCGCTATGATCGAAGATGGCAGGCCGTGCGTTGATCTCGCCCAGCAGCTCCACGCAGTCGAGAAGGCCATTGGAAGCGCCAAACGCGAACTTATCCACGACCATATCGAGCACTGCCTCGACGATGATCGGCACCATGGCAGTCTTAAAGAATTGAAGCAGCTCGCGAAATACCTCTGACGGCTGGCTACCGCCGACCTACGTCACGCAGACACCCACCCCTGCCGGCCGATCCGGTCCGCAACCGACAAGGCTCATCGCAATGGACATCGCGGGACTGATTCAGCAGGGCTCAGCCAACATATGGATCCTGATCCCCAGCGCCATCCTGCTGGGAGCGCTTCATGGTCTTGAGCCCGGTCATTCGAAAACGATGATGGCGGCCTTCATTGTGGCCGTTCGCGGAACGGTTGCGCAGGCTGTGCTGCTTGGGCTCGCCGCCACTCTCTCTCATACCTTAGTAGTGTGGGTGATTGTGCTGGGCGGCCTCTTCCTCTGGCAGGGTGTGGCGGCAGATGCCTACGAGCCTTACCTGCAACTTGCGTCGGCCGTGATCATAATCGCAATTGCGGTCTGGATGCTGTGGCGCACATGGCAGGATCAGCGGCGCGCAAGAGTTGCGTCTACCGGGCACGATCATGGTCACGCGCATTCACACGCGCATGCAGAAGACATTCGTCGCATAGATACGGGACACGGCGTCATTTCCGTCGAAGTCTTCGAGACTGGCGTGCCGCCGCGCTGGCGCGTCAAAACCGAGCGCGGCCAATCCTGGAACGCCAGCGATGTCCGGCTTTCAACCGAGCGGCCCGATGGTTCAACCCAGAGCTTTTCGTTTGTGTCGCGCGGGGGTTATCTCGAATCAGCTGAAGATATTCCGGAACCGCACGAATTCACGGCGCGTATCAGTCTCGGTCACGGCGGCCACACGCACGACTACGACCTCGCATTCGTGGAAAATCACGCACATGGTGATGATCACCAGCATGCAGACCTTAGCGTCCTTGTTGGCGACGGTGAACATAACGATGCTCACCAACTTGCGCACGCGAATGACATTCGCCAGCGTTTCGCCAACCGGAATGTCACAACCGGCCAGATTGTCATGTTCGGCCTTACCGGTGGCCTGATCCCCTGCCCTGCATCGATCACCGTTCTTCTGCTTTGCCTCCAGCTCAAGCAGGTCGCGCTGGGCGCAACACTGGTTTTGTCATTCTCGGTCGGGCTTGCATTGACCCTGGTAACGGTGGGCGCCGCAGCAGCCTTCGGCGCCCGTCACGCGTCAACACGCTTCCCCTGGTTCGGCGCCGTGGCGCGCCGCGCACCCTATCTTTCGGGGGCGCTGATCATCATCGTTGGCCTCTATGTGGGATGGCACGGGTGGACAGGTCTCGTAGTCGGTCACGTTTAGCGCTGCGGCTAACATAGCCTCGGCGTCAGCGCAAAAAGCCGGAATCCAATCGTCAGGCGTCGCTCGGAGGTTTGTTGCCGGGCGACGCGCACGGTCCGGAGTGGTGCGCCAAAGACGAGCAGAGCGGAAAGTAAGAATCTAATCGCTGTGCCAGCCAACAAGTCGTTGTACGCCACGAAGGCCAGCAGCACCGCGGCGATGACAGGGCTCGCGACACTCTCCAGGTCCGACGCCAGCCGCGAGAGGGATAGCGCCTTTGTGTACTCACGCTCATCCTTCAGAATGTCGGGAATCATGGCCTGAAAGGCGGGTGTGAACGCGGCGGACGCGACATAGAGAACGGTCATCAGGACGTAGACCTGCCAGGCCTCCGCAACAAACGGCAGCAGGGCGGCGATACCCGCTCTGATCAGATCCAAACCAATCAGAAGTGTCTTTCGCGGCAGATTGGCTGCGAGCGGACTGGCAAACGGGGCAACGGCACATTAGGCGATCATCTTGATCGCAAACGCAATGCGGAGAATCTCTCCGGCGCTCGCGCCGCCAAGACGGTGAGCGAGAAGCCCGAGCGCGACAGTCGCAAGCCCGGTACCCAGCAACGCCACCACCTGCGCCGAAAGCAGGCGCCGGTAAGTAGCATTGCTGAGCGGCGATAGTATCGCGGCGATCCTCAGTCGTATTGCTTCATGTCGGTGTAGTCCCCGCTCGTGCGTAGTGTGATCGTGACGGGTTGCCCGCTGCGATTGCGCCAGAACCAGCCATGGCTTCCGGTGAAGGCCGCCGTGAGCTCGCCCTCCTGACGATCCACATTCGTGCCTTTGCCGTAGCCGTGATAGTTGATCCCGGCGCCGTCGCCATGGGTGTCGTAGTTCACCTTGGGGCCATTGGTGAACCATTCGAAGCGTGCAGTCACTCCCTTCTCCATGACAAGCTTGACCTCGTAGCCGTCATCGGGCGCGAGATTGACCGTTGTGGTGTCAGACCAGGTCTGGGCTTGTGGCACTGAAGGTGCAGGCGTCGGCTGAACCGCCGGATTGGGCGAAGCTTCTGCAGGCGTTGACGGCAGAGACTGCACGTCAGACGGCGCAGCAACGGCGGATGGCTGAGCGGCGGACTGTGACCCAGCAGTTTCTGCAGCTGCGTCGGCCTTCGCCTCTTCTGCAAGCTGCATCTTGACGCGGCCCATTTCGGTCAGACCAAGCAGGGAGCCCACACCTGTTGGATCGACGCCATACTCGGCGGGAAGCACCGTCGTCACCAGCAGGGCGCTGGCGATGAGCGGCGGCAATACCGGTCGATTTGAGCAGGCTGCCGGTCGAAGGCAGTTCCGAAGGATCAGGTCTTGCTGCGTTGAACATGGAATGTCTCCGATCAAGCGACGAAGTAGCCGACGAGCTGATAGCCCATCAGGACGAAACCGAGGGTCATGACGACCGTGTTGGCGAGGTAGGCGTGCTTCCAGAAGCTTGGCGTTTTGCGCCAGAAACCCATCACGATGAGAATAGCGCCCAAGGCCAGAAGCTGACCCAATTCAACACCGATATTGAAAGCAATGAGGTTGGCGACGAGGCCATCGGGCGACATCTCGAAGTCCTGCAGCTTGGTCGCCAGGCCAAAGCCGTGGAACAGGCCAAAAACAAGGGTCGCCGCCTTCGTATTCGGCTGGAAGCCAAACCAGCGCTGGTAGGCGCCCATATTGTCGAGCGCCTTGTAGACGACTGAGAGACCGATGATGGCGTCCACCAGGTACGAACTGACGCTGACATTGCTGAGCACGCCGAACAGCAGCGTCACCGAGTGTCCGATGGCGAACATCGTCACGTAGATGCCGATGTCCTTCATCTTGTAGAGGAAGAAGATCACGCCAAAGAGGAACAGCAGGTGATCGTATCCGGTCACCATGTGCTTGGCGCCAAGATAGACGAAGGGCAGGAACACGATCCCGCTCGTTTCCTGAATGTAGCCCTTGTCGCCAGCTTCAACGCCGTGGGCGAAGGCCGGCTGGCAGAATAGCAGCACCAGAAGCAGGGACACCAGCAGCCACCGGTGAGCGTAGATCCAGGACGCGGCCGGGTCTGCGGACGATTTGAAGGAGGCATCAGTCATGCGGAATTCCATCGACGACCCGAAGCTGCAGCACACCATCTGATGCAAGAGCGTCACCTGAGATGGTCGCGGACAGGCGGGCCGTCCCCATCGCCCGCAAGGCGGTGAAGGGGTACAGGGTGGCGTCCTGCGTATGCGACAACGACTCCTGCATGTTGAGAACTTCTACATGAACGTGTTGCCGCAGTGGCCCACGCGGAAGCGCGCTCCGATCGACCTGCCCTGTCAGCTTGACGTTCTGCCCATCACGCCGCGCCTCGACGCCCCATATCTTGATCTGCTCACCATGTACGAGTTGCACGGGAACCAGCGTTTCCGAACTCGTTACAGTTGTGCAGGCGGCAGCGCGAGTCACGCGCACACAATAGAGCAGGTTTACTGACCATCGTTTCTCTCCAGAGTCTGATTTGCAGGTTCATCAGTGTGCGGCCTGTTCGGCCGTCAGCACGACCGCGCTATCGCGCTCTTCACGCTTGCGCCGTTGCACGAGTCGATAGAGAGCGGGCAGGACTAGCAGGGTCAACGCGGTCGACGAAATGATGCCGCCGATGACGACTGTCGCCAGTGGTCGTTGTACTTCAGCTCCGGCGCCAACGTTGAAGGCCATCGGAATGAATCCAAGGCTGGCGACAAGTGCGGTCATCAGCACAGGCCGCAGTCGGCCCAGGGCGCCATCGCGGATTGCTTCATCCAGCCCAAGCCCCTGATCACGCAACGAACGAATGAACGTCAGCATGACAACGCCATTCAGCACTGCAACCCCTGAGAGCGCAATGAAGCCGACACCCGCGGAAATTGACAACGGCAGGTCGCGGATCATGAGCGCGGCAACACCGCCGGTCATCGCGAGCGGAACGCCCGAGAAGACTACCAGCGCGTCACGAGCGGACCGGAACAGCGCATAGAGCAGTCCCAGGATCATCAAAAGCGCAACCGGCACGACGAGCGACAGGCGTTGGGCGCCTGAGATAAGCTGTTCGAACGTGCCGCCATACTCGATCCAGTAGCCTGCCGGCGCTTCGACTTCCTCTCCGACACGTTGCTGAAGCTCGGTGACGAATGAACCAAGATCGCGGCCCCTGACGTTTGCCGTGACGACGACGCGACGCTTGCCATTCTCGCGGCTGATCTGGTTGGCTCCGATCGAGAGTTCGATCTTGGCAACCTCTTGCAGCGGCACGAACCCGCGCATTTCACCGGCGCGTTCGGGAAGCGGAATGCGAAGGCGGCCGATAGCATCAACGTCGGTCCGGAGCGTTTCCGGCAGGCGAACAATGACATCGAACCGCCGGTCGCCTTCGAAGATGGCGCCCGCATCTGCACCGCCGAAGGAGGCGCCGACGACGGCCTGGAGATCAGAGACGTTGAGTCCCAATCGCGCCAGTGCGCCACGATCAGGCGTTATCTGCAGCACGGGGAGGCCCGTCACCTGCTCGACCTTGGCGTCCTGGGCGCCATCGATCCCGTTGATCAGACTTTCGATCTGGTCGCCGAGCGCCATCAGTTGTTCGGTATCATCGCCGAAAACCTTTACAGCGACGTCTGAGCGAACCCCTGAGATAAGTTCGTTGAATCGCATCTGGATCGGCTGCGTGAACTCGTAGTTGTTGCCCGGAATTTTGCGGACAATTGTTTCGAGCTCCGAGACGACCTGCGCTTTTGGCTTGCCCGGATCAGGCCACTCCTTGCGGTCCTTCAGGAAGACGTAAGTGTCCGCCACGCTGGGAGGCATCGGGTCGGTGGCGATATCGGCAGTGCCGAGTTTTGCTACAACCCGTTCGACCTCCGGCATCTGCTTGATGCTGCTTTCTAGCGCGGTCTGCATCTCGATGGCTTGCGACAGGCTGGTCCCTGGAATGCGAAGCGCATGAAGGGCGATATCGCCCTCATCGAGGTTCGGAATAAACTCCGATCCCATGCGTGAAGCTCCGAAGCCGGCAAGGACCACCAGCGCCACGGCTCCGGCGACCACGAAAGTCCGAAGCCTTAGCGCCTGGTCCAGCATCGGCTGATAGACCGAGCGCGCGCCACGCATGATCGGGCTTTCCTTTTCCGAGACCTTGCCAGTCACAAACAGAGCCACAGCCGCCGGAACGAATGTCAGCGACAGCAGCAGCGCCGCCGTCAGCGCTAGCACAACGGTGAACGCCATCGGATGGAACATTTTCCCTTCGACGCCCGACAGAGCGAAGATGGGCACATACACAAGCGTGATGATGATCACGCCGAAGATGGAGGGTTTGATCACCTCAACGGTGGCGTCTTCGGCAAGAGCAAATCGTTCCTCTCGGGTCAGCAGGCGTCCAGCGTGATGTTGCGCTTCGGAGAAGCGGCGGAGACAGTTCTCGACAATAATGACCGCGCCATCGACGATGAGGCCGAAATCCAGCGCGCCGAGGCTCATCAGGTTGCCCGAGACACGGTTGGCAACCATTCCGGTGATGGTCATCAACATCGCGAGCGGTATCACCATTGCCGTTATGATTGCGGCTCGGATGTTTCCAAGCAGCAGGAACAAGACCACGACAACGAGTAGGGCGCCTTCAACAAGGTTGGTCTCGACCGTCTTGATCGTGCGATCGACGAGTTCGGTCCTGTCGTAGATTGGCTTGGCGCTCACACCGGGTGGAAGAGCGCGACCAGCAACTTCGAGCTGCGCTGCAGTCGCCTGCGCTACCTCGCGGCTGTTCTCGCCTACCAGCATGTAGACCGTGCCGAGTACGATTTCCTTGCCATTCTCCGTGGCTGCGCCTGTCCGGAGTTCTTCACCCATGACGACATCCGCAACATCGGCGACGCGGATGGGAACGCCATTGCGGTTGGCGACGACGATCCCCTGAAGATCCTCAATGCCGCCAGCCTGCCCCGGGGAGCGCAGCAAGAGCTGTTCGCCATAGCGCTCCACATAGCCCGCGCCGAGATTGGCGTTGTTGTTTTCGAGCGCTTCGACCACATCGGCAAGCGTCAGGCCCAACGCCGACAGACGCTCCGGCCATGGCGTGACGTGATACTGACGAACGAATCCGCCAATCGTGTTGACCTCGGTGACGCCCTTTGTGTTGCGCAGTTGCGGGCGGATTACCCAGTCCTGCAGCGTGCGGAGGTCTTCAGGCGTATACGCTGTTCCATCTGGCTTGCGCGCGCCCTCGTCTGCCTCGACGACATACATGAAGATTTCGCCGAGCCCGGTCGCGATTGGACCGAGTTGTGGCTCAAGACCCGGAGGGAGCTGGCTGCGAACGCCTTGCAGACGTTCATTCACCTGCTGACGCGCAAAGTAGATGTCAGTTCCGTCTTCGAACACGACGGTAACCTGCGACAGGCCATAGCGTGACACCGAGCGTGTGTACTGAAGGCCGGGCAGCCCGGCGATTGCGGTTTCGACCGGGAACGTGACGCGCTGCTCCGCCTCAAGCGGCGAGTAACCGGTCGCTTCCGTATTGATCTGCACCTGAACGTTCGTGATGTCGGGCGTGGCGTCGATCGGCAGGCGCTGGAAACTCCAGACGCCAAGCCCACCGAGGACGACAACTATCGCCAGCACCGCCCAGCGGTGCGCGATAGATAGATGGATGATGCGCTTCAACATTTCTGACCTCAGTGATCATGGCTCGCGCCAGACTTTTCGATGTCTGCGCGGATGAGGAAGGCATTGTCGCTGACGTAGACTTCGCCTGGGGCGATGCCACCGAGGATTTCTGTCCACTCCGGCGATTGGCGCCCGAGTTCAAGCATGCGGACCTCGTACGTCTCGTCCACGCGCGCGTAGACGACGGTGAAATCGCGGAAGCGTTGCAACGCCCGTGTCCGGACTGCCAGTGGAACATCATCGGCCGCCACAATGACATTGCCCTCGACCGCCTGCCCCGGCCTCCAAGTCACGCCGTCCGGGTTTGGCAGTTCGACATGAGCGATGACCGTCTGAGTCAGCATGTCGGATGTCGGCAGCACAACTTCGATCTTGGATTTGAGCGTGCTTGCTCCGCCAATGCTGGTCACCGTCACTGGCTGTCCCGCACGCAGACGCTCGGCGTCGCGCGGATAGATGAAGAACTCCGCATGAAGCTTGCGGGGGTCAGCTATTACATAGAGCGGCGCAGAGCCGGCAACATCGCCTGGCGTTGCGTTCCGCTCCATGATGATGCCGCTGATGGGCGCCGGGATGGCATAGGTCTGAAGGCTTTCGCTGGATGTGACAGTCGCCAGTGTCTGACCTTTTTCAACCCGATCACCAATTGAGCGTGACATCGTGACGATGCGCCCGGGATACCAGGCACGCACTTCTGCCTTCCCTTCGGGCTGCAGTTCGACGCGCCCGGTGAGGGCGACGATCTGGTCGATCGAAGCGGCTCCGGCAGGCTCAACCTTGACGCCCGCAGCGTCCGCCTGGTCCTGAGCGATCGTTGTGCGACCTTCAAAGGACTCGTAGGTCCACTCCGACGCTTTGCCGCCGCGCGTAGCCGTTACCTTGACCGCGAACGAGTGCGGCTCAATGACGACGCCGTTGCCGAGCAAATAGTCTTCGCGAGGCGTGAAGGCGAAACGATTCACCTTGTTGCCGAGCCTCAGGAGTTCAACGTTCAGTTGGACTTCATTCGGTGGAAGCGGTTTGTCGTTCTCATAGGCGTAGACGCGGAATTCTGGTGGCACGCCATCCTCGAAAATGGTCATCTCGATTGCGAACGTGCCGTCGCGAAGCATGCGCCCCCTGTGAGGCCCGCGCTCATACTCTCCGGAAGTGGCGGCAGCTTCAGTCCCGCCCTCTGCGCTTGACGGCTTCTCTCCGCAGCTGCCAGACATCAGGGCGGAAGCTGCAACAGCTGCGAGCATTGTTATCTTGAAAAGATTCATGACAGACCTCATTGGGCCGCGCCGGCAGCATAGCCACCGAGCAAGCGTTTGAGCGCCGTGCGGGCGCGATGATAGGAATCAAGGGCGGAGATGCGCTGCAGCCGGGCAGTCGACAGGACACGCTGCGCATCCAGCACATCCAGGTATGAAAAGCCCCCCTGGTTGTAACCGTCGCGAGCACGCTCAACCGCTTCTTCGGCCGCCGGAATCAGACGCTCATCGATGGCGGCTATCTCCCGGGCCGCGATGTTCATCTGAGACCTCGCCGACGCGGCTTGCCTTTCGATGTTCCGCTGGAGCACCTCAGCTTCAAGTCGCGCACGTGAGCTTTCGGCCGAGGCCCTTGCGACGGCCGCGCTGTTGTCGTCGTTGACGCCCAGAGGAATTGAGAAGCCGACGACAAACGCTGCCTCGCTTCCGTCCCTGAAGTACCGAAGACCGGCCGACACCGTGGGATCGAGTGTCGACCGCGCACGCTCGACAGCAATGCGGGCCTCAGCTTCCTGCTGCGCTGCTCGCGCAACGGTAATTTCAGGGGAAAGCAATGCGCTGTCCACGAAGAGTCCAGACACGGCGTCGAACGTCGACATATCGACCTGGAAATTGCTTGCGCCGCCCCAGTATGTGGCGAGATGTTCACGGGCGCCGGCGTCCGCCAGCCGTGCGTTTTCGACGGCAATCTCGGCGTCCGCCACCAGGGTATTCGATCGGGAGGAAGCCAGCAGCGGATCCCGCGCCGCCTCCACTCGCCGTTGGATCGTAGCTGCAACCTCGCGCGCCAACGCCAGACGCTCTTCGGCGACCTGAAGATCGGCTTGCGAACGCTGAACGTCGACGTAGGCAACTTCTACATCATGGAGCAGGTCCTGACGGGCGACATCGCCGAGCGCGCGGACGCGGTTCCCCTGGCGCACGGCAAGTTGCGTTCGCGCCTCACGATCTCCCCCCCACTCAAGGGTCTGATTGAATGTGAGCGTCGCTTCCGTGCGGTCGATGCCCTGATACAGGCCCGTGCCGAGAGCGTTCTCGAGCAGGAAATCTATCGAGGGGTTTATGCCGCGATCCGCCTGACGGATGCCAGCGTCTGCGGCCTCAAGGGCAGTCTCGCTGGCCCGGACGACAGGCGTCTCGCCCAGCGACCTCGCAAATGCGTCGGCCAGGCTGATCTGTGGGCCGTCGGCAGCAGCCTGCCCGTACGCTACCTGCCCCGATGCGAGGCAAGCTGCGCACGCAGCCCCAACAAGGGCTGCATAGTGATGAGATGACACGGAAAACTCCTCTGTCGCAAACCGTCAGTGCCCGCGATCACGCGGACGCGTTGTCTGGATCAGAGGAGGGTGCGCGGCGGCTTCTTGAGTGGCGCAAAGTCGCCCGAGACACGAACGATAGATTGTTCGGCCCGGTTCAAAACCGGCGTGGAGACCAGTTCCGGAATCGCCGAAGACCCGCTGACGGTCGTGAAGGATGCAACAGCATGCACGTGCACGCCGTCATGCTCGGCGGGCGCAGTGTCATCGCCGGGAAGCTCGTCATGGTGGTCGAGAACTTCGTCGTGCCCGTCACCATGGTCGTCATCGATCACGTCCGCACCTAACGCCACAGCATGGACAGCGTAGCTTTGGTTGTCAGTATGACCATGGGCATGCGCCGGCGCGGCCGCAATGAGGCCATAGCCTGCAAAAGCAAGCGTCAGGCAGAGATTCAAGAGGCGCCGGACGATCGACATGGTTACAAGCTAAAGGCGAATTGTTGCATTTTGCTGAATGGCTTCGCTTAGACCAGAATGGCTAGCGCGGGAATGGCTTTCTCGCACGGCTAGTCACTTCGTCACGCTCTCGTGTAGCTGACGTCAGTCAAAAAAGGCGGCCAGCAAGCTGGCCACCTCCTTGCGACTCGGGCCTTGCTAGCCTCACTCCGCGGTCCCGGACCGGACTGCGTCGTTCTCGAAGACCTCGCAAAACGGCAGGCATTGGGGTGCTGCACACCCCGGCGCTCGCAATGAGCAAGGTCCTCGTCATCTCCGTACTCGGCGCCATGGCGGAGATCGGCGGTTGCTTCTCGTTCTGGCTGTGGCTGCACGAGGGCAAATCTGTGTTGTGGCTTGTGCCCGCCATGCTCCGCCTCGCGCTGTTCGGTTGGCTGCGGAGACTGGTCGATACGCCCGCTGCTGGACGCGCCTATGCCGCCTATGGCGGCATCTACATCATGGCGGCGCTGGGATAGCTGTGGCTCGTCGAAAGTGTTCGCCCCGACCGGTGGGACATTCTCGGCGTCGCCGTCTGCCTGATCGGCGCCGCCATAGTCCTGCCGGCGCCAAGACCAGCTTAGCTAATTCGCCGTGCCCCCAACGCTTTCAGCGCCCCTTGGCCTTCGAAGCCCGTCGCGCACGCCTGTTCTTCTGGGGAGGTCGTGGTGGCTTACCTCCGGCCAGCCGCTGGACAAGCGCGTGGCCAAACGCTTCGTAGAATGGCTTGAGCCGTTCGATTTTGTGACCGTGTGAGAATCGCCACGCCGCCCATATGCCCGAGAACCGGACACCGTGTGTAAGCAGCGTTCCCCGGTCTGACGGCGCCAGATGAAAGAAGCGAGCGGACGCGAACCACAACGGGAAGCCGTTCAGAAGTTCCAGCTTCTCATTGGGCTCGAACTTCCAGATACCTGCGCGCGTCTTTGGAAAGGCCCGGCCGTCCAACGCGCGCGAGGACACCGTCACCACAGCCATCGGCTCCGCCTTACCCTCAATGGTCTGGTAGGGATTCCACTCCGGATAGGCCGCGAAGTCGGTCAACACTGACCAGACCCGCTCGGGCGGAGCGTCAAGAGCGATCTCGATGATCAGTTCAGGCATGATGAGCACGACCTACTAAGAGGAGCACGCCAGGCAGAGCCCACGCACTTCGATGACGGCGGTTCGCATCTTGAAGTTCACCGATGATACGTCTTGCGTCAGCTTCTTGTATGTTTCGCCGGCGTGCAGCTCGCCTGCTGACCCGCATCCGTCGCACAGCAGAAACACGGCGGCGTGGCCATGGTCCCAATGTCCGCACGGCACAAATGCATTCAGGCTCTCGATGCGGTGAGCGAGCCCCATCTCGATCAGAAAATCGAGCGTGCGATAAATCGTTGGAGGCTTGGCGGAGCGATCATCGCGTAGCCGCTGAAGCATATCATACGCCTTGATCGGTCGATCAGATTCAAGGAGGAAGGTGAGTACCTGCCTGCGCAGTGGCGTCAGGGCGCCCCCTCGCCTGCCGCACAGGTCCTCGGCTTCACGCAATGCTCCTGCGAGTTGGCTGGGGCTACAGGCAAGATGAAGGTGCGACTTGTTCGGAATGCTAGCCACCGCTGCTTACGCGCTGGAGCGCGACGCAGTCGCCTGGTCGCACTCCGAGTTCAGAACGGAGAATGGTCATTGCCCGTCCTTGTGAATTGCACCAGCGACGACACTGAGCTTCACGCGAACAAGCGAGGCGCTCTCTGGCCCAAACACGGTCTGAAAGCTTGCCGACTTCCTGGTGCGCAGCGAGACTATCGAATTCCACCGCACCGAATTGAACTGCACAATTTGCCCGTCGGCTCCAATTGCTTCAGCGTGCAAATGCTCGTTCACGGGTTCATTGGGCGTTTGCCTCCGCGCTGCAAAGCCGACGACCTTCGTACCTCCGGGCGTCCGCTCTGCAGACACGCTCCAAAGGTGAATGCTTTCACCCTGGACCACGTCGATGGGAACCACGTTTTCGGTCACGGGCGTAGTTACACATGCCGTTGCTAGGACTGACACGCATAATACGATGAGCGTCTTCATGGGTCTTCCTTCTCCAGAACCAGTAGAGAGACTTCCGCCTTCGCCATTCTGCATCCGACTCATGCGGCGCTTCCGTCCCGATAGCCGAGCAAACGAAGCGCGTTGAACACCACCACCAGCGTGGAGCCTTCATGCGCAAGGACGGCAGGCCCGATGCCGAGCCCAAGGATCGTCGCCGGAACGAGCAGCGCCACAACCCCGAGGCTGACATAGAGGTTCTGCCGGATGATCCGGCTGGTCTGGCGGCTGAGACCGACTGCGAACGGAAGATGGGCCAGGTCGTCGGCCATCAGCGCAACTCCGGCTGTCTCCAGAGCTACGTCGGACCCTGCAGCGCCCATGGCAACGCCGACGGTCGCCGTGGCCATCGCGGGCGCATCGTTGACGCCATCGCCAACCATTGCGACCTTTTCCTGATCGCGGATCTTGGTGATCGCGGCAACCTTGTCCTGAGGCAGAAGATTGCCCCAAGCTTCATCGAGGCCAACACTGCGGGCGACCGCATCGGCTACGTTCTGATTGTCGCCCGAGATCATGATCATGCGCTTGATGCCGAGCTTGCGAAGGCGCGCAAGACTTGCCGCCGCGGCAGCGCGCGGTGTGTCCATCAGACCAATGACACCGAGATAGCGCTCGCCGCGGCGAACGATCATCGTTGTACGCCCTTCATTGCGCAGGCGCTCGACAATGGCCTTGATCTCGTCGGTGAGCGCTGCCCCGCCCGACTCCGCGAACAGCTCATCCCGACCGATATGAACGGCATCCCCACCAATTGTAGCGGATACGCCCTTGCCTGTGACGCTTTGAATATTCTCTGCGGCAGGTCCGAGTGCACCTCCGAGCCGCCCGCCGCCGTCACGCACAATGGCAGCCGCCAGAGGATGGTCACTGAGCGCCTCGACCGCCACAGCAGTCTCAAGCAGCCTCTTTTCATCGACGCCAGAAGCTGCGATCACGTCGGTCACCTGCGGCCGACCCTCGGTCAACGTACCCGTCTTGTCGAAAGCAATGGCGGTGACTGTTCCCAGGTTCTCAAGCGGCGCCCCGCCCTTCACCAGCACGCCGCCTCGAGCGGCGCGAGCGACCCCGCTCAGGACCGCGCTCGGCGTTGCAATTGCAAGCGCGCAAGGACTGGCTGCAACAAGCACGGCCATGGCGCGATAGAAGCTGCTGTGGAACGGTTCGTCGATAACGACCCAGGCGAACATCAATACGACGACCAGAAGCAGGACGCCTGGCACGAGCCACCGCTCGACACGGTCTGTGAACTGCTGCGTCGGCGATTTCTGCGCTTCAGCTTCGCTTACCATCCGGACCACTTTGGCCAACGTGGAGTCCGATGCGAGGCGGGTGACCAGGATCTCGATTGCGCCTGCGCCATTGATCGTGCCGGCATAAACGACATGTTCGGCGGTAACTGTCTCGGGCCGCTTCAGAGCGATGTCCCTGTCAGTCACGGCGCGCTTGTCGACGGGGACGCTTTCCCCCGTTACAGGCGCCTGGTCGATACTGGTGTCGCCGAGGATAACGAACCCGTCAGCCGGAATGCGCTCATTTGGCTTGACGATAACGGTGTCACCAAGCGCCAGCTCTTCGACCGGAATCGTCGTTGTATCACCGTTGCGTCGAACCAGGGCCGTCGCAGGCGCCAGCTCTGCGAGCGCCTCAATGGCGCGGCGTGCACGTCCCATCGCGTAGTGTTCGAGCGCGTGCCCCAGGCTGAACAGAAATAGCAGGAGCGCGCCTTCCGCCCACTGCCCAAGTGTCGCTGCACCCGCTGCAGCGACAAGCATCAACGTGTCGATTTGAAACTTGCCGTGTCTCAGCGACTCGGCCGCTTCCTTCAGCGTAAAAAAACCGCCCAGCCCATAGGCCAGAATATACAGCCCAAGTGGAACGACCGGCGGAATGCTTGTCAGGGTCTCAAGAGCGAAGCCGATCGCGAGGCTGGCGCCGCACGCGATAGCAAACCCGAGTTCACCGAACCCGCCTTCTTCCTCGTGAGAATGCGCTTCAGCCATCTCCCTACTCCGCCGGAACGGGATGTGCGGATGGATGCGGCGGACGCTGCGACTCAACCGCTGACGTGCGGCTCTTGAGAACGAGCCGACAGATCGCCGGCAGCACGATAAGCGTCAACGCAGTGGCCGTGATCAAGCCGCCGATGACGACGATGGCCAGAGGCTTTTGAACTTCAGCTCCTGTGCCATGCGCCAGCGCCATCGGGACGAAACCGAGCGCCGGGACGATACCGGTCATCAGGACCGCCCTCGCCTTCTCCATCAGGCCATCAACAATGGCCTGCTCCAGCGGCAGACCGATCTTGATGCGGTGGAGGATGCCGCCCATCACGACGAGGCCATTCAGAACGGCGACGCCTGACAGGCAGATGAACCCCACCGCCGCAGAGACGGAGAACGGCATCCCCGTCAGGACCAGAGCGAAAACACCGCCCGCCAGCGCGAGCGGCACAGCGGTGAACACGGCGATGGCAGGTGCAAACCCGCCCAACGCCATGAACAGAAGGCCGAAGATAAGCACGAAGACCACGGGCACGACCAATGTCATGCGCTGCGAAGCAGCCTGGAGATTCTGGAACTGGCCACCGAATTCAAGCCAGGCGCCAGCAGGCAGCTTCACTTCGCTGTCGATCCGCGCCTGAGCCTCCTGCACGAACGACCCGATGTCGCGTCCGCGCACATTGGCCTGCACCACGACACGGCGTTTGCCATTCTCACGGCTGACCTGATTGAGGCCTTCGGTATAGGAGAACTGCGCCAGTTCGCGGAGCGGCACCGAACCGCGCACGCCATCCCCAGTTTCAGGCAGGGACACTGGCAAGGCGCCGACTGCGTCAAGGTCGTTGCGGATGCTGTCTGGCAACCGAACCACAACATCGAAACGCCTGTCGCCCTGGAAGATGAGACCAGCTTCACGCCCGCCCATGGCGATCGCGACCGCATCACCGACTTCCTCAACCGTCAGACCGTAACGCGAGATGGCGTCGCGGTCGAAAGCGACATCGAGCGTCGGGAAACCATCTGTCTGCTCGACCTTGACGTCGGCCGCACCTTTCAGAGAGTTCAGGATGGTAGCGATATTGCCGCCCGTTGCGGTCATCGCTTCAAGGTCATCTCCGTAAATCTTGATGGCGAGGTCGCCACGCACACCCGCGATCAGTTCGTTGAAACGCATCTCGATGGGCTGGCTGAACTCATAGGCGTTGCCGGTCAGCGTCTTGAGCTTGGCCTCGATCTGCTCGACCAGTTCGTCCTTTCCAAGGGACGGGTCCGGCCACTCCTCTCTCGGCTTCAGGATGATGAAGCTGTCCGAGGCATTGGGCGGCATGGGATCGCTGGCGACCTCGGCCGTCCCGGTCTTGGAATAGACGTAGGCGACCTGCGGGAAGGTGGCGACCGAACGCTCAACGTCGCGTTGCATTTTAAGCGACTGTTCGAGCGAGGTTGAAGGGATGCGCAGCGCCTGCGCCGCCATGTCACGTTCGTCGAGCTGCGGAATGAACTCCTGGCCCAGCGTCGTGAAGAGGACACCAGCCAGCGCAAAGACTGCAACCCCTGCCCCAATGAAGGGCCAGGGGGTCACGACGGCGCGTTTAAGCAGCGGGTGATACGCCTGCTTGAACCAGATGATGGGTTTCACTTCCTTTTCCGCGACCTTGCCGCGAACAACGATCGCCACCAGCGCTGGCACAAGCGTCAGCGACAGGATGAAAGCCGACACCAGCGCGAGCATCAGCGTGATCGCCATGGGCGAGAACGTCTTGCCTTCGACGCCGCTAAACGTCAGCAACGGTGCGAACACGAGCAGAATGATGATCTGGCCGTAGATTGTCGGCTTCACCATCTCCCGCGTCGCCGCGACCACCTCGTTCAAGCGCTCGTCAAGCGTAAGCAGCCGCCCTTCATGATGTTGTCGCTCTGACAGACGTCGCAGGCAGTTCTCAATGACAATCACGGCGCCGTCGATGATCAAGCCAAAGTCCAGGGCGCCGAGACTCATCAGATTGCCCGAGACAGCGAGCTGATTCATCCCGATCGCGGTCATCAGCATGGAGAGCGGGATGAGCAACAGTCGCAATCAACGCGGCGCGCCAGTTACCCAGGATCAGGAACAGCGCCGCTGCGACGAGAATGGCGCCCTCGGCAAGGTTACGCTCGACCGTCTCGATGGTCGCGTTTACGAGGTTGGAGCGGTCATAAACAATCTGCACTTTGACGCCGGGGGGAAGGCTTTTGGCCACTTCCGTCAGGCGCGCAGCTGCCGCGCTCGAAACGGTGCGGCTGTTCTCTTTCACCAGCATCAACACAGTGCCAACGACCACCTCTTCGCCATTCTCCGAGGCGGCGCCCGTGCGCAGGTCGCCGCCGATGCGGACCTCTGCAAGGTCGCGCACGAGAATCGAGACACCTTCGCGCGTTGCAACGCTTGCGGTTCGAATCTGGTCGAGATTCTGGATCAGCGCATTGGCGCGAACGAGGAAAGCTTCGCCACCACGTTCTACAAAGTTGGCGCCGACTGACTGGTTGGCGGCCTCAAGCGCGTGGGCCAGCTCGCTCCATGAGACGCCGAACGACGCCATACGCGTCGGATCAGGCTCGACGACGAATTGCTTTTCATAGCCGCCGATGCTGTCAACGCCAGCGACGCCCTGCACCGACCGGAGCTGGGGCCGGACGATCCAATCCTGCACGGTGCGCAGATAGGACGCACGGGCAATCGGCGTATCCAGACGCTCACGCTCAGCCGACAAAAAGCTGCCGTCGCTCTGCCAACCCGGCTGGCCATCGACGATAGTTGCGCCCTTCCCCTCGGGATGCTCGTAGGCAACGGTCCACATCAGGACTTCGCCAAGACCGGTCGAGACCGGGCCCATGGCGGGCTCGACCCCGGCGGGCAGGCTTTCACCAGCTTGCACGAGGCGCTCGGACACTTGTTGGCGAGCGAAGTAAACGTCTGTTTGCTCCGTGAAGACGGCCGTCACCTGGCTGAAGCCGTTGCGCGAAATCGAGCGCGTCGATTCCAGACCCGGAATGCCAGCAAGCGCCGTCTCGATCGGGAAGGTGACGCGCGTCTCGATCTCGGTCGGCGACAGCGACGAAGCGACGGTGTTGATTTGCACCTGCTTGTTCGTGATGTCCGGCACAGCGTCGATTGGCAGACGCAACACGTTGAAGACGCCAACCGCGGATATCGCGAGAACAGCGAACAGCACGCCCCAGCGGAAGCGAACAGAGAGATCAATCAGACGGTCGAACATGGAATGACCCTTCAGGGGTAAAATGGGATTGGTTGGCCGGCCTCAGTGCTCGGCCTCGCCCTTGCCCAGTTCAGCCTTCAGCAGGAAAGCGTTCTTGCCCGCGACCGACTGGCCGACGGTCAAGCCATCGATGACCTCGATCCGCCCACCACCACGTGATCCGACACGCACAGGCGTCGCCACAAATGTGTCGTCCTCGCGCACGAACACCACGTCGCGCCCTTCGACGCTTTGCACAGCCTCTTCCGGCAGGACAAAGCGGCCCTCGACCGGCGCGCTCGACTTGGGTTTGATGTGGGCGCGAACAAACTGGCCCGGTTGCAAACCATCCAGCCCGGCCGTCAGTGCGATCACGACCGTCGCCGACCTGCTTTCAGCATCGACACCTGGCGTCACGGAACGCACGGTTGCCGCAAGCTTTTCGCCGGAGGCGCTTTCGACCGTTGCAAGGTCACCGGGCGAGATCCGTCGCGCCTCGGTGACAGGGACAGCCGCCTGGATCTGGATGCGCTTGGGATCGGCGATACGGAACAGAACCGCCTCTGGCGAGACGTAGGCGCCGAGCTTGGCCGTGTCCGCGACGAATGTGATGCGGCCAGCAATGGGGCTGGCGATGAACACCGAGGCGCCATCTGCAGACACCCGCGCCGCCTTGGCAGCTGCCTGGCTACGCGTGAACTCTGCCTTGGCCTGGCCTAGTTCGGCTTCGGCTGCTTCAAGGTCCTGACGCGCTGTGATCTTCTCGTCGAACAGCCGCTTCTCGCGATCGAAAGAGGATTGCGCGAGGTCGAGCCGGGACTTCGCTGTCGCCAGCGCCGCCGAGATTCCGGCAGCTTCGGAACTCGCCACGACCGCGACGGTTTCACCCTGAGCGACGGGATCGCCGATACGCTTCCGGATCTGCGTAATCGCTCCGGAGGCGCGTGCAGTCAGCACCGCTTCTCCATCGGGCGCCGCAGCGACCGTCGCCTGAGCGGAAATTTCCGAGGTCAAACTGCCAGCGACCGTGGTCTCGACGCCGATGCGCGCCGCCTTGAGCGCCTCGGCATTCATTTCGATCACGCCCTCGGCGTGCTCCTCCCCAGCGTGTTCACCCGCTTCGGCATGCTCGCCTCCCCCATCCGCCTGCAATTCGGCTGCGTGGGCTTCCGGGGTTTCGCCGACATGACTTTGCTTCGGGGCAAACAGCATGCTGCCTGCGACCGCGCCGACGGTGGCAATCGCCACAGCTGCGGCGCCAATCATGAGATTGCGTTGTGTGAATTGCATGATGATTGCTCTCAGCGGGCGACGGCGCGGGACAGCGCGGCGGCGGCATTGGCGCGATCACGTCGCGCATCGATCAAGGCTGACTGGGCGGAGGCAAAGGCATCCTCAGCGTCGAGGACGTCGAGTAGCGTGAAGCGGCCCGCTTCGAACCCCGAACGCGCAAGCTGCAGCGCCTCATTGGCGGCGGGAACTGCGGACGTCTCAAGAGTCGTCACGCGCGCCTGCGCAGCGCGCAACAGACTGTCCGCCTCATTCATGCGCCGAACGGCTTCTGCCAGCGCCCGCAAGCGGCGCGCATTGGCAGCATTCACGTCGGCTGACGCCGCAGCGATGTTGCCCTGATTGCGATCAAAGATCGGAATCGGCATCGACAACCCGAATACGACAGCCGTGTCGCGACTATCTTCGAAGTGCTTGGCGCCAAGCTCGACCGTAATGTCGGTTGCCGCGGAGGCGCGTTCGCGGGAGACGATGGCCTTCGCTGATTCTGCCTCTGCAAGCGCCAGTCGCACGTCAAGCGTTTCGCTCGGGTCGACCAGTTTTGGCGTCTCTGTCAGCGCCTCGAAATTCCCGACAATGGTCGTCGGCGCTACTGTGTCGCCGAGCAAGGCGGCCAGGGCTGCACGCGAGGATAGGTCTTCTGAGGAAACGCGCTGAAACTCAGCTTCTGCTTCAGCCGCAGCTGACCGAGCCCGTAGCGCCCTCAACGGTGGCTCGCGGCCCGCATCCACGAGTGTTTGCGCGACCTTCGACAGGTCACGCGCCCGATCAAGCGCCCCTTGAGCAAGCGCAACCTGCTCCCGGCTTGCGAGCGCAATGGCGAACAGCCGCCTGACTTCCAGATTGAGATCGGCACGGGCGATGATCTGGCGGGTTTCAGCGGCAACAACTTCGGCACTGCCTGCGGCAACGCGGCTTTCGCGCTTGCCGCCCATCTCTATCGTCTGGCCGATGGCCAGCGTGGTCTCGGCGAGATCAAGGCCGCTATAGAGGCCGGAGCCAGAGAAATTCTCAACGTCCAATCGGGCCTCCGGGTTTGGCATGAAGCCAGCCTGCCGGGCACGCCCGCGAGCTGCATCAACCGCCGCCTTGGCCTCGGACAACGCCGGCGCTTGGGCTTCTGCCCGTGCAAGCGCTTCTGGGAGCGTGAGAACACCACCTGCTTGGGCCCAGGCTGGACTTGCAAGCGACAGGACAAGCGCTGCGCCTGCGACGGCGCGCGACAAACCGCGAAGGAAGGACATCGATCGACTCCGAATCTGAAACTGACGACAGCCCGCGCAAGCGGGCGACGGCGTCTCAGACGAGCGGTGGTCGGGTGGGCGGTTCCGTCAGGAACGCTGCGACAGCACTGTCAGCAAGGACGTAATCCTGACCGGCTATGCGCATTTGGGCGACAGAAGCGATATGGTCGCCGAGGCAGGCATGATGGAAGACGTGGCAGATGCATCCTGCATTGCAGGCAAGCCCGCTATCCGCCTTGCCGGACCCGTCTTCGCTCTGATCGGCGACAAGCATGACCACCGCCGAAGCCGACCCATCGGAGGCCTTCGAATGATCAATAGCCGCGTCAGCTGTCTGGACGGTCCAGAGCAGCATCGCGAACATCACCGTGAGGAGGCGGCGGATCAAACTGACGACTTTCGAGTTCCAATTGTAGGCAGACCTACACGGATTTTATTGCGCGTCGATGAACAAATTGGCGAGCTGCTATGCATGAAAATTCAATATAATAGTATAATATAGCGTACGGTCACGCACGATCAGCCCCCAAGTCCCGCCATCGCGGCTGCAACGCAAGCGATGAATGCGGCAAGGATTGTTCCCACAACGAAGCCTCGCACATGGTCGGCTGTGTTGACGCGCCATCGCGTAACATCAATGACAAATCCAGCGTCACGCTATTCCGCCGCTACCATCGCACCGCGCTTGGTGGCGCGCATTTCTGACATGGCTTGGCGCATGATGGTCCATCCGCCGGTGATGGACAGTGCCGCCATGATCGCGGCGACCAGGACATCCGGCCACAGTGTGCCCGTGCCGAACACGCCCAGCGCCGCCAGCATCACCGCCACGTTGCCTATGGCGTCATTGCGGGAGCATATCCAGACCGACCGCATGTCGGCGTCACCACGCCTGAAGCGGAACAGCATCAATGCTACGCCTGCGTTGGCGACCAGGGCGACGAATCCGACCAGGCCCATGACATCCGCGTGGGGAACAGCCCCGCCCGTCGCAGCACGCCAGCTCGCACTCCCGACAACCCACAGGCCCAGCATCAGCAGCGTTGCACCCTTGAAGAAGGCCGTGCGCGACCGGATGGCCAAGCCGAGGCCTGCAACGCCCAAGCTGATGGCGTAATTGGCGCTGTCGCTCAGGAAGTCGAGTGCGTCAGCTTGCAGGGCGGATGAACTGGCGGCGAACCCTGCCGCAACTTCGGCGGCGAACATGGTGGCATTGACGATCAGGGCGACCCACAGGGCACGCCGCCAGATGGGGTCTACCTTCGGCCCGGCGTTGGATGCGCAGGCGTCGTGTTCACAGCAGCCAGCCATGGTTCAAGCCCTCGACAAATCAGCACGTCTGGGCATCCTGCACCCTGTAGTCACTACAGGGTCAAGCGATGCCAGAAAGCTATTCCATTGGGGCTTTGGCTGAAGCCACGGACACGAAGGTGGAAACCGTCCGCTACTATGAGCGCATCGGTCTGCTTCCTGAACCCGGTCGCACGTCTGGGAACTATCGTGCCTACTCGGCCGACCATCTGGGCCGCCTTAGCTTCATCCGCCGTGCGCGTGACCTAGGCTTCACTCTGGATCAGATACGCGCCCTGCTGGGGCTAGCCGATCACAAGGACGACGACTGCTGCGCAGTGGACACGATGGCGCGAGACCACCTGACCGACATTGACCGGAAGATTGCCGACCTGAAAGCGCTGCGCCGGGTGCTGAACGACCTGCTGGGCCAGTGCAAGCAAGGAACGATTGCGGACTGCCGCATCATCGGCGCCCTGTCCCCACGCTAGAGGGTCCAGCTTTTCATACAGCGATGCTCGTTGGCATAGACATGCCGTGTGATGCGGCAGAAGCTTGCGCAACGCGCTTCCTATCGAGCAGAGCTATAAGTCTCACAAGCCAAGGCGAACGCTCCATTGAAACTCTATCCCCTGCTCTGCGTGGTATTGGCCGCCATCGGTTCTTCGGCGGTTGCTCAACCAGTTGCTGACTACGTCCCACCCCGCACGAGTTGGGGAGCGCCGGACCTTGAGGGCGTGTGGAACAACACGTCGCTTACCCAGATGGAGCGACCGTCAAATATCGACAAGCTCGCGGTGAGCGCGGAGGAAGCAACATTTCTAGCGCGCCAGAACGTCTATACGCGCGCCGCCTACCAGGATGGCAATGAGTCCAAGGTGGACGCGGAATCATCGCGACGTTTGCTGGCCGACAAAAACACATCGCGCGCCTACAATAGTTTCTGGCTGGATACGGGAACGGGCTACGCGACGGTGAAGGGCGAGTACCGCACGTCGTGGATCACGGAACCAAGCGACGGTCGCATTCCCTATCGCGACCTCGTTGCCGCGACCCGCCCGAGGATGCAGGTTTTCGATGGACCCGAAGTGCGGCCACAATCAGAACGCTGCCTGATGAGTTTTACGGGCGGCGCCGGGCCGGTAATGAGCAACGGTCTGTACAACAACAATTATCAGATCGTGCAGACGCCTGGCTACGTGATGGTCCTTAGCGAGATGATCCATGACGTCCGGATCATCCCTATTGGAGGGAAGCATGCATCGCGTGAAATCCCGAAATGGGGCGGCGACTCCATAGGCTGGTATGAAGGCGACACGCTCGTCGTCGAGACAGTGAATCCGAACCCCAGGCAACGGTCATACATATCCGCTACCGGAAAACTCACCGAGCGCTTTACACGCTGGAGCGATGGACAGATCGTCTATCAGTTCACCGTGGACGACCCGACGCTCTATGCAAAGACGTGGAGCGGCGAGATCGCGCTGAACGCTTCGAATCAGTCCCTGTATGAGTACGCCTGCCATGAAGGGAACTACGCTCTCCCCAGCATACTGAACGGCGCCCGTGCCCTTGATCGTGAGGGACGCGAACAGCCGCCCATCAAGGAAGCGTACCCCGGCGTTGATGTTTCCGAAGGGCAGTAGCCCGGCGTATGGCGCGGGCGAGCGTTCCAATTGCCTCCGCACGTGGACCAACGACTATCGCGATCGTGCCCGCGTAAGCGTCGCGAATGATCGTCACACACCTCTCGTCGAAAATGTTCGCTGTGATGCTGCGATACTACGAAATTCGCTACGCCGCTCTCGGACCAAAGAGAATGACAGCAGCACCGACAAGGCACAGTGCCGCTCCGACAAAATCCCATCGGTCAGGCAACGTTTTCTCGACCAGCCATAGCCACACGAGGGATGCTGCGATGTAGACCCCGCCGTAGGCGGCGTACGCGCGACCAGCGGCGTCGGAAGGGACGAGAGTCAGAAGAAATGCGAATGCAATGAGCGCCGCGATGCCAGGCGCTATCCACCAGACCGAGTGACCCTGACGAAGCCATGCCCAAAACGCGAAGCAGCCGGCAATCTCGGCCAACGCCGCCGCCGGGTAGATCAATAACGCGTTGTTCATTGAGCACGTTTCTTGCGGTATGCGGACTTCTCTCCGGGCGCAGCGAGGTCCTGCAAGATTACGCAGTCAGGTCCGGGACCGCCGGAGCAGCTTGTCTCGCAACTCTGAACAAACCCAGCCAGCGCACTCTCCAGTGAACGAAGCTCGCGAAGCTTTGCGCGAACGTCATCAAGATGCGTTTGGGCCATGTCTCTAGCGGCAACGCAATCGCGCGAGCGATCCTGCATTAGCTCGACCAACGCTCTAACCTGTTCCAGGGGAAAGCCGAAATCTCGACATTGGCGAATGAAGGTCAGCAGGCGCACGTCCGGAGGACCATAGCTGCGCTGCCCTCCTTCACGACGCCGGGGGCGCGGAAGCAACCCGATGTCCTCGTAGTAGCGAATAGTCGGAGCATTTGTGCCCGTCCGCTTCGCGAGATCACCAATCTTCAAATCCATGGACGCAAACCTCAAGAAGGGCCTTGAACCTCAAGTTACTTGAGGAACTAGATTGAGGGCGTTCGCACTGGCTTCAACCCCACAACCGGGACCGAAGCCCTAAAATGTGGAGACTGTCGTGAACGCACCGCCTATTGCCTGCATGCTTTCCGGCACTGACTTCAAACAGCGTCTGGAAGAAATCGCAGACCTCAACCGGAAATCCCTCAGACATGCTCGGCGCGATGACCTTCGTCTAACGCTGAGCTACAAGCCCGGCGCGTTGGGACAGGTCCAGCTCATGGTTGAACAAGAGCAAGCTTGCTGTCCATTCCTCTCCTTCGATGTCACCGCGCACGAGACTGGCGTAACCCTCACGATCACGGCGCCGGAGGAAGCAAGAGGCACGGTAGACAGCTTATTCGAGCCATTCCAGCAGGCGAACGTAGCAAAGGGTGGATGTTCTTGCCCCGGGAGCGCCGCATGACAGACCTTCCAGTCGAACGCGACGCTGATCGCAATAATGGACGCAAGATTGCGACTGCAGCTGCGGTTGCATCCGCCGGCGCTGTCGCTTGCGGGGTTTGCTGCGTGCTGCCATTTGCGCTGCCCGCTGCGGCGCTCGCTGGTTCAGGTGGATTGTTGGCATGGCTTGGAGGCGCCAAGTTCTGGGCAACTATCCTTGCTGCCGGGCTGGTTCTCGCCGCGTGGATGTGGGTCGCAGTCAGGTCAGCACAAACGAAGCGCCGACCAGCGGGCTTGACACTGACGGTGCTGACAGCCGCCACGCTGCTGTTCATCGCAGCGCTTGCGTGGCCGATATTAGAAAGCTCGCTTCTCGCTGTTCTGGCGACAACGGCTCGTCCTTCTTAAGCCGGTGGCTGCCCGACCGAAGTCAGGTGTCGAGATCGGATAATGGAGAAGTCTGGTTGAGCGTGCACCTCGGGAGCCGCTGGCTTTTCCAAGTCGCAAGCGGCGTTCATCGCCTACTCGCCTTGCAGAAATCATAGCCCGAGTAATGCCGCATTACGTTGATTGCCCACCACGGCTTGCCACGACAAGAACCGCCCCCGGCTGTGTGTTCACAACATCGGTCAGGATCGATCTGACGGTCATGCCCGCAGTCTGAATCAAAGCCTCCAACTCTGGCATCGTCGGAAAATGATAGATGCTGGGAGGAAAGGCCGCGACAGCGCGTTCATCAGAAGCTGAGCGAAACACCAGCGCCAGGCATCCGCCTGGCTTCAGTACGCGCGCGATCTCCTTGAGTGATGCGCCCAGATTGGACCAGAAATAGAGAGCGTGCACAGCCATCACCTTGTCGAAGGCCTCAGCCGCGAAAGGCAGATCTGCGACGTCCGCGTTTACAACTCGAACTCGTCCAGAGCGCACGAGTGACGCGTTTCGGCCTAAAGCCATCTCGACCATCAGCTGGGAGGGGTCGAGGCCGGTAACGACCCCGCCGGGTACACGGCTTGCGATCTTTGTCAGCGCTGCGCCATGTCCAGTTCCGATGTCGAGCACGTTATCCAAAGGCTGGAGGTCAAGCGCCTCGATTGCCCGCAAATTGTCCGCTCGTGTTTCGCGCGCCATGATCCAGGCAATCAGGCGACCAGTTGGCCCTGTAGCGTGGCGGGCTTGTGCTGCAATGAAGCGTGGTCTGCGCATGGCGCCATCATCCCTTCATGAAGGTTGAGGGTCATGCGCCGCAGGCAAGGAACCACCTCGCCTCACGGGCAGGTCCTGTTGCGGGGCCAATTGCTTGTGCGCGAGGGCTGCGAAGCGCGTAAGATAGTCGGGATGCTCGGTTCCCATCATCTTGTCCCACCAGGTGAAGTAGAGGCCGAAGTTATAGCCAGCCTGCGCATGGTGCAGATCGTGATGGGTCGTGGTGGTGAGGAAGCCCACTAGTCGGCCGCCCGTTTTGATTTGCCGGCATCAGTTCGTAGCCCGAATGACCAAGCGTGTTGCGGACGATCTGGTGCAGCATGAACAGGCCAACCGTCGTCCACGGGGTCGGGACCAGGATCATCCATATGGGAACGAAGCTGGCCAGCACTGCGGCTTCTCCGATGTCGAAACTGTAGGCGGTGAAAGGTGACGGATTGTGGCTGCGGTGATGCCGCCGGTGCATCCGTCGGAAGAGACGCGGATTATGCATCAACCGGTGCGTCCAGTAGAAGTAGGCGTCGTGCCCGATCACCATGAGGACAAGGCTCGCGACACCCCAACCCAAACCCCATTGCGCGGCCAGGGTCGGACCTGGCAGTAGTCCCGCGCTTCCAGCAGGAACATCGAAAGCCCGACGGTGGAGAAGATCGCGATCGATCGGATCGAGACCAGGAACTCGACCGCGAGTTGACGGGCTGGCGGCGTCTCCTCTCGTATCTTTCGGCCCCTCAAGACGCCCTTGAGTACGATCCAGAGGACCAGCCAGACCGCGACCGCAAAGATGACGTAGCGGGCGATGTCGATGCCCGTGCTCTCAAGCCACACGCCTGCGACACGCTGAGTCCATTCGACCATGACCTGCCTCCATTGCTTCTATCGCCAGCAATGGCCGCATCAGCGCCAGTCGTCTCGCCGACGCCTGAAAAGGCTGGGCGTTTTCAAAATCAGAGAGGTTTTTTCATTTCCGGAGAGCCCGGCCCCAGCGCTTGGCTGCGCCACTCGGTCGGCGACAGGCCGGTCGCCTCCCGGAACGCCCGGTTGAACGGGCCCAGCGACCCGAAGCCGAGGTCAAAGGCGATCGAGGAGACGGTCTTCCGGGCGTGATCGGGATCGGCGAACAGGCGTTTTGCCTCCTCGATGCGATGCGCGTTGATGAAGCTGGCGAAGTTCCGGTAGCCCAGCTGATCGTTGATCAGCCGCCGCAGGCGATGCTCGGGCGCGCCAAGCTTGGCGGCAAGCTCGCCGATGGTGAGGCCTTCCTGGGTCCATAGCCTGCCGTCCGTCATGAGCGTGGTGAGCCTGGCGATTTCAGCCCGGTCAGCAGCCCCTGTTCCCGGATCAGGAGCCTCGGCCTTTCTCGCCGGTCCGGAAATGCCAAACAGCACACCTCGCGTCTCTAGCAAGATGATGGCGCCGCCCAGGCAGAAGGCGGCAAGCGCGCCCGCCCCTGCCAACGGATACCAATCCGCGGCGACGCCAAAACTTTCGCCAATCTGGAATCCGGACAGCACGACGACGAAAAGCGCCACGATCCCAAGAAACGGCCCGCGTGCGCGTCGGCGGGCTTCCACCAGGTCGCCCCGCCAGCCTCGTTGAATTGTCCACAGTGCATGCGCCGCCAGCCCAACCTGAGCGAGATTGTGCGCAATCCAGAAACCCTGCTGGATCGAAAACGGCATCGCCATCGCAACCAGGCCGAGCACAGTCAGGCCGGCGAAGGGCGCCATCGCTGCGGGGGTCAGCGGACGGTCCTCGAACAGCGCGCGCACCAACAGCCAGAAGGCTCCGACGCCTCCAAGGGCCAGAACATGCAGAACCGGTTGTCCGGGCCCCAGCACCGCCCGAATTGTCCACGAAGAGTTGAGTGCGTAAGCCATCACGCTGGCGCAAAACAGAACGCTGCCGACCCGGACCGCACGGCTAGCGGCGCTGCGGCCAAAACTGCTGGCGGTCGCCGCTAACGCGCCGATCGCGAGACCGCGCAAGAGGATTTCAAGAATGACGAGATTGCCCGGCATGTCCTTGGCCTAGCGTGGCCAGATCGATTGCGCCAGACGCGTCGAGCCTTGGCGCCCTCCGCTAGGCTTGCCGCCTTTCTCTCATCACAACGGCGACCACAGCTCCAGACATGAACGTCACCGCTGCAACCGAAGAGATGGCGAACGCGAGCCCGAAGAGATCAGCGATAACGCCAGCAGCCAGCGCGCCGATCGCGTATCCCAGGTCCCTCCAGAATCGATAGACGCTGAGAGATCGCGCTCGCCACGTCGGATGAGACGCATCGGAAACGGCGGCAATGAGACTTGGGTAGACCATCGCCGTGCCGATCCCGAGTAGAACGCTGCCAACCAGCCACCACCAGAAGTCTCGCGTCACTGCGGTCAGAGCCAAACCACCGGCCTGCACCCACATCCCAGCGACAATCAGCCCCTTGCGCCCCCAGCGATCACTCAGCGGACCCGTTACGACCTGGAGCAATCCCCACGTCACCGGGTAGATCGCCTTCAAAAGCCCGATGCGCTCCAGACCAAGACCGAATGCCGAATAGAAAAGCGGGAAAATTCCCCAGCTCATCCCGTCATTGAGATTGTTGACGAGGCCCGCCTGCGACGCCGCGAACAGGTTTCGATCCTTGAATGTGGTGAGCGCGAAGATCTCCCGAAACGAAAGCGCTGACGGCGGCGCCAACGTCTGGCTGGCTTCGAGGGCAACATGCCCCCGCGTATCCCGCACGAGAAGAACGGAGAGCACAGTTCCAGCTACGGCATACGCGATCCCGAGATAGATCGGCGCGGGGCGCAGGCCGTATCGAGACGCAATGTAACCTGTCGCAAATGCGGTAAGGCCAACAGCGAGATAGCCGGCAAACTCGTTGAGGCCGACCGCCAGACCGCGAGATTTTGGACCGACCAGATCGACCTTCATAATCACGGTCATCGACCAGGCAAGGCCCTGGCTGACGCCGAGCAACGCGTTAGCTGCAATGACCCACTCCCAAGATGGCGCGCCGATGATCATGAAAGGGACCGGCAGCCCGGCGAGCCAGCCCAGCACGAGCACACGCTTTCGCCCCCATCGATCCGCGAGCTGACCGGACACAAGGTTGGCGAACGCCTTGACCAGCCCAAAGCTGACGATGAAGGAAACCACCAGCGTCGTCGACTTTATGCCGAACTCCTGACTGCCGATCAGCGGCACAACCGTTCGCTCGATCCCGACCATGCCGCCGACAAAAGCGTTGATAAGTACAAGCAACGCGAACTGCCGCCAGTTGGCGCGAAGGCCGAGGGCGATCGGGCGACGCTCTACACGATCCGCAGAAGCGCTCATCGCTAGGCAGTTGTCGTCGCACGGCCCGCATTGAGCGCGCGCAACTCGGCTGCACCCGGCGGGGCCGGCGGAATATCGCTCGTCATCTGCTGCACGAACTCTGCTTCGTCCTCTATGCGGAACGCCTTGTTGTGACGTTTCTCGAATCCGATCGTGGAACTAGGCTTCCCGCTCAGGCTCTTGCCGCAGACCGAACCGGAATAGGCGCCCGGCAGAACCTCAAGATGATCCGGCAGCAATTTCAGCCGTTGTGCCGTACTGAACAGCACGCGGGCGCCCTCCTCCGCACTCGATGCGAGTTCCGTACGGCCAAGGTCCCCCACCATCAGCGTGTGCCCCGTCATGACGAACCAGGGCTCGGTCGGATCGGGTCTTGTCGCGGACAAGTAGGGAGATGTGCTCGGGCGTATGACCCGGCGTATGGAGGATCTCAACCGTCACATTGCCAAGCTCAAGCACGTCGCCGTCATGAACGCCCCGAAATGGCGGCGCGGCTTGCGCATCGTGGAAAAGGACGTAGTCGGCGCCTGCGGCCTCCGCGAGCGCCCTTGCCGAGGAGACGTGGTCCGCATGCAGGTGGGTGTCGATGACATAGAGAATTCGCATTCCGGCTTTCGTGGCGGCATCGAGGTAGACCGCGATGTCGCCGACGGGATCGACGACCGCGCCTGAGGCTTTGCCCCCACAGCCGAACAGATATGATATTGCGACCGGATCGGAATGTAGGAATTGGCGAAGTATCATGGCGTAGCTCCTTGATGTGGATCGGCGCTACCTGCTGCCGCAGGCCGATGCCTGGCCACGAAGGCAACATTGCGCGGGTCTAACGGTTCACGGTAACCCGCAAGAAGGTGGCGGGAATGGACGTAACGTCGGAGCTGGGGCTTCTGTTCTGGCTGTTGAACAGAGCCTCCAATTCCTTCAGCAGCTCACTGGCTCGACCACCCCTTTCTGCAGCCTCAAACGCATTCATGGTCGGTCCGTAGTATGTTCGGAATGCCCCGAGGAGCGCCGATGGCGGACCGGGACAATTGAAGGTGTAGGTGTCTCTGAGGAAGGATATCTTTTCCTTTGGTATGCCCGCTTCGCCAAATCGCGCGATCACGTTGTCCTCGATCCCCCACGTCATCGGGCTGATGAAGCCCTCAGGCGGCGGCGGCGAGTATGCGGAGCTTATCTTCAAGATTTGTGCGACCAGAGTTGGATCATTGGGAATCCAATTTCCCATGATGATCCGACCGCCGGGCCGGACTACGCGCACCATTTCCTTTGCCACATCGAATGGCTTTGGCGCGAACATGGCGCCAAAGATGCTCACGACGAGATCAAAAGTGGCATCCCGCAGTTCATGCAGATTGGACGCGTCGCCCTCCTGAAACCTGATGTTCGCGAGTCCCAGCTCACGGATGCGCTTGTTCCCAGCCGCAACAAGATTGCTCGCGATATCGACGCCCAAAACATCCGCCCCGAGCTTCGCCTCCGGAAGGGCGGTCGTTCCGTCGCCGCAACCGAGGTCCAGGACCTTAAGCCCCTTTGTTATTCCAAGCCCAGCAACCAGCGCTTCTCCGCTCTGCCGCATGCACTCGGCAATGCGGGTGAAGTCGCCCTTTTCCCACAAGGCTTTGTTCGGATTCATTGGAGGATTCCTTTGCAGGTTGACGTGTCAGGCAAAGTCGTTCAATTATTCGCTTGAACGATGGAGCGCGAAAAGCACGATGTCAAGGCAAAGCGTCAAGGAAACATTGCTCGCGGCTTTCGCTGCTGTCGCGAAGGCTGCGGCGCATCCCCATCGCTTTTCCATTCTCGAAAACCTCGCGCAGGGCGAGCGAACTGTCGAAGGTCTTGCTGAAAGAACCGGTCTTTCGATCGCCAACGCATCTCAGCATCTCCAGTCGATGCGCCGGGCTGGACTTCTCGCTGCTCGGCGGGACGGGAAGTTCACACTTTATCGTCTCGCGGACGACAGCGTGCTCGATCTCATGCACGCCATCACTCGCGTGGCCGAGCGCAATGTCGCTGAGGTTGAGGGGGTTGTTCGCGGGTACTTTCGCGAGCGGGACGCTATGGAGCCCGTTTCGCGGGCGGAATTGCGGAAGCGTGTGAAGGAGGGGCTCGTCACAGTGTTGGATGTCCGCCCGACCGATGAGTTTGCGCTCGGTCACCTTCCCGGAGCAATCAGCATTCCTGTTGGCGAACTCAAGCGACGCCTCTCGGAATTGCCGCGAAATCGCGAAATAGTCGCTTACTGTCGCGGAGCCTACTGCGTGATGGCGTTCGAGGCCGTGGCGCTCTTGCGTGCATCGGGCTTTAAGAGCCGCCGCCTCCAGGACGGGCTTCCTGAGTGGCGCGCGGCTGGTCTTCCATTGGAAACCGGCACGTTTGGCGACCAAGCCCACTGACCTATGATGGCGAACTTGAGCGCATACTTCAGCGATGGCGCGTCTCTCCTGCGTCAGCATCTCGCGTTTGCCGAAGGTATCTACATGCCGCCGAACGCCATGTTGCGGTCAATATAGAGGCACAGGAGGCATGACGCTGCGCGACGACGGGCGGACCGTCCTGTCAGCCGGCCTATCGTCGTCATGCTGGCTGGACTGAGCATATACCACCCTGGTGGGGCAGCGCTGCAAAACGGTCGGCCGCGTAGTCATTCGTCCAAGAAAGGTAACGAGCTGACATCGACGCAGGGGAACGTGGGCTGCTATGATGGTAGTCATGCCCAGCCCGCCGAATGAACTCTCCCGTCGCGAGCTCGCCGCCGAGTTCAACCGCAGCTGTTTTTGTATAACGCTGAAACGCGATGAGATGGCGGATGCAATGCGCGACACAGTCGGTGATCCCGCTTTCTTCGAAACGCACGTCAAAAGCCGACCGCACCTTTTCTCCAACACCCCGGTCTTTCTTCCTCTGGCGGACCGGGATGCGATGCTCGACATCATCCAGAGCATCGAAGCGGCGGTGCATACGCCAGGCTACCGCGACGAGGTTCTGTCGTGGGCGCCGCCCGAATCCCGCCGGGACTTTGGCCCCGCGGGCGTTTTCATGGGCTATGATTTCCATCTTGGGCCCGGCCCGCCTCGCCTCATCGAGATAAACACCAACGCAGGCGGCGCCTTCCTCAACGCATTCAGCACCCGGGCGCAGCTTGCCTGTTGCGATGCAGTCGAACCTTTCCTGACGAACCGGTCACCTGACACTTTCGACGGCGACGTCGTTCACATGTTCGAAGCAGAATGGCGAAGACAGCGCGGTTCAGGCAGGCCGACGCGTATCGCAATCGTTGATGATGCGCCGGACGCCCAATACCTCTACCCCGAGTTCGTGCTCGCCGAGCGCCTGCTTCAGGCATCCGGCATTGATGCGGTGATCTGCGACCCCACTGCCCTGTCACTCGAAAATGGCAAACTGCATCTCGGCGACCAGATGATCGACATGGTCTACAACCGCCTCGTCGATTTCGCCTTGTCAGAGCCTCGGCATGCGGCTCTGGGCGAGGCTTACCTGAAAGGCGCCGTGGTCGTTACGCCTAATCCCCACACGCACGCCCTTTTTGCGGACAAGCGCAATCTGACGCTTCTTTCCGACGTCAAGCGGCTTCAGGACCTCGGCGTGGCCGACGCTACGATCTCCGCCCTTGCTCCGATTCCGCGGGCCGTGATCGTCGGCTCCGCAAATGCGGAATCGTTGTGGGCCTCCCGCAAATCGCTGTTTTTCAAGCCAGTGGCCGGCCACGGCGGCAAGGCTGTCTATCGCGGCGACAAGCTGACACGCTCAACTTGGCAGGAAATCCTGGGGGCGGACTACATCGCTCAGGATCTCGCGCCTCCCGGCGAAAGGTCAGTGATGATCGACGGCGTCCCGCGCATCCGAAAGATGGACGTCCGCCTGTACACGTATTCAGGCTCGGTTCTGCTAGCGGCCGCGCGCCTCTACCAGGGCCAGACAACGAACTTCCGCACAGAAGGCGGCGGGTTCGCCCCTGTCTATTTCATCTAGTATCGGCGCTCGTCAGCCGGTCTCGGCCCGAGCGACTTCGCAAGCGCCGTCGAAAACTCTACGATCTGGTGCGGGATACCGCGCTCGCCTGCGTATCCTTGATAGATACAACCGATTCGACGCAGCCATCCCGACACCGCTCGTTGCGACGGGCTCTATCGACGAAACACGCCGACCAGCTCCTCAATGACCTTTTCCTGTTCCCCGGCATTCTTCGAATTCATCGCGCGGTGAACGCAGTGACCAAGATGCTGTCGCAAAAGGTCGCTCTCGATGCGCGCGAGCGCCGCGCGCGCAGCCTCGATCTGCGTGACAACATCGATGCAATACCGGTCCTCTTCGACCATCTTCGCAATGCCGCGAATCTGACCCTCAACGCGATTGAGATTTTTCAGAACCTTCGCCGAAGCCACTTTTTCCACGTATACCCCTCCTGGGTACTTGAACATACCCCCACAGGGTATATCTGATAGGGCACAAATACAAGCCCGGAGGGCGTAAATGGCCGACCATCAACAGCTAGATCCATTCTTGAAGGACCCGGTCTGCGGTATGAGCGTAAAGGCCGATACACCGCATCGCACGATGCATGATGGCCACGAGGTCCTGTTCTGCAGCGCGGGATGCCGCACTAAATTTCTCGCTGACCCGGCGCGCTACCAGAAGGCCGCGCCAACGGCCGCTGGCTCAGGCGGCGGGGCGGCAGGCAATCATCCCCTCCAGGCTGTAGAGCACGCGCATCACCACCATCAGCATGATGGCGTGGTAACGCCCGCGCCTGTCCGCGCCGATTCAGCCGGCAGCAAATGGACTTGCCCGATGCATCCGGAGATCGTGCGGGACGGCCCGGGCTCGTGCCCGATTTGCGGAATGGCGCTTGAACCTATGATGCCGACGGCCGACGCCGGGCCCAATCCGGAGCTTCGCGACATGAACCGTCGCTTCTGGATTGGCTTGGCTCTCGCCCTGCCCGTGCTTGTGCTGGAAATGGGCCGGCACTTTCTCAATATCGACAGTCTCGTTCCACCGCACATCAACGGGTGGGTTCAGTTTGCATTGGCGACACCGGTCGTCCTCTGGGCCGGGTGGCCGTTCTTCGAACGCGGCTGGGCATCCCTAGTATCGCGCAACCTCAACATGTTCACGCTGATCGCACTCGGTACAAGCGTTGCCTGGTCATACAGTGTCGTCGCGATCTTCTTCCCCGGCGCTTTCCCGCCCGCCTTCAAGGACGCGCATGGTCAGGTAGCGCTCTATTTCGAAGCCGCGGCCGTGATCACCGTGTTGGTCCTGCTTGGGCAGGTGCTGGAGCTGGGCGCGCGTGAGCGCACTGGCGGGGCCATCCGCGCCCTGCTCGACCTCGCCCCTAAGACAGCGCGCCGCATCGAGAATGACGGCGAAGCCGAAGTCCCCCTTGACGCCATCGTCGTTGGCGATCGGCTCCGCGTGCGTCCCGGTGAGAAAACACCGGTTGATGGCATCGTCGTCGATGGACGGTCCACGGTTGATGAATCCATGGTTACAGGCGAATCCATGCCCGTGACCCGCTCTGTCGGCGACAAGGTCATCGCGGGAACGCTCAACCAGACCGGCGCACTCATCATCGAGGCCAAGCGCGTCGGACGCGACACGATGCTTTCTCAGATCGTCCAACTTGTGGCCAATGCGCAGCGTAGCCGGGCGCCAATCCAGAGACTGGCGGACAAAGTCTCCGGCTGGTTTGTGCCAGCCGTGATCGCCATCGCCGTCGCCGCTTTCATCGGCTGGTGGGCCTTCGGCCCTGAGCCCTCTTTCACCTACGGCCTCATCGCCGCTGTATCGGTCCTCATTATCGCTTGTCCCTGTGCTCTTGGGTTAGCTACGCCCATGTCGATCATGGCTGGGGTCGGCCGCGCCGCACGCCAGGGCGTTCTCATCCGTAACGCCGAAGCGCTTGAGCGGTTCGAGAAGGTCAACACGCTGGTCCTCGACAAGACCGGCACATTGACCGAAGGCAAGCCGGGCGTCGTAGCGATCAAAACCGCCGAGGGCGTTCTTGAGCCCGATCTCATCCGCTTCGCAGCGAGCCTTGAGCAGCGCAGCGAACATCCATTGGCGCTGGCCATCGTGGCGGCCGCGAAGGAACGCGGCATCGCTCTTGTCGAACCAGCAGAGTTTGACTCTCCAACGGGCAAAGGCGTGATCGGCCTGGTCGATGGCCGCAAGGTCGCCCTTGGCGCAGAGCGCTATCTGGACGAACTTGGTGTCCCGACGTCGGCGTTGTCGAGCGAGGCTGAGCGCCTGCGGACTGACGGCGTCACGGCGATCTTTGTCGCAATAGACGGCAAGCTGGCCGGCGTTCTTGGGATCGCCGATCGGATCAAGGCGACAACGCCGGAGTCGCTGAAGGCTTTGCGCGCTCTGGGAATCGAGCTCGTCATGCTGACCGGCGACAATCGCACCACTGCCGAAGCGGTGGGCCGCCAGCTTGGCATCACGCATGTCGAAGCAGAGGTGCTGCCCGAAGACAAGTCACGCATTGTCGAGAAGCTGAAAAGCGAAGGCCGCATCGTCGCCATGGCGGGAGACGGCGTTAATGACGCCCCTGCTCTCGCCGCAGCCGACGTCGGCATCGCCATGGGCACAGGCACGGATGTCGCGATTGAAAGCGCCGGGATCACGCTTCTAGGCGGCGATCTTGCTGGGGTGGTCAAAGGCCGCGCGGTCTCGCATGCGACCATGGCGAACATTCGCCAGAACCTGATCTTCGCCTTCGGCTACAACGCTGCCGGCATACCGATCGCCGCTGGGCTGCTCTACCCGCTGACGGAGCAATTGCTCTCGCCGATGATTGCGGCTGGGGCGATGGCGCTGTCTTCGGTATCGGTCATTGTGAACTCCCTGCGGCTGGGCGCCGCAGGACCCGCTGAGGCCAGCCCCGCCGTGCCGCTGCCGCCAAAGGCCAGACAGACGAGCGGCAGCTGTCACTAGACTGCTGTCCTGCAACTGCCACGTGAGGGCTGGCGCAGTCGGTTGCGTAATACTGGATGAACACACCCTCCCCTCCGCGGCATTGGACCCGCGTCTTACCCAGGAGATAACGATGAAAGCTCGCCTGCTCGCTACCCTTCTTGCCGCCGCGACGCTCAGCGCAGCCCCCGCCTTCGCCCATGGTGGCATGATGGAGACCAGCATCCACGACAATGCCAGCTTCGCGCAGGCGCCCGCCGAGTTCAAAGTCGAGTTCGAACATGAGAGCGCCATCACCAACCTCATGCTGATGACGGCCGATAAGAAGATGATCGCCCTCGACTTCAAGCCTTCGAAGACCATGGGCAAGGACTACACGATCCCACTGCCGACGCTCGCGACCGGCAGCTACACCCTGTCGTGGAAATCGATGGCCAAGGACGGTCACGCTATGCCGGGCGCTGTGCGCTTCACCGTGACCGGCAAGTAACAAGACGATGGGGGACGCACTGCCACTTGCCCTGTTCGCTGATCGGATCGGGTTGAATGTTGCAGCGCTCCTTATGATCGGTTTCGCGCTCCATGCCGCGTCTGGCGTTGTGGAGCGCGATGCTTTCAGGCGCTTGCGATGGTTCGTATTATGGGCCGCCGCCGGGGTTCTGGTCTTTGCCGGCCTCAGGCTGCTGATACTCAACGCGCAGATGGGCGACGGGACGGTCCTGTTTGACCCCGAGCTGTTTCCGCTGAGCTGGATCGCGTTGGGGCCTTCCACGACAGCGTTGAGTGTAGGCGCCGTCGCCGGCGTGGCAGGGGTCTTTGCCGGATCGCGCATCCTCGCTGGTATCGGGGCTGCAAGCCTTGCGGCCGGATTCGGGCTCACAGGTCACAGCCAGGGCCTTGCTGACCCCGGACTCGCACCGATGGCAGTTGCCACACACGCCTTCATCGCGGGCTTCTGGGTCGTCGCACCGATCACACTCAATCCGGCCGCCCGTCTCGGCGACGATGTCCTGCTCGCGCGCCTGAAGCGCTTCAGCGCGATCGCCATGGCCGCGATCCCTCTGCTGTTGCTCCTCGGCGTCTGGCTGGCCTTTGTCCTGGCGGGCGGCGTCGCGCCGCTGTTCGGATCGATCTATGGCTGGTTGCTGCTGGCCAAGCTGGCCGCGGGCTTGATCGCAATGGCCATGGGCGCGCTCAACAAGCAGGTCGTGACCACGCGCATCGAACGGGACCCGACCATAGGGCGGCGCTGGTTGCGCTTGACGCTCGCCTTCGAAGCGATCTTGTTCGCAACGGCAATTCTCGCGGTGTCAGCGGCGACGACCATCGCCGGGCCAGGGGAGTAAGCCCGCATCAGAACCTGCGTGAAATCCAGGGACGATGCGTATAGACTGGCAGGGGATAGATTTTGCGGGAGTCCGACATGTCGCCAAAGCTTGAACGATTGCTGTCGGAGCTTCAGGGCCAGCCACTGGACCGGTCGCTCGACGGCGTGGTTGGCGCCGTCAACCAGCGCCTCGCTGAGACCGCGACTGCAAACGCCGAAACGTGGCGCGTGCGCGCCGTCGCGATCTTGTTAGTCGCCATGGGTGGCGCCGTCGCTAGCGGATCGATGGCTGCGGTCGCTGCGCCCAGGTCTGTCTCGCCTTTTGAAGCCTGGTCGAGCCTCGCGCCCTCGACCCTGCTGGAGTAGGGCCTGAGTGAATATCTCCATCAAGAGCGCTCTCATCACCATTATCCTCGCCGCGGCGGCCGGCGCGGTCGGCGTCTGGCTTGGCGGACAATTGCTTGCCAAAGGTCCCGCCGCTGGCAATTCGCTCCATGCGATGGTCCACGAGGAATTGTCACTTTCGTCAGACCAGGAGAACCAACTCCACGACATCGAGCGGAGCTTTGCCGACCGGCGGCAGGCGCTTGAAGGCGAGATGCGCAAGGCCAACGCCGAGCTCGCGGTCGCCATTCGCGCCAGCGAGACAGCTGGGCCGGACGTTGAGGCAGCGGTCCATCATTTCCATGACGCCATGGGCGCGCTTCAGACGGAGACCATCGAACACGTTTATGCGATGCGGAAGGTATTGACGCCGGAGCAGCGCAAGCGCTTCGACGACAAGATCGCGCAGGCGCTGACCTCCGACGCGGAATGACGCCGAGTGATCCAGGCGACAGCGACGCCGCGCTGGCCGCGCGCGCGGTTAAGGGCGACCGCTCGGCCTTCAACCGCATCGTTCAGCGCCATCAGGAACCGCTCTACCGCTTCATCCGGCGCTATGTCGGGGATGCAGACGAGGCGTATGACCTGCTGCAAGATACGTTCGTATCGGCGTGGCAGGCGCTTGGCCGCTATGACCCAACCCGACCGGCCGCAACCTGGCTCCGCAGGATTGCGCTCAACAAGTGCCGGGACTGGGGACGGCGGCGCACGGTAAGACGGTTCTTCTACGGTGCGGCGTCGCTCGAAGCGGCGGATGTGGCGTCGATCGCCAACGTTGAAGACAGCGCCGACGAAGCGGCAATGGTGCGGCTCGATCGCGCGATTGCGCTTCTGCCCTCGCAGCTCAAGGAGCCGCTCCTGCTGACGGCGTTCGAGGGGCTGTCGCAGGAAGATGCTGGCCAAGCGCTTGGCATCACCGCGAAGGCGGTTGAGACCCGCGTTTACCGCGCGCGCAAACTGCTCGCTGAAGCACTCGCTGCGGACAGCGTAGACAACGATACCCGAGGCTCGTGAGAGTGGCCGAGGTCAGGAAGCTGCCCGCGATGACCAATGGATATGAACGATCCGCCAGCCGGATGCCTCCTGCTTCAGGATCATCGTTTCAGTCGACAGCCGATCGACCGGCTTGTCCTTGTACGTTCCCGTCGTGCGCGTTTCGCTGGCGATCCAGGCCACATCGCCCTCAGCAAAGCCCGAGCGCTTAACGACCGAGGTCGGAACGACCGATGCATAGGCGGCGTCGGCCCCCAGATGGTGCGATGCGTACTCCGCCTTCGAGCGCTCCACATACCCCGCTTCAAAGATCAGGGCGCTGTCTGACAGCAGGGCAGCGGCGGCCGCCGTGTCTTGTCCGGCAAGGGCGGCGTGAAAGGCGTCAACCACTTTGGCGGCCTCGCTCGCTGCCGGCGACAGTGCAGCGACGGTCGAGCCAATCTCAGGTGTTTGCGCACCAGCCATTGGCGCATACGCAACCGTAAAAGCCGCAGCCAGCGCAATTGCCTTGCCTATCCGAACCATCGCACCGCCTCGCTGAATGTATCTTGAAAGCAATCCGCCCGCCCCTGCCGGCTTCGTCAATACCAGGCGCGCAAGCCGACTACGAAACTCGTCTTCTCGGTTCGGTCGCCAGCAGCTCGCGCGTAGTCGGCAGTATCGCCAAAGCTCCGCTCCCACGAAATACCGACATAGGGAGCAAACTCTCTCACGATTTCGTAGCGCAGGCGCAGGCCAACCTCGGCGTCAGAAAGACCTGAACCAATAGCCGTCGCCGCGTCGTTCTTCGCGGCGAGATTGAGCTCTGCGCGCGGCTGCAGCACGAGACGTTGCGTCAGCTGAAAATCGTAGCTGCCTTCAAGGCGTCCGAGAACCTGGCCCCGCTCGCCAACGAACAGCCCTGCATTAGCCTTGAACCAATAGGGCAAAAGCGATTCAACACCGAAAGCCAGGTAGGTGCGAGATGGGTTGGGCTCGATATCGTGCCGGATTCCAACCTGAACGTCGGTGTAGGGGCCTATGGCGCGCGAGTAGAGCGCCTGTACTTCGGCGCCGTCCACATCCTTGCTTCCCTCGCCTTCGGTCTTGATCACGAGGCGGTCGAGGTCGCCGCCAAACCAGGCTTCGCCTTCCCACCGGTAGCCATCCCGGCCATTCTGGCTTTGGTACTCGAGAATGTTCGCCATGATCTTGGACTGCCAGGCGCCGCCATGTTCGTTGTCGAGAATGCCGCGAGCGCGCGCCATCGCATCATGCGGGAAGATCGCGTCGGCAGCAAAATCCGTCGGTGCGTCGGGCGGCACGTCGTTGCCGACGTCTGGCGGGTCAACCGCTTCCGCCTCCATGACGTGGCCAGCATGCGGATCAGCCGGTGGCGCGACTGGTTTTGGATCATGATCCTGATGATCAGCGGCCCGCGCAGCGGGCGGCTGCTGGGGCGGCGCTACCGGCTGTTTCGGTGCAGGCGCCTGCGGCATGACGTGATCGGCGTGCTGCGCCATTGCAGGGGCGGCCAGACCGAAGGAGAGCGCCGCAATGAGAGCAATGCGGCTCATGCGATGTCTCCCGCGACGGGCCGCACGCTGAAGACCTGAAACATCCCGGCGTGCATATGGTAGAGCATGTGGCAGTGGAAGGCCCAGTCTCCCGGCTCGGCGGTGAAGTCCCACTTCACGACCCCGCCGGGCGCAACGATGACCGTGTGCTTGCGTGGCATGTGGCCCAGCGGAGCTTTTTGCGCGAGCTGAAAGAAGTGTCCATGCAGGTGTATGGGGTGTGCCATCATGGTGTCGTTGACGAGGCTGACCCGGACGCGCTCATTCTTGCGGAAGGCGTAGGGCGGCGGATTGTCCGAGAACTTCCGGCCGTCAAAGCCCCACATGAAGCGTTCCATGTTGCCAGTGAGGCGGATTTCCAGCTCTCGCGATGGCGCGCGCGTGTCCTGATTGGGCTCCAGCGCGATGAGATCCTGGTACACCAGAACACGGTGGCTGACGCTCTCGAGTCCCTGCCCGGTCTCGCCTGTCCGGTCCATCGGCATTGGCGCGATCGTCTGGACCCCGGGGCCCATCTCCACCTGCGGCGCGTTCATCCAGTTCCGCATCGACATGTCCATGCCCATGCTTTCCATCGCTGACATGTCGCCCATCACGTCTGAGCCGCGGACGCGCGGCGGTCCCATACCAGGCACAGGCATCGTCCCGTGGTCCATTCCCGGCATGTCGCTATGGTCCATCCCGGCCATTCCATCCATGGAACTCATGTCCATGCCCATGTCCTTCATGGTGGCGAGCGGGCGCTCGCGTAGCGGCGGAACCTCAGCCATCATGCCAGGGCGAGGCGCGAGTGTTGCCCGGGCCATGCCCGAGCGGTCGACCGCTTCGGCGACGAGCGTGAAGGCGCGATCCTCCGTCGGCTCGATGATGACGTCATAGGTTTCGGCGTTGCCAATCTGGAATTCGTCCACCGCGACAGGCCGCACATTCTGCCCATCAGAGGCGACGACGGTAAGCTTCAGACCCGGAATGCGAATGTTGAAGATTGTCTGGGCTGCCGCGTTGATAAAGCGCAGGCGCACGCGCTCGCCAGGCTTGAACAGCCCGGTCCAGTTGTCAGCTGGGCCATGACCATTGATCAGGAAAGTGTAGACCGCTCCCGTGATGTCGGAGATATCGGTCGGGTTCATGCGCATGTTGGCCCAGTCGAGTCGCTCGGCGAGTGTCTGGTCCTTGCCGGCAAGCAAACCGACGACCGTCTGCTTCTGGAAGTTGAAGACGCCGCCCGCCTGTTTGAGTTTCTTGAACAGGTCGTGAGGGTGAATGAAGCTGAAGTCGGAGAGCACGATGACGTGCTCACGGTCGTAGGCAATCGGGTCTGGACCGGCCGGGTCGATGATGATCGGCCCGTAGTGCCCCTCCTGCTCCTGCATGCCTGAGTGGCTGTGATACCAATAGGTGCCGGACTGTTTGACCGGGAACTCGTAGACAAAAGTCTCGCCGGCACGAATGCCGGGGAAGGACACACCCGGAACGCCATCCATCTCCATCGGTACCAGAAGGCCGTGCCAGTGGATCGATGTGTCTTCCGCCAGTGTATTGGTGATGCTCAGCCGCGCCGTTTGCCCTTCCCTGAGACGCACGATCGGAGCAGGCACAGTTCCATTGATGGCGACAGCGTGGCCGGTGCGGCCGTCAATCGTAATCGGCGCGTGACCGATAGTGAGGGCTATGTCGGGTCCAGAAAGCTGCGGAAGGGTTGGCGCGATCCCGGGTGAGTTTGTCTGCGCCCAGCCGGGGAACAGGCCGCTAAAGGCGGCGGCGCCACCAACCATCGCCGTCGCCCGCAGGAAGCGTCGACGGTCAAGAAGTGAAAAACCGGGTCGATCCATGTCGCTATGCCTTGAAGCGGGAAGCAGAGGGAAAGGCGCGGGCGTTACTCACCATACGCGGCGTCAGCGCTCATCCCTCACGATGAAGGAAGCGAGCGCCGGCTTCCCGGCGCTCGCTCCATCCTCGGCCCTAGGTTGGGGGGCGGGCCTTGGATTCTCAAACTGTGGCGTGGCTAAAAACGCGTCTGTCAAAATGATGTCGTCTGGGTCGGAGGACGTCCAGCATTGCCGGCGTTGGAAATACGCAGCCGACTTGCCATCCCCTCATCGAACGTCCGGCGATTCATGAGTTGCCAGTGTGATAGCTATAATCGCTCTGCGCGCCATCTGCATCGAACGCGATGACCGTGAAGTCATCGACCACGCCGCTGGACTGCTCCATCCCCGGAGACCCGCGCGGCATTCCCGGCACAGCGATCCCTCGTATGCCCTTCGGACGCTCGGTAAGAAGCCGTAGGATATCCTCAGCCGGCACATGGCCTTCGATCACATAGCCTTCAGCGACGGCGGTGTGACAAGCGCCGAGACCGGCGGGCACTCCCAGTTTCTGCTTGAGAGCGGGAAGGTCTGGCGCGTCCATCATCGTCACGCGGAAGCGGCCGGACGCCTGCATCACTTCAGTCCATACATGACAGCAGGAACAACCGACGTCGCGACTGACTTCCAGATCATAGACAAGCGGCGTCTGCTGGCAGGCAGACAAGCCGCCGAACAGGCCTACAGCCGGGGTCGCCGTCAGCCATGTCAGCAACCGCCGTCTTTGGATCCCGGATTCGAGGTCGATCAATCTAGCCTCCTGCCGCTTTGCAGCCGTACGCGCGTCATCGCCCAAGTGCGGGCCGATGACGCGCGGGCGGACCTACTGCTTCTGCACTTTCGTGACGACCGATGGCTCGCTCGTGCTTTTCAGCTCGAAGGTGATCGCGTCACCAACCTTCAGATCCTTGAGCATTGTTGGATCAGTCGCCGTAAATCCCATCGACATGGCGTCCCAGCCGACAGCGGGAATAGCCTGATGGTCGATGGTGAGCGTGCCACCTGCAGCATTAATCGCCGTGATCTTGCCCATTCCCATGATTGGTCCCGCTTGAGCGGGCGCGGCCGGGGTCATCGGCATGTCAGCCATAGGCGGAGCAACGGGTTCAGCTGCCGCCATAGGGGTTGCCACCGGTTCGGCGGGCTTGGGAGAACACGCAGCCAGTCCGAGCGTTAGCGCGCCAAGTCCGGCAATCATCAGTCCTGTCTTCTGCATCTCAATCTCCTGTTCCGGCGATCCGGGTTTCACTGGGTGCTGGGTGCACCCCACTGCGGCGGCGGATCATAAGAAACGCCGCAGGAATTACGAAGAGGGAAAGCAGTGGCGCACTGAGCATGCCGCCAACCAGCGGCGCTGCAATTCGGCGCATCACCTCGCTGCCGGTTCCCTCGGTAAAGAGAATGGGCAGCAAACCAGCCAGAACCACGGCGACCGTCATGGCCTTGGGCCGCAGCCGCAACAGCGCGCCCTCGCGAACAGCATCGGCGACAACGGCCGGGGTGAGTGTCTCACCGCGATCAATGCGGTCCTGAAGCGCATTGCGAAGATAGACGAGCATGACCACGCCGAACTCAGCCGCCAGCCCGGCGAGCGCGATAAAGCCAACAGCAACCGCGACCGATATTTCGTAGCCCATCAGATAGACGAGCCAGACGCCGCCTGTGAGAGCGAATGGCAGGCTCGCCATCACCAGCACGGCTTCATCCGCGCGCCTGAAGGTCAGGTAGAGGAGAACGAAGATGATCGCCAGCGTCGCAGGCCCGACCAGCGACAACCGCTCGGCGGCGCGCTGCAGGTACTCGAACTGCCCAGAATAGGAGACCGTCACGCCTTGCGGAAGCGGCGTCGCCGCAACGGCGGCCTGGATGTCGCGCACGACGGACGCCAGATCCCGCCCGCGCACGTCAACAAACACGAACGCAGCGAGCCGGCCGTTTTCGCTACGGATCATGGACGGCCCGTCTGTCACTTTGACGCTTGCAACCTCGCCAAGCGTCAGGAGCACGCCCGACGCCGTCACGATCGGAAGCTGAGCCAGCCGCTCTGGCGTGTCCCGCAGTTCGCGCGGATAGCGCAGGCTGATCGGATAGCGCGCGCGCCCATCAACGAACTCGCCAATGACCTCGCCGCCAATCGCGCCCGATACCACATCCTGCACGTCGGCGACATTGAGCCCGTAGCGGCTCGCGGCAAACCGATTGATGTCGATATCGACATAGCGACCGCTTGCTGACCGCTCAGCGACTGAAGAGGATACGCCAGTTACTTTCCGCGCAACGCCCTCTATCGCCTCGGCCGCTGTCTGTATCGCAGCCAGATCAGACCCACTCACCTTGACGCCAATCGGGCTCTTCACGCCTGTCGCCAGCATGTCGATGCGATTGCGGATGGGCGGCACCCATACATTGGTAAGGCCCGGGACGCGGACGGTGCGGTCCAGCTCGTCGACAAGAGCTTCAGGCGTCATACCCGGTCGCCACTGCGCGCGAGGCTTGAGGCGAACGGTGGTTTCGAACATTTCAAGCGGAGCAGGATCGGTCGCGGTCTCCGCTCGACCGGCCTTGCCAAATACGCTTTCAACTTCCGGCACTGTCCTGATCATCCGGTCCGTCTGCTGAAGCAGTTCGGATGCCTTAGCGGCCGAAAGCCCCGGCAAAGCTGTCGGCATGTAGAGCAGATCGCCCTCGTCCATGACCGGCATGAACTCAGCGCCAAGACGCGAGATGGGCCACGCGGTTGTCGCAAGGGTCACAAGCGCGATCAGGATGACAGCGACAGGCTTCTTCAACGTGAACCCGATTGCCGGTCGATAGATCGCCGCGAGCACGCGACTGATCGGATTGGTGTCTTCGCGCGGAATGCGGCCGCGAATCCAGTATCCCATCAGGACCGGCGTCAGCGTGATCGACAGGGCGGCGGCAGCTGCCATTGCATAGGTTTTGGTGAAGGCAAGAGGAGCGAACAAACGACCCTCCTGCGCCTGTAGTGTGAATACCGGCAGGAATGAAAGCGTGATGATGATAAGGCTGAAGAACAATGCCGGGCCAACTTCGACGCATGCGGCAGCAACCACCCGCCAATGCGCCTCCCCTGCCGGCATGACGCCTCCATTGTCGTCACGCCAGCGCTCCAGCTTCTTGTGAACGTTCTCGATCATCACGATCGCTGCATCGACCATCGCGCCAATCGCAATGGCGATGCCGCTCAGCGACATGATGTTGGCTTCAACCCCTTGCAGTCGCATCACGAGGAATGCTGTGGCGATGCCGAGCGGCAGCATCACGATTGCGACCAGCGCTGAGCGCAAATGGAACAGGAAGAGCAGCGCACACCAGCGCAACGACGATGAATTCCTCAACCAGCTTGCTGGTCAGGTTCTCGATTGCCCGGTCGATCAGGTGCGAACGATCGTAGGTGGTGACAATCTCCACTCCCGGCGGCAGGCGCGGCGTAACGGCGGCCAGTCGTTCCTTCACCGCCGCAATCACCTCGCGCGCATTGGCGCCCGACCCGAGCGATGACAACGCCACCGGCGACTTCGCCATTGCCGTCAAGCTCAGCGATGCCACGCCGCATCTGCGGGCCTGTCTCAATCCACGCGACATCGCCAAGCGTCACGGGAACCCCGCCCGCGGCAAGCTTCAGCGGAATGGCGCGGAAATCGTCGTCGGACTTGAGATAGCCGCTGGCGCGAACAACATGCTCCGCCTCGGCGATTTCGATCGAAGCGCCGCCTGCCTCCTGATTGGCGCGGCGCACGGCGTCGGCAATCTGTGCCTGAGTGACGCCATAGGTTGCCATCTTCTGCGGATCGAGCACGATCTGGTGCTGGCGCACCATGCCGCCGATGGAGGCGACTTCGGCGACACCCGGAACGGACTTCAACTCAAACGTCAGAAGCCAGTCCTGAAGTGCGCGCAACTCGCCGAGGTCGTGACCACCCGATCTGTCGACAAGCGCATACTGATAGATCCAGCCAACGCCCGTCGCGTCCGGCCCGATACTGGTCTTCGCGCCCGCCGGCAGGCGTGCTTGTGCCTGGGTGAGATATTCAAGGACACGCGAGCGCGCCCAGTAGAGATCGACGCCCTCGTCAAAGATCACATAGACGAAGCTGTCGCCAAAGAACGAGAACCCGCGCACGCTGTGAGCGCCGGGCACCGACAGCATCGTCGCAGTCAGCGGATAGGTGACCTGGTTCTCGATAATCTGCGGCGCCTGCCCCGGATAGCTGGTGCGGATCACCACCTGCACGTCCGAGAGGTCTGGCAAGGCATCGACGGCTGTCGATTTCACGGCCAACCCGCCCGCAACGCTGAGCATCAGGCTTGCAATGATGACGAGAAAGCGATTGGCGATAGACCAGCGGATGATGGCGGCGATCATTGGGTCATCCCGGCGGGCGAGATTGCGGTGATGACGTAAGCCTTCCCATCGCGGCGAAAGCGGAACCGCACCTCGTCGCCGACCTTGGGGCGGTCTGCTGCCACTTCCTTGCCCCACATGAATTGCATCGTCATGGCCGGCCAACTGAGTTTCGCGACCGGCCCGTGAGATAGCGTGATGCCAGTGGCGTCGATCGCCATCACCCTGCCCGTTGCGCTGTATTCGTCGGGCGCGCCGTCAGTGCTCGTGGATTGAAGGCGCGTCATCACCCCGGTGAGGCTGGCCTCGGAGTCGATCAGGAACTGACCCGACGCGACGACCTTTTGCCCCTCAGTCAGCCCTGACAGGATTTCCGTCCGATCGCCAAAGCTCGAGCCCGTCTGCACCTCGACGGGCGCGAACCGCCCGTCGCCAAGCGCGCGAATGACAACCGCCCGTTTGCCCGTGCGAATGATGGCTTCCGACGGCGCCAGCAATGTTTCTGTCGCCGCGGCGCCGACGAGTTCAACCTCAGCTGTCATGCCGGGGCGCAGACGCAAACCCGGATTTGGCAACGTCACCCGGACTTCCACCGCGCGTGACGCGGCATCTGCCGACGGCAACAAGCTCTCGATGCGCCCGTCGAGAACCTCGGCGGGAAAGACCGGCGTTCGGGCTTTGACGTGGTCACCCTGTTTCAGGCTTCCGGCGGCGCCTTGGGGCACCGAGACGATCAGCCAGACGGGCGAGAGCCCCTTGATGGTTGCGATACCCGCGCCGGGCGCAAGTGTCATGCCTTGGCGCGCATCGAGCGCCGCGATGGCGCCACTGATCGGCGCGCGGATCGTGAACGTCTGCGGTGGAACGCCTTTCGCCTCAGCGTTGCGAATGATCTCCTCCGAAAGGCCCAGCGCCATCAGGCGCTGGCGCGCTGCTGCCGTGAGGTCTGTATCAACCCCGGTCTTGAGCGCGAGGTATTCAGCCAGCGCACCGGTCCAGTCGGGTAGACGCAAGTCGACAAGAGGATCACCGGTAGCGACAACGTCGCCCACGGCCCGGCGGCGGCCCTGCGCTACGAAGCCGCCTTGCCTCGTCTGAACGATTGCGATGTCGCGATCATTGAAAGCGATGACGCCAGAGGCGACGATGGATGCCGCCACCGGCTTGCGCTCGACCGTAGCCAGGCGGACGCCGAGGTTCTGCACGACGCCCGGATCGATGCGCACACCCGCTTCAGCTTCAGGCTCTCCCGCGTAGCGAGGCGTCAGCTGCATATCCATGAACGGGGATTTTCCCGGCTTGTCGAAATGCTGGTCGGGAACCATCGGATCGTACCAATAGAGCGCCTTGCGTTCCTTACCGCCGGCATCGACCTGCTTCGGCGCCTGCTGCGAGCCCAGCCAGAAGCCACCTGCGCCAACCGTCGCAAGAGCGATAACGACCGTAATTGCGATCAAGATGTTGCGTGAGATTCTGGAGGTCATGACAGCGCCTCGCCGTATTCAAGCGTGAGATAGGCATCAACGAGCGCAAGGCGACGTTCGAGGTCGAGCCGGTCCAGTTCAGCTTCCTTCGCTTCAAGGCGCATTGCGAATAGGGCTGGCAGGTCCAGCGTGCCCGCCGCATGGGCTGCGGAAGCAACGGCCTCCTGCTGCTTTGCCAGCGGCAACACGACATCCCGCGCACGCGCAAGGCGTGCTGACAGCTGGACGTGCTCGGCAAGTTTGGCCTCAAGCATGGCGCGATGTTCGCGCAGAAGCGCTTCACGCTCCGACCCAACGCGCTTGAGGTCAGCACGTTTTGCATCGATCGTTGGCGCTTGCCGATCCGACTGGAAGAGCGGCAGGCTGAACTTCAATCCCAATGAAACCATATCGCCAAAGGCCGGATCGCGCCGGCCGTAGGCCAACGACCAGGACCAGTCGGACTGCCGGCCAGCGCGGGCGCGCTCCATCTCGGCGTTGGCGCGCGCGAGGGCGGCAGACGAACCCGCCACCTCGACGTGATGCTCGACATGATCGCGAAGCACGGCCGCATCGATCAGAAAGGATGGCGGCGCAGGTCCAAGTCGATCCGGCCCAACCGATCCGATCCAACGTTCCAGTTCGGCGCGCGCAGCGCTCACCTCGAACTGTGCATCAGCGATGCGGTCCTCCAGTCGGGCTGCCTGAAGCCGCGCAGACAGCGCTGCATCGGTCTTGGCGATCCCGGCTTCAAGACTGGCCGTCGTCGCCTGTTCCAGCGTGATAGCGTCAAGCGCAAGTGTCACAAGAGCGTCCACACGCTGTTCGGCGTAGTAGGCCTCAAGCCATGCGGTGGCCGCTGCAACGCGCGCCTGAAGGCGAGAGATGTCGAGCGCCGCTCCTGCGACACGCACGTCAGCCTCTGCCACCTGCTTACGTGCGCGCAACGCTGCGTCGCTGGGAACGTCCTGCATGATACCGACATTGAGCATCGTCATCTCATCGCGATTGAGCCGGAACCGGTCGACGCCGCTAATCGGAACGTTTTGCAGATCAACTGTCAGCTGGGGGTCCGGCAGCTGTCCGGCGGGCTTGAGCATGAGCCGCGCGCTCTCGGCGGCGGCTTGTCCAGCCTCAACAGTTGGGGCATCGCGCCCTGCCCTCGCAATGGCATCACTGAACGATGTCGGGTCAGCAAACGTTGTCGGCGCGATGCCGACGGCGCAGCACAATAGCCATGCTGTACGCATGTGAGATCCAGATGCTCGATATGAAAATATCAATCGCGCTCAGCGAGCGCGAGGCGACGCCTTCAGGTCAGACAGACCTTGGAGGGCGCCACAATCCGGTTGACACGGAGGAAACCGCATCGTCGCGATCAAGCGTAAAAGGTTGCTCGATCATACGGGCGACGGAGGTAGCGACGATTGGCAATTGCGGTGCAACGGCCGGAGCCGAACGGCACGCCTGACCAAGCTTACAGTCCATCTTTTTTGAGTGATGCGACGTGTCACTTGGAGTGGCAGGAGGCTTGGGACAGCAATCGTGCGTTGCCGCAGGAGCAGATTTGTATGGGCAGGTTTGCGCCGCCCACGCGGCCGTAGTCGCGCTGAACGCGAGCGACACGGCGAGCAAAATGGTAAACCAAATCCGGCGCATAGGACATCAGAATGAGCGCCGTGCGTGGGCGCGTCAAGCCGCAGGAAAGTAGCGATGTGGTGAGCACTGACGCAAGGCCAGTTTGAGGAGCTGGGTTAACGCCGAGCACTCGGGCGTGACGGTAATCGCATTATCATCCGATCCTGAGATCAGGTGGTATTGCCACCATGTCGCTCCGGGCACAGGGCTCTTGCATATCCGGTCCCGGACAGCCGCTTACTCATGTGGGTAATCTGATCAGCGCAATACGTTGCCGGTCGCCTTCGACATCGACGCGAGCACCGGTGGCGGGCGCCGCTCGACACCGACATGTAATCATCCGGAGTACCCGGATTTATGCAGCGACCCTGAAGTCGTTGCCGACTTCGTTAGCATAGCAGGGTTCGTCCCTAGTCTCTCAGGACTTCCCGGGGCCGCTCCATATGAATTTATCTGACCCGGCCGGCTGCTCGCCATAGCGAATCTTGTACGCCGCACCCAACTTTGCCGCGCTGGCTTCAGCCTCGCCTATTGTCTCGAAAACGCCTGCCAGGTGCCAAGGCGCGTCGCGCATAACGCCCCATCCAGTTTTCGCCGACCCCTTCGCCATGGTTGGTCCTCGTGATTGGCGCTGACCATACCTGAGTTCGCGCTAAAGTCTGCAAGCGCGTTGCTGAACAGCGCCAGCCCTGCTCGCATCTCCACAACCTGCGTCTCAGAATCTACCGTAGAATCGCCCAGCGGATCACCAAGTGACGGACTCTTCATTCAAACGTAGGACCACGCGGGGCTCAGACCACCCAACGGGTGCGAGCCGGCAGTTCATCGCGTCAAAAGGCGAGAATGGAGGAACGCTCCAGCGCATGTGAGCACCGGACAATGTCCGCGCGCAATACTCGGAGAGGTGCATTGACCCGTCACGGCGCGGAGCAGCGGCATGGTCACCAGGCAAACATCCTGCGGCCCAGCGCCGCCCCAACGCTGGCCGATGTTGCCAGCCCGAGAGTGTACCAGCTGATCATGAAGGTTGCGGACGCTTCGGGACAGGCGAAGGCGTAAATACTTGCTCCGATTGCGCCAGCGAGCAGACCGGCTGTTGCCCCGGTCACCCCAAGTCGTGTGGGCGCCAGCTTTCGGAACGTCCAGAGAAGCCCCGAGAAGACAGGCATCGAGAAGCAGACGATAGCAATCGGACAGATCAAGGCCGTATGTCCGAGGGCAAGACCGGCGCGCAGCTCGGGCGACGCAGCCAGAAGCTCTCCTACGCTCATCATTGCAACGACGATGAACGGAACGGCCAAACCAAGCCAGAGCCATCCGATGGGCGCGCCAGGCTGACCAAGGCGCTGCAGGATGGCAAGCGCGCTCGCAGCAATACTCAGCGTGAAGGCCCATTTCACCCAGAACGGAGCGGTGGCGCTCGCCGCCACGAAATCGGGGCGGATACCAACGGATAACAAGAGCGCAACAAAGGCGACTAAGCCGCCGAAAGAAAGCGCCACCGCAAAACGCGTTGCCGCCGCCGCGCGAGGAATGCGCGGAACGCTGCGGGCGAGGGACACGATCAGCTCTTCAGTCTGCATCAGAGTTGCCCCCCTTGGCACGGCTGATGAGTGATTTCAGTCCGCGGTGTATGCTGATCTTGACGTTCGAAGGAGAGAGCCCCGTCTTTCTCGAGACTTCGACGACCGATAGGCCATCCACCTTCACGCCCCTAATGGACTGCCGCTGCCCCTCGGGTAGGTCCTCCATCAGATGCTCAAGGTCCACTCTGGCCGCTATTGAATCGAAAGCATCGTCTGCAAACAATTCGTTCGCTTCGTCGATTGGAACCGCGACGCGGTCGCCGCGGCGACGCATTTCATCGATCATCTTGTAGCGCGCCATGGTAAACGCCCAGGCCGTAAACGGCCGATCGCGATCATAACTTTCCCGACGTGTGTGCACGGCGATCAGTGTCTCCTGAACAAGGTCCTCGATATCGCCAGAGTCTCGCGAGAGACGCTTGCCGTAGTAGCTCCGCAGAAGACGAGAGAGCTCGCTGAGCAGCGCGGTGTGCGCGGCTGCATCTCCTTCGAGCCCTCGTATCATGAGCTCCCGCAATCGGATTTCGGCTGTCTTCACCCGGTCCTCTATACAGAGAATTCGGGACAAATAGCCCGCCGGTTACACCGGCGGGCTGTCTGGATGCATATTTCTACCTCGCCGTCGCTTCAGGCGCTGACGCTTTGCGTAGAGCCCTTCATGCCAAAGACGCCGCCGAGGACCGCGCCAAAGATGACGTGAAGTACCAGGGTCATCATCGGCGCCATCATGCCCATCGCCATACCGAAGAACCCGGCGCCCGCCATCGGCATCAGCATTGCCATCATAAGTGTCCAGCCACCTATTGCGATAAGCACGCCATGCAGGACGTGGCTTTTGCCGGGCAACGCGCCATCGAGGAGCACCATCGCTACGCCATAGCCGACGACACCGATCATGATGTGCACGGCCCAACCGATGGCAGGCGTGTCAGGCGCGCCCATCATACCGGAAATCATGGCCGGCAGGTCGAGCTCAGGCATCACGCCCATCATCGCCTTTGCAATCATAAGCATGGACAGGACTGCGGTTGCCGCAGCTCCGGCCATCAGTCCTCTTCCTATGTGCGCCATGGTCGTTTCCTCACTGTGGACCGCTCCTGGGCCGTGACTGCCACAGCCAATCTGACGGGTGTCGTTGTCCTTAGTATTCGGTGGCGACCGATCTTCCGGTTACAACAGGAGGGATTTTTCCGCCGGTCATGTCTTCCGACGGCAATTCGCCGTGAGGCCAAGAACGGTAATGTTCGAGCTGGTGTAACCGGCCGCATCCGGCGGCCGAATACTGTTAAGACGGCAACGTTCCAAAGATGGAGGCGTGCCGTCAGCCCGCACGGCGTCCGCCCCGGGTTCCGATCACAGGAGATGTTCGATGACAACCACAACTCGTACGCTGACCGCTTCGTCCGTACTTGGCGCATTCGCCATGGCTGCCGTTCTAGCGGGCCCTGCGCATGCGCAACAGACTACGATGCCAATGAAGAAGCCCGTCACGATGGAACAGATGAAGGGCATGGAGAAATGCTACGGCGTCGCGCTCGCTCACCAGAACGACTGCAAGGCCGGTCCTGGAACCAGCTGCGCTGGCACGTCTAAGGCCGACTACCAGGGCAACGCGTGGTCGCTCGTGAAGGCAGGCACATGCACCACGGTTTCGACACCCACGGGCAATGGCTCCCTGACTGAAAAGTCATAAGGCGCACCAGCCCCATGACCCCGACCGCCGGTCTCTCTTTGAAGCCGCAACACTATGCTGAGGCGCTTGCAGCCCCGGCGGTCGGGCATTGGTTTGAAGTACACCCTGAAAACTACATGTGTGCGGGTGGCCCGAGGCTGGCGTGGCTCGAAGCCATCCGTGAACGCCACCCGCTCTCGCTTCACGGGGTTGGGCTCTCGCTGGCAGCATCTGAAGATCCCGATCCGGCTCACCTGATGGCGCTGAAGAAACTGGCAGATCGATTTGAGCCCTTTGTGATTTCCGAACATCTTGCGTGGTCACAGCGCGGCGGGATCTACAACCCGGACCTGCTCCCCTTCCCTCGAACGGTTGGCGCCCTACAGCGCATCGTTTCGAACGTCAGCCAGGCGCAGGACGTCCTGCAACGGCGAATACTGATCGAGAATCCGTCGCTCTATCTCGCCCTTCAGGGCCACGAGATGAGCGAAGTCGATTTCCTGTCAGAATTGGCGAAGCGCAGCGGGTGCGGACTGCTGGTCGACGTCAACAACGTATTTGTCAGCGCCAACAATCTCGGCTTCCAAGCTGAGGCATACATCGACGCCATTCCGGCAGCGGCGATCGGTGAGATCCACCTCGCGGGCCACAGGCCCGACAGCGCAGTCGGTGTCAGTCTCCTGATCGATACACACGGTGAAGCAGTCAGCGAAGACGTCTGGACGTTGTTCCAGCGCCTTGTGACGCGGATCGGGCCCCGCGCCACTCTGATCGAGCGGGACGACAATATTCCGGCGTTCGATGAATTGTTGACGGAAATGCATCGCGCTGGCGCAATGCTTGACGCCGCAAATTCACGAGTCGATCGGGAGCTCGCTCATGCCTGAGCTTGAAGCTTTCCAGAATGCCTTCTCGGCTGCTCTGCGCCGAGAGTCATCCGCCATCGACGCGTGGCTCAAGACTCCTGATGACCCTGGCCTAGACGTTTACCGGAATACCGTCACTGCAGGCGCCGTCGATGCCCTTGCCTCCATCTTCCCGACCGTCAGTGCTCTGGTTGGCGAGGCGTGGTTTCGCGCCGCGGCCGCTCGCTTCACGCGCGTGACACCTCCGACGCGGCCCTCGATGCTTGATTATGGCGAGGCGTTTCCAGCTTGGCTGGGCACGTTTCCGCCGGCGGCTGACACGCCTTACCTAGGTTTGGTCGCGCATATCGATTGGCTGTGGTGGGAGGCTCATTTTGCGGGCGATTCGGACACACTCTCGTTCTCAGCGATCGCAGCTCTAGATGCGTGCGATCTGGATGGTTGCACCTTGAAGCTGCATCCAGCGGTGCGGCTTGCACGGTTCGACCAGACGCTTGCCAGCCTCTGGCTCGCACACCAGGCGCCGGCGTTGAGCGTTGACGGCTTCCAGATCGACGATCGCGCAGAATACCTTCTGCTGACGCGCGAGGGGCTCATTGTCCGCTCGCGGCTCATCGACGCGGAAACCTACGCCTTCATGTCAGCCTGCGCGGAAGGCGCCAGCATTCTCGCCGCCGCAGCGAGAGCGGTCGAGGCCTCGCCAACGACATCTCTGCCGGATGTGCTGCGGACCGGCCTGGAAGCCTGCGCATTCTCGCGGATCGATCATCTCAGTGGGCAGCAATCATCATGACCGGAAACGCCATTCAATCGCGCGCGCGGCAGATCCTCGCATGGCCACAGAACGCTATTCCGGAATGGCTGATCGCGCTCGTGATCAGACTGGGAGTTGCCGGAGTATTTTTCCTGTCGGGTCGCACGAAGGTCGACGGCATTCTTACGATTTCGGATAGCACGTACTACCTGTTCGAAACTGAGTACAAATTACCGCTCGTCCCACCCGCGCTTGCTGCGCATCTGGCAACCTATGCCGAGCATTTCTTTTCGGTTTTACTGGTGCTGGGCCTGATGACCCGCCTGTCCGCCGGGGCATTCCTCTTGATGACACTCGTCATCCAAGTGTTTGTCTACCCCGACGCCTGGCCGACGCATCTCAGCTGGGCAGGATTGCTTCTATACCTGATCGCGAGAGGGGGCGGTTCATTGTCGCTCGATCGCGTCCTTCGGATACCGTAATCCGCGCCCCGCCCTCTACTTCAACCCGGAGGCCAGTTCGCTGAGCGTAATCTCTGACTACTCCGACGCGCTGCAGCGCCATGTTGTCGTTGGCGACGACGGCCTGAACCGCGTTCGCTATCGTGCGTGGAAAACCAGCGCTGCCGACCGGAAGGCGCTGGACACCTACGTAGAGCATTTGCAGTCGATGCCGGCCTCATCATTGCCGGACGCAGAGCGCATGGCGTTCTGGATCAACCTCTACAACGCTGTGACCCTGCAGGTTGTGTTGGAGAGATACCCCGTGCGGTCCATTCGCCAGATCCGTAGTCGCACACTGGATCCGCGCGGCCTCGTTGGCCCCTGGTTCGAACGGAGGATCACGGTCGAAGGACAAAAACTGTCACTGAGCGAAATCGAGAACACGATACTCAGAAAACAATTCAACGAGCCCCGCATTCACTACGCAATCAACTGTGCGTCGAATGGCTGCCCAAGCCTTCAGCCAGTAGTCTGGACGGGGGCGGATCTGACCAGCCAGCTGGAATCGGCAGCGTCGTCTTTCATCAACAGTCCGCGCGGCAGTCGGATTGATGACAGCGGCCGGCCGAGCGTGTCTCGGATATTCAAATGGTACGAGCGCGATTTTGACAGTGAGGGAGGCGTGACAACTCACCTCCAGTCGGTCGCGACAGCAGACATGAAGCAACAGCTGGCCACCTCCACGGCTCCCGTGCGGCACCACTACGACTGGCTGCTCAACGACGCTGATCCAGATCCGATCTAGCCCAGCGCGAACGTCGCATTTGGGCCCATGTCTGCCGTAACCCAGAATGTGGCGATCCGGCAGAGTCCACCAACAATGGTCATTCGACGATGACGCTGCGCTGCGGCTGGACCTCGCCCATAGACGGTCAGTCGGGTCCGAGATCGCTTGGCCACTTTCGCCGCCACGCGCTGGCGACGAGCCCAAAGGCGGTTAACGGCTACATCATCCGCAGTCATGGCGTCTGGGTCGCGGCGGTCGAGCGCCTCGCCAAGGCGGCGCCGAAATCCGACGACGTGAGCGTGATCCACCATCGGCGGCGCTAAAAGTGGGCCACGCTCCGCGGAGGCCGCTTCCAGTATTATTTGCCCCCCTCTCGACATTCAGGGTTTTCACACATATATAACTGACCGGTCAGTTATATATAGAGGCCCGATATGTCCGAGCTCTCCTCCCCCTCACCAAAATGGCGCCGTCGAGCGGATGCGCGGCCAACCGAGATCATCCAGGCCGCATACGCAGTCTTTTCCGAAAAGGGCTTTGCGGCGGCCCGGCTTGATGAAATCGCGAAGCGCGCCGGCGTCTCGAAGGGCGCCCTTTATCTCTACTTCGAGACCAAGCAGGACATCTTCGAAGCTGTCGTGAAAGACGCGGTAGCCCCGAACATCGGCGCGATCGAGCAGTTCGCACTCGCCTTCCCTGGGCCCTTCGAACAGCTCATCCGCATGATGATCCCGAGGGTCGCCGAGCTCGCCGAGAAGTCCGACATCGGCAAGGTGGTCAAGATGGTCATCGGCGAGTCGGGGAACTTCCCGGAGATCGCCCGCATCTGGCACGACGACATTGTGGGAAAGGCCCTCGGGCTGCTGACGGGTTTGATCGCCCGCGCCCAGGAACGCGGCGAGGTCCGGCCCGGCGACCCCCGCGAATACACGATGACAATCATCAGCCCGTTACTCGCCGCCGTCTTGTACCGCGAAACCTTTGTCCCGGCAGGCGGCAAGCCCTTCGACATCCCCCGCCTCATGCAGCAGCATCTCAACACAGTGCTGCCCGGACTTCTCACGAGCTCAGGCACATGAAACCGCAACAGATACTCATCGGCGCTCTCCTCCTCTCCGCAGCAGGACTCGGCGCCTTCCTCGCCTTTGGCGGCGCTCACGAAGACGGCGCGACTCTCTCGGGTTATGTCGAGGGCGAGCCGCTCTATCCGGCTTCTCCGGTCGCGGGACGCCTTGTCGAACTCGACGTTCAGCGCGGAGATGTCGTAAGCGTGGGCGCGAAACTGTTTGCAGTCGACCCCGCACAAACGCAAGCTGCACTCGACCAGGCAGCCGCAGAGGCCGGAGCCGCCAGAGCGCTCGCCGCCGATGCCAAGCGCGGACAGCGCCCGGCCGAACTCGGCGTAATCGAAGCGCAGCTCACTGCAGCGCGCGCCGTGCTCAACGAGGCCGAAACCACTCTGAAACGCGTCCAACCACTCGCCGAGGCCGGCGCCACATCGCGCGCCCAGTTGGACAGCGCTATTGCATCGCGCGCCACTGCACAGGCCAACGTCCGCGCCACGGAGAAACAGCTTGAGGCCGCAAGACTTGGCGCACGCTCGGATCAGGCACAGGCCGCCCAGGACCGTGTGCGCCAAGCCGAAGCTGCACTGGGGGCTGCAGAGGCACGCCTTTCCGACCTGTCGCCCGCCGCACCATCGTCGGGACGCGTCGAGGATGTCTTCTTCCAACCTGGGGAGTGGGTGCCGGCAAACCAGCCCGTCCTTGCATTCATTCCAGACGACCGCGTCCGCCTCCGCTTCTTCGCGCCTCAGAATAGCATCGCGGCCTATGTGGTCGGCAACGAAGTTAGTTTTACGTGCGACGGCTGTGCGAGTGATCTGAAGGCGAAGATCACCTACGTCTCACCTCGCCCTGAGTTCACGCCGCCCGTGATCTATAGCCGTGAGGCGCGCGATCGCATGGTGTTCCTTGTCGAGGCGCTACCCGTCACCTCGCAAGGCCTCACTCCCGGCCAGCCGATAGACGTCGTTCCACTAAAGGTCATTTCCCCACGACCGCGTCCGATCTCGCAATCGACGTTCAGGGCCTCAACAAGTCCTTCGGTGACAAGCATGTGGTGAAGGACTTCTCGATCCAAGTGCCGCGCGGCCGCATCACGGGGTTCCTCGGGCCCAACGGTTCGGGCAAGACCACAACGCTGCGCATGCTCTGCGGCCTCCTCACGCCCGATAGTGGCACGGGAAAATGCCTCGGCCTCGACATCATCTCGCAGTCCGACCAGATCAAACTGCACGTCGGCTACATGACGCAGAAGTTCTCGCTCTACGACGATCTCACCATCGAAGAGAACCTGATGTTCATGGCTCGCGTTCACGGCCTGGATCGCCGTCAGGAACGCATCAAAGACGCGCTGGATCGCCTCAACCTCTACGAGCGCCGCAAGCAACTCGCAGGAAAACTCTCCGGCGGCTGGAAACAGCGCATGGCGCTCGCCGCCACGACGCTGCACGAACCGGACCTCCTGCTGCTCGACGAACCCACCGCGGGCGTCGATCCGCAGGCACGCCGTCAGTTCTGGGACGAGATCCATGCGCTGTCTGCACAGGGCCTCACTGTTCTGGTCTCTACCCACTACATGGACGAAGCCGAGCGCTGCCACGACATCGCTTACATCGCCTATGGCCAGCTGATGGCACGCGGCACGGCGGACGAAATCCTTAAGGACGTAGGCCTCGTCACGTGGGAAGGCGAAGGCCCCGGCGTTGATCGACTTTCCCCGGAGATCGCCAAGCTTCCCGGGGTCGAAGCGGCCGCTCCCTTTGGCATCACGCTTCATGTCTCCGGCACGGACGAGCAGGCGCTCAATTCGGCGCTCCAGCCCTATCGCCGAGCACCCTACAACTGGACGCGAACCCAGCCCACGCTGGAAGACGCCTTCATCCATCTCATGGGTCAGTCGCAGGACAACTTCCGGTGAGCGCCACAGTCATCCGCAACTCGTGGGCCACCCGCATTCTGGCAGTGCTCGCGAAAGAGTTTGTCCAGCTCACACGCGACAAGCTCACCTACGCAATGATCCTGATGATCCCGGTCGTCCAGCTTCTGCTGTTCGGCTATGCGATCAACAACGAACCGCGCCACCTGCCCACCGCGGTGCTGGTGCAGGACAATTCCACGCTGGCGCGCTCGACCCTCGCCGCCTTCGTCAACACGCAGTTCTTCGACATCACGCATGAAGCGCACTCTGTCGAAGAGCTCAATGCGCTGCTCCGTGAAGGCAAGGTCCAGTTCGCACTCACAATCCCCGGCGACTTCTCTCGTCGCGTCGCCCGCGGCGACGGCGCGCAGGTATTGCTCGAAGCTGACGCTACTGACCCCTCCGCCACAGGCGCCGCGGTCGGCGCTGCAAATGCGCTGCCGATGCAGGCGCTCAACCATGATCTCCAGGGCGCCTTGGCGCCGCATGCCCCCAAAGCTGCGCCCTTTGAGGTCATTGTGCACCGCCGCTACAACCCCGAGAGCGTCACATCCTACAACATCGTCCCCGGCTTGCTCGGCATCATCCTGTCGATGACATTGGTGATGATGACCGCACTGTCTGTCACGCGCGAGACAGAGCGCGGCACAATGGAGTCTCTTCTTGCCACCCCTGCTCAGCCGATCGAGGTGATGATTGGCAAGCTTGCACCCTATGTCATGGTCGGCCTGATGCAGACGGCGGTCATCCTCGTGATGGCGTCCATCCTCTTTCAGGTGCCGATGGCGGGCGGCTGGATTGCGCTCAGTTTCGGTGTGCTGCTCTTCATTACCGGCTCGCTAGCGCTTGGCTTCCTCATCTCCACCGTGACGCGCACACAGCTCCAGGCCATGCAGATGTCATTCTTTTACATGCTGCCATCAATCCTGTTGTCGGGCTTCATGTTCCCCTTCCGCGGCATGCCTGAATGGGCTCAGGCAATCGGACAGGCGATCCCCGTAACTCACTTCCTGCGGGTCGTGCGCGGCGCCCTGCTCAAGGGCGAGGGCCTAACCACACTGTGGCCAAGCCTTGTCGCGCTGGGGATCTTCGTTTGCATCGTGACGGCGCTCGCAATGCTGCGCTATCGCCGCACGCTCGACTAGGCTCACTTGTCATCTCAAGCGATACAGTACCTGATTGGCTCGGTCTTCTTCGTGCTCGGCGGATGGTGTCTCGTGGCGCCGGGCATGGTTGTGACCTGCCCCAGGATTTTCGCGCCTCCTAAAGCTTGAGTGACGAACGGCAATTTTGGGCCCCCGTAACGCCGGAATACAGAATGTGGCGATCCGGCAGGGTCGATCCAGATCAGTCATTCAGCGACGGTGCTGCGTTTCGGCGGGAGCTCGCCCATGTGTGGACACTCGCATAGTCAGTGATCAGCGCGAAAATTCATCGGCCAAGTAGTCTAGTCCCGCTATCGGGCCAATTCGGCCTTTCCAGCAGCCCTTCTCCTCGCAGTCGCCTGAGCAGCACGAACTGCGGAGATATTTGCCTCGGCCCAATCTCGCAGAGCGTCCAACGGTTCGCCGAGACTCTTGCCGAGCGGTGTCAGAGCATATTCGACCGTCACTGGCACTGTGGGGAAGACAGTGCGAGTAACCAGGCCGTCTACCTCTAGCGACCGCAATGTCTGGGTGAGCACCTTTTGCGACAAGCCTTCAATCCCTTTGAGTAGCTGATTGAACCGCATGGGACGTTCTTCAAGCAGGCCAATCACGAGCACGGTCCACTTGTGCGCGATGCGGTCGAGAACGGCCCGTGTCGGGCACTCAGCGGCATAGGGGTTCCACTTCTTCATGGGTAGGTTTCCATTCGGTACTTAGAGTTCCGAATGGTGCTTTCTTAGAGGTGGTTCGGGAAATCTGCACACGGGGTTAGGTGGAATTTCCGCCTGAGATCGGCATGATGCCGATAGCAGGAGAGACTATGACAAGACGATCGCGCCGGAACCACAGCCCGGCCTTCAAGGCGAAAGTGGCGCTGGCCGCAGTTCGCGGTGAGAAGACGCTGTCGGAGCTGGCGGAGCAGTTCGACGTTCACCCGAACCAGATTTCGACGTGGCGGGAGCAGTTGCTGAAAGGGGCGAGTGACGTTTTTGGCGATGCCGAGAAGTCACCTACGACCGCGCCGGCTGTGGATGTGAAGACGCTGCACGCGAAGATCGGAGAGCTGACGCTGGAGAACGATTTTTTATCCGGCGCGCTCGGCAAGGCGGGTCTGTTGCCGAGCGGAAAGCGATGATCGATCGGAGCCACGACCTTCCGGTCGCGCGGCAAGCGGAGATGCTCGGGATCAGCCGGGGCAGCGTCTACTATCTGCCGCGACCGACGCCGCCGGCCGATCTGGCGTTGATGCGTCGGATCGACGAGCTACATCTCGATTATCCGTTTGCCGGCAGCCGCATGCTCCAGCACCTGTTGAAGCGAGAAGGCTTCGAGGTGGGGCGTCTGCACGTTAAGACGCTGATGCGAAAAATGGGGATCGAGGCTATCTACCGCCGGCCGAATACCTCGAAGCCGGAGCCGGGGCACAAGATCTTCCCCTATCTCTTGCGCAAGGTCCCGGTGACAGAGCCCAACCAGGTGTGGGCGATGGACATAACCTACGTGCCTATGGCGCGGGGCTTCGTCTATCTGGCGGCGGTGGTCGACTGGTTCAGCGCAGGGTTCTGGCCTGGCGGCTGTCGATCTCGATGGAGACGAGCTTCTGCATCGAGGCGGTGGAGGAGGCGCTGGCGCGCCATGGCAAGCCGGCGATCTTCAACGCTGACCAGGGAAGCCAGTTCACATCAACGGCGTTCACCGACGTGCTGAAAGGCGCAGAGATCGCCATCAGTATGGACGGCCGCGGCGCCTGGCGTGACAACGTCTTCGTCGAGCGGCTATGGCGGACAATCAAATACGAAGAAATCTATCTGCGAGCGTATGACAGCGTGTCGGAAGCCCGCGCTTCGATCGGCCGCTATATCGCCTTCTACAATACCGGACGCCCGCACTCGAGCCTTGACGGGCAAACACCGGACGAGGCGTACTTCAACCAGCTGCAGCCAATCCCGGCTGCAGCATAACCGAGGCGGAAATCCACTTATCCAAACCCCGGATCCTGTTCAGAGAAACCGAACCACCTCTCTTGTGCTTTGGCACGCAAGAGCCCTATTTAATTTGGTAGGCGGCTTTGACCCGCGCCCGGCGATCCGGGAGAAACCAATAAAAGGGACAGGCACATGCGTCAGCGCTTTGGAGGCCTCGCCGCAAGATTCATGATCGCCTCCGCATTGGCGACAACATTTTCCGCTCCGCTTTACGCCCAGGAAAGCGGCGCGACCGCAGCGCTTGAGGCGCGCAACATCGATCTGAGACGCGACATCGTGAAGGTGGGTGATCACGTCTACACCGCCGTCGGTTACTCTCCTGCAAATATCTCGATGATTGTCGGTCGCAGCGGTGTGATCTTTGTCGATACAGGCATGTCTCCTCACCACGCCGCTGACGCGTTGGCGGAATTTCGCAAGATCAGCAAGCTGCCTGTCGCCGCCATCATCTACACGCACGGGCATGGCGATCACACGGGTGGCGGCGCGGTGCTGGCCGAGGGCGGCAAGCCACAGGTTTGGGCGCGCGAAGGGTTTGGATCAGAAGGAAGCGCCTTTGCGTCGGCAGGACTGACTGCGCAAAACCTGCGCGGCGCGCGGCAGGGCGGCTTTCTCCTGCCTCCGGAGCGGCGGATCAACAACGGAATCGCGCCTGCCCTCGACGCGCCCAAGGGGGGCGAAGTCTTTGCGGGAAACCAGCCGCTTGCGCCAACGAACACTTTCACGGGATCACGCAAGACCCTCAATCTGGCTGGCATTAAGTTGGAACTGGTCGCAGCCCCCGGTGAAACTGAAGACGGGCTCTACGTCTGGCTGCCAGACGGGAAGGTATTGTTCAGCGGCGACAACTTCTACGCCTCATGGCCCAATCTCTATGCCATTCGCGGCACGCCCTATCGCGACGTGCGCGCGTGGGCCAATGCGGAAGATGCGATGCTCAAGGAAGGCGCGGAGTTTCTCGTTCCGGGTCATACCCGCCCGATTGCCGGAAACGCGAATGTGACACAGGCGCTGACCGACTACCGCGATGCCATCCGTTTCGTATTCAACAAGACGATAGAGGGCATGAACAAGGGGATGACGCCGGACCAGTTGGTCAGCTACGTGAAACTCCCCGAAGAGCTGGCAGGCAAATACTATCTCGCCGAGGTTTACGGCAACGTTGAATGGGCCGTTCGGTCGATCTTCGATGGCTATCTCGGCTGGTTCGACGGCAATCCCACCAATCTTTTTTCGCTCACACCTGTCGAGGAAGCGAAACACATGGCGTCTCTGGCTGGCGGACCGGACGCCCTGATGGCTCGGGCACGCACGGCATTGTCGCAAGGCGACGCGCAATGGGCTGCCCAGCTCGCGGATAACTTGATCGCACTCGATCCAGATTCGGCCGAGCCGAAGCTTCTCAAGGCCGACGCGCTCACTCAGCTAGCGGAGGCGCTACTGACTGCGACGGGCCGCAACTACTATCTGACCGTGGCGCTGCAGTTGCGGGAGGAAGCCCTCGTTAAGAGCGCCACAAAATAGCATGGCGGAGAGCAGCGTCAGCATTTGGCCAGCAGTGCCCGCGCGGTCACAAGATTCCGAATGACGCAAATGGGCCCCGACTCTACGCCCTGCTGACACTGCGACGACTGGCAGGGCCGCTCGGAAATTGCCAGTCGCTCCCGCCCTGCTGATCAGGCAGGACCTCGCCCAATTGTAGTCATCCGTAGTGTTCGGATTTCCGAGGCAAGACTCGACCTTCCGGCGTCTGTCCTGTCACCCTGCGGGCCCATATCGACGAGGTCGAGCTTGAGGGCGTCTTTCCGGAACCTCGCCCACGTTGAAGCCGAATTTGTCCGCGCACCAGACGCCGGTCGAACCGCGTAACGGAGAGTCCCCCTAGGCGAACAGACGCCGCCCGCAAAAGGCTGGAAACACCTGTTGCAACGCCACGATAGCTCAGCTAGCGATGTAACAAGTGTTGCATGCAAAGGTCCGGCACTCTGAAATGGCTAATGTTTCTTGCCCAGCTGCCGGCGGCGCCTTCGAGCGCGCGGGTAACCCTGTGGCGTCGGCTCAAGGCCGCAGGAGCCTCCGGTTTTATGACAGGTGCGTGGGTGCTGCCGGCGTCTCCAGAGCATGAGGAATTGTTCAAACATCTTGCGGAGACGGTCCGAGACCAGGAGGGCCAAGCGGCTGTCTTTGTGGCCGATGCTGTCGATGGCGGCGATGATGGCGTGATCGCACGCTTCCGGGCCGATCGCGCCCGCGAGTACGGCGAGTTCGACGAGCGAAGCGGAGCGCTGATCGCCGAGATCGCGAAAGAGATACGGAAGAAGAAGTTCACCTTCGCCGAGCTTGAGGAGATCGAGGACGATCTCGAAAAGCTGACGACATGGCTCGCCAAGATCGAAGCCAGAGATTTCTTCCCAAACGAAAAGCAGGAAGGCGCCAGGCAGAGGTTGGCCGAATGCGCGGCCGCCTGCGCTGGCTTCTCCGAACAGGTTTACGCGCACGAGGGACTGGAGAGATCAGATGAGGAAAATCCATAGGTGGCTCAGCATTCTGGCTGCGCTGTTCTTGCTGGTTGTCGCCACGACGGGCGTGATCCTGCAGGCGCAGCGGCTGATGGGCGAGGATGAAGACCATGACGAAGAGGAACACGAAGCGCTGAGCGTGCCGGCAGACGCCTACGCTTCCATGCTGACAGTCACGCTTCAGGCGGCTCAGGCCCGGGCGCCGAGCGCTACGATCAGCTCGATAGAATTGCGAATGACGGGTGACGAGCCGGAAGGCGTCGTCACTTACCCGGGCGAGCCGGGCCGACAGATCGTCGTCGATGCCCGGGACGGCAAGGTTCTGAAAGACGAAGAGCATGAGGGCGAATCGATCTTCATGCGCATCCACAGCGGAGAGATTTTCGGCGAGCCTGGCGTCGTGCTCGGCCTGCTGTGGGGCTCGGCCCTCATCATCCTCAGCCTCACCGGCATCATCATGTACATCAACCTTTACCGCCAGCGTCGGAAAGCGTCTGGCAAGGGAGGGCTGTTTTGGTGATCCGCACCACGTCCCTCGCCTTGATCGCGGCAGCCTGCGCCATCGGCGGCCAGGCTGTTGCTCAGGAAGCCGATGCCGAGAAGCCGATGGCCTCGGGCTGGTCCTTCAACCCTGACGCCGGCCTTGTCTATCAGGCCGGCGACTTCAAGGTGACGACCTGGGGCTTCGCCGAGCGCATCATTGATCTGGACGGGACTGACTCCTTCCGGCGCTTCAGGCAGGGTGCGGAGATTGACTTTCCCCGTGTGACCGAACGGCTGCGGCCGGCCCTCGTCTATGAGATCGACCTCACCAACACCGACTTCTTCGACAATGGCTTTGGAGGATCGGAAGGCTTTGGCCGCCGCGATCTCGAAAATCTGTTCCTCGCCATCCAGGACGTGGACGATCCTGGGCGGTTCCGCGTGCTCATCGGGGAGAACACCCACATCCTCTCGCGCGATGACAATCTCTCCTCCGGCAATCTCCCGACCATCAACCGATCCCTGATCCTGGAGGAGCATGGCTCGGTCAACAGCTTCGGCACGCAGTTCGGCATCCAGTACCAGCAGGCGCTGACGAACAGCCTGACGCTGCAACTCGCCGCCATGGACAATCGCGGCTCGTTCAACCAGGCCGAGCCTCGCTATGAGATCGGCAACTCGCTCTCGGCCAAGCTGCTCGCAACGCCGATCAACGACGGAGAAAACGGGCAGAAGCTCACGCTGGGCCTTGCCGTCGATAACACCGGCGACATCCAGAACCGCACCTTCACACTGGCTACGGCAATTGCTGCGACTCCCCTCGGCGGTGTCCTCGCCACCGGCGACAAATTCACCTGGGAGGCGGACGCTGCCTACACCTTCCCACTGTTCGGGCGGCCGACGACGCTGGAGGGCGAAGTCATGCGCTCGGAGTTCTCTGCCAGCGACAGCGATGTTGCAGGCGGCTATGGCATGATCCAGTGGTCGGCCTTCGATGCGCCGGAGTTCGGCGATCTCGACGTCTTCGTCCGCTATGACTTGGTTGACCTGGGCCAGGACGCCATCAGCGACCGGGCCGTCCAGCGAGCGCTTCGGACAGGCGTCAACTACAACCTGCCTTACACCAACAAGCTGGTGAGCCTGCATCTGGAGTACGCGCACAACACGCTTTCCGGTCCGGCCTCGATCGTGACCGGGGATCGCAGTGTTGATGAGTTCCGGCTCGGGCTACGCATCAGTCTTCAACGTTACCAGCGTCACTGATGCCGGCTTCGGCGCCACGCGGCCTGCGGGCGGTCCCGCGCGGCGTCTGGGCGATCGGCTTCGTCTCGATGTTCATGGATATCTCCTCGGAGATGATCCACAGCCTGCTTCCCGTCTTCCTGGTCGGAACCCTTGGGGCCAGTGTCGCGCTGGTCGGCCTGATCGAGGGTATTGCCGAGGCGACCGCCTCGATCACCAAGGTGTTTTCCGGCTGGATCAGCGACCGGCTCGGCAAGCGCAAGTTCCTGGCTGTGCTTGGCTACGGCATTGGGGCGCTCTCGAAGCCGGTCTTTCCGTTGGCAGTGACGCCGATCGAGGTGCTCGGCGCCCGGTTCGCAGACCGCATCGGCAAGGGCATACGCGGCGCCCCTCGCGATGCGCTCGTTGCGGACATCACTGAACCGGGCGCTCGGGGCGCGGCGTTCGGCCTGCGCCAGGCGCTGGACACCACGGGCGCAATTCTCGGACCCATTGTGGCGCTCGCCCTGATGGCGGTCCTCGCCGGTGACATACGCGCGGTATTCGCCTGGGCCGTCGTTCCGGCCCTGATCGCCGTGCTGCTGATGATCTTTGGCGTCGATGAGCCGAAGCGGATGCCGGAAACGAACCGGAAGCGCGCGCCGATCCAGTGGCGCGAAATCCGCGATATGGGCTGGCCGTTCTGGTCGGTCGTGATCGTCGGTGTCATCTTCACGCTGGCCCGGTTCAGCGAGGCCTTCCTGGTTCTCCGCGCTCAGGACGTGGGTCTCAGCGCGGCGCTTATTCCGCTGGTCCTCATCGTCATGAACGTAGTCTACGCCGCCGTCGCGGCGCCGGCCGGATCGCTCTCCGATCGGATGGATCGCCGGGTGCTCCTGGCGATCGGGCTCGGCATTCTAGTTGTGGCAGACTTGGCGCTGGCGTTCCTGCCCTCGATCGGCGGCGTGCTGTTCGGGGTTGCGCTGTGGGGCGCGCACATGGGCGTTACGCAAGGACTGCTCTCTGCGCTGGTCGCGGATGCGGCTCCCAACCGGCTGCGAGGGACGGCATTCGGCGTCTTCAACCTTGCCACCGGGGTGACGCTTCTGCTGGCCAGCGTCCTCGCCGGGGCGCTGTGGTCGCAGTTCGGCGCACCCGCCACTTTCCTCGCCGGCGCCGCGTTCTGCGCGTTGGCGCTTCTGGGCGGCACGGTGCTCAGTAAAGGCTCTGGCGAAAGAGGCTCTGGCTAACGAACCCCGTGCTGGCGAACGTCGCAATTGGGCCCCCGAGTTGGCCAAGCGCAAATTGTGGCGATCCGGCTGAGTCGATCCAGTTAAGTCATTCACCGATGACGCTGCGTTGCGGCGGGTCATCGCCCAATAAGCGTCATTCAGAGAACCGCGACATGGCCGGACCGGCTGCGCACTTTTCCGTCCCCCGGATTGCGTGCAGAGAAACCGAACCGCCTCTGCTGGATCATTTTTGTTTGTCCGACTTCCTCACGCGAGTTGCGCCTGCGGGGCGTTCAAAGGCGCGCTTCTCTTCATCGCGCGTGCCGATTTTCTCGGCGAGTTTGCCCCCTTCGCTTCCGCCCTGGGCGGGCGGCCGGGTTTCGTCTCCGATATACTCCTTCCCTTTCAGGCGCCCCTCATGCGTCGTCTGACGGTCGGCTTTGAACTTTTTCATTGTGTTCCTCATCCTGTATGTCCAACGGCTCGGCCCCCGAAACCGTTCCAGGATCGTCTGCGATGCGGGCTATCGTCGGGCGCAGCGTTCGATGCGGTCGCGTCGAAAAGCGCCATCGACCAGCTTGCGCAAGCGGCGGTGGTCGGGATCATCCAGGGTCAGCATGTTCTGCGCCAGCACGCGCATCATGCGCGGCGCCCACCACAGACCAAGGGCCGATGACTTGCCTGCGTTACGACCATCGGCGGCAAACAGGTCAGAGCCTTTGAGGAAGTCACCGCACGCATCCCAGGTCGCCGCCAGATGGACTCTGCCGATGATGGGAAACTTCACAGGCACGACCGCGCCCTGCTGGCGAACTGCGCGCCAGACGGAGAACGGATCGTGCTTTGCCGCCTGACTGAAGAAATCGAACCTTGCCATTCCGACGCTCCTCTCGGTCGTATAGACAGGTGGCCGGCCGACTAGAACCGGTTCAATGTCGGGTCAACCGAATCCGGTTTCCGCAGCGTGCACATGTCTGCTTATGCAAGCCGTCGCGTCTATGGCGTGCTCGTTGCGCGTGCGGTGGGTCGTGGCGCCAGCCGCAGCAGCAGATAACCGCCTACCCCAGCCAGCACGGAGCCCATGATGACACCCAGCTTCACACGGTCCTGAAGGTGCGGACCGTCAAAGGCCAACATGCCGATGAACAAACTCATCGTGAACCCGATCCCGCAAAGCATCGACACACCCAACATCTGTAGCCAGTTCACTCCTTCCGGCAGGCGCGCGAGGCGCGTGAGGACCATGATCGCAGCGGCGCCAAAGACGCCCAGCACCTTGCCGGCAAACAGGCCTGCAGCAACGCCGAGCGGCACGGCTTCAAGCAACACGTCCGACGTCACACCAGCAAACGAGACGCCAGCGTTGGCGAAACCGAAGATCGGCACAACAATGAAGGCGACCGGGACATGCAATGCATGCTCAAGCGCATGAAGCGGTCCCTGCTCAGCGCCGCGGGTCTTGCCATGAATTGGAATAGTCAGGGCCAGAATGACCCCGGCGAGAGTTGCATGGACGCCGGACTCAAGGATCGCCCACCAGAGCGCGGCGCCTGTGATGAGGTAGGGTACGAGTGACTTTATGCCGATGCGATTCATTACGATCAGCCCGGCGCCCAGTCCGGCAGCAAGGCAAAGATAACCAAGCGAGAGGTCACTGGTGTAGAACAGGGCGATAATAATGACGGCGACAAGGTCGTCGATGATTGCAAGCGTCGCAAGGAAGACCTTGAGCGACAGCGGCACGCGCGATCCAAGCAGCGAGAGGACGCCGAGAGCGAAGGCGATGTCTGTTGCCGCCGGGATAGCCCAGCCGCGCTGCGCCGCCGGATCAGATCCGGCAATCAGGAGATAGACCAGGGCCGGTGCTGCGACACCGCCAGCGGCGCAGACGCCCGGCAGGATACGCGATGCCCAGGTTGAAAGCTCGCCCTCGACAAACTCGCGTTTGATCTCGAGCCCCACCAGCAGGAAGAAGAGCGCCATCAGGGCGTCATTGACCCAGTGGTGAACCGACAACGGCCCCACATAGGCATGGAGCGCATCAAAATAGACGCCTGAAAGAGGAGAATTGGCGACGATCAGCGCGAGCGCGGCTGCGCCCATCAGGATCAGCCCGCCGGCGGCTTCGCTCGCCAGGAATTCGCGTATCAGATTTCGTCCACGGTGGATGGCTTGCACTTCTGCGCTCCCGAACGGTTATCAAATCTCCGTTTCAGGCGAAGCCCAGCGCACGCAGCACACGCTGACGCGAGATTTAGTGAGCGCCATCGAGACGTCAATGTCATTCGGCGCCCATGGCGAACTGATCCGCCTGGGCGATGTGCGACGTGTGAATAAGCGTCTTCAGTTGACGTCTTACCTTGCCGCGAAATCAACCAGGTGGCGCGCCGATCAGAGCCGGACCCAATGCCATCTCACGGCGGGAAGAACCTGCCACGTCGACCCAAGCGCGCGACGGCTAACGTATGCGGCGCCGGTAGATCGACACAACTCAGACGATCAACGGCCGCGTCGGATTTCCTGGCGGGCGACCCGGCGCTGGAGGAGCGCCGGGCGGCTCAAGCGGTCTTTGCCGGGGCTGGGCCGGATCGACCGGTATTCGCGCTCCCCCCGGGGCGTTCGAGGGCGTTGGCTCAATTTGTTGCATGATATCGGCCTGTTTCGTTACGAGCGGAGAATGCATACGCGGCCCCTGCGGCGTGGATCCTGTGGGCGGAGAAGTACGGCTAAGCCACAGCACGCCAACCGATCAGACGGGCCCGCACGACCTTCGCGCGAATAATGGCTGACAACACGTCGAGCTCGGCAGCAAGCTGGTCACCGTCTCGTTCTCCGACGAGAAACGTAAACGGCTCCGTTCCGGGAATATCCAAGGTTATGCGGAAGGAATTATCGCCTTTCGGTTGATCGGGCCCGGTGCGCTCATACTGCGCTTTGACCCAATCAAGATCGCATAGGATTTCAGCGCTCATGTGGCGCTCCAAGTGTATTTTCAACTGGCGTCCCATCTCGCACAAGGTCGATGATGCCATCGTCGTCCATCAGCGAAGGCGGCGGGCCAAACACGATGCGCGCCGAGCCTCCAGATAACTCCGTATCGAGCGCTGCATCTATCGCAGCGTGGAGAGCGGGCCGCGCCTCGAGATAGTGGCCGTAGAAGGCATTGTCTTTGGTCACGTGCCAGACGCCACGTTTCCAGAACGTCCGGATACACTCCGGCTCAGGCGATTGCGCAGGTTCTGCCGCCTGCGTGGGGAATGCGACACTTGCACAAGGCCGCGGGGTAACCGTCGAACCCTCTGGATCGACAACGTTATCCGCGCTTCGTACGCCGACCCCATACGCCCTTCTGGCCGGGCCAAGCTGGCTGATCCGCCTCCCGCCAGTCGGGGGCGACTTCCAAAAATGCTCATCCGCAGGGCTGTCTACATACTCCGCGATGAGCCTGTGAAGCTGGGTTTCCATGGCGCCCGCAACGCACTCCAGTTCCGCTCTTTCTGGTGACACCGAATTCTTCCTGACTGGCTTTGCGCCGCTGTCGAAGTACCGTGAGTTGAAAAGCTCTGTTCATAGGAGCGAACGGTAGCCACAGCCCATCGTTCCGCCGCCGCGGAGAATTGCCTCTACGGGAGGGAATACTCCGCTGCCGATCTGCAATGCAGTTGCTTCAGCGCTCGGCACATAGACCTGGAGAACGATCGCACTGGGGAGCGTTCGGAAGGATCCGAACCGTGAGGCGCGCTGATCGAGGGCGGGTGCTCGTGCAGCACACGTGCAGTATGCCATGTCATCGCGGGCCTGATGCCAACCCAACCATCGCCGTGATGAATCGATCAACTAGACCTCGATAGTGTCGCATGCCGTACAGACTTGTATCGTCACGCTGACTAAAGTGATCCCTCCTTAGAAACTGGGCGTCAAGTTTTGCGATACAAGAGACAAGACTGGCGCGATTAATCTGCAGCGCGCGTCGTCTGACCCGCCATCTTCGCCACGGCCTCCGCGCCGACCGTACTGTCGGTTTGGTGACCAACTCGCGGAGCGGCCGGCCGCCTTTCGACGCTGAACAGACAAGCACACTCAGTAATGATCGTTTGCCCGGCGGATCAGCCAGAGCGGTTCAGTCAGAGACGACGCCTGCGCGGGTCACCTCGGCTGCGTGACCTCCCCCCAAACCTGCGACGGAGCCAATAGATGCTGTATATCGACATCCCCTCCATTGGCGTCCTGCGCAGTCTCGCCGCAAAGCGGTCTGATGCCTGCATCTCGATCTACCTGCCAACGACCCCCTTAACCCAGGACATCGGCGCCAGTCGCATTGCTTTCAGCAATCTTGGAAAGGCAGCTCTCGGCCAACTCGACGTGATCGATTTCGACCGACGCCGCCGCGCAGCCCTTGTCGAGCAGCTGGACGATCTCGCGGACGATGACGCGTTCTGGCGGCTTCAGGCAAACAGCCTCGCCGTGCTGGTGACCCCGGACTCTTTGCAGACCTTCAGGCTTCCCAATCACCTGTTGGCACAAAGTGAAGTGTCCGACCGCTTTCATCTGAAGCCGTTGCTGCGCACGGTCACGTTCCAGAACGAGGCCCTGATCCTCGCCCTCGGTGAAAATGCGGTGCGGATCATCGAGGTGCCGGCAGAAGGCCCCGCCTTCTCGGTCAAGATCGGCATGCTGCCGAAAAGCGCTACGGACGCCACGCACCGCTCCTCGGTGAACGACCGCTCGCCGTCGCGACGGATCCACGGCTCGGAAGGCCAGAACGTCCTGCTGCGGCAGTACGCCCGCCAGGTCGACGACGCCGTGCGCGTTGGTCTCGCAAACCGACCCGCGCCGCTGATCCTTGCGGCGACCGAACCTCTCGCTTCCATCTATCGTTCGATCAACACGCATCCGCGTCTTGTGGCGCAGGGCATTCCCGGAAGCCCTGATCAACGCAGCGACACCGAACTCGCCGACGCCGCCCGACCAATTCTAGACGGGCTTCACGCCGCGGAGCTGGCAAGATTCCGGGAGCAATTCTCCAACCGGTTGTCCGACGGGCGCGCCACCAAGGACATTGAGGTCGCCGCGCGCGCCGCGACATTCGGCATGATCAGTCGGTTGTTAGTCGACATGGATACTATCGTTATGGGCCGGATTGATGAGGAGACAGGCACTGTCAGCTACAGCGACGGCCCTACGGCGGGCAATTACGGCATCACCGATGAGATTGCCTGCCGAGCTCTGTTGACCGGCGCCGAGATTTTCAGCGTCCGTCAGAGCGACATCCCCGACAGCGCCGCGATCGCGGCGATCTTGCGGTACCCGATGACGTAGAGCTCGCATTGACTCATGAGACACATGCATCAAGCACCGCGGCGGGTCCCGCTTGCGGCATGACGGTGGCGCCTCCGTCCATCGCGCCGATCAGCGCTCTGGGTCGGTACGCAAGCCGACTCTTTTCCCAAGAGCGGCGCATTTGATGGCGCGCCGACAGCGGTCTCGTCAGACGTAAGCAGCGCCCCGGCTCTGCGCGCGCTGCCAGGCTGCATGATGCCAGCATTCTTCCGCTGCAGGTTTGATGGTTACTCCACCGGAACGTCAACCAGCGCCGCACGTTGCCGATCAAGGAGTTCGGTACGCCCGAGGCTGACCGCGCCAATTCCACGGAGAGGATGTATGTCTCATCAAGACCCGGGTCTCTCCGGCCCAACGCGTTTACCCCAGAAGGCGTTGGCGAGGTGGGAGAATGAAGGGGGCGCGCGCTCCCAAGGCCCGCAAGGCGATTCGACCCCGGGCATAGAACGATGCGACCACGTGGCTGACGTGACGAATTCCGAATTGGTGCTGCTTCGGGTCCGCATGATCGCACTGGAGAATCTACTAATCGCCCTCCCCGCCGACGCTTCGGAGCGGCAACTTGAGCTTGCGAGAGACGCGACAACCTACATTTCGCCAAGACCTGGCTTTACCGTTCATTCGCTGACGGTCCGGGCTGCCACCCACATGAGCAACCTCATCGAGCGGGCCGCAGCATTCCGAGGCTAGACAATTGCTGGACTCTCAAGCCTTGCGCTCAGCGGCGCGGTGTTTTCGTCACTTCCAACCGCTCGTCAGGGAATAACGGAGCCGCGCTTGAAGATACGTCGTCGGCCGCCACCAGGGAGTCGTAGCGCTCTCTGGCGACGACCTTCGGCAGATCGATCATGTGAAAAGCGCTGACATTATACGGACCGGTGGCTGTAGGGCAGCGACTACCGCCATATGCGCAAGATCTACCAACCAGGAAGGAACAGGAACATGGCCAAGCAACCCAAGACGCCAATTGGAGTGAACTCCCCCAAGCACAAGGAGGGCAAACCTGTAGACGAGGCCCCAGACACTTCGCCCGAACCCGTCGCAGTCGATCGAGCCGGCTTCGATCTCGGCGGTTCAACCGGCAAGACTAGCGCAGGAACAGGTCTGGGCCTCGGCCCCAGCTGGGCTGAAAATCGCCGAGATCGAAGACTGCCGAGGCGCCAAGGTAAACGCAACTAGATGCGCTTTTTAGCCGTGTGCCGCACTAAGCTACCGCGGCGCGCCAGGCACAGTCCGAGCGTATTCGCAGCGTGCGCAAAGTGGCGCCGCTGAGCAGATGCCGCTGCAGGCTGAGCACCATTGTAGATGGCAGCGTCACTTTGTGCCCCGCACACATATGACCGGAACTTTTGCATTACCGAGCCGTTAGGTTTGTGCATGGAAGGAAATATCATGATGCAGCCAACGACGGATGCAGGCCCGCATAACCCCAAAGCAGAACCACGCACAAAGGGAAACACGCTCATTACGGCCAACAGGATAAAGGATACTGCCGTCTACAACTCGTTCGGCGACAAGATCGGAACTGTCGCCGACATGTCGATCGAGAGATCGTCTGGGCGCGTCGTTTACGCCCTCATGTCTTTCGGAGGTTTTCTTGGCATGGGCGAGAAGTTCCACCCCCTGCCGTGGGACGTGTTGAGGTACAATACCGAACGGGATGGATACGTCATTCCACTCACGAAAGAAGAGCTGGCGAACGCACCGAGCTATTCGAGTGCAGAGCTGACCGCATATGGCGGCGAAGACATCGAATATCGGGACTCTGTGCGTAGCTATTACAGTCGGTTTCCCCCGCTAGCTTAACCCGAAGCGAAACCTAGATCGAGATGAGGTCGACCACCTAGAAGCGGCGGCGTCATCCTCCCCGAAACTCAATTTCGAGAGAGTGACATGCGACTCCTGACATTGACAATTGTAGCGTGCACGGTTGCAACCTCCGCAGGCTGCTCCACTGTCCAAGGCTGGTCAGAAGACGCTTATGTGGTGCGCACGGCCACGCCTGATTCAATGACGCTCGAGTTCCGACCGGGCAATCTGAACGTCGCGACAGAGCGGGCACAAGCCCACTGCAAGGACAGTGGCCGCTCTGCCAAAATGCAGAACGTCAGCACCACGGACGGCAAGAGCGTAGCGACCTTCAATTGCCAGTACTGACACTAGTCCTCCGAATCCGCGCGCGTTGGCGCCTGAAAGCCGGCGCTCGTGTCGAGCAGCAACAGGTTCACTTGGAACTGCCGCACTGTAGGTCCCCGCGGTGGATTTTTCGAAGGCGGCAATAGGCGCCTGTGAACAGGCTTGGGGTCCGCGTGCCGGTCGGTGCGCTACGAGACTGATTTCGCAGAAAGGGGAGGGGTCACCTTCCGTCGCGTGTTCACAGCGAGGACGTGCTCGTCCGAGATACTACGACGCTAGGAGGCCGATATCATGCAACTCATTCAGCCAAAGCCCTCCAACGCCCCAGGGGGAGCGCCCATACCGATTGATCCGGCGCAACCCCGGCAAAGACCGCTGGAGCCGCCCGGCGCTCCTCCTGCGCCGGGTCGCCCGCCAGGAAGTCCGGCGTGGCCACTGATCGTCTGACCTAGTGTCGAATGGGTCATTCTTGAAAGGACATAGCATCAAGCCGCGCGATCGGCGCCGCTTAAGGTATGACGCACGCGGAATTGCATTCGGTCACTGTCATGGTGGCGCGAAAATCTTTGTCGAACCGTCAATGGCGACCGTGGCACAAAAGGCGTTTACGGTACTGAGAACCCGTTAGACATCGACGATGGCCATCGTCGATGTCCGGTGGCCGACGTTCCGCTTCAAGATGAACAAGAGAGCTTGAAGACTTCCGGTAACGCTGAAGATCGTGAGTAACTTGCCGCGGCACGCCGGATTTCGCTCGTCGTCGCCCGTTCGCCTTCCTCCAAAAGACACGAAACACGAATTGATGCCGACGAAGGCCGAAACGTCGAGCCTGAATAGCCACAGGCTGACCGGTTGGCGTTGCGTTTAGGCGGCCTCTCCGCATGATCGATACTGATTTGACCGGGCTGGAGACCTGATCGCCCTGTCTTCGGCGGAGCCGAGGTGCGGCCGGGAATCGAAGGCAGGTTCAGTGCTGGCCTGAGAAAATACCATAAAGACTGAGCCCGATCTCAAGCATTATCAGGGCGACGATGGCGATTTCCAGCCGACGGCTTATGTAGGCATCCGCCACTTCTGCGATCGCACGTGCAGATTCCTCGACGACTTTGAGTTTGCGGCCAAGCTCACGCGCACGCTCGCTCAGCTCGTATTCATCGTCCAGCCTTGCGTGGAGACGAACTAGATCGGGCCGGTCCCAGAGAATTTCCGGCTTCTCATGCACTTCGACACGGCCCACCATCCGGTGCTGTGCGAGAAGTGCATCGCCGAGCAGTTTGAGGGATGCCGATGGGCCGAGCTTGCGGCCGCTTGACTTGGAAAGTTCGCGGGCAAAAGGTTCGAGCTTCTCGAACACAGCATGTATGAGCTGCTCGTCTCGCGCCAGCGCCACACTCTTGGCCAACGCGCTCGCGACGATCGAGAACCGTTCGACAGAAAAATCGTTCAGCACAAGTTGTTCGCCTTGTCCGGCCGGAGCGCCCGCATCGCCAATCGTAACAAAAACGACTTCCGTCTCACGGCCGTCGAAAGATCCGACGACATGACTCAGCACTTCAGAGGGAACAGTTGTTGACGAAGAGTCTTCGGCTTGCGCGATGACCACGGCTCCAAAACGGAAAATCGCCACACGGCTCCCGTCCGGCGCTTCAAATATCCGCGGCGTCTGCATGACAGATTGATAGCCGGGCAGCACGATAGCTTTGGCGTCAATACGTTCACCGAGCAGGTGGCCCGCTATTCGAACTGACTTTCTGCCGGCGTTATCTGTCACTGAAGTTCCCCTCCCCCGGCAAGCCAATCAAGCCAGATCGCTGTTACAGGCTGCCGACGAGCAAGACCTTTACGCCGCGAAGCCGTATCGCGACAGTCGCGTTCTCAAAACTTCCCGTCCGTAAGGTGACATTGACCTGGTGCATGGGCAGTGCACTATTTGTCCTTTGGGGACAAATTGGTGACACCACACCTAAGTCTTCTGGCGCAGGTCGATGCCAGTTTCGACGGGGCCGCCGCGTTGACGACGCACGACCCGAACCTTCTGGCCCAGATTCGGCAATGCAATTCGATTTATCGCTTCGCCTTTCCGTTCCGTAGAGACGACCAGTCGATCGAGGTCGTTCAGGCGTGGCGTGTGGAGCATAGTCACCACAAGCTTCCGACGAAGGGCGGCATTCGTTTCAGCGAGGACGCCAACGAGTCTGAGGTGATGGGGCTCGCCGCATTGATGACCTACAAGTGCGCTCTGGTCGATGTGCCATTCGGGGGAGCGAAGGGCGCCATCGCCATCGATCGCCGCAAATACTCGCAGGACGAACTCGAGCGCATCACGCGCCGCTACACCTTCGAGTTGGTAAAGAAAAATCTGATCGGACCGGGGATCGATGTTCCAGCACCCGACTACGGTACCAGCGCGCTGGAGATGGGGTGGATTGCGGACACCTACACGCAGCTTGCAAAGGGAGATCTGAATGCGTCCGCCTGCGTTACCGGGAAGCCGCTGGCTCTTGGCGGCATACCCGGACGCAACGAAGCGACCGGCCTTGGCGTTAGTTTTGGTGTCCGGGAGGCGTGTGCAAGCGTGGTGGAGATGGCGAGACTCGGCCTCCAGACAGGCATCGGCGGCAAGCGCATCGTCATTCAGGGCCTCGGGAATGTCGGGTCGCATGCCGCGCGTTTTCTGAGTGCGAACGGCGCGCGCATTGTGGGGATCGCCGAGAGAGAGGGCGCCATTGCGAGCGAGCAGGGCCTTGAAGTCGCGTCGGTCATGGCTCATCGGGCGCGAACCGGCTCGATCCTCGACTTTCCGGGCGCATCGAACCTGCGAACGAGCGCCGCAGCGCTCGAACTGGACTGCGACATTCTTGTTCCAGCGGCGCTAGAGAACGTTATCACCGTGGAAAATTGCTCACGCATCAAGGCCAGGATCATTGCGGAGGCCGCAAACGGTCCCGTCTCCGCGGAAGCGAATGCACACCTGTTCGCGCGCGGTGTTCTGATCATTCCGGACATCTATCTGAATGCGGGCGGCGTCACGGTCTCCTATTTTGAATGGCTGAAAAACCTCGCGCATGTTCGCTTTGGCCGCATGGAGAAGCGCTTCGATCAGGGCGCCTACCTTCAACTGCTGGCAGCCATCGAGCAGGCGACTGGACGCAAGCTTGAGGCAAGTGTTGCGGCTGCAATCGCGCGAGGGGCGGACGAAATCGACCTCGTGCGGTCGGGCCTGGAGGAGACAATGATCACCGCCTACGGGACTCTGGTCGAGACCCGGAACAGGCTCGGCGCCGGTGTTGACCTTCGAACCGCCGCCATGGTTTGCGCTATCGACAAGGTAGTCGCGTGCTATGCCACGATGGGCATTTTTCCATAGCGCCTGAATGCAGCCCCCCTCTGGGGCGAGCAGGCGGAACGACGTACCGAACTTAAGCCCGCCGCGCCTATCGTTATCAAAGCAAACGACATTCATAGCAGCAGCGGAATCAGCGATACACCTGGGCTCGGGAAGACGCCCGGACCGCCAGGCAGCAGAAGCGCCAGCGGGCCAACATTGTTCATGCCAGCGGGCGCAACGACTCCGGGCTACAATGGCCTCAGAAATATGTCGCTCAGGAAACACGAGTCTGGGGAACGAAAACGACGACGGCGCCGATCGCCCTGACCGCCGCTGCCGCGACGAGGACGTCGCCTCTCAAAGGGCATAGCGGCCTGCACTGCTCCGAACAACCCGCGGCAAGAAATTCCACAACCGCCCTCCTAGCATGGCAATTCAGCCGGCCGCGACGGCGAGCGTAGCAAGAAGATCAGTCTCACGCTGAGGCAGGCGCACCCTCAGCCTGCTCGCTTCCTTGCCCTGCGATTCTTCTCTACTAGTCTCTGGGGGCGACAACTTGCCGTCTGGTAGCGATGCCATAAACGGCCGCGGGCGGCGGTTGCTCATCGTGCGGAAAAGGGGCTGTCCGGAATATGGACCTTTCAAAGCGCTCACGCCGGAAATGAGCAACCTACGCCGCCAGCTGCGCGAGCTTTATCACGGAGAGAGCCGGGCGGCCGTCCGCTTTCAGGCTACGTGGCTGATTTTCGATGCCATGCTGATCGTCTTCTTCATGGTGTCCCCTTTCATCGAGCGCGGGACGACGTTCCTGGTGCTCGACTATGTCATCGCGTTCATCCTGCTCGCGGATCTCGGCGCGCGTGCGTGGGCATATGGAAACCTGCGGAAGTGGATTTCGCGCCCGATCGTCTGGGCCGATTTCGCGGTGCTCGTCTCGCTCGTCGTGCCTGTCTACGCGGCTAATCTTGGCTTTCTTCGAATCCTGCGAGCCTATTCGCTCATCAACGGCGCGTCTGTATGGCGCCTCGCAGGCGCTCGCTGGCGGCAGTACTCCGAGACTATCAAGGCGCTGGCGAACCTTGTCGTGTTCATCTTCATGATGACGGCGTTGGTGCATACTGTCTTCGCGGGGCAGGTGGCCGCGATTCAGTCCTATATGGACTCTCTTTATTTCACCGCGGCATCCCTTACGACCACCGGCTATGGCGACATCGTGCTTCCGGGATTCTGGGGGCGCGCGATCTCGGTGATCATCATGTTCGGCGGTGTTAGCCTGTTCTTCCGGCTGGTTCAGGTTGCGATGCGAACGCCCAAGGTCCGCTATCCCTGTCCCGCATGCGGACTGCAGCGCCATGAACCCGACGCTGTTCATTGCAAGGCGTGCGGACAGGCGCTGAATATTGCTCACGACAACGACTAGGGACCTCGGCGCCGGCGATCCAGTGTGTCCTCTGGCGCCTTGGTGCGAGTTGATCGAATGGGGCGGCCACGAGCCTCGCGTTCCAATCTTTAGTTGCCAACGGCGTCGTGCTTGTCGCCCTTGCTGGATGGTTTGAGCCCATTCGTCGTGAACGACAGTCGGTCGGCGAATTAGTATGCGGTCTCGTTCGCCTCGCGAGCGGCTCAGCCTGCTTGCCTGGCATTAGAGCAAGGTGACGCCGGCGATGTTATCGCGCGCCCGAAATACTTGCCGACGCAGCGCCTGCATTTATGCCGGCGCGCATGGTCAGGCGAATTGGGATTGCCCGCAGAAGAAAGCCACCTACTAGTATTCACTCCTAGTCCCCCCGTACGTCTGCCTCACCGCCCGATCAAATGGCGTCACACTGACCCCTTCCGTAACGGTGCCTCATGGAACTGCCCTCGCCACACGCAGCCGCCGCCATGACGATCGCCGTCATCACGTTTTGGCAGTTCGCCGCCGGCAAGATCCGGATTGAGATCGTATCCCTCCTGTTGGTCGCTGGCCTCGCGCTCCTGTTTTACATCTGGCCCGTTGAGCGCGAGGGCGCGAAGGCCGGCATTGAGATCGCCTTTGGCGGATTCGCTCATGAAGCCCTCATCGCGATCTGCTGCCTTATGATTCTAGGCCGCGGCCTGGTGGTCACGGGCGCACTGGAGCCCGCGGCTCGAATTCTCACCGCGCTATGGCGCCAGAACCAACTCGCTGGCCTGCTTCTGACGCTTGGGATCGCGGCAGCGATGAGCATGATTGTAAACGATACGCCAGTTCTCGTTCTGCTTTTGCCACTCCTACTGAATCTTGCCGCTCGTGTTGGAGCATCGGCGTCCAAGATTCTGATGCCGGTGAACTGCGCGATACTCATCGGCGGCATGGCCACGACAATCGGCACCTCCACCAATCTGCTTGTCGTTTCCATTGCGGAAGATATGGGTATGCCCCCCATTGGGGTTTTTGCTTTCACAGACGTTGCCCTGCTCGCCGGGTTGGTAGCGCTGCCCTATCTATGGCTCGTAATGCCGCGGCTGTTGCCAGCCAACAGCGCAGCGCAACAATCGGACAGCCGGCTTTTTCTTGCAGCGCTGCATGTCTCCGAAGCCGGCGCTGCTCGTGAACTAACTCCCGCTTCCATCAAGACCCTCCTGAACGAGCACCACGTGCACGTGCTAGGTGTGGTGACGCCTATGGGAGCGCCGCTGACTGAAGAACGCGCGGTGGCGCCAGGAGACATCGTACGGGCACAGGGCAATCTCGCTCACTTGCTGGAGGCGAGCCAGCTGATCAAGGCCTCGCTCGCCGTCAAAACGGTACTTGATGCACTGCATGCCACCAGTTGGCGGCCGGGAGAGGACCTCGTGGTCGCAGAGATTGCGATCGGCGCCGATTCCCCACTTGTCGACACGACCATCCGATCGGCCCAGATTGCCGACCGCTACGGCGTAGCTGTCGTCGGGTTCCACCGTCCAGACACCACGCTTGGGCGCGCCACGCCCTTCCTGCGCGACGAGCAAATGAGAACCGGCGACGTTTTGCTTGTCCAAGGTACTGAGGCGGGACTGCGCAAGTTTCAGATAGATGAAGGCGCAATGATGCTGGAGGGCGCTGCGGAGATGCCACGCACCGCAAAGGCACCGTTGGCGCTAGCGATATTTGGCGCTGCGGTCGCGTTAGCGGCTTTGCACATTCTGCCCATTGCGATCTCATCGATGGCCGGGGCTATCGCCATGTTTGCGACCGGCTGCGTCAAATTCGAACGTCTGGGCCGCGCATTGAGCAGCAAGGTCATCCTGCTCGTTGCGGCAAGCATCGCCCTAGGGCGAGCACTGCTGGAAACTGGCGCTGCCGAATGGTTGGGCGGTGTGCTGGCGTTTGGACTGCAATCCTTCCCTCCTGCTGGCGTGATCGCCGCCATGATGGCGTTCGCGGCGCTTCTGACAAACTTCTCCTCCAATACGGCGGCCGCTGCGGTCGGGACGCCGATAGCGTTCAGCCTGGCGCAGAAGATTGGTGTTCCTCCAGAACCGTTGGTTCTTGCCGTCCTGTTCGGCTGCAATCTTTGCTTCGCCACTCCGGTCGCCTACCAGACCAACATCCTGATCATGAGTGCGGGCGGATATCAGTTTCGCGATTATGTGCGCGCCGGAACACCGCTCGTAATCCTGATGATCGTCACGCTCTCGATCCTGCTCGTATGGCGCTATGGACTCTAGCACGCCCCACCCTGGCACATGCGCCAACAGCGCCTTGAAAGGGCATTCCATCGACGCGGCGACCAAGGCGAGTTGCGACCATGCTGTGAGTGGCGAGACCAATGAGACATTTGGTTGAAGTCGCTGGTTCTGGACCGCCTGGTCGTCGTGAGACACTCACCGTCAGATTTCCGAAGGGGGATCAATGATACGACTCTTCCACGCAGGCACCTGTCTCTTGTTCTTGGCCGCCCAAGCATGTGGCCCTGGCCAGCAGTCGCAGACCACAGGAGCCGGTCCCACGTCTCTACGTCAGTTCGATCTGGACTGCAGAGGAAGAATACAGGCCCTGACCAACGGTGTTGAAAACTGGTCAGTTTGGCGAGTCCGATACAGCGTGGACCTGGCTGGAGGTATGTACTGCAGATTTCTAGGCGATCACTGCGAAGCACCCCGACCGATCGCCCGCATTGACGGCGACAACATTTTTCTTGCTGATGACCTCGATATCTCCCTCGGTGCAGGATCCCTCGTGAGTCTCAATCCCAAAAGCGGCCTTTTGCGATTGAGGGCGCGGGATGACGGTCTTGACGTTGCTTCGTTCGGAGAGGCCAGGTGCACGTCCATTCCATTCACGCCCTTTTCCTAGACGGCGTGCGACGTGGCACTTCGTGTTTCCGGTCCAATCGACCTCATGCTGTGCCGAGATATTGAAGTCCTGATTTCGCGCTGACCAACACAAGACGGTCCTCTAGTCCGACCGCGCCCAGAAGGGTGCTGGCAGTTCGCCGCTTTCAGCAACCACGGCGAGATCTCTCAGAACCGAGATGGCGACCTTCATAGCAGGGTTCGACGATCGGGACCTCATCGCAAGGTATACTGGATACTCAAAGGTCGGAGCATCGGCCACGCAATGCAGATACCCGGCCTCAAGATGCGGCTCGACAAGCCTGCGAGGCACAAATCCAGCCCCCTGGGCGAGCAGGAGATAACGGACGCCAAAGTAACCGAGGGCCGCGCTAACGCGGACGGGGGCAATGCCTGGAAGGGCGCGATCGTGAAACGCGCGAAAGGCGTCGCCCCAGTCGAGGAAGACATATCTATCTTCAAATTCACCGTATGCATCAGTCGTGACAAGGACCAGTTCGTCCTTCATCAGGGGAAGATTGTCGATTCCTGCAAACGTCGATGTTTCGTGCGTCACGGCGACATCCAGCGCGCCGTCGGACACACGCGTCAGCAGCTCCGCCGGACCGGACGCCTCAGCACGGAAGGTTGTCTCCGGCAGGGCGGACTGAAGCTCAAGGAGCCAATGCGACAGGAAACGCGTCCAGAGATTCGGTTGTCCTCCAATCGCCAGCGAAGAGTCGAATGCCTTTCCCTCTGCCACCTTGCGCTTCCCCTGCTCCCACGCCTGAACGATCGCCCGAGCATATCGCTCGAACTGTCTGCCATGATGGTTGAGCGCGGCGCCGGACTTCGACCGATCAAACACCTTTTGCCCCAGCCGCGCTTCCAGTGTTTTTATGCGCGCGCTGACTGTGCTCTGGGTCACGTTCACTTGTTTCGCGGCAGCTTGGAAAGTGCCTGTCGTCGCGATTGCCAGGAATGTTCGCGCCGTTTCCACGTCAATCATCGAAGATTCCGATCACAGCCATTCATCATTCTTGTTTCCGGAATTGTCCGTGAACACCCATATCTTATGCATAACCAAGTACAGGGCCTCCGTAACGACACCCTCCTTGGTACATGAATTCAGAGTGGATGGCTTGCAGCTCGCCCACTCTTGCTGACGGGGGATCTTCGGATCACCCCGTCTTTTTTTGACAAACCTGAAGCGTTCGCGCCTGCCTCGAACGATCGCGTATGTCGAGAAAGAGGGATTTCAACGGTTCAGGCAAAATGGTGCTATATTCGGTCGTCCAGTGGTTCAACTGGCGCCCCGGGCCCATCATTAGATGAGGGCCTGATTCTAATTCTCCCGGAAGTTTGCGGCCTCGTTTGCGTCGTCGCGTCAATTCAGAGACAAGAAAAGAGGTTAGGCAATGTTCAAGTTGAGCTTCCTTCGCAAACTCGCGTTGATGGGGGGCCGTATTACCCGCCAGCGGTCTGGGTCTGGCGACAACGAAACGTTGTCCGTAACAGCCGACCTTGACGAGACGAAAGGCGCGCGTTCCGTTTCGCTGACGCGCCGCATTCAAAGCCCTCCACGGGGCAATCGTGGCCGCAAGAATGGCGGCTAGACTCTTGTCGCGGGAGATGGGCGCGGCCGTCCGCTGTGACCGCGTAAATAGTCGAGCGTTTCAGATTCGCCGATATCTCCGCCTTGGAGGCCGACTATCTGCGGGTCGCTCCGTCTGGTTACTTTTCTGCCTCCGCCGAGCGCATACCGCAAAACCAAGCTGAGGTTCACCTCTGATGATCACGACATTGGATGAACTGATTTCTTTCTTTGAAAGTCTGTTTGCTCCGCCGTTCTGGACCGTGTGGCTGCAGGCCGGTTTGTTGGCCGCGGCGCTGCCGGTGGCTTTCGCTCTGACGCTTGCCTTCCGGCGCGGTGTGAAACGCGGCGGCGCATCGAAAGCAAGCGGCAAACGCTGGCCCCTCGGCGCCGCGCTCTTTGCCGCCGTGCTGTGGGTGGCGCTTTCCGGACTCAATTCCCAGTCTCTTCCTTCAGGCATCGTTCGCCTAGCTGCGCTCGCAGCAACGGCGTCCGCCGCCTCTCTCATCGCATTTCGCGCGATGGGTTATACGTTCATCGGATGGATGGTGGCAATTTTCGCGGTTACGGTCGCGGTACTTGCGACGTTCGGTCTGCTTGGGCCGGTCACGGAGGTGTTAGACGGGCCCTCGCTGATGTTCGGAGAGTTGCGGGTTTCACCCTGGTTCGTGATGAAGGCGGTTGGCATCGCGGCCTCGATGTTCTGGATCGCGCAGCAGCTTAGCAATCTCCTCGACCGCGGGATGGCTGGCGAGATCGCCATCAGCCGCTCTGGCCAGGCGCTGATTGGAAAGCTTGCGCGCGCCGGACTTCTGCTTTTGGCAACGCTCTTCTCGCTAGCCTTCCTTGGGGTAGATGTGACGGCGCTCGCGGTGTTATCAGGCGCGGTCGGCCTCGGCCTCGGCTTTGGCCTTCAGAATGTCGTCTCGAACTATGTCGCCGGGCTGATCCTGCTGATGGATCGATCGATCAAGCCCGGGGATGTGATCGAGCTCGACTTCGGATCAGGGCGGGTGCGCGGCGAAGTCACCGAGCTTGCAGGACGATATACGGCGATCACGCTACGGACGGGGACCGAGACGCTGATCCCAAACGAGATGCTTGTCTCGAACGCCGTCAGCAACTGGTCGCATAGCAGCCGCGACGTCCAGCTCCGCATTCCAGTGGGCGTCTCCTACTCGACTGACGTGGAACAAGCGATGGCTCTATGCCGCGAAGCGGCGGCCGCCACGCCCCGGGTGCTCGCCAGCCACAAGCCGACCTGCTTCATAACCGGCTTCGGCGATTCTTCCGTCGATCTCGAAGTTCGCTTCTGGATCGCTGACGCCGAGCTCGGCGTGCGAAATGTCTCCAGCGACGTGTTTCTTCAGATCTGGAAGCTGTTCAAGACGCACAGCATCGAAATCCCCTTCCCGCAACGTGACCTGCACATCAAGTCGGCGGTCGCCATGCCGCTGTCCGCGTCGGGCCCGGCATCTCCCGGACCCGCCGAAAGCTCAGCCTCTCCCGAACGCGACCTGTAGAACCGTCGCCGAAACAGGACGTACCCGCCATGAACCTGGAAGAGGTCTTTGCCAAGGTTACATCCGATCCGCTGCTCGTCCGGGTCGGCATGATTGCCATGATCCTGATCGTGGCGACGATCCTGATCCGGGTACTTCAGTCAATCGTCGGCCGGGGTATCTCCGACCAGGCACTCCGCTATCGATTGCGCAAGGGGATTTCATTCGTCGGTTACGTCATTGCGCTTTTTGCGGCGTTCGCGGCTTTCAGCGATAGCTGGGGCGAGTTCGTTGTCGTCTTTGGCGTGGCGGGCGCGGGGATCGCGTTCGCTTTGCAAGAGGTAATTGCAAGCATAGCAGGTTGGGCCGCCCTGTCGTTTGGAGCGTTTTACCGGCCGGGCGATCGCGTCAAGCTTGGCGGCATTGTTGGAGATGTCATTGATGTCGGCGTCCTGCGAACGACGCTGATGGAGACGGGCGACTGGGTCGCTGGCGATCTCTACAATGGCAGGATTGTTCGTGTCGCCAACTCCTTCGTCTTCAAGGAGCCCGTGTTCAACTACTCCGCGGATTTTCCGTTTCTCTGGGACGAGATGAAGCTGCCCATCCGGTACGGATCCGACTGGCGCAAGGCGGAGGCGATACTCTTGGCGGCGGCAACACGCGTGACCGAGGATCTGGTCCGGAACTCGGAAGCTCAATGGGAGCGCTTCGTCGAAAAGTACCTGATCGAAAAGGCGCGTGTGGCGCCGCTGGTCACGGTAGTGACGACCGGCGACTGGATCGAGTTCACCGTCAGGTACATCACGAACTACAAGGGCCGGCGTACGTCAAAGGATGCAATTTGCCGACTTGTCCTGGACGGTCTTGAAGCCCACGCGGACACAATCGTGCTTGGCGCAGCGACGTTCGAGCTTCTTGGCGTTTCCGAGAAGGCGCTGCGGTCGCTGCCCGCCGAGACACCCGATGCAGAGCGGCCTTCACGACCAAAGTCATAAGCGGACGTAAACAGGAAGACCGCAAACTCTGACGTCACGCTTTCCATATTCTGAACAGTTGTTTGGTAAACAACACCATTGCACCCAACCTCCAACTCGAGAGGTTCCAAAGACTCGGATTGGTCATGAACAGGCTGCGCTCCGGATCACGCCACGTCGGGTTATTGCTGACCCTCGCTGCGCTTTTTTGCAGCCCGGCGCTACCATGCGGTTCAATGTCCGCGCTCGCGCAGCAGCCCGTGGCTGTCGCACCCGAACCCGCGAAGGAGGCGCGTTCGCCTACCGAGTCTGCCGCCCTGATCAAGGATCTTGTTTCGGGCAAGCTCTCACCGGCGATCGATCCTTCAGAGCTGTTTCAGGCCACCTTCGCCCCGGCCGGGCTCGATCGCGCACGCCTTGTTCTCAATTTCGTTGATGATGCCGATCTGCTCAAGAAGGCACATTCGGGCGCCGACGATCCCCTGTGGTTAGATGTGCCAGGTGACATTGTTTCGCTGGCCGCCGCCCAGGCCGATTTTCTGCGATTGCCTGAAAAGCATAGGGCACGGCTGCTCGCAGAGCACGAAGCGCGACGCAAACAGGATCTCGAAGCGGATCAAGTCGCCGCCAGCAACGATGAGCGCGGGCGCGTTCTGCAACAACAGTCGGATGCCCTTGAGCGGTTCCTGAACGCCCAACCGGCTGATCTGGCTCTTCTCGCTTTCCAGCTTCTGGATTCGCGGGAGGCAGCTCTGAGCGCCGAGCGACGCAAGACCGCAATCGCGATTGTCAACCCAGACACGACGCCTGCGCCGTCGTCCGCAACGGCGTCGGAAGCCTCACAGCCTGTCACGATCGAAGCGGCCCAGATGCGACTGGACAGGCTCCGGGCCCGACTGCTTGCCCTTCCTCGGGAAGAGTTTGCCCGGCTGGTGGAGGTCCAGGCTAACAAGCCTGGCGAAACCGCTGCGATTGCCAGGGCTGAGGCAGAAGCAGAAGCAGCCTCCCGCGCAGCTGCCGTCGCAACCGCCGAAGCCGCTCAGGCCAGCTCTGAACTGCTGCGGCTCGCGGGCCAGCAGCGAAGCGTGCTGCTGTCGACCCAGGCCGCGCAAGCCGCGTTTGATGCAGAGCTCTCCCGACGCGATGAAGGCTCAAGATCGATCGCCGAGGTGATGCTGCGCTGGCGTCGCGAAGTACGCGAACTTAAAGCTCTGTCGCGTCTCGCGCCTGGCCGCGAGGAGAACGCCGACCGCATCTATCATGATCTGGTCGAAGCCCTGCGCAAGGTGAGAACGGACCTCGATTCGTCGCTCGCGAAAAATGCCGCGACGACATTGCCAGCCCCTCCCCCGCTCGATTCGGCTTTACCGCTGGATGATCCGAGCTTTCGCGACTTGCGTTCGCTGCGTGACACCCTTGTTGCCCGCGCGTCGGAACTCGGAGCGCGGGCCGAGGCGTTGCTGCTCGAAGAACGCTCCGCGCTTTTCACGGCGATGTCCGACATGAATACGACGCGGCTTGATCTGATTCCGGAGCTTTCGCCAGCCGAGCGTAGCCGGACTGTGGGCTTTGGCGAAGCCGGCATCGCGCAGGTCGGCCGTGAGTTCAATCAGATCGCGCTGACGGCTCGCTACAACTTCGCGACCGCGCCGAAGCACATCGAGCAAACCCTTTATCCGTTTCTGCACCCGACACCGCAGACGCTCTTTTCCCTGCTGCAGGCGGGCCTCGCCATCTTCGTTTTCTTCGTCTGGCGCCGCACCGGCGACGTCGTGTTGGCTGGGGCGGCGAGATCCGCCTCCCGTCGAAAGCCGCCGACATTGATCTCGGCGACAACTGCATCGGCGCTGCGCCATTACAGCGAGGTGCGGCGGCCGGCGGAATGGCTTGTGTTGCTGCTGCTTCTCGGCTGGACGCTTGACGGCGTCCTGGTTTTTGTCGGCGACCGCATCGTCTGGATGGTTCTGTTCTGGCTCCTGTTGGGGATTCTTCTCGTCCAGCTCTCCGACAGCCTGGCGCGCGACCGTCGCCGCGAAGACATTTACGCAGCGCTGCGGCTCCGATCGCTCAAACTACTCGCAGGCGCGGGCGCCGGGGTGGGAATGACACTTGCGATAACGGCAGAACTCGTCGGCACCGGAGCCATACATAACTGGGTGGCCAGCCTTTGCTGGTTGCTCGTCCCGGTGATTGTGATTGTGCTCGCAAACTGGTGGCGCGACCGCATCCATCTCCTGGCCGAAAAGGGAGCGGCAAAGAACGCGATCCTCGCCGGCGCTTCCCGGAACAGGCGCGGATTGTTCGGACAGGTGATGCTGGTGCTTGCCGGGATCATCATCATCGCTCAGGGCGTTTGGAACGTTGTCGCGCGCCGGATGCGCACCATCGCCCTGCTCCGGGAAATTGCTGATCAGAGAAGCCGCAAGCGGGCAATAGCCCAGGCTGCGGAGGACGCGGCCAGCGGAAAGTACGAAGCGATTTCCGCGGCCGAAGCGACAGTACTCGAGCCGCACAGGTCGCCGTTTTCAGCCCCCGCCGAGCGAAAGTCGGTCGTCGCCGACAGCCTCCGCTGTGAGCCGGGAAAACTCCTCGCGATTGTCGGCGAACGCGGCCTTGGAAAATCAACCGCGCTCAATGACCTGATCCAAACGGCAAGCGGTCGCACCCTGCGGCTTCAGGTCGGCGCAGGCGGCGCTGCCGATCTTATGGAACGGTTGGCTGGAGCATTTGAGCCTGCGGCACGATCCGGGCAGCGGCCGGATGAACCTATTGGGTGCGTGGTGGTGGACGACGCCCAACGCCTGATTATTCCGGCCATCGGCGGACTTCGCGCCCTCGATGATCTCATAGCATTCGCAAGGCGCCATTCAGAGGCTGTTTGCTGGGCGCTTGCGATCGGCGGCCCTGCGATGACTTACATAGCTCGCGCGCGAAGCGACCGGACACTATTCGACGAAGTCGTGCGCCTACCGCGCTGGGAAGCGAGCGACGTCAGGAGCCTTATCGAAAGGCGCACGTCGCAGGCCGACTTCATTCCGAACTTCAGCCACCTTGAGGACCTGAGCTTCGATTCACTGGCGAGCGAGGAGGATCCGGAGGAACGTGGACGCCGGATGTACTTCGACAACCTCACTGAATACAGCGGCGGCAACCCCGCAATCGCCTTGGAATTCTGGCGCCGATCCCTGTTCCGAAACCTTGAAACCCGAGAGGTGGAAGTGCGCACTTTCGCACGGCCAGCGGCAGAACAGCTGAGTAGTCTGCCAGATCCCGCAATCTTCGTGCTTCGCACGCTGATCCAGATCGAGCAGGCGAACATCGCGACAGTCCAAGCCTGCACGGATTACGACTTGGTGGTCGTGCGGGAATCCCTGCACCGGCTGGAGCGCCTCGGCATTGTTCAAGAATCGGATGGCAACATCCGCGTGGCGCTTCACTGGTATGTCGAGGTGGTTCGGCTGCTTGAGCGACAGAATCTTCTGGTCAGGAGCGCTGCATGATCCGCTACCTTGCCGTGACCATCGCTCTCTTGCTGAGTGTGACGCCCGGGGCCGCACATGCCCAGGAAGCGGAGGCTATCGGCTCGATTGATCAACTCGCGGGCTTCATCCGCTGGGGCGGTGTAGTCACGTCAGCTTTCGTCGTTACGGGCGCATGGATGCTTCTGCGCGTTGTCGGCGGCTTTGTCACCGGCTTCAGCGCCCAATTCTCTGTGCGTCGCCTGTTCCTCAAGAAGCTGCAGACGATTGTCCAGTTCGTCGTCTTCATCGCAACGACGATTGCCGTCATCGCGCTGTCCTTTCAGATTGACGCGACCGTTCTCGCACTCATCGGCGGCAGCGTGGCGGTCGCGGTTGGCTTCGCCGTCAAGGATCTTGTCGCATCCTTCATTGCCGGGATCATCATCATTCTCGACCGCCCATTCCAGGTCGGAGACCGCATTGAGTTCGGCGGCTATTATGGTGACATCACCGCCATTGGCCTGCGTTCTGTGCGTATGCAGACGCTGGACGACAACACGGTCACCATTCCGAACAGCAAGTTCCTGAGCGATATCAGCTCGTCGGGAAACTTCGGCGCCCTGGACATGCAGGTAGTGATGGACTTCCACATCGGCACGGATCAGGACATGGACCGTGCTTGCGAGATCATTCGTGAAGCTGCGCTGTCCAGCCGTTACGTCTTCCTCGCAAAACCCATCGTGGTTCTGGTGACCCAGACCGTCCTGGGGAATCTGTTGGCGGTCCGGCTGAGACTCAAGGCCTATGTGCTTGACGCACGACACGAAAAGGCGTTCGAGACGGACGTGAATCTGAGAGTCCTCCGGGCTTTCACGGCTGCGGAAATCCTCCCGCCCGCCCTGCTCTCACCCCAGCAACTCCCTGCCCCGCGCGAAACTGTCCCGCCCGGCTCCAGGCTCTCTTCAGCCAGTTGATTCGTCTGAAAGCGTAATTCGTCCAGCGACCACGCGGGTTCTACGCCCCGGAGATCACACGGCCACCTGCGCTCCCATCTCGACAACGCGGTTTGCCGGGAGGCGCCGCTGCCATGTCGGATTTCATTGGCTCTCCCCGTTGCCGATACGTTCGAGCAGATCGCGCGCCCGCTAGCAATGTCTATCGGGCTCGGGAGGCAGATCGCTCCTCATTGAGGGCATGAACAAAATCATCACGCCAGGCGCCGACATCTCTTCGACCCACTCCATCCATCAGGCTCTGCCAGCGGCGGCGGCGTTCGGCGAGAGGCATGTCGAGGCCCTGTCGGATTGCATCAGCCACGTCGTCCAGACTGAACGGATTGACGACAAGGGCATCCTTCATTTCTTCAGCCGCTCCTGCGAACTCCGACAGGATGAGCACGCCCGGATCCTGTTCGTCCTGTGCAGCAACATACTCCTTGGCAACAAGGTTCATGCCGTCCCGGAGGGGCGTCACCAGGCCGATGTCCGCCGCTCGATAGATGCCGCTGAGTTCGTCCCGACGATAAGGTCGGTTTACATATCGTAGCGGCACCCAGTCGATCGAAGCATGCGAGCCGTTGATCCGCCCAGAAATCGTATCGAGCCGCGCGCGAAGGTCCTGATACGCCTCCACACCTGTCCGGCTGGGAGTGGCAATCTGCAGATAAAAGACATGCTCGGCGCGGTCTGGATTCTCGGTGAGAAACCGCTCGTAAGCGAGAAAACGCTCCTCGAGGCCCTTTGAGTAATCGAGTCGATCGACGCCGATGAGCATCTTGCGATCGAGCTTGCTGGCCTGCACGCGTTTCTGGGATTCGATCGAGGCGTCGCTTGAAAGAGAGCCTCGGAACGCCTCCGCATCGATCCCGATTGGGAAAACGCCGGCTCGTACGCTCTGTCCAAAGGCGCGCGCGACCCGGCCATCGAAGTCGCCGCCGGTCTCGAAGGTTATGTAGTCCGCAAACGCGTCGAGATAGTCACGCGTGTGGAAGCCGACCAGATCGTAAGCAAACATCGACTCGACGAGTTCAGCGTGACGCGGGAGCGTGTTGAGCACTCGCCGCGCAGGCCACGGAATATGCAAGAAGAAGCCAATGCGATTTGCGACGCCTCTGTTTCTCAGCTCGCGCGCGAGCGGGATGAGATGATAGTCCTGGACCCAGATCAGATCGTCAGGCCGGATCAGCGGTAACAGCGTTTCCGCGAAGCGCTCGTTGACGCGTAGATAGCCCTCATTGAAAGATCGTTCATAGGCGGCGAGATCCATCCGGTAATGGAACAGCGGCCATAGCGTGCGGTTTGCGAAGCCATCATAGTATTCGATACGGTCCTGCTCTTCGAGATCCATAAGCGCGACGGTGACGCCGCCTACCTTTTGCATCGACAGTTCACCCGTGAAAGTTGGAATCGTCTCTCCACTCCAACCGAACCAAACGCCCTTGTCGTCGCGCAGCGCAGCGGCCAGCGCCATGGCAAGGCCGCCAGTCGTGCCAACCCCTGGATCCACAGGAGGATTGACCCGGTTCGAAACAACGATAAGTCGGCTCATGCCTTCACCATCAGCCGGAAGGCTTGGGATTCGAGCGCCTGCCCCAGCCATCGCAGGACCTCTGAAACTCCCGGCAGACGCCCCGACGCAAGCGTCGCGCGCGAACTTGCAACTAGCACGCCCCGCCCGCCCATTTTTTCCGCGCCAGCAAACCCGTCCTCATCGGTGAGATCATCGCCGACAAAGATTGGCGTGTGTCCAACGAAGGGCTTCTCCTGCATGAACGCGTCCAGGACATCTCCCTTGTTAGCACCCGGTGACCTGAGCTCCGCCACCATGTGGCCTTCCTGAAGCTTGAGACCCGTGGCCCAGGCGATCCGCCTGGCAAAGGCGAGGACGTCGCCTGCCGCCTCAGGCACCTGCCGATAATGAATCGCGATTGCGAGACCCTTGTCCTCGACCAGTAGCGACGGCCGCGATTGCGCGAATGCCTGGATGACCGTCAGAGTCTTCGCAAGGTCGGGATGAGGATTGGTGGTTTCGATACGCCTTGATGGCACCCGGCGCTCCAAGCCATGCAGGCCGGCGACGCAGGCAACCTCGCCATCGAGAACCCGATCAACGTCATCGATTGTCCGACCGCTGACAATCGCAAGCCGTCCACCCAAGGCGCTTCCGATGTGACGGAGAAGAGCGGTCCTCAAAGGATCGGGGCGGACAAGTTCGGGAAGTGGCGCAATCGGCGCCAGCGTCCCGTCGAGATCAAGAAATAGGGCTGCCTCGGAGACCGGGATGCAGATCTCGTGCTCGAACAAGCTCATGTGGGCGCCTTTGAGGATTCAAGAAACTGCACGCGCGGGGTGGACAACACAGGCGGGAGCGTCAGATGACGGGTGCGTCGTGTAACACGGAACCTGACGCACGCTCTGCCTCCACGCTCACCGACGGAGATCGACCCATGATCGCGCCGCCGCCTAACCTTGATCTCGCGCCCATCGGGAACGGAGCCGTGAGCGCGCTTGTCGATCGCGCAGGACGCTTTGTGTGGGCGTGCCATCCGCGTCCGGACGGCGAACCTGTCTTTTCGGCTCTTCTCGAGCCGGCGTGCGGCGGCTCTGCCGGCGCGGGCTTTTGGTCGATTGAAATCGTTGATCAGAAGACCGCCGAGCAGTCCTACCTCAGAAACACGGCTGTCCTGCGCACGGTGCTGTCTGACAGCCATGGCGGAGCGATCGAGATCCTCGATTTTTCGCCTCGCCTCGTCCTCCATGGGCGCATCTATCGGCCTGCGTCGTTCTTCCGGCTTGTCCGGCCCGTCAGCGGAACGCCGCGTATGGTCGTACGATTGAGGCCAACAGCAGATGCCGGGGCTCGGCTTGCCGGGCGTTCCGTCGGCTCGAGCCATATCCGATTTGATTGCGGAAACTCCTGGCTCAGGCTGACGACGAGCGCGCCGGTGTCGCATATTTCCGAAGAACGCGCGTTCAGGCTCGAACATGCCGTCGCCTTCTACCTCGGGCCAGACGAGCCCTATCCAAATGATGTCGTTACGGATGCCGAGCGCATGCTGACCGCCACGGTCGCCGAGTGGCGCGGCTGGGTGCGCACGCTTTCGCTTCCCCTCGACTGGCAGGAGGCCGTCATCCGCGCCGCCATTGCCCTCAAGCTCTGCACCTATGAGGAGACAGGCGCGATTGTCGCCGCAATGACGACGTCGATTCCGGAGGCCGCAAACACGCAACGGAACTGGGACTACCGCTATTGCTGGATTCGCGACGCCTACTACGTCGTCCGCGCTCTCAACCGTTTGGGCGCCGCCGAGATGTTGGAGAATTACCTCGTCTATCTTCGCAACCTGGTCGATCAGTCCGCAGGCGGAGACGTACAACCCGTGTTTGGAGTCGGACTTGAGCAGGAACTCGACGAGCGCGTGGCGCCCGGCCTCAGCGGGTATCGCGGGATGGGGCCGGTGCGGCTCGGCAACCAGGCGCACAAGCAGCAGCAGAATGACGTCTACGGACAGATCGTCCTGCCCCTTGCGCAGTCGTTCTTCGACCACCGCCTCCTGCGAATGGGCGAAGTGGGCGATTTCAGATCGCTTGAACGTGTTGGCGAGCGCGCGTGGGATGCGTTCGACAAACCCGACGCGGGTCTCTGGGAGTTCAGGACGCGCGAACGCGTCCACACCTACTCCGCCGTGCTGTGCTGGGCGGCGTGTGATCGCCTTGGCAATGTCGCCGCGGTTCTTGATCTGCCGGAGCGCGCGTCTTTCTGGCATGACCGCGCGCAACACATCAGGGCGCGCATAGAGGAGGAAGCTTGGAACGCAAGGCTTGGGCATTTCGTCGCCAGCTTCGGCGGCGACGAACTCGACGCAAGCTTGCTCCAGCTGGTCGAGCTTGGGTTTCTCGCTGCAGACGATCCCCGGGCGGCCGCCACATTCAACGCGGTAGAAGCGGGTTTGCGGCGTGGCGACAACCTCTTCCGGTACGTCGAACCCGACGATTTTGGCGAACCGGAGACTGCGTTCAACTTCTGCACTTTCTGGTTCATCGAGGGATTGCATCGACGCGGAAGGACGGATGAGGCGCGCGCGCTTTTCGACAAGCTTCTCGCACGGCGAACCCGTGCAGGTCTGCTGTCCGAAGATGTCTCGCTCGAAACAGGGGAGCTCTGGGGGAACTACCCGCAAACCTATTCCCTGGTCGGAATCATAGCGTGCGCGTGGGCGCTCAGCCGGCCATGGCAGGCCGTGCGCTAGGTCGGCGCCATCGCAATGGCGCGAATTTGGCGCGAGTTGATTCACGATGCTTTGTCCGGCCGGTCGAGTCGTCCAACGTCGAGGATGGGGGATGCGTCGATGCCTTCTGCGTCTAGCAGGACAGCCAAGCGCTCAAGCGCGGAGACGAGGCCGGCCTGTTCCCAGTCGGCGAGACGGTCGAAGCCGGCGACAAACCTGTTCTGCAAGACATCTGGAAGGCTGGCGATCGTTGCTCGTCCCTCATCGGTCAATTCGAGGCTTACGCGACGCCGGTCTTCCGGAGCGCGCTGGCGTACGACGAGGTCCTTGTCCTCGAGGCGGTCGAGGATCGCTGTGACCGTGGCCTGACTGAGACGCGCTGCCTCGGCCACGGCGCCCGCGCTCACGCTCGCCTGACCGTTCCTTGCGATGATCTGGAGCACGATCACTTGCGACGGCGTGAGCCCCGACCGCTCGGCCAGGTTTTTTGCTGACAGTTCGGCGGCGCGGACGATGCGCCGGATCGCGATGAGAGCGTCCGTGCTTCGCAAGCTCATTTCACACTCCACTTATTTCGCTTAACGAATTAATACTACTTCAGAACGAAAGCATTTGCGATTTTATTCAGCCAACACTTGACTTTCTTGTTTCGATGTACGAAATGTAATGGGTGACACGTAACGATTCAACCGTGATCGGCGCTCCTGGGAGGAGATGGCCAGCCGGAAGCCGGGCGAAGTGCAGTTCGCTTGCTTCCGGTGTCGGTCGGCCGCACGCGAGACCGCAGTGGCCTCCCAGTATTTTGACACTCTGCTGAGCTGCCGAAACAAACGATTCGGTCCCTGCAAAATTGCGTCAGTGGCGCAACCCAGGAATGTGCCTTGCGTGCTTGATCCGGAACTCATCGTATTCATAAGGCATCGAATGCGTTCGGTGTGGACGCTTGAGCTGCTTCTCCTGCTGAGGCGCAACAGCGCTCAGCCGATACTCTGCTCCCAGCTTGTCAGAGACATGCGCGCGACACCGGGTCTCATCGGGCGAGGTCTACAGGAACTTGCCGCAGCTGGCCTTGTCGCTTCAGACGGACAATCGGCGCGCTTCATCGCCGAGTCCCTGAACCTCGCACGCATGTGCGAGGCGATTGACACAGCCTTCCGCGAAACGCCGGTCGCCATGCACGATGCGGTTCTCTCTTCAACCACTCGACCGGCAGATTGGGACAACTCGCTTTCCCGTGAGGACAAGCCCGGATGATGGACACAAGCCTTGTCTATCCCGCCTGCTTCGCAGGCTCAGCGATCTGCGCTTTCCTTCTTGTGCGGTCATGGATGCGCTCGCGTGATCGTATCCTGGCGTGGAGCGCTGTGAGTTTTCTGCTCCTGGCGATCGGCAATTTCGTGCTGCTCTGTGACATGATCATCGCCCCCGACTTGGATCTCACCACGCTGCGCTATCTGGCGTCTCTGACAGCCGTTTCGATCTTGCTTGCCTGCTTCATTTGGAAGAGCAAATCGTGACCCACGTCGAATTCCTGTCCGGCATGATCGCGGCTGGCTGCGTTGCCTGCTGTCTGTTCTTCTTTCGCTTCTGGACCAGAACGCGGGATGGGCTCTTCCGTTCGTTTGCGCTGACCTTCCTGCTTCTAGGCATATCACAGGCGCTGATCACCCTGACTGGCCCAACGAGCGAAGACCAGAGCTACATCTATCTGATCCGCTTCGCTGCATTCTGCATTCTGACAGTCGATATCCTGCGAAAGAATCTGGCGCGGTAGGGCTGGTATCGAATTGCACGGCAATAACAGATGACCGGAAGCCTTGCTTGTCAGGCAGTCTCTGTCATGTGGGAGACTTAGGTTTTTCGGAGACCCACGTTGGAAACTGCACACACACCAAGCGTCTTCGACATTGCCGCGATCCTGATCACCCTCGCGGCAGCGCTCAGCTGGCTGAATCACAAATTCCTCAAACTGCCATCCACAGTGGGTCTAGCGCTGATGGGGGCCGTCGCCTCGCTCATCGTCATCGGCATTGACTGGGTGACCCCGGCCTTCCCCATTGGTGACGCGATACGGGAGTTCCTCGCAGGCATCGATTTCGAGACGACGTTGATGGAAGGGATGCTATCCTTCCTCCTGTTCGCAGGCGCGCTGCACGTGGACTTGTCTGACCTGAAACGTCACTGGTTGCCAGTTGGCGTTCTGAGCACGGTCGGCGTTCTGGTATCGACACTGATCGTGGGCTACGCACTTCAACTCGTCACACAGCTGGCGGGCCTTGATCTTCCCCTCATCTGGTGCCTCGTCTTTGGCGCGCTTATCAGCCCAACCGACCCGGTGGCGGTGATGGGTGCGATGAAGAGCGGAGGAACGCCTCCGGGCCTCCAGGCGACGATCTCGGGAGAAAGCCTGTTCAATGACGGCGTCGGCGTCGTCATCTTCAGCATCATCCTGACGGCGGCGGTGAGCGGCGCGGAATTCTCCGCGACCAACGCTGCATGGCTGTTCTTTGTCGAAGCAGGCGGCGGCGCCGCCCTCGGCCTGGTCATCGGCTGGTTCGGCTATCTCGGCATGAAGGCGATCGATGACTATCCCGTCGAACTGTTGATCACACTCGCGATGGTCATGGGCGGATACGCGCTCGCCCAGAACCTTCACATCAGCGGACCTGTTGCAATGGCGGTCGCCGGCCTGCTGATCGGTAACCGTGGCGTGGCCTATGCGATGAGTGACACGACGCGCGACCATGTTATCAAGTTCTGGGGCCTCGTGGACGAAGTGCTCAATGCCGTCCTCTTCCTGTTGATCGGCCTCGAGGGAGTTGCGTTGATTGGCAACGTTCAATTCCTGATCGTCGGCCTTGTGGCGATCCCGCTTGTTCTGATTGCCAGGACTTTGGCCGTCGGCGCACCGCTGGCGTTCTGGCGCAAATCGCTCCCCTTCGAGTCAACGATGCCGGTGATGGTCTGGGGAGGCTTGCGCGGGGGCATCTCGATCGCGCTTGCGCTGTCTTTGCCCGCGGGCGAGATCAAAAACCTACTGGTGACCACGACCTACGTCGTCGTGTTGTTTTCGGTCCTCGTGCAGGGCTCCACAATCAGCGGCGTCATCCGGACCAGGAGTCCGCGACCCCCTGAAGAGGCCGACCAGCATTGAGGATGGCAAACGGCCCAAACCACTGGAGCATGGCCAAGCCACCCCCTCAGCTTGGTCCGGATAAAAAGTTCTCAGCACCGGTGAACCGCTGTCATTTCACCTCGGCGTACTGTGAATCGGCTTCGAAAAACGCGGGCCGTTTCACAACGTGACTCGCCATCCACGAGTTCGCGGAAATCGGCCTCAAGCCGCTTTTGCTTGCGAAGAAGCGAGGTTCAGTCATGCCGCTCCGGTAGGACCATTCCCAGCAAAGAAGGAGCCGCCGGTTTGCCGGCAGCCCCTTCTGATATTCGGTCGAGCGATCTCTACTCAGCCGCAACCGCAACGCCGGTGCTGGTCAGCTCAAACCTGCCCGCCCGAACAGGCGTAACCAACAGGTCAGGTAGATAGCCTGTTCCTGCAGATGCCTCACCAACTTTGGCGGCAAGCTCGTCTTTCTTGAGTTTGGCATATGCCTTGATCGCCTGTTCCTGCGACCGTTCCGTCTGGTCGATAAATCCAGGCGCCCCGGAAAGGGCCGCAAGCAAGTCGGCCTTTGGCAAACGGGTCCAGTAAGTCGCATCCGCTTCCCAGAACTCACGCATATCGAGATCGAGGATCTCCGCCAATCTGTCGGCCATTGAGTGCCGCCGATGATCTGACGGCGCGCCCTTCTCATGCACGAGATCGACCGCATCCGCCACGATGACCGCCAGGAGCGAGAGAAGTGTTTCGGGGGGCTGCATCAGGCACCAGTCGAGCACCTCGTCCTCATCGTCAGGGACATGCGCCAGAATTGCGCTGCGGGTTTCTACGAGCGCTCCGAGGTCGTCGACATGCGCTGCACTCGCCGACAGACCGACACCGGACAGTTCGCTTCGGAACACGGTCCGCATGATCATCGCGGCAACGGTCACGGCAAGAGCAGTCTCCCGATCCCGCGCCAGCAGGAGACGGATCGCGCGTGTACGTGCAAGCGACAAATCGCGGATCACAGACTTTGGGAGACCGCACGCAATCTCCGGCTCTGGAGATGCGACCGCCTCGCCATCAACGGCGGCGTCATCACCGGCCTCCGCCCTCTCCAACCGTTTGCGGATGTCCTTGATCGTCTTCTCATCTGACTGCCGGACAACGCCCAGCGTGGCATAGGCTTCACCGTCATGATTGATCGCGATGACTACGCCAGCGTGTGCAATGAGATCCTTGTTCCAGACGCGTGCTGACTGACGCAGGGTTTCGATCGCGGCGGCGAGCGTGTCGCGCATTTCCCAGCGTGGATCCTCCTCGATGCTGTCTCCATCCAGTGCGGCGTCGAGCGCATCCAGTTCGTCACGCAGGCGGGTCAGTGAGGCCTCTTCTTCATCCGTGTATTCGCGCCAGTCGGGCTGAAGGCGCATCACAGCAAAGCCGCTATCGGTACGGCCCTGACCAAGGCTCGTCTCGACCCATCCCCAGCCTTGGGCGATCCAGCTATCGCGTTCGCCTGCGAGCTTCTGTTCGGCCAGTTCCGCCATCAGTGCCGGATTCTCGACATAGACGGCCTCGGGGTCGAAGAGGTCGCGTAACACGGCGCCGCCCGCGCATTCATAGGCTTCAAGCCCGACAAACGCCGCCAGACGATCCGACGCCCGCATGCGGCCTTCCATCAGGCGGGCGCGAACGGAGCCGGCATGCGTCACCGGTCTGCCCAGACTCTTGAACACGGCCTCTTGCTGGGCATGGCTCTCAACGAGGCAGAAGGCCCTAGCCGCTTCCAGGCTGACGTCGCCGCGCTTCCAGGCAGCCTTGATCTTTGGGGACAAGCCGGCGAGTGCAAGGCGCTGGTCGACGTGACGACGGGTTACCCCGAATCGGCGGGCGACATCGTCTGCCATGGCGCCCTCTGCGACGAGCGCGGCATATGCATCAACCTCATCCAATGATACGCCCTCTTTTTGTCTCGGCCTGCTTTGCAGCGCTGACGCTCGCCTCACCCGCCCTCGCGCAAACTGCGCCACTTACGATCTCCGCCAGCAACGAGGCCGCAACACGTGGGCCAGCCGATGCATCGCTCGTCGGCGCCCTGCACGAGTTCGCCTATGAACGGGGCGCGCTCTATGCAGTCCAGGCCTCGCCGCAGCGGATCACCGACATTGCGCTTGAGCCCGGCGAGACCCTGCTCTCCGTCTCGGCTGGCGACACGACACGGTGGATCGTCGGCGACGCGCAGTCCGGGATCGCCGGCAACATCCAGTCCCACATCCTCGTCAAACCGAATGCCGCCAACCTTTCGACCAACCTGGTCATCATGACCGACCGGCGCGTCTATCATGTCGACCTCAAGAGTACGTCAGGCGCGGCGATGGCCGCTGTCGCTTGGCGCTATCCGGTCGAGATGACGCTGGCCACCAGCCAACCGCCTGCCCCACCGCCGGCGGCAGCCGCTCCAGCGCCGTCGCCCGTGTTCACGCCGGAGGCACTCAATCTTCGCTACCGCATCGATGGCGACAAGCCGGACTGGCGCCCGCTGTCTGCATTCGATGATGGCAAGCAGGTCTATATCGAGATGCCCGACAATCTGATCGAGGCCCCGCCCCTGTCGGTGATCGGGGATGAAGGTCTTGAAGCCGTGAACTACCGGATCCGCGGCAAGTACTACATCGTCGATCGCCTGTTCAAAAAGGCGGAGCTCCGTCTTGGCTCCGGCTGGACCCAGAAGAAGGTCACCATCATCCGGCAGACGCCGATCGCCGCCGTGAACACCAATGGAGGCCCCAATGGCTGATGGCCTCCCGCCCAATCCTGATGCTGGCGCCGATGAGCCGCCACCGCAGGAGCCCGCAAACCCGACTGAACCGCCCCAGCTTGATGCGATCCGTGTGAAGGGTCCCGGCGCGCGCGGACTCAACAAGCCCGCCATACTCACGGCCGCGGGCGGTGGCGTTGCGGTCGTGTTGCTGCTGGCGTCCGGCGCGTTCTCCAGCAAGCCCTCAACAAAGCCTGCGACCACAAAACCGATGATGTCCGATCCGGCTCGTCCGGAAATGGCGCAGGGCGCTATCAAGGCTTTGCCGGCCGACTACGCGCAGGCGGCAGCGCTTGAAGCGGCTGAGCAGAATGATCACACCCTGGCGCCGTTCGACCAGGCTGGGCCGCCACGGCTTGGGCCACCTCTGCCCGGAGATGTTGCGGCGTTTGCGCAGGCACCACAACCGCCGGGCGACATGCCGCCCTACAGCAATGACTGGAACACGCCTGCGGCCTACGCGCCGCCTGAAGCGCCTGATCCAAAGATCGCAGAAGCTGCAGCAGCGGATCGGGCGGGGATTTTCTTTGCGCTGCGCGACGAACCGCGCAAGGCCGACACACGGTCAGCGCAACCGATCGCATATCAGACGCCGCAACGCTCTCCCCTCACCGCAGTCTCGCCTCAGAACGACGATCAGCCCGCAAGCTCTGCCCACAACGACCGGGTGCTGTTCCCGGGGACGGTCATACCGGCAAGCCTGGTCACGGACCTGAACTCCGAGTCGCCGGGGCCGGTCATCGCGCAGGTGACGCAGACCATCTACGACAGCGCCACCGGTCGCATTGCGCTCGTCCCGCAGGGTGCACGGCTTATGGGCGAGTACAGATCCTCAAGCCGATATGGCCAGAGCCGTGTCGCAATCGTCTGGTCGCGACTGATCATGCCGAATGGCGATGAAGTTGCGCTTGATGAGGTTGGGGCCGATCCGTCAGGCGCTGCTGGGGTCAAGGGCGAAGTCGACAATCACTGGGCAGACGTGTTTAGCGCGGCTGCGCTCGGAACGCTTATCAATGTCGGCGTTGCCACGACGGAAGACCCGCAGCTCACCTACAGCGGCATAGGCGCGATCACGCGCGATCCTGTTGACGCGGCAATTGCAGACGGCGTCCAGCGAAGCGCGAGCGGCGTGACAAATCGGGTTGTTGATCGGGGGCTGGCGATACCGCCGACAATTCGTGTCGGCGCCGGGACGCGGATTTCGGTTCTTGTCACCGCCAGGACGGTCATAGATGGCCTGTGAGTCCGAGGGCTATTCTCCGAAACATCGCCCTTTGGAGACGGTTGCGGTTAGAAACGACGACCCTGAGGCACATCTCGTCGTCAGGATGAAGCCGAGTCTCCAAAGGCGATGGCTGCGGCCGTCCATTAACCATTATTGCGTTTTGGTTAACGGGCGCTACGTTGCACGTGCTGCTGGGGACGCGCGATGGCTCAACTTACCGATACGGATGTCCAGAGATTTCGCGAGGCGCTTCGGCCGCTGAAGAAGTGGAACCGCCCGGAAATCCTGAGCGAAGAGGACGCTGATCTACTCGAGCGATTGTATGAGGACCCCTACCCAGATCAACATCTGCTTCGAGACCTGAAAGCCGCATCTACATCATTTCTTGTAGGCCGCCGCGGTACTGGAAAATCTACGATGTTCCAGAGGGCGCAGTTGGACCTGCGCCGGGAACACAGTGTCATCACCGCATACGTAGACCTGCTCGCAGTCCAGGAAAACTCAAACGTCGGGCACCTCGGAGTGGCCGACGACTTCGCAAAGCAGCTCGTATGGTTTCAGGGCTTTCTGCGGATCCTCCTGGCCGACCTTGCAAAGGATCTTGCGGAGCGCGCCAACCGAGGTTTCTTCAACTCACTTTTGAACAAGAAGCGTCAGGTGCTGAGTCAGCTGGAAAAGCTTCAGGACGTCGAGCGGTACATCGCCAACGTGGATCTCACGCACGAGAACACGCTTGTGCGTCATACAATCGAGACCAAAACCTCGACTGTCAGCGGCGGTGTCGGAGCATCCCCCGCTGACCTCGGCGCTCGTGTCGGAATCGAGCGGGGAACAACACGAGGTTCCGGGCTTGAAATCGCGGGGCAGGTGTCGCGTATCTTTCAAGTGAGCAAGTTTGTCGACGATCTCAAGGCGATCGTCGCGCCGCTTGAAGTGAAACATGTCTACATCTTCTTGGATGACTATTCTGAGATGAACAGCGCTGCCATGCAGCTACTGCTCGATCAGGTCGTCTATCCTCTCGAAATCGCCGGCCGAGACTTGATAAAGTTCAAGATCGCAGCACTCCCCGGATTCTACCACGGTAAGTTCGATCCGCAGAAGCTGGACCTCCTGCATCTCGATTTTTCATTCATTTATCGAGCAAGCGCCGCAGGTGACATGATGGCGTTGGGGGCAGATTACATCCAGCGCCTGCTGAGCAAGCGGCTCAACCATTTCACCGGCAAGCCGCTGCCACACTATTTCGCAGTATCGCTCAACCCAGCTGTACCCGAGTTGTTGTTTCTCGCGACCTTCGGCAACCCACGGGCTCTGGGCTGGATACTAAATTTTGCTGCCGACGAAACGCTGGCGCACTACAAAAAGATAACAGCGGAATCGATCAGAAACGGAGCACGAAAATACTTTGAAGAGGTAGTCGAGCGACGCATCCGTTCATTCGGCAGCGAGGGCGACTCACACTTGATGCTGGGCCGATTGAACGCGATTCTCATCGAGGCTCGGCGTCTTCGAACCTCAAGTGACGTGGGGTTGAATGGCGATGATCGGCGGACTGCGTACGCTAGCCACTTTCATTGCGATCACGCGATAGAAGCGAAACTGAATGCACTCTGTAATGTTCAAGCAATCAACTATTGGGGAGAAGGCAAGGATCGCGACGGTCGCCATATTGACTTGTATGCCTTGGACTTCGGCCTTTGCCAGCGCGAGAGCATTCCGTTCGGAAAGCCGGATGGCATCGGTATCAAGGAATACGCTAGGCAGCGCATCTTCGACTTTACTGAGATCGTCGCCAGCGTAGATGCTGCGGCTCAGAACGCAGAAGCCAGTGCGTACTCGGACAGCGCTGCGCTGACCCCAATGCAGCGCAGAGTGTTGTCGGCCATCTACGCCGCTGGTCCAAACAGGGTGCTTGCGGCTAAGCACATTGCAGAAACTGCGGACATTTCCTCCCGTGTTGTCGCCAAGGTGGCTCAGGAACTCGCAACATCCGGCTACGTTGAGCGAGAAAAAATCGGACAAATCTTTAGTTACCGCTTGGCAGATCAAGCCCGGGAATCGGTTGCGCGACTGTTCGGGTAGATCGCGATAGTCTGTTCTTCGGGAAAACCGCTCTTCCGCATGTCCGCCTCCAGATGGCGGACTCTCCATTCAACGGAGGGACCATGCGGGGCTCAGACCAACGCTTCCAAGCTTTCGCGCCGCCTTTGAGGAGCAGTACAGCCTCGCCTGTCGACGCCTCCTATGAATGGAGGGCCGAACATCGCCGGCACAGGTCAGGTGTCGATTTCCACCGCAACAGCAATCTCTGCAAGTTTTGCGTCAACAAGCGCAGCGGCCTCGGTGTAGAGATCTGCCGGCGAATTTGGCGCACAGATGGAAATCGCGAGACTGTATCGCGCCTTGTCTGCTGAGCGTCGTTGCCCCAGATGCGATTTCCACCAGCCGCCAACCGGATAAATCGCAATGGCGTCATGCAGGGCGAGATCGATGGCGCGTCCGCGCCAGAGGTCGCAATGCAGTGAACCCGCCTGCTGCGAATTGCTTCCCAATAGCCAGTAATCCGCGTCGCGCTCCTGCTCGCGGCTGGCTGGCGCCTCTTCGGCGCGATTGATGCGCCGGCGGAAGCGTTTCGTCGACTCGCTGCCCTTCTTCATCGCAAAGCGAAGGCCAAATGACCTGTAGGTGTCCGGTCGCGTAGCGGCGCGACCATTGAGATTGGGCTCAATGAAGTAGGACAGCACGACCTTCATAACGACGATCTCGTTGGAGATCTTTTCAAGAGCAGAGGTCGGCCAGGGCAGATCGTAGAAGTGCATGTCGTTGAAGACGGCGGTTCCATAGTCTCCCATTATGTACGGCTGCAGCTCGGCCTGTGCGACGAGCGTCATATCGTTCTTCGCGGACAGCATGGCGCGTTCAAGATCAGGAACTCCATAGCCTACCGTCCGAACGATCTGGAGCTTCTGCGCCTTCGACCCTGACTTCCAGTGCGCCCCCTTCCCGACTAGCTGCTTGCGTATGGGCGCCGGCCAGTCAGCCGACTGAACGGCAAGAGCGCGATAGGTTTCTGGCCAGAGGCCGGGGAGACCGCTTTCGAGCGCACCGAAGAATTGACCGGCACAGCCCGTCGCAGCGCTTGTCGCCCAGAACGACGTCAGAGGCTCGTTCCGAACATCCTTCCCTGCTGCGACCAGGGACACGCTGGGATGCCATTCGCAATTGTCGCTGCCGTCGACCGCCATGTTGCCGGCCTCGAAGAGAAGCTCTGGCTTGATCGGCGTCAGGTCAGGTGGAAGGTTGAAAGACATCGCGCTGAAGGGGCTGCGCTCATTGGCGGCAACGAGCGGCTTCAAGGGTGGCGCGACCGGAGGAATTTTCTCTTTCGTGGTGTAGCCGCCGATGGTGAGCGCGTTCCAGCTCTGCGCCGGATCCTCAATGTCTTTCGGCTTGAGCACGTCCAGTCTCGGTCCTTCGAGGACATTGCCGGCGGCCACAAGCATCAGGCGTTTTGGCTTTTCGGTGGCCGGCAAGTCATCACCGTTCGGATCGCCGGGCATCGATCCCGCGCAGACCTGGTCGAGCGCGCCACTCCAGCTCGAGGGTCGGCCAGCCGGAAAGTCCTCAGTCGAGGTCGCAATCAGATAGGTCGGCCGCCGGCGGTGTTCGACTTCAACCAGCGCGATCGCACCCTGCGTCACAAACCCATAGCTGGGCGGTTTCGTCGGAGGGAAGCCCTTGGGCGGAAGGAACTTCATCGAGATGGCGGTGTGGGTAAGCTGAAATGGAGCTTTCCCGGCGAGATGAGGCTCGAGGTCTCCATAAAGCGACAACCCGACCATGCCTGTGCCATGCCCGCCATGGGGATGGTGATCATCGGTCAACCAGGCTGCGTCGTAGGTCATGGGCACCGCGAGCGCCTTGGCAAAGAGCGGATGGGCAGCGGAGACGCCCGTATCGAGCACACAGACCTTGGGCGCGTCTTCATTGGGCGGGAGAATCCGCTCGGCAAATTCGTTGACCCAGTCAGTCGGGCCTACGCCGCCCTCCGTGCGCTCCAAGAACACACCTGGCTCGCTCTTCGACGGGCGGACCTCGCCGACAACACCGGCGCATCGCGCGACAAAGTCGCGGACCGTTGTGTAGTCGCCGTGCGCAAACAGGACGGTGGTGTCGGGAAAATGCAGCCGATCGGCGTGGATCGGCACATCCCGCCGCTGAGCCGCAGCGGCCAACTCGGCTGCGTATTGCTTCCGCGTCCAGATCTCCCACCAAATCTTGCCTTTCGGAGGGTCTGCGATCCCTTCGAACAATGCGTCCACTGCGGCACCGCGTATCACTTCGACAACTTCAAACCGCGCCGCGTCGGGCCGTGCGTCGCCCGTCAAAACGGGGCGACCATATCGGTCGAGCTTGTCGTCAAGAAACGCCCGCGCCGCGTCGGGCACGAAAACGAGAGCCTGCTCGTTGCGATTGTCCGTGCGCAGCGACTTCAGCACGACAATGTCCTGGCCTGGAAACTCCAGACCGCCTGGCAGCTTGGCGGCGGCCGCCCGCGCGCCCGGCAAGAGCGCGGCGGTCTCGAACTGGACAATTGCTCCCTTCTTTAGACCGCCGATGGCCTCGCGCGTATCAGCTTGTCCATCCGGGATGGGCCCAAGGGCAAATGCGAGCTGCGAACGCAGGAGGTCGGCGTGCGCTCTGTAATCGGCGCGCCGCGGCTTGCCCTTCATGTCCTTGTTTGGAAAGAGATAGTCCGCACGTTCGACGGTCTTGCTTATGTCGATATGCCGCTCGGAGCGCGCCCTGTAATCGTTCAAGTCAGTCATCGTTCCCCCAATGCGGATATCGGGAGCATGATTCCTAAAAAGTTTCTACTCAGCGCTTGCCCGTGAAGCGTCTGCGGAAGGCGCGCCTGTCTTCGAGCGCATCCTTCAATGACGCAACAGAAATTTTTGTGGCCCCGTCGAGAATCGCAGCCTTCACGACAACATCCGCTGCACGAGTCAGCTCAGCCTGGCTCAAGCCTTCCGTGTGATCAATGATGCCAGTCCAGGCGCGCGCGTTCAGCTTGAAGCTTCCTAAGCGCCGCGTGAGTACCGTCTTCGCGGCGTCAGCGTCGGGAAGTTCGTACATCACGACTTCATCGAACCGGCGAGCAAGCGCGCCATCAAGCAGTTCAGCGTGATTGCTCGCGGCGATCACAAGGCTATCCGTGGCGTTAGGCTCTTCCATATAAACGAGCACTGAGTTCAAGATGCGACGGATCTCGCCAATGTCGTTGGCCGCGCTCCGGCTGCTTCCGATGGCATCGAATTCATCGAGCAGATAAACGCCGCGCACCTGAACAATCTGATCGAAGAGAAGTCTGAGTTTTGCTGCGGTTTCGCCGAGGAATTTGCTGAACAGGGCGTCGAGATTGACGGTGAACAGCGGGAGATGCAGCTCTCCGGCAAGCGCCGAGGCCGTCATCGTCTTGCCGGTGCCAGGCAATCCCGCAAGCAGCATATGCGTCGTTGGAATACGTCCGTTGTCGCGCAGCGTCGCTCGCATCTGCTGTTCGCGAATAACCCGCTTCAGACGTTTGGCGATGCCGTCGGCAAGCACCATGTCGGAGAGCCGCGTCTTCGGATATGCGCTGCCGACGAGGTTTGTGAGCTCGCCTTTCGCTCGCGCCAGAGGAATTGGCGTCTGCTGAGCAGCGACAGGGCGATTCCGGCGCTGGTCGCGGGCCTTCTGAACAAGATCGCGGAGGCGTTCTGCTTCTTCTGGACGTCCTTCACGGGCCTCGGTCGCCGCGAGCTGTAGAGCAACAGACAGGAAGCGCTCGTCGTCGCCTTCAATATGAGAATTCAGCAGTGCGATTAGGTGTTTCATCGTCAACTCTCCCCCCGATCGCGGCATGTCGCAGCTTACCCTCTGGTCACTCTCCAACTCTTAATGGCGTCGAGCCAGTTCCTGCCGCGGCGACTAGCTCTTGCCGATATACTAAATACTAACGCGATGCCTTGGGCGTGGCTCCCGCCCCTGTCAATCACGGTTTCTCGGACGAAACGGCAGCGGGCCATAACGCGCTATTCACTGGCGATCCCGCCGCGCACCGGCAGAAGAACCGCCTCGATTGACTCTATCAATTAAACAGAACCAAACAAGAACAATATTGCGCCCTGTTTGCGTAACGAAGCGCTGTTGCACAAGCATCGGGACGAGGTGAACGGCATTGGCGTAAAGCGCGCCGATGCGTTTTGCTGCATGTCGGTGTCGAGGCGATAGACCACATCCCGCCCCGCGGAAGCCTTGCTCAAGTCGGCTTGGATTCACTCCTCCTTTCCTCCTAGCTCACAGCAGAGAGGTTGAAGGACACACGCCCAATTCTACAGTTGCGCCTCCTCCCTCGCACGCCTGACCGTGGATCCAGCGCTTGTCGAAGCAGAAAGGCGAGCCGCGATTTGGCGCCCAATTTCGTCAGCCGCTCGCCTAAGCGGCGTGTCTGCCAGGTGCGCATACCGCTGAGTTGTGGACGCCTGTCGGTGACCGAGGATCCCGCCGATAAGCGGAAGCCCGATCCCGCCACTCGCACCAACGCTGGCGAACGTGTGCCTCAAGTCGTGAATGCGGACATCGCCGATGCCGGCCGCCTTGCGGATCCGACGCCACTCTTTGGAGAGGCCATCGAAGTGCCCGTCCGAGCGCGCCGCCGGAAACACCCACTTTGCATTGTCGTTCGTCCATTCGCGCTCGGCCGCCAGCAGATCGATGGCAGCCCCAGCCAGAGGAATGATCTTTGCGCCGGTCTTGCTGCTCTCGAGCCGGAGCATCCCGAACTCAAAGTCCACTTCGGGCCATTTCAGGGCTTCAATCTCGCCGCGACGCGCACCCGTCAGGATGAGGAGCCGGATGATGGTTGCTGCCTTGCCAGCTGTTGGCGAGGGAGCGGGCGTATCGAGCGCCTGACCGAGCTGTCTGATCTCAGCGGCGCTTAGATAGCGATGCCGCTTCTGGCTTGGAGCCAGTTTGACCCCCAATGCCGGATTCCGCTCAATCAGCCTTTGATCCACTGCGAAGGACAGGATTGACGACAGCAGGCGGATCGTACGGGCAGCTGTCCCTGCACCACCCTTGACGTTGACAAGGCCCCGCTTCCTCCCCTTCCGCTTGGTGCGGGAGTCTCCCTTGGCGATCTGATTGCGAAGGTGCTCGATGTCACTTCTCGTCAGATCGACGACGGCGCGATGTCCAATCAGGGGTTTCAGGTGATGATTGGCCTGCGCCACCTCGTTGGCGATATTCTGCTGGGAGCGAGGTTCGCCGGTCCGTCGATTGGTCGTGACACCCGTTGTCGACCAGATGTCGATGAGCTCGGCAACCGTTGCAGCTGTCCGATGGCGAAGGCGCTCCTCCGCTGGATCTTCCCCTAGCCCCGCTTTCCGCAGAACCGCTTTGGCTTCAATCCGGGCCTCGTCCACGGTCGAGGTTCCGTAGACGCCGACGGTGAGTTTCCTGAGCCTCGCCTTGCGACCGCCGCCAACACGATACTGAACGACGAATGTCTTCTTGCCAGCGGGCCTGACGCGAAGTCCGAACATCGGAAGCTCGTCGTCCCAATAGATGCGATCCACCGCTTCGGGCATCACCGCATCGACAGATCGTTTGGTCAGGCGCACCAGAACCCCCGTTTTTGCTCTATTTTTGAGACTGTAGCGCGAGATTTCTGGGCATCACCTGGGCATCACCGTGCACGGGAATCGGGGGTGATTTGAGGAAACAGGAGGAAACATAAATTGCCATCGGACCTTCCTCTCTGATGGATTTGCGGACTGTGAGTAGCGCTGCAAACCCTTGTGGCATCAGCGAAATTGCCACGCGATGCTACAGCAGGTTATGGCTTGGCGATCTGATTGCGAAGGTGCTCGATGTCACTCCTCGTCAGATCGACGACGGCGCGATGTCCAATCAGGGGTTTCAGGTGATGATTGGCCTGCGCCACCTCGTTAGCGATATTCTGCTGGGAGCGAGGTTCGCCGGTCCGTCGATTGGTCGTGACACCCGTTGTCGACCAGATGTCGATGAGCTCGGCAACCGTTGCCGCCGTCCGATGGCGAAGGCGCTCCTCCGCTGGATCTTCCCCTAGCCCCGCTTTCCGCAGAACCGCTTTGGCTTCCATCCGAGCCTCGTCCACGGTCGAGGTTCCGTAGACGCCGACGGTGAGTTTCCGGAGCCTCGCCTTGCGACCGCCGCCAACACGGTACTGAACGACGAATGTCTTCTTGCCGGAGGGCCTGACGCGAAGTCCGAACATCGGAAGCTCGTCGTCCCAATAGATGCGATCCACCTCTTCGGGTATCACCGCATCGACAGAGCGTTTGGTCAGGCGCACCAGAATCCCCGTTTTTACGCTACTTCTGCGACTGTAGCCCGAAATTTCTGGGCATCACCTGGGCATCACCGTGCACGGGAATCGGGGGTGATTTGGGGAAACAGGAGGAAACGTAAATTGCCATCGGACCCTTCTCATCTGATGGATTTGCGTGCTGTGAGTATCGCTGCAAACCCTTGTGGCATCGGCAGAATTGCCACGCGATGCTACAGGAGGATATGGAAGGTGGCAGGCGCTGATGCATGTCGACTCAGCCGACTGCGAACGCTCTGTCTGGATTCGTAATGCGGGGGTCAGGTGTTCAAGTCACCTAGGCAGCACCACTTCCCGGACCTTTCGGCGCCCAAAACGCCCTACTTTTCACCCTACTTTTCTTCGCGTTCAGGCGGCCGTCGCGCCAGCAGCGCGATACTCTGTCGTCACGACCCAGGCACTACATCTTGCTCGTGCAACGTATGGGGGATGGCCAATTTAGACCCTGGCGGCAGAGCTTTGAAGTCGCGATCCCTCCCCGCCGGCCACGCGTCGGTTTGAGCAAGCAGAAGATCAGCCACTGGCAGATTGAACGTTTGGCTGGTCGGTAGATTCATCCCGTAGTGCTTGTAGATGCTCCGCCGCTCTGGCCGCTTATACGGCGAGACGGCCAGCGATCCTCCGTAGAACCCGGAATTGCAGATCACGATGTTGCAGAATGCCATCCGAGCAAGAGCCTCGGCGGCGTGCTCGAAGGTCGTATGGTCTTTGTTGTATGCCAAAATAAACAAGTGCTGCAGCTGAAGTCGATAGGTCGCGACCCGCTCTAAGTCGAGCATGTCAAAACAAACGGCGACCCCAAAACGCCCCGCTGGCCCACCATCGAATACCCAAATCTCCGGAATCGACCGAAATGAATACCCGTACTTGGTCAGCAGTTGCCCCTCTTCATACGAACAGTAGGTCTTCCCGACGTATCGAACCAACGAACTAGAGGAGGACGCTTCGCCCCATCGGTTTGGTACGATCACCATTGCTCGGTTGTGCGCTGCCTTCGGATTTGATCCTGGGACCTCCTCAAAGTCCAACCCCGCAATGATGATGCAATTCATCTGTTGGGCAATCCGTCGCAAACGCGGGCGGAAGCCTAGGGGGACAGCAACCTCAGGAATCAGCACGACCTGGGGCTTGGGCGTTTCCAATGCCAACGACGCGAGATGTTGCTGTAGCTCCGAGACCGCTCTTTCCTCCTCCATTGGAGCTATCGATATCGATCCCGCCCACGCTGCTTCGTTGTCTAAAGTCGTTTGAACTATTCCAACGCGAAGCCATTGCTGAAACGGAATCGTCATTGGTCGACATCCTGCTCAACGACAGGCTCAGCGGTGCGCTTCAACTGTCGAACATTCATTGGGATTAGCTGGCGTGGTGCGTGATTCAGAACGCTGATCTGTCCACGCTCTAGAACGGCCTGCGCCCTCTCAATTGCCTTGATCAGGTCTGCCACACCCCGCAGAATTGGAGGGTCCGACCTTGTATCGTTGATGACCTCCACCTTCTTAATGCCGAAAAATGCCCATGGTGTAAGCCGCATCCTCGCCGTCTCTGAACTCCGCGGCAGCAGAGAAGCCTCCAAAATCGCCAGGGTGTGCGAAGAAACTGGAACCTCCTCCAGCAAGGCTCTCAGGAAGGTCGCCGTGTCGCGCTCACCGCCCTCGACGTTCCAGTGCGAAGGAAGCGCGAAGTCGCGAGCTATAAGGCCAATGAGAAGAAGCCCACAGCCTCGAAGCCTCGCTTCCCAAACCGATAGCAAGTCGTTTTGATCGGGACCTAGCCGGGGCTGACGCCGATAGTCTTGTATAGCGACCTTAGTAAGTCTGACTCCATCCTTTGATTGTCTCATTGCGTGGCGCCATGATTCCCACGTCCAGCGCGCATTCGTGCCGTCGCCAGGCCGCTTATCAAGCCACGCGGCGGATATCAGCACGTTTCCGGGATGCAGGTGATCAAGCCGAGTTTCGTCCGTTCCGAACTTCAGTAGTGGAATCAATATCTGCCGAAGAATCTCAAGGTCGGTCCATTCACTGCTGCGCGGATCAAATCCGTCGTCGGGTAGGGCCGCTTGCAACCTCACCACCCACTCCAATCCGGTGACGTATGACCCCGACTTTGCTCTCTCGCTGTTATGGCGCTCCATCAGACGGCTAAGCTGCTTAGTGGCGAAAGCAGGTCCTGTTCGCTCGCCAGCGTTGGATCCAAGATACTCAAGGAGCCATCCACCGTCATCTAGTGCCAGGCTGCTCGCGACACGTGCGCGGGCGCCATCGCCAATAATCTCTCTCAAATACCGAGGGCCTTTTCGAAGGCTCTGCCAATCTGAAGAAATGGCGGGATCGTGAGCCATGGCGGATCTGAACCAAACGTCGCTTGGCCGTACGCCTCTGTGGCGCACCACCGTTTCCAGCCACTGAACCCATACCCCTAGCGAGTATCCAGTCGCCTCCGACCACTTTTGCGATGGGTCAGTAAGTCGAAGCCCCGAAATGTCGTCTGACAACTTCATCAAACGCGCATGCATTAAGGGCATTCGCCCCCAGTCTTTAGTCGCCTCGATGGCGTACGCGAGGCCAGCCGATAAACATGAATTGGCATGATAACTCGCAGCACGAGCGCCATCGTCAAAGCCAACGACACGGACAAGCAACTTTGCGCACGGGGGGGCGCTGAGACCTTTTAAGTATTGCCACGCTGCCCGCCTTTGTCGGCGCAAAATTCCAGGATTGTGAAGGTCACTGGCAGCCGTTGATGCGTGTTGTCCAATTACTTGGATCGCCAGCGGTCGATGATAGGCGGCCAAAGGCGCGTTCTCACCGCTAGCCGCGTCGTCCAACCACCCAAGAATTCCGAGCCAGGCTGCCTTGCCCCGTGAGCCGACAAAAATCGAGCAAACGGATGAACAGCCTGGGCTTCTCCGGATGATCAGAAAAAGCCCTCAGTATCATCAAGAAGAAATGGTTCAGCCGCTTGTAGTAACGCGACCGTTCGACTTGCTCCAACCGGCGTGCTGCGTGGACTTGGAGCGACCGACGCGCTCTCGCGGCTGGCAACTCGTCTTCCGTGAAGACCTTCAAGTTCAATGGCCGTGAGATTGCTCGCCACGCCTGCACTAGCTCATCCGAGGGCGCCAAAGAGAGCGGCGCAAGTGAAGCCAAACGACCAGCGGCAAAAGACACACGCGTGTCCGATCTTATCTCGCGTTCCGGCAGGTCCGTGAGAAGCAACCATTCCAGCTCGCGTAGCCGCTGCCCCCGCGAGTCCTCCGACAACACATCAAAGTCTGCGCCGGCAAGTTCTGAGACAAGCGTGAGTGTCTTGGTCATCAACTTTGTAGGATGACGCCCGTCCAGCCGAGTAAGTTTCTTGCCTTCCTCCCACACGTCAGAGCCCGGCTGTTCGCGTCGCACGCTTGCCATCACAGCAGGGTCAAACTTTTTCTCCGAGACCTTCGGACCGACCTCCAAGCGCGAAAGTTCACCTTCGTAAAATTGAATCCACTCAACCAAGTCTTCGAAACTATGCGCCAAAAATGCGTGATCATCGACAAATCGAAAATGTGCCACTCGCCGCTTGGTCAGCGCGCGTTCATCCATCACCCTGTCCAAGCTCATCATCGCTACGTTGGACAGAAAGCCAGCCACCATTAGGCCGGTAGGCACATGGGGGAATGCCCCAACTGGGGTAAACGGTTCCACGATAGGATTGCCGAGTAGCTCGCTATGTTTTTTTCCAATGCGGAAGTCGAGCATGCGATCCAAAAGCGACATCAACCACTGGTCGCCTGAGAAGTCCTCCATATGCTGAGCAAAGCCTGCGAGGATCGCGCTCTTGGTTATTGAGGGATAAAACTTCTCTAGGTCGATCGATGCGTAGAACAGCTCTGGATTTTTCTCAGGCCAGAAAGTGGATTCGAGATAAGCTGGTCTATCCCCATAAGTGAGCGCGGCCTGTTCTGCAGCATCAAGCTCCGACACGCCGGCAGAGCCTTGAGCCATGACGCGGGCCGCCAGGGACACGTGGCGCCGAAAGAGCGGCCAGCTGTGTTTGAACTTCCTAAACAAGAGCCCATTGGAATGCCGGTAAGGCCCAACCTCTAAACAACTCTCCGCTCCATCAGCTTCTTCGAACCAAGCTGCTTTATAAAGGCGATGCCCGTAGCTCCATGCCGGCATCTTCGAATCGAGAATGGGCCCGATGACGTTGATGATTGCGATCCAAGCGACCTGATCCGAAACCGAAACCCGGAAACTCTGTCGAAGTCGCGGCTTTCCATTGCTATCCGGCCCTTTGGGCTGAGGAAGGAGCCCTAGCGGCGACAAGCGATATGTGAGGGCCGCAAATCGCTTAGCGATCGTATTCAGATTGCGTTCGAGATTAAGCTCGAATTCTGTGACCCAGCCCCCTGAATTCCGGCCACGAAATTGCAGAGTCCTCGATGAAGAGGATGGACGATGCGCAAGAGCAGGTTTTCGGAAGAGCAGATCATCGGGATGCTGCGGGAGCACGAGGCGGGGGTGGCGACAGCCGATCTTTGCCGGAAGTACGGGCTCTCATCGGCGACTTTCTACAAGTACAAGGCGAAGTTCGGCGGCATGACCGTCTCGGACGCCCAGCGCCTGCGGACGCTGGAGGGCGAGAACGGGAAACTGAAGAAGCTCCTGGCCGAGGCGATGCTGGACAACGCGGTGTTGAAAGACCTCGCCTCAAAAAACTTCTGACGCCCGACGCGAAGCGGAAGGCTGTGCGGCACGCAATGGCGTCGCACGGCGTGAGTGAGCGGCGGGCGTGCAGCCTGGCGGATCTTGACCGGTCCACCTTCCACTACCCGAAGCGCGAGGGCGGCGACGAGCCGCTGCGCAAGCGCCTGCGCGAACTCGCGGGGGAGCGGCGCCGGTTTGGTTACCGTCGCCTCGGCATCCTGCTGGCGCGCGAGGGCCTAGGGGCGAACCACAAGAAGCTCTACCGGCTCTATACAGAGGAGCGACTCACAGTGAAGCGCCGGCGCGGCCGCAAACGCGCCATGGGCACCCGGCGGCCGATGCTGTTGCCTGCTCAGGTCAACGAGCGCTGGAGCCTCGACTTTGTCTCCGATGCCCTCACAGACAGCCGCCGCTTCAGGACGCTCTGCGTGGTCGATGACTTCACCCGTGAGGCGCTGGCAGTCGTGGTGGACGTCTCCCTCTCCGGCGTGCGGGTCGCCCGCGAACTGGATCGACTGATCGAACAACGAGGAAAGCCGAAGATGATCGTCTCGGACAACGGGACCGAACTGACCAGCCACGCCATCTTCAGGTGGGCGCAGGATCAGCGGATCGAGTGGCACTACATCGCGCCGGGCAAGCCGACCCAGAATGCGTTCGTCGAAAGCTTCAATGGCCGGCTGCGCGACGAGTGCCTGAACGAGCACCTGTTCGATCGGCTCGACGACGCCCGCAGGATCATCGAGGCCTGGCGGACGGACTACAACACTGCGAGGCCGCACACGTCACTCGGCGGCTTGGCCCCGGCTGTCTTCGCGAGGCGGGCCCGATCACCCAGGCCCGCTTCGCCTGAGCTACGCCACGGCTCCGCTCAGCGGGCCTTGATCACCACGCAACAACAGGAAAGAAAGGCGAACGGACTCTCGTAATCGACGGCCCGGATCAGGGGGCTGGGTCAGAGTTCTGGTTAGCCGCAAGTTGCAGCATCCAGTCCTTACCCGTCACCGCCTCCCAGTCGCGCGTAGACGGACGCAGGGGACACAAACACATGCTCAGTTCCTTCGCCCCCCATCCCAGCGAAGGGCCGTACAGGTCGCTGACCATGAACCTTCCCTCACGATGGAGGATGGCCAAGGCAGCTGCTCGAAGCTCCCGTGCGGACTCATTGCGCGATTTACCCCGCGATGCTGTTGGGTTCTGCGGTTGTGATGTTGCGATCTGGATGGTGGTTGAGCTCACGGTCGCCTCCTGCTGCAGTTACGCCAGCTACGGACGCAGCCCGACAGGGGCTAGAGGGGTGGAATAAAATTCAGCCTGATGAAGCCAGCTTCAACGAGTTTCACAGCCACCTGTGCCGCCGCTAGTCGTTCGACTGCCACAGTCATCAGCGAGTTCTATGACTCACGGGCTTGGTTTCCAAGATTCGCTCTGACCCAAGCATAAAGTATCAGAAGGCCACCTCTCGCGCGCATAAGCTATCAGCGAGTCGTGCAGACCCGCACGTAGGTTGTGCGCGGGCCAAACCACGTGAGCATATCTAAGAAGTGTGATCGCGCTCAACCAATGCGCGGAATGTCGGAGACAAAGAACAACCAGCCTTGCCGCTCCAGTCGCCTTATCGCGGCTTCCGGCTCTTCTCGTTGAGTACGCGTGTGCCGCAACCGCTCCAGCTTTTCTTCAATCTCGTCCCAGATGGCTTCCAAGCGAACGCGCTGCTGCCGCTTCTCTCGGATTGGCATGGCCGCATTCCGAACCGCTGCAGACTGTTCCTTGTGATCTCCAATCAGAGTAAAGATGGCCCTCCAATCGGAGGCACCCTGTACCGCCTGCTCAAGTCGGTCGATACCACTGCTTATGAGCGAGATTTCCCTCTCGTTCATCGCGGCACCTTCGTTAAATACCTCGTCTACCGCGCGCGAGATCGCGCCGACTGTCGAGAAGAGAGCATCCCTATGCCGCTTCAAAAGGGTCTTGTGTTCGCGTAGCGCTTTACGCACTGCCTTAAGCACTTCGATCGCCTCCATAGCGCTTTCGCGGGTCGGCGAACGTTCGAGCGCGTGAAGCGCCTCGCTCAGCCCCTCATTGTGTTGCGCAAATTCTCGTTCTGAACCGACTGCAAAAGCAGTACGCGCCTGCTTCACTGATGAAAAAGCCTGGTCAAGCCTCCCCGCCAGGGCATCAAATTTCTTCTCATCAAGAACGCTTCGCGAGCTGCGCAACCTCTCGTTCAAGCCCACCAGCTCGTCCCAAGTTGCGGCCGAGGAAGGATCAGCAGATGCTGCCGCTACCCCTGCTTCGATGTCGGAAGAGAGTTCGGCGAATACCTCTGTCGACCGCTGGTCGCGCTCAGTTGACCATCTCTTGTGTCGCGCTTGCAGTTTGAAAATGCCCGCAACGCACGATCGCACGGCCTGTTCTGCTGCAGCACGATGAGTTGGAGGGAAGTCGTGCAGCGCAACCCATCGCTTCAGCTCGTTGGCCCGAACGAACAGCTCGTCGAACCCCGACACCGCGCTCAAACGTTTGTTCCACCTCGCAACCAGCACGTTCGTCTCACTGACGCGCTCCAACAGCAGGTCGGGCATTTGCACCCTCGTTCGAAACGCTGAGTAAAGATCGTCGAAGTTGGCCTTAAGCTCTCGTTGCGAAACTGCCGACAAGTCCTGGGTCAACCGTTGGAGTTGTCGTATTTCGCTGAGGAGTGGCGGCAGGCTGCGAGCAGCATCAATCTCGTCCTTCAGTTCGCGGCATGAAGCCTCTATCGATGCCCGATGTTGAGGCTCGGCCTGCTCCATGCGCGTCCACTGCGCTCGCATGCGCTCGCGCATCGAATCGATACGTGCAAGTCCATCCGAGTTTGCCGTCAGATCCGTCGCCCATTGGTATGTCGGGGCGTCACGAGCCAGTTGGGCGTTTATCGCCTTGAGGCTCGAGGCGGTCGGCGCATGAGACGCGCCCTCTAATCGCGTGATCACCGTTTCGATGCCGGACAAGTGTTCGTCGAGGCGCTTCGGATTCTCTCTTCGTGCCTTGAGCAGCTCGAAGAGTGGAGACACTACTCCCCTGGCCTGTTGTACGTGGAACTGTTCCATCTTGTCGCGGCCGGGCTTGCCCTGCGCTGCCGCATTTATTCGCTGTTGAAGGTTTCTAAGTGTATCGAAGACGGTCTTAAAATCGATTCGCTCATCGACAGTTGCACGCAACTGATTTGCCTCGCGCACATAGTCCTGAAAGACGGCTGTCGAACTCCGATATCCAACCACGTTTAGGCTGGCCCGTACTTCTGCGATCTGCTCGCTTGCCTCCTCCAAATATTCCGAGGCCTCCTCGCTGGAGCGAAGGCTCTGCTCTGCACTGGAGAGGCCAACGCGGACGCACCACGTAAGCGTCTGACCTATTTGATGGCCGGAATCCGTGCGCCGTTTCTGTTGCGCATCGCGAACGACTCCGAGGCAATGCTCGACACACTCTTGTGCGTTTGTCACCTGAGAGCTTGTTGCCCTCGTAGTTGCTATCGCGATGGCATCTCCGCAGCGTTTCAGCACTGCGTCTGCGACTTGTGCCCTGACCGGGAGAAATCCTGCCTGCCGAAGCAGACCACGCACGTTGTTCAAAGTCAGCTTGGGATCCGGCCCGTAATTACTAAGCCACTCGTAGCGATCCATACTGAGAAGAAGATGTTGCTCGTTCCGCTGTTCACTCCTGTCGAGGCGCGCAGCCAATCGGCTTCCCAATTCCAAAAGGTCGGCAGAAATCTGCGACCCGTTGAAGAGGACGTGATAAAACCATTCCTTCAGCAGGGACGCCTCAGGCTCCTGCAGTTGGTCTAGGTCATCCTTCAAGCCCCTCAGGGCCCCTTCGAGATCGACGGCAGACTCCCAGCGTCGCGACAGCAATTCTTGTGACGCCGACGCCAGCGACAGAACTTGACGGCTGGTAATCGAGTTCGAGCTGGGTATCTTTCTGAAGCTCTTCGGCGAAATCTGCGTAGATCGGAATTGCTTCCCTGAAATCGATTCGCGATTGCGCGCTTTCGCTCAGCTCCCGTGCGCGCTGCACCAACGAATTCATGGCAACAACTCCGCGAAGACGGCATCTAACTGCACAAGATCGCCTCGACCAAAATAACCTCCGCCGGCGCTGCAGGTCGCGCACTCCGTAGGCTCTTCGACGATGCGCAACACTTCAGGATTGAGTAGGTCGTAGAAGAGATACGGGCTTGGCTCTTTGAACCCCGCGAACAGGTTGTGCAGCTCAACGACTGCCAAGTTGGCAAGCACCCCATTCAAATGAACAACGGCAGGAGCCGGCATATCGAAATCGGCAATATAGCCCCGCTTGACCGCCTCCTTTCTCTGAGCAGGCGGCGCACGTTCATAGTAAACCTCGGCGAGGTCGATTATTTTCGAACACATCAAGCATGGTCGCTTCGGTCCCGGCAGCACAACACGCACGTGACCGCAAGCCGACTTGATGGTCGTCCCGTCGAGTTCGATTAGGCTTCCCACCGAGACCTGCGGGATCAGGTACTGCGCAGACAGGGTGTTGAGCAACATCCGAGAAGTATGATTGTCAGTCGCGGCGACGATCACATCGCAGGTCAACAGTTTCGACCACGCTGTCTTCTCCAACACGCTGAGCGCAACCTTGGTGCACCGCGCCTTGGGATTGATGCCTCGCACTTCGCGATCTGCTAGATCGACCTTGAGCAGCAATTCCTTTGCATCCGCGGCGCGCATGCCCGTTAAGCGGTTCAAATTATGCGAACTCAACGTGATCAGGGTCGATTAGTACAAACCGATCAACTCCAAGTCTCGCTAGGCCCTGTACAACATTAGCTCCCAACCCCCCCAGTCCGACGACACCAACTTTTGCCTGGCCTAGTCGGCGCTGGCCCTCTTCGCCAAAAGCGCGCACGTGGCGCTCCACCCACGGCTCGCTCGCTCTTTGATCGCGTGGCGCGCGTGGTGACAGGAGATCGTCGATTGCTTGCACGCGAAGATCAGTTGTGGCCTTCGCGTCCTTGACGCTGTGAAGACGCCCAACGTAGCAATTTCGTCCGAGTACTAAGCTGCCGTAGACAGATTTAGGCAGATGATCGGCAAACCATTGTGCCTTTTCGATTTCGTCTGCGTCGTCAACACTCGAAAATCCGACATGGTCGGTCGCAAACGGGTGAGAATGGATATCCACAAGTGACAAACCTAGACGCGCGCACTCTTGCAGAACTTCAGCGAGCAACGTCTTCGTAAGTCCCACGCTGGCGATCGACTGATGCGAGTACTCGGCGTCGAGGGGCGTCACTAAGTAACACCCGAATAATTGCTCGCGCCCACCGACACGGGCCCGGCCGCACAGCAAGTAGCAAGCTCGTTCTCGCGTCAGGTCTCCTAGCAGGTAGTCCTTGATCTGGCGCCACATGCCGTATGGCAGCACCAAGTCTGCAGTCTTGGGTTTGGGATGACCGCGATTGGCTCGTGCGCGTGTCATGCTCAAAACTCATCTATTGTGAGCGTAGCGCGAATGACGTCCAGAAGTGTCCACAGGTTGTCGGGTTGGTTGGGGTCTGCGCTTGCCTTCCATCCAGTCGGATGAACGCAATACCAATACCAACCCTGCGCAGAGAGATCCCCTCCATCGACGCCGATATGCACGTTGTACCGATAAATATGCGGGCCTCGGCACTGACTCGACAGATAGAAACCTTGAGGCGGCGTGTCGGGGTATGTCTTTGGAAACCAAATTAGGATGGGTGTAGTTTTTAGATCCCAGCGACGCGGCAAGCGAAACGCTGGAATGACGACAAAGCGAAATGCAGCGTCGAGTTGAACGACCTGTCCGTAGCGCTCACCGAGCACCTCAGCCACAGATCCGACGTGAGCGGCGATGTATTGTTCGCGCCTTCCAAACGCCCCTTTGATGGTGCCCCCGGGAATCGTCTTGATATCGATTTCCTGGCCGTGAAAGCGATAGTCGGGAGGCAAACTATCTAGCGGCCGCGACTCCGACCCTTGCCTTACAATCGCGCGACGTCCTTCTGGAATAGCGGCTCGCTTCTTGAACTCCGCCCGCAACGTCGCCGGATCGAGTTGACCGGCTTCGCGATCGAAATCCATCCGCTTGCCGTCTAGCTTCACTACTTGCTTGGCCATCTGCCAGCCTTTCGCAACAAGACTATTCCAGGAAGAACCGCTGCTCTTCGGCGATAACCACGAGATTTGCGCCATCGATGTAGCCGTCGAAACGGTTGCCACGACCGCGACCCGGCGAGGCACCGCGAACGACGATGGCCAGCTCGCCAGCTACGAAATCGTTGTCATCAATCGTTGCGCCAGCGCAGTGGTCGAGAAGTACGTCGACTCCGTTGCTCGCAAATCTGCACTTGGTCAGGCCAAGTCGACCACCGGTTCGAGCCTGGATGCCATTTTCTGTTAGCGAGAAAGTCGTATTGCTGACCTCGCACTCACCTTCCGCTCTCAAGCCAACAAGCGCACGAGTGATTTCACAATCACGGACTCTGATGGACGCGCCGCCGACGCCAGCCAGCGCCGTGCCGTTTGGAGCGGTGAGCCTGCAATTGCTTAGTTCAGCACCCTCGACTTCGGGCAACACGACGACGGAAAACGCGTTCAGTGAGGCTACTTCGATATGCAAGCGCTCAAGCGAGACGCCGTCCGCAGCGACGACGATCCCATCCTCGCCACCCACAATGACAACTTTGTCTGGGCCAGCCCCGCCCATGATCGTCAGCGGTTTATCGACAATGACGGTTTCCTCGTAGCGACCGGGGAGAACGTAAACCTCAGACCCCTCTGCGGCGCTGACGACCGCCTCATTGATCGACTGTGCTTCCGCCATTCCCTTGGGTCCGACATGGATCCTCCGCCGCCTAGGCGCCACTGAGGGTGGCGCGTTCGAGGCCGTATCGTGGCGACCCAGCCCGGCCACAACCTCCTGAAGTACCCGTTCCAACTTGGTCGCGTCGATGGCAGCGTCTACATCGTGCGCGATCTTGTTCCTTAGCGGGACGAATTCACGAAGCGCGTCATAGAGATTTGCGTCCAAGCGGAGGACTTTCTCCCTGACGCTGGTCAAGCACGTGCCGAGACCCTGGCCTTGCGCGCTGAATTTTGAGCGTAGAAATCGTTCAGCCCGTTGGCTGACGAGCAACACACGGCCGATGCGCTGCTCCACGCCAATACCTTGGCGAACGTGACTCATGATCGCGGCAGCTAGTTGATTGGCCGCCAGCTCCGGTTCGGCAGCCTTCTGCTCTCTGCGCGAGACGGTCTCCGCGATTTTGCGTTGGATGTCCCCCGCCAACAGAGAGATCTCTGCCCGAACTTCGGCCTCAGAACGCGGGACACGCTTCTTAGGATTCTTGGAATGAACAAACGTCGGGCATAGGTTGATAATCTGTTGGTCCGCGTAGCCGTCCGGCAGCTCGTGGGGCTGCACGTCATCGATAGCGCAACAAACCAATTTCTCCTCGGTCCTAGCGTACGATACTTCCGCGAACCAAACGTGGCGCTCTTTGCCCGACAGAGCCCCTTCTGTTGTTGCGTGTTTCGACCAGCATGCGAGGACACATCCTGCACGTTTCTTCGCTTCCTCGATCTCGTTTCGCCATTCTTCCCCAGCGCGAATGCGCTGAATTTGAGCGATCTCACCCTGCGTTAGTCCGAGTCTCGGATCGGATGGCTTGTCGATCCAGAGTGACAAGCCATGCCCCAACAGCGCGCGCACGAGCCCGCCAAGAACTGGCTTGTCTTGGGAAGCATGACTGAGAAAGACGAAGGACATCCCCACCACCCCAGAGGATTAAACCGGCGATGCCCTTCACTGGCAATGGGCAATAGGTTGTTTAGGCGGCCAAAAGGATGCCCCCCAGAATGGCTACGGTCGCGTTTCCGTTCATTGTCGGACCGCGCGCACGCCGACCCCTAGAGACCGGCAAGCGCCGCCCGGTCGGGCCCGACGACTATTTCCATCGCGCGTGAAAATTGATCCTGATTGATTTGGTCAACCAGCGGGGCATCGATCGTTACGCGTTTCAAGTGCGATGCGCCCGCAAATCCATTCGGCAGCGCTGCGAAAGCCAGACGCGACGACATCGGCGCAACGAATCCATGCCCCAGCCCCGTCATGGTCACCGGCGTGTCCCCAAGCACGAACGACTTACCGGCCGGCGCGTCCAGCAACATCAGGTCCATTGCCACAATCGTCTGCGTCAACTGCGGTGCCGCACTGAGCGCGATCAGCATTGGTAGACGGGGGTCCTCCGGCGCGAGACCTTCAACCTCATCGGCTTCAACCAGCAAGCCTTCATCTCCCTTGGCTTTTAGTATGGTGTAGTCAGCCTCAGTCGCATCGGCGCCAAATCTCGCCTTCATACTTTCGCGAAATTCTGCTTCGTCTTTATGGGTTGAGACATCGGCGAAGCCCCAAGCCATCTCTTTCGCCCGCTCGAAGCCGCGCCTCATGGCGATCGGGTGCCGACACGCTGTCACGGCGAACCAAAAACAAAGCGCTTCCCACTGCACGATTGTGGGTGCAAAATTGATGGCGTGAAGGCTTTCGAACAACTGTCCGCCGATACTTTCGAACGCGGACAATCTATCTTCTACGCCGTCGCCTGGACGCCAGTACCGATCAAAATCGGTGTATAGCCAGTCCTCCGACATGACCTTCGCCGCTGACGTTTGCGCGATAGTCCCGTTTCGCAATCTCCACAGGACGCCGTTAGCGCCTTGGAAGCGTTTGATCCAAAAGCGAGGTACGTAGTGGTGGTTCGTCTTTTCAAACTTCGGCGGCGTTGCTGCGGTCATCCTGCTCTCCTGGGCGCTGCCGCATTCAGCGCATGCGCCACACCATCAAACCAGCAATAGAGAGAGTTTCGATCATCTCGTGGAGATGGTCCCCATCAAATCGTAGTAGGCCCAAGTGGCTGCCTTCGTTTCGGATCACCTGGACGGCCAGAAGGATACGCAGGATAGGAGCCAGCGCGCCTCCGCGCTTTATTCGACCAATCTGAGCCAAACGCTTCTTGAGCGTGCTGCTGTCGGTGCGCGTCAAGTGCTTAAAGTCTTTCAGCAGCTTTTCCAGGCGCACGACCTTGGCCTGGGCTGCGATCTCGCGAAGCTTTACCGACAACGTGTTGCCGCGGACCCTACCGCCCTGCTCTTGGAGGACCGCATTTGCGACAAGCTCGGCAAGGTTCGCCAGACCTACCGCTTCAGCAGCCTTAGCAGCTCGATGCACCTCATCATCAAGGCGACCGATTTCGACGAGGCGTGCGAAGTGCCAGTAATACTGATGCAGGCCATTCCCCTCCAGCCAGTCGCAGAACGTGGAGATGTCAGATTCGCTCACTGCGAAGGGCGCGGGTAAGGATACCAGGTGCCTCCGCGCCCAGTTCCAAAGCGAGCGCTCGGCGATGTCGCGCTGTTCCTCGAGCCAACTGGGAAACACGACTTCCAATACGGGCCGGAAGTAGCCGTGGCTCGACTTAACCTTTTGCGCAACCGCTTCGAATGTCTCGCCGGTCACCAACCTATAGAGGCGAACGCTGGCCTCGATGTTGCGTTTGTACTCCTCAGCGATGCGCTTTGGTCCGCGCTTGCCTGCCGTCGTCCACCAATCGGTTTGATGCTCGATGAACTCGATCATGTTCGAGTCGACAAGCCCATAGCGAGTCAGCGCTTCGGCTGCGAGCACCTTCTCGCGCTTGCTCAACGCTCGACTCTGCGCTTGCGACAGTCGACCTGTCGACTTGTCGATGTCCTTCTGCATCGCATTTAGCGCGTGGTTCGAGTACGCTAGGAAATAGGCGACTGCCTCGAAATGCCGCGTGTGCTCGCGAATTTTTCTCGTCTCAGCGCGCGCCTCCACGTTCATCGTTGCGTAGAGCTTCGAACGCACTGACGCGTCCGAAAGGTCGTAGGCCCACACAGCTTTTTCGACAGCATCGTCATCGATCGGATAGAGCAGCTTCACGCCCGTGCGCATCAACGCTGCGAGGGGGAATATCTGCCAATACTGATAGTACATCTGCGCATACTGGCGCCCGTCGTGGATGGTGTTCCCGTCCTGAGCCCATAGCGGGGTGGAGGTGTCCTTCCAGGGAGTGTAAGCTGTCGTCCCGTTTTCCGCTGACACGAACGGAATATGCTCCGCCTTAAGTTCGTCGAGGGGATGGGAGTGCTCGCCGTGTATGTAAGGTCGGCTCCATTTGTTGTCAGCGAGCGCAAAGTGGAGCTCGGCGGCGGAATCCAGTCTGGGCGTGTCAGGCTCCACGGGCTCAATCATAGCCACACCCCGCTTCTTCTCTTGCTCGAAGCGCCGAGCGATCTCCGGTGGAAATCGAACGCGTGCAATCGGCTGCAACAACGCGTGCCGGTCCAAGAACTCGAAGAGTCCCTCGCCAGGCATGTCGACAATGATGTCCAGATCGCTGGCGTAATTCATGAATTCGCGTAGCCGCACATAGCGGCGACCGAACCTATTGGCAGTTCTGATCTCGTTCATCGCCCCTCAGCCGCACGAGACATACTTCCTGTCGCCGTTACTCCTATAGCCTGCTAGCGAGAAGACGGAGAGGGGTATGGACCCCATGCGAGCACCGGGGCTCTGCCGCTAGGCCCGCGGGCCCCAACCTTTTATGCGGCGCGCCTTTCCCAGCGGACACCGACACATGACCCGCGCATCACGGCTCACTTGTAGGGGATTAGTAGGGCGACAGCTTCAATCAGCTTCGTGTTGCTTCAACGGACAAGCGGAACTAAGCGTTTGTAATCAGAGTCTTATTGGTGCCTGCTTCAACCTATTTCACTCTCTGGCCCGCTCATTAGAAGTTCGCGGGTCACATTTCGTAATGCGGGGGTCAGGTGTTCAAGTCACCTAGGCAGCACCACTTTTTCGGACCGTTCGCATCCGAAATGCCCCACTTTTCGCGACGATCTCAGGCGAACACGAACTTCGGTTTGAACCTTCCGACTTCGGGTCTGCAGCTTATCGGGCTGCCTTCATCCAAGGCCTGAACATCTCGACATGGAACGCGGAGCGCCACCTGCCTGTCTCCGCAAAAGATGTTGCGGATCAAGATTTGCTTGCGGAAGGCGCGGGTTCGAAGTCACGCAGGCGGCATCGGCTCAGTCGAGTTCATGTCCGCTCCTTCGCCATCGAGCCGACAACGCAGACTAGTTTGCGGGTGGGACGGTTCATCATCTCGGAGTGTCCACCGGGCCAGTTCGACATACTTTGTCTGACCGACCCAGCTCTCGATGAGTTGGAATTCTCGCGCTTTCCAACTGAAGGGCGCAACCTTCACGCGCAGAGCGCGATGGCGCGCATAAGCAAGCGTCATGTGCGGAGAGTAGGCCCTGCTCGCGGGTATGTTGAGTCCCCTGATGCGCAATGCGTCGCGTGTCGCCAGGCGGAGCGCATGCACATCTGTCAGTTCATCGCCTTCCAGAACGAAAGGAACACTGTTCTTTCTCGTCTCGAAACTTCCCGCTTCATCAAGCACGATCTCGATGGCGGGAAATTTCACCATGCCAATCGCAGCATCAATTTCTTCGAGACGCGTGCGTGGAAGCCGGCCCAGATATCCGCCGATCGGAAGCATGGTGATGTGCAGAATGAAAAATGGCCGCCGGCTACCGTCGATCCGAGAGTTTGAACACAGCCGTGTCGCTCTTGAATAAAATTGCTCGGCGATCGGCCACGGCGGACGAAGAGCAATGAACGTGTTCGTGAGCTGGTCGGACGGAGGAACATTATTGCGTGTATCGAGAAGCATGGCAGCGCCGTTTTGCAGGCGAGCGAACTAGAACAAAACATGAACAGTGTCGAGTCTTTTTCGTCCGGATTGACCCAGCGTGCTGCAACAGCGCTTTGGATGCGCTGGCAAGCGATCAGTCACCTGCCAGCACGCATCCTCATCCTAGACCCGCTCGATGATGATCGCCGGGGCCATGCCGCCGGCGGCGCACATGGTGACGAGGCCGCGTTTGAGGTCGCGGCGTTCGAGTTCATCGAGGATGGTGCCGATCAGGATCGAGCCCGTTGCGCCGATCGGGTGGCCGAGCGCCATGGCGCCGCCGTTCACGTTGACCTTGTTGCGATCGAGCTTGAGGTCGCGGATGAATTTTTCGGCGACGACGGCGAAGGCTTCGTTGATCTCCCAGAGATCGATGTCGTCGACGGTGAGACCGGCCTTGGCGAGCACCTTCAGCGCGGCGGGCACGGGCGCGTTGAGCATCAGCGTGGGCGAATCGCCCATGTTGGCCATGGCAAGGACGCGGGCGCGCGGCTTGAAGCCGTGTTTCCTCGCGTAGTCGGGCGAGGCCAGCAGGATGGCGGCGGCGCCATCGACGACGCCGGACGAGTTGCCGGCGTGGTGGACGTGCTTGATCTTGAGGTCGGGATAAACCTGGCGGATCAGGCCGCCATAGGTTTCGCCCTGCTCGTTGAGCGGAACTTCGGCCAGCATCTCGAAGGCAGGCTTGAGGCCGGCGAGGCCTTCGGCGGTGGTCTGCGGACGCGGGAATTCCTCGCGATCGAGCGCGAGCGAGCCGTCTTCCTTGGTCACGGGAACGACGCTGCGGTTGAAGTGGCCGCCCTTGATGGCTTTGTCGGCGCGGACCTGACTTTCGAGCGCGAGGGCGTCGAGGTCTTCGCGCGAGATGCCTTCGAGCGTGGCGATGGCGTCGGCGCAGACGCCCTGATGGCTTTGCGGGTGGCGGGCGCGGAGGCGGAGGTTGCCGGCGTCGATGAAGGGCGGCGATTTCGGATCGGCGGAGGCGGCCGTGTAGCTCATCATTTCGGTGCCGCCCGCGATGGCAAGGTCGGCCATGCCGGACATGATGGTGGAGGCGGCGAGGTTCACCGAGGTGATGCCCGAGCCGCAGAAGCGGTCGATGGTGACGCCCGAGGCGCGCACGTCATAGCCGGCGTCGAGCGCGGCCATGCGGCCGAGGTCGCGGCCCTGCTTGCCGGTCTGCGTGGACGTGCCCCAGATGATGTCGTCGACGTCAGCGGTGTTGAGGTCGTTACGTTCGGCCAGCGCCTTCAGCACGGTGGCGCCGAGGTGCTGCGGGTGCATGTCGGCGAGCGCGCCCTTGCCGACGCGGCCGATGCCGCGCGGGGTGCGGGTGGTGTCGATGATCCAGGCTTCAGTCATTGGGAGTCTCCGGGGGGCGGGAGGAATGTGGGGATTGGCGAGCGCTGTGTCAGGCGCCGGTAAAATTGGCGGGGCGTTTCTGGATGAAGGCGACGACGCCTTCGCGATGGTCGGCGGTGCGGCCAGCGTCGCGCTGGTTGTTGCGTTCGGTCTTCATGGCGTCTTCGAACGAGGCGTCGGAGGCGGACCAGGCCATGCGGCGGATCATGGCGAGGGATTTGGTGGGACCGGCTGCGAGCTGTTTTGCGAGCGTGAGCGCGGTGGGCATCACGTCGTCATCGGCGACGACGCGGTTGACCATGCCCCACTCGAACGCTTTCGCGGCGGGGATGCGCTCGCCGAGCAGCATCATCTCCATCGCGCGGGTGCGGCCGATGGCCTTGGCGAGGATCCAGCTGGAGCCGCCGTCGGGCACGAGGCCGATGCGGGCGAAGGCCTGCAGGAAGAACGCGCCCTCGCCTGCGACCACGATGTCGGCGGCGAGCGCGAAGGAGCAGCCGACGCCGGCGGCGCTGCCCTTGATCGCCGAAGACCCAGGGGATCGGCAGGTCGCGCAGGCGGAGCATCAGGGGGTTGATGTGGGTTTCGAGCACGCGGCCGCCATCGGGCGGGCCTTCCGCTCTGGCCGACGCCCATGCCGCCGGTGAGGTTTGCGCCGGAGCAGAAGCCGCGGCCTGCGCCGGTAAGCACCATGGCGCGGGCCGAACCGTCGATTTCGGTGAGGGCCGCGTCGATTTCCTCGATTGTTTGCAGGGTGACGGCGTTCAGCGTGGCGGGATCGTTGAGGCGGATGATCGCGACATTGCCATCCCGTTCGAGCTCGATCTTGCTGTAGGCCATGGCGCGCTTCCCTGTGTCGTCTTTCCTCTACTTTACGCGCGCGTTACGTCTCCACCAGTAGCGAAATCGATAGGTGACGTGGAGTAACCTGCGATTTCGTGCTGTGAGACTGAATGACGGAAACTTTCGACATACTGGTGATCGGGGCCGGGGCCGCTGGGCTGATGTGCGCCATCGAGGCGGGGCGCAGGGGGCGGCGCGTCCTGGTGATCGACCATGCGGACAAGCCGGCGGAGAAGATTCGCATCTCGGGCGGCGGGCGGTGCAACTTCACCAATCGCGATGCGAGCCCGAAGCAGTTCCTGTCCAGCAATCCGCACTTCTGTGTGTCGGCTCTGAAGCGGTTCACGGCGCAGGACTTCATTGCACGGGTCGATGCCAAGGGAATCGCCTGGCATGAGAAGACGCTGGGCCAGTTGTTCTGCGATGGATCGGCGAAGCAGATCATCGACATGCTGCTGGAGGATCTGAGCGCTGCCGGCGGCGAGTTGCGGTTGAGCGTCGAGCCGGGCGCTGTTCGGCGCGAGGGCGATGGGTTTGTTGTTGAGACGTCGGTTGGCGCGATTGCGTGTGCCTCTCTGGTGATTGCAACGGGCGGCAAGTCGATTCCGAAGATGGGGTCGAGCGGGTATGCTTACGAGATCGCGGAAGCGTTCGGGCTGAAGCTTGTCGAGCCGCGCCCTGCTCTTGTGCCTTTCACGTTCGGGTCGCCGGCGATCGAGCCGATTGCGGAGCTGGCTGGACTTTCGGTCGAAGCGCGGGCGTCGTGCGGAAAGACGGGTTTTGACGAAGGCATGCTGTTTACGCATCGGGGCCTTGTCGGGGCCGAGCATTCTGCAGATTTCCTCTTACTGGCGCGAGGGCGACGAGGTCGTGATCGATCTCGCACGCGGGCGGGATGTGTTCGCGGAATTGAAGCTGCGGCGGAAAGACCAACCGAGATTGCAGCTCGACAATGCACTGGCGGCGATCGTGCCGAAGCGGCTGGCGGACCAGATCGCGGCGCGGACGTTTGCGACATCGCGGCTGGCGGATCTGTCGGACGTAAAGCTGCGGACGGTGGCGGATGCGGTGAATGCGTGGCGGGTGACGCCGAATGGGACTGAAGGGTGGCGGACGGCCGAGGTGACGATCGGCGGCATTGATACGGACGGGCTGTCTTCGCAGACGATGATGGCGAAGGATGTGCCGGGTCTGTATTTTGTCGGGGAGTGTGTGGACGTCACCGGGCGGCTGGGCGGGTATAATTTCCAGTGGGCGTGGAGCTCGGGCTGGGCCGCCGGGCAGGTGGCGTGATCAGCCCGCAGGCGCAGCCTTCGGCGCGTCAAAACGCTTTTTCATTGCGCTGGCGAAGGCATCGACGCGGGGCGCGTCGGCGAGGCGGCGCACGGCCTCGGAGAGGCTGGCGCCGGTTACATCTGTTTGCGCGGTGATGAGATCGAACGACGCCTTGTTGGCGTTGCCGTCCATGGCTCTGGCGTAGCTGCGGACCTGCGCGATCATGCCCGGGTCTTTCGCCATGCGGGCGGCGATGGCGGTCTTGAAGACGAGATCGGCATCTTTGGTCGAGACCTGCGCCGTGCCCTGCAGCATGCCGACAAGCGCGCGGCCGGCCTCGGTCCATTTGCGATCGCGCCAGTAGGCATCGGCCATCAACGATTTCGGCTCGACGCCTTCGAGCGGTTCGACGAGTTCGATGACGTGATCGAACTGGCCGAGATCGCGATAGGCTGCGGCTTCGAGCAGGCGGCGTTCAAGCGCAAGCGGCTTGGGCAGGGTTGGAATGCGGGTGGAGTTGAGGGCGGCGAGCGCCTTGTCCGGCCGCTTGTCCCACAGATAGATCGAGGCGAGGTCAACCGCGACCGCCGCCTTGCCGACACCGCGCAGGCGGTTGTCGACCTGGTACTGCAACAGGGCGCTGGCCGGTTCGAGCAGATCGAAGGCCACGAGGCGCTGCGCGAGCTTGCGCACCATCTGGTCGCCGTCGGGACCGATCGGCATCAGCGTGTCGTCGAATTCGTAGAACAGTGCGACGGCCTGAATCGGATCGAGGCGGTCGGCTTCGCCGGTGAGGAAGAGGCGACGGAAATAATCGGCCAGCTTCAGACGCAACTCTCGCGCGCCGGGCGCGCTGGCGTCGCGCATGGCGGTGGACTGGGCGAGCAGAAGCGCATCGCGGAAGCGACCGACGCGCATGTACTGGTCGGAGAGGATGCCGACGGTCGCCATTTCCACTTCATCGCCACGCCAGCGGAAACGCAGCGCTTCGAGTTGGTCGGCGGCCTCGTTGGCGGTTAGCTTGCCGGCGGGGACGGCGAGTTCGAGACGGCGGAGTTCGGCGCGGACGGCGACAGGTTCGAGCGCGACTTTGGACAGGCGGTCGAGTTCGGGCCACGCGGCGGCCGGTCCATCGATGGTGGCGCTGAGGTTGGCGAGGATGAGCTGGCCACGCTCCTTCACTTCCCGCTCGCCATTCGTGACAGCCAGGTTGGCCTGGCGACGAGCGGTGTCAAAATCGTTGGCGCGCAGGGCGGCTTCGGCCCAGACGACGGAGAATTCGGCGGCGTGAACGGACGGGTAGAGGTAAATCTGACGCTCGGCGGCGCGGAAGAATTCGATGGCGCGCTCCCATTCGCCATTGCCGGCCGCGACCATGGCGCGCCAGAGGGAGGCGGAGGGGTCTGCACGCAAGGCGCCGCGCGAGAGATCGTTCTCGGCGTCCTTGAGGCGGCCGGACATGTAGCTGGCGGCGCCGCGCAGGCCGACGAAGGATGGGTTCTGTTCAAGCTCGGGACGGGCGGCGACGGCGGCGCGTAACACACCCAGTGCTTCCTGCGCCTGGCCGTGGCCAATGTGGAAGCGGGCGAGGTTGAGTGCAGCATCGCCGCCGGCGGGCGTCGAGGGTTCCATGTCCGCAGCCTGGCCTTCGAGCGCGTCGAGCTGTTTCACGTATTGGTCGCCGCGCGCGGCGCCCCAGGCGGCAAAGTCAATGAAAGCTGGATTGATCGCGTTTTTCGCAACGCTGAGATCGACGAGCGGGGCTTCGGGTGCAGTCTGCGCGCCCGCCGTCATCGAGACGACGACGCGCTCGCCCTCCATCGTGATCTGCACGTCGTCGGATTTCGGTACGATGGCAAGACCATGGGCGGTGACGAGAAGCGACGCCTCGACGAAGTCACGTGGCGTCGCGGAGGCGGTTGAAGGGCCGTAGGAGACGGCGGCGGCAAGCTGGTCGCCGATAAGGGGATCTTCGAACCACACGATGCCGCTGGCGCCGATCAGCATCGCCTCGATGCGCGCGCGGCCATCATCGCCCGCCTTCCGGTCCGCTTTCACGAAACGCTCGGGCTTGTCGGCGGTCGGGGCGATCTTCAGCACCCAGGTGGATTCATCCATCCTTGCCGAAACGCTGAGACCCTTGGGCGTCTCGAGGCGCAGGATGGTGGCGTTCTTCACGCGGAAGGTGCGCGCGCGATAGCCGGTCGGCAGGCTTGCTGGATCGAGCTTAAGGTCGGCGTTGGCGGCGAATACTGCCCAGGCGACGGTCCCGCGCGCGAAGACAGAAGCGGGCGCGGGCGCAGCGAACGGGAATGACAATTCAACACCGTTCGTCAGGGGCGCGGCCTTCACGATGACGACGCCGTTGCGCGGCGCAGGATCCGTCCAGCTTTTCGCCATCGACGTCACGCGCTCGGCGCCGCCGATCACATCTGTCGCCGTGGGCGGTGTTGGCAGATCGGCTGATTGCGTCTGCCCGCGCGGCGGGGTGAGCATGATAGCGCCGGCGTCTTCAGGCTTGGCGGGTTTCGCTGCGGGAGCGGGCGTGACTTTCGGCTTTTCGGCGCCCTTCTCTGCCGGCGTTTCCGGCGGCAGCGGTTTGGAGATATCGACGACAAGCGTATCGCCTTCCATCATCGCCTTGATCGGCAGCTTGTCTTTCGAGGTGATCGTGACGGCATAGCCCTTGTCGGAATTCTCGCCCTGGAAATCGGCGAGGTTCGCGGGCGGCGTGATGTGAATGTAGGCGAGATCCGGCTTGGCGCGCTTGGCGAACTGGATCTTCATCACGCCATCGGTCTGCGAGACGATCTTATAATTGGTCTTGTTGTCCCAGTAGAATGCGATGCGCGAGCTGTCACCGGAATGGCTGCCGCGCACTTCAAGTGGCTCCATCGCGACCGGCGGCGGCAGGGCGGCGACGCGCTTGGCTTCGACGACCGCCTTCTGCTTTGCAACCAGCGGTGAGAGCAGTTTGGGCGGCCTGGCGGTTGAGCCATCCATCATCAGGTCGACGGCGACGAGATCGGCGGAGGTGGTGACGGCAAGCTTTGGCGTCTGCTTGAGCCCGATGCGGGCAGTCATGCCATCGGGGTCCATGAAGGTGACGGCGGCCCAGTTGGGCAGGCCTTCCTTCAACTTGTCGAGATTGATTTTGACCTTCTGGTCGAAGGTGAGGATCAGGACCTGGTTGTTGACCTGCGCGCTGATGCGCGGCGCGGCCTCATCGCCATCGGCCCATTTCGCGGTGATGCGTGCATAGGTCGGCGCTTCGGAAAAGCTGAGCTGCACGGGCCGGTCGGCGAAGGCAGGCGCGGCAAGAGAGATCGCCGCCGCTCCTGCCAGGGAGAGACGCATTACCCAACCCGAGGGAGGGCGCAGCAAGCTCATACAGGGGCCTTGGCCTCGGGCGCATCGGCCGCCGGCGCCGCGATCGCGGGCGCTGTGGTGGTGGGAGGCGTGGTCGTGGGAGCCGCAACGACGGGAACTTTGGTCGCGGGGGCTTTCGGCGTTGGGGCCCTGGCCGCCGGGGGCTTCGCGGCAGGCGCCGGCGCGCTGACCGGCTGCGCGGCGGGCGGCGGGCTCGCCGTGGTTGACGTCAGTCCGGGCGGCAAGCTGACCGGAGGTTTCGAAAGATTGGCGAGCATGCGCGTCAGCGTTTCAGCGCGCTTGGCCTGCATGGTGGACAGGATGGCGGCAAGCGAGGACGACTTCATCGACTTCGCGAGATCGACCAGCAGTCCATCGTCCATGCCGTCGAAGATACGCGCGGCGTCTTTCGGTTTCATCGTCTCGTATGATTTGACGAGGTCGGCCATGCGCTTGTCGGCTTTTTCGTCCATCTGGGTAAGGAGACCCTGCACGTCGGTCTCGACCAGTTTGAGCTGGGCGATCTGTTCCTGCAGGCGGCCTTCGGCGGCGGCGGCGGCGGCTTCGCGCGTGGCGATGCCGCTCTCGCGTGCATCGAGGGTTTCGCGACGGGCCTGGAGCGAGCGCAGGACGACGATCTCCTGCGAGGACAGGCCCATCTCTTCTGCAGCAGAGTTGAGCGTGGTGAGGCATTGTTCCGGCGTCGGCGCGGCGGCGCCTGCGGCGGGCGGGGCCTCGTCAGCCGCGGGGACTTCTGCGCCGGCCGTGAGTTCGGACGTATCGGCGGGGGCAGCGGCAGCCGCGGGATCAGCCTCGACGGCGAAGGCCGCCTGCGCGAGATCGACGCCCTTGAACGCAAGCGCGCCGATCGACACGGCGATCACGGCCGAGAAGACCCCGACCTTCGGCGTTAGGACCTTGAGGGTCATGGTGGATCCTTAGAGTACGCTGCGGCGGCGCAGGGAGAAGTCGACGGGACGGACGGAGTTCTCGGAGATCATCTCTTCGCGGATGAGCGGCGTTGCGGCCATGGCGCGGGCCTCGTCGATCTTGGCCTGCAATTCCTTGCCGGCGGCATCGGCCGAACGGCGCATGGCGTTGACGGCGTTCTCGGCGTGCATGGCCGAGTTCTGCAATTCGCGGGCGGCTTCCAGCATCCGGTCGTTGCCGGTGCGCAGCGCCTTCAGCCTTCCGTCGAGACGGATGCAATAGAGGATGGCGATGACGAGAAGGACGGCGAGGAAGCCCTCGAACGCCAGTGAGTAGATGCCGCTCATCGTGCCTCCAGAAGTTGTTTCTTGGCCGCCTGGGTGATCGGGGCCTCGACGCGCATCGCCACTTTCTGGCCTATGCGGCCGACCTGGCCGGTTGTCAGGTGGATATCTCCGCACATCAGGTGCGCCTTGGAATCGGGGGTGGCGTTCATCACAAGCGTGTCGCCGACCTGCAGGTTCATCATCCGGCCGAGCGGTTGCTTGAACTCGTCGAGCACGACGCGCAGCGTGGTGGGGGCGGACCACAGCTCGGTTGCGAGGTGGCCTTCCCAGATGTTGTCGCGGCCGAACTTCTCGCCCATGAAATTCTGCAGCAGCATCTTCCGGATCGGTTCGAGCGTGGCGTACGGCAGCAGCAGTTCGCAGCGGCCGCCGCGATCTTCCATGTCGATGCGCAGCTTGACGAGGATAGCGGCGTTGGCCGGCTGGGCGATGGCCGCGAAGCGCGGGTTGGTCTCGATACGGTCGAGTTCGAAGTCGACAGCGGTGAGCGGATCAAACGCCTTGCGCGCATCGTGCAGGATCACTTCGACTAGACGCGTGACCAGCACGCGCTCGATCGTGGTGTAGGGCCGCCCTTCCACGCGCATCGCTATCGTGCCGCGACGGCCGCCGAGCAGCACGTCGACGATCGAGTAGATCAGGTTGGAATCGACGGTCAGCAGTCCGAAATTGTCGAGCTGCTTGGCCTTGAACACGGCGAGGATGGCCGGGAGCGGGATCGAGTTGAGATAATCGCCGAAGCGCATCGACTGGATCGCATCCAGCGACACTTCGACGTTGTCGGACGTGAAGTTGCGCAGGCTGGTGGTCATCAGGCGCACGAGGCGGTCGAACACGACCTCGAGCATCGGGAGGCGTTCGTACGATACCAGCGCGGAATTGATGAGCGCGCGGATGCCGTTCTTCTTGGCGCCTGCATCCTCGTCCATCGAGAAGCCGAGCAGGCTGTCGATTTCGTCCTGGTTGAGAATGCGCTCGGAGCCGGCGGCCTGTTGCGCGATCGATTGCGGCACTTCGCCGGGAGGACCGCCGCTGCCGGGAAGCTCGGCATTCCACGCATCGTCCGCGGCTGACTGGTCGCCGCCGGAGACGCTAGCCTCCCAGCTGGCCGCCAGGTCTTCATCCGTGGAGGTATCGCTCGCCAAGTCTGGATATCCTACTGGATCAACATGCCTTCGATGAGGACCGCATCGAGCTTCTTGGGGTCCATCACCGTATTGAACCGCTTGAGCAGTTCGCGACGCAGGCTGTACGTGCCACCCGAGCCGTTGAGATCTTCGACGCGCAGCTCGCGCAGGAACGAGTTCAGCGTGTCCTTCAGGCGCGGCATCAGTTCCGGCACGCGGTTGAAGGTGGTGGTGGCGGACGCTTCAAGCGACAGCTCCAGCTCCATCATCGTGGCGCGGGCGCCGCCGGTTGAGGCGAGGTTCACGATCAGCTTGGGCATCGAATAATAGCAGGGGTTGCCGCTCTCGCAGGGCATGACGTGGCCAACATCGGCATCTTCCCCGCCCGCAGCGGGTGCGCCTTCAGCGCCATGTTCGCCGCCAGCAGCGGGCGCGGCGCCATGTTCGCCAGCGGGAGCGGCTGCTTCGCCGTGACCTTCTTCAGCTGTTACGTGGGCGCCATCGACGCCAGCCGCCGGGGCCGCGGCAGCCTTGCCGCCGCCCAGCAGCATCATCGCCGCCGCGCCGCCGCCACCGAGCACCAGCACGGCGGGAAGGACGATGAAGAGAATGAGCGTCTTGCCCGCCATCTTCTTTTTCGCCGGCGCGCCTTCAGCGCCTTCCTCCCCGGCCGCATCTGCGGCGGGCTCTTCGGCTTTCTTCGGCTTGTCCTTCTTGGATGACATGGACAGGCAATCCCAATGAATCGGTCGCGTGAATCAGTTGCGGCCGGAGGGTCCAAGCCACCCGGCAAAATCGTCCGCGGAAGGTTAAGGATTAGTGGAGATGGGCAATTCCTGCCGGGTGAAAGCCTGCCGGGCGCGCGTGGCTGGCAATACACCGTTAACTCCAACGGCCCATTCTGCAGGCTGACTTTCGCGTCCGCCGCAGAAAACGCGGACCTGCCCAGCCTGGATCCACCGCCGCAAAACCGCAGCGTGGAGACGAATGGCGGCCCATGGACAATTCATTCATGGTCGGCCTGTCCGCGCAGCAAGTGCTGCAGAAGCGGATGGACACGACCGCTAACAATCTGGCGAACCTCACCACATCCGGCTTCAAAGTCGAGCATGTGGTCTCGCGCGCGCTGTCGGAAAAGCCCGCAGCAGCAGCCGACTCGCCGCAGGACATTTCGTTCGCCGACGCCTGGACGCTGCAGCGCGACTTTTCGACCGGCCCGCTGGAGCAGACCGGCAATCCGCTGGACTTCGCGCTCGAGGGCGACGGTTTCTTCGAAGTGCAGAGCAAGGCCGGCACGGCCTATACGCGCGATGGACGCTTTGGCCTGAACGACAAGGGCGAAGTCGTGACCCGCAATGGCGACCCGGTAATGGGCGAAGGCGGCCCGATCACGATCAACGCGGAGGGCGGGCCATTGTCCGTCTCGCGCGAAGGCTCGATCAGCCAGGATGGCGTGGTCGTCGGCACGCTGAAGGTGATGAAATTCCAGACCCCGGGCGCACTCGAGCGCATGGGATCGAACCTGTGGAAAGCAACGGACGAACAGCCGCAGACGGCGACCGACGTCAGGATCGCCCCGGGCATGGTCGAAGGGTCCAACGTCAACGCCGTGCTTGAACTGACGGAAATGATCGACATCAGCCGCGCCTATACGTCGGTCGCCAAGATGCTGTCGCAGTCGGATGAACTGCGCGGAACGTCGATCGAGAAACTCGCCAAAGTCGGCTAACGCTTAAGGAAACGCTCCCATGCGCGCACTGAACACCGCCGCCACGGGCATGCAGGCCCAGCAGCTCAACGTCGAGGTGATCGCGAACAACATCGCGAACATGAACACGACGGGCTTCAAGCGCCAGCGCGCCGAGTTCCAGGACCTGCTCTACCAGAACGTGGAACGCGTGGGCGTGACCTCGTCCGACGCCGGCACCATCGTGCCGACGGGCGTGCAGGTGGGTACGGGCGTCAAATCAGGCTCGGTCTATCGCGTCACCGAACAGGGCGGCATCACGCAGACGCAGAACCCCTATGATATCGCCATCCAGGGCGATGGCTATTTCGTCGTGCAGCTGCCCGATGGCCGCGACTCGTACACCCGCGCCGGCAATTTTTCGCTATCACCCGATGGCCAGATCGTGACCGAAGACGGCTTTGTCGTTGCGCCGGGCATCAGCGTGCCGGCTGACGCGGTCGGCATTTCGATCAACCGTCAGGGCACGGTTCAGGCCATCATGGCTGACGGCTCGGCGCCGCAGGATGTCGGCGCGCTGGAACTGGCGCGCTTCATCAACCCGGCGGGTCTTGAAGCGATGGGCGACAACACGTTCCTTGAAACGCCTGCTTCGGGCGCGGCCAATCGCGGCGTGCCGGGGGCGGTGGGCTTCGGCACGTTGCAGCAGGGCTTTCTGGAAACGTCGAACGTCAACGCGGTGACCGAAATCTCGGCGCTGATCACGGCGCAGCGCGCCTACGAGATGAACTCCAAGGTCATCACCACGACCGACGAGATGCTGCGCTCCACCGCCAACCTGCGTTGAGGCACATGATCCGCATCGCCGCTCTCGCGCTCTGTCTTCGCTGCCCTCGCCGCACCGGCCATGGCGCAGCGCGCGCCGACACAGGTGAGCGGCGACTGGATCACGCTGGGCGATGTGGCGCCCGTGACAGGCACGGCGGCTGGCATCCTGATCGGACCTGCCCCGCCCAGCCGGACAGACATTGTCGCTCGACCCTGCCTTCCTGATTGCGACGGCAAAGGGCGCAGGCGTCATTCTCGCTATCCCGCTCGACCAGCCGATCATGGTGACGCGCGCAACCGGCAACGCCGTTGTAGCGCCTCCAGCCAATACCGCGCGTACCGCGAATCCCGCGCGCCAGCTGGGCTCGCCGGCGCAGGGAAGCGGCGAAATTCTCATGCTCGTACGCGACATTGCGCGCGGCGAGGTCATCACCGCCAACGACGTCGAGATGCAGGCGCAACCCACTGGCCGCGCCCTGCGCGGCGTTGGCATGGACGCCGCTGTCGGCATGGAAGCCAAGCGCACGCTGAAGGCGGGCCAGCCGATCCAGGCAACCGACATCAAGGCGGCCTCCGTCATTCGCAAGGGCGATCCGATCGCCATCGTCTACACCGCGCCAGGCGTGCGCCTGTCGGTGGACGGCATCGCGCAGAACGAGGCGGCGCTGGGTCAGCCCGTGCGCGTGCTCAACACCTATTCGAAACGCTCGATCGACGCGGTGGCCACCGGCCACGGCGAAGCCAGCGTCAACTGATACGACTGCCAACCGAGGCGACTGCGATGAAAAAGACCATCACCACCGGCGCTGGACTTGCAGCACTGATGCTGGGCGGATGCGCCGGGCTCAACGAGGCGATTGCGCCGCCGCAGCTGACCGCGATCCAGAACCCGGCCACTCTCGCGGGCTCGCAGCGTGTGTCGATGCCGCTGCCGACGCCGATCGTGGAAGTCGCAGCCCCCAATTCGTTGTGGCGCACAGGGGCGCGCTCGTTCTTCAACGACCAGCGCGCCAGCAAGATTGGCGACATTCTGACGGTGAACATCGAGATCGCGGATTCAGCGCAGCTCAAGAATACCTCGGCGCGCAGCCGGACCAGCTCCACCGACACCAGCCTGAATGCAGCGCTGGGTCTTGAGGATATTATCACGAAAGCCCTGCCCGGCACGCCCTCGCTCTCGCCAGGCGTTGATTTCGGATCGACCTCCGCCTCGAACGGCACGGGCTCGGTGAACCGTCAGGAGACGGTGAACCTCGTTGTTGCGGCAGTGATCACGGACATCCTGCCGAACGGCAATATGGTGATCGGCGGCAGCCAGGAGGTTCGTATCAACAATGAACTTCGCGAACTGCTGGTCTCGGGCGTGATCCGTCCGGAGGATGTCGCCGCCGACAACACGATCGAGCACACCAAGATCGCGGAAGCGCGCATCTCCTATGGCGGGCGCGGAGACATCTCCGCCGTGCAGCGCGACAAGTATGGCAAGCTGATCTACGACCAGATCACGCCGTTCTAGGCGGCGTCGCGCTTCTTGGCCTTCTTGACCTTGTTGATCGCGAAGGTGCGCTTCAGGCGCGACAGGTGGTCGATGAAGAGTGTGCCCTGCAGGTGGTCCATCTCGTGCTGGATGCAGACCGCATACATGCCCTCGGCCAGTTCCTCGACCTTCTCGCCCCTGTAGTTGAGATAGCGGAGGCGGACCTGCTTGGGGCGTTCGACCTCGTCGTAGAAATCCGGGACTGACAGGCAGCCTTCTTCATAGGCCTGCTTCTCGCCGGCCGTCTCGAGGATTTCGGGGTTCACGAAATAGCGCGGCGCGGGCGGCTCGCCTTCCTTGGCGAGGTCCATGACGATGACACGGAGAGGCACGCCGATCTGCACGGCGGCAAGGCCGATGCCTGGCGCGGCGTACATCGTCTCCAGCATGTCATCCATGAGCGCGCGGGTCTCGTCCGTGACAGCGGGAACGGATTTCGAGACCTGCTTCAGCACAGGATCCGGAACGGTGAGGATGGGTCGGATAGCCATGAACGCTAGCTATGAAGAGGCGGCCTGAAGGTCAAGTGAACGCTCTCGCGAAGAGCGCTCACAACCCAGGGAATGCCCCTGACGGGCAAGGTTATTTGCGTTTTCCCGTGGCGGCCTGGGGCTGCAGGGCGTCCAGCAGGGGCGTGTCGGACTTGACCTCCGCCAGCTGTGCCTGCGGCGTCCGGGCCTTCACCGAGAGTTCCGGCGGGGACTCGATGGTCTTGTTCTCGGTGGGGATCTGCAGGTCCTCGAACCGGCGCAGCTGCGGGATCACCTTGCGGTCGTACGAGCCGACCATCGAGTTGTAGCTGTCGACGGCCTTGTCGAGGTTGGAGCCGACCTTGCCCATGTGCTCGGTCATGACGGACAGGCGCTGGTAAAGCTCGCGTCCGAGTTCGACGGCTTCCTCGGCATTGCGGGCGGCCTGTTCCTGGCGCCAGCCATAGGCGACGGCCTTGGCCAGCGCGATCAGCGTCGAGGGCGTCACGATGATGACGGAATTCTTGGACGCGAAGTCGAAGATGTCCCGATCGTATTCCAGCACGGCGGCGTAGAAGTTCTCGCCCGGCATGAACATGGCGACGAAGTCGACGCGGTCGGAAAAGCCCTTCCAGTAATCCTTGCGCGCAAGGCTGGTTACGTGGGCGCGCACCTTCTGGGCATGGGCGGCGAGGAATTCGGATTTCTTCGCCGGGTCCGGCTCGTTCGAGGCAGCGAGATAATCGTCCAGCGAGACCTTGGAATCGATCACCAGCTCGCGCCCGCCCGGCATACGGATGATGACGTCGGGCCGGATACGGCCCTTCTCGGTTTCGGACGAGTTCTGCTCGGTGAAATCGGCATAAGGCGACAGGCCCGCCATCTCGAGTACGTTGCGCAGCGTCTCCTCGCCCCAGCGGCCGCCATGGCGCGTGGTGGAGAGGGCGTTGGCGAGCTTGCCGGCGGCGGATTCGGTCTTGCGCACGCTCTCGCTGACGCCGCGGATCTGTTCCTCCAGCTTGGCGCGGTCTTCGGCGCTGACCTTCTGGATCGCTTCGACCTTCTCGCGGAACTGGCCGAAGGTTTCCTGGATCGGTTTCAGCATCTTGCCGAATTCGCCCTCGGCGCCTTCCTTGTGTTTCTTCAGCGTCTCGTCGGCGATCTGCACGAATTGCTGCTGCGACTTCAGCAGCGCGGCTTCGGCGAGCTGCTTGAAACGTCCTTCGCTGTCGGTCTGCATTTTCGCGAGCTGTTCGCGTTCGCGCACCATGCTGGCGTCACGCTCGGCCATCTTGGCGACGTCAGCGGCGTGGGCCCGCTCGGCTGTTTCGGCGCGGCGGCGAAGCTCATCGCGCTCGGACTTCAGCGACCCGACCTCGCGCTTGCGCTCTTCCAGTTCGGCCGAGAGGTGCGCCGTGTCGGGCGGCCTGCGCTGCGAGAACACGAAAGCGGCGCCCGCAGCGACAAGCGCGATCAGGCCAAGGACGATGTGCCAGATGTCGAGTGTCATGCCCGCGACCATACGTTCATTATTTGTTCCGATCAACCGGAAGGCGTCGGACGGTCGCGCGATTCTGCGGATGAGCGAACTGGATCGGAGGCGAATTCAGGCGGGCAGGCTCTACAGACTAGTCGCGTGCGCCGCGCTTGGGACGCCAGCCTTCGGGCATGTAGGGATAGTTCGCGACGCCCTCGAAAGCCGCATCCGGAACGTCGGCGCTGAACACGTCGAGCGGGTCGCGGAGTTTGCGGCTGGCGCTGCGGGCATTGCGCGCCGCGGCTTTGATCTGGTCGCGCATCAGCCACATGCCGATGCCGACACCTACGCCGACGGCGGCGACCGTCAGCAGAACCGGAACATGATTGCGTTTCACCATGGGACGCCCCAGCCGTAATTATTACCTGCGCGACGACATAGCAGCCGCGATCGTGCCATCGTCCAGGTGATCGAGTTCCCCCCCACCGGCACACCGTGGGCCAGCCGCGTCACCTTCACGGGAAGATGAGCCAGCCTGTCTGTGATGTAGTGCGCAGTCGTCTGCCCGTCCACCGTAGCATTGAGCGCAAGGATTACTTCTCGCACATCCGGGTTGCTTGCCCGCTCCACAAGTCCAGAAATGTTGAGGTCTTCGGGCCGGATGCCGTCCAGCGGCGACAGGGTTCCGCCGACGACATGGTATTGTCCCCGGAACACGCCCGTCCGCTCCATCGCCCAGAGATCGCCGACCTCCTCGACCGCGCAGATGATCCCTGTGTCGCGTCCCGGAGCGGCACACACCGAGCACGGGTTCACGGTGTCGAAGTTTCCGCACCGGCTGCAGATCGAGACCTTGGCGGCGGCGTCCGCCATGGCGGCGGCGAGCGGCGACAGAAGCTGGTCGCGCTTCTTCAGCAGGTGCAGGGCCGCCCGGCGCGCCGAGCGCGGCCCAAGCCCCGGCAGCTTGGACAGGAGGTCCATCAGGCGGAGGATTTCGGGACCGGCTGATCGGTTGCTCATGGGGCAAACTTGCTCATGGGGGCCTGCGTTGACCTACAGGACATAGGCGTCCCGGGACGCGGCGGGAACACCCATGCGGCGCGGCGGACACGATAGCTGGGGGCTGTCACCCGGCAGCCAGCGTCCTGCCGCCTTCAGCGCGCTGCGGCCTCAGCCTTGGCCTTCGCCCGCTCGGCCTTGCGGACCGCATCGTTGAGTTCGTCGAAGTCCTGGCGCTTGACGTAGGCGCGGACGAAATCGACGGCGATGACGCGCTCGATATAGTTGGCGAACATCCAGTCGATGTCGCTGCGCGAGACGAGCCCGCGCCGGGTAAGGCCGGAGACGAACTCAAGGAAGTTGAGCAGGTCGATCAGCTCGCCCTCGAGCGGCTTGGGCATGCCGGGTGTCGCCAGCTCCTCCCTCAGGGCCGCGAATTCCGGCGCGTCGTGATTGGCGAGCACGAAGCGGATGCGGCGGTATTTGTCCGCCTCGAAGAAGCTCTTGTAGAGTTCGCGGATCTGCTCGGTCTGGCGCATGCGCTCGGACCGCAGATAGCGGAACAGGCCGAATATGCCGGCCAGCAGCGCCGCCACAAATGTGAAGGCCGAGGCCCAGTTGCGCGCCAGCTCCGACCAGTAGAGCGCGGCGTCGCCGCTTCCGGCAAATCTTGAAATGACGTCCACGGCTACCACTCCCTCACGACCTTGCCGTCCTCTTTAGAGGGCTGCGGCGCGCGCGTCAGCTGGTCTTCAGCCGCTCGCACAGGTCATGGCCCGGAGGGGTGGTGGCGCGCCACTCGTATTCCATGTGGTGCCGGTCGGCGATTGTCTGGCCGTTGCGCCGCGCCGGGATGAAGGTCTGCGCCGACAGGCAGCGCAGCGTCGGCTCCAGGAACATCGGATCGCTGCAGACGCCATCGCCGCGCACCATGTGGCCGGACGCGTCGATATCGAGGTCGATCTGGCAGCATCCCGACAATTGCGCCTTCCGGGCGGCGCGGGGCCAGCGGCAGGCGTCGGGGCGGAAACCGCCGGCGAACTTCGCTTCGGTCTTGTTCCCCGGCGTCGATGCGGTCTGCGCCAGGCCAACAGCGCCAAGCCCTGCCGCACCGGCTATTGCGGCGACACACAAGACTGCGAGCGCATGGACGAGGCGTATGGCCTTTCCCTCCAGGGATGCATGAGGCTATGCCGCTCAGCGACGGATTGGCAATTGAGGGTAGCTGCAGGAATGGCGATCAGCCTGCTTTCGGTGCTCGACTATGCAGGCGTGGCGACTTTCGCTGCGTCAGGCGCCCTCATGGCCGCGCAGAAACGGCAGGACGTGGTCACGTTCATCTTTTTCGCGGCGATCACGGGCGTCGGCGGCGGCACGCTGCGCGACCTGCTGATCGGGGCGCCGGTCTTCTGGGTGAGGGATGCGGGCTACATTGTCGTCTGCACGGTGGTGGCGATCCTCGTCTACCTGACGCGCGGGCGCGGCGTGCACGGACAGACGCTGCTGTGGCTCGATGCCGTGGGCCTGTGCGTCTATGCCTGCGTTGGCGCAGCGAAAGCGCTGTCGCTCGGCGTCGATCCGGTGATCTGCGTGGTGATGGGCGCGCTGACGGCAACGTTCGGCGGCATCATCCGTGATGTTCTGGCGGGCGTGCCATCGATCCTGCTTGAGCCGCGAACTCTACATCACGCCGGCGATCGTCAGCGCGGCGGTGTTCGTCAGCCTGCGCATGCTGGGCGCTGACTGGACCGTGGCGAGCGCCATCGCGGTCGCGCTCGGCTTCGGCGTTCGCGGCGGCGCGATCATCTGGAAGTGGAGCCTGCCGGAGTTCCGGCCGCCGGAGGGGCGGTAAGCGCCCTCAATCGTCCCGGATCGTCTTTTCCTTGCGCTCGTGGCGTTCCTGCGCCTCGAGGCAGAGGGTGGCGATCGGGCGGGCTTCGAGACGCTTGATGCCGATCGGCTCGCCTGTCTCTTCGCAGTAGCCGTATTCGCCAAGTTCGATCCGGCGGATGGCCGCGTCGATCTTGGAGATCAGCTTGCGCTCGCGATCGCGGGTGCGCAGCTCAAGGGCGCGATCGGCCTCCGACGATGCGCGGTCGACGAGGTCCGGAATCGGCGCCACGTTTTCCTGCATGCCATTGATCGTCTCGCGGTTGCCCTGAAGGATTTCGTCCTTCCAGGCCTGCAGCTTTTCCTTGAAATACTTGAGCTGCTTCTTGCCCATATAGGGCTCGTTCTCGGTCGGCTTGTACGTTGCCGTCTTGGAACTCATGTTCGCCAACTCCCTGGCAAGCCCACACGTCTGGCTGCCTTCGATGGGCGGGCTGTATAACCTGCTCGCCCCACCCCGTAAACGCCCGACCACAGGTTTCGGGCAATTGTATTTATTGCAAATTTTTGACCACGCCTGTTCCACAGGCAGAAGCGTGAGCATTCGCTCACGCCGCAGGCGGAATGCCGCGCTGCGGCATATCCCGGGTCACGAAAATCAGGCCTGTTCGGCGGCGCGTTCGAGTTTGGCGGCTTCGACGGCGGCGCGGACCTCGGCCCAGTTCAGGGTCTCGTCGAGGCCAAAGTCCCCCGATGGGTCACGCTGGTCGGCCAGCGCATTGTTCAGCAGGTTGAGGTGACGCTTGGTCGGCCCGTCGCCCAGCATGGCGAGCTGCAGCCGGTCGAGCGCATCGAGCAGGCGGCGGCCCTTGCGCAGGGCGCGGGCGCGCGCTTCGGGGCCGCCAATGCCCTGCAAGGCCATCAGCGTGGAGATGCTGGAGACGCCAGCCGCGCCCGAAACGGCGGAAGCGGCCGCACGCGGGGTAGCGCCGGAGACGTTCAGCAGTTCGCCAAAACCTTCGGCGGCGGGCTTCGATCCGCTGCTGGAGGCGGCGGACGAGGCGGATGATGTCGAACTGACCTTCATCGAAGAGGCTCCTCACCCGGCAGATTTGGCCCAGTTGGTTAATGGCGGCTTAAAGTTCCTTTATCCCTGCCGCCGCAGGCTTAAGGCTTTGTTGCCAATTCCCGGGCGATCCTCACGTTTGAAACGCTGCGGCCAGAACGGTCGGATATTTCCGTCACCCGTACCCTGGAATCCTATGCGCGCGCTTTGCACCGCTTTTGCCTGCCTGTTCCTCGCCATGTCGGCGGGTGGACCTGCGCATGCCGGCACGCGCCTGAAGGACATCATCGATGTCGAGGGCGTGCGCGAGAACCAGCTGATCGGCTATGGCGTCGTCTTCGGCCTCAAGGGCACGGGCGACAGCCTGCGTAACTGCGCCATGCTGCGTCAGAGCATCGAGAGCATGATGGAGCGGATGGGCGTCAACACGCGCAACTCCACGCTCAACACCAAGAACGCTGCCGCCGTCATGGTCACGGCAAACCTGCCCCCCTTCGCCGCCAATGGCACACGCATCGATGTGACTGTCTCGGCCGTGTGCGATTCCGGCAGCCTTGAAGGCGGCACCCTGCTCGCAACGCCGCTGATGGGCGCTGACGGCCAAGCCTACGCCTCGGCGCAGGGCTCGGTTGCGGTCGGCGCCTTCACGGCTGGCGGTGCGTCGGGCACATCGCTCACCCGCAACATTCCGACCAATGGCCGCGTCCCCAACGGCGCGACCATCGAACGCGAACTACGCTTCGATATCGCAGCAGCGCCGGAACTGCGCCTGTCACTGCGCAACCCCGATTTCACGACGGCCAGCCGTATCGCTGGCGCCATCAACGCCTTTGTCGGCGTCAACGCAGCCGCAGCGCTTGACCCCGCCACGGTGCGCCTGCGCCGGCCGCCAAGCTTTGCCGACATGTCGACCCTGATCGCGCAGATCGAAGGGCTCGAGATCGAACCTGAACAGCGCGCCCGCGTCATCATCAACGAGACCACCGGCGTCATCGTGATGGGCGAGAATGTCCGCGTCTCCACCGTCGCGATCGCGCAGGGCAACCTCACCATCCATGTGCAGGAGACGCCGGGCGTCGCCATGCCGAACTCCTTCACCAACGCCAAGCCTGTGGTGGTGCCGCAGTCCGACATTTCGGTGTCCGAGGACGCGGCCAAGCTCGCCCTGGTCGGCGGCAACGGCGTGCCTCTGCGCGAGCTGGTGACCGGGCTCAATGCGCTGGGCGTCAGTCCACGCGACCTGATCGTGATCCTGCAGGCTTTGAAAGCTTCGGGCGCGCTGCAGGCCGACATTGAAGTGATGTGATCGGGAGGCGATGTGATGGCTGACCTTGGCATTCCCGGCGCCCCACCCGTCGACGTGATGGCGCAACGCAAACCCGGCGCGGAAATCGCCGGCGTGAAAACGCGCGAACAGGCGCGCCATGTGGCCCAGCAGTTCGAGCGCATGTTCATCTCCGAGATGCTGGGACCGATGTTCGCCGGCATCGAAACGGATGGCCCGTTCGGCGGCGGCAATGCGGAATCGACGTTTCGCCCGATGCTGATCGACCAGTACGCCGACTCGATCGCCAAGCAGGGCGGCGTCGGCATTGCCGACAAGGTCATGAAGGAAATCCTGAAAATGCAGGGGCTGGAATGAGCACGATCGAAGTCGAAGACCGCGCCGAGCAGCTGGAAACGATGACGCGCCGCCTGATCGGGCTGGTGACGGCTGAAGCCTCCGCCGTGCAGGCTCATCGCCTGTCAGCGGCCAATGCCGACTGGGACGAGAAAGAGCGCCTGGTTCACGCCTGGCGCATCGAGGTTTCGCGCATCAAGGCCGATCCGACCCTGCTGTCGGGATTATCCCAGATGCGGAAGGATCAGTTGCGGGCGTCGTCCAGGGAACTTGAGACCGCGCTGGAAGCTCACGCCTTGGCGCTCGCTGCGTCAAAAACCGTAACGGAAGGTCTCGTGAGATCGATCGCCAGCGAGATCGCCTCCGTGCGCGCAGCGCCTGCAGGATATGGCCGCTCCGGCGTCAGCGCGGGGTCCAACCGTCAGGCGTCCGGCCTCGCAGTTAACGCGAAGGCCTGAACGGCAAGGATCGGTTGCCGCAATCAGCCTGCGATCAATATTCTCCAGCGCCGCGCGATTATCGCGTGATGCGACGCCTGCCTTACAGGCAGGTCATGTGTTTTTTTCAGCTTGGGACGTCTTGCCCCCTTGATCTGAGGGGCCTACCGGCGAACAACGGTAAGGCAGGGGTGCGTGAGCGGTTGTTTTGGGCGAAAGCTCAGGTGGCCGCCAGTTTTTAGACGGAAGCGGGCTCGATGAATCGCCGTCGTAAGCGTCGACTTCCCTTTGCGGCCTATGCAGCCCTGATTTTCAATGGCGCGCTGGTTGCGACCCCCTTCATGGCTGCGCACATGATTTCGCAGGCCTATGGCGGCCAGAAGCCTGCCTTCCAGACAACGCCGGACGCCATTGCCGCCACGCGCGAGGCGATGGACGAACGGTTCCAGCAGATTGCCGTCAAGGACGAAACCGCGCCGCGTCAGGTCTGGTCGGACCTCGTTCGCGCGGCCCTTGAAGAGCGCGAGATGCCGCGGGTGCGCGGCCTGCTGCTCGGCGCACCGGCCATGCTCGATGGCGCAGACGGCGCGGCCCTGCGCGCCCGGATCGCGGTTGCCGACGGCGCGGGCGACGAAGCCATGCTGCAGGCCGCCCTCTCCTACCTGCCGGATGACGTGCAGGACGAATACGAGCGCCGCACCCAGTCGCTGGTGTCGATGTTCTCCGCCTCCGCCCCCGCCTCCGCCCTCCCGACCACAACCCCCGCTGTCGCCACCTCAGCCGCCGCCCGCCGACGAGCGCCGGCCATCGACGATGGCGAGCCGCGCGTAGCCACCAACCGTCTCGGCGACCTGCGCCAGCACACAATGGCGGCTGTCGGCTGGGCCAATGACGACAATACAGACGTACCGGCCTTCCTGCTGTCGGGCATCGGCCTGATCCTGGCCGACCCGGAAGCCCGCGAAGGCGCCTCGGTCGCGATGTCGACCCTGCGCATGCGCACGCAGGCGCCGGTGCCGTTCAAGACCTATCTCTCGCAGCGGATCGAGCAGGTTGTTCCGGTCGCCGAGATGAAGAAGGTGCTGAGCGCCGAACTGCGCAACGAGCTGCGCTACACGCCGCAAGGCGAAGCGGCGGTCGAGCGCGTGTTCAAGACCACGATCGACCGGCAGAAGCTCGAGCCGCTGCTGGCCGAGTTCCGCATCCTGCGCGAGATCGCGCACGACACGTCGGTCGAGGGCGCCATCGCCATCGTCAGCCGCGTCAAGGATTCAGCCGACCTGCGCGCGGCAGGCCTGATCGCAGCCGCCGGCGGCGACCGTGCCGTCGCGCTGGAGCATTTCGACGGTGACAACCTGCTGTCGACAGCGCGCACGGTTGTGCCGTGGACGACGGCGCTGAAGATCCAGCTCGCGGGCGTTGCCGCCTGCCTGCTGCTGCTGGCTTTCGTCGCGATGACGACTTTCTGGAAGTCGTTCCGCCGCAACAAGCCGCGCAAGAAGAGCGCCGTTTATCTGATGGAAGAGCATCCGGCCTGAGGGCTTGGGCCGTCTCTCTCCAATGCATTTGCCGTCGCCGCTACCGCTCGTCCCGACGAGCGTCGTGATGAGCGGTGCATAAGCGGCAGGTATCAGCCCGCAGGGACGGCAATCCCAAACGCACCGATGATGCCGACGATCATCATCTGAACCGCAAGCGCCGACAGGATGACGCCAAAGATGCGGGTGATCGCGCCGGCAATCTGGTCGCCCATGACGCGGATCAGCGGACCAGCGATCAGGAAGATCAGCCCCGCCAGCACAAGGTTGGCGGCGATGGCGAATGACACGATGCCGATGCCGACCGCATCGCCTGCGGCGTTCTGCATGTAGAGCATGGCGGTCGCGATGGAGCCCGGGCCCGCGATCATCGGGATGGCGAGCGGGAAGACCGAAACATCCTCGAGCCGGCCGGACGCTTCTTCATCGGCCAGCACCTGGTCGGCGCGCGTCTTCTGCCGCGCCTGTCGTTTCTCGAACACCATTTCCAGCGCGATGAGGAAAAGCAGGACGCCGCCCGCGACGCGGAACGCATCCAGCGAGATGCCGAGATGTTCGAGCAGCCACGCGCCCGCGAACGCGAAGAAGAACAGGATCAGGCCCGCCACGAACACGGACTTGAACGCCATCTTGCGGGCATAGGCCGAGCCGCCCGGCGCGGTAAGCGAGGCAAAGATCGGGGCGACGCCCGGCGCGTCGATGAGCACGAAGAACGTCACGAAGGCGGCGACGGCCTGCTCGAACTGTATCTCGGTGAGCATGACCGCCTAGACCGGGCGGAACAGGGACAACAGAGCCTGCGGCGCGGAGTTCGCGATGCTGATCGCCGAGGCGGACAGTTCCTGCTTGACCTGCAGCGCCTGGATCAGCGCGCTCTCGGCGGACACGTCGGTGTCGACCATGCGGCCAACGCCGGCGGCGAGCGCATCGGCCAGCTTGCCGACAAAGCCCTTCTGCGCCTCGATCCGCTTGCGCTCGGCGCCCATCTCGGCGAGCTGGTCGCCCATATTGGCGATCGACTCATCCAGCAGTTTCTGGGTGTCGGCGGCGGACTGCGTGTTGTTGAGCGCAGTGGTGGACGGCGTGGCCGTGACCACGCCGGCGCCGGGCATGAAGTTGCGGCCGGCGAGCGTCAGGGTCTGGGTCGCATCGGCGTCGGCGATGAACGAGACACCGTTGGGCTGCTGCGAGCCGTCGAGAATGTTGGTGTCGTCGAAGGACGAATTGCGGATGAAGGACTGCAGCGTCGACATCTGGTCCTGATACTGCTTCTGCAGGACCGCGCGCTGGTCGTCGGTGAGGCCGCCGGACATCGCCTGCGAGGCGGTAGCCTTCATGGCGCTGAGCTGTTTCATCGCCTGTTCGCCGGCGGCGATGGCGGTGTCGGAAATCGATTCGGCGCGGCTGAGGCTGAGCGTCACGACGCTGAGGGAGGCGCCCTGCCCGCGCATCACCGCAGCGGTGTTGAAAGCGCTGGCGTCGTCGCGGGCCCTTGCCACGCGCAATCCCGAGGACACGCGCGTGTCCGAGGTTGATAGATCCCGGTTGGCGGACTGAAGTTGCTTCAGCGCCCCGAGCACGCCACTGGCGTTATTGATCCTGTCGACCATTTTGGCCGTCTCCGTGAACGAATCGTGGTGAACGAATCGTCAATTCAGGATCACTCTTCGTTAGCAATCGTTAACGGAACGTTTCCGCCCCCGTTGGAGGCAGCCAAACGGCGAAAGGCCGCCCCCGCCGAGAAGGCGGAAGCGGCTTTTTCGTTGTCTCGGAAGACCCGGAAGGTCTTACTTGAACAGCGACAGGATGACCTGCGGCGCCTGGTTGGCGATCGACAGGGCCTGGGCGCCGAGCTGCTGCTTGATCTGCAGCGACTGCAGCTTGGCCGATTCCTTGGCGAGGTCGGCGTCGACGAGGTTGCCGATGCCGTTCTCGATCTCGTCCGACAGCTTCGACAGGAAGCCTTGCTGGGCGTCGAGCGCGGTCGCCTGCGAACCGAGCGAGGCCAGGCCGATGTTGAGATCGGTGATCGCCTGTTCGAGGGCGTTGGCGGCGGTGGTGGCGGCGGCGGCGGAGGTGGAAATGTCGGTCGAGGCGAAGCTCGAGAACATCGCGCCCGACATCGTCATGTCCATGCCGTTGACGACCAGGACGTTCGAGCCAGCGCTGGAAACCGTTGCCGTAGCGACGCCCGCGCCGAGGTTCGTGGCGTCGACGCCATCGGTCGAAACCGCGAGATCGTCGAAGTTGGGGTCGTTGATCAGGTAGGTGAACTGGCCGGCCTGATCGTCATAGGAGGCCGAGATCTTGCCGCCCGAGGAGGCATTCACGGCGGAGACATAGTCATCGACCGTCATGCCCGTCGTCAGCTCGACCGAGATCGAGAACGTGCCGAGGTTGGTCGAGTCCGTAAGGTCGAACGTGATCAGGTCGCCGTCGGCAATGTTGCCGCCAGTCGAGTCAGCGTTGATGACCAGAGCCGAGCCCGAGATCGGCGTCGCAAGGGCAGCCGACTGGACGCCGTCCGTCGTGGCTGCAACCGAGCCGCCGAGATCCGAGATCAGGACGTTGAGGTCGAACGAGCCGGCGGCGAGGTTCGCGCCGTTGAACTGGGCCGAGTTGGCGATCGTGTCGATCTGCGCACGCAGCGAGGTGAAGTCGGCCTGGTAGGTATCGCGCTGGTCGGGCGTGAGGTCGTCGGCCTGCGCGGCGACGGCCTTGGCTTTCAGCTTCTGCAGGATGTCGCCGATCGACTTGCCGGCCGAGAGGGCGACGTCGATGGTCGAGTTGGCGCGGTCAATGCCGTCCTTGACGGCGGCCACGGACGAGACCCGGCTCCTCTGCCCTTCGGCGATGGCGTAGATGGCGCCGTTGTCCCGGGCGCTCGAAATCTTGAAGCCGGTGCTGATCTTGTTCTGCACGCCCTCCAGCTCGGAGTTCGTGAAGTTGAGGTTCTGGAGCGCGATCATGGCGCTGTAGTTCGTATTGACGCTCAGCATGGCCGAAGCTCCTGCGCAGACTGGTTCATGCCCAAGGCGAGCCTGGACAGGAACAATGTCTTCAAGGGCCGTGCCAGTTTGTTAAGGTTAACGGGCCATCCAAAATCCCGTTGTTTCAGGCCTTCCAGCGGTTAACACGGCCGAGGCGCCCCTAACAAAACACTGAATCAAATTTACCTCCCGGCACGATTTGCCGGGCGTCGGCGCGGCTTCCGGTAGGCAGAAAGTGCTGGCCGGTCCGCGACGGGCACAAATCTCGGAACCTCGGCGCTGCGCCCGAGTTCCTAGACATATCCCCAGAACAACCTGGCGACTGCTTTTCCCCGAAAGGGAAGAATCCATGCGCATTTCTCATGCGATAACGGCGACGCTGTTCAGCGGCGCCCTTCTGGCGGCCCCTGCCGCCTTTGCCGATCCGGCCCGCGACAACCTCCTTCGGGCCGAAGCCCAGATCGGGGCCCTGAACCCCGCTGACGCAACGGCCGCCGCACCTGAAAACTACCAGTCAGCCCAGCTGCGTCTCAGCGAGGCGCGCGTCGCCGAAGAGAAGAACCGGGACGAGGAGTCCCTCTGGCGCTCTGAAGAAGCCTCTCTCCACGCCGATATCGTTCAGGAACAGATCAAGCTTCGCGGCCTCGATCGCACCGTCTCGGAAATCGAGACTGGCATCGAAACCCTGCGTCGCGAGCTGGTCTCCTAGGAAACAATGATCATGAAAAATCTTCTGAAAACAGCGGCTGGTATGGCCGCACTGTCGTTCGCTCTTGTCGGCTGCGCCTCCGCGCCCGAGCCCAGCCCGAGACTGCTGGCTGCGGAATCCTCGCTGATGATGGCCAAGGCCAATCCGGCCACGTTCGAATCCGGACGCGCGCCACTGGAGAAGGCGGAGATCGCTCTGCGCGATGCCCGTGACTCATACATGAAGGGCCAGGAAGACGACTACGTCCATTCGGTCCGCATGGGCGAAAGCTATGTCGTGCTGGCGCAATCGCGTGGCGACCAGCTGGTGGCGAACCGCAAGATCGAGTCGCTCAACAAGGACCGCGCCGATGTGGTCTCTCAGGCGCGCACCCGTCAGGTGAATGCCGCCGAAGCCGCCACCGCGGTAGCTCAGGCAGCGACCGTGAAAGCCGAGGCGGGGCCACGCAATCGCAGATCGTCGCAGCAGGCGCCGTCGCCGACAGCGCAGCGTCGGACGCAGCACGGGTTGCTGCTGAAGCGCGGGCCGCGGCTGCGATTTCGGAACTTGCAGGCTACGAACAGAAGAAGACGGATATGGGCATGACGCTCATCCTCCGCGATCTCCAGTTCGGGTCGGGATCAGCTGTGCTCGGCAGCGGCGCGCAGGGGCGGCTTGCCCCTCTGGCCGCCTTCCTCGCCAAACAGCCTGACACGAAAATCCAGATCGCCGGGCACACCGACTCGCAAGGAACGGATGCCTTGAACATGAACCTGTCTGCGAGCCGCGCAGCCTCTGTTGGCGCGTATCTCGCGTCCACGGGCGTCAATGCCAACCGGATCACGTCGGTCGGCATGGGCGAGGCCAGCCCGGTCGCGACCAACGACACGGCTGCCGGACGCGCGATCAATCGCCGCGTCGAGATCACCATTCTCAACTAGGCGATCCGATACCAGGACGACAAAGGCCAGAAAGCAGAAGGGCGAGGCTCGAAAGCCTCGCCCTTCCCTTGTGTTCGTCGTTGTGACGCAGGCCGTTTGGACGGGCCCGCGTCAGGTTTCCGCCTAGCGGAAGAACGACAGGACGAGCGACGGCGACTGGTTCGCGATCGACAGGGCCTGGGCGCCCAGCTGCTGCTTGATCTGCAGCGACTGGAGGCGGGCGCTTTCTTTCGCGAGGTCAGCGTCGACGAGGTTGCCGATGCCTTGCTCGATCGTGTCGGACAGTTTCGACAGGAAGTCGTTCTGGATATCCAGAGCGGCAGCCTGCGAACCCATCGTCGCGAGGGCGTTGTTGAGGTCCGTGATCGCGGTATCGATCGAAGCGGAAGCCGTTGTGGCGGCAGCCGTCGAGGTCGAGATGTCGACCGAAGCCAGCGAAGACAGGATCGAACCGGAGAGCGAGAAGTCCGCGCCCGTCACCGAGAAGGTGTTCGAGCCGGCCGAGGAGACCGTCGCGGTCGCAACGCCGTCGCCGATGTTCGTGCGCGTCCGTGCCGTCCGAAGAGACAGCCAGGTCGTCATAGGCCGGGTCGTTGATCAGGTAGGTGAACTGACCGGCCTGTGTCGTCGTAGGAGGCCGAGATCTTGCCGCCCGACTGCGAGTTCACAGCGGAGACGATAGTCGTCAACCGTCATGCCCGTCGTCAGCTCGACCGAGATCGAGAACGTGCCGGCATTGGTCGAGTCGGTCAGGTCGAAGGTGATCAGGTCGCCGTCGGCGATATCGCCGGTGGCGCCGCCCACGTCGATGATGAGCGCAGAGCCCGAAACCGGGGTCGTGAGCGCAGCCGACTGGACGCCGTCCGTCGTTGCGGCAGTGGAGCCGCCGAGGTCGGAGATCAGGACGTTGAGCGAGGCCGAACCCTTCGCCAGGTTGGCGCCGTTGAACTGCGCGGCGTTGGCAATGGTGTCGATCTGCGAACGCAGGCTGGTGAAGTCGACCTGCAGGGCGGCGCGCTGGTCGGAGGTCAGGTCGTCAGCCTGGCCAGCGACAGCTTTAGCCTTGAGTTTCTGCAGGATATCGCCAACCGACTTGCCGGCGGCGAGAGCAACGTCAACCGTGGACGAAGCGCGATCAATGCCATCCTTGACGGCAGCGACCGACGAAACGCGGGCGCGCTGGCCTTCAGCGATGGCGTAGACGGCGCCGTTGTCACGCGCGCTCGGCAACTTTGTAACCGGTCGAAATCCGGTTCTGGATCTCACCGAGCTCTTTGTTGGTTGAGTTGAGGGATTGGAGCGCGATGGACGCGCCATAGTTTGAGTTCACGCTAAGCATGACAACACGTCTCCGTTCTGGGCCGAAGACCGATCATTTTGATCGGCCGCTGGCGCGTTTTGCGCCGGCATATGACCGTTATGGAGCACAGGTCTTAATTAGAGGTGTGGCTTTGGAGACGAAAGTATTTCGAAAACCCTAACCAAAACCGGCCGGTAAACGCGGCGTTAGGCCCGCCTCCCCGTTAGGGTTGTGCGCTCGCCATGGCGGGCTGTGAGGGGGAGAGGCCCTGCATGATGGACCGGTTGATTTCGATCAGGATTTCGAGCGGCGCGCCCTGGCGCATCACGGCGCTGGAATGGCGGTCGACGAAAATCGACAGGGAGATGATCTGGGCGCGCAGGCCCTGCGGCAGCTGGTTCCCGTCGGCGGCGCAGTCGGACGCCAGCAGCGACCAGAGTCGGCGGTTGACTGCCAGCGCCTCGGCGCGGCGGCCGACTTCATCGGTCGGAAGGCTGGACGCATCGATCAGGGCCCGGGTCGCTTGCGCAAAGGCGCGGAACTCGGTCTGACGCGGCGATTCAGTCTTCTTCGCTGCGTTCTGGTAGGCCTGAATGGACATTACCGAGCAATCCCTGTTCGTAGGTAAGCAGTTTCCGGCACCTGGTGAGCGCCTTGTAGTAATCGGCCGCAGCAACCTCCCGCGAGAGGGAGACGCATTCCTTGAGCACGTCGGTCGACCGGATCGCGCCCATGAATTCGTTCAGGCGCAGGACGAACTCGTCGTAGAATTTGTTCGCCTCGGACGGGTCGAGGTACATCATCATGATCGGGAAATAGATGCGCCGGGTCGGGGTATTGGCCTCTTCCGGCTGGATGATGTCCTTTTCCCGAAGGATCGACGCCTTGTTCTGAAGGAGCAGCACCGCGCGCCGGTCACCGTTCTGGAGGACCGCCCCGTTGACGACGAAGCGTTCGCCCGGCTTGAGCGACAGTTTGAGCGGCATTCGTTCCTCCCGGCCGGACGGCCATGCTTCGGAATCGTTCCGGAGACTGGACGGGGCCGAACACCCGGTCTAGCCGCCGTTCCTTAAGTTTTGCTTGTGGAGCGCTAACCGGGTTCCCGGGGCTATTCCCTCCCCCGCCCAAATCCGCTCTAACCGTAATGATCGTTCCAGCCGGGGTTTGCCGATGACCGAGAAGAAGAAGCGTTTCGAGGGGTCTGACCACTATGTGGCGACCGATGACCTGCGGGTTGCGGTGAACGCCGCGATCGCGCTCGAGCGGCCGCTGCTGGTCAAGGGCGAGCCGGGCACCGGCAAGACGATGCTGGCGATGGAAGTTGCCCGCGCGCTCGGCATGCCGATCATCGAATGGCACATCAAGTCGACCACCAAGGCGCACCAGGGTCTCTACGAGTACGACGCGGTCGCCCGCCTGCGCGATGGCCAGCTCGGCGAGGAGCGCGCGCGCGACATCAAGAACTACATCAAGAAGGGCAAGCTGTGGGAGGCGTTCACCGCGAAGGAGCGCCCTGTCCTGCTGATCGACGAGATCGACAAGGCGGACATCGAATTCCCGAACGATCTCCTGCAGGAACTCGATCGGATGGAATTCTACGTCTACGAGACCGACGAGACGATCAAGGCGAAGGTGCGCCCGGTCGTGATCATCACCTCGAACAACGAGAAGGAATTGCCGGACGCGTTCCTGCGCCGCTGTTTCTTCCACTACATCAAATTCCCGGACGACGCAGACGATGAACTCGATCATCGACGTGCACTTCCCCGGCATCAAAAAACGTCTGGTGAGCGAGGCGCTCGCGACCTTCTACAAGATGCGCGATGTGCCGGGCCTCAAGAAGAAGCCGTCGACGAGCGAACTGCTCGACTGGCTGAAGCTGCTGATGTCGGAAGACATCGACGTCGAAACGCTGCGCGAGAAAAATCCGAACAAGCTCGTGCCTCCCCTGCACGGCGCGCTGCTGAAGAACGAACAGGACATCCAGCTGTTCGAACGCCTCGCCTTCCTGGCGCGACGCGAGAACAGCTGAGTCCCGAACACGGGACCTGACTTAGGGGAGCGACATGAGCCTGATGAATGTGGTGCGCATCGCCAAGATCCTGGCGTTGCTGGCGTTCGTGCTGCCATGGGCGGCGATTTCGTGCAGCGTGCCGGGCCAGGGGACAATCGATCTCGCGACGGCGTCGGGCATCGAGCTGATCCAGGGCAAGATGACCATGAACCCCGATGCCAACCGGCAGATGGACCAGCAGATGGGCGGACTGGGCGGCGGGCTTGAAGGTCAGGGCGGCTCTGGCGGCGTGCGCGACAGCGGCATGCCGCAGGCAATGCCCGATCTCGGCATGAACTTCGTCGGCATTGGCGCAGCGGCTGTCATCCTGGTCGGGCTGCTGATGAGCTTTGTCGGCACAGCCAGGTCGGCGGCGCGCAATGTGATGGTGACCAGCCTGCTAGGGCTCGCACTCTGTTTCGGCACGATCTGGATGTGGCGGGAACAGGTGAAGGGTCAGCAGGCCCGGGAAGACGGCGGCACGAGCACGTCAGCGGAGTTTGGCGGCGGCGGCATGAGCGCGATGGGCGGAAACATGATGGACCAGATGCTGCAGGAACGCTTCGGCTACTGGATCGCGATCTCGGCGCTGGTTGTGGCGGCAGGCACCGGCGCGATCGGCATGGCCGGCGGCGCTGGCGGGGTGAAGCAGGATCCAGCGCCTCCCGCGGCGTAAGCGTGCGGGTGGCAGGCGTATTCGGCGCATGTTAGGCTGACGCCTGACACACGGTCTTCTGGGGGACGCAGATGTTCGAACGTATTGGCCGCGGCTTTCGCATGGCGGGAGCCAGCTGGACGGTGCTCAAGACCCACCCCAAGCTGGCGCTCTTCCCGGCGTTTTCCGGTCTCGCCTTCATGGCGCTGCTGGCCGGCATCTGGGCGGTGGCGTTCGGCGTTAATGGAGCGGACCAGCTGGCGGCGAGGTTCGATACGCACCAGCCTGTCGTCTACGTTGCGCTCTTTGCCGTCTATTTCCTGCTGACCTTCGTCGTCCTGTTCTTCAACGCAGCGCTTGTGTTCTGCGCACTGGAATGCTTTGCGGGCCGCACACCCTCGCTGTCCGCGGGACTTGGCGCGGCGACCGCGCGGATTCCGCAAATCCTCGGCTGGACGCTTCTCGCCTCGACAGTCGGCATCCTCCTGAGCGCGCTGCAAAGCTTCCTGCGCGACAGGCTCGGCTTCATCGGCAGCCTGATCGGCGGCATTGGCGAGATGGCGTGGGCGGCGCTCACCTATTTCGTCGTGCCGGTAGTGATCATGGAAGGCGTCGGGCCGATCAAGGCGGTCAGCCGGTCGAGCGCCATCCTCAAGAGCGCCTGGGGCGAGTCCGTCGGCGGCGAAGGCGGCATGGGCATGGTATCCTTCTTCCTGATGCTGCCGGTGGTGCTCGTGATCATGGTGACCGTCGCCATCAACCGCGACGCGGCCACGCCGTTCGCCGGCGGCGTGGTGGGGACAGTGATGGTGCTGGTTGTCGCCTACGTCCTGTTGCTCAGCATCGTCTTCTCGGCCCTGAGCACGATTTTCCGGACCGGCGTATATGTCTACGCCACGACGGGAGAAGCGCCCGCGCCGATGGATGCGGATATGCTTCGGGGCTCTTTCCGGCGGAAATAGACGTTCTGTCCGCCGGCCGAGCCGCCTGTTTTCTGCCCAGGACTCACATTTACAGTTTCGTGACCCCACCTGTGGAAAAACGCGGCAAACTGGTCGCGGAAACCTCGCATTTTGCCCTCCCCAAAGGGGCTCCAACAGGGCTAAACCCTGCCCCCTGCAACCGGCTCGCGTGGCGGGCGACTAGAGACGACCTGGAGACCTCATGGACATCAAGGTGCCCGCGATGGGCGAGAGCGTGACCGAGGGTACGCTCGCCAACTGGCTGGTTAAACCGGGCCAGGTCGTGAAGCAGGACGATCCGATCGCCGAAATCGAGACCGACAAGGTCGCCGTGGAAGTGCCGGCCCCGGCCGCCGGCGTCATCTCCGAGCAGCTGATCAAGGCGGGCGAGACCGTGCAGATCGGCACGATCATCGCGCGCATGACCGAAGGCGGCTCTGCCGCTGCCCCTGCTCCCGCCGCCGCCAAGCCGGCTGCTGCGCCTGCCGCCAAGCCTTCGGCTTCCGCCGCGCCGGCCCCCGCCGCAAAGGCCACCGAGAAAGTTGCACCGTCGGTTGGCCGTATCGCCGCCGAAGCCGGCGTTGACGCCTCCGCCATCCCGGGTTCGGGCAAGGGCGGACGCGCGACCAAGGGCGATGCGCTTAGCTATGTCGCCTCGACCCCTGCCCCCGCTGCCGCCCGCGCGCCGGCCATCGAGGTTCCGCACACGCCGCGTGAACTTGGGGCCCGCGAAGAACGCGTGAAGATGACCCGCCTGCGCCAGACCATCGCGCGCCGCCTGAAGGAAGCGCAGAACACCGCCGCCATGCTGACGACGTTCAACGACGTCGACATGTCGGAAGTGATGGAGCTGCGGAAGCGCCACAAGGAAGCGTTCGAGAAGAAGCACGGCGTGAAGCTGGGCTTCATGGGCTTCTTCGTGCGCGCTGTCGTCGCCGCGCTGAAGGACATCCCGTCGGTGAACGCCGAGATCGATGGCACGGACATCATCTACAAGAATTTTTACAACATGTCGGTCGCGGTCGGCACGGACAAAGGTCTTGTCGTGCCGGTCGTGCGCGATGCGGATACGCTGTCGCTCGCGGGCATCGAGGCCGAGATCGGCCGCCTCGGCGCGCTGGCGCGTGACGGCAAGCTCGCCATGGAAGACATGCAGGGCGGCACGTTCACGATCACCAATGGCGGCGTCTATGGCTCGCTGATGTCGACGCCGATCCTGAACCCGCCGCAGTCTGGCGTGCTCGGCATGCACCGCATCGAGGAGCGTCCGGTGGTGGTCGACGGCAAGATCATCGCGCGCCCGATGATGTATCTCGCGCTGAGCTATGACCACCGCATCGTCGACGGCAAGGAAGCGGTGACGTTCCTTGTCCGCGTGAAGGAAGCGCTGGAAGATCCCGAGCGCCTGCTGCTCGACCTCTGAGGGCAAGGCGCGTTGGGCCCGCTTGATGCACTCATCAATGCGGCCCTTCCCTGGATAATCCGTCTTGCCGGCCTGTTCTGGCTGATCGGCGCGTTTGCGCTGTTCCGCCAGATACAGGTGGAGATGGCGCTCGACCGCGAGGCGGCGGTTCGCAAGGCTGCGGACGGCAACGCGAACGAGCGCTGGGCCGATCGCGACGATGCGGCGCGGCGCGGCTGGATCGCGGGACAGGCGGTCGTGCTGATGGCGACGGCGATCGCGATGATCCTGCTGGCTGGTCGTAGCGGCGTGGATGGCGGCGCTGCTGGTGATCGGACAGGGGCTGCTATTTCTTCTGGCGCGAATGGACGGCGCGGCGCGCGCCCACGCCGGAGGCGGCGCTGCATGCGCGGCCGAGTGCGGCGACGGTAAACGCCGGATGGGTGTCGCTGGCGGTGGCGATGCTGGTGTGGATGGCGGGTTTCCGGGGTCTGTTGAATTAGACCGATCCGGGAAAGCGGGAATTAGGCATCCGCTGCTAGAGTCCGGGCTGGTTTCACGATGGAGCGGCCACGTAAAAGCGGGCCGACAGCGGTATGCGGCGCCTTTTCGCAATCATGCTGATCGCAACGTCCGGCTGGTTGCTGCACCAGACGGTGGGCTTCAACTTTGGCGGCGCCGGCGCGTCCTTCTGGACCGAGCTTGCGCGGCAGGCGAACAAGCCCGCCTTTCTCATTCCGACAATCGGCGGGGCTCTGTGCTTTCTGGGCGGGCTGACCGTTTTCTTTGGCGGTCCGGGCGGGGCGGCCCTGGCCTTGTTGGGCGGCCTGGCGGTGGCGGGCTTTGGCCTCACCGTGAAGGAGACGTTCAAGCTCGACCACATCTGGGACAACGAGCTGACCGTCGGCGTGCTGATGCTGATGCTGGCGGCGATGACCGCATCGATCTCACGTGGGACGGGCGCGGCCAGGACGTCGTGGGACAGGGACGATGATCGCCCGATCGCTTCGGGGCGGCGCGTTTACTGACGTCCCGGACAGCCAACCAGGCTGAAGCCAGCGTTCAGTTTTTGCCCATGATGGCGTGGGTTTCTGCACCCCATATTCCGTTTGTTGACCATGTGGCCTGAGCGCGTATAGCTCCCGCCACAAGCGAACCGACGCGAGACAGAACCCATGAGCGAGACCTTTGACGTCGTCATCATCGGCGGTGGCCCCGGCGGCTACAACTGCGCGACGCGCTGCTCCCAGCTCGGCCTGAAAGTGGCGCTGATCGAGAAGAACGACAAGCTGGGCGGCACCTGCCTCAATGTCGGCTGCATCCCCTCGAAGGCGCTGCTGCATGCCTCCGAACTCTACGAGACGGCGGGCAAGGATTTCGCGGGGCTCGGCATCGAGGTGACCGGGCTCAAGCTCAATCTCGAGAACATGCTGAAGCAGAAAGTCGACGCGGTGAACGGCCTGACCGCCGGCGTCGCCTTCATCATGAAGAAGAACAAGGTGACGGTGTTCACCGGCGCGGGACGCATCGATGGTCCGGGCAAGGTGGTGGTCTCCGGCGCTGATGGCGACAAGGTGCTGGCAGCGAAGAACATCGTGATCGCGACGGGCTCCGAGCCGACGCCGCTGATGGGCGTCGACATCGACGAGGAGCGCGTTGTGTCGTCGACGGGCGCGCTGTCGCTGAAGGCCGTGCCCAAGCGCATGATCGTGATCGGCGCGGGCATTATCGGGCTGGAACTGGGATCGGTGTGGCGCAGGCTCGGCGCTGAAGTGACCGTGGTGGAATATCTCGACCGCATCATTCCCGGCGCCGATGCCGAGATCGCCAAGCAGGCGCAGCGCATCTTCGCCAAGCAGGGCATCGAGTTCAAACTCGGCATGAAGGTGACGGGCGTCGAGAAGCTGAAGTCGAAGCTGAAGCTGTCGATGCAGCCGGCCGCCGGCGGCGACGCCGAAACGCTGGATGCGGACATCGTGCTGCTGGCGATCGGCCGCCGTCCCTACACGCAGGGCCTTGGCCTCGAGACGGTGGGCGTCACGCCGGACCGTCGCGGGCAGATCGCGAACGAACACTACAAGACATCGGCGCCGGGCGTGTGGGTGATCGGCGACGTGACCACGGGTCCGATGCTGGCGCACAAGGCGGAAGACGAAGGCATGGCCTGCGCCGAGCTGATCGCGGGCAAGGCGGGGCATGTGAACTACGACATCATCCCGGGCGTCGTTTACACGAAGCCGGAGATCGCCTGGGTCGGCAAGACCGAGGAAGAACTGAAAGCCGAGGGCCGCGCCTACAAGGCGGGGAAATTCCCGTTCATGGCCAACTCGCGCGCCAAGACCAATCATGAGACCGATGGCTTCGTGAAGATTCTCGCGGATGCTGCGACGGACGAAGTGCTGGGCGCGCACCTGATGGGCGTCGGCGTCGGCGAGATGGTGGCTGAGGTCTGCCTGGCCATGGAATTCGGCGCGTCGTCGGAAGACATCGCGCGCACCTGCCACGCCCACCCCACCCTCACCGAAGCGGTGCGCCAGGCGGCGCTGGCCGTGGATGGCCGCACGACGCAGATGTAGGCAGCGGGAGGGCTCCGTTCCCTTACATACCGGGCTGCGCGAGCAGCATGGTCACGCGAGGCCGCCTGTGCTTTGACGGGCTGGGGCTGAAACGCGTGGAGGGACGGATTGGACGCCGTATCAGGTCCTGTTGGTGAGTTGGCGCAGGCGCAGGCAGCCGTGGCTGGCCGGCTTCGCGGCATCGATCCGGCGGATTTTCCGGCGCTGCGTCAGGCCTATGACGCCTTCGCGGCCAAGGACCCTACCCCGCCCATCGCGACCGAATCCGAAATCCAGCTCAAGGGCGTGAAGTGCCTCGGCCTGCTGCCGCAGGGCGGCAGTGGCGATCACGTGATCTTCTGGTGCCATGGCGGCGGCTTCACCATGGGCTCGTCGCGCTCGCATCGCGGGCTTGTTGCGCAGGTGGCGGGGCACGCGAAGACCGGCGCGATCATTCCCGACTATCGCCTCGCGCCGGAGCATCGCCATCCCGCTGCGGTCGATGATTGCGTCGCGGCGTATCTGGGCGTGCTGGGCGAGAGCATGAAGGCGAGCAATGTGATCGTCGCGGGCGACTCCGCCGGCGGCGCGCTCGCCATGGCGATGCTGCTGCGCCTCAAGCAACAGGGCACGGCGATGCCGGCGGGGCTGATCCTGCTGTCGCCATGGGTGGACCTCGGCAACAAGGGCTGGAGCCACGCCGCCAACGCCAAGCGCGATCCCTTCCTCACCAGCAACGGTCTTGCGACGCGCGCGAACGAGTATTTCGGCGGCGCGGGACAGATGCCGATTCTTGACGCCGACCTGAGCGGCTTGCCGCCGACCTATATCCAGACCGGACAAGCCGAGATCCTGATGTCGGATTCAACGGCGTTGACGGAGCGGCTCGGCGCTGCGGGCGTGCCGGTGACGCTGGAGATCTGGCCGGACATGTTCCACGTCTTCCAGGCGCGCTATGCGACGCTGTCGAACGGGAAGCAGGCCGTGCGGCGACTGGGCCGCTGGGCGGCGACGCATCTGGGGATCGACCTGAAGGCGGCGGCGCCCGCTGCGAGCTGATAGCAGCAGGCGCGCGCGGCTACTTCTCGAACGCTGCCTCGAGGAACGCGGCGAGTTCCTTGTTGTGGAGCGTCATGGTGCCGGCGGCGGTCGACGCGGAAGCGGGGCGGCCGACATAGCGGGCGCGCTTGTGCTTCACATCCAGCTTTTCGAGCGTCTTCTCGATGTTCCAGTCGACGAAGGACCATGCGCCCATGTTGCGCGGCTCTTCCTGGCACCAGACCATGTCGGCCTGCGGGAAGCGCGCGAGCTCCTTCATCAGGGACGCGACCGGGAACGGATAGAGCTGTTCGACGCGCATCAGGTAGACGTCGTCGATCTTGCGCTTTTCGCGCTCGTCGAAGAGGTCGTAATAGACCTTGCCCGAGCACATCACGACGCGACGGATGTCCTTGTCGGCCTTGAGCTTGACCTCGGCGCCACGGCCTTTGGTTTCAGCGTCGTCCCACAGCACGCGGTGGAAGGTGGCGCCCTCGGCCATGTCGTCGAACGAGGAGACGGCGCGCTTGTGACGAAGCAGCGATTTCGGCGTCATGATGATCAGCGGCTTGCGGAAGTCGCGGTGCATCTGGCGGCGGAGCACGTGGTAGTAGTTTGCAGGCGTCGTGCAGTTGACGACCTGCATGTTGTCCTGCGCGCACATCTGGAGGAAGCGCTCGAGGCGGGCGGAGGAGTGCTCCGGGCCCTGCCCCTCATAGCCGTGCGGCAGGAGGCAGACGAGACCGCACATGCGGAGCCATTTGCGCTCACCCGAGGAGATGAACTGGTCGAACAGGACCTGTGCGCCGTTGGCGAAGTCGCCGAACTGGGCTTCCCAGAGGGTGAGCGTGTTCGGCGCCGTCAGCGAGTAGCCATACTCGTAGCCAAGCACCGCTTCTTCGGAGAGCAGCGAGTCGATGACTTCGTAGTGGGCCTGATTGTCGGAGACGTGGTTGAGCGGCGTGTAGCGCTCTTCCGTGGTCTGATCGACGAAGTGCGAGTGGCGCTGGGTGAAGGTGCCGCGGCACGAGTCCTGGCCGGACAGGCGGATCGGGAAGCCTTCTTCCAGCAGCGTGCCGAACGCCATGTGTTCAGCCATGCCCCAGTCGAGGCCTTCGCCCGTCTCGGCCATCTTGCGGCGCGAGTCGACCGTGCGGGCGACCGTCTTGTGGATCGAGAAGCCCGGCGGAACGGTGGTGATCTTCTTGCCGATATCCTTGAGCTTCGCGGCGGCGACGCCGGTCTTGCCGCGCGTCTCATCATCCTTCGGCAGGCCGAGGCCGGCCCATTTGCCATCGAGCCAGTCGGCGGCGCCGGGCTTGAACGTCTTGGCCTTCTCGAACTCGGAATCGAGGAAGGCGTCCATTTCGGCGATCATGTTGTTGAGGGCGTCTTCGGTGATGACGCCCTCGTCCATCAGGCGGCGGGAATAGAGTTCGCGCGTCGAGGACTGGTCGCGGATCTTCGCGTACATCAGCGGCTGCGTCATCGTCGGATCGTCGCCCTCGTTGTGACCGAAGCGGCGATAGCAGAACATGTCGATGACGACGTCCTTGCCGAACTGCTGGCGGTATTCGGTGGCGACCTTGGCGGCGTGGACGACGGATTCGGGATCATCGCCGTTGACGTGGAAGACGGGCGCTTCGACCATCTTCGCCATGTCCGAGGGATAGGGCGAGGAACGCGAGAAGGACGGCGCGGTGGTGAAGCCGATCTGGTTGTTGACGATGAAGTGCATCGCACCGCCGGTGCGGTAGCCGGCAAGGCCCGACAGCGCGAAGCATTCGGCGACGACGCCCTGGCCTGCGAAGGCCGCGTCGCCGTGCAGCAGCAGCGGCATGACCTTGGTGCGGCGCGCATTGCGCTCTTTCGGATCGGTGGCGCGGACGCCGCCGGCCTCGACCTCGTCGAAGAACTGTTTCGCGCGCGCCTTGCCGAGCACGACCGGGTTCACGATTTCGAGGTGGGACGGGTTCGCCGTCAGGGACAGGTGGACGCTGTGGCCGTCGAACTCGCGGTCTGACGAAGCGCCGAGGTGGTATTTCACGTCGCCCGAGCCGTAGTCGTCGCCGCCCTGCGTGTTGCCGCCCTGAAATTCGAAGAAGATCTTGTGGTAGGGCTTGCCCATCACCGCCGCGAGGACGTTGAGACGGCCACGGTGCGGCATGCCGACGATGACTTCGTCCATGCCAAGCGCGCCGCCGCGCTTGATGATCTGCTCGAGCGCCGGCACGCATGCCTCGCCGCCATCGAGACCGAAACGCTTGGTGCCCGGATAGCGCTTGTGCAGGAAGCGTTCGAAGGCCTCGGCCTCGACCAGCTTCTTGAGGATGGCGCGCTTGCCCTGGGGCGTGAACGAGATTTCCTTGTCCTTGCCTTCGATGCGCTGCTGGATCCAGGATTTCTCGTCGGGATCGGAGATGTGCATGAACTCGACGGCGAAGGTGCCGCAATAGGTGCGGCGCAGGATGTCGATCATCTGGCGCGGCGTCGCGTATTCGAGGCCGAGCACGTTGTCGATGTAGATGCGGCGGTCCATGTCCTTCGGACCGAAGCCGTAGGTCTTCGGATCAAGCTCGGGCTGGTCCTCGAGCTTCACGAGGTTCAGGGGATCGAGGTGGGCGGCGAGGTGGCCGCGCATGCGATAGGCGCGGATCATCATGATCGCGCGGATCGAGTCCTGCACCTGCTGGTGAAGATCGGCGGGCGCGATGGTGGGGCCGACCTGCGGCGCCTTGCGGCGTTCCTTCGCGGCGTCTGTGCCCCAGTTGCCGTCGAGGGCGGAGACGAGTTCGCCGTTCTGATGCTTGAGCGGTTCTTTCCACTCGGGGCCCTTGGCGGCGTGGCCGGCATCGCCCTTGGCGTCACCGAGGGCGACGCCTGCGAAGAAGCGCTGCCAGCTTGCATCGACGGAGGACGGGTCCTCGGCGTACTGGGCGTAGAGCTGTTCGATGTAGGCGGCGTTGGCGCCGTACAGGAACGCCGTGTCCAGCATGGCGGTGTTGTCCATGCCAGCAGCCTGGCCCGTCTTCGCCTCAGTGGTCATGCTTTTCGTCCTGTTGCGCCGGAATCAGGGCGCGTGCCCTGAGCGCGTTTGGGTGGCACTCAGATGCTGCTTTTTGCGGCCAGACTCAACCTTTGAGGGTGAGACATTCTGCACATAAGACCGTGACCGGTTACGGACTGGTTTCACGGGCGCACCGATGCCTGTTTGCCGCTCGAAGGTCGCTGGCTTTTCCGGCAGATGATCCCATTGGAAATGGGGATGCAGACTTCCATCCGCATCATGGTCCGGGTCAGATTCTGACGGGCCATCACTGTCCGCACGACAGCGGCGCGCCGGAGACCAGCAATCCTATTTAGCCGTCCGTCGAAATAGTTCTTGACTCTAATTTCGATGATTAGCTAAATAACGACATGAGCGATATCTTCAAGGCCCTCGCCGATCCGACCCGCCGCAAGGTGCTGGAGCTTCTGCGCCAGCGGCCGATGACGGCCGGAGAGCTGGCGGGGCATTTCCCGGTCTCGCGACCGACCATGTCGGCGCACTTCGCGGTGCTGCGCGAGGCGGACCTGATCGAGTCGCTCAAGATCGGCACGACGATCACCTATCAGCTGAAACTGTCCGTGCTGGAGGACGCGCTGCTCGGCTTTGTCGGGCTGTTTGGCGCGCCGAAAGCCGCCGAAAAATCCGTACCGGGACGCACACCAGAAGGAGCCGCCGAATGAGCGACAGTTCAACACCCGGCGCCGACTGGAAGGCTTTTCGGCGCAGCACCTGGAAGAGCCTGCGCGGCTGGCTTGTCATCGCCGGGTTGCAGATCGCCGGCGGATTGCTGCTCTCGCTCGCCTACAGGCAGGGCTTGATCGACACGGAAGGAATGATCCGGGGCGCCATGGTGATCATCGGACTTGGCCTTGCCGCATCCGGGAACAGGATTCCGAAATCAACGGACGGTCCGCCGCCGCACACGCTGCCGCTCGCCGCCCTGCGGCAAAGAGTGCTCCGGATAGCCGGCTGGATGATGATGCTGGGCGGCGTTGCGTTTGCCGGCCTGTCGGCGTTCGCGCCGCTGCAGTTCGGCCTCGTGGCCGCACCGATTGTACTCGGCGTATCGCTGGCGATCGGGCTCGGCTTCGTGACGTACTGGATCCACGTCTACCACCGCTCACCGATGCGGTAGACGCGGAGACAGGCTCAGCCCTTGAGGACTTTCGACAGTGTCGTGCCGAGGCGGGCCGGGCTGTCGGAGACGACGATGCCGGCCGATTGCATGGCCTCGATCTTCGATTCCGCATCGCCCTTGCCGCCTGAAACGATGGCGCCGGCGTGACCCATCGTGCGGCCCTTGGGCGCCGTGCGGCCGGCGATGAAACCGACCATCGGCTTCTTGCGGCCGCGCTTGGCTTCGTCCTTCAGGAACTGCGCGGCGTCTTCTTCGCCCGAACCACCAATCTCGCCGATCATGATGATCGACTTGGTGGCGTCGTCGGCCAGGAACATCTCGAGGATGTCGATGAAGTCGGTGCCCTTGACCGGGTCGCCGCCGATGCCGACAGCGGTCGTCTGGCCGAGGCCCTCATTCGTGGTCTGGAACACCGCCTCGTAGGTCAGCGTGCCGGAGCGCGAGAGAACGCCGACCGAGCCCTTGGAGAAGATGTTGCCCGGCATGATGCCGATCTTGCATTCGCCCGGCGTCAGCACGCCCGGGCAGTTCGGCCCGATCAGGCGCGACTTCGATTTCGACAGGCGGTCTTTCACCTTCACCATGTCGAGCACCGGCACGCCTTCCGTGATCGTGACGATCAGCGGGATTTCAGCGTCGATGGCCTCGAGGATGGCGGCAGCGCACCCCGACGGCGGCACGTAGATGACGGTGGCGTTCGCGCCGGTCGCGTCACGCGCTTCGGCGACGGTGTTGTACAGCGGGCGCTCGACGGTCTCGCCGTTCGGCAGCTTGCCGGTCCATTTCTGGCCGCCCTTGCCCGGCGTGATGCCGCCGACGAATTGCGTGCCGTAGGCAATGCCCTGTTCGGTGTGGAACGAGCCGGTCTTGCCGGTCATGCCCTGGGTGAGAACCTTGGTGTTCTTGTCGATCAGGATGGACATCGTGTCTGCCTTGAAAGGTCGTAAAATGGGTTCGGCGAGAAGCGCGTGAGGCCTATTTGCCCTTGATGGCGGCGACGATCTTCTGCGCCGCGTCGTCGAGGTCGTTGGCCGGGATCACGTTGAGACCGCTCTCGCGGATGATCTTCTTGCCGAGCTCGGCGTTGGTGCCTTCGAGGCGCACAACCAGCGGGACCGAGAGGTTGGTCTCCTTCACGGCGGCGAGGACGCCTTCCGCGATGACGTCGCACTTCATGATGCCGCCGAAGATGTTCACGAGGATGCCCTTCACCTTGGGGTCCTGCATGATGATCTTGAAGGCAGCCGCGACCTTCTCCTTACCCGCGCCGCCGCCGACGTCGCAGAAGTTCGCGGGCTCTTCGCCGTAGAGCTTGATGATGTCCATCGTCGCCATGGCAAGGCCGGCGCCGTTGACCATGCAGCCGATCGTTCCATCGAGCGGAATGTAGGCGA
>CAWARK010000004.1:0-223825 GCA_963784415.1 uncultured Alphaproteobacteria bacterium
GGGTGGGGAACACCTTCGTGACGCAAGCGGTCTTGAGGCCGGCCTGTGCGCATCCGAGCGCTGCGCGGAGGCCTGAGCCGCCGGCGCCGACAACCACGACGTCATAGGTGTGATCGTTCCACGTATACGCAGCAGTCATGTGGCTAGTCCCTGGAAACGAAACAGATCAGACGCTGAAGTCTAGGCGATCGCGATCTTCAGGACCGCGTAGGCCGAGGCGGCGAAGAGCGTGATGCAGATGAAGGTGTTGAGGATCAGCAGCACGGTCTTGGTGCTGTTCCTCAGGATGTAGTCCTCGACCACCACCTGCATGCCGAGGCGCATGTGATAGAGCGCGGCGCCAACCGTCAGGAGGATGAGCACCGCGTTGAACGGATCGGCGATGTAGGTGAGCGCGCCGTCATAGCCGCCGCGCACGGCGCTGATCAGCGTGATGAGGAACCACGGGACGAGGAATAGGAGCGCGATGGCGGAGACGCGCTGGGTGATGAAATGGCCGGCGCCGTGCCTGGCGGAGCCAAGGCCGCGAACCTGGCCGAGCGGGGTGCGGATCGACTGCTTGGTCATTACGCAGCTCCCGTCAGGTGCAGGGGATCGACGCCGGGAACGAGGCCGGTGAGCAGCCAGATCGCAACCGCGAGCGCGACAGACAGTACGAGCACGAAACCGGCGGTGAAGCTGGCGAATTTCGGATTGAAGCCCTTGCCGGCGTCCATGAAGAGGTGACGCACGCCGTTGAGCAGGTGGTAGCTCATCGCCAGCGTGAAGCCGAACAGGATGAGCTGGCCCCAGATCGTACCGATGAGGCCGGAGAGGGGTTCGTAATAGTCGGGGCCGGCGGCGGCGGCGAAGAGCCAGGCGACAACCACGAAAGCGCCGACATAAATCGCGCAGCCGGTGACGCGATGCAGGATCGAGCTGGCCATGGTCATGTGCCACTTCCAGATCGACACGTGCGGCGACATTGGCCGCTTATCGGTCCAGGATGACATGACTGATCCTTTCGCCCCGCGCATTCACGCTGGCGACGGTATTAGGCCACCTTTTGGCCCTGTCAACGCGGCGAGAAGAGCCTCTTGGCCTTGCGTGCAAAGGGCTTATTCAAGTGGGCATGCGGGTCACCATTCTGGAAACGGGGCGAGCGCCGGGGCCGCTGAGCGAAGCCTATCCGCACTATCCCGATATGTTCGCCGCCTTGCTGGCGAATGCCGACCCCGCGCTGCGTTTCGAGACCGTCGCGCTGGTCGATGGCGCTGCATTGCCCGCGCGGAAGATGCGAAGCGGTCTGATTACGGGGTCGCCGGCGGGGGTCTATGACCACGACCCCGTGGATGGACCCGTTGCGCGAATTTATTCGCGAAGCATTCGCAACCAGGACGCCGATGATCGGCGTCTGCTTCGGGCACCAGATTATCGCCGACGCGATGGGCGGGGACGTCCGCAAGTCGGAGAAGGGGTGGGGGGTGGGGCGGCATGTCTATGATGTGCTGGGCGCGCCGGACTGGATGTCAGGCGCCGGCAAGACGGTGGCGCTGTCGGTGAGCCATCAGGATCAGGTGATCACGCCGCCTGCAGGGGCCGTGACGCTGGCGCGGTCGGCGCACACCGATCATGCGATGCTGGCTTATCAGGATGCACCGGTGATGAGCCTGCAGGGGCATCCGGAATTTTCGGACGAATTCGTGGCAGCGCTTTATGCGGCGCGGCGGGGAAAATCACTGAGCGCCGCCCAAGTCGATGACGCAATCGCGTCGCTGTCAGCGCCGGTGGACAGCGTGCTGGTGGGGCAGTGGATGGCGCGGTTCCTGCGGACGTCCCGCTGAGTCAGGGGCGTTAGCGCCGCGCGAAAAGAAGCCATGCACCGATCAGCACGTCCCACACTGAGATCGAATAGACGCTGAGGCGTTCCCACGCGCCGTCGCCCGGTGGGATGCCGCAGCTTGGCGCCGCTCGAGATCACCAGCACGACCAGACCGCCGAGACCCGCTGCTGCCGCCCATGGGCCCAGCCTGCGAAAAAAGACGGGCGCATTGAACTCGAGCGCCACTGGCGCAAAGGCGATCGCAAGGTTGCCGCCGACAATCGCCATCAAGGCGCCGATCACGTGAAAGACAGCCAAGCCCTCCGCGCCGACGAAGGCGCCGCCGTGAAAGACGCCGACAAGGACAAGGCCGATCGCGTGCGTGACGCCCAGCGCCAGCAATGGGCGACGGCCGCGCCCCTGAAGCTGCGGATAGATGAGCGCGCTGGCTACGCCAAACAGCAGGCCCGAGCCGATGAAGGCCGCGTTCATCAGATCGGCTTGCGGCGAGCAGGCCTGCACGCCGTTATACGCTTCCATGCATCCGACAACGCCCAGCTCGCTGATGTAGTTTACGGCGTAGTCGTAGGCCGGCGTGAACTGCGTCGCGGCGATGGCTTCGACGATGACGAAGATCAGGCCTGCGAGCAGCCAGGCGGCTCCGGCCAATGCCGTGCGGGTGCGTGCGCGATCCATGGCGTTGGTGTGCGGCGGCGGGTGTGCGCCGTCAAGCTGAGGCTCGTTTGCGTGCGTGCTAGCGTTTGCGCTGGAACTGCAGCGTCGCGACCCAGCCGGCGACCTGGTACATGCTGGCCAGCGCGACCAGTATGTCGAGCCACCAGCGCGTGCCCCAGATCGGCCAGATCGGCAGTAATGTGATGATCGCGATGACAGCCGATCCGCCATCGAGCCAACGGTCGCCGAACAGGTAGCCGAGGGTCGTGCGCTCCCGCAGGATCTTGCGGCGCGTGACCGGGAAGACGCCATCGTCCATGCGCGGGGCGCCGAAGGCTTCCTGCAGCTGGTCGAATTCGAGAATTCCGGTGAGATCGCGCAGGGTTTGCGCGGTGACGCGGCCTTCATCGACGGCGATCCACGAAGAATCGTTGCGCAGGCTGCGGATTACCACCGACAGCAGGATCGCCAGCGCGGCGGCGAATTGTGGAAAGTCAGCGATCGTCATTCCTCCGATATGGGAGCCTTACCCCCGGTTCGGAATAGCCGCCCAGTAGTCGAAATCGAGGATGACGTCGGGGAGGTGTTTGCCGTCCGCGTCCTTGAAGGGGAAATTCCGTGCAGGGCAGGTTCTTGGTGGCGACGAGGCGCAGGCGCAGCGCGCCAAGACCGTTGCCGAGATCGACCTTGTCCAGCACCTCTGACCACGCGAACACCGTGTCGCCCGCGGCGAGCGGGTTGACGTGCTGGCCGGCATTGATCGCGATGATTTCCGCCGCATTTGCGAGGCCGTTGAAGGCTATGGAACGCGCCAGCGATATGGCGACGCCGCCATAGATCAGGCGGCGGCCGCGCGGCGTCTGGCTTTGCGCATGCTGGTTGAAGTGAACCTTGGCGGTGTTCTGGTAGAGGCGCGTCGCGATCTGGTGCTCGGCTTCTTCCACGGTGAAGGCGTCGACGTGATCGATCTTCTCGCCGATCTCGTAATCCTCGAAGGCGAAGGGCGAACCGGCGAGAATGAAATTGTAATCCGCCAGCTCGTAGCCACGTTCGGGCAGTTCGCGCGGATCGACGGCCTTGGGCAGGTCGGGCACGACGGCAGCAGGCGCCGGATGCGACGGGTCCTTCTTGTTGACCATCACCCAGCGGACATAGTTCAGGACTTCATCGTCTTCCTGATTGTAGCCGCGCGTGCGGATGTAGACGACGCCGGTCTTGCCGTTGGAGTTTTCCTTGAGGCCGATCACTTCGGATACGGCGCGCAGCGTGTCTCCCGGAAACACGGGCGAGAGGAAGCGGCCATCGGCATAGCCAAGATTTGCCACCGCGTTGAGCGAGATATCCGGCACGGTCTTGCCGAAGACGATGTGGAAGGCGAGCAGCGGATCGATCGGCGATCCCGGCAGACCAACATCCTGTGCGAATGTGTCGGCGGAATAGAGCGCGTAACGCGAACCGGTGAGGCCGGTATAGAGCGCGACGTCCGCTTCAGTGATGGTGCGCGGCGTGGCGTGGATCAGCTCGTCGCCAACGACGAAGTCCTCGAAGAAATTGCCGGGATCGGACTTGAGGGTCATGGGGAGCGCTCGTCTGGGTCGCAGAGGGTGAGACTTCCCTTATAGTGGGTAAGCCGCCCCAACAACGGCACAGAGATGGGTACATCGAAAAGGAATGATCCATCCTCGGCGGCGGCTTCTGTTGCGATGGAGCGCGGGGCGAGAAAGGCCGGGAGGGGCAGCCATCCCATGCGCCAGCCTTTTATGGCCATGACGTGCCGCCCGTCTTTCACGGCAAGCGCGAGCGTGAAGGTGAACGGGCCGAATTTTTCGGTGACGCGGCCGGGGGATGCGTATCTGATTTCGCTCCTGAAACGCGATCCGCCGATCGAGCGATCCCAGACTTCGTGTCCGGGCGCGAGGAGGGTCTTTTTCATTTTCACGGGCGCGGCGGCCGCTTCGCGCGGGAACCCGAACAGGCGCGCGGCGAGCCAGCCCAGCGTGCTTGCGCCCGTGACGCGCGCGGTTCCCGAGAAGCGCGCGACGGGTCCTTCGCTGTGCGAGGCGCGGACGGAGGCGGGCAGTTTGATGAAATCGTCGCCCAACGCCATCTCGAAGGCGCCGGTGAGCGGCTGTTGCACGATCGCGGTGACAAAGCCGTGCCGCTTGAAATCGTCCGCCAGCGCGGACAGTGACAGCAGGCCGACGCAGGCGCGTGCGCCGGGCGCGATAGGTTCGCCCGCGAGCAGCTTTCGCGCCATGACAAGGGCGGGCAGTGTCGGCACGTTGGGACCGACCACGCGCGGCGAGACCAGCGTCCATTCCGCGCGGACCGGCCGATTGTCGGCATCGCGCCCAAATGCCTCGACGAACATGCCGCCGCGGTCGGAGCCGAAAGGGTTGAGGAGCGCGGCGAGTTTCTGCAGCACGCCGGCCATCGGGCGAAAGTCGCGGGCGATGCCGGCATGGCGGATCGCGCCGACCATGCCGACGCCGGTGTGCAGCAGGGCGAGTTCGAGACCTGCGGTGAAGACGGCGTCCTCGCGCGGATGGAAGCGTTGTGGGATGAGATCGAGGTCGGGCGTTTCGGTGAGCGCGAAACGGCGACGGCCGAGTTCGGGGAGAGCGTGCCGTGTTGTGCCGCTCCAGCCCGGGACGCGTGCGCCACGCGCCGTCCTCGAACACGCGCACGGGTGCACCGACCCAGCTGAGGATGGCCTTCACGACGGAGGGGCCGCGCGGCGCGCGATTGCCGGGGGAGATGCCGGCGCGGATTGAATCGATGCGGGTCCAGCGTGCGGTGAGCTCATCGAGGGAGGCGTGCGTGATGGCAGGCGTGGAGCTGGCGCCGGTGATGGCGCGGACGCCTGCGGCTTTTGCTTCGGCGTCGAGCGAAGGGAAGGCGGCGACGAAATCGCGGGCGTCGGCGAGGTCGAGATAGTCGACGCGGGCGGCGATGCAGGCGCGCGCGAAGGCCAAGCTTGATTCTTGAAACGGGCCGGCGGCATCGATCACCAGCGTGGGGGTGAGCGCTGCAATCTGTGCGGGCGTCGCGGTGGAGCGGTCGAGCGCGACTGCGCCGGAGGCGCCGGTTGCTTTCGCTGCGGCTTGAGCCTTCGCAAGATCGCGACCAGCGATCAGCACCTCGGTGTCTGTCGTCCCAACCAGCCCGCGCGCGAGGCGTGAGCCGAACACGCCGGCGCCGCCGACCAGCAGGATGCGTTTGGCCGTCACCCAAGCTCTCCGAGGTCGGAGACGATACGCGCGCGCAGGGCGGGGTCTGCGAGGGCACAGGATTTCTTGCGACCAAACCAGCGATAGCGATTGCGGGCGATGACGTCGTAGAGCGGATCGCGCAGCCAGCGCGGGAAGACGCGCAGCCACGCAAACCAGCGCCAGCCGGGCAGGGTGCGCGCGATGGCGAAGGCTGCGTCTGTCTTGAACAGGGCGCGGCCGTTTTGGATCACAATGACGGTCTCGGGATTTTCAGGATTGACGCCGAAGCGCCGTGCGAGCGCCTGACCCACCGGCGCGTTCATGTCGGTGAGGCTGAACACGCGACCGGGATCACCGCGATGGACGGCGGCGGCCATGCGCGAACACAGCACGCAATCGCCATCGAAAACGATCACATCCTTGCGGATGTCGAATGCGTCTTTCGATCCCCAGGCCATGCGGGAAATGTGGGTCATTTCCGGCGCGATGGCTATTGGGCGCCACGCTCTGGAAGGTGCGGCGAAAAGGTCAGACGTTGGCGGCTTCGCGTGCAGCAATCGCATCGGCGACAGCGACCATGCGATGCGCCTGTGCGAGGTGCAGCAGCTCTGTCATCTTGCCATTGACCTTGAGCACGCCCTTGGCCGCGTTGGCGGGGTCGGCGAAGGCGGCGATGACGTCGCGCGATTGCTGCACGGCATCGGCGGCGGGGGCGAAGATGGTGTTGCAGGGCTCGACCTGCGACGGGTGGATCAGCGTCTTGCCGTCGAAGCCGAAGGCGCGGGCCTGCTTGGCTTCGGCCGCAAAGCCTTCGGCGTTGGCGATGTCGTTATAGACGCCGTCGAACACGAGAATGTCGTAGGCGCGCGCGGCGGCGATGGCGAGCGTGTAGCAGGCGGCGAGGTTCTCGCGGCCCGGCATCGGCTCGGCGCGGAAATCCTTGATGAGATCGTTCGAGCCCATGACGAAGCCGGCAAGGCGCGTGGTCTTCGCGGCGGCGGCGATCTCCTTGATGTTGAGGATGGAGAGCGGCGTCTCGATCATCACCCAGAGCTGCAGCGAGCGCGGCGCGCCGGTTTCGGAGATGGCTTCGTCGAGCCAGCGGATATCGTCGCCCGAGGTGACTTTCGGGGCGAGAATGCCGTCCGGGCTCGCGTGGGCGGCGGCCTTGATGTCGGCCTTGCCCCATTCGGTGTCCTGTCCGTTGACGCGGATGATGAGTTCGCGCGGGCCATAGCCGCCGGCTTTCACCACGTTGCAGACGCGCTCGCGCGCTTCGAGCTTGGCTTCGGGGGCGACGGCGTCCTCGAGGTCGAGGATCAGCGAGTCGGCGGGCAGGGTCTTGGCCTTCTCCAGCGCGCGCTCGTTGGCGCCGGGCATGTAGAGGACCGAACGGCGCGGGCGGATGGCGGACATGGGATTTTCCCTGCTGCTGGTGGTCGGGGAGGTCATGGCGGAGGCGGATCGCAAGATCAAGCTGGAGCGTGCCGCGCGCTTCTATAATGTAGGCAGATTGCGTTGCATGATTAGCCTGCGGACAAACAATGCCTCTGGTGCTGGTGATTTCGTCTTACGTCGCCGCCTCGCGTGTCGGCGGAGGCATAGCGCCCTACGTGCTGGGGCCGATGAAGGTCGATCCTGTCCATGTGCCGACCTGCCTGTTCGGGCGTCATCCAGGGTGGGGCGCGCCGGGCGGAGGCGCTGTGGCGGCGGACATGATGGGCAAGATGCTGGAAGGCGATCGAGGCGAACAACCTGTTCGGGCTGATGGATGCGGTGGTGACGGGGCATTTTTCGGCGCCCGACCAGGTGGCGGTGGCGTGCGATGCGATCGACCGGATTCGTGCGACGCCCCGGCGCAAGTCTCATGCGCATTTTCCCGCAAAGCCGCTGGTGATCATCGATCCGGTGATGGGAGATGAGGCGCCGGGGCTCTACATCAAGCAGGAGACGGCGGCGGCGCTGATGGCCAACCTCGTGCCGCGCGCGGATATCCTCGCGCCAAACCTGTGGGAGTTTGCGCGGCTTGTGGGCGTGGAGATCGGCTCGCTGGCTAGCGCGGAGGATGTTGCGCGCGAGGCGCGCAGCCGGGGAGGGCGCTGGCTGATCTCGTCCGTGCCATCGCCGCTGGGGATCGGCGTGCTCCATGTCGATCCAGACGTTGCGCTTCTGGCGGAGACGCCGCGCGTTGGCGGCAAGACGCCCAACGGAACGGGCGACATGCTCACGCTGCGCTTTACCGGCGGGCTGGTGTCGGGGCTCCCGATTGAAGAGGCGCTGGCCGACGCGGTGGGGGCAACGCACATGGTGATCGACAAGACCCATCAGTGGCGCGGGACGGAGTTGAACCTCGCGGCGTGCAGTGACTTGCTGGCGGCGCCGCCACGCGCTGCGGTGCGGAGGATTGCCTGACCGTCAGGGCTGGCTGCGCGGATAGACCGGGTTCACGGTTTTTTCCTCGGTGTCGAACACGCCTTTGCCGGGGACGAAGTTGATCTCGAGGCGGACGCCATCGGGGTCTTCGAACAGGATCGAATAATAGCCTGGCGCCCAGCCATCCTCCTGCGGCGCGCGGATGATCGTTGCGTCCAGCGTTTTCAGGAAGGCGTGCGCTTCGTCGATGTCGGCGCGCGAGCGGGCGCGGAAGCAGACGTGGTGCAGGCCGACGCGCTGCTGGACGAAGCGTTCGCCCTCATGCTCCGGCGCCGGGCGGCTGATCAGGACGCCGGTGCGGCCGCCGACGCAGTAATAGCCGTATTCATTGTCGAGCACCTGGCTGAGCCCGAGAAAGGGCAAGAGCTTGCTGTAGAAAGCGCGGGCGACGTCATAACGCCCGGCGGTGATCTGGATATGTGCGATGCCGTTGATGTCCATGTGGCGTCTCCCTCCACGCAGGCCTTGAGAGGGAGTTGAGCGCAACCAAGGTTGACCTGCAACGCCTGGCGGACAATGTCTCGGGCATGAGCATTTCTGGATTTGTCGCTGCCGGTTTTGACCCCGTGCGCGAGGCATTCGAGCAGAATTTCGCCGAAGGGCTGGAGCACGGCGCAACGTTCGCGGCGTATCTGGGCGACGAGTTGGTCGTCGACCTGCGTGGCGGGTTTGCGGATCGGGCCGGGACGATCGCGTGGGATGAGCGCACGCTGTGCCCGGTGTATTCGGCGACCAAGCCGATCGGGGCGTTGATCATCGCTATGCTGGTTGAGCGTGGTTCGCTGGATTACGACGCGCCGGTTGCGGACTACTGGCCGGAATTTGCGGCGAACGGTAAAGGCGCAACGACGGTGGCCGAGGCGCTGTCGCATCAAGGGGGCGTGCCGGGGTTTCCCGATCCCATCGATCCCGCGCTATGGCTTGATCCGCCTGTGTTGTCGGCAGAGCTTGCGAAGCTTGCGCCGATGTGGCCGCGCGGGGAGGGCTCGGGGTATCATCCGCTGACATGGGGCTATATCGCCGGCGAGCTGGTGCGGCGCGTGGCGAAGCGGTCGCTGGGGACGATACTGCGCGAGGACATCTGTGCGCCGCTCGGCATCGATTTCTGGATCGGCTTGCCCGAGAGCGAGCACGGGCGCTGCGCCGAATTGCTGAAGCCGAAAGCGGCGGCGCAGTTTCCGCACAAGAATGCCGAGACGCGCGCGGCCTTCCTGACGCCGTGGGCCGCTGCGCCGCGCGGCACGGCCGAATGGCGCAAGGCGGAGATACCTTCAGCCAATGGTCATGGCACGGCGCCAGCGATGGCGCGGCTCTATTCCGTGTTCGCGCAGAAGGGCCGCATCGGCGAGTCGCGCGTGATCGCACCGGTGACGTGGGACGAGCTGACGCGCGAGCGTGTCGCGGGAGAGGATCGCGTGTTGCCGGGCCGCGTCGCGTTCGGCGCGGGCGTGATGCGCAACCTGCCGCTGATCTACGGGCCGAACCCGGACACGCTATGCCATTCGGGCTGGGGCGGATCGGGCGCGTTCGGCGATCCGGCGACGGGGCTGTCTGGCGCCTACATCATGAACCGGCAGGGCACGCACCTGCTGGAGGATGATCGCAGGTCGCGCATCATCGATGCGCTGTACGGTTGCCTCTAGAGCGCGCGCAGGAATTGCGGCGCCGCGTCTTCCTTCAGCATCACCGCCGTCAGCGGACCGCCGAAGCAGGCGCCGGTGTCGACGTTGATGCGGTGAGGGAAGATCTCCGGCTCGAACGAGCGCGGCGTGTGGCCGTGAACCACCGTGAGGTTCTGCAGCTCGGCGCGGTCGGGCCATTGCTCGTGTTCGAAGAAGCGGTCCGAGCGGGTCCAGAGATAGGTGCGCTCGGGCTCGTTGGGAAAGCTCGCGGGTTCGATGCCGGCATGGACGAAGACAAGCGGCTGGTCGGACGCGCGGTGGATCAGCGGCAGGCGGCGCATCCAGGTGATGTGCGCCGCCGGAATGGTCAGGCGCCAGTCGGCGCCGCCCGTGCCCGGGCCTTCGGCATAGCTGTCGGCTGTTTCGGCGCCGCCCTGCGCCCACCAGGAACCATCAGCCTCAGACGATTCCGAAGAGTCATACGCGTCGAGCATCATCTGCTCGTGATTTCCCATCAGCGAGATGACGCGGATCTTCTCGCTGCCTGCGAACAGCGCTTCGAGCGCCAGGACGGCTTCGATCACGCCATGGCTGTCGGGTCCGCGATCGACGAAGTCGCCGAGATGGATGATGCAGGCGGGCTGCTTGTCGAAGGCGATGCGATCGAGGATGGACTGATGCAGCTGGCGAAGCTTCTGCGCTTCGCCATGCACGTCGCCGATTGCGAAATACGTCGTCGCGGCCATGCCTTCCTGCCTTCAGCGGGAGGGATGGGCTCCTTTTTCGCTGCTCGCAAGAGGCCCGAAATCAGGCCGAGGATCAGGCGTGAATGCTGGCCAGCTTGGCGAGGATGGCGAGGCCCTGCGGGCCGCCTTCGCCGCGCACATCCTTGGCGTGCAATGCAACCAGGGCGGCGAGGTGCGCCTTCGCGATCATCAGCATCTTGTCGTCGAGCGGGTTGGCGCCCTTGCGCAGCGTCTCGATGAGGCCACGTGCGATCTTGCCGAGCAGGGGATAGCCCAGCACGCCGGCGAGACCCGCCATGTCGTGCATCGGGGCGTAGATTGTATCCAGCGCGAGCGAGCCGGGCGTTGCGCCGTTCACGGCCTTCTGCAGGATTTCGAGCTGGCCCTTGGCCTGCTCCCACCATTCAGAGCGGGCGGCTTCCCATTCCGGGGATTCGGTCGGATCAACGGATGCGCTCATGGTATGTCTCAACCCCCCAGTAAATCCGACGCGCCGGGCAGTTGCCTGATGGCTGTCTGATGGCCGCGTATAGATCACGGACAGGGTTTCCTGCTCGTGAAGCGCGGGACAGCATTTTCCCGGTGTGCGGAAAAAATGCAGTCATCCCGAGCCGGAGCGATTCTGGTCCCGAATTGTTAAGACAATCCTTCCCGGAAGCGGCCTGAGCCACGCGATTGCTGAAGAATTGCGGTTAAGATTTTCACGAAATGTCTGGCGCCGGTCTTGCGACCTGTAATGCGAAATCGCTTCGGCGGCTTCGCATGGCAAACCTCTCCTTAAATCCCGCGGGACCATCCCCCGCGGGTTTTTCTTTGTCTTCAATCCGCCGTTGCAGGCGCGACAGCCGGGACCACGGCAGGCGCAACGAGGCGCGAGGGACGTCCGCCAAACGTGAAGAGCAGCACGCCCGCCCAGATCAGGCCGAAGGTGACGGCGTGGCCCTGCGTGAAGGGCTCGCCCATGATCAGCGCGATGCCGAACTGAATGCTGGGCGCGATGTACTGCAGGATCCCGATGGTCGACAGGCGCAGGCGGCGTGCGCCGATCGCGAACAGCATCAGCGGCAGGGACGTCAGCGGACCAGCGAGCACGAGAAGGGCGATGAACCCCGGCTCGCCTGAACCGAACGCAGCTGTGCCGGCGGGCAGGAAGAACAGCAGGTAGATCAGGGCGAAGGGCGCAAGCCACAGCGCCTCCATGCCGAAGCCGACACGGCTGTCGACCGCCGTCGTCTTGCGGATCGCGCCATAGATGGCGAACGAGAAGGCGAGCGACAGCGACACCAGCGGGAACTGCCCGACGACGAGCGTCTGGTTGAGGACGCCGAGCGCTGCGACGCCGAGGGCGACAAGCTGCAGCGGCTTGAAGCGCTCGCCGAAGAACAGGGCGGCAAACAGGAAGACGACCAGCGGGTTGATGAAATAGCCGAGGCTGCCTTCCAGCACGCGATGGTTGGTTACGGCCCAGATGTAGATCGTCCAGTTGGTCGCGATCGCGAGGCTCGAGCCGAGCAGGGTGAACAGCAGGCGCGGCTGGCGGGTGAGGCCCGCGAACTCGGGCAGCTTTCCGGCGGCGGCGACAAGAATGAGCGCGGTCGGCACCGACCAGACGATGCGGTGCGCAAGAATGGTCAGCGGCGGCATCGCGCCGAGGAACTGGAAATACAGCGGCAGGAAGCCCCACAGGCTGTAGGCCGCCATGGCGGCGAAAAATCCAGCGCGGGTTTCCGGGTTCGTCGGCATGGCGGGTAGATAGGCCGGTTCGCTCCCCGTCGTAACCGGCGGGGAGGCGATAGTTTCTCAACCATCCCGGAGAATTTCTCCTAGCGGCGTGGAGGCGGCGCGGCGCTAGTCCCTTTCTTCGGTCTCCGCCGCGTCTTTGGCCTTCACCGCGCGCGCCTCGGCGCTCATGCTCACACCGATGACGCCCGGAAATGCGCCGCGGTTGAGCAGTAGTTCGGCGCACTGGACAGCGCACATCGCCCCGCCATTGCGCAGGTCGTCGGCCACGATCCACATGGCGAGGCCGTTCTCGACCGTCGGGTCGTCACGGACGCGGCAGACATAGGTCGCCCATTCGCCCACGGCGCCGATCGGCGTCTCGTAGCCGTCTTCTTCCTCGCGCCGGTCGATCAGCAGGATGCCGGGAGATTCACGCAGCAGCGCGCGGGCTTCCTCGGCCGACATGGGCTGGGCGAGTTCAAGATGCACCGCCTCGCCGACGCTGACGAAGGTCGGCACGCGCACGCAGGTCGCGACGACCTGAATGTCGTTGTCGATGATCTTCCGGGTCTCGGTGGAGATGCGCCATTCTTCCTCGGTGAAGCCATCGTCCATCACCTCGTCGATCGAGGGGATGACGTTGAAGGCGATCTGGCGCGGAAACTCCTTCGGGTCCGGCGCCTGGTTCACATAGATGCCCTTGGTCTGCACCCACAGCTCGTCGATGGCGCGCTGGCCCTCGCCGGAGACGGACTGGTAGGTCGCAACCACCACGCGCAGGACGCCGACCGCATCGTGCAGCGGCTTCAGCGTCCGGACCAGCTGGCAGGTGGCGCCATCGGGCACGGAGATGATGTTGCGTTTGGTGTAGCCCTCGATGGCGTCGCCATTGACGTCGGGCACCATCAGCGGGACCTGCGGGTCATTGCGGAAGGCGCGCGAGGTATCGATCACGATGCAGCCGGCGGCGGAAATGGCGTTGCCGTACTTGCGGGCGGCCTGGTCGCCGGTCGCCATGATGCAGAGCTGGATGGTGGTGAAGTCGAACTCGTCGACATCACGGGCTTTCAGCGTGGCGTCGCCGAAGCTGATCTCGGCGCCCATCATCTTGCGCGAGGCAAGCGCGATCACTTCGTCAGCGGGGAAGCCGCGCTCCGCGAGAATGCTGAGGATTTCCCGGCCCACCATGCCGGTTGCGCCCAGAACTGCGACCTTTAGTGCCATAGAGCATCTCCATCCGACTGCACCGCATATAGGTGTTCGTCGTGTTGTGGTCACATTCCTGCGGTTGGATCGCCGTTAGCCCACCGTAATTCGTAGGGGCATGCGGCGCTTATCAGCCGCACCGCCGGAATGCCGGGTTCAGTTGCCTCAAATCAGTCCGCCAGCCTAGAGGATGCGGACGGATTCATGCGGCTGCGGCCCCTGATGCGATCGGGAGCAGGAATGTCGGAGATCGCCACCCTCGTTCGACGCTATGTCGACCATTACAATTCGAACGATGTGGACGGCATGCTCGATTGCTGTGTCGACGACGTGATCTTCGAGACGGTCTCCAATCCCGGCGGCTCGATCCGGCTGAACGGCAAGATCGAGATGCGCGAGATCATCGAGGCGACAACACGGGCCTTCAGCGAACGCCGGCACGAGGTGGTCAGCATCCTGGTCGATGGCGAAAAAGCTGCGGCAGAGACTGTGTTTTCCGGCGTAGCGGCCACCGAACTTGGCCAGTTTGTACGGTCCGGCGAGCACGTCTCGATCCGTGGGGCCACCATGTTCGAACTGCGCGACAACAAGCTGGCGCGGATCTGCGATTACAGCTGAAGCCGGCCGCTAGAACGGCCAGAACCAGCGGCCTTCGAGGGCGCGTTTGAGCTGCCCGTCACCCGGCCGTCGCGGGATGGGGTGCTGCGAGAGGGTCTTGCGGCCGTCCTTTATCATCGCGAGGCCGTGGACCAGGCCAAGGATGGTGAGGCAAAGCACGCCGCCCCAGAAGATCTTCCGCTTGGCGGGCAGGCGCGCGGCTTCGGCGGCGAGTTCCGCCGGATCGCTGGCTGCAGGCGTGATCTCGATGCCGTCCGGTCCTGCATAACCACACAGGATCAGCTCGCCGGCATGGGCGTAGAAGGCAAAGCGGCCAGCCTGTTTCGGGATGATCCGCGCGCCAACCCTGGCATCGGCAGCCACCCGCTCCAGCGTCGTCGGCTTCCGCTTGCCCCGGCTGAAGCGCACGAATGTCCAGGATGCGCCCGTCGGACCGGATTCTGAGGCCAGCGGCGTTGCCGGCCCGACCTCTTCAACGACGCCTTCGATGATCATCAGCGCCATGAACTACCTGCCCAGCGTGGCGGAGCGTCAGGTCTCGCTCCACACAGCCATCTCGTTGCCACCTGGCTCACGGAAGTGAAAGCGCCGTCCGCCCGGAAATGAGAAGATAGGCCGGATGATCGTACCGCCCGCAGCCGTCACGGCCTGTTCGGCCGCTTCGAGATTTTCGGCCTTCAGGATCACCAGCGGGGCCGCGCCCACATGATCCGGATTGTTCTGGATGCCGCCATCAAGGCCCGCATTGGCGAAGGCCTGATAGTCCGGGCCGTAATCCACAAACGTCCACCCGAACGCCTTGGCCATAAAGGACTGGGTCGCGGGAATGTCCTGAGTAGCGAACTCCACGTAGTCGATCTTCAAATGCGTTGTCATGCGCGCCTCTATGTTCATGTTATGTTCTAAACCTTTGACCCTGCCGTCGCAAGGGGCAGGGCCGAATATCTAGAGGTGCTTCATGATCGCGTCGGCCATCTGCCGCGTCGACATCGAGCCGCCGAGATCGGCCGTGCGCGCGCCATCAGCCAGCGCTCTATTGACCGCGTCGAAGATGCGGTCGGCTGTTTCAGGGCGGCCGAGGCTCCAGCGCATCACCATTTCGAGCGACAGGATCGCCGCGATCGGGTTGGCGAGGCCCTTGCCGGCAATGTCCGGCGCGGAGCCATGCACCGGCTCGTAGAGACCCGGCACGCCCGGATCGCCGAGCGCGGCGGAGGGCAGCATGCCGATGGAGCCGGTCAGCATCGAGGCTTCGTCGGAGAGAATGTCGCCGAACAGGTTGTCGGCGAGCAGGACGTTGATGTCCTTCGGCGCTTTGACGAGGTGCATGGCGGCGGCATCCGCCAGCATGTGATCAAGCTTCACGTCGCTGTACTGCTCGGCATGGAGCTTCGTGACTTCCTGGCGCCAGAGCAGGCCGGATTCCATCACGTTGGATTTCTCGCACGACAGCACGCCCGCGAATTTTGTGTTGCGGACACGGCCGCGCGCCAGCTCGAAAGCGCGGGCGGCGACGCGACGGATCTCGCCGGTTGTATAGCTGGCCGTATCGACGCCGCGGCGCTCGCCGTTGGGCAGCGTCTCGATCATCTTGGGTTGGCCGAAATAGACGCCGGAGGTCAGCTCGCGGACGATCATGATGTCGAGGCCTTCGACCAGCTCCTTCTTGAGAGCCGATGCGCCCGCCAGCGACGGGAAGCAGAAGGCGGGACGCAGGTTGGCGTAGACGTCGAGATTCTTGCGCATCGCCAGAAGGGCCGCTTCCGGTCGCTTGTCGCGCGGGACGTTGTCCCACTTGGGACCGCCGACGGCGCCCATCAGGATCGCGTCGGAGCCGCGCGCCTTCGCCATCACTTCGTCGGTAAGGGGCGTGCCGAAATTGTCGTACGAGATGCCGCCAAAAAACGCCGAGTCGATCTGCAGGTCCGGCGCGACATGCACCGCCACGCGGCGCGCTTCCTCGGTCACTTCGGGACCGATGCCGTCGCCGGGCAGGAGCAGCAGGGTTTGCGTGTTGGTCATGGTCGTCGTCCTGAGCGTCGTTTCCGTCTGGATTGCGAGGCGTCTTAGGCGCTTTTGGCGCGACGGGAAACCCGTGCGCCGTGCATATCCATCGTCTCTTTCGCGACATCGCCGATCACCTTCCGCAGCCAGGCCAGCACCGGATCGGCGGCGCGGACATGACTCCAGACGATGGTGAGGTCGAGGTCGAGGTTGGGAACCGGCGGCTCCTTCAGGATCAGATCGAAGGTTTCCGCGAAGTGGCTCGAGAAGACGCGGCTCTGCGTCGTCACCATGTCGGTCTGCGCGACGGCGGCGAGGGCCGCGATGAAGTGGGGCGTCGTCAGCGCCATGCGCCGCTTGACGCCGAACTTCGCGAGCTGGGCATCCATCTCTGAACCGGCATCGCCGAAGATCGAGATGCCGACATGGTTGACCTTGCCATAGTCCTCGACGGTCCATTTCCGCTTCGCCATCGGATGGCCCTTGCGCATGACAAGCGCGAGGCGATCGTGGGCGTAGGTCTCGCTGCGCGCGCCGGGCGGCAATTGGGTTGTCGAGGTTGCGAAGACGAGGTCGACCTGGCCGGTTTCGGAACGCTCGACGATGTTGTTACCGTAATTCTCGAAGCGGATGTCGATGCCGGGCGCTTCCTTGGCGAGGCGCGCCATCAGGGCAGGAGCCAAGAGAAGCGTGTGGGTGTCGATGCCGGCAATGCGGACGGTGCGTTCGGTTGTCGCCGGATCGAAGCCGGGATCGCGGAACACCGCCTTCACGTGATCGAGCGTCGTGATGAGCTGGGCTGAAAGCACCTCGCCGCGCGGGCTCAGCGCATAACCGCCGCCGGGCGTGCGGACCAGAAGCGGATCGCCGAGGACCTCGCGCAGGCGCGAGAGAGCGCGGCTCATCGCCGGCTGGCTGAGGCCGACATCCTGGGCGGCATGGCTGACATTTCGCCGCTTCAACAGCGCATCGAGCGCCGGAAGCAGGTTGAGGTCGAGACCGGAGATATTCACTTCGCGCATGACAAAGATACCAACTATGCATTTCTGGTATGCTGCGGCCGAGCCTATGTTGCTGTCAACAAGAGATGGAGAACGACATGACCAACACGCAGGGACTGATCACCGTCTTCGGCTACGGCCCCACGGGCGAGGCCACGGTCGAGCGCCTGCTGGCGCGGGGACAGGCTGTGCGCGTGGTGCAGCGCAAGCGCCCGGCCAATCTTCCCGCCGGCGTGTCGTTCGTAAATTGCGACGTGCTCAACGTGGATGATGTGAAGCGTGCGCTGGCCGGCGCCGAGCAGGCCGTCGTTACCATCGGCTTCGAATACAGCGGCAAGGTCTGGAAGGTGGTGTGGCCCAAGGCGATGCGCAACCTGCTGGCCGCCGCGGAGATCGGCGAATGTCCGCGTCGTGCACATCGACAACATGTATCAGTACGGCCCGCAGGATGAGGCGCTGCATGAGGACATGCCGCTCACCTCGCATGGCGTGAAGCCGGCTGTGCGATCCGAGATCACCCGCATGTGGAAGAAGGCGGCGCGCGAGGGCCGCGTTCGGTGGGCCTCGCTATGCGCGCCGGATTTCTACGGAGCGGGCGTTGGCCGGTCGCACATTGGCGACACCGGGTTGGCGGCGATTGCAAAGGGCAAGTCGGCCATGATGCTGATGAATCCGGACCAGCCGCACGCCTTTGCCTATGTGCCTGACATTGCCCGCGCAGCCTTGAGCCTGCTCGATGCTTCGGACGATGCGTTCAACCAGGTCTGGCATGTGCCCTGCGCGCCGACGCGGACGGCGCGCGAGCTGATGCAGATCGGCGCCGATGCAGTCGGGCAGAAACTGAAGGTGATGACGATCCCCGGGCCCGTCCTCTCCATGCTCGGCCTCGTTGTGCCGTTCATGCGGGAATACGCGGAGATGAGCTTCACGTGGAACCGGCCCTACCATGTGGATGCGACCAAGTTCTCGCGCCGGTTCTGGTCGGATGCGACGCCGTTCGAGGTCGGCATTCCGGCTGCGATCCGCAGCTTCCCGGCTAGCCGAGACGACTCTCAAATCAAAAACAACGAGCAGGGGACAAACCCCGGCCACAACCGCCGCCACGTCATAAATAAAGACGGGCGTTCCTCCCCGGCCGGCAGGGGGATATGATCTCCCTGCCGGGACCGGAGGACCAGACGCGATGCTGTTCAATTTCGACTACAAGGACGATCCGCTGGCTTCGCACGCGCAAGTTCGCCGGGCGGATGCTGGTCAATATTTTCGTGGCCCTGATCCTGGTCTTCATCGCGCTGGCGATCGGGATCTATGGCTACGAGACGACCGAGGGCATGAACCTGATCGACGCCTTTCTCAATTCAGCGATGCTGCTGGGCGGGATGGGGCCGGTAGCGCCAGAACTCCACACGGAAGCGGGCAAGCTGTTTGCCGGGATCTATGCGATCGGGTGCGGGCTCGTCCTCGTGCTGGTGTCAGGCATCGTGCTGGCGCCGGTTTTCCATCGCGTGCTGCATGCGCTTCACGTCGATGATGACGACAAGAGCTGAGACCTACTCGGTCGGCGGCACGGCAGCATCGAGGCCTTCGAGCGCTCGCTTCGCGTCGGCTGAGCCGAGCTTGGCTGCGCGCTCATACCATTCGCGCGCCTTTTTGTTGTCGTGCATGTAGACGTCCTGCACGTACATCGCGGCGACGGCCATGATGGCCTCGACATTTCCCTGCGCGGCGGCGCGCTCCATCATCTTGAGGCCGGACGAAGGCTGCAGCTTGTAGCCGTCCTTGCCGAAAGCCATGTGCTGGCCGACCCAGAGCTGTGCGCCTGAAACGCCTTTTTCGGCGGCAAGCTCCATGTCGGTGAAGCCGCCCTGCTGGGCCATGTAGTCCTGCGAGGCGAGGCGGTTCTGCGCGCGGTTGAACAGCGCCCAGCCATTGCCGGCTTCGGCGAGCGCTTCGAGCTGGACCGGATCATCCGCGACTGCGTCGAAGGCGGGCTTCTCGGCGGCGAGCTTGTCGGCGAGATCCTTCGCCTTCGCGATCTCGGCTTCGGTGCGCGAGTCAAGTTTTGCGGCAGGCGCGACACCAGCGGCAGCGGGCTTCACGGTTGCGTCTTCCGTTCCGGCGACGTCCTTCGCGCCGCCACAGGCGGTGAGCGCGAGCGGCCAATGCTCCAACCAGCAGGATCCGCATCTTGCCGTCATCTTACGCCAGCCATGGGCGCGACAGTTTTCGCTGGTCCTCGAACGTGGTGATCTCGCTCGCGCGCTGCAGCGTCTCGCCGATGTCGTCGAGGCCCGCGAGGAGGCTCGCCTTGCGGCCCTGATCGATGTCGAAGTGATGCACCTTGCCGTCTGGCGCGATGACGCTCTGGGCGGCGAGGTCGATGTTGAACATGTGGTTGGGGCCGCCAGCCTGTTCCATCAGCTGGTCCACCACTTCGCGCGGCAGCACGACGGGCAGCAGGCCGTTCTTGAAACAGTTATTGTAAAAGATGTCCGCGAAGCTCGGGGCGATGACGACGGTGAGGCCCTGGTCGAGCAGGGCCCAGGGCGCGTGCTCACGCGATGAGCCGCAGCCGAAATTCTCCTTGGCGATCAGGATCGCGGCGCGGGCGTAGGCCGGCTTGTTGAGCACGAAGTCCGGATCGGGCGTGCCGTCGGGCTTCGTCTTGAAATCGTAGAACAGGCCTTTGGCCAGACCTTCGCGGGAAACGGTCTTGAGGAACTGCTTCGGAATGATCTGGTCCGTGTCGATGTTGGCGATCGGCAGCGGGGCAGCGGTTCCGGTGAGATGCGTGAACGGTTTCATGAGGCCGGGTATCGCACGGGAAAACGGGGGGAGGGAATAGGGCTGGGGCGGTTCCACGCATGCGGGTGCGTTCTCGCAGGTGGGGCCTGCGAGGTGGGTTGGGGCTTGTTTCTGGAGGGTGGGGAGGGCCGCGTGCGTGCATGTGGCCGCGCGCGCCCTTCGACGGACGGCCGCTTTGCGGCCTGCTCAGGATGAGCGCAAATGGTGATGTGGCGATAGTCGCAGCACTCACCAGCTCATGGTGAGCAGCGGCGCGAAGTGTCGCGTCCGTCGAACCATGGGCGGCAAGGGGATTGGAAAGATCGGTGCGTGCGCGCTTCGCGATGCGGCGCACGTGTTCGAGGATTGCGGCTTCGGGATCGGCGTTGAAGCGCGCGACGGCGAGGAAGCGGCGGTTCATGTCGAAGGGGTTGGCAGGGCACGGGCCGCCATAGTCGGCGGGCGGATCGGTTGAGGGGATGAAGTCGCTCTCGGCGTCGAGGGTCTCGCCGGCGAGGAGGCGCCTGGCGCAGTCGCCAAGAATCTGGTCGCGGATCCACTCAAGCTGGCGGAGGTTTTGCCAGTGGTCGCGCCAGTTGGCTTTGAATTTTGTCGTGCGGCGGACGCGTTTGAGTTTGGTGATCTGCTGGAAGATACGGACGAGCCAGGCGATGAGCATGGCGAAGGGATCGCTCCAGTGCGGGGCGATCGGGTCGTGCTCAAGAGGCGCTCGGTTGAGGCTCATGGGCGCGATTATAGGCGCGCGTGGAGCCCGGCCGATTTGCGAAACGCCAATCCCGCATATTTTGCAGGCAAGTTATTGAGATTGCTGGAGGTCGGCGGAAGGGAGCTGTTGGATCAGAGCAGGGGCTGTCCAACAAAATGGGGTGTAACTCGCCCGGCGGTCCAGAGGTCAGCTGGTCGCTTCCGAGAGTACGAGCGTCGGCACGTTCATCGTCTTGTCGCGGACCGAGAAGACGCGGGTGCCGGCGCGGCGGCCGGGGCGGATGGAGGTGACGGCTATGTTCTGGGCGATCAGGCGGGAGTGGGCGGCTTCGATGTCGGGCGCTTTCCACGACAGGCCCCAGAGCTTGTCGGGCTGGTTGCCGATGCCGCCCGTCAGCTTGTGCGCGAGTTCGATGGTGAGGTTGCCGATGCGGAAGAACATCAGCCGCATGTCCCAGTCGGGATTGGAGCGGTCGAGCGCGAGGCGCAGGCCAAGGCGCGCGCCATAAAGGGCGGTGGCGCGATCCGGGTTGGCGGTGTTGACGACGACGTGGTCGAGCGAGGAGATGACGTCCGGGCTTGATGGCTTGCAGACCAGCGGGTCGGGGGCCTTTCGCTGCAGCAGGAAGACGCGGACGCCGTGGGTGTGGGCGTCGTCGAGGCGCACGCGCGACCAGTAGCGCGCCTTGCCGGAATAGGGATCGACGCTTTCGGCGGCGACGATCTCCTCCGGCCGCATGCCGCGGCGGTCGAGATTGGTACGGTCGCCGGCAAGATCGTCGGTGCCGAAGACAAGCGTTTTGAGCCCGACGCCGTCCTGGTCGATCATCGCGTGCAGGCGGCGGGCGAGCGGTCCGCCGCCGGTGGGGGACATGATCTCGAGCGCGGTGTTTTCAAGCTGGTAGATGATGGTCGCCGAGCCGCCGGGGTCGGACGAGCGCCAGTCGGGCTCGCGGCCGAGGAGGTTGGTGTAGCAGTTTTCGGCTTCGTCCAGCGAAGGGCAGACAAGCAGGACGTGGTCGAGACCGGTGATCATCGGGCCGTCATGTGCTCCGGAACGATTCGAGCGTCCGCTTCTGCATACCATCGGCTGCAAAGTTGGCCGGGGCAAGCCACTGGTCGAGCGGCCATGGCAAGGGCGCGGCCATTCGGCATCGGTGATCGAATACCAGGCGGTGTCGCGCGAGCGGCCCTTCATCACCATGTCGTTCCGGAAGATGCCTTCGAAGACAAAGCCAAAGCGTATCGCGGCGCGTTTGGAGGCGAGGTTGGCGTCGTTGCATTTCCACTCATAGCGGCGGTAGCCGAGGTCGAAGACATGGGCGGCCATCAGGGCGAGCGCTTCGGTGGCTTCCGGCGTGCGTTTGAGGCGCGGCCCAAAGGCGACGCAGCCGATCTCGGCGCTGCCGTCCGCCTCGCGGATGCGCATGTAGGTGGCCATGCCGAGAATGTCGCCTGACGCCGTCGCGCGGATGACCAGGGTGCGCCAGCGCTGGGCGGTGTGCTGGGCGGAGAGGAAGTCGGTGATGGATCCGGGGGTCGGGAAGGGGCCGACCGGCATCCATTGCCAAAGTTCGGCATTGGCGTCGCCGCCGACGGCGTCGAACAGGCCGGCTTCGTGGGCGGCGGGGTCGAAAGGTTCGAGGCGGACGCGCGCGCCGGCGAGGACGGCGAGGCCGGGCGTGGGGCGCGGGGTCCAGGTCGAGAGGTCGGTCATGGGGCGGGATTAGGGCTGGCGGCGGGGAGAGGCAAGTTGGGCGTCGGCCGCGCTGTGGCGAGTCCGCGTTCGGAACAGGTTTCGCGCGCAGCTTCGCCACAGCAGGCGCAGCAACACGCGGGACGCGAGATCGGCTCGGATCGGTCAAACTTCATCGATCGGCGACAGCGGATGGAAACCAACACCTGCTAAGGTCGAATCACGTCGGAAGGGTGCTCGCGACACTCGCACGACCGGCAGCGACATCCTGTCGAATAGTTCAGGAATTGCTGCGCCAAAGCCACACCTGGCCATCGATCCGCATGCTGAGTGAATGCGGGTTCATTGTGATGGCGAACGCGACACTTATCTGAAGCCTTGATGCGGCTGCTTCGCCGCAATCACGTCCAACTCACGCCCGTGTTGCGTGGCCTGATGTTCGCATCGGAACCGACGACACGGTTCGCACATTCAACGTCAGGCCCAGCAGAAAGGGCGGGATTGATATGAGCACGCACGTTTCCCTCTCCAAAGCCGAGGCGGTCAACGCCTACTGGTACCCGCAGGCGCGCCGCAGCGAGTGGCTGGCCGACGTGATCGTGCATGTGGTCGGGATCGCGCTGGCCGTCGCCGGGTGCGTGACGCTCATTGTGACAGCCGCGCAATCCGGCAGCGTGAAGCTAACCGCCGCGCTGGTGGTCTATTCGGCCGGCCTGCTGGCGATGCTGGGCTGCTCGGCCATGTACAATTCGAACACCAATCAGAAACTCTCTCAGCTGCTGGAGCGGTTCGACCTCTCGGGCATCTTCATCATGATCGCGGCGTCCTACACCCCCTTCATGCTGGCCAAGCTGGACGGGCCGATGGCCTGGACGGTGCTGGGCATCGTCTGGGTGGTGGCGCTGGCTGGCGTGGCCATGAACCTGCTGGTCCGCTGGAATGCGCCCAAGGTCTATATCGCCATGTATCTGGTGCTCGGCTGGGCCGTGCTGTCGATCATGGACAAGCTGATCCACGCCATGTCGCCGCTGGGCCTTGGCCTGCTGGCTGCGGGCGGCGTGCTCTACACGATCGGCGTGGTCTTCCACGTCAACAAGAAGCTGCCGTTCAACTCGGCCATCTGGCATGGTTTCGTGATTGCGGCGGCGTCCTGCCACTTCGCGGCGATCTATCTGGATATCGCGCGGTCTGGCCTGGTCTGAGCTGGAAAACACAGGAACAGGAAGGCCCGGTCACAAGCCGGGCCTTTTGCTTTTGGGGCCTATTCCATCGTCAGGATCACCGACCGGACGGTCGGATAGATCTCGCGCTCCCACTTCTTGCCGGAGAACACGCCATAGTGGCCGACGCCGGATTGCAGGTGGTGAGAACGGAGGTGGGGGCGGAGTTTGGGGGTGAGTTCGTGGGCGGCGGCGGTCTGGCCGACGGCGCAGATGTCGTCGCGCTCGCCCTCGACCGTGAGCAGGGCGGTGCGGGTGATTTTCGAGCAGTCGACCGGCACGCCATGGTGCTTGATGCGGCCAAGCGGCAGGCGCATCTCCTGGAACACCCAGGCGACGGTTTCGAGGTAGAACTCCTCGGTCAGGTCGAGCACGGCGAAGTATTCGTCGTAGAAGGTCTTGATGCGCTCGGCTTCGTCTTCCTCGCCTTCGACAAGGTGCTTGTAGAGCGTCTTGTGCTGTTCGACGTGGCGATCGGGGTTCATCGAGATGAACGCGGCCAGCTGCATGAAGCCCGGATAGACCCGGCGGCCCCAGGCCGGCAGCGGGAAGGGCACGGTCGAGATCAGGTTGTTGCGGAACCACTCGATCGGGTGGTCGGTGGCCAGCTTGTTCACCGAGGTGGGGTTGATGCGGCAATCGATCGGGCCGGCCATCAGGGTGAGCGAGCGCGGCTCGCACTTGTTCTTGTCGGCGGCCATGACGGCGGTTGCGACCAGCGCCTGCACGCAAGGCTGGCAGACGGCGACGACGTGCGTGCCGGGGCCAAGGTGTTCCAGCATCTTGATCAGGTAATCGACATATTCCTCGAAGCCGAAGCGGCCCTGCGCCAGCGGCACGTTGCGGGCGTTCTTCCAGTCGGTGATGTAGACGTCATGATCCTGCAGCATGGTTTTCACCGTGTTGCGCAGGAGGGTGGCGAAGTGGCCGGACAGGGGCGCGACGATGAGTACGCGCGGCTGGGGGGCGTCGATGTCCTTCTTGAAGTGCAGCATGCGGCCGAAGGGCAGGTCGAGCGCGGTCTCTTCGGCGACCAGCGCCTCGCGATTTTCGACCATCACCGAGGTGATGCCGAAAGGTTGTGATTCATGCGTCAGCTTGGCGCGTGTCGCCATTTCGAGCGCGGCCATAATCTGCCGGGCATAGGGATTTTCAGCGGCGCCATGGAGGGCCGGCCGCATCTGGAGCGCCGCCAGAGCGGCAGCGCGAAACGGCGCGGAGGCCTGCATCTGGGCTTCGTAAATGTGGTACCACATACCCGGCGCGCTCTATTCTTAGGCAGATGCTAGATCGTTCCAGCTTCTGTAACGAAGCCTAGTTCCAAGCTTACTGCACTGCGACATACGATTGCATAACTAGATTAAGGGCAAGGAAAACGCCGTTATGGCAGGCGCAAAGCTCACTATTTCGAGCAGGAACTACTCTTCATGGTCTCTTCGGGCCTGGCTTTTCTGCCAGCTCGCGGGGCTGGAGGTAGACGTCGAGAGTGTTTCTCTTGACGATCCCAACAACAGAGCTGAGCTGTTATTGCTCAGCCCAACCGTGATGACACCGCGACTAGACCACAAAGGGTCGAGTGTGTGGGATACTTTCGCCATCGCGGAGTATCTGGAGGAAGAATTCCCCAAGAAGGGTCTTCTGCCCGCCGAAACGGCAAAGCGGTCGCACTGCCGCTCGATCATCGGCGAGATGCATGGCGGCTTCTACAACCTGCGTTCGGCGCTGCCGATGAACCTGCGCGCCCGCTATCCGGGCTTCCGGGTGTTCACGGGCGCCAAGGGTGATATCCGCCGTGTGCTGACGATCTGGTCGGAATGCCTCGACCAGTATGGCGGGCCGTTCCTGTTCGGCGACAAGCCGACGCTGGCCGACGCGATGTACGCACCGGTCTGCACGCGCTTCGTCACCTATGATGTGCCGCTCGATGGCAAGGCTGCGGCTTACCGCGACACCATCATGAACTGGGCGCCGATGAAGCAATGGGCGCAGGACGCCAAGGCCGAGCCGATGGAAATCGAGGAACTCGATATCGAGTTCTGAGGTTGGCGCGACGATCCGGCCGCTTTGCGGCCAGCCCCTTCCGTCTCGCGACGAAGACGTCGCGATCCACCTCCCCAGCCTTCGGCGAGGGAGGACTTCCCCTTCCGGTCTAACGGCATGTGGTCCTGCCCCAGCGAAGCTGGGGAAGGTGGCAGTCGCGCAGCGACTGACGGAAGGGGCTGGTCGCGTGAGCGACCGGACTGCTACAGCCCCAGGTCCGCGAGGTTCGGCATCAGGCCGATGAGCTTGCCGGCGAGGTGCTGGCGGTTGATCGGTTTGGGCGTCCAGTCGGTGAGGCCGCTGGAGATCACACGGCCGAGGCCGTCGCGTTCGGCCTCGCTGACAAGGCCCAGGATCGGAATGTCGGACCATTGCGTCTGACTGCGGCGGACCCAGCGCACGACGTCGGCGCCGGTCATGATCGGCAGGTCGAGGCCAAGCAGGATCAGGTCGAACGAGCGCAGCGACAGGAGGTCGATGGCGGATTGACCGTCCTCGACTTCGATTGCGGAGATGCCGGGCCCGGCGAGCAGCACGCGCAGGACGCGGCGGTGATAGGCGTCGGCTTCAGCAATGAGGATACGCGCGCAATCGTGCGGATCCTGCGGGTTTGTGCGCGACGGCTGCTCCATCGCGCGATGCAGATCGCTGAGCGGGCTGAAGGTTTCGAACGGCTCCTGAGCGGCTTCGGCTGAGCCCGAGGCAGCGTCGTCTCCGAAGAGCCAGTCACCGACTTTTGCGCGTTGCGATCTCATGAAAAAACCCACTGCGTCCCCCGACGCCATTTCCTCGCGTATTTTCTGCGTCCGGCGCTAAGGGGCGGTGAGGGCGCGCAGGCGAATTGAAGCGCTGGCGCTAACCATCGCGCGTGCCGAAATGAAAAGGCCCCGGCGTTGCAGCGCCGGGGCCCTTCGTTTTGATTCAGTTTTCCCTAGGGATGGGCAGCTTTCCAGGCCGCCGCCTCTTTACCGACAACGTCGACCAGATCGCCCATCGCAATGTTGGCATCGACGAGGTGCAGGCCCCAGTTCGGATCAGGCTTGCCCTGCGCCATCACGTCATTGCCCGGATCGTCGATGCGGGCGTCGTTCGGGTCGCCGTTGAAGGTGGCCTTGAGATAGACGTGGCCGGCTTCGTGGACGCACTCGGTGGTGGTGAGGCCGGGCGTCATCACGAACGGTGTGGTCACCTTCTTGTCCTTGATCCACGCCTTATCGGCGGTCGACCAGTAGGCTTTCGGATTGCTCGCAACGCCGCCGCCGAGAGCCGCTGGATTGGCGCAGACGGCCTCGGTGCCATCGCCACCGCGGCCGAACATGGCTTTCTCAGCAGGCGGAATGTTGGAGCGGAAGGTCGAGAACGAGATCACGCAGCCGGTCTGGCTTGCGGACTTGCACACCGGGATGTTCTTGAACGAGCCGCCGACATCCTTGCCGACGGGCACCTGGACGGAGCCGCCCATGACGATGGCGGACACCAGTTTCGATTGATCCGCCTTGCCATCAACCTTCGCCGCGATGAGGCGCATGATCTGGCCGGAGCCTTGCGAGTGTCCAACGATGACAACGCCACGGCCCTTATTCTCGTGGGCGAGGTAGTAGGCCCAGGCGTCATCGATGTCGTTGTTGGCGTCGGTCGGCGTGCCGCGTGTCGGAACGCCCGCGCCGCCCGACATGCGCGCGCGCAAGGCGCCGAGCGAGAACTGGCGGTACATCGGCGCGAAGAGGCGGCACTGGCTGCCGAGGCGCGCGAACTGCGCCTTCACCACGTTGAGTTCTTCGGGTCCGGGGATCAGGTCGGACTGCGTGAAGGCGTCGAGCGAGACGGTCGGATACACGTAGAAGCAGTCGATCGGCGCGTTGGGGTTCGGCGTGAACTTTTCCAGCGTGGTTGAGCCATCGGCCTTCACGATGGTGGCGTCGAGGTTGACGTCGCAGGCGTTGCTGGCGATGCCCGGCTTGCACAGCCAGTTGGCGTCGACGGCGTAGTCCGTGCGCGGCAAGGCCGCTGCGGCGACCGGAGCCGGCGTTGCTGCGACGGCAGGCGCGGGCGGGTTCGGGACTTGTGGTCTGAGATCTGCGGCGAGGGTCGGGGCGACCGGGATCTGCGGCGCCCTGTTCTCGTAATTGCCGCCCCACAGGCAGCCAGACGCCAAGAGGGCAGAGGCCAGGGCGACGCCGCCGGCCAGGTGTGAGCGCTTCATGTTTCTCTCCCGGACGTATTTTGGCCCACACTGACCCTCCCCGAGAAAGCTTGTCCAGCTTTCGCGCGGGTCAAGCTGGCGTGATTACGGGCTAGTTCTCGCCGCAGGGGGCAGATTGCGTGTCGCGGATCGCCTGCGCGGCGGGGTCCGTGGCGTTGACGATGTAGGCGGCGAAGGTGCGCGTGTCGATGGAGGCGAACAGGTCTTCGAGCGCAGCGCCCGCCTTGTCATCGAGGAAAACGTCGATGTGCTTGCCCTTGATCGCGCCGCCACGGTCGCCAGCGAAGAGATAGCCGTCATGGACGAAGTCGCGTCCGTTGTAGCGGAAGGCGCGGCCGCGGAGTTCGGGCACGAACACCACGCTCTCGACCGGGATCATGGCAGGGTCGACCGCGATGGTGCGGAAGGGGACGAGGGGGTGGTTGCGCACGCCGCAGCCGAGCGGGTGGTTCACCTTCATGAAGCGGGCGCGGCGAGTCGCGTTCTTGATGCCATCGGAAAGGCTGCCGAGCCACTGGTCGCAATTGGCCTGCTCGGGTCCGTTGGAATCGACGAAGACATAGGCCGTGTTGATCTCGCCGGAGCGGACGGAGACGGAGCCCTGCAACGCCGCCTCGCACCAGTCGCGATGTGTGAGCGGTGCGGAGATGGGCGAACCCTTGCGGCCGATCAGCGGGAAGGCGGCGGAGATGGTCGTGGCGGCGGGCGTGACCTCAGGCGTGTGATAGTGCGTCGCCCACAGTTTGAGATCGGGCCCGGTTGCTTCCTTCGACGGCGCGTCGAGCATGAAGGCTAGGGCGCGTGCGTTCGGCGACAGCGGCGGCTCTGCGGGTCTGTCGGACAAGCCAGGCGCTGACGCAGTGGCGCAGGCGGCGAGCGAGAACACGACCGCCAGGCTGAAGCGGCGCAGGTAGGAGGGGGTTGCAGCGATCGTTTCGGAGACGATGTCCGCTTCGGGCGCGTCCGGCGTGTCGAGAGGCGCAGGCGTCGGGCGCCCGCTGGCGACGGGCTCCGACTTCAGGCCAAGTATGGCGGACAGGTCCTGCATGCATGACAGCGAAAGCGCCAGAGCCGTTACGATAGTGTTAGCGACCCCTAGATCGTAGCGGCAGGCTTCTTGCGCTTGCGGCCGGGACGATCCGAATCCTTGCAGACTTCTTCGGCTGCATCGTGCAGGGCGATGGCGGCCGGATTGGTCTTGTCGACCACATAGGCTTCGAACGTCTTGCTGGAATTCGAGTAGACAAGATCGGGGAAGGGATCGACGTCGGCGTCGTCCACGAACATGTCGATATGGTTGCCCTCGATGGCGCCGCCCGTGTCGCTGGCGATCAGGTAGCCGTCGTGGGTGAAGAGTTCGCCATCGCTCCAGAACGTCTTGCCGCGAAGTTTCGGCACGTAATAGACGGTGCCCATCTTCACGCGGTCACGGTCGACGGCGATGGTGCGGAACGCCATCAGCGGAATGTTGCGCACGTCGCAGGCCTTCGGGTGGTGGAAGGGCTGGAAGCGCGCGCGGCGCGTGGCGGTTTTGATGTTGCCGGAGAGGTCGCCGAAATAGCGGTCGCACGCCACCTGCTCGGGACCGCCGCTGTCGACATACATGTAGGCGGTCGGCGCGTCCTTGCCGTTGTCGACCCAGATCGAGCCCTGCATCGCCGCGTCGCACCAGTCCTTGATGGCGAGGGGCGGGGAGACGGCGTTGCCTTTGCGATCGATCAGCGGCTTGGCGGCGACGCTGGTCCAGGACGGACGCACGGTCGGCATGTGATAATAGGTTGCCCAGAGTTTCGTCTTCTTCTTCGCCGTGAGCGCAGCATCGCCCGGCTCATCCAGCATGAAGTTGAGTGCAGCCTGCGTCGGATGCATCGGCGCGCGGCCGAGCGTGATGTCCACCGCTGTACCGGCAAAGGCCGAGCGAAGCGGTGGCCCCAGGAAAATCGCTGCAGCAGCGAAAATCAGGGCAAAGGCGACAAGCAGTTTTTTCATTACGATCCCGGCTGCCGCCCCGCGCCCTGCAGAAGCCTTCGAAACTAGGCGAGATCATGGCAGCTTCAACCAAGGGGTGCAATCCGCCGCACCTGTCTCACGCAGTCGCGAGAAGTGTTAACGCGCGAGCTTCGCGTTAATCTGCGTTGCGTTTCCGGTATGATCGCGCGTTTCGGCGCACAGACAGCTCTGCAGTTGCAATCGGATCAGGACCCCATCGCCATCATGATCTGGGCGTAGCCCTTGATCATGCGGCCGAGGTTTTCGACCGAGAGGCGTTCGTTGGTGCCGTGGAAGCCGTTGAGATCGGCGTCGTCGTAGATCGCCGGGGCGAAGCGGTAGATTGCATCCTTGCTGATCGCCGAGGCATAGCGCGCATCGGTAGCGCCGATGACAAGCGCGGGCGCAACCGGAACCTGGCCACCGCCGGTCGAACGGGCGACAGCTTCAAGCACGCGGTAAGCTTCGCTGGCGGTCGAGGAGACGGGCGAGGGCTCCGAGCCGATGCCGTCCTCGTATTGAACGATCGTCAGCCCCGCGATGTGGGAGGTGACGTCCTTCACATGCTGCGTGACCGAGGCGACGCTGTCATTGGGATGGATGCGGAAGTTCACGACGGCGCTGGCGCGCTGAGGCAGGACGTTGTCCTTGATCGAGCCGGTCATCATCGTCGGCGCGGTGGTCGTGCGGACGATGGCGTTGGCGGAGGCGTCGCCGCTCACCTGTCCTGTGATGACGGAGCCGAGGAGCCACTGGTTGGCGAAGGCGAGGCGGGTGGTGAAGGGAAGGTCGGCCGCGACGGCTTCGATCATCTCGTTGAACGGCGGCGCCGACAGGTCGGCGGGCATCTGGTGTTCCTCCAGCGCTATCAGCGCGCGGGCAATGCGGACGGCGCCGCTCTCGCGTGGCGGGCGTGATGAGTGGCCGCCTTCCGTGGTCGCGGTGATCTGGAGCGAGATGTAGCCCTTCTCGGCAACGCCGATCAGGGCGGCAGGCTTGCCCGTGAGCGGATACTTGCCGAGGACGGCATAGCCTTCGTCGAGCACCATGGCGGGCGTGACGTTGCGCGATTTGAGCAGCGCGTAGATCTCGCGCGCGCCGGCGCCGGAAACTTCCTCGTCATGGCCGAAGGAGAAGATGACGGTGCGCTTCGGCGTCCAGCCGGATTTCGCGAGCGCATCGCCCGCTTCGAGGATGGCGATCAGCGACCCCTTGTCGTCCATCGCGCCACGGCCCCAGACATAGCCGTCAGCGACAACGCCGCCGAACGGGCCGTGCGTCCAGTCGGCGTCGGTGCCGGGGTTCACGGGCACGACGTCCTGGTGCGCCATCAGGATGACGGGCGGCAGGGAGGCATCTGTGCCGGTCCACGTCATCAGCATGGCGTGGGTGAGGACTTTCTCCAGCGTCATCTTCGCGAAGATGGCGGGATAGCGCGCCTTCAGCGCAGCCTCGAGATCGATCCAGGGCTGGTCGGCGCCGGGCTTGGGATCGCCCGATGCATAGGTGACGGTCTGGATGCGGATGGCCGCGCCGAGCATCTCGGCGGCGGACGCGACATCGACCGCGGGAGGTTCGGGCAGGGTGATGGCGGCTTGCGCATTGGTCTTCGCGCCGAACTGCGATGTGTTCCACAGCAGGACGCCGACAAGGATGGCGACAAGCACCACAACGCCGCCAAGGATTTTCAAAGCCAGTTTCATGTAAGTCGCCCGCCATTTCCCGTGCCCGACTTAAAGCAGCGCGCGGCGGCGGCGGTCAACTCAGGCTCAGGTGTATTGGCGCCGGTGTCTAGGCGCCCGTGATCACGCCCGCGATCGCCGCTTTCGCTGCGAGCACGGGGCTCATCAGGTGGGTGCGACCGCCGCGGCCCTGGCGGCCTTCGAAATTGCGGTTCGAGGTCGAGGCGCAGCGTTCGCCCGGCGACAGGATGTCCGGGTTCATGCCGAGGCACATGGAGCAGCCGGGCTCACGCCATTCGAAGCCGGCGTCGAGGAACACCTTGTCGAGGCCTTCTTCCTCGGCCTGCGCGCGGATGAGGCCGGAGCCGGGGACGACCATGGCGCGCACGCCGGCGGCGACGTGCTTGCCCTTCGCGATGTCGGCTGCGGCGCGCAGGTCTTCGATGCGCGAATTGGTGCACGAGCCGATGAAGACGCGGTCGATCTTGAGGCCTTCGAGTTTCTGTCCCGGCTCAAGGCCCATATAGGCAAGCGCGCGTTCGGCGGCTTCGCGTTTGACGCGGTCGGTGATCTGCGATGGCACGGGCGCGGTCGCGGTGATGGGCGCGGCCTGTTCCGGGCTGGTGCCCCAGGTGATGGTCGGGGCGACGTCTTCGGCGGCGATGTCGATGACCTCGTCCCAGTGTGCGCCTTCATCCGAGAACAGCGTCTGCCAGTACTGGATAGCGGTTTCCCACTGTCCGCCTTTCGGCGCCGCGGGGCGACCTTTGACGTAGTCGAATGTCTTCTCGTCAGGCGCAACGAGGCCTGCGCGGGCGCCGCCTTCGATCGACAGGTTGCAGAGCGTCATGCGTCCTTCCATCGACATCGCGCGGATGGCCGAGCCCATGTATTCGATCACGCTGCCGGCGCCGCCATTGGTGCCGATGATCGCAATGAGGTGGAGCGCCAGATCCTTGGCGCCGACGCCGGGGCGGAACTCGCCTTCGACGCGGACGGCCATGTTCTTCATTTTTCGCGTGCGCAGGGTTTGCGTGGCGAGCACGTGTTCGACTTCGGATGTGCCGATGCCGTGGGCAAGAGCCCCGAAAGCTCCATGTGTCGAGGTGTGGCTGTCGCCGCAGACGATGGTGAGGCCCGGCTGCGTGCGGCCCTGTTCGGGGCCGACGACGTGGACGATGCCATTGCGGATGTCGCCCATCGGGAAGAACTGGATGCCGTGCTCGGCCACGTTGCGGGCCAGCGTCTCGAGCTGTTCGCGTGCTTCGGCGTCTTTCACGCCGGCCATGCCGAGGGCCTGGCCTTCGGTCGGCGTGTTGTGGTCGGCGACGGCGAGCGTGAGGTCGGGGCGGCGCACCTTGCGGCCATTGGCCTTCAGCCCGGCGAAAGCCTGGGGCGTCGTGACCTCATGGATGAGGTGAAGGTCGATATAAAGGAAGCTCTCGCCCGACGCGGTGTCGGTCGAGACGATGTGGGAGTCCCAGATCTTGTCGTAGAGGGTGCGGGCGGAGGTCATGCGCTGGCTTCTAGCGCGGCGGGGCGGGGCGGTACAACTGACAGCTGCGCGCGGGGCGTTCGCGGCGGTTGGCGGACAGGTCCTTGCGCGGGCGCCGGTGCGACGCGGCAAATCCTGCCACCAGACGGCAGAACGCCCCGGGCCGAAGCCCGGGGCGCTGTTTCGTTCCCCCCACGGAGATCGCGCTCAGATCAGTCGAGGCGAATGTCGACCGCGAAGGGAGCTGTCGAAGCGTAGGCCAGGTTGTTGGCCGAGGTGGCAGCCGGCAGCCAGCGAACGACGATGTTCTCCGGGCAGGCGCCGGCGACGTTGAAGCGGACGCGGTAGCCGCCGAGCGCCGGGTTGGCGGCATCGACGACGGCGACAGCGCTGTTGGCGCGGTTGAAAACGCCGTTCAGCGTGTACTGGACCTGCACGACGCCGCTGTGCGGGCGCGATCGTGTCATTGCGCGTACCGTTCGGGTTGACCCGGGTGTGGACGTTGCCGCGGACTTCGAAATCCTTGGCGACGCGGCACTGGGCGCGCTCGATGCCGACTTCACGGATCGTCTTGTTCAGCAGCAGCTGCGGCGCCGGCGCAGTCAGGTTGAACAGGAAGTAGTGGAAGGCGAGCTCCGAAACCGTGCCGGTCGGCGAGCCAACGGAAACGGGCGCACGTGCCGTAATAGCCTTCGGCCACATAGCCGAGGCCGATGAGGTTGACGTTCGTGAAGTCGAGGGCGAAGCCGCCTTCGTCACCGACCGGTTTGGCCTTCATGCGGATGTCCTGGATCGGAATCATTGCCGGGCCGGGCGTGCCGTCTGGTTTCGTGTTGCCGCGGATGTAATCGCCCGCGCCATCGCAATTGATGGTCGTGCAGCGGTTGGCGGTGATGCCGCCGAGGGCGACGTTTTCACCCGGCTCCATGACGATGTCGGTGGCGAGGATCTTGCCGGCGGCCGGATCGAACGTGCCGGTGACGATGGCGGTGCCGCCCATGAAGCCCGCGCGGGTGCGGCCCGGAAGCGTCGCGCCCCGGAACCACAGGTTCTGATTGAGGCCAGTCTCTGCCCGTGTAGCGGCCGGCGATTCCAGAGTGACCGAGGCGGGAACATCGACCGCCATGCCCATCACGGTGAGCGTGCGGGTCGTGTTTTCCCAGTTGTCGATGATGCCTTCGAGCTCGACGTCGACGACCTGCGCAAATGCAGGCGCGGCAAAAAACGCGGCGGACGCCGCTATGATGATGTGTTTCAGCATGAAGAACTTGCCCCGATTACAGACCCTTGAGCCGCTTCAGCGGCGCCTGATTATTACAATAAAGTAATGCTATACCGTATGGTACAACATTCCCCATCGCGTTGAATTTTTTTGAGGGCTTCCCCGGAGCGGATTGGTCAGGGAACTTCGCCGCTGAAAAACGAGTACCCTACCAACCTTACGGTTGGCTGACTGACGGCTAACTGACTGTATTTCCCGCGCTTGCACGCATGAGGCGCACCGCCGCGGCGGTCTGCGTGTGCGGTCAGCCCAGGCGGTTCATCCGGGCGAGCGTGTCTGCGAATTCGGTCATCGTCTCGTCGAAGATGCGAGCGACCGGCTTTACGTCTGTGATGCGTCCTGCGACCTGTCCCGTCAGCGCAATTCCCGCTTCGAGATCGCCGCCGAAATACACGTCCTGCGTGTGTGCAAACTCACCAAAGATGTTGGGCGAGCCTTCGTCCTCGAGGCGCGTGGTGCGCTGGGTGCGCAAGGCGCGCAGGGCAGGGCCGGGACCCTTGCGATTGAGGAAGACGGTGTCGGTCGCTTCGGCGGCGACGATCGCATCCTTCCAGTTGTGATGAACCGGGCTCTCCGCAGATGAGAGAATGCGCGTCCCCATCAGCACCCCCTCCGCCCCCAACGCAAACGCCGCCGCCATCGTGCGGCCATCCATGATGCCGCCGGCCGCGACCACGGGCACCTTCACCCGCTCGCAGACCAGCGGGATCAGCACCATGGATGCGACATCCTTCGGGTTCTTGAACCCCCCACCTTCACCACCCTCCACAATCAACCCATCGACGCCTGCTTCAACCGCGCGCAAGGCGCCGGCCAGATTTGGCACGACGTGAAACACGGTGAGGCCCGCCGCCTTCAACGTGGCGGTGTATTTCATCGGATCGCCCGCCGACGTGGTGACGAACTTCACGCCCTGGTCGATGACGAACTGGATGATGCCCGGGTCGCGCACGAAGGCCTGCGCGATGTTGACGCCGAAGGGCTTGTCGGTCAGCTCGCGCATCTTCACGATTTCGAGCTTCACCGCGTCGAGCTCACCGGAAGATGTCTCGATGATGCCCATGCCGCCGGCATTCGAGACGGCGGACGACAGCTGCGCCCGTGCAATCCAGCCCATGGCGGCCTGGATGATCGGCTTCTCGATGCCGAGCATCTCGGTAACGCGCGTGCGAATGGCCATAACTGTTCTCCCTGTCGCTACAGCCTTGCGCGCTGACCCGGCGTCAGCGCAAGCGCCTCAATGCGGCGCCGGCCAGATCTGCACGGCGACATAAGGCCAGAATACCATCAGGCCGATCACTGCGGCCGCCACGGAGGCGACGAGGACAGCTCCGGCGGCGACGTCCTTCGCGGCTTTGACGGAGGCGTGCAGTTCGGGCTGCACCACGTCGCAGAGGTGTTCGAAAGCCGTGTTGACCAGTTCGGCGGTCAGCACGATCGCGATGGCGACCACCAGCCAGCGCCAGTCCTGTGCCGAAATCCCCCAGAGACAGCCGAGACCGATGACCGCCGCCGTCGCGACGACGTGGATGCGGAAATTGTGCTGGGTCACCAGCGCATAAAGGAGGCCCTGCAGGGCGTAGCGAAAGCTCTTCAGGCGGTCGCTGAAGCTGAAGGCGCTGCGTGGCTTCGACATGGTCACACTCCCGTCGGCGCGGCCGCTTAAACCGGCCAATTCTGCGCACGCGTTTTTCTGACGGATTCGTTTCAGATCAATGCGTTGTGCGGATCAGACCGGCCGATTCTGTATATCTCAATCCTACACCCGCTTTCCCGGACAGATACTCCGGGATGAGCAACACAACCAATCTTGTGCTTCCGTACCTCGCCGTTGGGCAGGCCCAGAAGCACGTCACCGTCAATGAAACCCTGCGCCGCCTCGATGCAGTGGTGCAGCTGACCGTTGTTTCGGCCTCAACCACGGCCGAGCCCGGATCGCCCGGCGATGGCGCGGTTTACATCGTGCCATCCGGCAAGTCGGGTACGCAGTGGGCGAGCTTTGCGAACTGGTCGCTCGGCTATTACCGTGACGGCGCCTGGGAACAGATCACGCCTCGCGAAGGCTGGCTTGCCTACGTCACCGACACGGACTTGCTGCTTCACTACACAGGCTCGGCCTGGGAGCTGTTCGCGCCGGGCAAACTGCTGACCCTGTCGGCCACCGACAAGCTGCTCGGGCGATCCTCGTCCGGCGCGGGGGCGGCGGAGGAGATTACCTGCACGGCGGCGGGCAGGGCGTTGATCGACGATGCCGATGCGGCGGCGCAACGCACGACGCTTGGCCTGGCGATCGGGACGAACGTCCAGGCCTATGACGCGGAGCTTGCAGCGATTGCCGCACTTACAAGCGCTGCAAACAAGCTGGCGTACTTCACCGGTTCTGGCGCGGCAGCCCTCGCAGACCTCACCGCTGCGGGGCGCGCGCTGATCGACGATGCTGATGCGCCGGCGCAGTGCGCAACGCTGGGCACGTGGCGTGTGCTGGCGCAATCGGCGGTCGCTTCGTCGATCACAGGCACGTTGACCAAAACGGCGCTCGCGACCGTCCACGTGCCGGCGGGCGCCATCGGCCCAATGGACGGCTCAGGGTATCGACGCAGTGGACCACAACGGCCAACACGAATTCCAAAACCCTGACCTTCGAGCTCGGAACAACGGCCTTCCTGAACTTCACGCAGAACGGCGCGACCTCTGGCGGGTATCGCGACCAGCGCGAGATCGCCAACCGCAACAGCCAGTCGTCGCAGGCCTGCTGGCGCGCGAGCCAGGCGCCCTTCGGCACGGGCATCGTGTCGTTGGCGGCGGGCGGCACGATCGACACGTCGATCACCCAGGACGTGATCTTCTACGGCACGCTGGCCAACACCGGCGATACGATCACGCTCGAAAGTTACATGGTGGAGCTGCTCTATGGCGGCTGAGGCGCGGCCTGCCTTCCAGAAAGAGGGGCCTACCAGACGCGGCGGGTCAGTCCGTTGACAAGATAACCGCCCAGCGTCGGCGCATAATACTGGTTCGAGGGCAGGGTGCTGGGCGGCAGCGATTTTACGTCGCCGGCCAGCACACGCGCCATCGTCTGCACCACCAGGTCCTGCGATTTCGCCGCCATCAGCGTCATGTAGGTCTGCATGTTGTCGTTGGCGGCGACCGGGATCCGGTTGGTCGCCAGGATCGGGCCGGTGTCGACGCCGAGATCGACCAGATGCAGCGTCACGCCGAAATGCTCGGGCTCGCCATTGGCCAGCGCGAAATAGCCGCCATTGATGCCGCGATAGGCGGGGTTCACGCCGGAATGATAGTTCACCACCGGGCAGGCGCAGGCGTCCAGCAGCGGCGCGCGCAGCATGCCGGCCGAAGCCACGAAGACGGCGCCGGGTTTCAGCGCACGGATCGCCGCGAGTGCTTCATCGGAATTGAGATTGGCGACGTCGATGCGCGATGCGCCCATCACAGGCGTCGCGTCGCATGCAGCGCGAAGTTCCGCGAGACGACCGCGCGACAGAGGCTTTGTGATTTTCGCGGCGAGCTGTGCTGCCTTCATCGAATAGACGGCGGCGGCGCCGAGTTTCTTCTTGCGCCGGGCCCAGAAGGCAGAGGTGGGCTCGCCGCGTTCGACGATGACAGGGAAATTGCCGAATCGTTTGCGCAGCGCGTTGACCATGGTCCACGCGTGCGGGGCATCGCCAACAAGGGCGATAAGGCCGGAGGTGTTTTCCATCGAGCGGATCCGGGCGTTTGAATCCGGGAAGCTAGCAGGCCTTGGTTAGAGTCGCTGAAATCCGATCGATGAAATTCGATCAATCGCAGCCGTCGCGCTCAAGATCGAGGACGGGCAAAAGGTCGGCCCCATCCCGGTCGGTGAGCGAGATGACCAGGCGATCGGGGTCGGCCTCGGCCACGAGATATTCCGTTCTGGCGTCGTAAGGCGCGGGCTGCGGTGTGAAGAAAGCGCGCCAGCGCAGCTTCTTCGCAGGCCATCCGTCTGGCTCGGGAGCGCGCGCGCCCGAGCCGCCCGTCCTGTCATTCTCATTGAGGAAGAATGTCGCGCGCGAGCCGTCGCGGGCGAAGGAAACGCGGCCGCCGGGTTGGGGCGCGTTGTTGGCATAGATGGTCAGCTGGCCTTCATAGGCGCTCCTGTCGGCATTGGGCAGGAGACGGAGGAAGACGGTGGCGCCGGTGTCGAAAGCCTGTTTCTGGACCCAGCAGCCCCAGACGAAGTCGGCGGTCTGCCCTGTGTCGCCGTCCGGCGCCGTAGCACACGCGGAGAGGGCGAAGACGCTGAACAAAGCCGCCATGCTGACTGTGCGTGCCATGACTTCCCAATCTTTGCGCTTGCCGGGCCCTGCGCCTGCCGGACGGCTTTGGTGCGACCCTTCGCCCTGTATTGTTCATAGCTTGGTTAAAGCCGCCAAGGGACTGCAATTCACAGCATTTGAGAGGGCTTAACGAGGCGCGGGTCCGGGGTTAGAAAGGGGGCATGACAACACCATCCGACACGCCCGACCTCGCCACCCTGATCGCCCGCGCCGAGGCGGGTGACATAAACGCCGCCGCTCGCGCTTCGATGGAACTCGACCGCGCGGGCAAGCATCAGCAGGCCTTCCAGTATCTGGCGCGCGCCGCCAAGGGCGGTCATCTCACCGCGCAGGTGGCGCTTGGTCTGCGACTGATGACGGGCCATGCCGCGCCGCTGGACCCCGATCAGGGCATGTTGCTGATCTCGAAGGCAGCCAATGCCGGATCGGGCGATGCGCTGGCCTACATGGCGTCGATCGTGACCAGCGGCCTCATCGGCGAACCGAACTGGGAAGCTGCCTTCGTGGCCCTTCTGCGTGGGGCCGAGCGGAAGAGCGCAAGCGCGCTCGCCCAGCTCAACGTGCTGGATATCGCCGGTATGACCTCGGTCCGCACGTTGCAGGACTTCGCGAATTCGCCCCGCCCGCGCACGGTATCGGAAACGCCACACATCGCGACGCTCGAGGGCCTGCTGCCCCGCGCCATCTGCGACCACTGGATAGCGCGAACCAAGCCCAAACTCTCGGCTGCTCGCGTTCACGATGCCGAACAGGGCGGCCGACGCGTCGACGCGATGCGAACCAACACCGGCGCCGGGTTCCGCCTTTCGGACACGGATCTGATCATGCAGATGACCCGCGCCCGTATTGCGTCTGCGATCGGTCAGCCTCTCCGCTACCAGGAACCGGCGAATGTGCTGCATTACGCGGTCGGCCAGACCTATGAGCCTCACTATGATTTTCTCGACCCCGACAACGCCAACTTTGCGCCGGTGATCAGCAAGCAGGGCCAGAGGGTGGCGACGGCGCTGGTCTATCTCAATGACGGGTTCGATGGCGGCGAGACGAACTTCGTCGAACTCAAACGCAAGATTCGCGGCAGGCCGGGCGAGCTGCTGACGTTCAACAATGTGAAGCCGGATGGGTCTGTTGACCCCCAGACGCTGCACGAAGGCACGGCGCCGACGCGTGGCGAGAAGTGGCTGCTGTCGGTGTGGGTGCGGGATCGTTCCCAGCCGGCGATCTAGGCAGGCGAGGGGACGGAGCGGATGACCAACGATCTTGCGGGCTTCATTCGCGGACTGCCCAAGGCGGAACTGCATCTGCATATCGAAGGCTCGCTGGAGCCGGAGCTGATGTTCGCGCTCGGCCAGCGCAACAAGGTCGATATCCCCTTTCGGTCGGTGGATGAGGTGAGGGCGGCCTACGCTTTCTCGAACCTGCAGGATTTTCTGGATATCTATTATCAGGGCGCGAACGTCCTGCAGACCGAGCAGGATTTCCAGGCGCTCGCTCTGGCCTATTTCGAGCGGCTGCATGCCGATGGCGGCGTGCATGCGGAGATTTTCTTTGATCCCGAAACGCATACGGATCGCGGCCTGCCGTTTTCGGTCGCGATCGAGGGTCTGCTGCAGGGCATGCGCGATGCCGAGGCGAAGTATGGCATCACGTCGCAACTGATCATGTGCTTCCTGCGGCATCTGGATGAGGAGTCCTCGTTCCGGACATTGAAATCGGCCGAGCCGTATCTCGATCGTATTGCCGGCGTGGGCCTCGACAGTTCAGAGAAAGGCCATCCGCCGTCAAAGTTCGCGCGCGTGTTCAAGGCGGCGAAAGAGCGTGGGCTCAAGATTGTCGCGCATGCGGGCGAGGAAGGGCCGCCCGACTATGTCTACGAGGCGCTGGATATCCTGCAGGTCGATCGCATCGATCATGGCAATCGCGCGCTGGAGGATACGGCGCTGACGCAGAGGCTGGTGCGCGAGGGTATGACACTGACAGTGTGTCCGCTGTCGAACCTGAAGCTGTGCGTCGTGCATGATCTCAAGGACCATCCGATGAAACGGATGCTGGACCTCGGCCTGAAAGCGACCTGCAATTCGGATGATCCGGCCTATTTCGGCGGCTATCTGGCGGAGAACTATCTTCGCACGGCGGAGGCGGTCGGCCTGTCGAAAGCCGAGATCGTCACGCTGGCGAGGAACTCGTTCACCGGGTCGTTTCTCGATCCGGCGTCGGTCGCGAAGCATCGCCCGGCGATGCTCGCTGGCTGAGGGCAATTGACCTGCGGATTTGTCCGCCGCCAACGTGACGCAAATCGATCGCATGAGCGAACATATCCGCAAGCACATCCCCTTTGCCGGTCTCCTCGGCATCGACGTTGTTTCGGCCGAGAAGGACCGGATCGAGGCGCGCATGCTGGTGCGGCCGGACATGTGCAATCCGGTGAAGGGGCTGCATGGCGGCGCGGCCATGTCGCTGGCGGATACCCTGGGCGCGATGGGCGCGTCGATGAACCTGCCGGAGGGGGCGGGGGGCACCACCACCCTTGAAAGCAAGACCAATTTCATCGGCGTTGCACGCGAGGGCGATACCGTCATTGCTGTCTGCACGCCGCTCCATATCGGCAAGCGCACGTCGATCTGGCAGACGAAGATAACCTCCGAGGCAGGCAAGACTGTCGCACTGGTGACGCAGACCCAGATGGTGCTCTAGTCTGCGTTCAGGACACGGAGGTCGCGATGTCTCTCGAGCGTAAGGTTCGCGCGTATATCGCTGCTGTTGAGGGCGGCGCCGTGGGCGAGGACCTGGCGGCGTTCTACCATCCCGACGTGATCCAGCATGAGTTTCCGAACCGGCTGGTGCCACACGGCGCTGCCCGCGATCTCGACGCCATCCTGCAGGGAGCCGAACGCGGCTCGAAGCTGATGGAACGCCAGATCTATGATATTCATACGGTGACGGAGCTGGGCGACCGGATCGTGCTCGAGTACACATGGACGGGCTATCCGCGGACGCCGGTGGGGACGGTGCGGGTGGGGGAGGCGGTGCGGGCGCGCATCTGCCAGGTGATCGAGTACGAAGACGGGCTGATTATCCGGCAGCGCAATTACGACTGTTTCGAACCCTTCTGAGGCTGAAATGAGCGGGCGGGGCATCGCGGTATTGGTCTTTGCAACGCTGCTGTCGGCTGGGTGCGGCGGACCTGCGCCGGCGCCCGCCGAAGCGGTCGATACCTCCGACTTCACGCCCGATGAAGCCGCTGAAGCGGAGCGCACGGCGCTTTCAAGATGCGGCGTGGTCACGGTCGAAGGCTATTGCGGCATCAAGTTCGGCATGCCGGTGGCCGAGGCGATGAAGACCTTTCCGGTAAAACTCGAAGGCTATGAGACGCTCGCCGGTGCGGCGCAGGCGCCGGATGTCTGCACGGAACTCTTCGCGGTGCAGCCGGTGCGCGGCGTCAGCTTTCTGGCCGAAGGCGGCGTGATCGGCCGCGTCGATGTGATTACCGAAGCAGCGCGCTCGTCCGAAGGCTTCGGCGTCGGAACGCAGGCGTCGGCAATCCGCACGCGCTATGGCGATGCGCTCTACGTCAATGTGAACGACCTCGAGCCGGAGATCATCGATCTCAGCATCAGCGAGGGCGCGACGAAGTTCGTCTACGAAATCCAGGACGGCATCGTGCGCTCATGGCGCGCAGGCGTTGAGCCGACAGTCGACTACGTCGCCCACTGCAGCCCCAACTGACGCCTCAGCTTTTCTTGAGCGTCGCTTCCAGGACCGCCCGCGCTTTTTCGCCAAGCTCGGGATGCGCCAGCGCCATGGCCGCGAAGGCTTCGAGATAGAGAAGCTTGTCGCCGCAGTCATAATCCTGACCGGCATATTTGAAGGCGTGGAAGTCCTGCGCAGACATGAGGCGCTGCATCGCGTCGGTGAGCTGGATTTCGCCGCCCGCTCCTGGGGTTTGGGTAGCAAGGAGATCGAACACCTGCGGCTGCAGGATGTAGCGGCCGGTGATCTTGAGGCGCGATGGCGCCTTGTCGATCGGTGGTTTCTCCACCATGCCCTTCATCTTCACCAGCGGGCCGGCGTCGCCCGCCGTCACCGGATCGATCACGCCATACTGGTTGACGCGCTCGAGCGGCACTTCGTCGACCGCGATGATGTTGCCGCCGACTTCGTTGTAGGCGTCGACCATCTGTTTCAGGCACGAGCCGCCCTTGCCCTTCACGATCACGTCGGGAAGCAGCACGGCGAACGGTTCATCACCGATGATGTCGCGGGCGCAGAGGACAGCGTGGCCGAGACCGAGGGCGGCCTGCTGGCGTGTGAAGCTGGAAGCGCCGGGGGGAAGAGCGGCAGCGCGCACTTCGGCCAGGATGGCGTCCTTCTTCTTGGCTTCTAGGGTGGTTTCGAGTTCGAAGGCCTTGTCGAAATAGTCCTCGATCGCCTGTTTGCCGCGACCGGTGACGAACACGAAGTGTTCGATGCCCGCCTCGCGCGCTTCGTCCACCACGTATTGCAGGGCGGGGCGGTCGAACACCGTCAGCATTTCCTTCGGCACAGCCTTGGTGGCCGGCAGCACGCGTGTGCCAAAACCGGCGACGGGAAGGACGGCCTTGCGGACAGGTTGCATTGGAGCGGATTCCCTTGGAAGTATTGCCAGCTATAAGAAGCTAGCCGTTACGCACAAGGAACGCGAGCCTGCAAGCCTTCTGCCATCACACCCGCCAGCGGAGATCAATGCGCGTAATCCGGTCTTTTTTTCTTCTGCCGATCTTCGTAACTGTCGCCTGCGCCTTGCGCGCGCCGCAGGTTGAGACTGTCGACGGCGCGCTTGCACAGGTTGTGAACACGCGGCTCGCCGCTGCCGTCCCGAACGGATTTGCCGGCGCGGTTATCGTCGAAATCGACGGGAAGCCGGTGCTGCGGGCCGGCTATGGGCTGGCGAACCGCGAGACCGGCGCGCCGTTCACCATCGAGACTTCGGCGCAAGTCGGTTCGATAACCAAGTCGTTCACCGCCTTTGCGATAAGCCAGCTGGCCGCCGGTGGCCGGATCGATCTAGAGGCGCCGGTCGCCACTTATCTTGATGGTGCGGCGTCTCCGGCAGGTAAGGCGAGCCTGAAGCAGCTGATGACCCACACGGCGGGGCTGGCGGACTATTGCGGCGACGATTTCGAACCTCGCAGCCGCGAAGAGCTGCTCCATGTCTGCATGGCGAAACCGCTAGAGCACGCGCCGGGCGAGGAAGTCTATTCGAACATGGGCTTCAGCATCGCAGCCGCTGTCGTGGACGAGGTTTCAGGACAGGCTTGGGAAGCTTATCTTGCAGACCATGTTTGGCGGCCCTTCGGCATGACGTCGACTGGCTGGGAGTTCGAGCGTCCGCCAGCCGCCGGATTTGCGTCGGGCTATCTCGCCGACAAGCCGCAGCAAGTGATCTCGTCGCAGATTGCGACGCTGCATGGGCAGTCCTGGAACCTTAAGGGAAATGGCGGCTTGCAGGCATCAGCAACCGACATGATCCGCTACGCGCATGGGTTGATGGCGGCGCCCGCAGTCGTTCGCGATCTCATGCTCCGCCCGCACGTAGCCGGTGACGAGCCGGGGGTCATGTCGGGATATGGCTTGTTCTTCCGCACTGACGCTGCCGGCGAAACGTGGCGTATCGGGCACTCGGGTTCGGACGGCGTGTTCTTTTCCTACCTGGGGATCTATCCGAAGCAGCACGCCGTTTTCTATTTTGTCAGCAGTACCGGCGAGGTTCAGGGCCGAGCCGAGCTGGTCTTCGTTCTTCACGCAGTGGAAGACGCAATCGGCGCCAATCCCGATCGGGCGCCGCCCACACACTGAACATCGTTATTCCACCGTCACCGACTTCGCGAGGTTGCGCGGCTGGTCGACGTCCGTGCCCTTCTCGACGGCCACGTGATAGGCGAGCAGTTGCAGCGGAACGACCGTTACAATCGGCTGGATCACGCGTTCGCAGTCGGGCAGTTCGATCGTGCCCCACGGCGCGCTGCCGGCCTGCTTGATGCCGGCCTTGTCCGACACCAGCAGCACCTTGCCGCGCCGGGCGGCGACCTCCTGCAGGTTCGACAGGGATTTCTCGAGCAGGTGATCGTGCGGCGCCGCCATGATGACCGGCGTGTTTTCGTCGATCAGGGCGATCGGGCCGTGCTTCAGTTCGCCTGCGGCGTAGCCTTCGGCGTGAATATACGAGATTTCCTTCAGCTTCAGCGCGCCTTCAAGTGCGATCGGATAGTGCGGGCCGCGACCGAGATAGAGCACGTCGCGCGCCTTCGCGATCTCGGGCGCGAGGGACATGATCTGCTGTTCCGTCTTCAGCGCTTCGGAGATGAGGCGCGGCAGTTCGATCATCGACCCGACGATTTCCTTCTCCCGCTCGCGCGAGAGGAAGTTGCGCTGGCGTCCAGCGGCGACAGCCGTTGCGAGCAGCGCGCATAGCTGGGCAGTGAACGCTTTCGTGGAGGCGACGCCGATCTCGACGCCCGCAAGCGTCGGCAGGATCGCATCGCACTCGCGCGCGATGGAGGAGGTCGGCACGTTGACGACAGCCGCCGTCATCACGCCTTTGGATTTGGCGTACTCCATCGCCGCCTTGGTGTCGGCGGTCTCGCCCGACTGCGTCACGACGATGGCCAGCGTGCGCGGCCCGAGAACCGGCTCGCGGTAGCGGAATTCGGACGCGACATCGACGTCGGTGACGACGCCGGCGAGTTGCTCGAACCAGTATTTGGCGACGAAGCCTGCGTAGTAGGCCGTGCCGCACGCGACGATCTGGATGCGGTCGAACTGCGTGAAGTCGAGCGCCTTCTTGCCTTCGCGCGTCGGCAGGACGACTTTCAGCTCGTAGGCGTCGATATAGCCGGAGACGGTGCGGCCGACGAAGTCGGGCTGCTCGTAGATCTCCTTCTGCATGAAGTGGCGGTAGTTGCCTTTCTCGGCGGCGGCGCCGGCGGCGGGCACGTGCACTTCGGCGCGCGTGACGGGTTTGCCAGCAGCGTCGAAGATTTCGAACGACGTGCGGGTGAGGGCGCACCAGTCGCCTTCTTCAAGATAGATAACCCTCTGGGTAAACGGGCCGACGGCAAGCGCGTCGGAACCAAGGAACATCTCCTTGTCGGCAACGCCGATAACCAGCGGCGAGCCACGACGGCCGCCGAGGATCAGATTGTCCTCGCCCTCGATGATGGCGGCGATCGCAAACGCGCCGCGCAGCTGGTCGAGCGCCGCCTTGAACGCGTCCTTGGGCTTCAGCCCTTTGCCGAGGTTTTCATCGATCAGGTGGGCGATGGTTTCCGAATCCGTTTCGGTCTCGAATTTGCGGCCGCGCTTTTCCATCGCCTCGCGCAGCTCGCGGAAGTTCTCGATGATGCCGTTATGGACGATGGCGACCCGGCCCGACGCGTGCGGGTGGGCGTTGGTCTCGTTGGGCTGGCCGTGGGTGGCCCAGCGCGTGTGGCCGATGCCGACGCCAGCCTTGAGCGGCAGTTCCCGCACCTTGGCATCGAGGTTGGACAGTTTCCCCGGCGCGCGGAGACGCTTGAGTTTCCCGCCTTCCAGCAGGGCGATGCCCGCCGAATCATAGCCGCGGTATTCCAGGCGCTTCAGCGCCTCCACCAGGCGGGGCGCCGCCGGTTGGTCACTAAGAATACCGATAATGCCGCACATACGGGGAAACTCTCCGAACTCACCAAAGGCCGTGATCTACGGGATTGGTTCGCTTAAGGTATTGCAAAACATGGCGGGGGTCCGTCATGAAATTCACGGTTTCACGGCGGGTTATGGTGTTTCTGCTAACGCCATGCGCTTCATCCGCCCGCTTCCGGCGCCGGTACGGCCTTGGGACGCGTGTTTAGTGAGGAATGATGACGAGCCGCAAGATTTTTGGAACTGACGGCATTCGCGGCACGGCCAACTCATGGCCGGTGACGCCGGAGATGGCGATGCGGCTCGGCATGGCCGCCGCCACCTATTTCCGGAAATCCGATCCGCGCCGCCACCTTGTGGTGATCGGCAAGGATACGCGCCTTTCCGGCTACATGCTGGAACCCGCGCTGACGACCGGCTTCACCGCCATGGGCATGGACGTGCGGCTGTTCGGGCCGCTGCCGACGCCGGGCGTCGCCATGCTGACCCGTTCGTTGCGGGCCGACCTCGGCGTGATGATTTCGGCCTCGCACAATTCCTATCAGGACAACGGCATCAAGCTGTTCGGGCCGGATGGCTACAAGCTGTCGGACGAAGCGGAGCTGGCGATCGAGGGCCTGATGGGCCGCTCGCTGGACGACAGCCTTGCGGCCTCGCCCGATCTCGGCCGCGCCGAGCGCGTGGACGATGCGCAGTCGCGCTATATCGAGATCGTCAAATCGACTTTCCCGCGCAAGCTGCGCCTTACGGGTTTGCGCGTCGTGATCGATTGCGCCAATGGCGCCGCCTACAAGGTCGCGCCCAAGGCGCTCTATGAACTTGGCGCGGAAATCTTCCCGATCGGCGACGAGCCCAACGGCTTCAACATCAACCGCGAGATCGGCTCGACCGACACGCGCGCCATGGTGGACGCGGTGCACAAGTATCGCGCCGACATCGGCATCGCGCTGGATGGCGATGCGGACCGCGTCGTGATGTGCGACGAGCACGGCAAGATCATCGATGGCGACCAGTTGCTCGGCATGATCGCGACGTCGTGGAAATCGCAGGGCCGGCTGAGCAAGAAGGCGGTGGTTGCGACCGTCATGTCGAACCTCGGCCTCGAAATGCATCTCAAGGGCCTTGGCATTGCGCTGGAGCGTACGCAGGTGGGCGACCGCTATGTCGTCTCGCGCATGATCGAGAAGGGCATCAATATCGGGGGCGAACAGTCCGGCCACGTTGTGCTGTCGGATTTTTCCACCACCGGCGATGGCCTGCTGGCCGCGCTGCAGGTGCTGGCCGTGATGCAGGAGACCGGCAAGAAGCTCTCCGAGATCGCGCACGTGTTCGACCCGGCGCCGCAGAAGCTGGTCAACCGGAAGTACTCCGGCGCTGACCCGCTCAGCAAGAAATCGGTGCAGGACGCCATCGCCGCTGCCGAGAAGATGCTCGGCGCACGTGGCCGCCTGCTGGTGCGCAAGTCAGGCACCGAGCCGCTTATCCGCGTGATGGCGCAGGCGGAGACGGACGACCTCGTGAAGGAGGCTGTCGACGGCGTTCTCTCCGCGCTCGATCGCGACTAGCCGTTCCAGGCTATTCTCTGGCGCTATCGTCACTTTGCTGGCGACGGAGTAGGCTGCTCGGCAATCACCCTTGCCGGAGCGCGCCCGATGAAAGACGTTGCCGTCGTCGCCTACTGCCGCACGGGCATCGCTCGCGCCACACGCGGCGCGCTCAACCAGACGCACGGCATACCGATGGCAGCGCACGTGATGCGCGAGGCCGTCGCGCGCGCGGGCATCGAGACCGGCGGAGATCGAGGACGTCATCCTCGGCTGCGGACTGCCGGAAGGCGCGACTGGCCACAACATCGCGCGCAACGCGGCGCTCTATGCGGGCTTCGGCGTCGGCGTGCCCGGCATCACGGTCAACCGCTATTGCGGCTCGGGCATCTCGGCGGCCTCCATGCTGGCGACACGCATCGCAACCGGCGAGATCACGGCGGGGATCGCCGGCGGCGTCGAGAGCATTTCGCTCGTCCAGTTCAATCTCAACTTCAATGGATTCTTCTACGAGCCGTTGCAGCAGAAAATGCCGGCCGTCTGGTGGACGATGAACCAGACCGCCGATCTGGTCGCCGAGAAGTACGGCTTCACGCGCGAAGCGCTCGACGCCTATGTCGTCGACAGTCAGAAGCGCGTCGCGGCCGCCGCCGCCGCCGGCAAGTATGCCGATGAGATCGTCCCCTTCACCACCACCATGCAGGTCAAGGACAAGGCTACGGGCGAGACTCGCATGGAGCAGGTGACGCTCGATCACGACGAAGGCCCGCGTCCCTGACACCACGCTCGAAGGGCTCGCAAAGCTGAAGCCGGTTCTCGAAGGCGGCACGACCACGGCAGGCAACGCCTCGCAGCTGTCAGATGGCGCTGCCGCCCTTGTGATGATGGATGCGGACGTTGCCGCCAAGCGCGGCCTGCCCATCCTCGGCCTGTTCAAGGGGATGCAGCTGGGCGCCGTCCACCCCGAGGAGATGAGCATCGCCATTACCCCGGCTATCCGGAAACTGATGAAGCACAACGGCCTCAACGCCGGCGATATCGACCTGTGGGAGCTGCACGAGGCCTACGCCGTCACCACGCTCTACAACCAGCGCGAGCTGCAGACGCCGTGGGAGACCACCAACGTCAATGGCGGCGCGGTAGCGCTCGGCCATCCCTATGGCATGTCCGGCATCCGCTATGTCGGCTCGACCCTGCTGGAGCTCGGGCGGCGCAAGGCGAAGAACGCCATCGTCGGCGTCTGCACGGCGGGCGGCATGGCGACGGCGGCCTGGCTGCAGCGCTAGAAAGCCCCGCGTCATTGTGGTTCTGGAATCATTCCAGTTGCCCTCTGGCGAACCCGGTCCAATGGCGCCATATGAGCGCCAGACCATATGGGCCCCTGAAGGGGAGAGCCCCTACAGGAGAGCGACATGGCTGACGGCCAGACCCTCACCCCCAACGGCATCGTTGAAATTCCGGCCCCGCGCGGAACCGTCCGCATCAGCCAGTCGCTTCCGGTGGCTTTCATCGCTGGCCCGTGCCAGCTGGAAAGCCGCGCCCACGGCCTCGAAATGTCCGCCGCCATCCGCGAGATCGCCGACAAGCTTGGCGCGCACGTCATCTACAAGACGTCCTTCGACAAGGCGAACCGTTCCTCGATCAATACGGCCCGCGGCCTCGGCCTCGACGCCTCGCTCGATATCTTCAACGAGATCCGCGAAACCTCGGGCCTCCCCGTGCTCACAGACGTCCACCTGCCGGACCAGTGCGCCGAAGTCGCGAAGGCCGTCGACGTGCTGCAGATCCCCGCCTTCCTCTCGCGCCAGACCGATCTTCTCGTCGCCGCCGCCCAGACGGGTCGTGCGATCAATGTGAAGAAAGGTCAGTTCATGGCCCCGTGGGACATGAAGAACGTCGTCAACAAGCTGGTGCAATCCGGCTGCCGCGATGTGCTCGTCTGCGAGCGCGGGGTGTCCTTCGGCTACAACACGCTCGTCTCCGACATGCGTGCGCTGCCCGAGCTTGCCGCCACCGGTGCGCCGGTTGTGTTCGACGCCACCCACTCCGTGCAACAGCCCGGCGGGCAGGGCACGACGTCAGGCGGCCAGCGCCAGTTCGTGCCGATCCTCGCGCGTGCAGCAGCAGCCGTCGGCATCGCCTGCGTCTTCATCGAGACGCACGAGAACCCGGACAAGGCGCCGAGCGATGGCCCCAACATGGTTCCGCTCAACCAGCTCGAAGAGCTGATGCGGCAGATCATGGCCGTCGACAAACTGACGAAGTCTTAACAGCTAGGCTCCTTCTACGTCGGCCCGCTTTACACGTCCCAGACGCGCGCAATCCTCGTCTCAAGGTCAGACGATACTTGCGGCGGAGTCGCGAATGAAAGCGTTTGTCCTTTTTCTCTCAATGATGGTGTGCGCCGCGTGTTCAACGCCGGCGCCTTCTGATGCGCCCCTCAGCCGCTATGGCGGTCCGCCTCTCGCCGATCCGGCCGATTTCGACCGCGCCTCTATTGATGTGATTCGCGGAACGTTTGCTGCGGGCCGCCAGCCGGACGGCAACTCGGTGATCCTCTCCAGCGCGAATGGCCTGATCGTGTTTGATACGGGACGCCATACGGCTCACACGCAGAAGATCGTCGATCTCGCCCACGCGCGCGGGCAGCCGGTCGTTGCTATCATCAACTCGCACTGGCATCTCGACCACATCAGCGGAAATATCCTGCTGCGAAAGATGTGGCCCGGCGCCGCCGTCTATTCCAACGATGCGGCGCTGACCGAAGCGCTTGGGTCCTTCCTGCAACGCGGGCTTGAAGCGAACCGCAAGATGCTGGCAGACCCAGCAACAACCGGCGGGCTGGCAGACGACCTGCGTGCCGACATCGCCACGGTGGAGCAGGGCGACAAGCTGCATCCGACAATCAGCGTCGCTTCTGCGCGCGACATCACGATCGGCGGCCGCGACTTGCAGCTGCATGCCGCCAAGGGCGCCAGTGCGGGCGATGTCTGGCTCTACGATCCTGCCGCAAGGTTGGTCGCCACGGGCGATCTCATCACGCTCCCTGCGCCCTTCCTCGATACGGCCTGTCCGGCGATGTGGCGTCTCGCGCTCGACGATATCCTCGCAACGCCGTTCGTCCGCGCTGTACCGGGCCATGGCCGCGAGATGACGCGCGCCGATGTCACGCTGTACCGCGACGCCTTCAACGCGCTGATCGATTGCGCCAATGGTCCAGCCGCTAGCGACACATGCGCTCGCGCGTGGGCCTCCAGCATTGCGCCCCTTCTGGACGATCAGTCCGGAGACGCCGGGCAGGCAATCGCCTACGCCGGCTACTACGTCGAGAACATCCTGCGCCCGCACGCTTTCCGGGCGGACTGCATCACCTAGTTCGCCGGTTTGAACGCCAGGATCACGTTGCCGGGCTTCTGTCCGAACGATCCGTATCCCGAATTGCTCATCAGGAGGCCGTTGGCGGCATACAGTGAAGCCGCGTCGATCGCGCCGCCCTTGCCGGGCACGCCATTGATCGTGGTGTAGTCCTTCGCCGTCGCCATTTTCCAGATCTGCTTACCGGTCTCTTCGTCGACCGCGTAGATCGTGCCATCGAGCGTGGCTGCGATCACGACCCCATCGATCACCATCGGCGCCGTCGACATCGCAATCGGATGCTGCGGGAAGCCCGGAGGCGAGGCGGGCGTGCCGGCCGGCAGCTCCGGATTGAATTGCCACTTGATCTTGCCGGTCTTGGCGTTGAGCGCGTAGAGGCCCGGCTTGATCGTGGGATCGCCGTCCCACTCGCCCTTGATCGGAACGCCGACATTCGAGATCGGCGCGAACACCGTGTCGTTGTGGAAGGCGATGCCCCAGTGGACGCCGCCCAGCGCGCCGCCGGTGCCCAGCGCCTTGCGCCACACCACCTTGCCGGTGTCCGGGTTGAACGCCCACACCGAGCCCGATTTCTGGCCGGCATAGACCATCTGCTTGCCGTCCTTGTGCGTGCCGAGGATCACCGATGCGCCGAAGTCGACATCGCGGAACACCGTCTCGGGCGTCTTGGTGCAGTTCAGCAGTTCTTGGGTCGGGATTAACGTCGCAGCCGATATTGTAGATGTCGCTCGGCGTGGCGTTGAAAGCCCATTTCTGTTTGCCGGTCTTCAGATCGATTGCGATCACGGCATCGGTGTTGTTGTGAGCCGGCGGCGAGTTGCTTTCGCCCGTCGCGAAGTAGACGAGGTCGCGCTTCTCGTCGACAACGGGCGAATTCCAGATCGGCGCGCCTGACGGCCCCAACAGCTGCTGGCCATCGCCGCGATCGCGCTGGGGCGTCGCTTCCGGCATGGTGTCATAACGCCACTGCTGCTCTCCCGTCTTCGGATCGAGCGACAGGACGTAACCATGGTTGTTGCAGCAGACGACCTTGTTCTGCCCGCCGAACACGATCTCGAACTGCGCCACGGGAACGATGACGCGATCCTTCAACACGGTCGGCGTGCCGGTCGTGGTCGAATAAGAATACGTGCCGACATGCTTGGTCCACACGGCCTTGCCGGTGCGCGCGTCGACGGCATGCACCGTCGTGTCGCCGCCCGAGAACACCAGCAGCGGCACGTCGCCCACCCAGCCGAACGCGGCGCTGGTGCGCAGCGGTGCGCCGCCCGGCGTGTTGTAGACCCATTGCAGGCAGGGCTTGTCCGGGATCGAGACGTCGATGGCGTACATCGCATTCGCTTCGGCCACCGGCACGAAGATGTTCTTGCCGACGACGGCGCCCTGCGCACGCATGCCCGTCGCCTTGGGGAAGCCGATCGACCAGGCCAGCTCCATCCTGGACAGCTGCGCCTTGGTGAGGCCCGCCTGCTTGGCGGTGAGGGCGCGCGTGTTGTTCTGGTCAAATCCGAAATGGGTGATCGCCGCTTCGCCCGTCAGGTCCACCGGCAGGCGGGCTGCATCGCACTTGATCGTGTCGGTCCAGTCCGCCGATGTTACCGGCGCACCGATCAGGTAATTGATCACCTGTCCGCGCTGCTCGGCCGAAAGGCCCGAAGCCTGTGCCTTCATCTTGCCCTCGGTCAGCGCGAAGTTGAGGAACTGAAGGCTCATCTCCTTCAGCGTGTCCTTGGTCGGCGCACGCGTGCCTGCGGGATTGTCGTGGCAGGCGGCGCAATTCTGCTTGTAGACCGCTTCGCCGGGATGGGCCGGAGCCACTGCCACCGGTGTCGGCGCGGGCGTCTCGACTTTTGCCACAACGGGCGGCGCAACAGACGCGGCAGGCGTCGCCACGACAGCGGGTGGCGCGGCCTGACAGGACATCAGCCCTAGCGACAGAATTCCAGCCAGCGAAGCGTGCAGCAGTTTAGACATGTCCGTCCCCTCATTTGCAGGCAGCTCTCATGGCTGTCCTTGGCTCGGAGGGAGTCTGCGCCAGGCTTCGGCATTTGCCTAGCCGCTGCACATCGCGACCGAATGCAGCGCTCCGCGCAGAAAGAAAGCGCCGCCAGGGGGCATTTCCCCGGCGGCGCTCAGTCGCCTCATTCCTTCTGGGGGTCGGTTAGAAGGACTTGCGGATCGTCGCGAAGATCTGGCGGGGTGAGCCCACCATCAGTGTCTGGCCATCCGAGCCGACGCCGAAGCCGTTGGTGCCGATGGTCGAGACGTATTGCTCGTCAAGCAGGTTGGTGACGTTGAGCTGCAGCTCGGTGTCATTCAGGAGGCCGCCCTCAAGGCGATAACCTGCCGTCAGGTCGACCAGCGTGTAGCCGTCGACTTCAGCGAGGTTGTCGTAACTGAAGAAGCGCGAGCCGGTATAGGCGACCGACAGCTTGCCGTAGAGCGAGCCATTGTCGTAGCCGAGGTCGGCCTTGAACAGGTGCTCCGGTGCGTTCACCACAGTTTTGCCGCCCGTGAGGATCGGCGTCACCAGGGTCGGATCGGTTACATCGTTGTCGTACGTCGAGTCGTTGAACGAATACGATCCGAACAGCGTCCATTCGTCGGTGAGATCGTAGGAGCCCGCGAGTTCGAGGCCCTGGGTCGTCACGCTGCCGACGTTCTTGATCACCGAGGGATTGCCGATGATGCCGGCGCCCGAGGAGAGGCCGAGCAGGCGGTCGTCGAACTTGACGTAGTAGGCCGCTGCAACGCCCTGGAACCCGCCATTGCGATAGCGATAGCCGATCTCGGTCGTCTTCGAGCTTTCCGGATTGGTGTTGGCCTTGATGAAGTCGAAGCCCGACTGCGTCTGGCTGGCCGCCGGCGCAAGCGTATGCGCACGCATGTTCTCGGTATAGTTGCCGAACACCTCGCCATCACCCATTGCGTAGGTGAAGCCGACCTGCGGCAGGAAGTTGTCTTTCGAAGTGATCGTGCCGTTGAGGTCGTTGTTGGCGCCCGTGACCGGCACGGCGAAGTTGTTGACGTTGGTGTCGACCGTCATGTCGACCTTCACCGACTTGAAGCCGCCGGAGACGGTCAGGTCGTTGGTCACATCCCACGTGTCCTGGATGTGGAACATCGTGGTCTCGAAGTCATAGGCGTACGACCACTGCGTCGCGAACGGGTTGCGCATGAATTCGAGCGTCGGGCGCGGCGCGAGGCGCGTGTTGGCGTAGAAGCGGCGGTCCTGGTTGAAATCGTTGTACTCGTACCAGAACCCGCCTTCGATGTGGTGCGCGCCCAGCGTCCACTTGGCCGAACCCAGGACGCCGCTGCGGTTCATGTCGTATTCGGTCGTGCGCACCGAGATCGGCGACAGGGTGGTGTCGGTCGAGCCGAACGAGAACGGGCTCACATACGGCGTGAACCAGATGCCCTGGCCTTCGTTCGAGTGGATGTAGGCGGTCGCCGACAGGTTGAGGTCGCTGGTGACGTCGATGTCGTAGGTGAGGCGCGCGAGATTGTCGTCACGCAGGCCCGATGCGTCATAGTAGGCATCGTCCACCGTCTGGATCGGTGCAGGGTAGGTCGTGCCGGCACCGGCATTGGTGACCGGCGCGCCGGTGTCGCCACGGTTGTTGGCGATGTCGGCGATCTGCTGCGCCAGCGCCCAGTTCGGCGCGAGGTTGTCCCAGCTATAGCCAAGCCGGTTGATCATCGCGAGCGAGAGATCCTGATAGTCGGTCTCGCGCCGCTTCGACCAGTTGTAGAAGCCCGACAGAACGCCGGGGCCGATCGGTTGCTCGAAGCGGAAGTTGATCTGCTCGGCCTTTTGCGGGCCGCTGCCTTTCCACTTGTCCTGCGTGTGATTGACGTAGGAGAGCGCAGCCTTGCCGCCCGTCGGCAGCAGGCCAGTTTCAAGCCGGGCATAACCGCGGAACATGCTGTCCGAGCCGCCCGTCAGCGCAATCTGGCCGCCGAAATCATCGCTCGGCGCGCGGCTGGTGAAGGTGAGTGCGCCGCCGAGGTTGGAGGTCGAGGCGGTCGAAAGCGAGGCAGCGCCCTGCGCCAGCTCAACCTTGGCGAGGTCTTCGGAGATGATCGCGCGCGAGATGTGCAGGCCGTTATAGTTGCCATAGCTCATGTCGCCGAGCGGCACGCCATCGAGCGTGTAGCCGAGCTGGTCCTTCTGGAAGCCGCGAATGTTGATGTTCACCGCCCACTCATAGGCGCCGAACGGATCGGCGGCGGTGTAGTTCACGCCCGGCAGGCTTTCGATCAGCTTGATCGCGGAGGAGCCGGCAGCTTCCAGCGACAGGTCTTCGGCCGTCAGCGTCTGCACCTGGCGCGTCTCGCCCTCGCCGAGAATGACGACCACGTCGTCGTCGCGGTCGTGTCTTCGGTCGAAGGTCCGGTCTGTCGCCCACGCGTGGCCGGCGGTCAGCGACGCAATCGCAGCGCCCATCAAAAGCTTGATCTTCACGAAACACCCCTTGGCTTGTTGGCCGGCCCATGGCGAGCTTGCGCGGCGGGGGTAGGGGCGTTGCGTAACAGCGCCGCTTCAGGGATGCGAAGCTACGATGGCGGAGTTGCAAAATGTTCCGTGACGAGGTTTGCGAGCAACTCCGTGCCAGATGGCACGCTTGCTACCAGCCGGCTGCACCTGCATTAGTCTGTGACAGGACACAGCAGGAGACTTCGTCCCATGACCTTCAAGGCGCTCGTCACGAGCAAGACGGACGATGGTTTCGCGACCACACTCACCGACTTTTCCGCCGCCGATCTCGGCGCGGGTGATGTGACCGTTGCGGTCGAATACTCCACTGTGAACTTCAAGGACGGCCTCGCGCTCGCCGGCAAGCGCATCATGCAATCCTATCCCATGATTGGGGGCATCGATTTTGCCGGCACAGTCGAAGCGTCCGACAATCAGTCGTACAAGCCCGGCGACAAGGTGCTGGTGAATGGCTGGGGCCTCAGCCAGACCCACAATGGCGGCTACGCCCAGAAGGCGCGTGTCCCTGCCGACTGGCTCATCCCGCTGCCGTCCGCGTTCACCACGCGCGAAGCCATGGCCATCGGCACAGCCGGCTACACCGCCATGCTCTGCGTCATGGCGCTCGAACACGGCGGTCTCACGCCTGCGCGCGGCGACATCCTCGTTACCGGCGCCAATGGCGGCGTCGGCTCTATCGCCATCTCGCTGCTTGCTGGCCTCGGCTACAAAGTCATCGCCTCGACCGGCCGCACGTCGGAGGCCGACTATCTCCGCAGCCTCGGCGCATCGGAGCATCATCGATCGCGCCGAGCTCTCCGCTCCCGGCAAACCCATCGCCGCCGAGCGCTGGGCGGGCGCAGTCGATTCGGTCGGCAGCCACACCCTCGCCAATGTGCTCGCGCAAACAAGATACCGCGGCGTCGTCGCCGCCTGTGGCCTCGCGCAAGGCATGGACCTTCCCGGCTCCGTCGCGCCTTTCATCCTGCGCAACGTCACGCTTGCCGGCATCGATTCCGTCAACGCCCCCCGTGACGTCCGCCTCGAAGCCTGGGCCCGCCTCGCCAAAGACCTGAAACCCGCAACCCTGGCGTCCACCATCACCGAAGTCGGCCTCGCAGATGTCCCCCAAACCTGCGCCGACATCCTGGCCGGCAAGATCCGCGGCCGCACCGTGGTCAATGTCAACGGGTAGGGCGTCTCCCCGATCGCCGAAGGGCGGGGGATATTCGCTGGTAAACGTCAGCAACAGGCACTTTCAGAGACTTCCGGCACGCGGAAATCTCCAGCAGCCGAATTCACTTGTTGGAAACCCCGGTCAGCCCTAAATTGGAGTTGGCGGTAAGCTGCAGCGTTCGAACGGCACAACATTCCGTCGACCGTACATTTCTGTCAGGGAGCTGGCTCTGGCGGGGACCGTGGTCCTCATCATCTGGCGCCCACCTAGCTTGCTGGGTCGAACGGGAATGATAAAGCTCGTACGGCGCACGTGGCCCCGCCAACCTTTCCTTTTCCCTGTTCGCTCGTGCCGGGCGGCGCGGGCCCAGACGGAGCGCGCACGCTGACCGATTCCGTCGAGATCACCGAACAGAAGGCCATCCTGCGCGGCCACATGGCGGAGATCCGCACGGAGGCCGCCGCCCGCGATCCTGATGCTGCTGAACGTCTGGCCGCACGCTTTCCGATGAAACTGTTCGAGCGCTATGGCCCCGTCGTCGCCGGAACCATCGCGATCGGCGACGAGCTTGATGCGGACCCGCTGCTGTCGCGTCTCGCGGGCAAGGGCGCGCGCATCGTGTTGCCGCGCGTGGAACCCGACGGCCAGATGACATTCCGGGACGCGACCAAAGCCACGCTCGAGCAAGGGGCCATTCGGCCTGACGCAGCCCTCGGCGACCGCCGAAATCGTGCGGCCGAATCTCGTTCTGGCCCCGCTGCTGGCGTTCGACCTGCGCGGCCGAAGACTGGGCTATGGGAAGGGTTATTATGATCGCGCGGTGACGCAGCTGCGTTCCACAGGCCGGGTCTTCTATCTCGGTCTCGCCTACGCCCAGCAACAGGTCGATGCAGTTCCCGTGGAACGCCACGATATCCTGCTGGACTGGGTCGAGACGCCTCTCAATTCGGTGCCGCTGTTCCTGGGGCAGGCCGTCGCGCGCTGACCTCTGGCAGCGCAAAACCTTGCTGCAGAGTAATCCATGCACAGGGTTTCATGCTTGCTCTGACGTTGCTCCCGCGCGAGCATGTCGGCAGGGAGAATTCGGCATGACGGATACGCATGCGCCGCAGGTGATCAAGGTCGTGCGGGCAGCTCTGCTCGTCTCCCTCACCGCTGCTTCGGTTGCAGCATGTGCCGGAGGTGGCGGTGGTGGCGGCGGCGGAAGCCTCCCCCCTCCACCCATCACCCCCCCACCTCCACCGACGGTTCCGCCACCTCCGGCGCCTCCGCCGCCATTGAATCCGCCGTCCTTCTACGAGACGGCTGAGTATTTCGGGACGTTCAGCAGCGGCAATCACTCCGGCCTCGGCCAGGTCGGTGCATCCACGGCCTATTCGAAGGGCGCGACGGGGCAGGGCATCATCGTCGCGGTGATCGACACCAATGTCGACACGACCATCAGCGAACTCACGGGCCAGATCTTCGCAACGCACGACATCTTCAGCACGACCCGGTCCTCCACCGATATCGACACCGGCGGCCATGGCACGCTGGTCTCCAGCGTCATCGTCGCGAACAAGAACAATGTCGGCATCCACGGCATCGCCTATGAAGCCAAGGTGCTGTCGATCCGCGCCGACTCGCCAGGCTCGTGCCAGCTGACCGGCGTCGATGAAGGCTGCAGCTTCGCCGACAGCGCGACGTCGCGGGCAATTGACTATGCCATCGCCAACGGCGCCAAGATCATCAACATGTCGCTCGGCGGACCGATCGACAGCGACCCGACTCTCGAGAACGCCGTCCGCCGCGCGGCCGCGGCCGGCGTGCTCGTCGTCATCTCCGCAGGCAATGAGGGCGTCGACGATAACGGGGTCGCGCAGCCCGAAGGCACGTCGCCGGGAGAACCGGCCTATGTCGCGGGCCAGGCGCAATCGCTGGGGCGCGTGGTCGCGGTCGGCGCCGTTGATACTGCTGGGCATATGGCGAACTTCTCGAACCGCGCCGGGCAGACCGCCAACTACTATTTGCTGGCGCCGGGCGTGCGGGTGGTCTCGGCCGGCCCGGACGACAACATCCTGCTGCCGGGCAACCCGACCAACGACGCAGACACGGACGGCGATTATTACGCCGTCTCCGGCACGTCGTTCTCCGCGCCGCTCGTGGCCGGTGCGCTCGCCCTGATGCTCGACCTGTTCCCGAACATCACGCCGGAGGACGCGCTCACCGCGCTGCTGGTCTCCGCCACCGACTACGTCACGACCACGCCTGACTTCGTCTCGGGCGTCACCGCCGGCGTCGGCACGGACCAGGTCGGCGGGCGCGGCATCCTCAATCTCCAGCGCGCCTTCTCGCCGATCGGTACGACCAGCTTCAACTTCAACGGAGCCGAGGTTGAAGTCGCGCAGGCGCTCGGCCCGGCCAGCGGCGCGCTGGGCGACTGGGCGTCCAACTCGGGCGCCTTCAACGGCGTCGTCTTCCAGGACATGTTCAAGCGCGGCTTCCGGGCTGACGCCACGCTGATGCGACCCGGCCGCGCCGCGTTCGGCGACTTCGGGCTGCGCGCAGACTACGCCCGCGGCCAGGCCCGTGCTTTTGCGATGGGGCCCGCGCAACTGTCCTGGTTCAACGCGCCGGCTCCGGTCTATGACCCGCGCACGCCCTGGGCTGAAGCGCCCGAAGCGACCTTCCAGTTCAGCTACTCATTCGGAGAGAGCCAGGTCTCTGTCGGCCGTGGCGGCGGACCGCAACGCCTGACACCGGGCATGATGCTGGTCGAGGATCTGTCCGGCCCCGCAACGCTCGGCTCCGGCGACTCCTGGTCCAGCGTCAAGCAGACCTTCGGTCCCCTGCAGATCGACGCCCGCACATCGACAGGCAGTGGCCGCAGCTCCAGCAGCTTCGGCTTCGGCCACGAGGAAGACGATTGGGCCGTGCGCCTCGGCTACGCCTCGCTGCGCGATGCCAACAACACGCTCGGCGGCACGTTGCAGAGCCGCTTCGGCGGCGACGACCAGACGCGCATGAACGCGGTCAGCCTCGAAGCCAGCCGCAATCTTGGCGCGTGGACTTTCTCCGGCGCGCTCGAAGCCGCCGACGTGCAGCTCGATCGCGTCAACGTCGCGGGACTCTGGACGTCGAGCTGGACGTTGAGCGCGCAGCACCCCTTTGCCGGCGGCGATATCCGTTTCACTGCGGCACAGCCGCGTCGTGCAGAGGGTGGGGCGCTGACATTCAACGCTCCGATCGAGGTCACGAAATCCGGCCGCCTGCTCTACGAAGAACGCACCGCCGGTCTGACGCCCTCAGGCCGCGAGGTTGATCTTGAAGCGGCGTGGATCACGCAGCTCAGCCCGATGACGTCCTTCCAGCTCGCTGCCGCCCTCGCGACGCAACCCAATCATGTTGCGGATGCCGATACGGCTGCGGCTGTGTGGCTCAGTCTGCGGCATAGCTGGTAGAAGCTTCGGCTTGCCCGAGCTTAGTCAGCTTCGCCGGGGTCCGAGCAGGAGCACCTTGGCATTGCCCTTCGCGGCGCCGCTGACGACAAGCAGGTAAATCGTGAGAAACATCATGCCGCCGAAGACAGCAATCAGGCCGAGCGCCAGGCCCAATGGCGAGAAATGGTGACGCCAGGCCGTCCATAGTCCCGACAGGACGAGGAAGCCCATGAAGTCGGTGTTGAACTGCCCGGGCCACGTCATCGCCGCCATGTCTCCGAAAAACACGGGGAGCAAGTTCCAGCCATGGTTTGCGATCACGACGCCTGTGTAGGCGGTCAGTGCAAGTAGCATCAGGACAAGCAGGATACGGAAGCCCAGCATTGCTTTGTCTTCCACCATGGCCCTGCGTCGCGCGCAGTCGCCTTCAGTGCCCTTGGCGCGCGGCTGGAACAATTACCTCGGGAGTAAACACGCGCGAGCGGTCGGCTTGCGAAAGCTAGTCCGCGTCACGCCTTGAAAGGTCGGTGCGGCGCACGCGGCGCATGGCGCGGCGCACGGCGAGGCCCACGCGGTTGGTCGGGCGGCTGCGGCGCGGTTGGGCGAGGCGTCGAACCTCGGTCGTGCCACGCGCTGCGAGCAGTTCCGCGCGGCGCACGATATCCGGCTGGGCGAGATCGTCCGGCGTCGCCATCAGGCGCCACGAGACGGACCCGCGACGCGCAACGCCCGATATCTGGCGCGCAACCAGCGGCGCGAACAGAAGCACGCAGCCCATCGGCAGGTTCTGCAGCATGAAGCTCGGCGACACGGCGAAGGAGGCAACCAGCAGGAGCATTCCGAAAATCATGTGCTGCCGGTAGTGGCGCACAAGATCGCTCCACGAGAAGCCGTTGCGGTCACGCACCTGCGGACGCCAGCCGCCATCGACGCCCATCAGCGTCGAGAGGATCGAGCCGGCATGGTTCAGCATGATGATCGGCGCCGTCAGCGCGGTCATGCCAAGGTCGCAGGCAACCGCCACGAGGAAGCGGGGGGAACGATCCCAGCCCGGCAGCTTGCCGGCGGCCCAGAGAATGATCGCGAGCCATTTGGGCGAGGTCAGCAGCACCGCCGAGATCAGCAGGAGCCGCAGCCCCGCCGTCGGATCTGGCGGCACGGCGGCCAGCATTTCAGTGTCGAAGAATTTGGCGTTGCAGGCGATGAGCACGCCCATGACCACGAGGCTCAGCCACAAGAGGCCGGAGACATAGCTCATCAGGCCCGCAAAAATGTGCACCTTGGAGAGCCAGTCGAACCCGCGCGTGAACAGGATCTGCACCTGCTGGATATTGCCCTGGCACCAGCGACGGTCGCGCGCGGCGAGGTCGACAATGGTCGGCGGCGCTTCTTCGTAGGAGCCGACGATGTCGCCCGCAATTTCCACGCGCCATCCGGCGCGGCGGAGCAGGGCGGCTTCGACAAAGTCATGGCTCAGGATCTTGCCGCCGAGCGGCTCGCGGCCCGGCAGGTCCGGCAGGGCGGCGTGCTTGGCGAAGGGCGCAAGACGGATGATGGCGTTGTGGCCCCAGAAATTGCCCGCGCCGCCCGACCACCAGGTCAGGCCCGCGCCGAACAGTCCGCCATGAACACGCAGCGCCAGCTGCTGCGCGCGCGCCGAATAGGTGCGCGCGCCGACGATGGCGAACAGCGACTGGATCAGCGCCGTGCGCGGCCGCGCATCCATGCGGCGCACCAGTTCCAGCATGGCTTCCGGCGACAGCAGGCTGTCGGCGTCGAGTTCCAGCATGTACTCGTAACGACCGCCCCAGCGCTGGACGAAATCGTTGATGTTGCCTTGCTTCTTCTGCGTGTTCTCGCGGCGGCGGCGATACCAGAACGGCTCTCCGCCCCGGCGCAGGATCAGCTCCTGCATCGCCTTCTCTTCGATCTCGACGAGGGCGGGGTCCATGCTGTCGCTTATGAAAAAGACCTCGAAGCCTTTCTCGGCGCCGAGGTCTTTCAGGGAGTCCCACATGGCTTCTGCAGCGGCGATCACCTTGGAGGGCTTCTCCTGGTAGAGCGCGATGATGATGGCGGTGAGATTGCCCTTCGCAGGAATTTCCTTCGACTGCGGCGGCGGCTTCGGAGAGGTCAGGAGGATCATCGCGCCGGCGAAGCAGGTGAGGGCGGCGACCGAAAGGTAGAAGAAGTTGGCGGTGAAAATCCCGACCGCGGTCCATTCAAATCCGTTGACGCCGCCGGCGGCAAAACTGCCAAGCATGGCCTGTGCGGCAAAACCCGTGGCGATCACGGCGCCGAATACGAGGATGAGGAAACGCCATTTCCCGTCGGCTTCGCGCTCGGGCCTGCTGCGGCGGGTGACCAGCGGCTGCGCCGGCATGTCCAGGTGCTGCTCGGGCGGTCGTCGCGCAAAGCCGGCGTCTGCCGCAACACATCCCGTTCGGGCGGAGCCCGCGGGGAGAATGTCCTGAGTAGCCGGATGGCCGACGCCTACGGGCGTCTGCCCCTCGATATTGAATGACTGCACGTGCAGCACCCCTTGAGACTTACACGCAGACGACCAGTGTGCCGTTCCGGTCTTCCTGCTCCCCAGCGGTCAGGCCACCGGCTTCCTTTTGGAAGTCCAGCCTGCCCCGGGGCAGCCTATAGCACGCAGATGGGGGTTTGGGGCCATACCCTTGGCCCTGAAAGCAGAAAACGCCGTACAATTAATCACTTGACTCCGTTTGAGGGGGCAAGGGGCGCCTTATGTGACATTTAAGTTATTGATTTCGTTCGGATAGCGCGATGCGGGGGTTATCCCGCAGTTTGCGGGGGCGGATCGTCGCGCCGGACCATCACCAGCTTCTCGATGAAGAACTCCATCATCCGGGTCAGGTCCACCGATGTGTGCCCCCGGTCCGGCCCCACCTGCAGGTCGAAGCTTTTCCCTGCCGTCTGCAGGGCCTTGATCAGCTGCAGCGCGTTGTTGGGATGCACGTTGTCGTCCGAGGTGCCGTAGTAGAGCAGCAGCGCCCCGCTGAGCTGACCCGCGTAAGTCAGCACCGCCGCCCGGTCATACGCCGCAGGGCTGGTCGCTGGCAGCCCGAGGAAGCGTTCCGAATACGCCGTGTCATAGAGCCGATAGTCCGTGACCGGAGAATTCGCGGCCGCCGCCTGCACCACGTCCGGGTGCCGCATCAGCATCAGGGCGGCGACCGTCCCGCCATACGAAGTGCCATAGATGCCGACACGCTTGCGATCAACATAGGGCCGCGCCCATGACGCGCGGATGCCGGCGGCGATGTCGTCGACCTCCACAATGCCGAGTTGCTGATAGGACTGGTCCATCACCTTGCGGCCCTGTCCGGCATTGGTGCGCGCATCGACCTTAAGCACCAGGAAGCCAAGCTCGCCCAGCGGCGCGGGCATCACGAAATTCTCCTGCAGCCCGGTCGATCCCGGTCCGCCATAGACGTTGACCAGCATCGGATAGGTTTTCGCGGGATCGAAGTTTGACGGAAACTGCATCTGCGCATGCAGCCGCGTCTTGCCGTCGGCGGCGATGAACGTGAAGTCCTCGGCCTTCTTCAGGCCCAGCGCTTCGAAGCGCGACATGTCGCTGAGCGCGATGGTGGTGATCAGCCGGCCGGTTGCATCGCGCAGGCGCGAGATCGGCGGCTGATCGTGCGCCTGTTCGATATCGACGAAGAATTTTCCGTCGGGCGAGAAATCGATCCGGTGCGTGGTCTTCGGCCAGGTGAGCCGCGCATCATCCTTGCCGTTCAGCCGCACGCGATGCAGTTGCACCAGCATGTGGTTGTCGCCCGAGCGCGCCGTGTACCACAGCCATCCGCCTCGCTCGTCGACGCGCACGATGTCGACGACATCGAAGTCGTGCTTCGTCAGCTGCGCCAGCATCTTCCCGCTGAGATCGTAGAGATAGAGATTGCGGAAATCATTGCGCTCCGACGTCCAGATGAAGCGCTGGCCATCCTCGAGGAAGCGCGGCGCGGACACTGACGCCCACGTCGCGCGGCGGCTCTCCTGCACCACGCTGCGGCACTTTCCGGTTGCAGGCGCGCAGGCGGCGAGGTCGATCGTCTTCTGCAGGCGGTCGGCGCGCCGCACCAGGATTTCCGATCCGTCCTTGGTCCACTGTCCCGCCCACGCATAGTGCCCGACAACATCGTTGGCGAAGGGTTTGCCCGCGCGCACGTCCATCGTCGATGTGGCGCCGGTGGCGGCGTCGTAGACGACAAGATCGGCAACCGGATTGTCGGCGCCCGCCTGCGGATAGGCTTCGGCGAGAATCGTTGGCTGCGCGTGCGACTGATCGAGCGGCAGGAAGTAGTCCTGCACTTTCGTTTCGTCATACCGCATCCACGCCAGCTTGCCGCCATCGGGCGACCACCACACCGGCTGCGCGACGGCGAACTCTTCCAGGTAGAGATAGCTGCCCACGCCATGACGAATGCGCGCCGTGACCCCGCCATCGCTGGTCAACTGCTTCTCCGCGCCGCCATCGACAGGCGCCAGCCACATGTTCTGGTCACGCGAGAACGCGCGCAGCTTGCCGTCGGGCGACAGCACGTCGGCGTCCCGCCCGCGTCCGCGCGCCAGCACCAGTCCGCCCGGCGCCGCTGCTGCTACTGGTCCCGCCGCAGCCGGTTCGGCGTCCTGTATCGCAACCTGATTGGTCCGGCCCGTCGTCAGGTCATAGCGCCAGCGCACGCCGGCAATCTCGTAGTCGAACGATTTCGAATCCTTCGCCCACAGCGGCACGATCGCGCCGGTCTTCACCGAGGCCCCGATCTGGCCGGATACCTCTGACCACTGGGCATACCCCGGCATCTCGCTGATGCGCGATTGCGCGAGGGCAGGGGCTGACAGGCCAGCCACCAGCAGCGCGGCAGACAGAAGGGCGCGGGTCATAGTCATGACAGCGTCCATCCTAGTGAAGTTCGGGCGCTCGCGACAAGATGATCCCCCTCGGGCGCTTGAGCTGAATCGCATGCGGTCCTATCCCGGACGCATGGATTCTGGCTCTCAGGACATATCGCGGCCCGACCGCCGGGGAGCCTTCCTCCTCCTCTTCTTCTGCCTCCTCGCCGTCGGCGCTGGAAACACGATGCTGACCTCGGCCGTGCTGCCGCCGCTCACCCGCGAGCTGGGCCTGCCGGATTGGACAGCTGGCGCGATCTTCTCGCTTTCCGCAGCGATCTGGGTCGTCACCGCGCCGTATTGGGGCGCGAAGTCGAACAGCTGGGGCAGGCGCCGGGTCGCCGCCATCGGCATGGTGGGCTTTGCCGTCTCGATGTTCTTCTTTGCGCTGACCGCGATGGCGGCGCTCCTTGGCTGGATCAGCAACTGGGTGCTTGTCTTCGCGCTGCTGCTGACGGCGCGCAGCCTGTTCGGCGTCTTCGGCTCCGCCACCAATCCCGCAGCCCAGGCCTATGTGGCCGACCGCACCAGCCGCGAAGAGCGGATGGACGAGATCTCGACGCTCACCTCCGGCTTCACGCTTGGCCAGATGGCCGGCCCCGCCGCCGCCGCCGCCCTCATCTCCGCCGGCGCCGTCCTCTCACCCACTGTCGGCCTGCTCGCGCCGATCGTGGTGATCACAATCATCGCGCTGGTGATCGCCTATCTTGTGGCGACGAAGCTGCCGGAGCATCGCTCGCCACGTTCCGATGCCGGGCTGGCGCGGTCGGGCGCCAAGGGCCTCTGGCGGCAAAGGACGATCTTTCCGTACCTGCTCTATGCGGTAGGTCTGTCGCTGATCATTGGCGTTCTCAGCCAGACTTTCCCCTATGCGATCATGGACAGGATGAACGTGGCCGGCGCTGCGTCCGCGCAATACACAGGCCCCGCGATGACGATGGGCGCGATGGCCACGCTGATCTCGCAGCTCGTGTTGATCCCGCGTCTCAAACTGCCGGCGCGCTCGCTCATGGTCTACGGCGCGATCATGCTGGCTATGGCGTCGCTCTTCATGGTGTGGGCGCACGACTTCGCACTCTTTGCCTTCGCCCAGATCCTGTTCGGGCTGGGGCAGGGCTTTGCGCGTCCCGGTTTCTCGGTCGGTGTCTCGCTCGCCGCCACGCAGGAACAGCAGGGCGATGTTGCGGGCCTCATCACCGCCGCCAACGGCATGGGTTTTGTGGTCTCGCCGCTCTTCGGCCTCGGCATGTATCAGTACATCTCGTCCGAGGCGCCTTTCATTTTCTGCGCTGTGCTGACGGTCATCATCGCAGCCTACGCATTCTTCAGCGTGAAGGGCGGCGACACGATGCGCCCCGGCGCGATCGAGGAAATCGTCGCCAAGGACGAAACGCCAAGCTGACATCGCGCTTGCAAACGTTCGCCGCCGACTGAGACAGCCGGCGGCGCTGGGCTTCGATTGAGCCGTTGCTAGTTGGTCGGTGCAGGCGTCGGGGCAGGCGCGGGAACCGGCGCGGGTTCGGGCAATTTCTGCACCGCGTCACGCGCACTGTCACCAATCCTGTCGGCTGCATCGCCAACACTGTCAGCCATACGCTCGACCGCAGTTTCCGATTTCGACTGGCTCGTCTGACCGCTGTAATACATCCAGGCGAGCACGCCGACCGCGACAATCAACGCGCCGACCGCAAAATACAAAAATCCATTTCCGCCGCTGCTTGGGCGGCCTTGCTCGACAGCCATGGTCGCTCTCCATCATGTGTGGAGGGCAAACGTGCCGCTATCGCAGTTGTTCCTGCGCTCAGCCTTCGGTAGCTGCGTCCTGCACGGCCGTCAGCATCGCCACCGTGGGGAAACCATCGGCGGTAAGGCTCTTGCTCTTCTGGAATTTCTGCAGCGCGCCGCGCGTGCCGCGCCCGATAATGCCGTCCACCGTGCCTGCCATGAAGCCGAGCGTGTTGAGCCCGGTCTGCAGATCCTTCGCCTGCTCCTGCGTCAGCATCTGGATGTCCGTCGGCCATGGCCGCGTAAGGTCCGGCCTTCCTGCAAGCCGGTCCGCCAGCAAGCCGATCGCCAGCGCATAGCTGTCGGCGTTGTTGTATTTCTTGATCACATAGAAATTGTCGAACAGCAGGAAAGCCGGTCCGTACGATCCCGCCGGCAGGAACAGCTCGGCGCTCAGTATGTCTGTGTCGGTGAATGTCGCTGGCATCACCGGCGTGATCCCGATCGCCTTCCAGGCCGCCACCGTATACTTGCGCCCATCGCCATAGCTGTAGTCGAAGCCCGCGGGGATGGTCGCTTCAACCGCCCAGGGCTGTCCTTTTTTCCAGCCGAACGCCGTCAGGTAATTTCCGGCCGAGGCCAGCGCATCGCCTGCATTGGTCCAGAGATCCTTGTGGCCGTCGCCATCAAAATCCTTGCCGTACTGGATGATGCTCGACGGCATGAACTGCGTCTGCCCGATCGCGCCCGCCCATGACGCCTTGCGGAACTGCTCGCGCGTCGCCGAGCCATCGTCGATCAGCCGCATGATGGCGGCGAGTTCCTGCTCGTTGAAATCCTTGCGCCGTCCGACGGCCGCCTGGCTCGCCAGCACGCGCGGCGCGTCCTCATTGCCGATCACCGCGCCATAGGCCGACTCCATGCCCCACACGGCGGCGAGGATCTCGCGCGGCGGCGCATAGGCCGCTTCGATGGCGGTAAACGTGTCGGCATTGGCCGCCAGCTTGGCTTGCCCATTGGTGATCCGCGTCGGCGACACGGCGGACTTCGCATAGTCCCAGATCGGCTTCACGAACTCGGCCTGGTTGTCGAACGACTGCGCCTGCGCCGTCGCCTCGACCGGGACCAGCCCGTCCAGCACGGCGCGCACGGTCTCCGGCATTGCGTCCGGTGAAGGCTGACTTGAGCGCAAATTCATCCCGCCACGTATCGAACTGCGAATTCCCCGAACTGGCGAACCCGCCCGGCGTCACAACTTCGGGCGCCGGCGGGGGAGATGCCTCGGTCGCTGATCCCGGCGGCTTGGGATGGGGTCCGCTGCCGGCAACTTTGGTGGTTTCGCAGGCCGCGACCACGAGGCCCAGCACGATGCCGGCCGTCGCCCACTTCCAGGTTCGCGCTTTCATACCAGCCGCCTCCGAAGTCCGGGCTTCAGGCTACCACAACGGATGCGGCAATCTGGCCCGATTTTCACGCCGGATTCATGAATGACGCCCGAACGTTAAGGCTAATTTACGTTCCGAACCGCGCGAGTTATGGGCGTTCCTGCGCGTGGTTGACACCGCTCCGGGCCTCCGTTACACGCCGCGCTCCTTCAAATCACGCTACTCAGACCGGCAGCCCGCCCATGAAAGTCCGTTCCTCTCTCAAGTCTCTCAAGGGCCGCCACCGCGACTGCAAAGTCGTTCGCCGCAAGGGCCGCACGTACGTCATCAACAAGACGGACCCGCGCTTCAAGGCCAAGCAGGGCTAATTGCCCGCACGGCTTCGGCCGCTTGCCCGCCTGATGCCGCGCCCCCATAGTGGGCGCATGTCTCGCCTGAACCTCATCGCCGCCACTGCAGCGCTCGCATGCCTGTCCGCTTCGGCGTTGTCCGCATGCGGCGATAAATCGTTCAATCCGGGCACGGCAGGGCAGGTCGCCAAACCCGCCACCGCAACCGAGGACGCCAGCGGCGAAAAGAACACACAGAACCTCAGCCAGGAATTGCTCGACAAGCTGAAGGACACCAAGAACGAGGCCGAAGCCGCCACGCTCGAGGAAGAAATCTGGGACGCCTGGCTCGTCTCCGGCTCCGCCACCGTCGACACGCTGATGAAGCGCGGCCTCGAATACCAGCAGGACGAAGACCTCGACGGCGCGCGCGACGCCTTCGACAAGGCCATCGCCATCAAGCCCGACTATGCCGAAGTGTGGAACCGCCGCGCCGTGCTGTTCTTCAACGACGGCCGCTACGACGAAGCCATCGCCGATCTCGAATCCGCCATTCGTCTCGAGCCGCGCCATTTCGGCGCCTGGATCGGCCTTGCAATGATCTTCGAGTCCGTCGACCGGCCCGAGGCAGCATTGAAAGCCTACGAGAAAGCGCTCGCCATCCACCCGCTGGCGCAGGCCGCCGTGCAGGGCAAGAAACGCCTCGAGCGCGCCGTGAACGGAAGCGCCCTCTAATCTGCCCACAGCCCATGCACAGGGAATCGCCGCCTGCGACGCGCGCGTCGTTGGATGTGTTCGCCCGCCCCGGTAAAGTGCCGCTCGATATCGCTTCCGGGAGATCACACGATGGACGACGGCGCAGCAGCAGCCGCCCTCACGCAGGCGGCAAAAGACAAGCTCAAGCAGACGGTCATGAAGATCGAAAAGCTCGAGGAAGAAAAGAAAGAGGTCGGCGGCCAGATCAAGGACGTCTACCAGGAAGCCAAGTCGATGGGCTACGACACCAAGGCCCTCCGCTCGGTCATCCGCCTGCGCAAGATGGACCGGCAAGAACGCGAAGAAGCCGAAGCGATCCTCGACACGTACCTGCTGGCGCTGGGCGAGATCTAGGCGCTCCCCCATCCCGTACCTGAAGCAGACCCCCACCTGACCTCCCCCTTTCCGGGGGAGGGACCCTGTGGCGGCAACTTACCTTGCATTGAAGGACAGCGGCGCCACGCGCGTTCCTCCCTCGGAAAGGGGGAGGTCAGGTGGGGTGTCTCGCCACGCTCACGGTCTCCTCAATCAGAACCAACCGCGCTACGCTCCCCCCATGAAGCGCGAAGTCGACAAGCGCAAAACCCAGAAGGCCCTGCGCAAGCTGCGCCGCGCCGCCGAGGCCGCAACCGCCGAGGACGGCCCCGGCCTCACCACCTGGGAAAAGGACTTCGTCGAAGGCGTCACGGAACGTCTCGAGACCTACGGCTCCGCCTTCCGCGATCCCGGCAAGGGCCGCCTCGAAGAAGCGCTCTCCGCCCGCCAGGCGCAGGTCACGCGCGTCATCGAGAAGAAGTCGCGCAAGGCAAAGGTCGACGCCAAAGACCCAACCGCAAAGCCGCCCGCCCCAAAGCCGCGCTCATCCTTCAAGCCAAAAGCAAAGCCCGGCTGGAAACCGCGCGGCCGCGATATCAACGACGACAGCGAGCCAACGCCCGAAGCCGCGGCTCCCAAGCGTCCAGCCCTGAAAGTCATCCCCGGCGGGAAGCGCTGAGCGATATCCGTCCAATCAATCCTGCCCTACAACTTCCGCATGACCCACTTCCTCCCCATCGCCCGCACCGCTGAGCAGACCTTCACTCTCCGCGTCACCGAGGAACTTTGCGTCGGCCCGCTCGGCCACGTCTTCCTGTTCGGCGGGGCAGGGCTCGGCGCCGCCGTGCTCGCCCTCGAACAGACGTTCGAGCGCGGCCTCGTCTGGGCCACCGCGCAGTACATCTCCTTCGCCCGCATCGGCGCCGAGGTGACGCTCGATGTCGCGGTCGCGCAGCAAGGCAAGTCGGTCACGCAAGCCACAGTCACCGGCCGCGTCGGCGACCAGACCATCTTCAGCGTGATGGCCGCGCTCGGCGAGCGCGAGGGCTATCCCGACCAGCACTGGCGCGACATGCCCGACATGGCGCCGCCCGATCAGTGCGAGCAGGAGCCGCAACGCCCGACCCAAGATCCCAGCGCCCGCCTGCGCCAGTCGCTCGACGTGCGCGGCATGCCCGGCGCCGCACGACGCGAGATGGCGATGCAGACCGGCCGCACGCTTCTCTGGATTCGCCAGAAGCAGGATGCGCCTGTCGACGCCGCAACGCTCGCCATCTTCGCAGACTTCGTGCCCGGCGCCATCGGTGGCGCGCTTGGCCGGGGTGGCGGCGGCAACAGCCTCGACAACAACCTGCGCGTCCGCAAGATCGTACCGACGGAATGGGTGCTTTGCGATGTACAGGCGCAAGCGGCGGCGCGGGGCTTCGGCCACGGCCATATGAGACTCTATGCGAGTGACGGCACGCTGATGGCCACCGCCAGCCAGTCGATTGTGTTGCGCTCTTATCACGAACCCGCCGCTGCCGCCGGCAAAGCCTGAAACCGGCTGAATTAGCCGCCTTGCGCTCATGGCGATCACGCGAGAACATGAGCCCGGATAGCTACTTACGGGGTCTGGTTTCATGCGGAAGCGGTTCGCGCTCATAACGGCGCTCGCGGGGCTTGCCGCACTGACGCTGCCTGTCATGACCGTGCCCGCCTCGGCCCAGCAGAACCAGGATCCCTTCGGCGGACTGTTCGGCGCGTGGGAGATCGCCCTGCCACCGAAGGAAGCCGGCGAAGATCTCGCCCGCATGTCGGATGCGCTCGCGAAACTGCCGCCGCAACGCCCCGGCGTCGTCGATACCTACGTGCTCTCCGTCTCGCTGTGGAACGAGCCCGTGTTCGAGAACGAGGCGCGTGAAGCCGCCAACGTGCTCGCCCGCCGCTATGACTCGGCCGAGCGCACCGTCGTGCTGTCGGCGGGCAGGGGCGGCGGCGCGCCGCGCACCTTCCCGTCCTTCACGCCAAACAATTTCAACGCCGCCCTCAGCCGCATCGGCAAGCTCGCCGATCCCAACGAAGACCTCGTCATCGTCTTCATCACCTCGCACGGCTCGCCCGATGGCAATGTCGTCGCCCAGGAAAAGAACCGGCTCATCGGCGGCATCCGCGCCCAGCACCTGCGCGCCTCGCTGCAGCAGTCCGGCATCCGCACCAGCTTGCTGATGATCTCGGCCTGCTTCGCCGGCAATTACATCCTGCCCTTCAGCAATGACGACACCGTCATCCTCACCGCCGCCGCCGCCGACAAGACCTCGTTCGGCTGCGCGCCGCAGCGCGACTGGACCTATTTCGGCGACGCCATGTTCAACCACGCCCTGCGCGGCGGCGAGAACATCATGGACGCCTTCGACATGGCGCGCGGCATCATCACGAAATGGGAAAATGATCTCCACGCGGAGTGGGCCGCCAAGCCCGCCTCGCAACGCGCCAAGGAACAGGAACCGCAACCCTCCAACCCGCAGCAGAATGCCGGCGACAACGCGCTCGCCGTGATTGCCAAGGCCGAACGCTATGGCCAGTCGATCAACTGCGCCGGTCACCTGTCATTCGCCCTCGACCGCGCCCGCACCGGCCGCCCCCTCAAGGGCCTCGCCGACGTGGCCTCGATCACCAGTGCGCAGACAGCCGCCCAGACACGCGCCACCACTGAAGGACAGCTCCGCGGACGCTCCAGCCAGGACACCGCAAAAGCCGTCGTCGCCGTCTCGACCTCGGCCCTGCAACTCTACCCCGCCCAACCCGCCGACATCGCCGACCTCGCAGCCCGCTGCATGGCGCCCTGATCGCGTCGCCGCGCTGAGAGTTACACCGCATTTTGTTGGACAGCGTCCGCACTTATCCAACAAACGCCGGAAAATCTTCTCAAGTGATCTCAATCACTTGGCCGATAAATATGCTGGTTTGACGTTTCGCAAATCGGCCGGGCTCCGTGCAGGCGCATACTGCTCCGCATGACTCGAACACAAACGCGCGCATACGGAGTAGTGACCCCATCAAGCCGCCAGCCTTTGCTGGAGGCCATGCTGCGCGCGTTTGTCTGGCTCGTGTCCAACGTCGTCTCGCTTTTTGGAGTGATCATCAACTGCAACACCCGTGATTGGCACACGGATCGCGCGGAAGAAGATCAGCTCCCGCTGCCGAACGACATATCCCAAGGAGCCAACTCTGGACCGCCGGGCCCCCGCCCGGCCAGTCGACGCGCAGCGTCGAACAGGAACGCTGCACGACCACGCCTCCACGTCTGGAAGCGTGTTCAAAGAACACGCGTTCCCGGCGCAGGCCGGGATCCAGTCAGCGCGCACCGCGCACTCTTCGAACAAGCGAGCTCTCTCCCCGCTCATGCCGACGAACGTCGGCATCCAGGGCAGGCAGCGAACCTTGTCCGAGCTTGCGGCTTCAAGCCCGCGCATGCGTCACAACCGTTCCTGGATCCCGACGTTCGTCGGGATGAGCGGTGTCTGTCGCGGATTGCTGCAAGCCCCATCAGCCTGATCTAACTCAGGCCCACATCCCACACCCAACCCCGGCCCCACGCCGCAGGGATCGCGCCCTCACGCGCGCGGCTTCAGCCGCACCAGATGGCCCATCTTCCGCCCATCGACCGCATGCCGCTTGCCATAAAGATGCAGCTTCGCCCCCTCGGCCAGCGCTGTCTCCCAGCCGCTCGCATCGTCGCCCAGAAGATTGATCATCTCGCCATCGGCCCAGCGCGCCGGATCGCCCAGCGGCCAGCCACAAACCGCGCGGATATGCTGCTCGAACTGTCCCGTCCTGCAGGCGTCCTGCGTCCAGTGCCCGGAATTATGCACGCGCGGCGCAAACTCGTTGGCGAGCAGCCGCCCATCCTTCGTGATGAACAGCTCCAGCGCCAGCACGCCGACATAGTCCAGCGCATCGGCCAGCTTCTTCGCCATGCTGATCGCTTCCGCCAGCACAGCCTTCGGCGCGGACGAGGGGAATACCGATTTGCGCAGGATGCCGCCCGAATGATCGTTCTCCGGCGGATCGAACGCGACGAACTCACCGCTCGCCGAGCGCGCCGCCACAACCGAAATCTCGCGGTCATGTGCAATCCACGCTTCAAGCACAGACGGCCCACCGCCAACATCGGCCCACGCGCGTCTCCGGCGCCTTTTCCTTCAACCGCACCTGACCCTTGCCGTCATAACCAGAGAAGCGCGACTTCAAGCACGCCATTGCCGCCGAGCCGGTCCAGCGCCGGCTGAATATCATCCGGCCCATCGATCCGCTCGAACGGCGCCGGCTCGATCCCGATCTCGCGAAAGAAAGTCTTCTCCGCCAACCGATCCTGCGCCCGCGCCAGCGTCCGTCCGTTCGGACGCATCGGCTTGCCCGCCGCTTCGATCAGGTCGGCTGCCGCAACCGGCACATTCTCGAACTCGATCGTCGCCGCGACAATGCTCGCCGCGAACTCTTTCAGCGCCGCTTCGTCATCCCACTTCGCCACCCACGTCTGCTTCGCAACGCGGGACGCCGGGCTGTCGCTCTCAGGTGTGAAGATGTGGACGTCGAGCCCCATCTCGGCTGCCGCCATCGCCAGCATCCGGCCCAGCTGTCCGCCGCCTAGAATGCCGATGGCGTCGCCCGGCCGGGCGATCACGCCTGTTGGCTTCGACGCTGTCATTTTCCGTCTTCCACCGTCTCGGCGACCGCATCCGTCTGCGCCTGCCGATAAGCATCCAGCTTCACCAGCAGGGCAGGGTCATTATTGGCCAGCATCGACGCCGCCAGGATTCCGGCATTCGCAGCCCCGGCTTCCCCGATCGCCAACGTCCCAACCGGAATGCCCTTCGGCATCTGGACGATGGACAGGAGGCTATCCAGCCCGGACAGCGCGCTGGATTTCACCGGAACGCCCAGTACCGGCAAGCTCGTCATCGAGGCGACCATCCCCGGCAGGTGGGCAGCGCCCCCGGCCCCGGCGATCACGATTTTCAGGCCCCGGCTCCGGGCTGACTTGGCGTATTCGACCAGGCGATCGGGGGTCCGATGGGCCGAAACGACCTTTGTTTCGTACGGAACGCCCAGTTCTGCGAGGATTTCGGCCGCCTTCGACAGGGTCGGCCAGTCCGACCGGCTGCCCATGATGATGCCCACCACGGGTAATTTTGAAGACGCGGTCATGAGGCTCTCCGGCCCGGAAAGCCGGGTTCTACTCGCTTCCGCCACATTTCCGCAACGCCGCGGTAAAGTCCGGTTAATCCCGCGCTAACAAGGATGGGGGAAATTCCGGCAGGAGACCTCGTCCGCCCAATGAAGCTGTTTTCGATTTTCGGCCCGCGCACCCGTCGTGTCGAAGCTGCCCCCCCAGAGCAGCTGGTCGATCCGGCGCAGCGCGTGGCGGAGATTTTCGGCGTTCCCGAAATCCACCTGACGCCTCAGGTCCGCACAGCTTTCAACGTGATGATTTCCGAGGTCGACAATCTCCGCCTCGATGTCGAACAGCTGAAACTCTCGCTCGCTGAAGCCGAAGCCTCTGCCGACCACGACAGTCTCGCGCCCGTCTACAATCGCCGCGCTTTCGTGCGCGAAGCCCAGCGCGTCCTCGCCAGCGTGAAACGCCACGAGCTTGAGGCGAGCGTCATTTATTTCGACCTCAACAACTTCAAGGCGATCAACGACGCCCACGGCCATCCGGCGGGCGACGAGGTGATCCGGGCGATCGGCGAAATCTTCATCCGCCAGACCCGCCAGACCGACATTGTCGGCCGCATCGGCGGCGACGAGTTTGCGGTCGTGCTCACCCATGTCGGACCGGAAGCTGCAGTGACGAAAGCCGAAACGCTTGCCGCCGCCATCGGCAGCGAGAAAATCCTCTACAACGGCCAGCCGCTTTATATCTCTGCCGCCTACGGCCTTACCCACCTTGTCGCCGGCGACACCGCCGAGCGCGCGCTCGCCCGCGCCGATGAAGCGATGTACGCCGACAAGGCGCTCTACCGCCGCGCGCAGGCCTGACCTGATTTCCTGAAGGGCGGCCTACTGCCAGTCCCGGAAACCGCCGAACCCGCGTCCGCCGCCCCAGACCTGTTCGCCAACCGTGCAATCGGTCTTGGTCGTTGGAAGTTTCAGTTGCGCGTTCACAATGCCGGTCGCCTCGGGCGCTTCCGCGAATTGCACCGCCGCCGCGCCTGTATCGAGATCGAGGCTCGCGATCTCCAGCACCAGCTTCTTGCGGATGGTCGAGGCGAGCTGTTTGAGATCAAACACTGGCGCGATGAACGCCGCCGCGCCGCCGATGACGCAGTCCTTGTAGTACCGGTCGAGGTGGTCGATGTCGTAGAACTCTTTCGGCTTGTTGAGCATGATCGGCAGGCCGTTGATCACGATACCGCTTTTCACCACGAGGTCGCGCGTCGGTTCCACCAGCCGCCCGGCATTGTTGGCGCCATCGCCCGAGACGTCGATCACCCGCCGGCTCGATGAAATGTTGTTGTTCAGGATATAGTCCTGCGCCGTCAGCAGCGCCCGCGAGATCGATGTGCGCTGCTCGCCATAGATCGGCTCGTTCTCCAGCGTGTCTGCGAACTTCTTCGCCGCCTCCGGACTGTCGATGATGGTCCAGGGAATGGTCGGGATCGGGTCGAAATCGCCGGCCCACTCCATGTACATGACAGCGATCTTGCCCTGCGGGCCGGACAGCATCGCGTTGACAACATCCTTGTGCCGAAAGGCGTCGACATAGCCCTGCCGCTGGATCTCGTGCTCGTCGTAATCCATCGACTGCGAGATATCGACCGCCAGCAACAATTCGAGATCGACGCGGATCTTTGTTCCCTGCTGCGCCACCACGGGAGCTGCGATACCGACAAGCCCGGCGATGGCGAGGGTCGCAATCGCCCTCAAGCGAGACACAAACTTCATCGTCGGCTCCGGCGACACGTCAGCCAGCTTGCAGGCCAACCCCGCCACAGGCAAGCTGGCGTCCATCACGAACTCACGACCTGCGTTCAGATCGGGTCGGAGTTCTCTCCGGGGAGGAGAACATGAACGCAGTTCGCGTGGCGTCCGCTTCGGCATTGGCGGCTCTATGGATCGCGGGCGCTACGGCGTTTGCCCAGGCCGCCTACCAGCCGCCGCGAACGCCTGACGGTCATCCTGACCTGCAGGGCACATGGACCAACGCATCGATCACCACACTGGAGCGCGCCGACCGCTATGCATCGACGGTGCTGAAACCGGAGGAGGTCGAGAAGGCGACACAGACCCACCCGCAGAACGTCCGCATCGCCACCGAAGACAGCGCCAACACGCCGGCGACGGGCCTGCTGACCGGCAAGGACCTGCTGGCCGGCCGTGGCTACAACGCCTTCTGGATCGATCCGGGCTCGAAGTTCGGCGTCGTCCATGGCGAGACGCGCACGGCCTGGATCACCGATCCTCCCAATGGCAAGATTCCCTACAGCGAGGCGGGCCGGAAGCTCGCGCATGCGGGCGAGGCGAGGCTCGGCTATTCCGATCCCGAGGCGCGGCCGCTTGCAGATCGCTGCCTCGCAACCGGCGGCCGCACGGGTCCGCCCATGATCAACGGGCTCTACAATAATCACTATCAGATCGTGCAGACGCCGGGATCGATCATGATCCACACCGAGATGATCTCTCACGCGAGGATCATTCCGTTGAAGGACAGCCACGAACCCGCCGCGCTCGCGCAACTGTTCGGCGATTCCATCGCGCACTGGGATGGCGACGCGCTGGTGATCGAGACGACAAATTTCAGCCCCTACCATTCCTGGCAGGATCACCCGGCCTATCTGTCGCCCAACGCGAAAGTCACCGAGCGGTTCACCCGCGTGGCCGATGACCAGCTGCTGTATGAATTCACGGTCGATGATCCGGTCTTTTATTCGCAGCCCTGGAAAGGCGAGATCGCGTTCTGGAACGATCACACGCGCATCTACGAATACGCCTGCCACGAAGGAAACTACGCCATGGAGGGCATTCTGCAGGGCGCCCGCGTGCGGGAGGCGCTCGGCCTCCCGCTTGATCAGGCGAATGACGAGTAGGGACTAGCCCACGTACTCGTCATGCAGCTTCACCCAGGCCATCGAGAATGGCAGGCCGTCCTCGTCGCGACCCTTGGGCGTGAGGTCGAGGATGTTGTAGGCGCCGTTGATAATGTCCTGGCCGCGCCCATATGTTGAGTAGGTATGGTAGATCGCGCCGTCTGCATCCTTCGCGAAGACGCTGACGCCCTGCAGATCCTTGAACGGCACTTTCTGCTTCTGGTAATTGTATTCCGCCTCGCCATTCGCGTCGGGCTCGAACGAGACGTCGAAATCGTAGTTGAACGTCGTGGCGCCGGAAGACACCCACGGGAAGCTCCAGCCGAGGCGTTTGGCCTGGCGTTGAAGCTTTTCAACCGGCGCACGTGAGACCGCCACGAAGGACGTATCGCGCGCATTGAGGTGGGGGATGGCGCCATCGAAATGGTCGGCCCAGAACGAGCAGGACTTGCAGCCCCACTCGCTCTCTGGCGCGAACATGAAGTGGTAGACGACGAGCTGGCTGCGGCCCGCGAACAGATCGGCAAGGCTCACCGGTCCGGCCGGCGCATCGAAGACATAGTCCTTGTCGACCTTCACCCACGGCATCGAGCGCCGCTTGGCGCTCAGCGCGTCGCGTTGCTGGGTGAATTCCTTTTCCGCCGCCAGCAGCGTCTTGCGCGCCGCCAACCAGTCGGACCGTGTTGCGATCTTGCCCATCATTTTTCTCTCTCCAACAATCAACAAATATGTTGATAGTCAACGTAAGTGTTGATAGTCAAGTGAGGCGTCAAGGGACGCAGGAAACTAAATCGCGATGCTGTGCTGCCTTCTCAGCGCCCTCATGGCCGGAAACCTCGCCGTTGCGGGGCGCGCCGGGCTGTCGCTGATGCGGCGGCCGGGTCCCCTTGCGGCGATCGGGCTGTTGATTGCCGGGGCGGCCAGCATTGCGATCGCGCCCGCCGTGGCCGAGCATGGCCAGCACTATGCGGCGCGGGCGGCGGCGAACCATCGCACCGTGCTCGAGGAAATCCTCGCGCAGCCGCTCTGTTCAGGTGGGACGGCAAGATGACTCTGGTTCTGGTGAACAACCGCGATACGGCGGAAGCGGCAGGGGAGGAGGCGTTGGACCGGGTGTTCTTCGCATTGTCGGATCCTGTGCGGCGGTCGATCCTGCGGCGTCTGGATCAGGGCCCGGCGCTGGTCTCCGAACTGGCCGAACCGTTCGATATGTCACTGCAGGCCGTCTCGCGACATATCCAGGTGCTGGTGCGCTCCGGCCTCGTCGCCCAGGAACGCACGGGCCGCATCGCGCTCTGCAATCTCGACGCCGTGCCACTCTACGACGCCGCCGTCTGGCTCAACCATTACACGCACTACTGGCAACAGCAGTTCGATGACCTGTCGGCTTTCGTGAAGGCGCTGCCGCCCGCGAAGCCGAAGCGCGCCGCGAAGAAAGCGCCGGCAAAGGCAAAAGCAAAGAGGAGAGCGACATGACGCTCAATACCGACCGCATCGTCGCCCTGCGGACGAAGTTCCAGCAGGCGCGAACCGAATTGCAGGAAGCGCTCGCAGAGAAAGCGCGGGGCGATGTCACCGACTATTCCTTCACAACGCTCAAAGGCCCAGTGACGCTGTCATCGCTGTTCGGCAGGAAGCGCGACCTGTTCGTGATCCATAATATGGGCCGTGGCTGCAACAGCTGCACCATGTGGGCGGACGGTTTTAATGGCCTCTATCCGCACATCGCTGACCGCGCATCCTTCGTCGTGTCGAATGCGGAAACTCCGGAACAGCAGCTGGAGTTCGCAACATCACGCGGCTGGAGATTCCCGATGATCTCGACGCAGGGCACGACATTCGCCGCCGACATGGGTTTTACGAATGCTGCAGGCAAGACGATTCCCGGCGTCTCCGCCTTTCAGAAGCAGGACGGAAAGATCATTCGCGTTTCGGCTTCCGGCTTCAATGACGCGGACGAGTTCTGCCCGGTCTGGCGTCTTTTCGATCTTCTGCCGGAAGGCGCAGCCGACTGGCGACCGAAGCAGAGTTACGGTTGAGCGCTACGCCAGCGAGAAATCGACCAACGCTGCAGCGTGCAGCTCGAGCGTGTCATAGCCCGGCAGGCCAACTTCGGTTGGCGGAAACAGCATGCCGATCTCGGTGCAGGCAAAGATCACGCTGTCTGCTTCCTGTTCGCCGGAACGGTCGATCATGCCTTGCACGGTTGCGCGCGCCTTATCAGTGACGATGCCTTTGATCAGCTCATCATAGATGATCGCATGCAGCGCATCGCGGTCGGCCTTCACCGGCGTCACGGGCCCGATGCCCTTGTTGCCGAGGTAATCCGTGAGGAACGAGTCCTCCATCGTGTAGCGCGTGCCGAGCAGCAGCGGGCGCGAACGGGCATCGCTCCGCAGCTCCTTGATCAGCGCGTCGCCGATATGGAGCAGGGGGATGCTCACCGATGCGGTCACCTGGCTCGCGACCTTGTGCATGGTGTTGGCGCCGATCGCGATCACGTCCGCGCCTGCGCGCTCCAGCGATTGCGCCATGTCGGCCAGCATCGCGCCCGCGCGGCGCCAGTCGCCCTCCGCCTGCAGCTTTGCAAGCGGCGCGAAATCCATCGAGTTGAGGATGATCTTCGCCGAATGCGCGCCGCCAAGGCGTTCGGCGACCAACTGATTGATGCGGTCGTAATAGAGCCGCGAGCTCTGCCAGCTCATGCCGCCGATCAGGCCGATTGTGCGCAAGGGTATCCCTCCGGCTGCTCCCAGCGCGTTAGCACCTGCAGCCCGTGCCAGACAACATCAGCTGTATTTCATGACGTCGACGCCGACAGACAGGCTGGGCGTCATGCTCGGACCGGTGAACGCGCCCGAGATCGGCGTCAGGGAGGCGCCGTTGACGGCGGACGCGATCGGGATCAGGTCGCCATCGTCGACCAGCCCATTGGTGGCGTCGAGCTCGATCCAGCCCAGCGCAGGCAGGTAGATTTCCGCCCAGGCGTGGGGGGAGGAGGAGCCGGGGGCGGCGTTGGGGGTGAAGACATAGCCGGTGACGAAGCGCGCCGCACAGTCGAGGCTGCGGGCGGCGGCGATCATCAGCTCGGCAAAATCGCGGCAGGTGCCCGAATGCAGGGCTAGCGTCTCCGAGGGGGTCTGCAGCCCCGGCTCGAACCGGACGCGATAGTCGAATTCATAGCGGATACGGGCGGCGCATTCGAGCAACCGCTCGTACTGGCTCTTCTTGACCTTCGTAGCCCCCCTGCGAATCCACTCGGCGGCGGCGTGACCCGTGTCCCAGGGCTGCGAGATGTAAGGCGCGAGCAGGCGGCGCTCGGTCGCGGAATACTCCGCCTTGCCGGATTCCAGCAGCAGCCGGCGCTGGCTTTCGCTGCGCGGGAAGGTCTCGACGTCCAGCTCGCTGATGATGTCGAGCTTGGTGGTCTGGCCGGTGAAGTGGGCGATAGCGACCGAATTGCCGTAAAGATCATTGCGCCAGACCACCTCCGCCGTCGGCGACAGGGTGAGGGTCGAGGCCTTGATCTTGAGTTTGTGGTCCCCCCGCGGACGCAGGTAGAGCTGATGCGGCTGCAGCGTCACCGGCGAGGAAAAGCCGTAGGTCGTTGCATGTCGCAGGTTGAAGGCGGGCATGGGGACGCTCTACGGGTCTGGGAGGCGGAGAGCAACGTATCCCGGGGGCTCAAGGTTCCACCGCGCCTTTTGGCTTAAAACTTGACCTTCTCCACAGGCGGGGGTAGGGAACCGGCCTTCCGCGCAGAATCCGTTTTGCGCTTTGACCGGCACGACCCCGTTTCCCTTTGTTTTGGGCTTCGGACGAGGCTGGCGAGGTCCCCCGCCCGGCGCGTTGCGCTCAGCGGGGTCTTTGGCGTTTTACGCTCATTGCACGCGGAAGATGACTACCCATGTCGGAGATGGTCTCCGGCATAAAGGAATGGCGATGTTCGACGCGCTGACAGACAGGCTCGGGAAGGTCTTCGACGGTCTCACTGGCCGCGGCGCCCTGTCCGAGAAGGACGTCAACGAGGCCCTGCGCGAGATCCGCGTGGCGCTGCTGGAAGCCGACGTCGCCCTCTCGGTGGTCAAGAAATTCATCGACGATGTCCGCCCCCAGGCCGTCGGCGAAAGCGTCATCAAGTCGATCAAGCCGGGCCAGCTGGTCGTCAAGATCGTGCACGACGAGCTGGTACGTGTGCTGGGCGGCGATGAAGAACCGGCCCCGCTGAAGATCGACTCGCCGCCCGCCATCATCATGATGGCCGGCCTGCAGGGTTCGGGCAAAACCACCACCACGGGCAAGCTCGCCAAACGCCTCAAGGAAGTCGAGCGCAAGAAGGTGCTCGTCGCCTCACTCGACACGCGCCGCCCGGCCGCGATGGAGCAGCTCAAGATTCTCGCCGATCAGGTCGGCGTCGATGCACTGCCGATCGTCGTGGGACAGCTTCCCGCCGACATCACCCGCCGCGCCATCCAGGCCGCGAAGTTCGGCGGCTATGACGTTCTGATGCTGGACACGGCGGGCCGCACGACGCTCGACGACCAGATGATGAACGAGGCGGACGAGATCGCGAAGATCGCCTCGCCGAACGAAACGCTGCTGGTTGCCGACGCGCTCACCGGTCAGGACGCCGTCGAAACTGCCCGCCGCTTCAACGAGCGACTGCCGCTGACCGGCCTTGTCCTTACCCGCATGGACGGCGATGGCCGTGGCGGCGCCGCGCTCTCGATGCGCGCGGTCACTGGCCTGCCGATCCGCTTCATCGGCATGGGCGAGAAGGTCGATGGCCTCGACGTGTTCGACGCCCGCCGCATCGCCGGCCGTATTCTCGGGCAGGGCGACATCGTCTCGCTGGTCGAGCGCGCCAAGGCCGAGATCGACGTGGCGGAGGCCGAACGCGTCGCCAAGAAGATGCAGAAGGGTCAGTTCGACCTGGAAGATCTCGCCGGCCAGCTGCGTCAGATGCAGCGCATGGGCGGGCTCGGCGGCATGATGGATCTCTTGCCGGGCGTGAAGAACGCGAAGCAGCAGATGGCCGCCTCCGGCGTCGACGATAAAATGCTGAAGCGCCAGGAAGCGATCATCATGTCGATGACGCCGAAGGAACGCCGCAAGCCTGACCTTCTGCAGGCCTCGCGCAAGCGCCGCATCGCGGCCGGCGCTGGCGTCGATGTGCAAGAGGTCAACAAGGTGCTGAAGATGCACCGCAACATGGCCGACATGATGAAGAAGATCGGCAAGGGCGGCATGAAGGGCCTCGCCGGCATGCTCGGCAATATGGGCGGCCCGGGTGGGCAGGGTGGCGGCGGCGCTGGCGGCCCCACGCAGCAGCAGATCGCAGCCCTCAAGAATCTCGGCGGCGGCATGGGCGGGCCGAAGCTGCCCGGCCTTGGCGGCGGTGGACTTCCCGGCCTCGGGGGAGACAAGAAGAAATGACCATCGATCCTCAAGCCGAACTCAAGCGCCTGCGTTCGTCGATCGACAATATCGACGCCGCTGTCGTGCACATGCTGGCCGAGCGCTTCAAGGCGACCAAGGCCGTCGGCGAGCTCAAGGCCGCGCACGCGATGCCGCCGGCCGACAAGTCGCGTGAAGCCGAACAGATCACGCGCCTGCGCCAACTGGCGAAAGACGCCGATCTCGATCCGGACTTCGCCGAGAAATTCCTCAACTTCATCGTGACGGAAGTCATCCGCCATCACGAGAAACTACAGGGGAAGGGCTGAGGCCCAACCTGCACCGTCATCAACCGACCAGACCAAGAAACTGAAAGGCTACCTATGTCCCTCAAAATCCGTCTCGCGCGCGGCGGCTCCAAGCACCGCCCGTACTACAACGTCGTGATCGCCGACTCGCGTTTCGCCCGCGACGGCCGCTTCATCGAAAAGATCGGTTCGTACAACCCGCTGCTCGCCAAGACCGACGAGAAGCGCGTCCAGATCGACATGGAAAAAGCCAAGGAATGGCTCGCCAAAGGCGCCCTGCCGACCGATCGCGTCGCTCGCTTCCTCGGCACGGCCGGTCTCGTGAAATTCGAGAACGGCAACAACCCGAAACGCGCCATCCCGGGCGAGAAAGCCACGGAACGCGCCAAGGAGCGTGCTGACCGCGAAGAAGCCCGCCGCGCCGCTGCTGAAGAAGCCAAGAACGCACCGGCCGAAGAAGCTGTCGAAGCCGCCGCCGAGTAATCGGTGTGCCGGACGTCGGTGTGATGCACGGTCCGGGACGCAGAGGCGCGGGACGAGGATTTCATCCTCGCCCTCAACGCCGCCTGCACCCCGGCCGTTGGCGACATGGACGCACAGGACTACCGCGACATCGCGGGCTGGGCGCATCGCGTCGTTATCTGTGAAGCCGACGGCAACCCCGTCGGCTTCATGATTCTGATCCGGCCGGGCTCTGCCTATCCGAGCGACAATTACGGCTGGTTTGAAGAAAAATTCGGCCGCCAGCTTTATGTCGATCGCGTCGCGGTCGCCGCCAGCGCGCGTGGCCTTGGGGTCGGTCGCGTCCTCTACGAAGAGGCGCTGCGCATGGCGGCGGACCTCGGCGAGGAACGCGTCACGGCCGAAGTGAACGAAGACCCGCCCAATCCAGAGAGCATGGCGTTCCACCTCAAGCTTGGTTTCCGCCATCTGCTCTCGCGCACATCGCCCAGGCTGGGCAAGGTCGTCGCGATGCTGGAGCGGCCACTTTGAGTGACTGTTTCCAGCTCCGCTCGTCCCGACGAACGTCGGGACCCAGGAACGGTTTATCTGCGCGAACGAAATTGAAGCTTCAAGCCGGAACAAGGTTTGCGGTTTGCCCTGGATCCCGACGTTCGTCGGGATGAGCGGTGAGGGGCCAGCGGGATGACCGATCCTAAGAGTTTGATCGTTGTCGGACAGATTGCCGGCGCCTTTGGCGTCAGAGGCGAAGTGCGCGTGCGCTCCTTCACCGACGATCCCGAAGCAATTTTTGACTACGGTCCGCTGCTGGATGCCGCCGGCAAGGTGGTGCTGACGCCTGTGCGCCACCGTTCGCTCAACGATCTCTTCAGCGTCACCGCAAAGGAAGCGCTTCAGCGCGAAGCCTGGGAAGCGATGCGCGGCACGCTTCTGCATGCGCCGCGCGCGGCCCTGCCTGAGGCGGATGAGGGTGAGATCTATGTCGCCGACCTGATCGGTGCGCGCGTCGTGCATGTCGATGGGCGCGAGCTTGGCGTTGTGAAGACGGTTCAGAATTTCGGCGCCGGGCGAACTGCTGGAGATCACGCCGCCCACGGGCGCGTCTTACCTGCTGCCCTTCACCGAAGAGAATTTCCCCGGGCTCGACATGGACGCTCGGGTGCTGACGGCGGCTCCGGACGATGCGCTGTTGCCCGAAGGCTCCAGCACGCCAGACTCTAGCCGCACTGACCCGAACCCCGATTGAGCTGATAGTAGAGCGTCGCTGCCTTGTCCTCGGACATGCGCAATGGCCGCCGCACGGCGCCTCGCGCGCCCTTGTCCCGCAGGCGTGAGTTGAGGTCTTTCTCGACATAGCCGGAAAGTTCTTCGGGCATCAGCGCCACATTGCGGCTCTCGTTGAACCGCGTGTCGCGCCACACGATCAGGCAGGCGCCATTTGTCCGGCGAGCCGGAAAAGCCTCGACGCCGATCGATGCGTCCAGAACGCGTGCGCGGGGGAAGGCGGCGCGGAGATTGCCCGTAAGATGCGGATCGGCCCCGACGATCGTGCCCTCGGTAAAACCCGCCTCCTTCAGCGCATCGGCCCACGCGACGATCGGCGTATAGGGCCGGCAGCCGCCCTCGGCGCACTGGTTGATCTCCATCTGCGCCTCGATGAAGCGCCCGCCCATCACCAGCAGGACGAAGCTCAGCACCACGGCGCCAAAGGCGCGGATCGCAACGGGAAAGTCGCCAGCGCGCTTCACATGCGCGAACAGCCAGACCGGCAGGCCGAACAGCACCGGCATCATCCAGTGCGGCTTGTAGGCCTGTACGCCCAGCGCGACGCTGGCCAGGTAGACAATCACGCCGAGGATGGCCGTCTGCACGAACAGCTTGCGCCAGGCCAGCTCGTGCGGCTCCTCGTCCGTGTTCCGGCGCGGGAAGATCGGGTAGATGATCGGCAGCCACAGGTTCCAGAACAGCATCATCCAGAACAGCAGCAGCGGCAGCGAGAATTCCAGCAGCGCGCGGCCCAGCTGGGCCGCCGCATTGCCGGCGCGCTCGATCCAGCCTGAATCGATCTCCCACGAGGCGATGTAGTCACGCGCAGCGAAGCTGATCGACTCGATATGCGTGCCGACCCAGAACGCATAGGGCGCATAGATCGCCGCTGCGACGAGGAGCATGAGCAACAGCCGCGCGGGGCTGAGCGCGTCGCGGAAGAATTGCGACATCAACACGCCGATCAGCATAGCGATCGGGAAAACCACAAACAGGTGATGGGTCAGCAAGCCCAGCCCCATCGCGACGCCGAGATAGATCCAGTCGATCCACCGTCGCCAGGTCAGGATCCGCGTGATGGCGTGAAAGGCGATGGAGAGGACGGCCATCAGGGCGACACCGCCCAGCAGGTCCTCGTGCGCCGCCCAGCCGACCTGGAACGTCAACGCCCACGCCGCCAGCGCCGCCGCAGAAACGCCGGGCCGGATCAGCACGTTGCGCGCCGAAAGGTAGTAGAAGACCAGCCCGACAAAGAGCAGGGCGTATTTCAGCCCGAACACGACCGACGGCGTGATCCCGCCGGCCCGTGTCGCCATCCAGAACAGCCAGGTCAGCAGCGGCGGCTGGCGCGCCTCATACCCAAGCTGGAAGGATTGCGAGAGCAGAAGCTGGTCGGCTTCTTCTACGGTGTAGATCGGCGCGACGAAGACGCGGATCGCCCAATGGATCACGCAATACAGCAGGATCATCGAAATGATCGCCGACTTGTCGAGCCGGATCAGCGCGTCCAGCGAGGAACGCTGGTTTCTCTCGCTGTTGCGACGACCGCGCACCGCCCGGGCGTTCTTGGCCGCTTTTCGCGACATTTTGGGCTGCCGGATCGGCTGCTTCACGCGTATTTTCCACTCAACCTGGCGCCACAACCATCCGGATCGTCAGCGCTGTGCGCGCGGATCGTTCCATTCGGCTGCAACACCATAACCCCCCCGACGCACAAGCCATATCATCCCGAGCAGGTCTACGGTCCCGGCGCCAAAACGTCCGAGGAAGCCGTATTTGGAAACACCATGCAGCCTTTGCCGGTCGGCGACAGGCTCCTCGCGCACATCCCATCCCGCCCGTTTGACCAGCGCCGGCAGGAAACGGTGCATCGCCGCAAAGAAGGGCAGGTCCTGGAAAGCCCGGCGGCGGATCAGCTTGAAACCGCAGCCCGTGTCCGTGGCGTCGTCGCGCAGGCAGAAGCGGCGGATCCCGTTGGCGACTCGCGACTGCAGCCATTTGAAACCGCTGTCATTGCGGCTCGTCCGGCGGCCGCAAATGATACCGAGGGCGGGATTTTCGTCTTTTGCCGCAACCAGGTCCCACACCCGGCGGGCGTCGGCCGGGTCGTTCTGGCCGTCCCCGTCCAGCAGCTGCACCCAGTCGCCGACGCAGCTGCGCAGGCCCGTAAACAGGGCGCCGGATTTCCCGCGGCGTTTCACATGGGTCAGGACCTTGATCCGGTCCGGGGCCAGGGTCTGGGCGACGACCAGCTCGGCGGCGGTGGAATCGCTCGAAGCGTCGTTCACGCACACGATTTCATAGTCGATCCCGGCCAGGGCTGCGTGCACCTCGTCCACCAGCGGCTGGATATTGCCCGCTTCATTGAAGAACGGGATCAGCACGGACAGCGAGCGGCGCGGTGGGGTCGGCGTGTCTGAACCCAAGGCGGCTGTCCCTGCGACTTCGAGTGAGCGGTCAGGACCACTAGCACATCCACCGCCCTCCGGAAGGCGGACCTGCCAGGGCGACATTGCCGCGCCGCGGCGCCCAATCTGGGCGACGTGCGCGTCGATTGAGAGCTGCACTTGCCGCAAGGACAGTGCTGCCCCCGATCCCGGCGTCTGCTAGACTGTGTCAAGGCAGATGGGGCATAACCATCCGCAGCAGGCAAGGAGCAGCGTCATGGCCGACACGGTGACCACCGAAACCCCGATCGACCGCGGCCTTGAAGCTTTCCGCAAGAACGGCCTCGCCAAGGACGCGACGCCGCCGAAAGCCAGCGAGATCGATCTCGCCAACTTCGACATCACCGACCCCGAACTCTGGCGCCAGGGCGCCTACTGGGACTATTTCGCGCGCATGCGCAAAGAGGCGCCGATCAACTACTGCCCCGAGAGCCCGTTCGGCCCTTACTGGAACGTGACGACCTACAAGGACATCATGACCGTGGACACCACCCACGGCGTGTTCTCGTCCGAGGGCGGCATTACCGTCGTCGACCAGGACGAAGACTTCCAGCTGCCGATGTTCATCGCCATGGACCCGCCCAAGCACGACCTGCAACGCAAGACCGTGCAGTCGATCGTGGGCCCCGACAATCTGCGCAGTTTCGAAGCGCTGATCCGCTCGCGCACCACCGAGATCTTCGACTCGCTCGACATCAGCCAGCCGTTCGACTGGGTCGACAAGGTCTCGATCGAACTCACCACCATGATGCTCGCGACGCTGTTCGATTTCCCGTTCGAAGACCGCCGCAAGCTTACCCGCTGGTCCGACGTCGCGACCGGCCGTAGCAACCCCGACATCGTCACCTCGGAAGAGCAATGGCGCGGCGAGCTGATGGAATGCCTCGGCTACTTCACCAAGCTCTGGAACGAGCGCGTCAACGCCGAACCGCAAGGGCGACCTCATTTCGATGCTGGCCCATGGCGAGCACACGCGAAACATGTCGCCGCAGGAATATCTCGGCAACCTGATCCTGCTGATCGTCGGCGGCAACGACACGACCCGCAACTCGATGACGGGCGGCGTCTACGCCATGAACAAGTGGCCGGAGAACTGGGAGGCCCTGAAGGCCAACCCGAATCTCGTGCCGTCCGCCGTCTCGGAAATCATCCGCTGGCAGACGCCGCTCGCTCACATGCGCCGCACTGCGCTTGAGGATTTCGAACTCGCCGGCAACACCATCAAGAAGGGCGAGAAAGTGCTGATGTGGTATGTCTCGGGCAACCGCGACGAGGCCCAGTACACCAAGGCCGACAAGCTCTGGATCGAGCGTCCGATGGTGCGCCGCCACCTGTCGTTCGGCTTCGGCATCCACCGCTGCGTCGGCAACCGCCTTGCCGAACTCCAGCTGCAGGTGCTGTGGGAGGAAATCCTCAAGCGCTTCGACAAGATCGAAGTGCTCGCCGAGCCCGAACGCATCCCGAGCGCCTTCGTGAAGGGCTACACAAAGATGATGGTGAAGGTGACGCCGAAGGCCTAGGGCGCGCTGTCCGCCTTGCAGCCAGCTGCCGGCGGCTGCACGCGCGAATAGCTCCGCCCGAGCCAGGCGTTGTGCTCACTCTCCCACGTCGCCTTGGCGTAGTTGTCGCCGAGGCCTGACGCCGTCGCGGCCCACGCGCCGACATCGATCATGTAGTCCGTGCCAGAGATATTCTGCGGCATGGTCTTGGTGAAATACTCCACGTGCCGCCACAGCGGCGCGCATGGATGCAGCTTCGCGACATCCTCCATCGCAAACGCCGTCGCGCGATGATCCGGGTGGTCGCCGGCGTTCAGCTTTTCATCCAGCTCCGCGATGTGCAGCGCCAGCCCCGAGCCGGCCACCTGCTCAGAAGAAACGATCGCATTCAGCGTCGCCACGAGATCGGCCCAGCCTTCATAACGCGCGCTCTTGTCGATCGTCTCCGTCACCGCGACTTCGCCCGCGCGCAGCTTGGTCAGCGACTGCGGATGCGGCGTATAAACCTTGCCGTTGACGATGTTGCCGTCCGGAATGCGCAGGAAATAGATCACCGCGTTCGCATAGCCGTAACGCTGCACGCTATGCCCGTTGCGGTCTACCTTCTCTGATGTCATGGCCACACCCTGGCCACGCGAAGGATCAGCCGCATTGGCCATGAAACGCACGGCGCGCAGCGCGCCTTCCTCGCGCGCGAGATAGTAGGGCACAGGCTCGCCGCCCACGCCCGCGCCGGCATCTCCCGCCGTCACATGAATGATCACCGCTTTCTCCTGCGGCTCGTCCATCGCGTGATACGCCTCGGGATTCATGAACAGCTGCCAGTCGTCCTCATGCGCGACGGCGAACACGCTCACGGTCGGCGAAGACGGTGGCGGGGGACCAACCGGAACCGCGGGTGCTGTGGCGCAGGCCGTCGTGAGCACCGCAAATGCCGTGGCGATCGTGCGTTTCAGCGGAGCCTCCCCATGCAGTCTTTTGCTGCACCTTAGCGGGATGGAGCTCCCGGTACAGACGTCTTCTCGCAAACCGGGCCCAGCTTCGCGTCCTCAATCGAGGCGCGCGCCATGTCGAGCAGGTGGCGGAAGGAATAGCCTTCGCCACGCCGGAAACCCGGCCGGTCCGGATCAGGCGCCGAGCTGACATGCACGGCAAAGACGTCCCCGGTCGCGAGGTCGAACACGGGTGCGCCGCCCGATGCCCTGTTGGTCGAGTGCGTGTAGTGGATCGCCTGTGGCGTCGTGCGATCAAGAAGCTGGCTGATGTTCAGGGCAAGCGCCTTTGGCGTTGGTCCGCCCTCGGCCGGAATGGCAATGCCAAGCATGGCGACCGTACGCTCGCGCGGCGTCATCTCGAAGCCCTGGCAATCGACATCATCCTTTCCGATGACGCGGAAACCAAATGGCGGCGCGCCGCTCAGCCGCCAGATCTGGAAGGGCCGCTCGCCGCCCAACTGCGCTGGCGTGCTCCACACCATCTCCGACGCCTTGAGTGCGGGCGCATCTCCCAGAACGGGGAATGCAACGGTGATGATCTCCGGCCCCGGCTTCACGTCCTCCGCCATGTCCATGCGCTGTATCAGGGCCGGATCGTCGACGGCCACCGTATCCGCCGGCGGGCTTGACCCAGCACGAGGCGTAACGTGGGGCGGCGTGCGCGGGTTCGTCGTGGCGACCGGCAGCGTTGCCTGCACAGGTGCGGTTCCCTGCGCCTCCGCCGCGCGACGCTGGCGTTCTTCTTCCTGCCGGCGCTCCTCCGCCTCCTGCTCGCGGATGGCGACAATCTTCCGGTCCTCGTCCGCATTGGCGGGCAGGGTGTCGTCCGGCGTCTGCCGGGCGGTTGGCGCCAGACCAACGGCGTCGCGTGTTGTGTCGCGCGTTCGGCATAGAGCACCAGCAGCGGCTCGCCCGCATACTTCGGATGCACCAGCCCGCCATCGATGATGAAGCCCGTCTGTTGCCACGTTGCGTGCCCGCCGCCCGAGCGTTCCACCCGTGCAATTGCGCCCGAATAGTTCGCCGCAACGGGATACCAGCCGCTATCGACGACATAGTAACCCGTGTCCGAAGGTGCAGTGCGCAGCCACACTTCGGCGCCAAGCCGCAGGTTGGCCGAGCGCACCTCCTGTGTCGCGCTATCGAGTTCGCCATAGGCCTTGGTGACGCGTTGCTCGCCATCGCGCGCCACCGTCCACTGCCATCCCGCCAACTCCGGCCAGCCCTGCAAACACGACAGCGGCGCCTGAAACAGCCGTCAGCAAACCGGCATGCGCACGCTTGCGCCTGCGTTCGGCTTCAGCGCGTGCATCCGACGATGCCTTGATGAAATCGGCCTGGTCATCCGTGATTGGCGGCGCCGTGATCGGCTTGTCCGCCAGCCACTGGTTCGCCGCATCGATATCACTCCCCGCGCAGCAGCATGTCCGCCGCGCGTCCACGCGCAGCCCATCGCCCGCCCAGTTCGGCAAGACGCGTATGCTCGCGGATCCAGGTGATGTCGGTGCGCAGCGCATTGGCCAGTTCGGACAGGCCCGCCGCAAACGTGCGCCCTTCGCCGGCAAAGAAGATGTAGTTCAGCCGCTTCATCTCCGGCGGCGCCAGCGCGTCGTCGATCGGCCGCCACACGACGGGCAGGATGCGCTTGCGCAAGCGCAATCGCCTGCCGCAATTCCAGCGCGCAATTCTCCGATGCGAGGCTGTCGGGCGAGGCGATATAGACGATCGAGTCCGCCTCGGAGATCAGGCCGGCGAGACGCTTCTCCCAGTCCTCGCCCGGCGCAATGTCCTGCCGGTCGATGTACGGCGCGAAGCCACACGCCGCGAGGCCCAGCACGAGTTCGCTCGCGAACGCCTTGTCCGCGCGCGAATAGGAAATGAAGACTTTTATCCGCGTCTCGAGCAGTTCGACGTTCTGTGTCGCGGTCATCCCCAGCGCTCCACCCGCCTGAAACAGGCGTGACCGAGCTTAGACCCGGCCACGCATCAGCGCCAGCATGATGGAATTCGTTTCGCCGTCAGCGCCTTCAGCCGGCGTAGACGCCCGGCCTGTAGCCCTTCCACGGCAGCGCCATTTCCATCAGGTAGGCCACCTGCAGCAGCAGGCCTTCCGCGCCCTTCGCTGCGCACGCCTGCACGCCGATCGGCAGGTTGGCCGCCGTACGGCCCAGCGGCAGGCTTATCGCCGGCGCGCCGGAGACGTTATGGATCAGCGTGTAGCCAACCTGTTGCAGCAGGCGTTCGCGCAGCGTGTCGAACGGCACATCCCCCCGCAGATAGCCGAGGGGAGAGGGCGGCGAGGCGAACATCGGCGTCAGCACGATGTCGAAATCATTCATCCAGTTGTTGTACGCCTGCGTCGCGCCCATCAGGCGGTTGAAGATCGCGCTGATGTCGCCCTCGTGCAGCTTGGATGCGTTCTCCGCCATGCGCAGCGTGAACGGTTCGAAGCTGGTCTCGTCGATCGGCTTGCCGAACTTCTTGGCCGCGCCCGCAACATCCTGCGCCGCGCCTAGCGACCAGTAGGCAAGGAAATCATCCGGAAAGCTCGCCGCCGTCGGCCAGTTGGTTTCCGTGATCGTGTGGCCGAGCCCTTCCATCGTCTTCGCTGCATTTTTCACGACAGCTGCAACTTCCGGGTCCGCCTCGAAGCCATAGAAGCCCTTGGTGAGAATGCCGACGCGCAGCTTGCGCTTCAGCGGGTCGGTGATCATGCCGACTGCCGGAAGGATCGCCTGATCGCCCGTGCGCTCCATCAGCGACAGGAAGCGCGCCGTATCGCGAACCGTGTGCGAGACGCAGCCTTCCACGGCGATATCCAGCGGGCCCGGAACTTCTTCGCTCACCATCCGTCCGCGCGAAGGCTTAAGGCCGACCAGGCCATTGTTGGCGGCCGGGAAGCGGATCGATCCGCCGCCATCGTTCGCGTGCGCAATCGGAACGACGCCCGCTGCCACCGCCGCCGCCGAGCCTCCGGACGAACCCGCGGTCGAGCGCGTCGTGTCCCACGGATTGCGCGTCGGCCCAAAGGCCAGCGGCTCGGTCGTCGGCAGGTAGCCATTCTCGGGCGCCGCCGACTTGCCGATGCTGATCAGGCCCGTGCCCAGCATCCGGCTGACAAATACCTCTTCGGCTGTCGCCGGCGCGATGCCCGCCGTCACGCGCGAGCCGGAGCGCGTCTGCACGCCGATCTGGTCGTTCAGGTCTTTCACGAGATAGGGGACGCCCGCGAATGGGCCGGTGCCGGGATTGAGCGCCTTTGCCCGCGCCGCGTCGAACGTCTCGTTGACAAGAAAGTTGATCTTGGGCTGCACGGCCTGTGCGCGCTTGATCGCCGCTTCGACGGCTTCCCTGGCCGACATCTTGCCGGTGCGGATCAGCTCGGCGGTTTCGGTCGCATCCGGAGCGCCCCCGCCAGCGACCACGCCCGGCGCGCCCGCGCACGCCGCGACACCCGTCGCCCAGACCGTCGCTATAAGGCTCCGCCGCGTCAGCCGCATGTTCCGTCTCCCTGATTTTTCTGAGTGCGATCCGACAGCAAGCGCGACCGGGATGCAACCGGCGCCGCGGCGAAAATTCGCGCCACATTTGCTTGCTAGCCGCGCGTTTCGATCAGGTCCCACGCATTGCCGTAGAGATCCTCGAACACGGCGACCTTGCCGTAGGGCTCGGATCGCGGCGTCTCGCGGAACGGCACGCCTTCGGCCTGCATCTTCGCGTAGGTCTCGTCGAAGTCATCCGTCTCCAGGAACAGGAACACACGCCCACCGGCTTGCCGCCCGACAGACGCATTCTGTTCCTCGCCCACAGCGCGCGCCAGCAGCAAGGCTCCACCGCTCTGGCCGGGCGCCTTCACCACCACCCAGCGCTTCGGTCCGCCAAGGTGAATATCTTCGGCAAGCTCGAACCCGAGGCAGCGCGTGTACCAGGCAATCGCCTCGTCATAGTCGCGCACCAGCAGCGTCAGTTTTCCGATCTGCATAACGGCAGTCTCTCCTAAGACAGGCCATGAATATTGCCGTCGGAATCCACCGACATGATTTCTGCCGCAGGCTGTCGCGGCAGGCCCGGCATCGTCATCAGGTCGCCACAGATCGCTACCACGAACCCCGCTCCTGCGGAGAGCCGCACCTCGCGCACATCGAGCACGTGTCCTTCTGGCGCGCCCAGCTTTGCCGGGTCAGTTGAGAACGAATACTGCGTCTTGGCGATGCAGACGGGCAGGCGGCCATACCCTGCCTCCTCCCATCGCTTCAGTTGCGCCACGACTTTCGCCGGCGCATCAACGCGCGCTGCGCGATAGATGCGCTTCGCCGTCATCTCGATCTTGTCGAGCAAGGGCAGGGCATCCTCGTAAAGCGTGTGGAACGCATCCTCCTTCTTCGCCAGCTGCGCCACCACCGCATGCGCCAGCTCTTCCGCGCCCTTGCCGCCCTCCGCCCAGTGTTTGCAGACAAACGCCTGCACACCCATCGCGCCGACAATCCGCTTCACCGTCTCGACCTCGACGGCGGTGTCCGTTGTGAAATGGTTCAGCGCCACGATGACCGGCAGGCCATAGCCCTGCAGGTTCTCGATATGCCGCTGCACGTTCACCGCGCCGCGCTGCAAGGCCTCGACATCTTCGTGGCCGAGATCGCCCTTCGCCACGCCGCCATTCATCTTCATCGAGCGGATCGTCGCCACCAGCACCGCCATGCGCGGTTTCAGTCCCGCCAGCCTGCATTTGATGTCGAAGAATTTCTGCGCCCCAAGGTCCGCGCCAAAGCCCGCCTCCGTCACGACAATCTCGCCCAGCTTCAACGCCGCCTTCGTCGCCGTCACCGAATTGCACCCATGCGCAATGTTCGCGAACGGCCCGAGGTGCACGATCGCCGGCGTGTTCTCGATCGTCTGCACCAGGTTGGGCAGCAGCGCGTCCTTCAGCAGCACCGCCATCGCGCCATCGGCTTTCAGGTCGCCCGCCGTGATCGGCTTCTTGCTCGCGCGTCTCCGCCACGATGATCCGCGCCAGCCGCGCCTTCAGATCTGCGAGATCTGTCGCGAGGCACAGGATCGCCATCACTTCGGAGGCGACCGTGATATCGAACCCGCCCTCGCTCGGCGTGCCGTTCGTGGGGCCGCCCAAACCGGTCACCACCGTCCGCAGGTTGCGATCATTCACATCCAGCGCACGGCGCCAGCGGATGCGCCGCACGTCGATGCCGAGCGCATTGCCCCAGTGGATGTGGTTGTCCAGCATCGCCGCGAGCAGGTTGTGCGCCGCCGTGATCGCGTGGAAGTCGCCGGTGAAAGTGCAGGTTGATGTCGTCCATCGGCACAACCTGCGAAAGCCCGCCGCCCGTAGCCCCGCCCTTCTGTCCGAAGCACGGCCCCAGCGACGGCTCGCGCAGCGCGATCACCGCTCGCTTGCCGATCCGCGTCAGCGCGTCGCCCAGCCCTACCGTCGTCGTGGTCTTGCCTTCACCCGCCGGCGTCGGGTTCATCGCGGTCACCAGCACCAGATCGCCATCCGGTTTGTCGCGACAGCGACTTCAGGAACGCCGCCGAGATCTTCGCCTTGGTATGCCCATAGGGAATCAGCGCGTCCGCCGGAATGCCCAGCTTCTCGCCAATCTCCATCACCGGCTTCAGCTTCGCCCGGCGCGCAATATCGACATCGCTGTCCATGGAGACCCCATTCTGTTGCCGCGATCTAAGCGGGCAGGGCGGGCGATGTCACGCAGAAGCAGTGCTGCCTGCACAAGCCATTTCGCCCGCCGCCTTTGCGCCGCATTGCAGCGTGCTACTTCCCGTTACTCGGAACCTCTGGAGTCCCCGATGAAACTTGCCTCACTCGTCCTCGCTGTCAGCGCACTCGTCTTGTCCGCCTGCGCAACGACCCCGTCGGTCGACTCGACGCCCGGTGAAACCGCCACCCCGGCCAGCGTCACGCTGCAGGAAACCGCCAGCCTGATGGTCTCCATCGGCCAGCACGGCGAAGGCGCGAGCGCTGCCGACATTACGGACCTCTCCGCCCAGGTCGACGAACAGGTCGCCGCCGCGCCGAGCGATCCCTTCGTCCTCAAGCTCGCCGCCCAGTCGCGCACCACGCTTGCAGGATATGCCGAAGAGGCCGCCCAGAACAGTATCGCTCCGCCAAAAAGCGCTCGCCGAATTCGACAAGGCCATCAGCCTCTCGAAACCCGAAACCGCCTCGCGCATCGTGAAGATCAACGGTCAGGACACCGAGATCGACCTCAAGGACATTCCCGACCTACGCGCACAACTGGCGGCAACGATAGCGGCGAACCAGTAGGCCGGTGCAGACGGACCGCTAAATCTCCCCCGCCTTCGCCATTCGCTGCAGTTCGCGCCCGATCACCATCTGCTGGATCTGCGTCGTACCTTCATAGAGCCGCAGGATACGCACGTCGCGATAGAAGCGCTCCACCGCATAGTCCGCGATGTAGCCGGCGCCGCCATGCACCTGCACGGCGCGGTCGGCGACGCGGCCCACCATCTCGGTGCACCACATCTTGGTCGCCGCCGCGATCAGCGTGGTCTTTTCCTTGGCGTCGTATTTCTTCACCGCATCCAGCACCATCGCACGGCCCGCCGCAGCTTCCGCATAGCTCTCCGCGATCATGCCCATCACCAGCTGGTGCTCGATGATCGGCTTGCCGAACTGCTTCCGCTCGCTCGCATAGCGCACCATCTCCTCGACCAGCCGTTCCGCGATGCCCGCAGCTCAGCGCCGAGATATGCAGCCGCCCGCGATCCAGCACGGACATCGCCACCTTCATGCCTTCGCCTTCTTCGCCAAGGCGCGAGGTGATCGGCACGCGCGCATTGTCGAAGATCACGTCGCAGACATTGGCGCCCTGCTGGCCCATCTTTTTCTCGGGCTTGCCGATGCTCACGCCCGGCGTCGCGCTCTCGACGATGAAGGCTGACAGCCCCTTGGGCCCCGGCGTGTTCTGATCCGTCCGCGCCATCACGGTGAAGATCGTGGCCTTGTCCGCATTGGTGATGAACCGTTTGGCGCCGTTCAGCACGTAGTGATTGCCATCGCGCACGGCCTTGGTCTTCGCCGAGCCTGCATCCGATCCCGCATCCGGCTCTGTCAGAGCAAAGCTCGCAATCGCTTCGCCCGTCGCCAGTTTCGGCAACCAGTCGCGCTTCTGGTCTTCGGTGCCGAACATCACGATGCCCTGGCTGCCGATGCCGACATTGGTGCCAAAGGTCGACCGGAAAGCCGGCGACGTGCGACCCATCTCGAGGATCACCAGCGCCTCTTCCTCCATGGTGAGCCCAAGCCCGCCATACGCTTCTGAAATGGAAAGTCCGAAGAGACCGAGATCGCGCATTTCCTGCACGATCTTTTCCGGTATCGCATTCGTCTCCGACACCAGCTGCTCGTTCGGCCGGCAAACCTCGTTGACGAACCGGCGTACCGTTTCTATCAGCTGCCCGCGCGTCTCCAGATCGAGCGCCATTTTGTCCTCCGTCTTCGCAACCGCGTGCGATTTCACTCGCATGTGCGAGAGCATTTTATCAACAGCACCGTCAACAGTTTCCACAGGGCGCCGCAATTGGCGCCGCGAACAATTCTGTCATCCTCAACTTGTCCGGAGAGGAGACCGTCGCGGGTCGAGCAACTGGATGTCCCCGCTGGTAAGCCTGATTGGACAGGCGCTGAGTGTAAGGGGAGCAACGAGCACCGGAAGTGGAGTTCGCCGCGCACGGCGGGCGCTACACTCGGGCGGGATCCAGAACCGCACGAGCTCTCGCGAGAGGGAACGGATGTGGGCGCGGCCTCAGCTGCGCGGAAACAGGAAAGTGGGCTAACGCCCAGAGTTCTGTGACTGCGCGCACCAAGGCGCTCAAGGCTCAGCTTCGCCGGAAGGCGTCGTACGGACGGCCCCTGATCAGGGCCACAGGCCGAGAGGCCGCAATGTCCGAAGGACGAATCTGGCGGACTACCATGGTGTCGCGCCGGCGCTGCGAGAGCAGGGCCGGCGTCATCGTTTCTGGCGCGCCCTTTCCGATGCGCCGTTACTCCACCACCGGAACAACCTTTCTCCGCCTGGGTATCCGCACCAGCACCAGCCAGACCAGCATGGCCGCCAGCGGCGCCAGCGCGGCAACGTACGGTATGGCGGACTCCCGCATCCACACCGGCATCACCTGCATCTGCCCGAGGAAGAACGAGCCCGAGGCGATGAACAGCGAGAAGCACATCCGCCAGAGATGCCGTGCGATCCGCGCCGACCCGCTCAGTGTCTTGCGTATCAGGACGTGAATTTCACCCGCTGCCGCAAACACACCCGCCGCCATGAAGACCACAAACGCTTCCGGCGGCGAGCCGTCGATCGTGCCTGTCGCGCTCTCCGCCCCCATTTTCATGAACAGCGCGCCCGCGCCCGCAATCGTCAGCGCCACGATCAGTCCCGCGACCTGCCAGAGGCCAGCCTTGATCTCCGGCCGCTGTGCCGCCGCCCACCCCGTCAGCAGCAGGTAGAGCGCCATCACGCCCGCAATCGTGTTGGGCCTCTGTCCGTCATCGAGGAAGGGCGCGACGCCCGCCGCCACGGTGTAGCAGACCAGCATCACCCAGAAGAACATGCGCCCGACGGCGCGATGTATCTTCCCGCCCTTGCGGCTGGCGATGGCGATCGCGCCGGTCGCAATCCCGGCCCCGCCCCCAATGATGTGCATCCACAGCAAGGCCGCCGCGCCGATATGCGCCCACGCAGGCGCGTCCGCCGGCGCCTGCAACACGCTCGCGTGCGCACTGCCCGCTGCGGTCAACGCTGCCACTGCGGCCGTAGCCATGAACCTTGGCCAGGCATTACTTCGACGTGGCAATCGCATGCTCCGTATCGGCGCTGCACGCGCAGCGAAGTCCATACAATTTCCGATAACAGGCATCGCCGCCATGACCGAGCGTAACGTGCGCATGATCCTGCGCGACAGGCGGAATGGATGGAAAGCGGGCAAAGAAAAACCCCGCACCTTGCGATGCGGGGCAGGTGGAAACAGACTGGTCTGGAAAGCAGCCTGTTTGAACGTGGAATTACTTGATGGTGATGGTCGCCGTTCCCTGATCGCTGGTCAGGTCGAACGAGTCGCCGGATTTCTTGCCGGCCGGATAGACGGTGCACTCTTCCTCAGGCTTGAAGTTGGAGGTGGTGCACAGCTTCTCGCCGTCGATGCGCCATTTGCCGGTCACCTGGCCATCCATCGCGGTGAAGGTGTTGTCCGGCTTGTAGATTACGTCGAGGTCGAACCCGCCTGCGCTGAGCTTGATGCCCTTGGTCGTCACTTCCGACAGCGTGGTCGTCTGCGCGAAGGCCGGCGCCGTCAGCGCAACAGCAACAGCAGCGAGAACCAGAATTTTCATGAGGAGGTCTCCGTCTTGTTTTTCTTTAGGCCTGCACGAGGCCTGTGCGGCGCGCGAAACTTACCAGTTTCATCCCCGCCGTGAAGGCGCCAGATGCAGTTGAGCTGTCATTAAACTGCCGTGCACTTCACGCTGCGTCCGCCGCACGCGCCATCGCTTCAAGCCGTGCAACCGGCCATGTTTCCGCCGCCGTCAGCTTCGCGCGCACCGGCCACAGGCGTGGCGAACACAGGAAGTTGACGCCATCGCGCACGAACCGCGCCGCGTCCTCCGCATGCAGATCGCCCTCGACACTCACCATCACGCCCGCCGCACGCGCCTGCTCGACGGCTGCCGCAATCCGCGCGAACACGTCGGCCTTCACGCCAGCGTTCAACAACGCCGTCGTCGGCACGCTGAACCCCACCGCCGCAGGCTGCAGCTTGAGGACGCCGCCGATATCCGGCTCGTTCCAGTTGAGGCCGATGGCGATCCGCCCCACATGCTTCCGCACGGCTCGCATCGCGTCCTCGAGATAGATGCGCGGATACCCCGGCTCGACACAGCTTATGCGCAGCACGCGATAGCGCGACAGCTTGCGGTCAAATTTCGCCATCGCCTGGACGGCAGTCAAAAGACTTTGCGGATTGTTCAGCGTCGAGACGTGAACCGCGACGCCCACCACGGCGCGACCGCCGCCGGCATAGAGCGCCTGCATGTCGTGCTCTGATGCGATCAGCTTGCGTTCGTCCATCGCGGCATGGCGATGGCTCTCATTGTCCCACACCAGCGGAAATCCCGTCGCCGGATCCAGCGGCGAGATGAACTGCGTCGCCAGCGCGCCGCGCTGCGCATCCCACAGCGGGATATAGCCCATCGGATATTTGGAAATGGGATAGTTCGACAGCGACTGTTCGCGTGAAGGTTCGCTACGCGCCGCACGCATCTCCGTCATCATCGCGTTAAACGCCAGGGTAAAATCCTCGAGGCTCATCGCATGGTGCTGAGCGACGATCTGCATGTCGTCGAGATCGGGCTCGCCGATGAAGAACGCGTTCAGCTCTTTTGAAATCTGCCGCGCAGTCGTCTCGGCCGCGTAACCGGTAAAATTGCCGAACACGAGCAGGAAGCCATCGGCCCCGGCGACCAGCACGTCGTCCGGTGCAATTCGCCGCGAGATGAAATACCGCGCCGCCAGGCACACGCGCTCATGCTTCTCGCGCCACTGATCGCCATAGCGCGCACGAATTTCTGCGATGCCGATGAACTGGAATTGCGCGACGTCCAGCGTGCTCCGCCCGTTTGCGAGACGGCGGATGCGCTCGGCCAGATTGAGGCCGCCTGGCGTGTCGTTCTCTGCGTCCATTCTCTTCGCTCGGCGTGTGCGCGCCGTCCCCTGCGAAGAAGTCTGCCAAACAAGCGTAGGGGACTACTTAAACTGGGTAGGTAAATTTCGCGGAGTGCGCATTAGCCACGAAAACGCGCGGTAAGTTTTCGCTAACCATAGGTGCGAAACGATCACCAGAACAAAGCGGGCTCTATTCGGAGACAAACCCGGCCGGCAGCTTGTGAGCAGATTTCGCGAGCCGGATGAGGTGCTCTTCGAGCTTCAGCGACTGCGTCACAAGGTTAAAATCCGAGACCGCAAAATCGCGTCCCGCCTGTCCCATCGCCTGTGTCTTCGCTGCATCACCGATCATCCGGCCGAGCCGTTCGGCCAGCGCGGCATCATCGTCCTCGTCGACCAGATAGCCCGTCTCGCCATCCTTCACGCACTCGGTGATGCCCGCATGCCGCGTGCCGAGCAGGGCGCACTGGCACAGCATCGCCTCGACGCAGACCAGCGGCAGACCTTCCGCGTCCCCTGACGATGCGCGCTTCGAGGGCATGCACGCGATCATCGCGCCGGCCCAGAATTGCGGCATCGCATCCGCCGGAATCCAGCCCGGCAAGTCCACGCTCACGCCCGCCGCTTTCAGTTGCGCCAGCAGCTGCGCCTTCAGCTCCGTATTGCCATTCTTCGGCGTGTCGCCCGCCAGCCTGATCGTCCAGCCTTCCAGCTTCGGGCCCAGCCGCGCCAGCGCCTTGATCAGCGTGTCGATGCCCTTCTTCTCGGTCCAGCGTCCGGCAAAGTGGATCGACTTCGTCTTCTCGCCAGGCGTGAAGCGATAGGGATCGGCAGAGTTGTGATGGACAATCATCTTGTCCTTCGGCGCGCCATGCTTGGCCAACTCATCGCGGATGAAACTGGAGCAGGGCAGGATCAACGCCGCCTCACGCCACAGCTTCGCGCGATTGCGATTGTAGGGCCGCAGCGGATTGTTCGCCGTGTTGGTCGTCTTGGTCGCGTCGCCGCCGTAGTAGGTGACGACCAGCGGAATGTTCAGCTTGCGCGCCAGCGGCAACGCATAAGCGCCCGACTTGCCGAAATGCGCATGGATCGCGACGGGCTTTTCCGCTTGGCACCGCTTCAGCAGCTTGTCCGACACTAGTCCAAGCTGCTTGAACCCCATCTCGCCGAGCGGCCCATGAAATTCGCCCAGCTCGAAAGACCGCATGCCCTCCGGCGCCGGCCCGCGATGCTCATGCCCGATGAACACCGGCTCGAGTTTCGAGAACGCCGTATAGCTCCGGTGCACGAAGCTCTCCGACGGCGTGAACATCTTGTCGGCGTAAGCGAGGATAACGGGACGCGTCATTTCTTATCCAGGTCATTGCCTGCCGTGCGCAGGCCGTCGTGCTTCTGCCACGCCCACGCGTCGCGCATCAGTGTCTGCAGGTCCGATCGGCTCGCGCGCCACCCCAGCACACGTTCCGCCTTTGCATTGCTTGCGATCAGGCTCGGCGGATCGCCCGGGCGCGGCGCGCCGAATTTCCGCTCGATCCTGCCCCCCGTCACGCTCTCGATCGCGGCGATCAGGTCGAGAATGCTCGCGCCCCTGCCGGTCGACAGGTTGAAGACATCGCTGCCGCGCCCGGCCTCAAGATGGTTCACCGCGTTGATGTGCGCATCGGCGAGATCATTGACGTGCACATAGTCGCGCACGCACGTGCCATCGGGCGTCGGGAAGTCGGAACCATTGATCGTGAACACGAACCCGCCATCCGTCGCGCCGCGCAAGGCGAGGGGGATCACGTGCGGCTCGGGGTCATGCCGCTCGCCGATCTCCAGCTCAGGGTCCGAACCCGCCGCATTGAAATAGCGCAGGATCACACTCTCGATCCCCGCAACACGACCGACATCGCGGATCACCTGTTCCGCCATCATCTTCGACCGGCCATAGGGATTGATCGGCGCCTGCGGCGTCTCTTCGGTGATGATGTCCGACACGACGCCATAGGTCGCACAACTGGACGAGAACACGATCCGTTTGACGCCCGCCGCCTGCATCGCCCGCAACAGGCTCAGCGTGCCCTCGACATTGATCCGGTAATAGAGATCCGGCTTCGCGATCGATTCCGCGATGTAGGCCACGGCCGCAAAATGCACGACCGTCTCCGGCCTGTGCTGCTTCAGCGCCGCCGTCAGCTTGTCCGTGTCGAGAATGTCGCCCTCGACCAGCGGACCCCACTTCACGAAGTCCGCCCACCCGCGCGACAGGTTGTCGTAAACCACGACGTCGCGCCCCGCCCGGGCGAAGCTCTTGCTGGCATGAGCGCCGACAAAGCCCGCCCCACCGGTGATAAAGACTGGGCCCAAGGCGTTTTGTCCCTGTTTTCCTGCGATATTGCAGGCGTTATCCTGTATTCGACGCCTAATCAAACAGCGGTTGTGGCAGGGCGGCTTCCCGTCTAGTTTCCGCGCGCTTTCCGGAGACTGTAATGTCCTATCGCCTGTTCGGCGCCGAGACCTCGGCCTATTCCACCAAGATGCGGTCCTACCTCAAGTACAAGGGCGTCGCCTTTGACTGGACGCCCCGCACCGAGGAAACCGAGGAAGAGCTGAAGCGCGTCTCCCGCTTCCCGACGCTGCCCGGTTCTGGTCACCGCATCCGGCTTTGCGGTCCACGACACCACCCCGATGATGGAAGCGCTCGAGGCCGACAGCCCCGAACCCTCCGCCATGCCGGCCGATCCCGCGCTCGCCTTCCTCGTCTGCGTGCTCGAGGAATATGCCGACGCCTGGCTCGCCAAGACCGTCTTCCACTACCGCTGGACCCGCAAGAAGGACCAGCGCCTCGCCGCCCAGCGTTCGATCGACGATTACTACGTCACGACGCAGGTTCCCGATCGCAAGGCCGCCGAGGATCGCGCCATCGAGACCATGGGCGCCCAGCTCAAGACGATGCAGCTCGAAGGCGAGCTCGGCGACGCGCTCGAAAAATCGCTCAAGCGTTTCGTCCGCCTGCTCGACGAGCATCTGAAGAAGCACCTCTTCATCTTCGGCGAGCGTCCCTCGATGGCCGACTTCGCCATCGCCGGCCAGCTGATCCAGATGATGAAGGATCCGACGCCCGCAAAAGTCATCGAGAAGGAAGGCCCCTTCGTCGTCAAATGGTGCGAGTTCATGGCCGCGCCGACCGCCTCGGGTCCGTTCGCCGCGCTCGACGATCTCAAGGAAACGCTCACGCCCATCTTCAAGGATGATCTCGGCGTGTTCTTCCTGCGCTGGGCTGCCGAGAACCTCGAAAGCTCGCTCGCCGGCGCGGAGACCTTCACCGTCACGCTCGGCAAGGACGATGTCGCTCTCGCGCCGCTGCGCTCAGCTGCGCGCTCCTTCCGCGAGCTGCGCCGCAAATTCGTCGGCGCGCAGGCGATCGAAGCGCTGAAGGCCTTCACCGACAGCGCGGAAGCCACGGTCTACCTGCTGCGTCCGCAGCGCGTGGACGTGGCGCCAGCGCCCGCTGCCCCCGCTGAAACGGCCGAAGCTGCTGCTCCCGAAGCCGGCGACAGCGAAGCTGGCGAAGCCAAGAGCGGCAAACGCCGTCGCCGTCGCCGTCGTGGCGGCCGTGATCGTGCCGAAGGCGGCGCTGCAGAAACGTCTGCCGATGCCGGTGGCGATGACACAGCCGACGATGGCGACAACGCTCCTGAAGATGTCAGCGAGCCCGTCGCCGCGGCCGCTGACGATGCCGCCGAGGACTAGGACAGGGTTCGGGGGCGCAAACGATGGATGAGATTCTGCAAGCGCCCGCGACCTATTCGCTGATCGCTGCGAACGTCATCCTGTCGTTCCTCGCCTTCGGCAATGTCCGTCTGCTCGACCGGCTGCTGTTCGACATGAACCGCATCCGCCGGTTCAACGAATGGTATCGCTGGGTTACGTCGGCCTTCATCCACGGCGACCCGTTCCACCTCTTCATGAACATGCTGGCCCTCTATTTCATGGGCCCCGTCCTCGAATACACGGCGGGCACGACCGGCTTCATGCTGATCTATGTCGCATCCCTCATTGCCGGTTCTGCCTGGACCTTCATGGAGCACTATCGCGATCCGAATTACCGCGCGCTCGGCGCATCCGGCGCCGTCTCGGGCATCACCACCGCCGCCGCCGTCTTCTACCCCTTCGCGCAGATCTACGTCTTCTTCGCGCTGCCGATGCCGCTCTGCGTCTTTGCACTCTGCTACATCGGTTATTCGATCTGGGCCTCGCGCACCGGCCTCCGCGACGGCATCGGCCACGCCGCGCACCTTGGTGGCGCGCTGATGGGCGTGGCCATCGTCTGCCTGTTCTGGCCCGCAGCCCCAGAGCGCGCCTGGCAGCAATTTCTCGCGACGCTGCCGACCTCTCTCTGAGGTTTTCGCAAAAAACGCAATTGTCCTCAGTCCCCCACGACGACCGCCTCTCATTCTGCTAAGGCTGCGGAAAAGGGGAGAATCGCATGATCCGTATTTCAGTCGCCGTTGTCGCGTTCCTGGGCCTCGCAAGCCTCACCGCCTGTGGCGCGGGTGGAAGCGAGTTTGTCACCAAAGCTACCGCCGCGTGCGTCAAGGAACAGGGCGAGGCGTCCGCCGCCAAATGCGGCTGCCAGGCGCGCATCGTCGAATCGGCGCTCAACGACAAGGAAAAGAAATTCCTGCTCGCCACGATCAACGCGTCGGACATGAGCCCGGAAGCGGGCATGAAGGCGCTCACCGACTCGGGCCTCACCCTCACCGACATGGTTGCGATCGGTACGAAGATGCAGACCGTCGGAACCCGCGCCGAGACCGAGTGCAAATAAACCTGCGCTTTACGCAGCGCATCAAGGCACAAACGAAAAGCGGCGCGCCCCTTGGGACGCGCCGCTCTCTTTGGTGGGATCCAGCCCCGCCGTTCCGGGGGGAGGGGAAGAAGGCCAGGCGGCTCACCACACATTCGCTGCACTAGTCAGCGGACAGGCATTTCAGATCGGCATTGCCATCCGCTGATTCAAGGGGTCGTCAAAAGAGACGTCGTTACGCCGCAGAAGCCTTCGACTTGCCGCCTTCGATCACCTGCGGCTTGGAGGTCTCGCCGATGGAAATCTTGCGGGGTTTCATGGCTTCCGGCAGCTCGCGCTTCAGCTCGATGCGAAGCAGGCCGTTCTGGAGTTTGGCGCCGCTGACCACAACGTGATCGGCGAGCTGGAAGCGGCGGATAAAGCCGCGCTCCGCAATCCCGCGATGCAGGAATTTGCGATCAACCTCACCGCCGTCTTTCTTGCCGACGACAACCAGCTGGCCTTCCTTCACTTCAAGATCGAGGTCGCCTTCGCCGAAGCCGGCCACGGCCAGTTCGATCGCGTAGGCGTTTTCGTCCTCGATGGACTGCTCGATATTGTAGGGCGGATAGCCTTGCACGCCATCAAGGCGTTGCGCCGTGTCGATCAGGCTTGCCAGCCGGTCGAAGCCAACGACGGTGCGGTACATGGGGGAAAAATCGAAAGAGCTCATTCTCTGTCCTCGTAAGCAACAGGCTGCCCAGGACCCCACAAAGTGTGAGCTGCAGCAGCTTTGATTGACGTTCGAAGCCCGTTCACGGCGCCACCTCTTGGTCTGCGCCTCGGTCTCCAAGGCCCGCCGGAGCAGCGCCTCGTTCAATCAGTTGGGAACGCATCAGCGGGTGGTCAAGTGACCTCAAGTCGATAAAGTCACTCCGGGAATCGACGTCACACACGCGGGAATAATTTCATGAAATCAGGCCATTTTCTCGTGTCCCTTGCCGCCCTCGGGCTGGCGGCCGCCTGTGGCGGGGAGGCCGCAGCGCCTGCCGCCACATCTGCGCCGGAAGCGCCGAAGGTCGCAGAAGGCAGTCTCGACTGGGCCGTCGCCGGCGCCTGGCGTCTCGACAAGGAGCGCGCACGCGACCCCTACCGCCATCCCGTCGAAACGCTGAAATTCTTCGGCATCAAGCCGTCCGACACCGTCGTCGAACTCGCTCCTGGCGGCGGCTGGTTCACCGCCATCCTCGGGCCCTACCTGATGAAGGGCGGCGGCCAGCTCTATGCCGCCAACGTCGATCCGGAATCCTCCGAAGGCGCCCGCACCAATGTCGACAACTATCGCGCGGCCTTCGTCGAGCACCCCGAAACCTACGGCAAGATCACGCTCACCGTCGCCTCGCGCACCAGCACGGGCATCGCGCCGGATGGGTCGGCCGATGCCGTTCTCACCTTCCGCAATGTCCACAACTGGATGGCGGGCGGTTACGCCGACAAGATTTTTGCCGACGCCTTCCGTGCGCTGAAACCCGGCGGCGTCTTCGGCGTGGAAGAACACCGTCTTCCGTCCGCACGCGACCAGAGCCTCACGGCATCGACCGGCTATGTCCTCGAAAGCTATGTGATCCAGCTCGCCGAGAATGCCGGCTTCGTTCTCGAGGAAGCGTCCGAGATCAACGCCAATCCGAAGGACAATGCAGATCATCCGCTCGGCGTCTGGATGCTGCCGCCCACGCTCGACAAGCCCGAGCCCGGCACGCCGGAAGCGGCGACCTATGACGAGGCCAAGTACAAGGCCATCGGCGAAAGCGACCGCATGACGCTCCGCTTCCGCAAGCCGGCCGCTGCGCCAGCGGGGCCTGCAGAAGCGCCCGCCACACCGCCGCCGGGCTGAGCCATGGAAAACTGAGGACATGGAAAACTGGGGTCTCGAAACCTGGCTGGCTGTCGGCTCCGCCGCGCTCGCCATCGCGTCCTTCGTGCTCAACTGGCGCATCGTCAATCGCCAGATGACGATGCAGTTCGAAAGCCTGAAGGCGCAGATGGACGCCGACATGCTGTCGTGGGCGCACGAGGCCTCTGACGCGCTCTCCGAAGGCATCCTCCTCGCACGCGGTCGAGGATCATGCTTCCACCCGGACGAGATGCGCGTGCGCCGCCTCGGCGCCGCCCAACGCCTGTCATCGCTCGCCGATCGCGGCCGTCTCTTCTTCCCGAACCACGCGCCCGATAGCCACGGCGCCGACCGCGAGGCCGCCTTCAAGGGTTTCCGCCCGCCCATCCTCGATACGGTCGTCTTCGGCTACTACCAGCTCGATCGCCTCGACTGCGATGGCGCAGCCCCGGACACCGACGCTGCCGACTACCTCACCCGCTGCCGCCGCCTCCTGATCAGCGAACTCCAGCAAGCCATCGATCCCCGCCGCCGCGGCCAGATGCTCACCCGCCTCTCGAAGAACCGCCGCGAGGGCGGGGGCTCCGACTTCAAGGCCGCCGCCGACCTCGGCGAATCCCTCGAAGCCCGCTTCCCCGGCGTCCTCATCCACCGCCGCGACGCCGCCTGGATCGCCGAACGCGAAGCCGCGCTGAGGCCTCCCGCACGCAAGCGGATCTGACGGCACGTCTCCGCAGAATGGAAACGGGCCCCTTGGCCCGTGTTCCCGGCGAAGGCCGGGATCCAGTCTTTGCACGCAGCGCAAACCCAACACCCAGCCCCTCGCTGTCATTCCGGCCGAAGCCCGAAGGGCGCAGAGCCGGAACCCAGGGCCCCCAAGCACCGGTGGTCGTAGCCCCTGGGTTCCGGGTCTGCGACGCTCCGCGTCTCCGCCCGGAATGACATCGAGAGATCGCTGGAGCGCGCCCCGAGTTACGCCTCATTTTGTTGGATGAGATTCGCACTTATCCAACAGCCCGCTTTTCCGCGTCGTCCAGCAATCTCAATGACTTGCGCGAAAAATAGGGTGGATTGGCGATCGGCAAATCGGCCGGGCTCCAGACGCACGTATAGTCACACCCACGAAACGCAAAGGCTGGCCCATCTGGCTGCTGCGTGACCTCCCGGCCTTCCTGGGTGTCATGCTCAGCTTCTGGCCGCTGGTGATCCTCCTGATCTCCAGCGAACGCCGAGTCATGCGCGGAAAAACACTTCGCAGATCGGTGTTCGAAACCATCGCCCTCCTGCTCGCCCACGCCGAGGCGCGCCTCACCTTCGCGCTGACGCGACAGGCTTACCGCCGGCTCGGCTGGAACGCGCGCCTCGTGCGCTTCAATCTCATCCCCGCCACCTACGACCTGCGCGAAGTGCAGGAGCGCTACGCGAACTACGTGAACGCCTTCGGCGACATGAACAGCGTCGTCGAGGCATACATCGAAGATATCCGCCAGCGCTATCGCATCGCAGAGCGCGACCTCGTCGCCCATGGTTCGACGGACGCGCGGCAAAGCCGCGCTGCTCACCATGAGCTGGTGGGTGTTGCCCCGATTGCGGGTGCGCGTCCGTCGACTTGTCGCGCCGAAGCGCAGCGAAGGCGGAAGGACGAGCGCGGCCACGCGCACGCACGCGGCCCTCCACTCAATCTCACCCTGAATCGAAATTCTCTCACCTCGCAGGCATACCCGCGAGAACGCCCCCGCTTGCCCGCAGCCCTGAACCGGCCTATCCACCCAACCCATGACGACCTGCGCCAACCTCATTCGACTTATGAAGCGAGCCAACCAGCTCGCGCCGGCGCGTCGTTCCTGAACGACACGGGCCGGCGGCGGATACGCCGGCGACCCTCGTCCCGACTGGCTTCTCCGCTGACGATACGAAGGACGAGCGGAGACACCACCAGATGACCGCCCTCCCAATCGATGCCGACAACCGCAACCGCACGATCGGCGTGCTTCTCGCCGCGGGCGGGGCAGGGCTTTTCTCTCTCAAGGGCGTCGTCATCAAGCTTGCTTTCGCCGAAGGCATCGGCGTCTCGCAGCTTCTCACGCTCCGCATGGCGTTCTCGCTGCCGGTCTATCTCACCATCGGCATTATCGCCTTCATGCGCATGAAGCAGAGACCGGCCGCGAAGTTCTTCGCCGATGGCCGGCGGCCTCGGCCTGATGAGCTATTATTTTTCATCATGGCTGAATTTCGAGGGCCTGAAATACGTCTCGGCCCAGCTCGAACGCCTGATCCTCTACATCTACCCGACCATGGTCGCGCTGATGTCGTGGATGTTCCTGAAGGACAGGATCACGCGCCAGCACATTCTCGCGCTGCTGCTCGCCTATGCCGGCGTCGCCATCCTGTTCGTCTCCGAGATCGGACATCAGGGTCCCAACGCCTTGCTCGGCGGTGGGTTGATCTTCGCGGGCGCCTTCATCTACGCAATCTACGTCACCGCCTCGAAGCCGGTGATCGCGCGCCTCGGCTCGACCATGTTCACTGCTTTCGGAATGTCCGTCGCCTCGATCGCCTTCCTCACGCAAAGCGGCATCGAAATGCTGGTGACGGCCCCACCGCCCGTCACCGCCAACGGCTACTGGCTCGCTCTCACGCTTGCGATCTTCTGCACGGTGATCCCGAGCTTCATGATCGCCGAAGCCATCGGCCGCATCGGCCCCGGCCGCATGAGCGCCGTCGGCGGCGTGGGTCCTGTCGTCGCAGCCTGGGCGGCCGTCGTGATCCTGCACGAACCCTTCGGTTGGCCGCACATAGCCGCGATGGCGCTGACGATTCTGGGCGTCTACCTGCTGGCCAAGCCGCGCATCACACGGACGGCGGGCGCCAGAACCTGGTGATCAACGTGCGGCAGCCGGCGTAACAATCGGCTGCCCCACCATTCCGGCAAAGGCGATCGTGGTCTTGTCCTCCAGGAACGGCCCGATCGCCTGAACCGACAGCGGTAATCCGGCCTTGTTGACCCCAAGCGGAATGGCGGTCGAAGGCAGGTTGGCCACCGTCGCGATCCCGGCCCAGCCAAGCTGGTCGCCGAATTTCGACGGCTCGCCATCGATCGGCAGCGGCCGCTTGCGCCACTCCGGTTCCGGCGTGTGCGGAAACGCGACCGTCCCGAAAGCGGGCGCAAGCACGATGTCGAAATGACGGAAGAAGTCCGCCCACTGACGGCGAATCCTCTGCTGATCATCCAGCAACCCGAACCAGTCATGCGCAGAAATCGGCGGCCGCGTATTCGTCGGATCGCCCCGCGTGATCGTGGTCAGCAACATCGCCTGATAGGTCCGCCACGCCGCATTCATGTCGGGCAGAAGGCTCGACTGACGCGCAACGCTGGCGCCCTCCTTCACCAGCGAATCCGCCAGCGTTTCCAGTGCGCCAAGAATGTCGCTGTCGGCCCGCGCAACCGGATGATGATCGAGCACGAAGACGCGGAAGCTTTGCAGCCGCCCATGCCGGGGCAGGGGAAGGATCAATTTGTTCGCGGCAGACTCAGCGTCAGGCCCCGCAACAGCATCGAGCACAGTTGCAAGATCCTCAGCCGAACGCGCAATCGGCCCAGCAACACCCAGCAAAGGCGCAGCCGGGGTCATCCCACCTGGAAAATGCCCGCCCATCGGTATCACGCCATAGCTCGTCTTGTGACCATAAACGCCACAGAAAGCCGCCGGCACGCGTACCGAACCGCCGATATCTGTTCCGATCTCGACAGCGGAAAATCCCATCGCGACCGCCGCCGCGCTTCCACCCGACGATCCGCCAGCAGAGCGTTCAGGATCATGTGGATTGCGCGTACGCCCATAGATCGGGTTCTCGGTCTGCCAGTCGGCGAGCACAGGCGGCACATTCGTCTTGCCCAGCACGATGGCGCCCGCCGCCTTCACCCGCTGCACCGCGAGCGCATCTTCTCGCGCGCGATGCTGGTGATGGACCTCCATGCCCCACGTGGTCGGATAACCACGCAGGTCGAAACTCTCCTTCACCGTCATCGGCACGCCGGTCAGGGGCTTGAACTCGCCCTTGCCAATCGACACATCCGCATTGCGGGCGTCAGCGCGTGCACGCTCGAAGTCGCGCACCACCACGGCATTGATGTCTGTATCCAGCGCCTCGATGCGCGCAATACTCGCCTCGCACAGGTCGGTGGCGCTGAACGATTTCTTCTTGAGGCCCGCAACCATGTCGCGCGCCGTCATTCGAAGCAGGGCGATGTCTGTGCTCATCGCGTCAGTCTAGCGCCGATGATCGCTTGCGCTAGTTACAACAGCGATGGTGCAGGTGCGAACTTGGCTTACGCAGCGCCAGCAAGTCCGCAATCCTGTACGGATCGCGGGCGCCCGTCGGTGTTGCGGCGCGTAATGGGCGCCAAGGCTTCCATCATGGCTCATCGCGCTCTAGGTAGAAAGCCGAAGGAGATCGCCATGCTCAAGCCCGTCGCCATTTTCGCTCTCGCAGCGTTCAGCCTGTGCGCCTGTTCGGCCGAGGGCGATCTCGCAGGCGATCTCGAGGTCGGCGGCACTGAGCCCGCCTACTGGACGGTGGCAGTCAACCACCAGGAAGGAAAAGCCGTCATCTCGGTCCTGGGCGATCCAAGTATCGACGGCGCGCTACCCGTGAAGTCGAGCGGCGAGGGTGGCGCTATCCTGCTCACATCGAAAACCGATCAGGGCGACTTCGTGATGAGCTTCACCCACAAGGAGTGCTTCGACGGTCTCGCCGATGCGGCCCGACCGTGGACGGTTACGGCAGCGTGGAAGGGCGAGATCCTGAAGGGTTGCGCACTTCCGAAGGGCTGATCGGTTGACTTGAGCGCACTCGCCCAGCCAGACTTGGCCGCAAGCAGATTCGACATCCCATCCGACCTTCGAGGGGGACTTCCCATGCGTCTCGTGATTGCCAGCCTGATCGTGGCGACCAGCCTGTTCGGCGCTGCGTGCAGCAACGCGGCTGCGCCGGGTTCGCCCGAATGGTGCAAGGCCACGCCGATGGACAAGCAGGTCGATGATCCGACGGCGATGGCCAAATGCCTCGATGGCGCGCCCACGTAGAACGGGTAGCCTCACGCGCGCGGGTGTGATTCCGCGTGCACCTTCATCAGGCGCGCTGCGTCGACGCCGATATAGATCTGCGTCGTCGACAGGCTGGCATGGCCCAGCAGCGCCTGGATCGAGCGCAGGTCGCCGCCATTCGCCAGCAGGTGCGTTGCGAACGAGTGACGCAGGGCGTGCGGCGTCGCCGTCTCGGGCAGGCCAAGACGGAAGCGCAGCTTCTCCATCAGGCGCTGCACCATGCGCGGATTCAACGGTCCGCCCTTTTCCCCGCGAAAGATCTGCTCGTCAGGCGCGGATGGGAAGGGGCACAGCTTGACGTACTCGTTGATCGCCTCGCGCACGGCGCGGATCAGCGGCACGATGCGAACCTTGCGCCCCTTGCCGAGCACCCGCAGCGATTCCTGCGCAGGAACGTCACGCCCTGTCAGTGCGAGCGCTTCGGAAAGACGAAGCCCGGCCCCATATAACAACGACAGGATCGCGGCATCGCGCGCCAGCATCCATTCGGCTTCATCCGATCCATCGCCTTCGCCAGCCATGGTGATCGTTTGCGGCGCGATCTTTTCCGGGAGGGGGCGGGGAAGGCGGTGGGGGCGGCGGGGGCTTTCGAACATCATCGCCTTGGCGTTGGCCATGTCGAGGCGGCGGTCGAGGAATTTGAAGAAGGCGCGCAGCGCAGGATGCGGCGCGGGCGCGCGAAGAGGCAGCGAGATTGTCCTGGCTGCGGCGGCGGGCGAGCCAGGCGACGATGTCGTGACGTGACAGGCCTTTGAGGTCCGACACGTGCGGTTCGCCGCCGAGGTGATCGACGAGAAACGAAATGAAATTGGCGATGTCGCGCTGGTAAGCCTCGATCGTCTTGGGCGATGCGCGGCGCTCGGTCTCAAGCCAGACCGAGAATTCCTGCAAGGCTTCGCGGGCGGTATGAACGCTCATCCCTGCATCATGGGGCAGCCGCGATTAAGGGCGGGTTAGAGAACGCGATCGCGCAGTGTTCAGCGCGTGGGTTGATTGTTACGCCTTGATTCTAATGCGATCGCTGCGTGGTTGAACGCGGGCGCTGACCCGGCCATTGTCCGGCCATGCCTGCCCAACCCCGAATCGTATCGGTGCTGTTGCCACAGCCCTTGCCGGAGCCGTTTGATTACGAGCTTCCCGAAGGCGTTGAGGCGTCGCCGGGAAGCTTTGTCACGGTCCCGCTCGGGCCGCGCGAGATGGTGGGCGTGGTCTGGCGCGAGCGCGGCACGCCGTCCAACCGCAGGCTGAAAGCCGTGCAGTCCGTGCTGCCGGCGCCGCCCCTGCCGGAAAGCATGCGCGGCTTCATCGAGCGCGCGGCGCGCTACATCTGCTCGCCCATGGGCAATGTGCTGGCGATGGCGATGCGCTCGCGCGAGGCGCTGGTCGATGCGCCGGTCGAGACGCTGGTTGTCGCCTCGGGCGAAACACCGGGCCGGATGACGCCAGCGCGCGAGAAAGTTCTGGCGCTCGCGAGCATCCCGATCCCGGGCGCAGAACTTGCGCGCGCAGCCGGTGTCTCGTCTGGCGTGGTGAAAGGCCTCGTGGAAGCAGGCGCACTGTTGCAGGTGGAGCGATCGCTCGATCAGCCATTCCCGCTGCCCGATCCCGAGCGCCCGCCGCGTGATCTCACCGGCGAACAGCTCGAGACGTCGGAATATCTGCGCGGCATGGTGCGCGAGAATACATTTCGCGTGGCCCTGCTCGATGGCATTACGGGCTCGGGCAAGACCGAGGTCTATTTCGAAGCCATTGCCGAAGCACTGCGCCAGGATCCCGACGCGCAGGTGCTCGTCCTGCTGCCCGAGATCGCGCTGACGCAAGCGGTGACGACGCGGTTCGAGGAACGCTTCGGCGCCGTTCCGGCCGAATGGCATTCGGCGGCGGGATCGGCCGCGCGGCGGCGCGTGTGGCGTGAAGTGGCTGCGGGCAGGGCGCGCATCGTGGTCGGCGCCCGCTCGGCGCTGTTCCTGCCATTCCGCAAGCTGCGCCTGATCGTGGTCGATGAAGAACACGACCAGTCCTACAAGCAGGAGGAGGGCGTTACCTATCACGCCCGTGATCTCGCCGTGCTGCGCGCCTCGACCGAACCTTGCGCCATCGTACTCGCGTCAGCGACGCCTTCGCTGGAGACGTTGGCAAACGCACAGGCGGGCAAGTACGCGCATCTCCGCCTGCACGCGCGGCCCGGTGTTTCGCAACTGCCGGAGATCGCCATCGCCGACATGCGCACGGCGCCGCCCGAGGCCAATCGCTGGATCGGCCCGCAACTCGCGAACGCCATCGAGAGCACGCTTGCCGCAAAAGAGCAGGTGCTGCTGTTTCTCAACCGGCGCGGCTATGCCCCGCTGGTGATCTGCCGCGCCTGTGGCGAGCGGCTCAAGGCGCCGGATACGGACAGCTGGCTGGTCGAACATCGTTATACCGGACGGCTGGTCTGCCATCTCACCGGCTTCACGATGGAAAAGCCGCGCGCCTGTCCGCATTGCGGTGCGACGGGATCGCTCACCGGCGTGGGGCCGGGCGTCGAACGCCTTGCAGAGGAGGTTCACACGCGCTTCCACGGCGCGCGCGTCGAGGTGTTGTCGTCGGATACGATCAACTCAGCCGAAGACCTGCGCGCGCTGATCTCGCGCATGGAGACGGGCGAGATCGATATCCTGATCGGCACGCAGATCGTCGCGAAGGGCCACAACTTTCCGACCCTGACGCTTGTGGGCGTGGTCGATGCCGACGCAGGCCTGCGCGGCGGCGACCTGCGCGCGGGCGAGCGCACCTTCCAGCTGCTGCTGCAGGTGGCCGGACGCGCGGGACGCGCCGACAAGCCCGGCCGCGCCATCATCCAGACCTATGCGCCGGACAGCCCTGCGATTGCGCTGCTCGCAGCCGGCGACCGCGATGCGTTCTTCGCGCACGAGCTGGACCAGCGCCGCCTTGTCGGCTTTCCGCCTTTCGGGCGGCTCGGCGCGGTGATCCTGTCGGCGCCGAGTTCGGAACAGGTCGACGATGCCGCGCGCGTCTTCAGCGAGGGGCAACCCAACGCAACGGGCATCGATGTCTGGGGTCCGGCGCCTGCGCCGATCACCATCCTGCGCGGCCGCCATCGCCGGAGATTCCTGATCCGCTCCGACCGCAATGTCGACCTCTCGGCTTTCCTCGCCGCGTGGCGCGAACGTGTGAAATTGCCAAGCGCGGTGCGCATGACGCTCGACGTCGAGCCTTATAGTTTCATGTAAAAACGAAAGCGCAGGCTGCCGTGGTGGGGCAAGCCTGCGCTGGAGTTTCTCGGCAGTCGGCCAGCTTCTCTGTCTGGCGCTAAACTCAGGGAGGGGCGTGAGCGACTGCCGGATCTGGCGTCGTCATTTTACCTTCCGGCCATTCATCATGGCGAGCTGGATTTCGGTGAAGTCGCCGGGCGACAGCTTCTCGAACGCGGCCGCCATTTCGGTGCGGATCGGTTCGAGGCGGCCTTGCGCCCAGAGTTCGAGCTTGAAGGCGTTGTCCCAGTCCTGGGCAGCGATCACGGGATCGACCTTGGCAAGAAAGTCGCGTCCGGCGCCGTGGACCTTGTTGCAGGCCGTCTTGATCGCGGCATCGACTGCCTTCTCGTCGAATGTCATGCGGACCTTCGAGAAGTCGAAGGTGTAGCGGCCGTCATGCGGAGCGTAGGCTTCGGCGGCGACCTCGACGTCGGTTTCGACATTCCAGGTGGCGAGCGCCGATGGCGTCACATACTGGCCCTGCTCATAGCGCCAGCCTGACCCGAAACGCGCATACTGGTCGCGGGTCGGGCAATAGGCCGCGAGCTTCGCGTTGGCGAATGTGTCGAACTTCGTCTGCGCCGCATGATGCTTGCGGATCACCGGCTCGAATTGCGCGCGGTTGTAGGCGATGTCTTGCGGCGTCGCGACGGTTTCGGCCTCGACAGCCGCCACCAGCGTCGGCTTGTTAGCCTCCGCCGTGGCGTTGGTCTTCATTTGCGCAATCATCATGGCGATCTGCGCTTCGCTGAACTGGCCGAAAGTGGCGGCGAGTTGCTGGCGCGCCATCGGGCGCATCGCAGGCTCGACGTCCTTCAGCGCAAGTTCAATTGCGCGCTCCTGGTCGGCACGTAGCTTCGCGCCGGTCTGCGCGATACCGGATGTCGGCGTGAGAAACACTGCTGCAACGCAGAGGGCGGCGAGCGGATAGAGGAAGCGCATGGTCGGGCGCGACACGCGGTTCACGATCTGCGTCGAGGGGAGGGGGATGTTGGTCGTCATCGGAAGATTCTTTCTTCTCTCTTTGTTTGGCGCCGGATTATTCCGTGTCGCCGGGGAGGTTCAGGCGTCGTCTAGTTGTGGGTCACTACGGGCATTTGCGGAACGAATGCGATGTGCGGACGATCCGGCGCTACGCCGGGCGACAGCGGGGCAGGGGCGGCATCGCCCTTGGGGCCGAGCGAGTTGATGTAGGCGTAGATCGCCTTCAGATCCTTGTCGCTCATCGCCATCAGGCTCGGCCAGGGCATGGGCGGGCGGCCCTTTCCGGCGCGCGCCATTTCGAGGAACTGGTCCTCGTCCATGTTCTGGAACGAGAGGCGCAGGTTCGGCGGATAGCTTACGCCCCATGGGCCGGAGAAGCCGACGCTGTCGCCGGTGAGCCAGTCGGCCTCGGCGGGCGCCGCGCCGTTCGTCTGGACGTAGCCCGGCGTGTGGCAGTCATTGCAGCCGCCAATGCGCACGAGATAGCGGCCGGCCGCGATATTGGATGTCGAAGCGACATGCGTGATGGCGGGCTCGGCGTTGATCGCTTCGCTGGGGTCGGCGTCGGCTGCGCGATTGCAGCCCTGCAGGGAGAGGACCGCTGCGATGACGACAAAGGCCGCGTGCGCGCGGATATTCGTGATGTGAGTAGACATGGTGCTTCCTTTCGCCGGCGTTGATCACCGGTCGCTTTTGAGTTTGGCGTTTGCTCGTATCGTTATGCCGGCGTTTTTTATGGGAGGCCGGTCAGGGTAGGCTCAGTTGATCTGGGCTCGTTGCTTCATGCGTTTCCTCGTTGTCGTTTCTTGTTATCGTGGGCCTAGGCGGAAGCCCTCATTTGCGCTTCCACCGCGCTGCGCCAGCCATAAAAGCCGGCGTGTACTTCGTCCCAGCTCGGCAGCGCCCTCATCGTGCCGAGCCAGCGTGTGATGTTCGTATAGGCGCGGAGATCATAGCTGATCAGTTCGCCGGCGGTGACGATGCCGGAGCCGAAGTAGTCGGCGATGGTGATACTGTCGCCGCAGATGAAAGGCTTCGCGCCGATCCATGTATCCAGCGCCTTCAGGCGACGGGCGGCGCGCGGCTCGTGCAGGGCGATGAATTGCTGCTGGGCCGGGCCGGGCAACCGGTAGTGCGACAGCACGCGCGAATAGACGAGACCGTAGACATAGTCGCGCATCATGTACGTGTTGAAGAAATCCATCACCTCGTTGACCCGCGCCCGCGCCCGGAGATCCTTCGGGTAAGCGGGCGAGTCCGTGAGGTCTGCGAGATATTTCAGGATCGCAGAGCTTTCTGTCAGCACGAAGTCATCGTGCTGAAGCATCGGTACGGCCTGGTTGGCATTGAGGCGCGTGAAGGCGTCGCTGCGGTTCTCGTCCGAGAAAAGATCAACCAGCTGGTAGTCGAGCGGGATCGCGGTCTCGGTGGCGAACAGGATGACAGGACGGCAGGTCGTCGACGCCGGGTCATAGTGCAGGCGCAGAGTACCCGGCGCCTTCCTGGGGGAGGGAGGGGGGAGTTTCCTGGAAGGGGCCGGGGGGAGAGTCATGAGGGGGAGGTCGCTCGTACGATTTGCTTCGTATTCTGTGAGTCGTCTTCTTGTCGGCGGTGTCTTTGACATCTCATCTGTGAAGCTGATGTACGGATTGTCGCACGAGTGCACAATCCGAAGTATTGCAGAGCGTTCTGCGTTTATGCATAACAGATCATGTTCGAATGGAGCGATCTGCGGCACTATCTGGCGGTGGCAAGAAGCGGTAGCACCTTGTCTGCAGCCAAGATTTTGGGCTGTAACCAGACAACGGTCGCTCGCAGGATTGCTGCCCTGGAAGAGGCGCTCGGAGAAAAGCTCTTCGACAAAGCTGCGGGCGGATACCGTCTGACAGATGTAGGATCTGCAATGTTGCAGAATGCGGAGCGGGTTGAGTCAGAGGTCGAGGGCTTCAGCCGGCTGATCGCCCAGCGCAGCCGGAAGCTGCTCGGCATGATCCGGGTGACGACCAATGACGTGCTGGCTGACTGCCTGCTGACGCCGTGGCTGCGCGAGTTCACCCAACGCTTTCCGGTGGTTCAGGTCGAGACCATCATCACGGACCGCCGGCTGGATATCTCGCGCGGCGAGGCAGACATCGCGCTGCGCGCCAACACGTCGGCGGGGCCGCCGCTGGGCGAGGGCGTCACCACCCGGCGACTCGCGACGGGCAAGTGGGGCGTTTATGTCGCCAAGACCTACGCCGCGCAGCACGGGTCGCCGCACAATGCGGAAGAGCTGGCGAAGCATCCGATCATCGCGGGCGCCGGCGAACTCGCCCGGTTCGATCCGGCTTTCCTGAAGGAAGCCAAGGAGAAGGGCGCGGTGATCGTGCAGGCCTCATCCTCGATCCTCAATATCGCAGGGGCGATCCGGTCCGGCCTCGGCGTGGGCGGCATCCCCTGCATGCTGGGGGAACTCGATCCGGAGCTGCAGCTATGCTTCCTGTTCGATGAGGCGGACTACGAACTCATGCTGATCACCCGCGAGGAAATGCGGAATTTGCCGCATGTGCGCGCGTTCAACGATTTCATTGCTTCGCGAACGTCGGCTCTGCGTCATATGATCGAGGGGCGGGCGCAGAACCGATAGGTCGCCAACTGCCCGCATAACCGCACTGCAATATCGCTCTGGGAGGGCGCAGGATGGGATATCTCAGGCTCCGGCAGATCTGCCTGGTCGCGACAGACCTCGCGACGGTCGAGAAACAGATTGCCGATGTGCTCGGCCTCGAAATCTGTTTCCGCGATCCAGGTGTCGGCAAGTACGGCCTGCACAATGCACTGTTCGCGGCGGGCGGCACGTTCCTCGAAGTGGTCTCGCCGACCAAGCCGGACACGGCGGCGGGCCGTTACATCGAGCGCCGCAAGGGCGATGGCGGCTACATGTACATCATCGACTGCGACAACCTTGAAGCGCGTCGCGAGCACTTCAAGGCCGAGGGCGTGCGCATGGTCGAAGACCTCAACTCGACAGAGTGGGGGCTGACGGGCGAGGCGCTGCACCTGCATCCGCGCGACACCGGCGGGTGCCTCCTGTCGGTCGATCGGCACTCGCCGGGAACCGACATGATGGGGTCCTACAAATGGGCGGGACCTAAATGGCAGGAGCATGATCGCTCGCAGACGATCACACAGATCATCGGCGCCGCGATCCAGTCAGCCGATCCGGCGGATCTCGCGGCCAAGTGGAGCCACCTGCTGCAACGGCCGCTGCGCAAGGCCGAGACCGGCGGCATGGACATCCATCTCGATCAGGGCTTCGTGCATTTCGGTCCGCTGCGCGATGACCGCGGTGAAGGGTTGAGGGCGGTGTTCCTGAAGACGAAGGACAAGGCGACGGTGCTGGCCAACGCCGAGAAAGCGGGCGTGCATCGCGGCGATGACTATGTCGATCTCGCCGGCGTGCGGTTCATGCTGGTGTGAGGATCAGAGCGTCCATACGCGGGCCGTTTTCACTGGATGGTTTTCGATCTCGGTTGTTGTCTCGACGGCGTACTCTGCGACCTGCCTGAACGCATCACGCGGAAAATACGTGCGGCCAGGATCGCCCGCGAGAATGGTTGAGCCGTTGGCGCGGCAGCGTTCGAGCATGGCGCGGAACAGGCGGGCGGGCGTCTGCTCGTAGAAAACGTCGGCAGCGAGGATGACGTCGTAGTCGGGTGGGTTGCCGTCGAGCAGGTTGCCGCCGTGATAATTGATCGCGACCCCATTCAATTCCGCATTCAGGGCGACGGCGGCTTCGCACATCGGGTCGATGTCGTTGGCGACGACTTCGGCAGCGCCAGCGAGCGCTGCGGCGATGGCGACGAGGCCGGAGCCGGACGCGAGATCGAGCACCAGCTTGCCACGGACAGTCTCGGGGTGATCGAGCACGTAGCGCGCCAGCGCCTGTCCGCCCGCCCACGGGAAGGCCCAGAAGGGCGGGGCGATATTGACCTCGGCGAGGTCCTTTTCAGTCGCCTCCCAGATCGGTGTCAGTTCGTCGGCGGTATAGAGCCGGATCGGCAGGCCGGGGGCCGGGGCGATGCGGGTGTTGGCGCGGATGAAGGCCTTAGCCTCCTCCAGTGTCGCGATTGCACGCTTGCCTTGCACGCCATCCCTCTCCAGATTGCCCAGCCCTGAAGGTCAGAGCCGATGCCAGACGCCGCCACATTTGCCAGATTAGTTGATGCCGCGCGGGAGGCACGGGCGAACGCCCATGCTCCCTACTCGAAATTCCACGTCGGTGCAGCCGTGCTGCTCGACAATGGCCATAGCGTGACTGGCGCCAATGTCGAGAACGCCAGCTATGGGCTGACCTGCTGCGCAGAGCGCGTCGCGATCTTTTCGGCCCGCACCCAGCATCCGCGCGCCCGGATCATCGCACTGGCGGTGAGCGCCGGGGCCGATGACTTCGTGCACGAAACCCATCACACCCGCATGCCGTGCGGCGCGTGTCGGCAGGTGATGATCGAGTTCATGACTGCCGATGCGCCGATCTGGATCGACGGCGTCGGCCAGCGACCGCTTTCTGATCTACTTCCTGTTCCCTTCAAGCTCTGACGGATACCGACATGCCCGATTTCACGATGTTCGATTTCAAGGTCACAGATGGCGTTGCGGTTGCGACGTTCAACCGGCCCGACAAGATGAACACGTTCACGCCGGTCGTTATGCGCGAGATGATCGAGCTGTTTGACACGACCGACGCCGATGACAGCGTGCGCGCCGTCGTGATCACGGGATCGGGCCGTGCGTTCTGCGCCGGGGCAGAGCTTGGCATCGCGGGTGGCGATACGTTCAACTATGCCAAGCGCGCAGCAGGAGACGAGATCATTGCGAACGGCATTCGGCGCGATGGCGGCGGACGCGTGGTGTTGCGCATTTTCCGTAGTCTGAAGCCAGTGATCGCGGCAGTGAACGGCGCGGCGGTTGGTGTTGGCGCGACCATGCAGTTGCCGATGGATTTCCGTCTGGCGTCGACCAATGCGAAATTCGGCTTTGTGTTCTCGCGTCGCGGCATCACGCCGGAGGCCTGCTCGAGCTGGTTCCTGCCGCGCCTTGTCGGCATTCCGACGGCGCTTGACTGGACCTATTCCGGCCGCGTGTTCGACGCGAACGAAGCGAAGGCCAGCGGCCTAATCCAGTCGCTGCACGAGCCGGACGCGCTGCTGCCGGCGGCGATGGAGCTGGCCCACAAGGTGACCGAGAAATCGGCGCCGGTGTCGATCGCCGTCGCGCGTCAGATGATGTGGCGCATGATGGGCGCCGAGCATCCGATGGACGCGCACAAGATCGACAGTCGCGCGCTTCAGGGCCGTGGCCAGTCGAGCGATGTGAAGGAAGGTATTGCCTCCTTCATGGAGAAGCGCGATCCGCATTTCCCGAACGGCGTCGCCAACGACTTCCCGGCGGACCTCTTCGCGGCCGAGCCGGATTTCGAATAGGCGCTACTTCCGCTCCACGACCTTGATCGTGTCCGTCGAGTTGTCGGAGGCGTAGGGATAGCCCGCCGTGATGACGAAGCGCTTCACGCTGTTGGTGGCTTCGTGACGGCTGACGGCGTCGAGGATGTCATCGAAGCTGCGCGGCTCTTCCGGTTCGAGATCTGCATTGACGCCCCAGACCAGCGAGAGCTTGCGCGCCGTCGCGATGTTTGGCGTGAGGGCATGAATCGGCTGCTTGGGCCGTGTCGCGGAAACGCGCTGAGCCGATGAGCCGGAGCGCGTGAAAACGACGAGTGGGCAATCGAGATCGTCGGCGAGTTTGGTCGCGGCGGCGGCGCAAGCATCTGCAGTTGATGGCGCGATCGCTGGCACGACTGGGAAAGAAGGATTCGCGTCGCGGTCGGCTTCGATCGCACGGATGATGCGGTCCATGATGGCGACGGCTGCGGTGGGGTGGCGGCCGACGGCGGACTCAGCGGAGAGCATCACGGCGTCTGCGCCCTGATAGACGGCGGTGGCGACGTCGTTGGCTTCGGCGCGGGTTGGGACGAGAGCCTCGATCATCGATTCGAGCATATGGGTCGCGACGATGACCGGCTTGCCGTGCGCGCGGGCGGTGCGGACGATGCGGCGCTGGGCGATGGGCACCTGCTCGGGCGAGAGTTCGACGCCGAGGTCGCCGCGCGCGACCATGACGGCGTCGGAGGCCGCCACGATGGCTTCGAGTTCGTCGAGGGCGGCGGGCTTTTCGATCTTGGAGACAATGGGAATGCCGCTGCCGAAAATCTCGCGCGCCATCAGGACGTCGGCGGCGCGTTGGACGAAGGAGAGGGCGATGTAGTCGACGCCCTGGCTGATGGCGAAGTGGCCATCGGCGATGTCTTTTTCGGTGAGGGCGGGAATCGGGATCGGCCGGCCGGGCGCGGCGATGCCTTTGCGGCTCATGAGTTTGCCGGGGGCGACGGGGCGGGCGATGCGGGTATCGCCGTCGACCTTGACGATGTGGAGCATCATCTTGCCGTCGTCGATCAGGAGCTTGTCGCCGAGTTGCAGCGAGGCGACGAGTTCGGGGTGGGGGATCGGGACAATGTCGGGGTCCATCGATGTGGACGCCGCGATGAGACGGAGTTCGGACGACATGCGGACATCGACGAAGCCGCCGGGTAGGTCGCCGATGCGGAGTTTCGGTCCCTGCAAGTCGGCGAGGATGGCGACGGGATGGCCGAGCGATTTTTCGGCTTCGCGGGCGGCGGCGATGCGGGCGCCGTGCTGGGCGTGATCGCCGTGGGAGAAGTTGACGCGGAAGAGATCGACGCCGGCGCGGAGGAGCTCCTCCATCTTGAGGGCGCCGTCGCTGGCGGGGCCGAGCGTGGCGAGAATCTTGGTGCGGCGGCGGATTGAGAACATGGGGCAGGGTCCCGGGTGATTCGCCGGGACGGTAGGGCGTAATGGCGGGGAGGGGGAGAGGGCATGTGGATGCGCTCCCTGCGGCGTGGAGGCCGGGGTTCGGGCGGGGAGAGTGTGGGCCTGAGTTAGATCAGGCTGGGCGTGTGCTCGCGGTTGTCATCCCGGCCAAGCGCAGCGCGAGCCGGGATCCATTTTGCAAATTCTGATTGCGGACAAATGGGTCCCGGATAGCCGCGATGCGGCTTCCGGGATGACAAGCTGTGAGCTTGGCTCCTGGGTTCCGGGTCTGCGGCGCGTTGCGCCTTCGCCCGGAATGACAGGGAGAGTTGCGCGTAGGATGAGCGCGCGTTGCGCGCTGACTGGATCCCGGCCTCCGCCGGGAACGCGTGTTCCACGCTTCCGATGGAGAGGCCGGTTGGTTCGGCCCGATGTGCTTCCTGATGATTGCCACTCGTCGCTCGGGGCAGGTCTGCGTGCGACGCTTTCGTGTGGCATTCACGTGTGCGGCGGACGAGGACCATCTGGAGGGTTGAGACGGCGTTGGACACAAGCTCGGCGAACAGCATCAGCACCGCATGCAGCCAGTGCTGCAGAGGCGGCGGGGTTCCGAGTCCGTGTGATGCGGGTCGTGCTGGTGTCATGGGCAGGACTATACGCCTGCACGGAGCCCGGCCGATTTGCCAAACGCCAATCCAGCATACTTTTGAGGCAAGTGACTGAGATTGCTTGGGAAGATTGTTCCGCGTCTGTTGGATAGGCCCGGGGGCTGTCCAACAAAATGCGGTGTAACTCTCGCTAGTTCGCGAGCGCCTTGTAGACCAGCTGCTGGGATTCGGTTCGGAGGTTGATGGCGCCGGGGCCGGGATTGCCGCGGCGCTGGATCATGCCGACGAAGCCGACATTGTTGGCGGGGTCGATCCAGAACCAGGTGCCGTCGATGCCGAACCAGTCGTAAGTACCGACGGGTGTCGGCGCTGCATCGGTGGGAGCTGCAAGTTTGACGGCGCCGCCCCAGCCGAAGCCGCCGCCGCCGAAGACGCCTTTGGTGTCGCCGATGTGGTTGGTCATCATGACCTTCACGGTTTCGGGCTTGAGGATTTGCTTCCCGTCGAGCGTGCCTTTGTTGAGCACCATCTGCACGAAGCGGACATAGTCGTGCGTCGTGGAGGTGAGACCGCCGCCGCCGGATTCGTGGTGGTTGGGGACGGTGAAGCTGTAGCCATCGGGGAAGACTTCGCGTTCGCCGGTCGTCGCGTTGCGCTGGTAGACCGTGGCGACACGGGTCTTGTAGTCGGCGTCGGAAACAAAGAACGCGGTGTGATTCATGCCCAATGGCGTGAAAACGTTCTGCTTGAGATAGTTGCCGAGCGTCTGGCCTGTGATCTTCTCGAGGGCGGCGGCCTGCACGTCGACGGTGTAGGAATAGCTCCAGCGCTCGCCGGGTTGGAACAGGAGCGGAATGTCCCTGAGGCGGTTCATCGCAGCCTGCAGGTTGGGCTGAGCGTGCGGGTTGTCGCGCTGGAATTCCTTGTCGACGGCGTTGTTGGCCGAGAGGCCGTAGCCGAAGCCGGCAGTGTGGGTCATCACCTCGTTCATGTTGGGTGCGCGGGTGGCGGGCACGAGACCGTCGGTGATCGAATCTGCCTTGGTGGCGACTTTCAGATCGCCGAGTTCGGGCAGGAATTTCGTGATCGGATCTTCCGGCTTCCACTTGCCCTGTTCCCAGAGCTGCATCATGGCGACGCCGACGATCGGCTTCGTCATGGAGCGGATGCGATAGATCGTGTCCTCGGTGACGGGTGGGCCGTTGTACGACTGGGCGCCAAAGGTGTTGAAGGCGATGACCTCGCCATCCTTCACCAGGGCGTATTCGAGGCCGGCGACTTCGGACTTGTCGACGGCTTCCTTGAGGCGCGCGTCGAGCGCCTTGAGGCCTTCTGCGGAGAAGGATGATTGCGTGGCGACGACGTCGGCAGCTGTGGGCCATGCGGTTGTGGCGCCGCCGCCCATCGTGGTGCAGGCGACGAGGACAGTGGCGAGGCCGGCGGCGAGCCAGATTTTTCCGACGGACATCAGGTTGCGCGACATGATCCGTGTCTCCGTTGTGATCAAAAAAAGGGCGGCGTTGAGCCCATGTCCTCAACGCCGCCCGATGCAATGCACGTTCGTTAGTGCGCCGGTTCTTTCGTGGGCTCGGCCGGAGCAGCAGCCGGAGCTGCAGCAGGCGTTGCCGACTTCAGCGCGGCGTAGACGAGCTTCGCCGAGCCTTCGCGGAAGTTGAGGCCTTCAGGACGGAAGCCGCCCATCTGCTGGATCATGCCGACGAAGAAGAGGTCGTTGGCGGGATCGATCCAGAACCAGGTGCCGGCGGCGCCGCCCCAGTAGTGCGTGCCTTTGGCGTAGGGGCCGCCGGTGACGGACGGTTCGTCGTAGATCGCGAAGTCGAGACCGAAGCTGACGCCGGCGAGGCCGTTGGGTTTCGTGCCGTCGGTCGAGACGCCGAGCGTGCCGATCTGGTTGGTGCGCATCAGTTCGACGCTTTCAGGCTTGAGGACCTGATTGCCGGCGAGCGTGCCCTTGCCGAGGAACATCTGGGCGAAGCGGGCATAGTCGTGCGTGGTGGAGACAAGACCGCCGCCGCCGGATTCGAGGCGGGTCGGATCGTCGAAGCCGGGGCGATCCGGACGGACCGGGTTCACGACCAGCGCGTTCTTGTCCTTGTCCCAGTGATAGACATCGGTGAAGCGCGCCTTGTTGGCTTCGGTGACGAAGAAGGACGTGTCGTTCATGCCGAGCGGCGTGAAGACGTGCTCCTTCAGGTAGTCGCCGAACTTCTGGCCGGAGAGTTTCTGGACGATGTAGCCCTGGATATCGACGGCGGCGGAATAGCTCCACTTGGTGCCGGGATCATACAGCAGCGGGATCGCCTCGAGGCGCTTCATCATCTCGTCGAGGTTCGGTGCACCGAGCACGGCGGTGTCACGGAACGCCTTGTTGACCGGGTCCTCGCAGCACAGGCCGTAGCCGAAGCCAGCGGTGTGGCTCATCAGCTGGCGCATGGTGGGTGCGGATTTCGGATCAGCGAGCACGGGCTTGCCGTTCTTCATTACCGGCTTGCCATCGGCACCGTAGGTGAGAACCTTGAGCGACGCGAGTTCGGGGACGAATTTGGTCACTGGATCATCCAGCTGCCACTTGCCCTGTTCGTAGAGCTGCATCATCGCCGTGCCGGTGATCGGCTTCGACATCGAGTAGATGCGGAACATGCTATCGAGCGCCATCGGCGTACCGGTGGCGGGATCGCCCGACTGGATGCCGTAGGCCTTGAACTGGGCGATCTCGCCGCCCTTGCCGAGGATGGTCACCATGCCGGCGACGTCGTGGTCGGCGACCGACTTGGCCATGGCCGTGTCGAGGGCTGCGAGGCCTTCGGTGGTGAAGCCGAGTGTCGTCGGATCGGCGGCAGCGGCGGCAGGCCACGTGGCGCTATCGGACGGCTTGGCGGCGACGACTGCGGGCTCGGCCGGCTTGGCGGGCTCAGGACTGCAGGCGGCGATGATTGCGAGGGACGCAGCTGCAAACAGCAGGCGCGATCCCAGCTTGAGCTGGATCATGGACGTGTCTCTCCCCTTTGGGTCGCCGGGTCTTCGGCCGGTCGATCTGGCGGGACCATAGGCTGGAAGACGCGGGGCCGCCAAGGACGCGGGGAACGGCTTCCCGAAAGCGTGAAGGGCCGGAAGCGGGCTGGGGAGCAGCGGGTTTCCTGACAAAAGACGCTGTGCCGCCTTGCTTTCTGCGAACAAATTGCAATGTGGAAGCAGGTCCGGCTAGGTTCGGGCGAACCAGCACGCAGTGGTTTGATGACCGAGACAACACGCAAGGGAAGCCCGCTGCTGCGCCCGCTGTTCTTCGTGGGTGGTTTGCTGCTCGTGAGCGTTGGCGTCGTTGGCTATCTGACGCCGGGCATGCCGGGGACGATCTTCCTGATCCTGGCGGCGGGGTGTTTCACGCGATCATCGCCGCGGCTTGAGGCGTGGCTGCTGAACCATCCGAAGCTGGGGCCGAGCGTGGTGGCGTGGCGGACGAACGGTGCGATCCCGCGCAAGATCAAATACATCGCGATCGGGTCGATGACAGTGTCGTTCGTGATCGTGCTGCTGGTCCACCTGCCGATGGTGTGGACGATCACTGCCGCGGTGGCGCTGCTGGCCAGCGCGCTGTTCGTGGGGACGCGGCCCGAGGGACCGAAGGCGACTAGCTGATCGGCTTCCAGACGCGGGCGAGGATGGCGTCGCGGCGGCAGCCTTCGCGATAGTCTTCGTAGTCCGCCTTGTTCCGCTTGGCGTAGTCGCGGTGGTAGTCTTCAGCGGGCCAGAAATCACCGAGCGGCAGGATCGGCACGATGACCTTGCCGTTGACGCGGCCGCTGTCGATCACCTTCTGCTTCGAGGCTTCGGCGGCGGCTTTCTGGGCGGGCGTCACGAAGATGGCGGGCATGTAGCTGTGACCGCGGTCGCAGAACTGTCCGTTGATGTCGGTCGGGTCGATCAGCGGCCAGTAGCGCGAGAGCAGCTGTTCGTAGGTGACCTTGGCCGGATCGTAAGTGACGCGGACGGATTCGAGGTGGCCGGTCTGGTGCGTGGCGACCTGGCGATAGGTGGGGTTCTTTTCCGGGCCGCCCGTGTAGCCGGACTCGACCGAGATGACGCCCGGGATGTGGCCCATGTCGCTTTCCATGCACCAGAAGCATCCGCCGGCGAACACGGCCTGCTCCTTCTTCTGGGCGAGGGCGGGGGAGGCGGTGGCGACAAAGAAGAGCGCGAAGAGGGCGGCGAGAAAACGCATGGATGGGCTCCGGAATCGTCTGTCGTACGTGTAGCATCGGCAGGCGGATCGCAAGGCGGCGACCACAGCGCGATTGTAGCGGATTTCCACGTGTAATGAAGGTTCTTTGCTGCGCCTCGCGGGTGCGTGATGCGCCCGACGGGTGTGCGGAGGCAGAATTGCGACTAACTTGAGAGTCAGGGAAACGTGAAAACCGCCAAGAAAAACCATTGGGAGCCCGCGCCTATGAAACTCCGTCTTGCCGCCGCCGTGTGTGCCGCAGCTGTCGCAGCCGCGGCCGGACTGGTCGCGATCGCCCAGCAGCCTGCGGAGACGCGCGATGGCAACCGGTCGGGCTACAAGCCGGCATTCCCGAACCAGACGCGGGCGCCCGCGCTGACCACGGACACCGCATTCGAGGTGAAGGAAGTGGTGAAGGCGGGCAGCATCGATAGCCCGTGGGCGGTCGAGTTCCTGCCCGGCGGCAAGTTCCTGATCACGGAGCGCACCAGGGGCCAGTTCCGTATCGTGGACAAGGACGGCAAAGTCTCCGCGCCGATCCGGAATGGCGTGCCGGCAGTCGCGGCGCAGGGGCAGGGCGGGCTGCTGGACGTGGCGCTCGATCCGGACTTCGCGAAGAACCAGATGATCTACTGGAGCTATGCCGAACCGGCGGGCGATGGCGCCAACAACACGGCGGTGGCGAAGGGCAAGCTGGTCGACGGCGCAACGCCCAAGATCGAAAACGTGCAGGTGATCTATCACCAGCGTCCGACGCTGAAATCACCGCTGCACTTTGGATCGAGGCTGGTGTTCGCGAAGGACGGCACGTTGTTCGTCACGCAGGGCGAACGCTCCATTCCCGCCGGGCGCGTGCAGGCGCAGGATCTGAAGAGCGGGCTCGGCAAGATCGTGCGCATCAACACGGATGGCACGATCCCGAAGGACAATCCGTTCGTCGGCGACAAGAATGGCGCGCTGCCGGAGATCTGGTCGTATGGCCACCGCAACTCGCAGGGCGCGTTCCTGCATCCGGCGACGGGCGAGTTGTGGGAGCTCGAGCACGGTCCGCAGGGTGGCGACGAGATCAACATCGCGCGCAAGGGCCGCGACTATGGCTGGCCGACGATCACCTATGGCGTCGAGTATGGTGGTGAGCACAAGAAGATCGGCGAAGGCGCGGTCAAGGCCGGCATGGAGCAGCCGATCTATTATTGGGACCCGGTGATCGCGCCGGGGGCGCTTGCCTATTACAACGCGGACGCCTTCCCGAAGTGGAAGGGCTCTGTGTTCGCAGCGGGGCTCAACTCGAATTACGTCGCGCGGTTGACGATGGATGGCGAGAAGGTGAAGGGCGAAGAGCGCTTCAGGTTCTCGGGCGGCAATGATCGCTATCGCGATATCGGCGTTGGGCCGGATGGCGCGCTCTACCTGCTGACGGATGGTCCGCAGGCGCGGCTCCTGAAGGTTGTGCCGAAGGGGTAGCCTTCCAAGCGTTGAGAGAAGACCCCCCACCTGACCTCCCCTTTTCAGGGGGAGGGACCATGTTGGGCGAGTTGGACAATGTATGGGCGCGGTCGTGCAACCGGGTTCCTCCCCCTGAAAAGGGGAGGACAGGTGGGGGTCGGTTGCGCGAGGACTTTCTACTTGTGGCTGAGCGACCAGACGTAGGCAGCGACAGCTTTCAGTTCGTCAGGTGAGAGGTCCGAGCCGCCCATGGCGGGCATCGGGCTGCGGAACTGTTTCGGTGCGTCGACGCCTTCGGTGATGATTTTGGTGATCGCGGAAATGCTGCCATCGCCGGTGAGCCAGGTTGCGTCCGAGAGGTTGGGACCGACGGACGTGCCAGCGGCGTCGGGGCCGTGGCAGGCCATGCAGCTGTTCTCGTGATAGACCTTGTCGCCGGCGGCGATCATCGCCGTGGTGACGCCGGCGGGGAGGGCGGCGGCTGTTGGCGCGGGCGCGGCGGGCGTTGCAGGCGCGGGGGTTGCAGCGGCCATCGGTGTCGGAGCAGCGGCGAGCGCGGCGTTCATCGGGCCGGTGTAGGTGACGCGCCAGATGCGGCCCTTGGTGTCGTCGGTGATGTAGAGCGAACCGTCGGGCGATGCGGCGACAGCCATCGGACGGAAAGCGGGCTTGGCGTTGTTGCCGCCCGTGAAGCCGTCCGCGAACACGATGTAGCCGCCGTTGGCCTTGCCGTTCTTCATCGGCTGGAAGACGACGTTGAAGCCAGCCTGCGGTCCGGGCGAACGGTTCCACGAGCCGTGGAAGGTAATGAACGCGCCGCCTTGATAGGCGCTCGGGAAGTTCCTGCCATTGTAGAATTCGAGATCGTTAGGCGCCCAGTGTGACGGGTAAGCCGCAACCGGTGCAGTCATCTGCGCGCAGATGCCGACAGCCTTGCCGCCGTCGCCGCCGTATTCCGGCGCGAGAACGAGCTTCTTCTGGAAGCCGTCATAATAGCATTCCGGCCAGCCGTATTTCGCGCCGGCTTTGACCTCCATCAGTTCTTCGGACGGCAGTTCAACCGTGTGGTTCACGTCCGGATAGAGCTTGCCCCAGTTCTGGATCAGCTGGTCGCGGCCGTGCATCGTCGCGAAGAAACGGCCGGAGGCATCGAAGGCGAGACCTTCAGCGTTGCGCAGGCCGGAGGCGTAGCGCTCTTTCGGTGAGAAGGGCTGGTTGAGCTTGTTGGCGTCGTACTTCCAGATGCCGCCGCGTGTTTCGAGTTCGACGCACGGGCTGGCGCCGGGGACATCGGCTTTGCGATTCTGGGCCTGGCACGAATTGGTGGCCGAGCCGGAATCCATAAAAAGGTTGCCGGCCTTGTCGATGACGAACGGGTGCATGTTGTGGTCGCCATTAGTGGGCAGGCCGGAGACGATCACTTCGGGGACAGCGCCTGCAGCTGGTGCCAGTTGTCCGGCGGGGATCGCATAGCGCACGATCTGGTCGTTCGCTTCGGCGTAGACGAAGTTCCTGTAGAGCGCGATGCCCGAGCCGCCGACAGCGCCTTGCGCGCCGGTGACGCCGAACTTGGTGACGCTCTCCGCCTTGCCATCCTTGTCTGCGTCTTTCAGCGCGACGAGGAAGCCATCCTTGGGCACGGGCGAGCCGGCATAGTAACGGCCGCTCCAGATGTTGACGTAGAGCGTGCCGTCATCGGCGACGATGGCGTGGCGCACGTGACCGAGATTGTCGGCGAACACGATCGCGCAGAACCCTTGCGGTAGCGAGATGCCGCCATTGTCGGCGTCGCATGTTGCGGCGGCTACGGTGGCCGGCGCGCTGGAATCCATCGCTGTAGTACACGACGCGAGGATAAGTGCGGCTGCGAGGGCGGCGGTCGAGGCCGCTGACAGGATGATTTGCCGTGCCTGAGTACCCATGTCGTCTGTCCGCCCTATGTGAATTCTCAAAGAAATGGATGCGCCACGAAGGAGTTCCAGATCCCGTTCGTCTCGTTATAGTTGCCTAACTATAACGAGACCAGTGGGGCCGGATGCCTCTCACGCGGCGCACACGACCGCAAAAAGGAAACGCGCATGAAGACGTATCTGTCGGCCAGTGTTCTCGCAATCACCCTCGCAGGCGCAATGTCGGCATGCACGTCCGCGCCAGACGCCTCCATGGAGGCCAAGTCGTCAGCGGTGGCGCCCCCAGCGGCGCTGACAGCGCCTGCGCCGGTTACCCCTCCTGCATCATTGGTTGTTGAGTCGCCTCCGCCGCTTGCTGTTGAAGTCGGCAAGGAAATGCTGGCGAGCATCACGCTGCCGGCGTCCAATGTACAGAAAATGACGGTGTCGACGCCGGGATGGCCTGATGGCGGGGATATCGACTTCAAGTACACGCAGTATGAGACCAACACGTTTCCGGGTCTGACGTGGACGGCCGGTCCGGCTGCGACGAAATCATATGCGATCATCATGCAGGATACGGATCTGGTGATGCGCGGCTCGCCGGTGCTGCACTGGTCGGTGGTGAACATTCCCGCGAACGTCACGAAGCTGGCGCCGGGGATGACGCCGGAACAGATTCCGGCCGGGTCGATCTATGGTCCGAACTACAAAGGCATGACGCAACCCTATCTCGGGCCGCGCACGCCGCCGGGCGCGAAGCACCGCTATCACATGCAAGTGCTGGCCCTGGACACGATGCTGCCCGCCGACTTCGCGCCCAAGAATTACGCCGAGCTGATCGAGCCGATGAAGGGCCATGTGATCGGCGCTGGTGATGTGGTTGGTCTGGGGCAGGAGAAGAAGGCGTCGTAGCTTCAGCTACGGCCGATCTCGTCGAGCCAGGCGGGCAAGGCGCCTAGCGTTTCGACTTCGCGATAGCGCGGGTTGCCGACAGGCTTTTCTGCCCGCTCGTGCTCCCAAACCAGCGGGTAGGGGACGAGGGCGGCGTATCCGCCGGCGGCGAGCATCGGGAGGATGTCGGACTTCACCGAGTTGCCGGTCATCAGCGATGTCTCGGCGCGGCCGCCATGGCGCGCGAAGGCTTTGGTGTAGATCTCGGGCGTCTTCTCGGAGACGATTTCGACGCCGGAGAAGTGAGAGCCGAGGCCGGAGGCGGCGAGTTTGCTTTCCTGGTGGAAGAGATCGCCCTTGGTGATGAGGATCAGGGAGCCACGCTCCTTCAGCGCCTTCAGCGCGTCCTCGACGCCCGGAAGCGGCTCGATCGGGTGGGTCATCATCTCGCGGCCGGCGTCGAGCAGTTCGCGGATGACCTGTGTCGAGACCTTGCCGTCGCTGATTTCCAGCGCCGTCTGGAGCATGGACAGGGTGAAGCCTTTGGCGCCGTAGCCATAGGCTTTCATGTTCTCGCGCTCGACGGCGGAGAGGCGGGCTTCGAGCGTGTCTTCGTCCGCAAATTCAGCCAGCAGCGCATTGAATCGCTTGTGAGTCAGCCGGAACACCGTCTCGGTGTGCCAGAGCGTGTCGTCAGCATCGATGCCGATGATTGAAAGAGGCATGGCGGCGCTCTTAGCGAAACGCGGGCCGCGCTGCAACAAACCGAGTTCGTGAAAACAGTGTGCCGGCTTCGGTATGGTAATAAAGGCAAGGCTTCTCATGTCGCAGGCGGCGCAGGGCTGGCTTCCCCGATATCCGCGCAGCGCTGGGGCTGGAGTAACTAGCCGGCCATCATCGCGCCCCAGCGCTCGCGGGCTGACTGCGACCAGACCTCCGCGGGATTGTAGAATTCCAGCACGGCCAGCGCGTCTGCAGGAAGGACAACCCACGGGCGCTTGCTCGCGGTGAAAATATGGACGTCGGGCTTGATGTTGTGCGGGAGATCGAGCGTGCCAACGCGGACGAAGGCAGCCTTCTTTCCGGCGGTGGGATAATGGCTCCAGACAGCGATGTGGCAGGCGGGGCAGCGCAGTATGATCTGGCCCTTGCCGGAGAGGGAAGGCGTCCGCACCTCGATGGGCGCACCTGAAAGCAGGGCCATATTCGTCGTCTCGACCACAGCGTTGATCGCGAAGGCGCCGCCCGTCTCGCGTTGGCACCAGGTGCAGTGGCAGGCATGTGTTATCAGCGGCGAGGCCTTCATCTCGTAACGTATGTCGCCGCAGGTGCAACCGCCCTTCATGCATCGCCCCATGTTTCAGCGCGAACGTGTAACGCTAAGATGCGTAGGCTGGCGCCGACCAAATCTCATGCCCGGCATTCCATGCTAGTGGGCGAGGACAGCCACGATGGCGGCGTTTGTGATGGGCTCCATCACGTCGTAGCCAGCCTTGTTCGGGTGCACGCCATCCAGCGTGAACTCCGGCTTCAGCGCGCCATCGGGCATTGCGAGTGGTGTGAAATAGTCGGCGACGATGAGACCCTGTTCAGCGGCGTACGTCTTGACCCATGCAACGTAGGTGGCGATCGGCTCAGCCGGCTTTAGCTGAGGCGCCCAGTTGAATTTCGCGGCGGGCAGGGGCGTTGCGAGAATGACTCTCACGCCATGCGCCTTCGCCAGCTCCACCATCGACATGACGTTGTTCTCGACGGCCTCGAGCGTGGTTGGTCCGGTGTTGCCGGCGATGTCGTTGACGCCGCCAAGGATGTGAACGGCCCTGGGCTTCAGCGCCAGAACGTCGCCCTTGAAGCGGAGTAGCATCTGCGGCGTGGTCTGACCGCTAATGCCGCGATTGACACGCGACGGACCGAAGAAATCCGGATGGGCGAACAGCCAGCTTTGCGTGATCGAATCGCCCATGAAGACGACGCGATCAGCGGGAACGGGCTGGGCGGCGAGCGTCGTGTTGTCGGCGCGGAAATAGCAGGTCGCAGCCCAGTCCTTCTTTGCCATCTCGGCTTGCGTTTTTTGCAGGGTCGCGAAATCCGCGGCGGGTACGGGTGGCTTCAGTGCGCCGCTCGTGTCGAATTGCGCGCGCATGTAGGCGACGATGCTGGGCGGAACCACGAGCGGCGGATCGCAGGGCGTGCCGGCGAGGGCGGTCTGAGGCAGCTTCACGGGCGCTGCCGACGGGGTGGCCGTCGTGCATGCGGAGACGACGATGGCGAGGGCGAGGCAGAGCGCGGCATGATTCATGGCGTACATACTGGCATGGAATGTGGCTGCGCCAAGTGGCGTCACAAGTGACGTCAGGCGACCGCATCCTCGGGCGCTGCGAGACCAATCGCTGAGCTCATGCGAGCAATAAGCGCCTGTTGCTCGACTGGCTTGGTCAGGTAGTCCGTCATGCCGATGGCGACCAGCTTCTCGCGGTCGCCGGGCATGGCGTGAGCGGTGACGGCGATGACCGGAATGTTGCGCCACGGCGCATTGCTGGCGCGTATATGACCGATCGCTTCCGTGCCATCCATCACCGGCATGTGGATGTCGAGCAGGACAAGATCGAAATCGCCGCTGGCGAGCTGATCCAGAGTTTCCTGGCCGTTGACCGCTTCGCTGATCTGGCAGCCATGCGGCGCGAGGAAATGCTTGATGACATCGCGGTTGACCTGAATGTCGTCCGTCACCAGCACGCGCAATCCCTGCAGGCTCTTCGGCGCGGGGCGAACCTGCTCGGGCGCGGGCGGCGCGATGTTTTCCGTCAGGGCCTGTGCCTTGGCGCGGAAGGTCAGCGTGAAGGTCGATCCGGCGCCGGGTGAACTGTCGACGGCGATACCGCCGCCCATGAGTTCGGCCAGGCGCAGGGAAATTGCGAGACCGAGGCCCGTGCCCCCATACCTGCGCGCGATGGAGCTGTCGGCCTGGGTGAAGGGCTGGAAGAGCGTCCGCTGGACATCAGGCGTCATGCCGATGCCGGTGTCGCGGATCTGGACAGCCACCAGTACGTCGCCCTCGCCAGTGGGGTGCGATGACAGGGTGATATCGATGCGCCCCTGTGGCGTGAACTTGATAGCGTTGGAGAGAAGGTTGCCGACGCACTGGCGCACCCGCTGCGCATCGTAGATGAGTCCATGCGACAGATCGGGCGCGTGCGTAACACGAACGACGATGTCTTTTTCCAGCGCCTGAGTTTCGAACAGGCGGACGACGCCATCGATGGTGCGCGTGATATCGTTGGGGGCAGGCGAAATATCGAACTTGCTGGCCTCGATCTTCGAGAAGTCGAGCACGTCATTGACGATCAGCATCAGCGACCTGCCGGAGTCGAGGATGATGCCGACCTTGTCGCGCTCAGCCTCGGTAAGCTCCGCAGACTTCAGCGATTGCGCCATGCCGAGAATGCCGTTCAGCGGCGTCCGGATTTCGTGGCTCATGGAGGCGAGGAAGTTGGACTTGGCGGTATTGGCGGCCTCGGCGGCGGAGCGGGCGTCTTCGATCTCCCGGGTCTGGCGCCGCATGACCTTGCCGAGATTGTGCCCGTAGATCGTGACGCCGAGCACCATCAGCATGATGAGGCCGCCGATCAGGAGTTCGAGCCCCTGCAGATCGTGCGCCGTCGACAGCTGCTGCTGCAGGTGCTGCGACTGGATCGCCTGGACCTGCGTGACCGTGCCGGAGATGGAGCGGGTCAATCGCGCGTAGGCGCGGTCCATCGACGCCATGCGTTCGCCGGCCGAGGCAGGGTTGCTCTGCTCGAAATAGACAAAGATGCGATCGGCCTCGGCGATCATGTCGATCATCGCGCTCTTGGTGACTTCCAGCGCGCCGCCGATCCGAGCCTGTTCGTCGTCGGACGTCCGTAGCGCAAGGTCGGATTCGACCGCCGCCAGGTGCTTGTTGAATGCAGCGATCGCCACGTCGCGGCGAGCGCGTTCAGCGGGGAGATCATGCGTATCGAAGATATCGTTGCCGGGTGCGTTGGCTGCCTGTGCGAGGTCGCCGAGATGGCTGATCGCGCTGACACGCTGGGCCCACTCGGTGTTGACCTCGACCGAGCGGGTATAGACCTCCATGAGGTTGTGAGAGAGCGACAGGCTGATCAGTACGGTCAGCAGGTCGAACGCTGCCAGCGCAAGATAGACCAGGTGCCAGCGCGGCGCGCCTTTGACTGATTGCAAGATCTTCATCGTCCGGCCTTAGCCAACCACACTCGCCAACCCCAGGCGGCTCACCGCTGCCTGTTCCGTGTCCGGGCGCTCGTGCGCTTACCCCGAGCCTACTTTTATATCATTGCGCTTAAGGAACCCTTCTGATTCTGACGGGAAGCTGATCAGATTTCCAGCCCCCGGTGGTATGAGGCCGCTTACCCTTCGCGCCGAAGCGGGGGGCAGGGTAGCATCCCGGTAACCGGTAGGGGTGCATAGCCGGTTGCAGCTCAGGGAGCGTTCGCCATGACACGTGTCGCCGTCATCATGGGAGGCTGGTCGTCGGAACGACCTGTCTCATTGTCATCCGGTAAAGGCATGGCGCAGGCCGCGCGCGATGGCGGCTTCGACGTCGTCGAGATCGACGTGACCCGCCAGCTGGCGCAACAGCTGACCGAAGCCAAGCCCGACGTTGTCCTGAATGCGCTGCACGGACCGTGGGGCGAAGATGGCTGCGTGCAGGGTGTTCTCGAGATTCTGGGCATTCCCTACACCCACTCCGGCGTGATGGCCTCGGCGCTGGCGATGGACAAGGACAAGGCGCGGGCGATCTATGTCCAGCACGGCCTCGATGTTGCCGAGGGCGGCATGTACGACGTGGAGGATCTGGCGCGCGACCACATCATGGCGCCGCCCTACGTGATCAAACCGCCTGCGGAAGGATCTTCGTTCGGGGTCTTCATCGTTCGCGAGGGCGCCAACCGGCCGCCCAAGGAACTGACCGATGGAACCTGGACGTTCGGCAAACGCGCTCTGGTCGAAAAATTCATACCGGGCAGGGAGTTGACCGTGGGTGTCATGGGCGACCGCGCCATGGCTGTCACTGAGATCACGACCTTAAGGGACTATTACGATTTCACTGCAAAGTATGAGTCTGGAGGATCGCGTCACGTCCTTCCTGCAGACCTGCCGAATGCGGTCACCGAAGCAGCGCTGAATGCGTCGCTGAAGGCCCATCAGGCGCTTGGCTGCCGGGGCGTGTCGCGGTCGGATTTTCGCTACGATGAAAAAGCGGGTCGACTGGTGATACTCGAGACCAACACGCAGCCGGGCATGACGCCCACCTCGCTCATTCCCGAGCAGGCTGCGCATATGGGCATCGACTATCCCTCGCTCGTCCGCTGGATGATCGAGGACGCGTCATGCCCAAGGTAAAACGCCCGCAGATCGCAGGCCCCGCTTATCACGACGACGATCGCCACGACGCGCCGCCGCAGCGCGCCCCGCAGCGCCCGCAGCGTCGCGCGCGGGACGTCCCCTATTCGGTGGCCTGGTTCCGCGATCGCTTCGCGACCTATGCGCTGGGCACCATCATCTGCGGCGCCGTGATGCTGACAGTCGCGGCCTGGATGGGCGGTAGCCTCGGCGTGTTCGGCCGGAACATGAACAACGGCTTCAACGTGATCGCGGGCTGGGCCGGCATCTCGGTGAAAGACGTGAAGGTCTGCGCCCATTCCGAAGCGGACGAAAACTCGCGCACCTGCCACAGCCCAGACCCGACGGTGACGGCAAAAGTGCTGGCGGCTGTTGAAGTCCAGAACGGCGCAAGCATCCTGTCCGCCGATCCCTATGCCATCCGCGACCGTGTCGAGAAGCTCGACATCGGCGATGTCAGTGTGCAGCGCCTGTGGCCGGATCGCGTGCGGATCGATGTCGAACAGCGTAAGCCGATCGCACTCTCGCAGGAAGACGGCGAGGGCGGCGCCTGGCGCGTGGTCGACCAGAGCGGCCGCGCCTTTGCACAGGCCGATCTCGCCAAGTATGGCAGCCTGCCGCGTGTCGTCGGCAAAGACGCCTCCAAGGCTGCCGGCGCGCTGGTCGCGGCGATGGAGCCCTATCCCAACCTTTCCGAGCGCATGGAAGTCGCCTATCGCATCAGCGGCCGCCGCTGGGATGTGAAGTTCAAGGGCCGCACGGATGTGGTGTCGTTCCCGGTCGATGCGCGCCTGTCCGAACAGCTCGAAGCGCTGAACCTCATGCAGGCGCAGAACCGCGTTCTTGACCTGCCGGCGACGCACATCGATGCGCGCCACCCGAAATACATCGCCCTGCGTCCCTTGCCCGGCGCCACACCGACGCCCGGAGCCACCTGAACCCCATGTCGTCGCTCGCCCAGCGTTCCACCGTTCGAGACCGCGCCCAGGGGCGCGGAACGGTGATGGCTGCGCTGGACATCGGCTCCTCGAAAATCACCTGCATGATCGCGCGCCGCGCCGACGCCACCAATGGCGAGCCGCGGGTGGCGGGGGCGGGGGTGCAGGCGACCAAGGGCGTGCGCGCCGGCGCCGTGGTTGATCTCGACGGACTGGAACGCTCGATCCGCCTCGCGGTCGAGCAGGCCGAGCGGGCAGCTGATGTGCGCATTACGGATGTCGTGCTCGGCGTGGCGGGCCCCGACCTGCGTTCTGACATTGTCCGCGCCAAGCTGCCCATGGGTGGCCGTGAAGTGACGGCGCAGCACGTGCGTGATGTGCGTGTTGCGGCGCTTGAAGGTTTCCAGCCGCAGGGACGTGAAGTTCTGCATTCGGCGGCGCTGGGTTTCTCGGTCGACGGCACGGCGGGAATCAAGGATCCGCGCGGCATGTTCGCCGAGACGCTGACGGCGAGCTTCCTGGTCGTGACGGCCCCGACGGCCGGTCTGCGCAACATCGTGCAATGCGTCTCGCGATCGCATCTCAATGTCTCGGCGATCCTGGCGGCGCCGTTTGCAGCCGGCCTCGCCTGCCTGGTCGAAGATGAGGCCGAGCAGGGCGCTATGGTGATTGATTTCGGCGCCGGAGTGACTTCGGCCGCCGCCTTCTGGGATGGCGGGTTGTTGCACGTCGAAACCCTGCCAATGGGCGGGGCGCGGGCGACCTCTGACCTCGCCCAGGGATTGGGCACGACCTTCGCCGCCGCCGAGCGCATGAAGGTTCAGCACGGGGCGGTCGGGTTCGGGGATGCCGGCGCGCTGGAGATGATCGAGGCGCCGCGTCTCGGTCAGGACGGACGACTGGAAGCACACCAGTGCAGCCGGGCGGATGTCGCCCAGATCCTGCGTCCGCGCATCGAAGAAATCATGGAATTGATGGACGGACGTCTGTCCAAGGCGTCGGCGTCTGGCCGACCTTTGCCGAGACGGATCGTTCTTACCGGCGGCTCGTCGCAACTGGCTTGTCTGAAAGAGCTGGCCGAGGACGTTTTCCGCGCTCCGGTGCGTCTCGCCAAGCCTGCCAATGTGAAGGGTCTAGGCGAGACTTACAGTTCACCCGCTTTCGCCGCTGCGGCAGGCCTGTTACGCTGGGATCTGATGGGCGGCCCGGATGCCATGCGGGGAAGTGGCGACCGGATTGCCATGGATGAAGGTGGCAGCAGGCTCAAACAGGTCTTCGGCTGGGTTCAGAAAAACTTCTGACCCGACCGGAACTTTAAGACAGGCTTAGCCAAAGGTCGCGATCTTCATCGGATTCCCGGCGCGCATTCCGGCTGGTCAGGCCGGTCGAGCGGGCAGCGTCGGCGCGCGCGGATCGAGGTTGGCCATGGCCGTTGAACTGACTCCCAGAATAGTCGTGATCGGCGTCGGCGGCGCTGGCGGGAACGCCGTCAACAACATGATCGAGGCCAAGCTCCAGGGCGTCGAATTCGTCGTCGCCAACACGGACGCCCAGGCGCTGACCCGTTCCAAGGCGCCGACCCACATCCAGCTCGGCATCGGCAAGACCTCCGGCCTGGGCGCTGGAGCCAACCCCGACGTGGGCGCGGAAGCCGCCAAGGAATCCGCCGAAGAGATCAAGCGCATCTTGCACGGCGCGCACATGTGCTTCATCGCGGCTGGCATGGGCGGCGGCACCGGCACCGGCGCTGCCCCGATCATCGCGCGCATTGCGAAAGAACAGAAAGTCCTCACCGTCGGCGTCGTCACCAAGCCGTTCGACTTTGAAGGCAAGCGCCGCATGCAAGTGGCAGAAAAAGGCATTGTCGATCTCCGCTCCGAAGTCGACACGCTGCTGATCATTCCGAACCAGAACCTGTTCCGGATTGCGAACAAGGACACGACCTTCGCCGACGCCTTCTCGATGGCGGACAAGGTTCTCTATTCCGGCGTGCGCGGCATCACCGACCTGATGGTCATGCCCGGCCTGATCAACCTCGACTTCGCCGACGTGCGGACTGTCATGGCGGGCATGGGCTCGGCGATGATGGGCGAGGGTGAAGGCGAGGGCGAAGGCCGCGCGCTGAAAGCAGCCCAAGCCGCGATCGCGAACCCGTTGCTGGACGACGTGTCGATGAAGGGCGCCAAGGGCGTGCTCATCAACATCACGGGCGGCTATGACATGACGCTGTTCGAAGTCGACGAGGCCGCCAACGAGGTGCGCCGCGAAGTCGATATCGATGCTCACATCATCCTCGGCTCGACCTTCGACGAGAAAATGAACGGCAAGATCCGTGTGTCGGTGGTGGCCGCTGGCCTGCAGCAGGGCATCGCGCGCCCGGCGCCGCAGCCCGTGCGCGAATTGCAGGCGGGACTCAATACCGCGATCTTCAATACGCCGTCGCCGGCCGCCGAACTGGGCATCGTGGCCCAACCCTCGGCTTTCATGCCGCAGCCGCAGAAGACGATCATCACCGCGCCACAGCCCCCCATTTTGCAGCAGCCGTCGCCGACCATGCCGCCGCCGTCCGAATACCGCCCGGCTGCGCCGGTGATCCGGTCGCGTCCGATGCCGCAACCGGAGCCGGAAGAAACGCTCGGTGGCTTCGATGTGGAGCCTCAGTACGAGCCTGCTCACCAGCCGGTCGCCGAGACGCCCAAGGATCGGTCATTCGCCTCGCTGTTCGGCTGGAAGGCCAAGCCCGCCGACGAACAGGCGCCGCCCGTCGCGCGCCCTGCGCCGCCTCACGACGACAGCTTCGATGACGATCTCGAAATCCCGGCCTTCCTGCGCCGCTCGGGTAATTCCTAGCCCTCGAACACATCCCCCCAGTCGCGTCTCCGCGCCTGCTTGAACACGTCGCCTTCGCGGCGTGTGACAAGCCGGTGTGTCGCTGATCCGTCTGGCTTGCACAGTTTCAGCGTCACACGGCCCGTTGCGGATTCCGGCGGGGCGAGAACGCGCGCGGGATGGCTCGCGACGGGTGTACGTGCGGCGGCGAGGTAGATGAACTTCTCGTCCTCCCAGGGGACTTCGGCTTCCTTGGCGAGACGGTGAATGCGCGAGCGTGCGACGCGTGCGGAGAAGTGGCACCAGTCGGGCTGCGTGATCGGGCAGGTCCGCGCGTGAGCGCACGGCGCGAGAATATGCGCGCCTTCCGCGATTAGCTGCGCGCGGGCGGCGAGGATGCGCTGCCAGCCTGCAGTCGTTCCGGGCTCGACGATCAGCAGGGCGTTCCGTGTGAGCGACCATAGCTTGTCGACCAGCGCGTCGCGATCCTTCGCGGCCAGCTCGTCGAGCACATAGGCGAGCGTCACCAGATCGTGCTGTTCGTCGGTAAGACCGCTGCGCAGGTCGCCATCGCGCCACGCGACGCGGGCGATGGTGCTCGGTGCCGCAAGCTTCTCGCCCAGCGCACGGATGGCGGGGCTGGTTTCAACAAGCGTGGCGGCGTCCAGCGCAGGCCAAATGTCGGCTGCCGCCCACATGACGGTGCCGGGCCCTGCGCCGATGTCGAGCAGGGAGCGCGGCGCGAAGGCGGGGTGCTGGTCCGCCAGCGCCACGAGGCTGGCGTGGATTGCGGCATAGGTCGCCGGCATGCGTGTTGCGATGTAGGCGAGGGCGAATTTGGCATCTGACAGGTGAAGGCGGCCGTCGCGTACTTCGTCGCGATAGCGTTGGGACAGAGCCTTCGCCGAGGCGGTGAGATCGGACAGGGCGACGCCCGCGAGCGCGCTGTCGACGGCTTGCCTGAGCGAGAGAGGTAATTCCATCGCGCCGCACTAGCAGGTTCCAAAGGGAAGCAACAACCGGCAACAGACCTTGTCTTGCCCTGCGGGCCGGAGGGACGTAGCTGACGGGCAATGAGCCATCAGTCCACCATTACAAAGCCCGCCACGGTTTCCGGCGTCGGCGTCCATTCGGGCAAGCCTGCGAGCCTGACGGTGCGTCCGGCGGGCGAGAACGTCGGGGTCGTGTTCGTGCGCCGCGACGTCACCGATCGCGCGGCGGAGATTCCGGCGCTGGTCACGAAGGTCACCACCACCGAACTCGGCACCAACATGAGCAACGAGGCTGGCGTCTCCGTGGCGACGGTCGAGCATTTCCTCGCGGCGTGTGCGGGGCTTGGCGTCGACAACATCATTGCCGAACTTGATGGGCCGGAGCTGCCTATTCTTGATGGTTCGTCGAGGCCGTTCGTGGCGATGCTGGAGCAGGCAGGCGTGAAGGCGCAGGCGGCGCCGAAGCGCGTACTGAAAATCCTGAAGCCGGTTGAAGTGCGCCATGGCGTCAAGCTGGCGCGGCTGTCGCCCGGCGAAGGCTTCACGATGAAGATCGCGATCGATTTTCCGACGCAAGCGATCGGGCGGCAGGAAATAAATTTTACCATGGCGCCCGGCGCCTTCACACGCGACATCGCGTGGGCGCGGACATTCGGCTTTGCGCATCAGGCCGAGCAGCTACACGCGATGGGCAAGGGCCTTGGCGCTTCGATGGACAACACGGTGGTGATCGAGGGCGATCGCGTTCTCAACGCCGATGGCCTGCAGGCGCCGGACGAATTCGTGCGTCACAAGCTGCTCGACGTGATCGGGGATCTCTTTCTTGCGGGTGGTGTGATCGAAGGACTCTATGAAGCCGAACAGCCGGGACACGCGCTGAACAATCAGCTCCTGCGTGCGGTGTTCGCTGACGCAACGGCATTTGCGTGGACGTAAGTTAAGCAGCGGCTTTCAGCAGTCCGCCTTGATTTGGCCCGGATGACTGCGTCAGAGTACGAATGTAATCTGATTAGGGTGGATACAGATGATCCGGACAATTCTGGCAGGTGGGACGGCGGTGGCTCTGGTCCTGTCGCTGGCGGCATGCAGCGAGAGCTCAGCCCCCGGCGCCAACGGTTATGCGTCCGTGGGCGGCGCCGTGGCGCCCGAGATGGCGATGGCGCCCGCGCCACCGATGGAGGAGCAAGCGAAATCGGACTTCGACGATGGCAGGATGAACTCCGTCGACAAGCCGATCATCCAGCCGGACCCGAATGGCGGCGGAGGCGGCGCGCCTCCGGGTACGATGCCGCTGATGTCGTATACCTACGCCTGGAATTTTTCGGTGCCGACCGGCGGGATGGAGAACCTGCTCAACGCGCACAAGAAGCTCTGTGAGGATGCGGGGCCGGCCAACTGCTATGTCACCAATACCAATCTCAACGGCATCGGACAGGAAGAGGGCGCCAACGGCATGCTGTCGATGCGCGCCAGCGAGACCTGGGTCCGCAAGTTCGAGACCGGCGTCAATGAAGGGCTGAAGCCATTTGGCGCGTCAGTCTATTCGACCAACCGTACGGCGGAAGAACTGACCGCCGAGATCGTCGACAACGAGGCGCGGCTGAAATCCATGGTTAGCCATCGCGATGCGCTGCAGGCGATGATCGACAAGAAGCCGGGTAAGCTGGCCGACCTGCTGGAGATCGAGCAGGCGCTGGCGGAAGCGCAAGGCGACATCGACTCGCGCCAGTCCCTGCTGGCGGCGCTCAAATTGAGAGTGTCGATGTCGGTCCTGACATTCTCCTACCAGGCCGAATACGCACCGGCCTCGCAATCGATCTGGCGACCGGTAACCGACGCGTTCGGCGACTTTGCACCGGCATTTGCCCGTACAATCGGGGGGCTTGTGAGATTTGTCGCAGCGATCCTGCCGGTCCTGATCATCGGCGGGCTTGCCGTCTGGGCCCTGCTGTTCGGCTATCGGGGCTGGAGCCGGGGGCGGGTTCGCAAGGCAGAACAGGCCGCAGCCGCAGAAAAGGCCATTTCTGCCGCCAAGTCCTGACGTCCGACCACCGCCGGACCGCCGCCCTATTGGCCACAGCTAGAGGGCTTGGACGGCCCGGCGGCATTGGTCTAGAAGGACAGGCGTTGTTGCTGCCGAGTGAGGATTCATGCGTTCCAGCTTTTGCTTGAAAACCGGGGGCCTGAAGGTCGGACTGGCAGCCGGACTCGCGCTTTTGGGTGCGTCCGCGTGCGCCAGCAATACGCGCCAGGCAGACCTCGCCTATGTCGAGCAGCCGGTCGAAATGATCTATAACAATGCCCTGAGGAGCCAGGACCGAGGCCTGTGGGTCCAGTCTGCTGCCCAGTTCGATGAAGTGCAGCGCCAGCACCCGTATTCACCCTGGGCATCCCGGGCGATGTTGATGGCGTCCTACTCGCGCTATCGCGCGCGTGACTACGAGAAATCGATTTCCAGCGCGCAGGAGTATATCGCGCTGCATCCGGGTGGCGAAGGTGCGCCCTACGCATACTATCTCGTGGCAATCTGCAATTTCGACCAGATCATCGACGTCGGCCGTGACCAGGCGCGTTCCGATCTTGCGCTGAGCGCGCTCAAGGAGGTGGTCGCCCGCTTCCCCGAGTCCGATTATTCTCGCGATGCCGAACTGAAGATCGACATGGTGCGCGACCAGCTGGCCGGCAAAGAGATGGAGATCGGTCGCTATTACCTGCAGCGCAGCGAGCAGCTGGCGGCGATCAACCGGTTCAAGAAAGTCGTCACCGATTACCAGACCACGACGCACGTGCCCGAGGCGCTGCATCGTCTGGTCGAGGCGTATCTGTCGATCGGCCTGACGGGACAGGCGCAGCAGGTGGCAGCCGTGCTGGGCACGAACTATCCGGGCTCGGTCTGGTATTCCGACACCTACGCACTGATGCAGGGGCAGGGCGTGAGCTTGCCGGAGAAGCCGGATGCGAAGGCTGGCTTCAACCTGTTCGACCGCCTCGGGAAGCTGATCTTCTAGATCAGGCCGCAGCGCCGAACCGCAAAACAGAACGCCCCCGCGATGGCTCGCGGGGGCGTTTTCATGTCAGGTTTCGAATGACGCCTAGTGATTGTGAGCCTGCGCTTCCTTCCAGGCTTTCACAGCCGCAAGCGTCTTCTCGATGTGGCTGTTCGGCAGCGGATCGGTGTGGGCCAAAACGACCTTGCCGTTCGGCGCGATGACGTAGGACGTGCGGTTGCTCCAGTCGGGACGCTTCTCGTTGAAGGAAACGTCATAGGCTTTCACGGTTTCGGCGGAGACGGCGGCGATCGGGAACTTGTCGCGGCAATGCTCTTTCGAGAATTCGCCGAGGCGGGCGAGGCTGTCCTTGGCGCTCGCGAACGTGCCGTCGGCGAGCTTGGCGCCGCCGGTGACGCCGATCAGGGTTGCGCCTGCGGCCTGATACTCGGCGGCCTTCTCCGAGAACGCCTGGGTCTCGATCGTGCAGCCCTCGGTGTAGGCGGCCGGGAAGAAGAACACGACGACCGGGCCTTTCTTGAGGGCGTCGGACAGCTTGAACGTGAATTCCTTGCCGCCGGTCATGCCGGTGGCGGAAAAGTCAGGCGCGGAGACACCGTTCTGCAGCATGGCGGAGGCCGGCAGGGCGGCGAGCGTTGCGACCGCGAAAGCGGCGGCAGCGAGAATCTTCTTCATCGGTTTTCTCCCATCGACGGCCTTGGCCGTACGCGGGGTTTATCGCGGAAAGACGCGCCGCCGTCACGCCCGCAGACCATCACGACTGCGTTCTTCTGCAGCTGGTTTTCCTTGTATTGAACAAGGACTTCGCGACAGGCGGCGGCATTTCTCAGCCAACGTGTTCCTATTTTGTTCCAGACGTGTTAGAGCACGGAATGGAACATCCGGTTGTGGCGCCATGCTGACGGGACTTTCGATCCGGGACTTCATTCTGGTCCGCCAGCTCGACCTTGAGCTGGGGCAGGGCTTTACCGCGCTTACCGGCGAGACGGGGGCTGGTAAATCCATCCTGATGTCGGCGCTGGGATTCGCGCTCGGCGGTCGTGGCGGACAGGCGTTGATCCGTCCCGGCGCGCAGGCGGCAGAAGTCACGGCTGCGTTCGAGGTTCCAGCGAAGCATCCGGTGCGGGACATGCTGGCGGCGATGGAGCTGGATCAGGATCCGGCTGAGCCGCTCGTGCTGCGGCGCGTGATAAAACGTGGCGGCGGCGCGCGGGCATTCCTCAACGATCGCCCGGTCAGCGCGGCGTTGCTGTCAGACGTGGGCCTGCTGCTGGCGGATATTCACGGTCAGCATGATGGCCTCGGCCTGCTCGAGCCGGCGCGGCATCGTGCCTTGCTGGATGCGTGGGCGAAGGCGGAGCCGCTGCTGAAGCAGGTGTCGGCGGCGTGGTCTGTGCTCCGCGAGGCAGAGGATGCGCGCGTGGCGTTGTCGGATCGGATTACGCGCGCAGCGTCGGAACGGACGTGGCTGGCGCATGCGGTGGATGAACTCGACGCGCTCGATCCGCAGGAGGGCGAGACGGGGCGGCTGGCGCTGGAACGCGCGGGCATGCTGGCCGGCGGACGCGTCGCGGAGGCGCTGGATGCGGCGCGCAAGCAGTTCACCAAATCGAATATCGAGAATTCGCTGGCGACAGCCGCACGTGCAGTTTCGCGGGCCTTGTCTGCGCCGGGGCTGACGGGCGAGGGCGCAGACAGCGAGCTTGCCGTGCGCATCCGCGCGGCGTGTGAAGGGCTGGAACGTGCTTTGATTGAAGCCGGTGAAGCGCGGCGTGCGGTCGAGCTTGCGGGCGATGCCTGCGCCTATTCGCCGGCGGCGCTGGAAGCATCCGAGGCGCGGTTGTTCGCGTTGCGGGCGGCTGCGCGCAAGCATGAGGTGGACCCCGAGGGACTTGCCGCCCTGCGACAGAAGATACGCGCCCAGCTCGATGAGATCGACCACTCCGACAAGGCGCTCGCCAGGGCGGTGGCGGTCGAAACGGCTACGAGGGCGGCCTACGACGCGGCCGCCGGACGGTTGACGGAGCTGCGCACCAACGCGGCGAGAAAGCTGGCGCGTGCTGTGTCCGCGGAACTCGCGCCGCTGAAGCTGGAGAAGGCGAAATTCCGCATCGCGGTGCGGCCGCGCGTCGAGGCGGGGCCGACAGGGCGTGACGATGTGGCGTTCGAGGTCGAAACCAATGCGGGCGCTGGCTTCGGCGCGCTCGACAAGATTGCCTCGGGCGGGGAGATGGCCCGGTTCGCTCTGGCGGTAAGCGTCTGCCTCGCTGACGTGTCGCCTGCGGGAACGCTGGTGTTCGATGAAGCTGATATGGGGGTCGGGGGGGCGGTGGCGGCGGCGATTGGGGAGCGGCTGGCGGTCATTGGCAAGCGCAAGCAGGTGCTGGCGATCACGCATTCCCCGCAGGTTGCGGCGTCGGCGGCGAAACAGCTGCGGGTGTCCAAGGCCGAGGCGGGTGGCGAAACTGTCACGTCTGTCGATGCGCTGACCCAGAAGGCGAGGCGCGAGGAGATTGCCCGCATGCTGGCCGGGGCGAGTGTCACCAAGGAAGCACGCGCGGCGGCGGATCGGTTGTTGGCGGGCGCCTGAGCGGCGGTTATTAAGCCGCTATGGCAGATGCATCCGAATCCAAGCCCGTTGAAAAACTGACCAAAGCGGCGGCCAAGGCCGAGCTGAAAAAGCTGGCGGAGGCCATCCGTGCGGCTGACGCGGCCTATTACCAGGAAGACGCGCCTACGCTTACAGATGCGGACTACGACAAGCTGCGTCAGCGTCTCCTCGCGATCGAGGCGCACTTCCCCGAGTTGAAGCAGGCCAACAGCCCGAGCGATGCCGTGGGCGTCGCCGGCGCCAGCGGATTTGGCAAGGTCACGCATCTCAAGCCGATGCTGTCGCTCGACAACCTGTTTGACGACGAAGAGGTCGGCGAATTCATCGAGCGCGTGCGCCGCTTCCTCAACCTCAGGGCCGACGAGGAAGTCGCGCTGACAGCTGAGCCCAAGATCGATGGTCTGTCGTGCAGCCTGCTGTACGAGAATGGCGAACTGGTATGCGCGGCGACGCGTGGTGATGGCGCGGTGGGCGAGGACGTGACCGCCAACATCCGCACGCTGAAGGACGTGCCGCACAAGCTGAAAGGCAAGGGACATCCGGCGCGCATCGAAGTACGCGGCGAAGTTTATTTCATGATGAAGGATTTTGCCGCGCTGCAGGACACCGAGGAGGCGGCGGGCCGCAAGCGTCCGGCCAACCCGCGCAATGCGGCGGCAGGCAGTTTGCGGCAGAAGGATCCATCAGTGACGGCCGCGCGGCCACTGCGCCTGTTCGCCTACACATGGGGCTTTGTGTCGGAGCCATTCGCAAAGACGCAGGCCGAGGCGGTCGAAAAATTCGCGGCGTGGGGCCTGCCGGTGAACCCGGAGATGAAGCGCGCGACCAGCGCTGAAGGCCTGCTCAAGGTTTATCACGGCATCGAAGAACGCCGCGCGAAGCTGGGCTATGACATCGACGGCGTCGTCTACAAGATCGACCGGCTCGACTGGCAGGACAGGCTTGGATTTGTGTCACGCAGTCCGCGCTGGGCCGCAGCACACAAGTTTCCGGCCGAGCAGGCGATGACGCAGTTGCTCGGCATCGACATCCAGGTCGGTCGCACGGGCAAACTCGCGCCCGTGGCGCGTTTGCAGCCGGTAACGGTGGGCGGTGTCGTCGTGTCGAACGCCACACTGCACAACGAAGACGAAATCGCGCGGCTCGGCGTCATGATCAATGACTGGGTCGTGGTGCAGCGCGCCGGCGACGTGATCCCGCAGATTGTGCGCGTTGTCGAAGACAAGCGCCCGAAGGATGCGAAGGCCTACAAATTTCCAACGCACTGCCCCTATTGCGGATCGGAAGCCGTGCGCGGGGGCGGGGAGGGCGACGAGGAAGTTGACCGCCGCTGCACCGGCGGACTTGTCTGCCCGGCGCAGGCCGTCGAGCGCCTCAAGCATTTCGTCGCGCGGCGCACGTTCGATATTGATGGCTTGGGCGCCAAGCAGATCGAGGAATTCTTCGAGGCCGGTGTCATCACCCGGCCGCAGCATATTTTTCACTTGAAGGAACAGATCGCCAGGGCCGGCAAGCCGCCACTGGAAGAGTGGGAGGGCTATGGCGAGGTCTCGGCGAAGAAGCTGTTCGACTCGATCGAGAAGGCAAGCACGCAGCCGCTGGACAGGTTCATCAACGCGCTCGGCATCCGCCATATCGGGGAGACCAACGCGCTGTTGCTGGCTCGCCAGTTCGGGACTTTCGACGCGTTGCGGGAGGCTGTCGAGAAGGCCGCAAGGCAGAGACCGAACGACGCCTATCGGCGTCTGGAGAATGTTGAAGGCGTGGGGCCGGGCGCGCGTGACAAGCTGCTCGCGGCCGCGCTCGAGCTGCCACCCAAACAACCGGTGTCGGCTGACGACGCGCTGGAAACGTCGCTCGGCGGCATCGCAGGTCTCAACAAGACGGCGCGCGCGGCGCTGGCCGCGGAGTATGGCGACTGGTCGAGTTTCCGCGCTCAGGCGCAATCCGCCGCGAAGGGACAACCCGGCGAGGATTTGCTGGCGCTTGCGGCCATCAATGGCTTTGGCGAGGTCGCAGCAGAGGCGCTGGTCGATTTCTTTGCGGAGAAACACAATCGCGAAGTCGTCGACGCCCTGACGCGGAAGGTGAAAGTTGAGCCGCACAAGGTCGCCGACACGTCGGGCTCGGCCGTGGCGGGCAAGACGGTGGTGTTCACGGGCACGCTGGAAAAGATGACGCGGGACGAGGCCAAGCAGCAGGCGATTTCGCTGGGCGCGAAAGTCTCTGGCTCCGTGTCGAGCAAGACCGACTTGCTGATCGCGGGGCCGGGCGCCGGATCGAAACTCACCGAAGCCGAAAAGCACGGTGTCAAAGTTCTGAGCGAGGATGACTGGTTGGCCCTCGTTGGGCGCTAGGTTCGGCCGCCAGGCGATCAGCAGCCCGGCGCTTTTACGTTCTGGCCGGCGTCGAGCGCGGCATCGACGATAGGTGTCCAGATCGCATAGCCCTCCGGCGTCATGTGGAGGTTGTCGGCGACATAGATGTCCTTGGGCGTCCCGTCGGGCTTCAGCATGGCGGGGACGACGTCGATATAGGCGAGATCGTCGCGCTGGGCGGCGAGGGCTTTCACCTTCGCATTGTAGTCCGCCTGCAGCGAAATCTGTTCGAAGCGTTGTTTCGAGACCTTGGCGGAAATGAAATAGACCGGTGTGTCGCCCAGCGCCTTTTCCTTGAGGCGCATGAATTGCACGAAGTCGGCATAGATCTGGTCGGGCGTGCGCTTGTCGATCCAGAGATCGTTCTCACCAGCGTAGAACACGATCTCCTTGGGGTGATACGGCTTCACCACGCGGTCGAAATAGTGATCGACCTCCCAGACCGTTGATCCGCCAAAGCCGCGGTTGATCACGGTGCGGTCAGGAAAATCTTCCTTCAGCGATTTCCAGAACCGGATGGAGGACGCGCCCACGAAGAGCGTTGCGCAGGGTGGCGGCGCCGACTGTTTATCCGCTGCTTCGAAGGCGGCGATGGCGTCGTCGAAACGTGGCGCCGTAGTCGAGGGCGTCAAAGCGAGATCGGGAAGCGCCGCCTGTGTGGCGCAAGCGGACGCCGCAAGAACGGCAAGGCTTGCCAGCAGGTGTTTCATGACTCTCCCCGGATTGTCTGTCCGAAGGCTTCGCGCGTTGCGCCTGCCGCGTCAACGCAGATGAAAATTGGCAGAGGAAAAGCGCTTAGGCGCTGACGCCGCGCACTTCGTTGTTGATCGCAGCGGTGAGAGCGCGGACGACTTCTTCCATCCGGTTGCGTTCAGCCCCTTCGCCGGTGCGCGCGACAATCTCGGAACGCTGCAGCATGGCGGCCGACAGTTCATCGGCGAGCGAGTCGATCAGCTCCGCGCGCGCTCCCTGCGCATCGTCCGCAAACGCCAGCTGGCGCAGGCCTTGTTCTTCGGCGGCGAGTTGATTCAGCTTCCGAACGGGAAGGTCACCAGCAACCTGGATCGCGATGCGCTCGTGGATCGCCTTCGCAAGACGGCTCTCCGCCGACGGCGGCGTCGCCGTGACTTCGGCCATGATCATGACGTGGCGCGGGCGGGGCATGGCCACGAACACCACGAGCACCATCAGCATCAGGCAGTAGACTAGTTTGGCGGACGTGCCGTTCATGAAGCCCAAATCCCGAAGTGAAGCGACCCCGCTTCACCAGCCCTACTCGCCCGATATGGGAGTTCGGGGCTGCCCGCCAATGGCATTTCTTTAAATTGTCTTAAATGTAAGGGAGCAGGCTGGCGCCCGCTCCCCCAATAAATTGAAATTCCTCAATATTTCGCGCGAAGGACCAAGCGGTATGACCTCGGGTGCAGCGGGTGGATGTGGAGATCTTCGACGGGTGCGGCTTCTCCGGGGAGCTGGCTTTCGTAGAAATACTGGATTTCGTTGTCCTTCGAGTCGGTGAGGTTCAGCACGTCGATGCCGATGTAATAGGGGCCGAAATCCTTCGAGACGCCGGCGTTGATCGTGAAGGTCGGATCGCCACGCACGGAGTTGTCCTCGACCAGCGGCGCCTCGCCGATATAGCGGGCGCGCAGGCTCGCCTCCCAGCCATCAGGCGTGGTCCAAGTCGCGCCGGCCGAGCCGACAAACTCGACGGCGTTGGGAATGCGATCTGCGCCGGACGGCACGTCCTGAAAGCGCGAGTGCGACCACGCCGCCGAGAAATCCAGGGCGACGCCATCGATCGGTTGCCAGAAGCCGCCGATTTCGATGCCCGAGCGCTTGGTTGGGTCGGACGGTTCGGACGTGCCGGCGTCGCCGATGAAGATCAGTTCGCTATCGAGTTCGAGCTGGAAGAGGGCGGCGGACAGGTTGAGGTTGGAGGCCGGCTCCCAGCGCAGGCCGATTTCGCCGCCCTTGCTCTGTACGAAGACGGGCGAGGGGGCGACCGGATCGCCGGTGACAGGGTCCTGTGTGAGGACGGCGCCGCGCGCATCGTTCGAGTGGAAAGCATAGCCATACGAGCCGTACGCTTCGAGATCGTCGGTGAGTGTGTAGGCCGCGTTGAATTTCGGGCTCCACTGCGTATCTGCGCCATCGCCGGAGTTGGCGGCCTGGATGGCGGTGAAGTCGTAGATCATGTGATCGGCGCGCAGGCCGAACGTGGTGCGGAATTTGTCGGTCCAGTGCACCGTTGCGTCGCCCCAGACGTCGGCGAGCGTCAGCGTACCGCTGTCGTCGCGGATGGTCTGGTAGGGCACGCGCGCGATTGTTTTCAGCAAGGCCGCGCGATCGATGAAGTCGGTGCGGATATCGGCGCCGAGACGCGTTTCGGTCTTGAAGCCGATGAGGTCGAACTCATTGCGGATCTGGCCGCGCGCGCCCAGCGCCGAGCGATCTCCGATCTGAACGAACTCGTCGCCATTGACCTGGTCGATCGCGATGGTCGGGTTGTTGTAGAGGCTGAGTTTGTATTTTTCGCCATAGACCATCAGCGAGGCATTGTTCCAGTCGAGGCCGGCGGAGGCGATGTAGCGCGAGGTCTTGCCGCCGAGATTTGGGTCGAGCGTGCCGAAGCGATCGATCAGGCCTGAGTCGATGGCGCGTTGCGGCATCTGGTCGGTGGCAAACCAGGTGTTGTCATAGCCGATCAGCTCGGCATGGAATTTGGCCGCGCCGAAAGGCTGTGTGTATTTGACGAGGCCGGACCATTTCTTGAGGTCTTCCGGGCGATCGAACGGGCCGTCGCCGAACTCGTATTCGGCGCCGTAGAGAAGTGACCCGTCCTGGCCGACGGCGGTCGAGCCGACGATCAAGGCGCGATAGTCGCCATCATCGGAGAGATCGGCCTGCACGTAGTTTTCCGGCGTGCGTTCATAGGTCGAGAAGTCGGCGGCGCCGGCGGCGGAGAAATCGCCGTTCTGGGCGTAGCCCGTGCCCTTGTAGAATTGCACCTTCTCGACCAGTTCCGGGATCAGGAAGTTGATGTCTAGATAGCCGTTCATGTGCGGATGGGCGCGCAGGTTCAGCGGCACGCCGTCGATGGAGCCGGCGAAGTCGGTGCCGTGGTCGAGGTTGAAGCCGCGCAGGAAGTACTGGTTGGCCTTGCCGCCGCCGGAGTGCTGGGCGGCCACCATGCCCGGAATCACTTCCACCAGTTCGCCCGGGCGGGTGAGGGGGCGGGTCTCGAAGTCGGCATAACCGACGACGCCCTCGGAGGCAGACTGGGCTTCGCCGATCTGTTCGGTGGCGCGACCGTAGATCACGACGGTGTCACCCTTGCCATCCCGGGGAGCCGGTTGCTGGTCCTCGGCGGGGCCGATCGGCGCGTCCTGAGCGAAGGCAGGGATGCCGGCCAGCAGGCTGACGGCGCTTGCCCCACAGAGCAGCAGGCGGTTCCAGGTTTTCATCGAGGGAGTTCTCCACAGCCCGGAATCACGGGGCGGTGGATGGGTTCTGTCGCGGAGATGCCGTCGGGGCACGTGAATTACCGTAACAATTGCCGTTACAGTATACGTTACAGCCTAATCAGGCCGATTTACCGGGGTCGCGGCTGCCGCCTTTGAGGACGAAGAGCCGATCGCAATACTTGCATTCGACGTAGTCCTGCTCGGACATGTCGTACCAGACCTTGGGATGGCCGAGCGCGCCGCCGCCGCCATCACAGGCGATCTTCTTTGTGGCGACCACGACGACTTCCGGATTGTCGGCGAAGTTGGTGGGGGTGGTTCCGGACTGCGACGCCATATCGTTCTCTCATTAGCCGGACTGGTTTGCGGCCGGATGGAATGCCCCCTACCTATGATCGGCCTCCGCCAGCCGTCAATGTGGCCGGAGCGCTGTTGCCAGAAGGTGGTCTCCCTTGCCCGATTCGTCGTCCGCTCTGCCCGCCCTGGCTATTGAAGCGACCGGCCTGACCAAGACCTATGCCGCGTCCAAGCGGATGCCGGAGAAGCAGGCGCTGAAGGGCATCGATCTCGCCATCCCGCGCGGGTCGATCTTTGGCCTGCTCGGACCGAACGGGGCAGGGAAATCGACCTTCATCAACATCCTGGCCGGTCTGGTGAACAAGACATCTGGCTCGGTGAAGATCTGGGGCATCGACGCCGACCAGAACCCGCGTGAATCGCGCGCGGCGCTGGGCGTGGTGCCGCAGGAGATCAACATGGATCCCTTCTTCACGCCGACCGAGACGCTGGACCTGATGGCGGGCTTCTATGGCGTGCCGAAGGCGGAACGGCGCGGCGATGAAATTCTCGAAGCGCTCGGCCTCGGCGACAAGAAGAACGCCTATGTGCGCCAGCTCTCGGGCGGCATGAAACGCCGCCTGATGGTCGCGAAGGCGATGGTGCATTCTCCGCCGATCCTGATCCTCGACGAGCCGACCGCGGGCGTCGACGTCGAACTGCGCCGCCAGCTTTGGGAGTATGTGCGCAAGCTCAACGCGCAGGGCGTCACCATCGTGCTGACGACCCATTATCTCGAGGAAGCGCAGGAGATGTGCGACGAGATCGCCATCGTGAACCATGGCCAAATCATCGCCTGCGAACCGACCGCGAAACTGCTGCGCCGTCTCAACCACAAGACGCTGGTGGTGCGTCCGGAGCAGGCGCTGACGGCCGTTCCAACCGCGCTGTCCGATCTCTCGCCGGTCATCCGCAAGGATGGTCAGCTCGCCATCACCTACAAGATGGGCGAGCAGTCGATCGAGCAGCTGCTGAAACGCCTGCGCGAAGCCAATGTCGGGATTGGCGACCTCGCGACCGAAGAGCCGGACCTTGAGGACGTGTTCGTCTCGCTGACGAGCGGCTGATCTTTCTGCACCAGCGGCTGACCCGCTTTCCGCCACCATGACGCCTACTGATTGAGCCGCGCTGTGCGTGGCTCGTTTCGGCGTGGGAGGGGTCATGCGCGTTGTTTCAGCTCTGTTTGTGATGGCGCTAGTCTGTGCGCCGGCGCTGGCGCAGAAACCGCCTGCGGCGCCGCCAGCCAAACCGGCGAATGACGCCGGCAAGTACATTCCCAAGCTACCCGAAGTGCCGGCGGGGCAGTGGGGCGATGGCATTCTCAAGGATGCCAAGGCGCAGAGTTTGAATGGCAAAGACTACGCCGCGATCGACTTCGACCGGCTGCAGCAACACGTCGATGCGATCTGTCATTTCGACAAGGTGGCCGACATCATCGGCAAGCCGGTCGCGACCATCGCGACATTCCGCCAGAACATGGGCTGGCCCGCGCTGGTCGATGGCCGGCAGATCGATATCTTCCGCACGCCGCACGAGGAGGGGCAGATGGTGCTGCCCTTCATCCTGGTCGATGTGACGCCCATCCTGTCGGATCTTCGCGACGACATCTATTTCAAGGCGTGCGGCGGCATCAATTTCCGCGTCTGCACGGTAGCGCTGTACGGCCATTTCGACTGGAAGCCGGCCAAGGACATTCCCGACTGGGGCGCGGACCTCACGGTCGGGGTCAAGAAGTGTATCTTCCAGGTCGATGGCTATCGGAAGATGGGCATCGTCGACTATGGCGGCGTGATTGCGCAGGCCTCGCTGGATGAGTTCTACAAGGGCGGCGGGATGAAGGCGCTGAGCGGTCACTGAGCCGCCACTGACGTAAGTTCAAAGACGCCATTTCGTCTGCCGCTTCGTGAGGCTATGACGGCGCATGACAGACACCAAAGCAGAAGGGCCGAAAGGCCGCGTCCTAATCATCGCGGGGTCTGACTCCAGCGGAGGCGCAGGCATTCAGGCCGACATCAAGACGGTGACGGCGCTGGGCGGCTATGCGGCCACGGCGATCACGGCGATCACGATCCAGAACACGCTCGGCGTCAATGGCGTGCTGGCGACGCCGCACAAGGCGGTGCGAGCGCAGATGGAAGCCGTGCTCAGCGATATCGGCGCCGATGTGCTGAAGACGGGCATGCTCGGGGACAAGCTGTTGCTGGAGACACTGGCGGAGGCTTTCGAGGAACTGGCGCCGAAGACGCCGCGTGTGGTTGATCCGGTGATGGTGGCGACGTCCGGCGACATACTGCTGCCACGCGATGCGGTCGATGCTGTGCGCCGGCTGATGGTGCCGGGCGCAGCCCTGGTGACGCCGAACACGCACGAGGCCGAAGTGCTGACGGGCAAGGCGGTCGATGGTATCAACGGACAGAGACGCGCGGCGGAAAAGCTGCTCGGCATGGGCGCCACTGCAGCGCTGATAAAGGGCGGGCACATTCCGGGCGACGTGATCGTCGACGTACTGGCGACGCAGCAGGGTGAGCATTTCTTCGACGGTCCGCGTGTCGTGACGAAGGCGACGCACGGGACGGGATGTACGTTGGCGTCCGGCATTGCGGCGGGGCTGGCCCGGGGCCTGTCGCTGCAGGACGCCATCGCGCTGTCACGCGCTTTCCTGTTCGAAGCGATCAGCCGCGCGCAAGTGCTGGGTAAGGGCAATGGTCCGGTCGATCACGGTTGGCCGTCGCGTGATTCGGAAGCGTTCGCGAACATGTTCGCGAAGTGGCGGCCGGGGTGACCGGCTTCTCAGGACGCGAGCTGCACTAATCAATCCATGAGGAATTATCGTTTTCCGCGTGAAGCGGAGAAGGATAGACCGCGCGCCTGTGGTGACAGGAGCGCCGATGAGCACGTACCGCTTTTTCCAGATCGACGCTTTTGCGGAGAGTGCGATGGCTGGTGGTCCGGCGGCAGTCATGCCGGTGGACGCGTTTCCGGCCGATGAGGCGATGCAGGCCATCGCAGCCGAGAATAACATTGCCGAGACGGCCTTCATCGTGGCGACTGCGCCAGGCGTCTGGAACCTGCGCTGGTTCACGCCCCTGCTCGAAGTACCGCTTTGCGGCCACGCCACGTTGGCGAGCGCGCACGCGCTGTATTCGCATCTTGGTTTTGACGGGCCCGAGATCGGCTTTGATACGAAGTCGGGCAGGCTGACGGTGAAGCGTCTGGCCGATGGCCGGCTCGAGATGGACTTCCCCGCGCAACCGCCGCGCGACGTTCCCATGCCGAAGGGACTCGCTGAGACGCTCGGCGCCACACCGCAACATGTCGTCGCTGGACCCTACCTCATGGCGATCTTCGCGACGCCAGACGAAGTGCGCGCGCTGAAGCCGGACCTCGTTCGCGTGAATGAGATTTCGGGCGGCGCCACAGGCGGACGCGGCAATCTCATCTGTGCGGCGCCCGGCGCCAGCGAAGGCTTCGATGTGGTCTCGCGCTTCTTTGCGCCGGGGTCTGGCATTCCGGAAGACCCTGCCACGGGCTCGGCGCACTGCATCATCGCGCCGTACTTCTCGAAGCTTCTCGGCAAGGCTCAACTCGACTGTTTCCAGGCCTATCCGGGGCGCGGGGCGCACATCACGACGCGGATGGACGGGGAGCGGGTGAAGCTGATCGGGCGGGCGCGGACGGTGATCGAAGGCCAGTTTTTCGCCTGAGAGGATGGAAACAGCCTTGTTTTCCGAGGGTTAACATCGCCAAGCTTGCCCGGTGGAGGCGCGAAGGCTATCTCGCCGTCTCAGATTCCGGAGCCTCCTCATGGCCGTCTCGACCTATCTCGATTTTGAAAAGCCCGTCGCCGATCTCGAAAAGAAGATCGCCGAGCTGGAAGCGGCCGGCGGCGTCGCCGTGCAGGACGAAGTTGGCAAGCTGCGCGAGAAGGCGTCGAAGCAGCTCGAGCACATCTACGGTCACCTCAACGCGTGGCAGAAAACGCAGGTCGCGCGCCATCCGGAGCGGCCGCACTTTCTCGATTATGTCGATGGCCTGTTCGATGAGTTCGTCGAGCTCGCGGGCGACCGCAAGTTCATGAATGACGACGCCATCCTCGGCGGTCTCGCGCGTTTCCGGGGCAAGCCTGTCGTCGTCGTCGGTCACGAAAAAGGACGCGATACACAGACGCGCCTCAAGCACAATTTTGGCATGGGCAAGCCTGAAGGCTATCGCAAGGCCGTGCGCCTGCTCGAACTCGCGGGCCGTTTCAACCTGCCGGTGATCGCGCTGGTCGATACGTCGGGCGCGTTTCCGGGCAAGGGTGGGGAAGAGCGCGGACAGGCCGAAGCCTTGGCCCGCGCCATCGAGGCGTGCCTCACACTCGATACGCCGATGATCTCGGTGATCGTCGGCGAGGGTGGTTCGGGCGGCGCGGTGGCGCTGGCATCCGGCAACAAGGTGCTGATGATGGAGCACGCGATCTATTCGGTGATCTCGCCGGAAGGCGCGGCGTCGATCCTGTTCCGTGACGCCAAGCGCTCGAAGGACACGGCTGAAGCGATGAAGATCACGGCGCAGGACCTCTTGAAGTTCAAGATTGTGGATGCTGTGGTGCCCGAGCCGATGGGCGGCGCGCATCGCGATCCGCGCGCGGCGATCCAGCAAGTCGGCGATGCGCTTGAAAAAGCGCTGGAGACATTGAGCGGCCTGACGCCGGACGATCTGCGTGCGCAACGCAAGGAGCGCTTCTACGCCATCGGCCGCGAAGGCCTCGCCTAGAAAAGCAGATCGCCGCCGGAGCAAACCGGCGGCGACAGACTTCGTCCTGCTTGAATAGACCCAGCTACATCCGCTTGCCTGGGCCTTCACGGGTGCTCGAGCCCTTGGGCGCTGTGAAATCGACGTGCGCACGCGCGCCCACATCCGGTTCCTTGTCGGTGTTCTTCGACGTCTGGATTTCCCAGGCAAAGCGGACCGGGTTTTTCGTCGAGGCCCATATCGCAGCGTCGATCAGGCTGAATTCGAGCAGGGCCAGATCAGGGTCGTTCTTGCCCTTGAACCACGCACCGGCGACGTCGTTCCAGTATTCATCCAGACGGCGCGGATCGCGGTTCTCGTGCAGGTTGCCCATCAGGCACGCGTGGTAGTCCTGGTCCTTGCCGACGACACAGAAGTGCGCGTGAGAGCCGGCGCCCAACTCGCGGAAGAGATCGCCCGAGCGTGAGGTGAAGAACCACAGGCGCGGCGCGCCGTCCTTGTCCTTCATGTGCCCCATGGGCTGCATGTGAGCGTGAGAGCCTTCGAGGCCGAGCATGCCGGCGCGAACTTTTCCAAGCTGCTCCCAGAGCTGGTTTTCAGGTTGCTCTTCGGTTTTGTGGGTATGTCCCATGGTGGTTCCATCCTTGTTTTCAGGTGTGCCAGAGCAACGGACCGCGGCCTTTCCAGTTCCGCGGCAAGTTCCGGCTGATTGACTTCAGGGCTGAAGAGGATCAGAACCGCGCCGCTTCCAATGGAGAGCGTCCATGAGGGTCGTGACCGCTTAGTTCGCGCCGGGGATCTGCCCGGCCTGGCACCTTTGTGCCGTCACTGCTCGCGTCAATGACGCGGGCAAACCGAACTCATTCTGGAAGCTATCATGCTCGAATTTCTGAGGCGCTCCTCGCCGCTGTGGGGCAACGCCAACTTCAACCGGCTCTGGACGGCCCAGATCCTTTCCGCTTTCGGCAGCCGCATCACGCGGACGGCCATTCCGATTATTGCTGTTGGCGCACTGGCGGTTACGGCGTGGGAGGCGGCGCTGCTCTCGGCGCTGAGCTATGCGCCTTACATGCTGGCCGGCGCGCTTGGCGGCGGGTTCATCGAACGCGCCAACAAGACGCGCGTGATGGTGGCGCTGGATCTCCTGCGCTTCGTGCTCGTCATCGCAGCGCCACTGGCGTGGTATTTCAACCTGCTGAACTTCTGGATGCTGTGCTTCCTGGCAGCGGCGACGGGAGCGGCCAGCGCGCTGTTCCAGAATGCCGATGTCGCGGTGTTGCCGCGCCTTGTCAGCAAAGACCAGCTGGTCGATGCGAACTCGCGCCTGCAGGCAACCGAGTCGCTGGCCGAACTCACGGGGCCGGGCGCGGCGGGCCTTCTGATCGCGGCGCTGACGGCGCCTGTCGCTATGGTCGTCGACGCCTTCAGTTTTCTCTGGTCGGCGTTCTGGCTCTGGAAAATTCCGAGGGCCGCAACCGTCGCCGTGGACGAACCACCTGCGCCGGCCGGGCCGAAGCCCTCCATGCTGGAGACGCTACGAACGGACATCGTGGTGGGCTTCCGCGCCATCGCCGGTTGCCCGCCGATGCGGGCGATCATCACGGCGACCGCGTTCTGGTACGTCTCGGGCGGCTTCTTCTTTGCCACGTACATGCTGTTCATGATGCGTGAGCTTGGCCTCTCGCCAGCGGTTCTCGGCATCATCATTTCAGTCGGCGGCGTCAGTGCGTTGGTTGGATCGCTGATGGCGCGCCCGATGGCGAAGGCGGTCGGCTATGGACCTGCAATCGTGCTGGCCTTCAGCATCAGCGTGGCCGGTCTGTTGATGCTGATTCCGGCAGCGGCGTTCAGGGAATGGTCGATCGTCTTTCTGGTCGCGCAGCAATTCCTCGGCGACTTCGGGATGATGATCTTCACCATCCTCGCCATCAGCCTGCAGCAGAAGCTGCTACCTGAGGATCAGCTGGCGCGGGCCAATGGCTTCAACCAGGTGGTCAACGGCGCGGGCATGACGGGCTCGATCCTGATCGCGGGATGGATCGCTGAAAACATTGGCGTCACGAACACGATCATGTTGGGGGCGGCCATCGCGCTGGTGGGGATCCTGCCGCTGCTGACGCGCCACCTGTTCAGCATCCGCGAAGAACCGGCCGATCGCGACGCGCTGGTTGCGGCGGACTGAAAACAAAACATCCCGGAGGCCGCAAGGCTTCCGGGATGCATGTTGTTCGGGCCAGCAGGTCAGATCAGGCGCGGGCCGCCGTGCTGACGTCACCATGGCAGTTCTTGTAGCGCTTCTCCGAACCGCACGGGCAGGGCGCGTTACGTGGGGTCGCTGCCCAAGCAGCCGGCGCGGCGCCTTGCGGCTGCTGAGCCTGTTGCTGCGGCTGGGGTGCAGCTTGAGCCGGCGCAATGGTGGGGCGCGAGGTCGGCAGGCCGCCGGGGCGGCCATTGCCGGGATCATCGCCCGGAGGCTGTTCGCTCACGAACTGGCCACGCATCAGCATGCGCGTGACGTCTGCGCGAAGGTCGCTCAGGAGACGCTCGAACAGGGTGAAGGCCTCGTTCTTGAACTCGTTCAGCGGATCGCGCTGCGCATAGCCGCGCAGGTGGATGACCGAACGCAGCTGGTCGAGGTGCCAGAGGTGCTCACGCCAGCGCGTGTCGACGGCTTGCAGCAGGATCTGTTTCTCGAGCCAGCGCATGCGCTCGGAGCCGACCTGCGATTCCTTGTGGGCATAGAAGCTGTCGGCAGATTCGTTGAGTTTCTGCGCGATCTCGGCGGTGGCGACGCCTTCTTCGGCGGCCCACTCGCGGATCGGAACAACGATGCCAAGGACGTCGGCGACTTCTTCCTCGAGGTCGGCAAGGTTCCACTGATCCTGATACGCCTTCTCCGGCATGTGACGCACGCACATGTCATTGATCAGCTGCGTGCGCATGTCGTTGACGGTGTCGGAGACGTTCGGCGAGCGCATGAATTCGATGCGTTGTTCGAACACGGCCTTGCGCTGGTCGTTGGTGACGTCGTCGAATTTCAGGAGGTTCTTGCGGATCTCGAAGTTGCGCTGTTCGACGCGCTTCTGCGAGGTCTCGAGCGCCTTGTTCATCCACTTGTGGGTGATGGCCTCGTCTTCCTTGATGCCAAGGCTGCGCATGATCGAGTCGAGGCGCTCGGCCGCGAAGATGCGGAGCAGGTCGTCCTCGAGGCAGATGTAGAATTTCGAACGGCCCGGGTCGCCCTGACGGCCGGTACGGCCGCGCAGCTGGTTGTCGATGCGGCGGCTTTCGTGGCGCTCGGTCGCGAGCACGTAGAGGCCGCCCGCGGCAAGCGCTTCGGCTTTCTTGACGGCGACTTCCGCTTCAATCTTGCGGCGCAGGGTACGCGTTTCGTCTTCAGTCAGCTCGCGGCCGAGTTGCTTGACCTTCTCTTCGCTCTCATCGGCGAGCAGCATGTCGACGTTGCCGCCGAGCTGAATGTCGGTGCCACGTCCGGCCATGTTGGTGGCGACCGTGATGGCGCCCGGCACGCCGGCCTGCGCCACGATGTGGGCTTCACGCTCGTGATGGCGGGCGTTCAGCACCTGGTGTGGAATTTTCTCGGCGGAGAGGAGGTTCGAGAGAACTTCCGATTTCTCGATCGACACGGTGCCGACCAGAACCGGCTGACGGCGGCGGGCGCAGTCGCGCAGGTCGGCGATGATCGCCTTGTATTTCTCTTTCGCAGTCCGGTAGACGACGTCGTCCTCGTCGATCCGCTTGACCGGCTTGTTGGTCGGGACTTCGGTCACTTCCAGCTTGTAGATGTCGGAGAATTCGGCGGCTTCGGTCGAGGCCGTGCCGGTCATGCCTGCGAGCTTGTCGTACAGGCGGAAATAGTTCTGGAAGGTGATCGAGGCGAGCGTCTGGTTCTCGGGCTGGATCTTGGTTTTCTCTTTGGCTTCGATCGCCTGGTGGAGACCTTCCGACAGACGGCGGCCCTGCATCATGCGGCCGGTGAACTCGTCGATCAGCATGACTTCACCGTTCTTGACGATGTAGTCCTTGTCCTTCTGGAACAGAAAGTGGGCGCGCAGCGCCTGGTTGGCGTGGTGGACCAGCGTGATGTTGGCGGGCTCGTAGAGCGAACCCTGCAGGATGCCAGCCTCGACCATCAGTTCTTCGATCTTCTCGTTGCCGGTTTCCGAATACACGATCGAGCGCTGTTTCTCGTCGAGGGTGTAGTCGTCCTTGCTGAGCAGCGGGATGATGGCGTCGATCTGCTGGTAGAGCTCCGAGCGATCGTCGGTCGGGCCGGAGATGATCAGCGGCGTGCGGCTTTCGTCGACCAGGATCGAGTCGACCTCGTCGACCATCGCGAAGCGGTGGCCGCGCTGGACCATGTCAGCCAGCGAATATTTCATGTTGTCGCGCAGGTAGTCGAAGCCGAATTCGTTGTTGGTGCCGTAGGTCACGTCGCACGCGTAGCTGGCGCGGCGCTGGGCGTCGTCGAGGCCGTGGATGATCTTGCCGACCGACAGGCCGAGGAAGCGATAGACCTGACCCATCCAGTCGGCGTCGCGGCTGGCGAGGTAGTCGTTGACGGTGATGACGTGGACGCCCCGGCCTTCCAGGGCGTTGAGGTAGACCGGCGCCGTCGCGACCAAGGTCTTGCCCTCGCCGGTTCTCATTTCGGCAATGCCGCCCTTGTGGAGAACGATGCCGCCGATCAGCTGAACGTCGAATTGCCGCAGGCCCAAAGACCGCTTGGAGGCCTCGCGGACGACCGCAAAGGCTTCCGGCAGGATGTCGTCCAGCTTGGCCCCGTTGGCGACCTGCTGGCGGAAATCCTTGGTCCGCTGGCGCAGGGCGTCGTCGGAGAGGGCCTCCGTCACGGGCTCGAGGGCGTTGATCCGCTGAACCGTGGCCCGGTAGGGGCGGACCTTCCGGTCGTTCACGGAACCGAAGATTTTAGTGGCGATCCCGAGCATTCAGACGTTCCGTTGCCAGCCACGCGCGGGCCGAATTGGCCGCGGCGTCCCATACATATAGTGTAGACCGGGAGAGATATCCGCCACGTTTACACAGGCACGCGCCCCTACAGATTTCCCCATGAAACCACAGGGGAAACTCCCTCGACTTGCGCCTTGGCGAGACGTAAGGACCACCTTTCCCAGTGTCAATCAGACCACTGGGTAGCCCTGACTGCCCTAAGACGGCTTTAGCAGCTTGAGGATCCCCTTATGGCGCCTGGCAGGATGGCATTTGGGACACGGCTCGCATTTGTGGCGGCTTTTGCAGCCTGCCTGTCGCTGGCGGCCATATCGCTGGCAGGATGCGGCGAGGACACCCGTCCCGCCGAGGACCCCCCCGCCGGGGACCTGTCGGCGGAGGCCGCAACGGTTAACGGCCAGATTATCTACGTCTCGGACGTCGAGATGGAGGCCAAGCTCAAGGGCGTCATCAAGCCCGGCGAGCAGATCGAGCCGGGCAGCACCGAGTTCGATGACATCCTGGAAGAGCTGATCGAGGTCAAACTCCTGGCCATGGAGGCCCTGCAACGGGGCCTCGACGAGGATCCCGAGGCCCGCCACCGGCTCAACACGGCCCGCGACAACATCCTCGGCAACATCCTGATCGAGCATGTCGCCGCCGAAGAGATCGACGAGGCCGCCGTCCGCAAGATGTACGAGGCGCAGGTCCAGCTGCTCGAGCCGCAGATGGAGAACGAAGCGCGGGTGCGCCACATCATGGCGCCCAACAAAGAGGCAATCGACAAGATCGCGGCCGAGCTGAAGACCGGCGTGGATTTCGCCGTGCTGGCGGCGCGCCGGTCGACAGACGAGGCCACGCGGCTGGATGGCGGCGACCTTGGCTACATGACGGCGGACGAGGCATCTCCGGAATTTGCCCGCGTGATCCGCGAAGTGCCCGAGGGCGGCGTCTCGCGTCCGTTCGAGGACCAGCAGGGCTGGCACATCGTGAAAGTGGACCAGCTGCGCAAGCGCCGTCCGCCGTCGCTGGAAGACCTGCGTGACACCATCGAGCGCTACCTGAAAAGCCAGCAGCTCGAGAAAATCCTGAAACAGCTGCGCGGCGAGGCGGAGATCGTGAAGCGCAATCCCGCGCGCGCGTCCGGCATGGACAAGCCGGCAGCGCGGCCCGCGCAAGCGCCTGCGGCCGATCCCGTGCTGGAGACGCCATCGCCGGTTACGCCTGATCCGGCAGCTGTGTTGCCGGCGACGCCAACAGCAACGGCGCCCGCTGCCGCCACCCCGGTCGTGACGCCGCCGGCGAGCACGCCGAAACCGGCGACGACGACGCCTGCAAAACCCACTCCGGCGAAACCCACCCCGGCAACGCCCGCTCCCGCGACGCCGTCGCCGTAATTCCCTCAGAAGGTTCGATACGCCTTGGCCACCGCGACTGATCTTCCCGTATCCCCGCTCGCGCCCGAGCGTTTCCCGGTTCTCCCCGTGGTGCGGGGCGTCGAGGTCACGACGCATTCGCTGGGCCTCTACAAGGGCAAGGTGCGTGACGACCTGCTGGTCGTGCACTTCCCGGAAGGCGCAGCGGCCGGCGGCATCTTCACAAAGTCGTCCACCCGGTCGGATGACGTCGACCGTTGCCGCGCAGCGCTTCAGGCGGGCAAGGGCAGGGCGCGGGTGCTGGTGGTCAACACCGGAAATTCCAATGCTTTCACCGGCAAGCCGGGCATCGCCAAGAACGATGCGACGGTCGCTGCGGCCGTGAAGATGTCGGGCTGCGACCGCCATGAAGTCTTCGTCTCGGCAACCGGCGTGATCGGCGAACCGCTGCCGCCGACGATCGTCTCCGGCGGCGTCGAGACGGTGTGGGGCAAGCTTGGCGCGCCGGACTGGGAGAAGGTCGCCAACTGCATCCGCACGACGGATACGTTCGCCAAGGCGGCGGGCGAGGTCGTGAACCTCAATCGCCGCAATGTCGCGATCGTCGGCGTCGCCAAGGGCTCGGGCATGATCCAGCCCAACATGGCGACGACGCTGAACTACCTGTTCACCGATGCAGCGCTCGGACCCAATGTCTGCCAGGCGCTGATCTCGAAGCTCGGCGACCTGACCTACAACTGCATCACAGTCGACTCGGATACCTCGACGTCGGACACGCTGCTGTTCTTCGCGACGGGCGCTGCGGGCGGCGAGCCGATCGACAATCCGGACGATCCGCGCCTCGCCGAATTCATCGAAGCGATGCACCGCGTTCTGCTCGATCTTGCCAAGCAGATCGTGCGTGACGGCGAAGGTGCCACCAAGATCATCGAGATCACGGTCGAGGGCGCAGCCTCGGAGGCTTCCGCAAAGATCATCGCCTGCTCGATCGCCAACTCGCCGCTGGTGAAGACGGCGATTGCCGCAGGCGACGCCAACTGGGGCCGGGTCGTCATGGCCGTGGGCAAGACAGCCGAGCCGGTCGAGCGCGACCGGCTATCGCTGTGGTTCGGCGATCACCAGGTGGCGAAGGACGGCCAGCGCGCGGCCGATTATTCGGAAGGCGACAGCCACCCGCGCGGTTGCTGGCGACGAGGTCTTCATCCGCGTCGATGTGGGCGTCGGTCGGGGCAAGGCCACCGTCTGGACCTGCGATCTCACCGATGGTTACGTGAAGATAAACGGGGCCTACAGAAGTTGATCCGTCGGCTGCACGCGATGCTTACCTCAACATGAGAGAACATGAGGGTGCGAAACCGCTGGTCTTGGTAGCGGCGGCAGCGCTCGTGCGTAGTGATGGACGGTTGCTGCTTGCGCAGCGACCAAATGGGAAACCGATGGCTGGTCTCTGGGAACTCCCGGGCGGCAAGGTGGAGGCGGGTGAAACCCCTCAGGGAGCGTTGTCGCGCGAACTGAAGGAAGAGCTCGGTATCACCGTGACCGACACCGACATGGCGGCCTTTTCCTTCGCCTCGCATGGCTATGAACGATTTCATCTTCTGATGCCGGTGTTCCTGATCCGGTCATGGGAAGGCGAGGTCACATCTCGAGAAGGGCAACAATTCGCGTGGGTCACGGCTGAAGAGATCGGGAGCTATCCAGCGCCCGAAGCCGATGTGCCTCTCTTTGCGCGATTCATCGATTGGTCGAAGGCGGCTCACGCATGAACAGGTTCAAGACCCTTCTCCGCGTCCTCAAGGACCGCTCGGGCGCGACGGCTATCGAATATGCCTTGATCTCGGGCATCATCTGCATCGCCATCGTCGGCGGCGCCACGGCTGTGGGAAACAGCGCCAACGGCTCGTTCAACGCCGCGAACGCGGGCTTCACCGCTTCGTAGGCCCTAGCCGGCCCCGTACTAGCCAGCCTTGTCGCCCGTGCCATGCTCCCTGACGCCAAGCGCGTCGGCAAGGCGCACGGTGGCGCTGCCGGGGCGTTTCGGTTTGGGCTGATCGGGCGAGGGCGCCCAACCCGACAACGTCACGAATTCGAACGTCGCGCGCACACGGCCATCGGCATCGGTGAAACGCTGCGTGTAGATCTCCATCGCCCGTAGCAGGATCGTGCGCGTCAGCGGTGGCGCATCGCGATTGGCGAAGGCCGCCGTCTCGCCCATGCCGCGCAGGTCCGACAACAGGCGCAGCGGATGGGCGTAGCGCACCGTGCGCGCGTCATTGTCGGCGACCGGCATGGCAAAACCCGTGCGCTGGAGCAGGCCCGCGCCATCGATCACATCGAGAAAAGGCGAGACGCGGTTGGCCGCGCCACCGCGGGTTTCCTCCTCGGCGGCAAGCAGGCACTGGCGCAATTCGGTCAGCGTGCGGCCGCCCAGCACGGTGCCGATGAACAGGCCATCGGGCTTGAGCACGCGGCGGATCTGGATCAGCGCGCCGGGCAGGTCGTTGACCCAGTGCAGCGACAGGGCCGAGACGACGAGATCGAAGGACTGGTCGGCAAAGGGCAACGCCTCTTCGTCCGCAACCACGTCGGGGGCAAAGGCAGCCGAGACGTCGCTGGCGACGATCTGGCCGATCCGGTCCGCGACCAGCTGCTCGGACATCAGAGCGCGACCGGTGAGGCCATCATGCGCGCCGAGGTCGAGTACGCGTTCGAAGCTCCGGTTTATCGCCGACAGGCGCAAGGCAATGTCTTCCGCTGCGAGCTGTTTCAGGAAAGAGTACTCGGCGAAGTGCGCGGCCGACCGCGATCGCCTGCGGGCATGCAGGCGGCGGTCGAAGATCCGCATCGGGTCTTGCGGGTTCGGGGGCGGGGCGGGTGAAGTCATCGAAGAGCTATGTAGCGAGTGAGGCGGGCGGGCGTAAGCGCCAGCTTGTGAAACGAGCGGGTGAGCGGGTTGGGCGGGGGCTCGCCAGCGAGATCTGGCCGCAACGATCGCTGATTACGCACCGGGAGCTGGCGGGCCCAGGCGCGTTGGAACCACAATTATGGGCAAAACTGCAATTCCTGTCCGAGCCGCTGTGTGCGCGCTGCGGGATGCAGTTCGAGATCGCGGTCGAGCCGGGGCAGGTCTGTGGGGCCTGTATCGCAAAGCCCCTGGCCTATGACCGGGCGCGGGCGGCGCTGATCTACGGCGATGTTTCTCGCGAGCTGGTGCTGGGGCTCAAATACCAGGGCAGGCGGGATGGGCTGGCGCAGCTCTCGGCCTGGATGAGCAGCGCCGGGAAGGAGCTGCTGGACGAGGCGGACCTGATCGTGCCGGTGCCGCTGCACTATTTCCGGCTGGTGCGGCGGGGGTTCAACCAGTCGGGCTGGCTGGCCGCGGCGCTGTCAAGGTCGAGCGGGGTCAGGCTGTCGGTCGATGCGCCGAAGCGGGCGCGGGCGACGCCGATCCCGGGCGGACAGTCGGCGGATGGCCGACGGCGGAATGTGCAGGGCGCTTTCCGCGTCCGGAATGGCCGGAAGAAGCAGGTGCAAGGCAAGCGGGTCCTGCTCGTCGATGACGTCCTGACCACGGGCTGACCACGGGAGCGACCGCCGAGGCCTGCGCACTGACGCTGAAATGGGCAGGGCGACATGCGTCGATGTGCTCACACTGGCCCGTGTTGCCGGTCCCCGCAGGGCGCCCATATAGTTTTTGGAACGATTCCAGATAGCCAACGTAGGCTGTTCGGGACTTGTTCAACCTGTCCCTGCATCCTTCATCTGCAGGGACATCAGACTGAGGAGTTTTCGGTGACGGCCCGCGTCGAGATCTACACGACTGACTTCTGCGGCTACTGCACGCGCGCGAAATCGCTGCTGGCCTCGAAGGGCGTCAAGGTCGAGGAATACAAGGCGGGCGGCAATGCCGAGAAGAAACGCGAGATGATCCAGCGTGGCGGTGGCTATACCTTCCCGCAGATCTTCATCAACGGCCGCCATGTCGGCGGCTCGGACGACATCCACGATCTCGACCGGCATGGCCGGCTTGATCCGCTGCTCGCTGAAGCTTCGGCGTAAGAGGGAAGGAGAGCTGACGACGTGATCCGCTATTCTCTCGCCTGTGTGGGGGAGCATGAGTTCGAGGCGTGGTTCTCGGACTCCGCGGCGTATGACGCGCAGCGCAAGAAGCGCCTGGTCGAATGCCCCGTGTGCGGCTCGACCAAGGTGCAGAAGCAGATCATGGCGCCGTCGATCCGCTCGTCCGAGAAGGCCGTGCCCGCAGAAGTCGCAGCCGCCAAGGCCGCCGACGAGATCCGCAAGCACATCGCCGACACCCACACCTATGTTGGCGACAAGTTCGCCGACGAGGCGCGGGCGATGTATTATGGCGAGGCCGAGCACCGGCCTGTCTGGGGCGAGGTGACGCCCGACGTGGCGCAGGAACTGGTGGACGAGGGCGTCCCGGCCATGCCGCTGCCCAAGCCGTTCGCACCGGAGCCGCCCAAGCGGAAGAGCCGGGCGAACTAGGGTTTACGGCATCTGGCACGGGTGTTCGCCCCGACCCCGAGGCATGCTAGAGACGACCGAAGACAGAGGACTACCCCCATGGTTCAAGCCGGATTCATCGACGCCGCCGAGGCCCCGCCGCGGGCGACCAACGAGATCAAGCTGCACGGCAAGGACGCGTTCGTCGGGATGCGGAAATCCGGACAGGTGTCGGCAGCGTGCCTCGACATGCTGATCCCGTATGTCGTGCCTGGCGTTTCGACCGGCAAGCTGGACGATCTCGCGCGCGAGTTCCTGCTCGACAACGGGTCGACGCCGGCCTGTCTCTTTTACAAAGGCTATCGCCATACGGTGTGCACCTCGGTGAACCATGTCGTGTGCCACGGCATTCCGGGGCCGAAGATCCTGAAGGAAGGCGATGTCGTGAACATCGACGTCACCGGCATCATCGATGGCTGGCACGGCGACACCTCGCGCATGTATTCGGTTGGCGAGGTCAAGCGAAAGTCGATGCGCCTGATGGACGTGACTTACGAGTGCATGATGAAGGGCATCGAGGCTGTGAAGCCCGGCGCACGCGTCGGCGATATCGGCGCCGCCATTCAGGCGCACGCGGACCAGTTCGACTATTCGGTGGTGGAAGCGTTCTGCGGTCATGGCCTCGGCCGCGTGTTTCACGATGCGCCGAACATTCTCCATTTCCACCGGAAGCGGCCCGCTCGTCTGCGTGATCCCGATGCGGAAGAGGATGCCCGCGAGCGCGGCCTGCCGCTACTGCCGGGCATGCTCTTCACGATCGAGCCCATGATCAATCTCGGCCGCCCCGATGTCGCCCTGCTGTCCGATGGCTGGACGGCTGTCACGCGCGACCGCTCGCTGTCGGCGCAGTACGAGCACGCGATCGGCGTCACCGATACGGGGTATGAGATTTTCACGGCGTCGCCGACGGGGAAGCATACGCCCCACACCTCCGGTCTTGGCGCTAGCTGAGGGCGACATGGCTGACGGGGGGAAGCCAAAGACGGGAACGGAAGAAGCGTCGTCCCCGACGAAGCACCATCACGGCCATCGCGAACGCATCCGGGCGCGCGTTATGCGCGGCGATGGCGACCACCTGGACGACTATGAGATTCTCGAAGTCCTGCTCTGCGCTTTCATTCCGCGAGTCGATGTACGGCCCATCGCCAAGACGATGGTCGACCGCTTCGGCACCGTCTCCGCCGCGCTCGCCGTCGCGCCCGAGCGGCTGAAAGAGATCGAGGGGATCGGGGACACAACCGATGCCTACATCCGCGCGACGCACCTGCTGATGCAGCGGGCACCGGGCGACGCGGTCAAGGACCGGCCGGTGATTTCCAACTGGGCGGCCCTCCTCAACTACATGAAACTGGCGCTGCGCCACGAGAAGACCGAGCAGGCGCGCGTCATCTATCTCGACCGCAAGAACAAGCTGATCGCCGACGAGATCGTGGGGCGCGGCACGGTCGATCATGCGCCGGTCTATCCGCGCGAGATCGCGCGGCGCGCGCTGGAATTGTCGACGTCCGCCATCATCCTCGTGCATAACCATCCGAGCGGCGATCCGACGCCCTCGCGCGCCGACATCGACCTCACGCGCGAGATCGAACGCGCACTCGCCACCCTCGAGATCAAGGTGCATGACCACCTCGTGGTGGGCGCAGCTGAGACCATCAGCATGAAGGCCAAGGGCCTGATCTGAGGAGCGCTGCATTGCAGCATCACGCGAGTGTTGGCGCGCAGCGCATGTCCGCGCAGGCGACTGACAGTCAAATGCCTTGCCGTGCCAAGGTTCATCGCTAGGGTGTCGCAAAAGGCGGCCTCGAGATCGCCCAACAATTCATTGCCGGCGCTCTTCCCCGCTGGCTTTAAGGGGAGGTTCTATTGGCAATGGCGCCCGCAACGCCGGCGAGTGAATCGCCGGCTGGCGGACAGAGTTACGGTACGCCCAACTATCGTGGGTACGTGCTCCTGTCCCTGACGCTCGTCTACACGCTCAACTTCATTGACCGGAACCTTCTGGGCGTTCTCGCCCCCCCGATCGTGGCGGAGTTCGGCCTGACCGACACCGAGTACGGCTTCCTCAACGGACCGCCGTTCGCACTGTTCTATGCGCTGATGGGCATTCCGATTGCGATGGCGGCGGATCGCTTCAACCGCGTCGCGATCATGGCGCTGTGTATCGCGGTGTGGTCGCTGATGACCGCGCTGTGCGGCTTTGCTTCGAGCTTTGTCTTTCTGCTGGTCGCGCGCGTTGGCGTCGCAATCGGCGAGGCAGGCGGCACGCCCCCCTCCAACTCACTCATCGCGGATTACTTCAAACCGAAGAGCCGGGCCAATGCTCTGGGTATCTTCGCCATGGGCGTCACGATCGGCGGCGCCATGGCCAGCGGGTTCGGCGGCCTCCTTCTCGGGATGACCGACGAGACCGTGGTGAAATTCTTCGCGATGTTTGGCCTGGGCGATATCCACGAGCAGCTCGGCTGGGGCCAGAATTTCGGCTGGCGCTTTGCCTTCATCGCCCTGGGCATCCCCGGCCTGATTATCGCGCTGATCCTGTTCCTGACGGTGAAGGAGCCGCCGCGCGGCTTCTCGGATCCTCCGGGCGTGCAGCGTGTGCAGAAGGCCAGCATCGTCGAGACGCTGAAGGAGCTGGGCGCCAAGGCGACGTTCTGGACCATGGCCCTGGGCGCAGCCCTTGTGGCGCTGGTCGGCTATGGCCTGTTCGGCTTCCAGTCGCTGATGATGTATCGCATCCATGGCATGTCGCCGGGCGATTTCGCCCTGCAGTATGGCGTGCCGCTCGCACTGATCTCTGCGGTTGGCACATTCCTCGGCGGCTTCATCACCGAGAAGCTGACGCCGCGCTCGACTACCGCCGTTGCCTGGATTCCTGCCGTCGGCATGCTGCTGGCGATCCCGCTCTACATCTGGGGGTTCTACTCTGAACCGGGAACGATGCAGCTGGTGATCTGGGGGCTGGGCGCGATGTTCCACTATTCGTATCTGGGCGCCCAGTACACGATCGGGCAGGGCGTGGTTTCGCAGCGCTCGCGCGCTTCGGCGATCGCGATCCTACTGTTCATCATCGCCCTGATCGGCAACGGGCTCGGGCCGCAGATCGTTGGAATTCTGTCTGACATGTTCATGCGGATACAGATCGAAAGCGCCGGCATGGGCGAGACGCTGACCAATGCGGTCTGCCGCGCCAAGGACCTGTCCATGCTGCCGATCGATCAGCAGGACGTATGCAAGATGGCCTATGGCGAAGGCCTGCGGCAGTCGATGGCGGCGGTCGTGTTGTTCTTCATCCCGGCGGCGGCGTTCTACCTGCTGGCGTCGCTGACGCTGAAGAAGGACCTGGTCGCCAAGCCAATCTGATGTGGCCCCGTTGATGCCATCCGGCATCAAGCGACTGTAGCGCACGTTACACGGCCGGCTCTCGCAAGGGGGCCGGCCGTTGTGCATTTGCGTCATAACGTGGTTGTCAGTCCGCGATCAGCAACAAAACCGAAAGTTGTGGTGGACCGCGTTCCGCAAAACTGAGAGTTTTCTCAAAACGCCTTGGGGAGAAACCAGATGGGAATGCAGGCTGGCGCCGACGTCTCAGCAGCAGACTCGCAGGGGCATCTCACCGGATATGGGACCAAGGCGTATCGCAGCTATGTGCTGAACGCGCTTCTGCTTGTGTACATTCTCAACTTCCTCGATCGCGGGCTGCTCGGCATCGTGTCCGAGCCGGTGATGAAGGAGCTGCAGATCACCGACGGGCAGTTCGGCTTGCTCACCGGCATCGGTTTTGCGCTGTTCTATTCGGTGATCGGCATTCCGCTGGCGCATTACTCGGAGACCGGCAACCGCACCTGGATCATGACGATCTGCATCGGGTTGTGGTCGGCGGCGACGGCGTTGTCGGGCATGGTCGGGCCGGTGGAGATCGGCGGGGTCGTGATTTCCGGCTTCGTGATGTTGCTGCTGTGCCGGGTTCTGGTTGGCGTGGGTGAGGCGGGGTGTACGCCGCCTGCAAGCTCGATGATCGCGGATTACTATCCGGCGAAGCGTCGCTCGACGGCGCTGGGTTATTACGCGATGGGCGTCACGGCGGGGACGCTGTCGGCGAACCTGATCGGCGGACCGCTGGCCGATGCGTTCGGGTGGCGCACGGCGTTCATGGTGATCGGGGCGGCGGGCGTGCTCGTGGCGATCGCGTTCCGGTTGACCGTGAAGGAGCCGCCGCGTGGCTATTCCGATCCGCCCGGGTCGGTGCGCCCGGCGAAGGCAAGCTTTGCGACCGCGCTGACGGAGTTGGCGACCAAGCGATCGTTCTGGCTGATGGCGTGCGGCGCGATGCTCGCCTCGTTCTGCGGCTATGGGATCGTCACCTTCCAGACATCCTTCCTGATCCGGACGCATGGCGTTTCGCTCACCGAGGCAACCCTCCTGTTCAACGTGCCGTCGGCGGCAGCTGCATCGGTGAGCGTGCTGATGACGGGCTGGCTCGCCGAGAAGATGATGAAGCGCCATCCCAACGCGATTGCGTGGCTGCCGGCCATTGGTTTCATTCTCGCCGTGCCATTTTATCTGGTGGCGTTCAGTTCGGACAACAAGTGGGTGACCCTGGTCGGCATCTGCATCGGCGCAGGGATCAAGTACGGCTACCTCGCCGCGCAGTACACGATCGGGCAGGGCGTCGTCGGCGTGCGGACGCGGGCGACGGCGACGGCGATCCTGCTCTTCATCGTCAACCTGCTTGGCTATGGCGCGGGCCCGCCCTTCATTGGTTTCCTGTCGGACATGCTGTTCCAGATGCAGGCGAGCGCGGATGGCTTTGCCGAAGTGGCGCGGGCCTCGTGCAAGGGCGAGGCACTGAAGCTGTTGCCGGAAGCCTCGCAGGCGTTCTGCAAACTGGCGGACGCGAAAGCGCTGCAGACATCGCTGGTGATCACGTCGGGGCTGTATGTGACGCCCGCGATCTTCTTCCTGCTGTGCGCGCGGACGCTGCAGAAGGACCTGGTGGCGAAGGCGGTTTAGGGCTGTCGCGGTGAGTTCCGCTCGTCCCGACGAACGTCGGGACCCAGGGCTGGCGTCGAACCTTGTTCGGGCCTGCAGCTTCACGCCAGTGTACGTGTCTCAACTGTTCCTGGATCCCGACGTTCGTCGGGATGAGCGGGGAGAGGGTGGTGCTTCCACTCTCAGCCCTCGCGTCTTAGAAACACGTCATGACCCGGCGCCTCGACCTTCACCCCGACAAGAAACTCCGCAATGCGCAGCGCCATCTGCGGCAGCTGGCGTTGTGGCCGGATTGGATTGTGCGTGGATTGCCGTTCCCAGAGCAGCATGTGGGCGAACGGTTCTGGAATTTCAAGATTCCGGTGTTCGCGAAAGTCAGCGATCCGCCACATGCAACGCTGGAAACACAACGCGCGTGTGTGGCTGCGATCTTTGCGGCGGCGCGGGCGGTCGAGATGTCGGACAGGCGGCCGCGCGATTGCCGGGTGGCGTGTCTCGTCGGGACGCCGTCGCTGTTCCAGTCGGAGGTGACGCTGTTTTTCGACGCCGACTATTTCCAGACTTTCCTTCCGCCTGAGGATGAGGGGAAGCGGAATTACTTTGATGATGGCTGGGTCGAAGCGGAGGCGGCAGATGCAGATGCGATTGCCGCGATCCTGCCGCTGGCGCCGGACGGGCTGGAATTTTTCGGCGGTACGTTGATGCGGCAGTACGATCCGTCATGGGGACCGAAGCCGGTGGAGCAGGCGACGTGGGTGTGGGCGTATCCGCGGCGCTGAGCGCGGACTCGGTGAGATGCAAAACGAAACCGCCCCGGAGTTCGAAAACTCCGGGGCGGTGCCGTCGCGGGTAGATCAGAAACCGGAATTAGCCAGCGAGGCGCTGGATGTAGTCGAACTCGCGGGCGCGGCGTTCGCGCTTCTTGGCGGGCTGGAAGGCGACGCGGGCGTGCTCGGCGCAATAGGGCGAGTTGTCAGCCGTGCCGTGACCGCAGAAGCCGAAGGCGGCGTCGGCCGGATCGCCGATCGGCCATTTGCACATGGAGTCTTTCACAGTGAGCACCGTGACCATGTCGCCATTGGGCAGGCGCTGGGGCGTGATGTTGGCTTCGGCTTCGGAAATGTGGGTGTGGGGCGTCGGTTCCGCGCGGACGGCGAGGGCGTTGGCGCCTCTTGTTACGGGAGTTGCGGCTTGACGCGGCATGACCTGGGGCTTGGGACGGGCGAGGCGCGGCGGGCGCTTGACCGGGCGGGACGGAGTCGCCCGGCCGGAGAGTCCGAGACGGTGCACTTTGCCGATCACCGCATTGCGGGTGACCGAGCCCAGCCGCTTGGCGATCTGGCTTGCGCTGTGCCCTTCGGCCCAGAGTTTCTTGAGTTCCGCGACGCGTTCTTCGGTCCAGCCCATGAATGTGTCTCCACAGCCTTATGGAATCATGCAAGACACAATATATGGGCTGTGCCTGCGCGCCCCGTTTCCCAATGTTCAAGGGATAGTAGCTGTCACGTGCGCACCCGCAATATGCTGGGGGCCTTGTTAACAGCTATATCAATATATTGGGGTTGTTCACAGGGCGAGTGAGTCACGGCGTCGCGGCGCAGGTTTCCCGCCCCTGTTGCTTTGCGGACTCACCTTCCAGGCGAAGTTCTTGGGTCGTTGCGGGTTTGGTCTAATGGGCGGATTCCGCTCCCCTCAAAGGGGAGAAGTGCGCCGGATCTTCGGTCCGCCGTCCCCGCCTTGTTCTGTTGGTTAATATCCTTAACCGCTTTTGCTGGGGTTTGGCTGTGGAGCGAGGGACGCGGCTTCTCTCTGCATTTTGTCATGTGTTCTGGTCGTCGCATTTCGAGGCGATCCGTCCGCTGTCGCGGCCAGCCCCTGCCGGGGAGGACTTCCCCTCGCATCCCCCCCTCGCATCCCATGGGTTCGCGATCGCGCGGGCGGGGCTCGCGCGGTGTTTCGATTGAAATGAGAGATGGCTAGCCGGGGTCATGCTTGTGCACACAGCGGGCGAGGGCGCGGAAGGCGGGTTTCGCAAGGGCGCAGGCATTCCAGTTTTCGGGGACGCCGTGATGCCAGTCGCGGGTTTGCGCGGGGTCATGAAGGGCTCGGGCAGGGTGTCGGCCGGAAGCGCGGCAAGGCGGCGTGCGAGGCGGCGGATGGCGGCGGCCGGATTGGCGAGGATGCGCGACAGCGCTTCGATGCGGCGCGCAAGGTCATGGCTGTTTCCGGGCGCGGCGTCGTCGCTGGTTTCGGACGCGCGCTGGGTGCGGTCGACGACTGTCATGCGGGCGACGATCGGGAAGTTGGCTGTCGTCAAAGCCGATGCAGCGCGGGCGGAGCAGTGAGGCTTGCGGGCCTGCGTCGGGCTGATCATGCACCCAGCGCAGGACCCTGAAGCGGCAGCGCCAGTGGGCCGCGTCAGCGTCCGCAGCGTCAGCATTCGCGGGCGCGTCCTGCGTGAGCGCCTCGAGGCCTGCGATGCGGCGTTCGATGGCTTCGCGGTGTTCGCGCTGCTCGCGTTCGACAATGCGCGGATCGACGTAAGGGCGCAGGGCGGCGATGGTCTGCCAGCCGGGCATCAGGATGCGGGTTTCATGCTGGGGTTTGGGAACTCCCACGGGCGGCGGCGGGGCGGGCGGTTCGATCTTCGGCGTCTCCTCGCGCAGCCTGCGGCCTTCGGGCGTCATCAGGAGGAAGGTCGCAGCCTCCGTCATCATCAGCATACGGACGAGTTTTTCCACGGGCACGAGACGCGCAGCCAGAGCGCGGCGCTCCTTGCGGCTGAAGCAGGCGCGGCGGGTGAGATCGGCGACCGAGGTGATGGCGGCCAGCATGACGGCGAACATGGCTTTCGCCCGCTCCCACAGGGTCGGCATGTCGTGACGCGTCGGCGGCCATGAACGCGGACGCATGCAGCGAGCGTTCATAGGCAGAGAAGGCCGGGCCGGGTCGGGAGAGGGTCGGTGTCATGGAGCGCATAATACGCCCGGTGCGTGGGGTGTAGGATTGGCGTATTCAGAATTGGCCGGTCTGAAACGCGCAAGGCATTGAGTTTGTTCGAGTCACGCTGAAAAGCGCGTGCGCAGAATCGGCCGATTCTGGCGGGGTGAGAGCACCCCCTCCTGTCCTCCCCCTTTCAGGGGGAGGGACCCTGTGGCGCTATCGTCCTTCAATCAGTGTTCAGTTCGCCCCACCTGACCTCCCCCTGAAAGGGGGAGGTCAGGTGGGGGTGTCTTTCAGCGTTTCGAGACGGAGGAGGCGCAACTCGACTTCGCGGTGGATGGTGTTGATTACGCCATCCAGATTCTCATCGATTTCCTGAACGCTGAAGCGGAGGATATCGAAACCGAGGTCTGCAAGTCGGCTGTCGCGCCGGGAGTCGTGTTCGATTGAATGCGTGTGGCCATCGACCTCAACGACGAGTTTCAGGGGCACGCAGCAATAGTCCGCGAAGTAGCGGTCGATGGGGTGTTGGCGACGGAAGGGCGCGCCCATCTGGTTGGCGCGCAGGTGAGGCCAGAGCCGGCGCTCGGTTCGGGAGACCATGCGACGGAGTTTGCGTGCGAAGCCGGTTTGTTCGCGGGTGTGCGCGAAGGGTTTTTGATTGTCCGGCATGCGCGATCCCCCCGATCTGGGGCCATGATGAGGCAAGGTTGGCTCTGCGGAAAGGCGTTGCCCGAAACGCGAGGCGCCCGCGAGCGTGGGGGCATCGCGGGCGCGGTAGTGAGGTCGCGACGCCAGGCGAGGGGGCTGGTGGCGTCGGTTGATCAACGGCGGTCCGGAGAAGCAGTTCCGGGCAAATTGAAGATTCTTTTCAATGCTCTGCGCGGGGGCTCTGCACAGGGGCTCGGCGAAGGGTCTTGCGCGGGGCCGCCGGTCGACGATCGCGAACTGACAGAGCGAGGCGCGTGTGCTAGAATCACGTCTCTCCACGCAAGGACAAGCGATGCACGATTCGAGCGGTAAAGATCTGGCCTACCACCATTCCGAGATCGCCCGGCTGACGGCGGCGATTGCTGCGGCGCGGCCGAATGCGCGCTCGACCAACGCGCTGCGCACCAAGCTGAAGCATCACGAAGACCGGATCGGGCGGCCTGCCGGCGTGTCGGGGACGCCCTCGACCACGACGCCCTACTGACCTTTTCACCACACAAAAAAGCGCCCGTGTGCGGGGGGACGACACACGGGCGCTTGGTACTTTTTACGTCGACGCCCGGTGGGGGCATTGGGCGTCGCAGTAGTAACGGCGGACGCGAAAACGTGTTCCCGGCAGCGCCCTCATTTTTCGAGTCAGTTTGATCGGCAGGCGCGCCGCTATGCCTTCGGGCGGGGCTTGCGGGTGGCCGACCAGAGCAGGAGCGCGCCTGCAACCGCGAGGGCGGCGCCGCGATAGGTCCAGTTGATGTCGCCGGTCATGAAGCTGCCGGGCAGGATGTTGAGGCCCTGGAAGATCCAGACGATCCCCATGAGAATGGCGAGGGCGGCAATGATGCCGAGAGCGAGCTTGAGATACCGCATGGGGGTCTCCTTCGGGTGGAGCCTAGCAGGCCAATCCAGCTTAGCCGAGGTGGGCTCTTAAAAGAACGAGACGGTTCGGTTGGGCCTTGCGGCATGGCGTGCGCGACAACATTTCCATGGCGCGGGCAGGCGAGAGGCGTAAGACACCGGCATGGACCAGACATTGACACGACCGCCGCTTGATTCCGCTCCGACGCTGGGGCCGCGGAAGTATGGGGCGGTGAACTGGCTGGGCATGTGGACGCTGTGCCTGCGCGAGACGCGCCGGTTCTGGAAAGTCGGGATGCAGACGCTGTTTGCGCCTGTCGTTTCCAGCCTGCTGATGCTGTTCGTGTTCAAGCTCGCCTTCAATGCGGGCGGCGCGCAGGTGGGCGGCGTGGCGTTCGAGACATTCCTCGCGCCGGGCGTCGTGATGATGGCGATCCTCAACAACGCGTTCGCGAATACCTCGTCGTCGCTGATCATCGCCAAGGTGCAGGGCAATTCGGTCGACTTCCTGATGCCGCCGCTGTCGCCGGTGGAGCTGACGATCGGCTTCCTGTCGGGCGCCGTGACGCGGGGCATACTCGTCGGCGCGGTGACGTATGCTGCAGTGTGGATCATGCAGATCACGCCGTTCACGGTCGCAAACCTGTTTGCGGTTTTCTATTTCGCGCTGGTGGCGTCGCTCCTGATGGGTGCGGTGGGGTTGCTGGGCGGGATCTGGGCCGACAAGTTCGATCACATGGCGGCGGTGCAGAATTTTGTGATCATGCCGCTGACCATGCTGTCGGGGACATTCTATCCGATCGGCAGGTTGCCTGAGCCGTTCGTGACGATCAGCCATTTCAATCCGTTCTTCCAGATCATCGATGGCTTCCGGTACGGCTTCACGGGGCACGCCGAGGGCAATCTCTGGCTCGGTGCGGGCATGAGCGGGGCGATCACGCTGGCGCTGTGCGTGTGGTGCTGGGCGCTCTTGAAGCGCGGGTACAAGCTGAAGGCGTAGGCGCTGGCGAGCGGGTATATAATTTGACTCAGTCCAAAAATGGACTTAGTCTAAATTCATGACATTGCGGGACGACAAGCGGGTTCGGGTGCGCGGGGAGATCCTGCAGGTCTGCGAGGCGCTGTTCCGCAAGCATGGCTTCGAGGCGACGAGCATCGACGATATCGCGGCGGGCGCGGAGATCAGCCGGCAGACTTTCTTCAACTACTTTCCGGGCAAGGACGCGGTTGTCACCGCGCTGGCGATTGCGTGGCTGAAGGGGCAGGCGGACCTGCCGTCGCCCGAGGCGCTGGCGAAGGCTGTCGGCGCGGGGAAGTCAGTGCTGGCGGAAGCGCGGCGGTTCGTGTCGGCGCAGGCGCGGGCGATCGAGGCCGACCGGACATTCATGGCGCTGGTGATTGCGCACGCAGCGCCGGTCGGCGCGGGCGGAGATGCGCGGGCCGAGCAGGGGCAGAACATTTTTCTCGGCGTCGCGGCGATCATTCGTGCCGGCCAGGCCAGCGGCGAGATCAACTCGGGGCTCGATCCGGTGCGGGTCGCGGAGGTCTATGTCTCGGCGATGCTGATGACGGTGCGGCTGTGGCTGCTCGGGGACTGGGCGAAGAGCGACACGCTGGTGAAGCGGGTGAACGCGGCGATCGACGTGCTGGAGGGCGGGCTGAAAGCGCCGCGTAGGACATGAAAACGAAAGCACGGTTCGGGAACTGGATACGGGTGCGCATCCTGCTGACGTTTCTGGCGGTGGGCGCAGCGCTGGCAACGGGCGGGTTCGTGTTCGTGGCCGATCCGCTGTGGCGTGCGGCGTCATGGGCGGTGGCGGTTGTACCGATCGGGATCGGGCTGTTTCTCACGTATCTCTATTTCATGTTTTCCGAAGCGGGCGGCGTGCAGCGGAAGCTGTGGGACGTCGTGCTGTCGCGGCTGGCTTGGGAGGGGCAGGGCGAGGCGCTGGATATCGGCACGGGGCAGGGCGCGCTGGCGGTTCAGCTTGCCGTGAGGAAACCAGCGGCGCGCGTGATCGGCGTCGATCTGTGGGCGGCGGACTGGGCGTATTCGAAAGCGGCGTGCGAGCGGAATGCCGTTGCGCTGGGTGTCGGCGATCGCGTGCGGTTTGAACGCGCGAGTGCGGCGGCACTGCCGTTTGGCGATGCGTCGATGGACGCGGTGGTGAGCCATTTCGTGTTTCACGAAGTCTGCGATGACGGTGGTCCCAAGGGCGCGTTGAAGGAGGCGGTGCGGGTGCTGAAGCCCGGCGGCGCGTTCGCGGTGCAGGACATGTTTCTCGACGCGCGCGTTTATGGTGACGTTGATGCATTGCTGGATGAGCTGCGGGCGTGGGGGCTGGAGGACGTCGCGCTCGCGCGGCTGTCGGAGCTAACGCGGATACCGTGGGGCATGGGTGGGCGACGCGTGCTCGGGTGCGCTGCGGTTATCGTCGGGGTAAGGCGCTGAGCGGTGTGATCACGCTGTATGCTGCTGAAGTGCGTGTACAAGTTGAAAGCTCGAAGGTTGGCGGGTGAGTCCCGTTTTCAGAGTCTTCGCGAGCGAGTTGGAGATTCCAGAGTTGATCCGAAAGAGTTAAGCTTTGGCTCCCACCTAAAAAAAGTTGCCGAGTTAGGCGACCAAAAAATTCAGTGCGCGTTGTGAAAACGAACGCCGCATCCAATTCTAGCTGTGGTCGGGAATTGGAGAGCGTTATTATGACCAAATTTTATGCGAGCAGATTTCCACCTGAGAATAGCATCACGCACCCCCTTCTGGTTTTCATACACTTGTCTGGCGGTGAATTTGGAGCGGTGAAGTGCGAACGCACATATGAGCCGCTGGCTAACTTCTTTGGGCTTCATGACGGCGCTCGACGATTTACGCGGCATGACCGGACCGGCGGCGGTGACACCACTCCAGTGTGGCACAACAAAATTCAATTCGCGCGACAACGATTGATTGAGGAAGGCTATCTTCAAAAGAGTAGACGGGGAGTTTGGCAGGCATCGTCATCGGGTCGAAAAGCAGCAAGCAGGCTCGTCGATCAAAACCCCTTGCAATGGGGTTCTCTATACCTCCCCGGACTGGCCTTGTCTGAAGGGGAGGTATTGGATGCCAATCATATCTCTCTGGAGGACCTAGGGCTTTGAGTTTTGTTGGCCCGTCAGGCCCAGCCGCTTGGCGATCGTCCTGTCGAGGAAGCGTTTGGGGGCGTTGTTGCCCATCCAGTTGGTGAAGGGCTCGGGCGTCACGATGTAGCGGGTCCTGGGGTTCGCGGTGGTGAGTGCGGTGTGGACCGTCTCGCCGATCTTTTCGGGGGCGAGGCCCTTGCGGCCGAGGTCGACCATGTAGCGCTTCACATTGTCGAGCGCCTTGGCGTAGGGCGTGTTGGCGTAGCGCGTGACGTCGATGGCGTCGGCCTTGTCCCAGATCGGCGTCGCGATGGCGCCGGGGGCGATGATGATGACGTCGACGCCGTAGATCATCAGTTCGCGGCGCAGCGATTCCGAGAGACCTTCGAGCGCGAACTTGGAGGCGCTGTAGGGGCCGAGGAAGGGCGAGGCGACCTTGCCGCCGACGGAGCTCATCATGCAGATGCGGCCCGGCGTTTTTGAGCGCGTGTCGGGGGCGGCGCCGAGGAGCGGGGCGAAGGCCTGTGTCACGATCAGCTGGCCGGTGACGTTGACCTCCATCTGCTGGCGGAACGTGTCGATGTCGAGGTGGAGGAGCGGGCCGGGGTTGGCGATGCCCGCATTGTTCACGAGGCCAAACAGGGTCTCGCCCTTGAGGCGGTCGCTTACCTGGCGGGCGCCGGCGGCGACGGCGGCAGCGTCGGTGATATCGAAGATCAGGGGTGTGAAGCTCTTGCCGAATTCAGCGCTGAGGCGATCTGCGTCGGCGGTCTTCCGTACACTACCGAAGACGTGGAAACCCTTTTGCGTCAGCACTTTCACGCAGCCCCAGCCAATGCCGGTCGATGCGCCCGTTACAACGATGGATTTCATTTAAGTCTCCCCCTGCGGGTTGTTCGATGGACGCTCTGTGCGGGCGGCGCCCATAGTGACATGTGCGCTACAGCTTTGCGCACGCGACACACGAATAGCAGTTGGCCGATTGATACGCATCAAGTGATCGGTACTGAGACGGTCATAGCGTTGCGCCTGGCGACGCTTGCGGGGTCTGACCCATGACCAAGACGACAGCTGCCCAGACGGCGGCAGCGCCCAAGACAACCCAGCTGGCCCTTCGCGGCATGGATACCGCGTCGGATGACGGCGTGGTGCTGCGCTTCGCGGCCGGGGGCGAACAGTTCGTCTGGCGGTTCAAGGCGGCGACGTATGACGAACTCGTCGCGCTGGCGCTCGGCGGACGCGTGGGCGCAGGCAAGGACGTGCATTTCGACGCTGCCAGGGTCAGCTTCACGGACGGCGAAGCCGGGCGGCCGGGGTCGGTGCGGATCGCCATCGGCCGCAAGGTGCGCATCGTCGCGCCGGCGCCGCGGACGGCGGCCAGGCGGCTAGGCGCGAAGAAGGTTCGCGCCTAGCCGCGCGCAGACAGCAAGTTCGGCCAGATGCCTCTATGAACCCGGACGCCACGCAGCTATTTACCGCAAGGTGTAGGCCTCCGCGCGCGGAGCGCTGTGTTCGGCAAGGGGACGGCCGATGATCGGAAGCATTTTGCCGCGTATCGCCGGACTTGCGGTCCTTGCAATGGCGATGTCTGTCGCCGCCCTTCCGGCGGTCGCGCAGCCGCGCGCGACTGGACAGGAATGTACTGCGGATTCTGAATCGCTTGCGGCCGCCGATCTCAGCATCGCCGCCTGTACGCGCGCCATTCAGTCGCGGCGATTTAGCGGGGTCGATCTGGCGACGCTGTATGCCAATCGCGGGACACAGCGGGAATACAGGAAAGACTTCGCCGGCGGCTCGAGGACCTGAACAAGGCGATCGAACTTGCTCCAGACAGTGCAGACCTGTTCGACGCGCGGGGCAAGCTCTATCGCCGGCGTCCGCCGCCCGACCATGTCAGCGCGATTGCCGATTTCACGCGGGCGATCGCTTTGGACCCGAAGGAGGCGAGCTACTATCTGCATCGCGCGGATGCCTATTCCGGTCAGCCTGTACCCGATTTTGGCAAGGCGATCGCGGACTATACCCAGGCGATCGCTCTTGATCCGAACTCCGCGGCGGCCTTCAGGAAGCGCGGCGCGACCTACCTGTTGATACACCGCGCGACTTTGCGCGCGCCATGGCCGATCTCGACCGGGCGATCGAGCTCGATCCGCGGGATCCGGTAAACTACGGCATGCGCGCAGCCGCGCATCAGTTGTCGCCCAAGCCGGATTTCGACCGCGCCATCGCGGACTTCACGCAGGCGATCCTGCTTGATCCGAGTTCGGCCACGACGTTCAACGATCGCGGAACCGTCTATGTGAACCGTGATCCGTCGAACAGCTCGCCTGCGATTGCGGATTTCACGCAGGCGATCGCGCTCGATCCGCAGTTTGCAGACGCCTACATCAATCGCGGCTTTGCCTACGTGTTTTCAGCTCCGCCGGATTTTACACGCGCGATCGCCGATTTTTCGAAGGCTATCGAAATCGATCCGGAGAATCCCGAAGGTCATCGCCTTCTCGAGATGGCCAAGCAGGCTCAGTCCGATCCGGATTTCGGCAAGCGGCAGTGAAGGCGGACGCCTAATCGTCTTCGGCTTCGATGCCCTGTGCGCGAAGCTTCTCGACATGGTCTTTCATGGCCTGCACCTGTTCGGGCGAATGGCCGGTCCAACTGGCGACCTCGCCGATGACGCGGAGGGCCGTCGCGGGTGCGGTAGGAGCGGGTCGGGTTGCCGGGGAATTTCCTGTCGGTGAGGTTGGGGTCGTTCTCGAACGGGGCCGGTGGGTTCGACGATGTAGATGCGCTCGCGGCCGTCGCCCTTTCCCGGTTGAGCCTGCGCGAGTTCGGCGCCCCAGGTCGCAGCTTCCAGCGTGGCGCTGAAGTAGATGAAGTTCGATGTCTTGCCTGTGCCGTAGTTGGTCATGAAGCCGGGGACGAGCATGTCGCCGGTTTTCAGGTCGGCCTTGCAGCCGTGATAGAAGGGGCCGGTGTCTGAGGGCTGGGTCATGGCGTGGTCCTTCAGCTGCGAGAGGACCGGTCTTGTAGGCGATGGGGCAGGGCTTGAAGCAAGAGGGTTGCGATCCCAATCTTGGTAGAGGCGGGGAAGTGACGGGTGGCCGGGAGCCTTCCCTATACCGAACCCGGAAAAGCCAGCCGGGTCCACATGACCGCCAGAACAATGCAGCTACTGGCATAGAGGGCAAAGCGCAGCGGCACGTAGTTCACCGCGATGTGGATGATCGAATGCGCAAGGCGGAACCCGACAAAGGTCCATGCCAACCCGACCTGCGCGATGTCGGGCTTTCCGCTGACAATGATCGTCAGCGCAGCGACATAAAACAGCGCTGGAACCTGCATCAGATTGTTGAAGTTCCGCGCGGGCCGCTCGATCCACTCTTCCGGCGCGTTGGCGTCCCGGTAGTCGCGGAAATAGGCGACGGAGGCCCTCCCGAAAAGAACGACCGCATTTCGCACGACGGCCATCAGAAACCAGACCCCAGCCGTGAGAGCGAACATCGCGCACATCGGCATGACCAGATCATGCGCGCTGACGGGTATCGCCGGTGATCCGGTGACCTGCACGATGAGGACTATGGCGATCCCCACGACGACGGCGACAAGGCCGTACTCCCACAAACGCGGACGCTCAAAGCGCGCAACAGCAGCCATGAGTCCCCTCCCTCCCTGCCGGCCCAATCCGGACACTCTACAATAAAGCCATCAGGCGCACACTTTCTCACCGGCCGACGAAGCAGGGACGTGGCGCCCCCGGTCGCTGGGAATGGCTGTTTCCCTTGACTTTGCAGGCCCGACACGCCTAGAGACCCGCTCCCGCCTTGAGGACAGCTCTCGTGCGCCCTGCCGGTCCAACCGGTTTGTGCCGCGAAATCCCCAGCTGCCCGGCGAAAATTCAGCCTTTACGCCGCATTCCGCGGCGAGTCCGCCGGATGAGCCGGTTGGCCTGTAACGACGAACCCTTCTGGAGCCTTGATGCCTGCCGCAGCTACGATGAACCCCTCTACCGACGACTTCGCCGCAATGTTCGAAGACAGCTTCTCTGGCTCGGGCATGATCGAGGGACGTGTCGTCCCCGCCACGGTCACCGCAGTCGCATCCGACTTCATCACGGTCGATGTCGGCCTGAAAACCGAAGGTCGCATCCCCACCAAGGAATTTTTCGGCGACGAGATCCAGCCCGCGATGGGCGTGATCGTCGAAGTCTACCTGGAGCGCATCGAGAACGCGCTCGGAGACGCCGTGCTGTCGCGCGACAAGGCGAAACGTGAAGAGGCCTGGACGCGCCTCGAGCGCGTCCACGACAAGAAAGAGACCGTCAAAGGCGCCATCGTCGGCCGTGTCAAAGGCGGCTTCACCGTCGACCTCGGCGGCGTCAACGCCTTCCTCCCGGGCAGCCAAGTCGACATCCGTCCGATCCGCGACGTCGGTCCGCTCATGGGCCAGATGCAGCCGTTCGCCATCCTCAAGATGGACCGTCCGCGCGGCAACATCGTTGTCTCGCGTCGCGCCGTGCTCGAAGAGAGCCGTGCGGAACAGCGCGCAGAGATCGTCGGCAACATGGCCGAGGGCGAGCGTCGCAAGGGCGTCGTCAAGAACATCACCGATTACGGCGCGTTCGTGGACCTCGGCGGCATCGATGGCCTGCTGCACGTCACCGACATGAGCTGGAAGCGCGTCTCGCACCCGTCGCAGGTTGTGGAAGTCGGCCAGGAAGTCGAAGTCCAGATCATCAAGATCAACCCGGACACGCAGCGTATCTCGCTCGGCATGAAACAGCTGGCGACCGATCCGTGGGATGGCGTCGGCGCGAAATACCCGGTGGGCGCCAAGCTCACGGGCCGCGTGACCAACATCACGGACTACGGCGCGTTCGTTGAACTGGAAGATGGCGTTGAAGGCCTGATCCACGTCTCCGAAATGAGCTGGACCAAGAAGAACGTTCACCCCGGCAAGATCATCTCCTCTTCGCAGGAAGTGGACGTGATGGTGCTGGACGTCGACGCCGAGAAGCGCCGCATCTCGCTCGGCCTCAAGCAGGTGATGAACAATCCGTGGGAAGCCTTCCAGGCTGAACACCCGATCGGCACGAACATCGAAGGCGAAGTTCGCGGCATCACCGAGTTCGGCCTGTTTGTCGGCCTCGGCCCGGATCTCGACGGCATGGTCCACATCAACGACATCGACTGGAACGTGCCGGGCGAAGAAGCCATCAAGAAGTACACCAAGGGCGACGCCGTCTCGGCGCGCGTCCTCGACATCGACATCGAGAAGGAACGTATCTCGCTGGGCATCAAGCAGCTCAGCCAGGACCCGACCGAGACGATCGACCTGCGCAAGAACTCGATCGTCACCACGACGGTCGTGGAAGTCACCACCGGCGGCATCGAAGTCTCGATCGCTGACGGCGCGATGAAGTCCTTCATCCGCAAGACCGATCTGTCGCGTGATCGCGCTGAACAGCGTCCGGAACGTTTCGCCGTTGGCGACAAGGTCGACGCGCTGGTCATCTCGTTCGACAAGGCGGGCCGCAAGGTCTCGCTGTCGATCAAGGCGATGGAAATCAAGGACGAGAAAGAAGCTGTCGAGCAGTACGGCTCGGCGGACTCGGGCGCCTCGCTCGGCGACATCCTCGGCGCTGCCCTCAAGGGCGCGACGAAGGACGAAGACTAGTCGTTCTTTCGAACTTGAACTGCCGGACTTGAACTGATTGTGGAGCGCCCTTCCGGTTTTGCCGGGAGGGCGTTTTGCTTTTGGGGGTGCGGGCGCCAGCCCAGCGCGAATCTCGGGGATTCCTCTGATTTCCGACGGGCGTGGTTCAATCCGGTACAGAAACGACTGCACCCATTTTGAGGATGGTTGGAAAAACTCTTGTCTTTCGTGCCGCTTAGCGCAATTTTGGATCCATGCTGCGCTCAGAACTCATCGCGAAACTGGCTGAAGAGAACCCCACGCTCAAAGTGCGGGAGGTTGAACGGATCGTCGACGTGATCTTCGACGAAGTCGCAAGCGCGCTGGAGCGCGGGGACAGGGTGGAGCTGCGTGGCTTCGGCGCCTTCTCCGTTCGCAAGCGCGATGCGCGTACCGGGCGCAACCCGCGCACCGGCAATTCGGTTTCCGTTGACGCAAAGCACGTGCCCTTCTTCAAGGCGGGCAAGGAGCTGCGCTCGCGCCTCAATAACGGCCATGACCCGGAAGACCGGGACTAGGCGTTCCGGCTCCAGCGTCCAGCCAATCCCCTGAAGAGATTCGGGGATTTCTTTTCGCCTGCGGAATAGCCCCCTTTCCGAAATCGGTCTGGACGGGTCTGGCCGGTGGAGCGACAAGTATGGAACCGGCGCGGCCATGCGCCTTGCAAGAATAGGGGACACTGCGTGCTCAAGGAATTTCGTGAGTTCGCCATGCGCGGAAACGTCGTCGACCTGGCGGTCGGCGTCATCATCGGCGCGGCTTTCGGAGCGATCGTCACCTCGCTGGTGGCCGACATCATCATGCCGATCATCGGCCTGATCACCGGCGGCATGGATTTCTCGGACCTGACCTACCAGCTCAAGGCCGCGACGCTCGGCCCGGATGGCAAGGAAATCCCGGCCGTCACCATCAACTATGGCAAGTTCATCAACCTCATCATCACCTTCCTGATCGTCGCCTTCACGATGTTCATGGTGATCAAGGGCATGAACCAGATGAAGCGGAAGGAAGCGGCCTCGCCCGCGCCGCCGCCGGCCCCCACGCCCGAGGAGAAGCTCCTCACGGAGATCAGGGACTTGCTCGCCAAGGGCCGGTAGGGTATCCCCGGCCCCAGTAGAGTTCGTAGCGTACGGAAGGGGCGGCCTGAGCGCCGCCCTTTCTGCGTTTCTGGACCCCTGAATTCGCTGTAATAACAGGGGACTGCGCCAGGCGGGCGACCATGATCAGCGTCAAGATCTGCGGCATCACAAACGAATCGGACCTGGCCCAGGCGGTCGAGGCGGGCGCCGACATGGTCGGTTTCGTCGTGGTCGAGACGAGCCCGCGCTATGTCGATTTCAACACGGCGCAAACGCTGATCCGCAAGGCGGCCGAGCTGGGCGTCGAGCCATGGGTGGTGGCGACGCTGGCCGTGCCGTGGCTCGACAAGCTGGTCGACGAGACGCCCGAGATCGGCGCGGTGCAGCTGCACGGCAAGGAGACGCCCGGGCAGGTGGCGCACTTCTCGCGCCGGCACCAGCTGGTTCCGGTGGTCAAGGCGATGGGCATCGCGCGCGCGCGCGACCTCGACGAGGCGAATGACTTCGTGCACGCCGACGCTTTCCTGTTCGACGCCAAGCCGCCGTCAGGCGCGACCCGTGAGGGCGGCCATGGCGCGTCGTTCGACTGGTCGCTGCTCAAGGGTTTCCGTGTGCACGACCACGAGGACTGGACGCTGTCGGGCGGGCTGACGGCGGAGAACGTCGCCGAGGCGATCGCAGAAGTCGGGCGCGGTGGCGGTCGATGTGTCGTCCGGCGTCGAGGCGAGCCACGGCGTGAAGGACCACGCCAAGGTCGCGGCGTTCATCGCGGCGGCGAAAGCGGCGGGATAGCCTCAAACGCCGCCCGCCTTACTTCCGGCCTTTTGCGCCCTAGCTTGACGGAGCACTCGCGGCAGCGTGACGGTTCATACGCCTGTCGTTTCACGCGCGTACGATTCGCAAAAAAGAGGATGCCACATGTCTCGACTTCTGGACGCCGCCCCGTCTGAACACGATCTCGACGCCCTGTTCGCCATGCTTCACGCCGCTCCCTTGCTCGCCGCAGACGAGGACGAGGAAGAGGAAGACGACGAGGACGAGGATGAAGACGGCGATGAAGATGAAGACGAGGACGAAGAAGGCGACGAGGACGAAGACGAAGATGAGGAAGACGACGAGGACTAGGTCCGCCGTCTGACATTCGTTTGTCGAAATGAGAGGGCGCGCGGCCAATGGTTGCGCGCCTTCTGCTTTGTGCCAACGGGAGGTGTGTGAGGCGCCTTCTCGGCATGGGCGGATTGCCGTAGCATTCGCGTCGCTGGGCCCGGGTGGCGGGCTTTCGATCTCGTATCGAATCCTGGGAGGGGAATATGCGGCGTGGTTGGTTGTCTGTCGTGGTGCTGGCGTGTGCGCCGATGGCGGATGCGCAGGTCCTGAAAGTACCACCGCTGAAAACGCCGATGATCGCGCAGATCCAGGCGCCGATCGTTGCGGGGCCGTCCTTCGATGTGAACGGCAGCAACAACACGCGCGCGCAGGGCGGGCCGTCGGGGCCGGTGGCGCTGCAATCTTTTGAGCTGACCTTCGGCAATGGCGATCACAAGCTGAAGACGGTGACCTTGCTGCGCAACGGCAACGTTACCGACATGAAGATCGGCGACAATGACGGCAACGATCCGTTCGCGGGCAAGGCGCGTTACCTGCCGCTGGCGGCGGGGACGGAGGTCAAGACGGCGGTCCCGCGGGGTGTGTGCGGCTCGCATTGCCTGCTCGATGTCAACGTGCCGGCGGATCAGGTTTTCCTGTTGACCGGCTTCTCGATGGTGAAGAGCGATGGCGATGATTCCGTGCGCGCCATTGAGGTCATGCCGCATGGCGATCAGGGCTTCGTCGAGGTGACGGTCGACAATGGCGGTTGGAACGCCGTGAACGTGACGGTGCAATACGTGACCGTGCCGCGCTCGCGCGTGACATCGCAGACGTATTGCGACGGCGCCCAATGCAACCGCCCCAAACCGGACCAGTCGGCGCTGGCGCTACAGGGGTTCAGCTGCTGGAAGCGCGGCAACGGGTCGAGCTTCGTGGTGACGATCGGCGCCACGCCGGGGAGCAATGAAGGTTCGAAATTCAAGGACAATGGCGGAGATGGCGAGTGCTTCTCGCTGGTGGCCGGGCTGAAATAGGCGTCTGCAGGAAGGATTGCGCGGGAGCCCCGCCACGGCGTAAAGGAGCCTCGCAAGCGAGGACTCCCATGACGGCGCTAAAGAACACATGGTCGCAATGGCCCGACGCCAATGGGCGGTTCGGCGAATTCGGCGGACGCTATGTCGCCGAGACGCTGATGCCGCTCGTGCTCGATCTCGAGCAGGAGTATGCGCGGGCGAAGGCTGATCCGTCCTTCCAGGCTGAGTTCGACTGGCTGCTGGAGCATTATGTCGGCCGCCCGAGCCCGCTCTATTTCGCCGAGCGGCTGACCCAGCATTTCGGCGGCGCGAAAATCTATTTCAAGCGCGACGAGCTCAACCACACGGGCGCGCACAAGATCAACAACTGCATCGGGCAGGTTCTCCTTGCGCGGCGCATGGGCAAGACGCGGATCATCGCGGAGACGGGGGCGGGGCAGCATGGCGTTGCGACCGCAACGATCTGCGCGCGCTTCGGCCTGCCGTGCGTGGTGTTCATGGGCGAGACGGATGTCGAGCGCCAGAAGCCGAACGTGTTCCGCATGAAGCTGCTCGGTGCGGAGATCGTGCCGGTGTCGTCGGGCACGGGCACGCTGAAGGACGCGATGAACGAAGCGCTGCGCGACTGGGTGACGAATGTGTCGAACACATTCTACGTCATCGGCACAGCGGCGGGCCCGCACCCCTACCCGATGCTGGTGCGCGACTTCCAGTCGATCATCGGCAAGGAAGCGCGGGCGCAGATCCTGAAACAGGAAGGCCGCCTGCCGGACGTGCTGGTGGCGGCGATCGGCGGCGGGTCGAACGCGATCGGCCTGTTCCATCCCTTCCTCGAGGACGAGGGCGTTCGCATGATCGGCGTCGAGGCGGGCGGGCATGGCGTCGATACGCCGATGCACGCGGCCTCGCTCTCAGGCGGACAGCCGGGCATCCTGCATGGCAACCGCACTTATCTTTTGCAGGACGAGGACGGCCAGATCATCGACGCGCACTCGATCTCGGCGGGGCTCGACTATCCGGGCATCGGGCCGGAGCACGCCTTCCTGCACGAGACGGGACGCGCGAGCTATCGCACCTGCACCGACAAGGAAGCGCTCGATGCGTTCCAGCTGTGCACGCGCCTCGAAGGCATCATCCCGGCGCTGGAGCCGGCGCACGCGCTGGCGCGTGTCGGCGATATCGCGAAAGAGCTCGGCAAGGACGGGCTGATCATCATGAACATGTGCGGCCGCGGCGATAAGGACATCTTCTCGGTCGCCGGGCATCTGGGGATGACGATCTGATGCGGCTTGCGCTGGCGGCCTGCGGACTTGTCTTGCTCGCCGCGTGCAGCGCGCCGGACAAGTTCATCCTGCCGGGGCAGGTGGATCTGAAGCTGGCGGCGGGGGACCGGATCAAGCTGTGCACCGATGACGGGTTCGACGACACGACGCCGATGTCGGACTGCGTGATCATCGAGCGGGCGTCGCATCCGCTCGCGCCTTATGCCGAAGCGCTGAAGGCCAAGGGCTGGGCGAAGGTCGAAGGTGACGACACCGGCCGCGAAGTGTGGACGCTGGGCGAGGGCGCCGCGTGCAAACAGCTGTCGGTCGATGCGGGCGCCGAGAAGATGTCGCGCAAACGTTTCATGATCGTACGGTTCGAGGTGAGCGGCTGCGCGAGCTGAAAGAGCGTCCGCTTAAAGACGACAAACTTGTCCTGAATTCACTTCACGCTTTGCGCGGGTGAGGGCATGAAGGTCGCGAGCCAGAGGAGCGCCACATGCACACACACGCCGGATCGTGCCATTGCGGGCGGGTTGCGTTCGAGCTGACGGGGTCGTTCGGCGGGGCGGTGGTGTGCAACTGCTCCTACTGCCGGCGGTCGGGGAACATGCTGGCGTTCACGACGCCGGAGAATTTCAAGCTGACGACGCCGCAGAAGGACGTCTCGACCTATCTGTTCGGCAAGCAGGCCATCACGCACTACCACTGCGCCAATTGCGGGATCTCGACCCATGGCGGCGGTGTCGCGCCGGACGGGACGCGGATGGTGGCGGTGAACCTGCGCTGTGTGCCGGACATCGATCTCGACACGCTGGAAATCCAGCAATTTGACGGGGCAAAACTCTAGCGTTCCCGCTTTGTTGCAGTGCGGCATTGGGAAGCGTGATGGGGGGGTAGGTTGGGCGGCGGTCTTCCGTTATAAACCCCGTCTTGCTTCGGGGCCTCGCCCCAGACCAGCGCTGTACCAGCTCAGGCCAGACCCAAAGCACTTACCCCACCTATGACCGCTGACCGCATATCCGCGACGTTTGCTTCATGCGCTGCTCAGGGCCGCGCAGCTTTCGTCGGCTATCTGATGGCCGGCGACCCGGACATCGAGACAAGTTTCAAGAATATCAAGGCTCTGGCCGAGGCTGGCGCTGACATTATCGAGCTGGGCGCGCCCTTTACCGACCCCATGGCGGACGGGGCGGCGATCCAGAAAGCGGCGCTGCGGAGCCTGGCTGCCGGCACCACCCTCGCGGCCACGCTGGATATCGCGCGCCGGTTCCGGCTCGAGAATACGACCACCCCGCTGATCGTCATGGGCTATGCCAATCCGATCCACCGGATGGGCTATGCCGCGTTTGCCAAGGCTGCGGCTGAGGCGGGTGTGGATGGCGTAATCACCGTGGACCTGCCGCCGGAAGAAGATGCCCCGCTGCGCAAGGAACTGGCGGCGCATGGGCTGGCCGTGATCCGGCTGGCGACGCCCACGACCACAGAAAAACGCATGGAAACAGTGGCCGACGGGTCTTCGGGCTTTGTCTATTACGTCTCGGTGGCGGGCGTGACTGGCGCGGGCGTAGGCGCCGAGGCGGATATTTCGGCCGGCGTGGAGCGCGCGCGGCGCATCTCCGGCCTGCCGGTGGCGGTGGGCTTTGGAGTCCGGACGCCGGAACAAGCCGCTGCTTTTGCTAGGATTTCTGACGGGGTGGTGGTCGGTTCTGCGCTGGTCGAGCAGGTCCGTGAGGCGGTCGAGCAGGGCGATCCTGGCTCGTCTGTCAAGCGTATAAGTGTGGTTGCTAAGTCACTGTCAAACGCCATAGCTTTGGCGCGTCTTGAGCGGAGCGTTCCTTGAACTGGCTTACAAATCTTCCTCCGGGGCTGAAGTCGATCTTCACCAAGCGGGACGACACCGAAGGCGATGACCTCTGGGTCAAATGCCCGAAGACAGGCGAACTGGTCTACCGGCAGGAGCTCGAGAGCTCGTACTGGGTGACCCCGGCCGGCGCGCACATGCGCATCACGCCCGAGAAGCGCTTCGAATACATGTTCGATGGCGGCCTGTGGTCCGACATCCAGATGCCGCCCGTGCCGCGTGACCCGCTGAAATTCAAGGACGACAAACGCTATACCGACCGCCTGAAGTCGGCGAAGGCCAAGACCGGCCGCGACGATTGCATGGTCGCCGGCCTCGGCGAGATCAACGGGCGCAAGGCCGTGATCCTCGTACAGGATTTCGCCTTCATGGGCGGATCGCTCGGCATGGCGGCCGGCGAGGCTTTCATCAAGGCGGCCGAGACGGCTGTCGCGCGCAAGGCGGCGTTGATCGTCGTCACCGCATCGGGCGGCGCGCGCATGCAGGAATCTTCGTTCGCGCTGATGCAGATGCCGCGCACCGTGCTGGCGATCCAGGACGTGAAGCGCGCCAAGCTTCCCTACATCGTGGTGCTGGCCGATCCGACTTCGGGCGGCGTGCTGGCGTCGTATGCGATGCTGGGCGACGTGCACATTGCAGAGCCGGGCGCGCAGCTGGCCTTCACCGGTCCGCGCGTCATCGAGGCGACCATCCGCGAGAAACTGCCGGAAGGCTTCCAGCGTTCGGAATTCCTGCGCGAGCGCGGGATGGTGGACATCGTCGCGCACCGTAAGGAACTGACGCCCACCATCGGCGCCATTCTCGGCATGCTGATGGCCCCCCAGCGCGGCAAGCGCGCGAAGGTGGTTGAGGACATGGCGGCGAAGTAGGTCTGTTCGACTCTAGAGTTTGCAGGCGGCGTCTCCGGAAGGAGACGCCGTTTTGCTTTTGGTCAGTGCGCCGTGCTAGCGCCATGACTTCGCGGATCTCGATCGGTGCGTTCTTGAAGGCAGGACCGAGGTCGGTGTTGATGGTCGGGCGCGGCGCCGGGCAGGTGCAGGGCGTAGCGCAGCTGCGAGACGGTGAGGTGCTGGACGATGGCCCAGCCTTCGCGCGTGTCGAGGTCGCCGGGACGGCAGCCATTCTGCGCCAGATCGAGCAGTGAAGCGGGCACGGGCAGGCCGATCTGCTTTACGGCGCTGATGAGATCATTGCCGCTCTGGATCGACAGGCATGAATCGCTGAACGCGTTGTGGCCCATGCGCGGGACGATCACGAGACGCTTGGGCGCGTTGAGCTTGTCGTAGGCCGCGACCAACGTGTCGACCTTGATGCCTGAATCATTTTGGGCGGCGATGATCATGGTCGGCTTCGGCGTGGCGCCGGGGCTTTGCGGCGGCACGGGCGCCCAGCCGATCACAGTGTCGATGCGCGGATTGTCGATCGCGGCGAACATCGTGCCGCCGCCTGCGGAGTGACCGACTGCTGCGATGGACGACATGTCGATCAGGCCAGCGAGCGGGCTTGTGGCGTCGGCGGTTGAGCGGCCAGTCAGGTCGAGCGCGGCCTCGAGTGCCGCAGCGCTTGATGTGCGGCGCGCCGCCATGTCGCGTGAGGGCGAGGCGAACGAGGCGAAGCCGTACTCGGTGAAGTCGACGGAGGCGACGACGAAGCCCCAGGATGCGATCCCCGACAGGAGATTGCCGTGACCACTGCGCCAGCCGCCCGCGCCGTGCGAGACGATCACCAGCGGGAATGTCTTGCCCTTCGCTGCGGGCGCATCACGGAAGGCCGGCACGGTGACTTTGAGATCGACGCTTTCCGGAATCTTCTTGAGCAAGCCGGCGAGCATGGGCGGCACGGGATCGGTCTGCAGGTAGACATCGTTGGTCCGGCCTTTGGCGGCGCCGGCAGCGGCGGGATAGTAGACTTCGATCTTCCGGTCGCTGAGGCTGAGCGTGAGGACGCCGACGTCGTTCGGACCGCGCGCCGTATAGATGGGGGATGGTTGCGGCGATGGCTGGTTGGCGCATGCGCCCAGCGTGAGCACGGCGGCGAAGGCTGCGATGGCATAGCGCCAGCTGTTAGATACGACGCTCATGCTCGACATCCTCTAGTCCCGTTGGAGGCCCAACGGATCGCAAGACGGTTCTCAGGGCCAGTGGCGCCGCCACGGAAGCGCGAAAACGTTTCGGTGATGTGGCCATTGAGTCCGTGTGGCTAAGTCCGCATTGTCTCGATCACGGCTCTCAGACCGGCCGAGATGTATTTGCGAGTGGGATAGTAGAGATGCAGCCAGTCTTCGGGCTCGATCCATGAATCGAGGCAGCGGGCGAGGCGGCCGTCTTTCAGTGCGGCTTCGGCGCGTTTCTCCCAGACATAGGCGAGGCCGGCACCGGCGATGGCGGCCTGCACCATGAGTTCGTGGTCGTCGAGCGACAGTGGCCCGGTGGGCTGGAAGTCGATTACCTTGCCATCGCGCGCGAACGACCAGGGGTAGCGGGCGCCAGAGGGATACATGTTCTGGATGCAGGCGTGCTTCTGGAGGTCTCCCGGCGCGCGGGGTTTGCCGTGTTGCTTGAAATAGGCGAGCGAGCCGACGACGGCGAAACGCAGGCGCGGCTTTATGCGTACGGCGGTCATACCCTCGTGCAGGCTGGCGCCGAGACGGATGCCGGCGTCGAACCCTTCTGCGACGATATCGACGAGGCGGTCGGTGGCGACGATCTCGATTTCGAGATTAGGGTTCTCCGCCAGCAGCGGACCCATCACGTCGCTGAAGATGAAAGGCGCGATGGAGTTGGGTGTGTTGAGGCGCACCTTGCCGAATGGCGTGTCGCGAAACTTGTTGAGGCCGTCGAGCGCATAGCCAATGTCGCCGAAGGCGGGCTGCAGGCGTTTCAGCAGCATGGCGCCGGCGTCGGTGAGCGAGACGCTGCGCGTGGTGCGGCTGAGGAGGCGAATGCCGACACGGGCCTCAAGGTTCGAGACGGCGTGGCTGATGGCGGACGCGGTGACGCCCCGCTCCTCGCTGGCGCGGCGGAAAGAAAGATGGCGGGCGACAGCGTCGAAGGCGGCGAGCTCGGACAGATCGGTCGTTCGCATTACTGAATTCCAGTCAGCAGTGTTCGTTCGATTGTCCGTCTAATCGGAAGGGCAGAAAAGCGCAAATCTCATTGGGCCGGGCGACATGGGTTGCTCGAAGAGCTCAGGAGATTTCTGATGGCCGACTTCATTCCTCCCGCAAAGAATACTGCGTCGCCCTTCGCCGACATGCGCGGGCATCATGTGGCGGTGCGCACGCCGGACTTTGCGATCGCCAAGGCGTGGTATGCTGACAAGCTGGATTTCCGCGTCGTGGCGGAATGGCCCTATGCCGACGAGCAGCTGGCCTACATGGCGCCGGCTGCGGACGATGATTTTTACGTCGAAATTCTCGGCGGGGGAGAGCCTTCGCCGGTAGAGGTGCGGCCTTACACGGACCTTGGCGATAGCCTGAAGTATCGCGGCTATCACCATTTCTGCCTCGCGGTGAAAAGCGTCGATGAGACTGTCGCGAAGCTGCGGGCGCGGGGCGTCACCATCGTGACCGAGCCGTTCGTGCTGGAAGTGATCAGCCGCAAGCTGGCGTTCTTCGCCGACCCCTTTGGCAACCTGATCGAACTGGCTGAAGTTCTGCCGTAGACTTGGGTGTGGGCGGTGGGTGCGCGTCCATCGCCCACGCAGCGGGGCCTTTATGCTGCAATTACTCTCCCTCACCGGGAAGTGGGTTTGACGTTAGGCCAACCGACCTTAAGTACCCCCAAGGTTGGGGTACTGGGGTGGGTGCTGTGAGGGTCTGACTTGGGCGACGCCGCCATCGTGAAAGCCGAACTCGACAGGTTTCGGAACAACACGGCCGGGCGCGTCTCTCCGGCGTGGGGCACGGCGCATATCCGCAAGGCGCTGGTGGAGCTGGGCGATCCGCAGGATCACATGCCGCCGGCCATTCATCTCACGGGGACGAACGGCAAGGGATCTACGGGCGCGTTCATCCGGGCGATGGCCGAGGCGGCTGGACTGAAGGTGCATGTGTTCACCTCGCCGCACTTGATACGGGTCAACGAGCGTATTCGTGTGGCGAGCCGGCTGGTGGAGGACGAGGCGCTGGCGGATGTGCTGTCGGACATCGCGCGGCGCACGCAGGGGCTGACGTATTTCGAAGCGCTGACCGCGGCGGCGTTCTGCCTGTTCGCGCAGGAACGTGCGGACCTGTGCGTCATCGAAGTCGGCGCGGGCGGCGCGACGGACGCGACCAATGTCATGAGCCATCCGGCGGCGTGTGTCGTGACGCCGATCAGCCGTGATCATGAATCGCTGTTTGGCGTCTCGGGCGTGGCGGCGATTGCGCGCTTGAAGTCGGGGATTTTTCGTGACGGCTCGCCGGTGGTAATCGCGGAGCAGCCGGCGCTGCCGCTGGGCGTGCTGCGCGAGGAGGCGCGGCTTGCCGGCGCGCCGGTGCTGTATGCGGGCGAGGACTGGCGCTCGGGCTGGGAGGATGGCGCGTTTGTCTATGCGGGACGGCGGCTGAATGTGCGTGCGCCATGGCTCGGCCTGCCGGGCGCGCATCAGGCGCAGAATGCGGGCGCTGCGTGCGCGGCAATCGAAGTGCTGGACGGCGTGCTGAAAAATGGACGCATCACGACGGAAACAATGGCGGCAGGCTTGCGCGAGTGCACGTGGCCGGGGCGATTGCAGCAGCTGAAGCCGGGGCCGCTGGCTGGCGAGAGCGCCGTCTGGGTCGATGCGGCGCATAATCAGGGCGGGGCGGCGGCGCTCGCACGCGCCATCAAGGCCGGGCGCGAGGCGGGGACACGCGTTGCGGCGGTGATCGCGATCCAGGGCGTGAAGGATATCGCGGCGGTGCTGGCCGAACTGAAGCCCGAGACGGATCTGTTTGTCGTGTGTCCGTTACCCGACAGTGGCGGGCAGGAGGGCGGCGCGGGCGCCGATCCGCGCGCGCTGGCCGAGGCGGTGAAGGCGCTGGGCGGGCGCGTGGCGATTGCTGGCGACCTGATGGAGGCTGTGCGCGTGGGGCGCGAGGCGGCCGACCGGGTCTATATCGCGGGCTCTGTCTATCTGTGCGGCGCCGCGCTTTCGCTGAATGGCGAGCGGGTGGAGTAGGTTCCGCTTCTGCCCGGCGCCAGAACCTGATCCAGCGCAATCGACATTCGTCGGGTTGTGGTCACACTGTGCCGGATGCGCAACGCCGACTGGCTGGGGACTACACATTTCATTGCCGTGCTTGTGGCGGCGCTGTCGCTGCTGGCAGCGCCTGCCTTTGCGCAGCAGACGCGACCGTGGGCGCATGAGGCGAGCGACATCGCGCCCGACCCGGCTGTGCGCTTCGGAACGCTGCCGAACGGCATGCGGTACGCCCTGATGCACAATGCGCTGCCGGCCGAGGCGGTGTCGATCCGCATGTCGGTGGCCTTTGGATCGCTCTACGAAACAGATGCGGAGCAGGGCCTCGCGCATTTCATCGAGCACATGGCGTTCAATGGTTCGACGCACGTGCCCGAAGGGGAGATGGTGAAGATCCTCGAACGGCTGGGGCTGGCCTTTGGCGCCGACACCAACGCCTCAACCGACCAGTTTTTCACGACGTACAAACTCGACCTGCCGAAGGCCTCGGACGAACTTGTCGATGAGAGCCTGATGCTGCTGCGCGAGACGGCGAGTGAGCTGACATTCGACACCGGCGCGATCGATCGCGAGCGCGGCGTTGTGCTGTCGGAATGGCGACGCGGCGACAATTTCCAGCACCGGCGCAGCGAGCAGCAACTCGAATTCCTTTTGCCAGGGTCGCTCGGGGCGAGGCGGGCGCCGATCGGCAAAGAGGACGTGATCGAGTTGGCGAGCCGCGATGCGCTGGTTTCGCTGTATCAACGCTATTACCGACCGGAGCGGACGACGCTGGTAATGGTGGGCGATTTCGATGTCGATGCTGTCGCGCGAAAGATCACGACGAGGTTCGGCGACTGGTCCGGACAGGGTGAGGCAGGTGTCGAGCCGGATCGCAGCTACACCCTGAAACAGCGCGGATACGAGGCGTCCGTGTTCACGCACAAGGATGGCGGGGATGCGATCAGCGTCGCTTCGCTGATGCCTTATCGCAAAGTGGCCGACACGGGGGCGCAACGGCGCGAGGACAACCTGCTGATGTTTGCGATCGGGGCGTTCAGCCGTCGATTGTCGCCGATGACCAACTGGGATGAGCCGCCCTTTCGTAGCGCTGGATTGAGCACGGGGGACATCGTCGAGACGGCGTCGGTTGCGGGCGCGTCGGTGAATGTGACGCCGGACGGATGGAAGGACGGGCTCGAAGCGCTGGAACAGGAATGGCGCAGGGCGCTGCTCTACGGCTTCTCAAAGCAGGAAGTGGATAGCCAGATCGAAGCCTTGCGCGCCGGGCAAGCGAATCAGGTGGAACGCCAGGGCACGCGGCAGACGGACGCGCTGGTGAACGCTCTGCTGTCGTCGGTGGAGAACGAGACGGTGTTCTCGACGCCGGCGTCCGGACTCGAAAGGTTCGAGACCTGGGCCGGCAAGGTGACACCCGCGATGGTGAATGCAGAATTCCGGAAATGGATGTCGCCGAAGGATCCGCTGTTCTTCGTCTCGACGACGTCCGGGGGCGCGGGACTGGGAGAGGCTGTCATCGCTGCGTGGAAAGCGAGCGCTAGCGTGCCAGTCGCGGCGCCGCCGGTGCGGGAGAAGCTGAAATTTGCCTACACCGACTTCGGCAAGTCCGGAACGGTGGTGAAGGATGAGCGGCTGGCCGACATCGATGCGCGGCTGGTGAGATTCGGCAACAATGTCCGGCTGAATATCAAGCGCACCGACTTTACGACGAACGCTGTGCAGGTCTCGGTGCGCGTCGGGCATGGCATGCTCGACTTCCCGGACCAGCCGCCCGGGCTCGGCGACCTGATGAGCGCATTCAGCGGCGGGGGGCTGGAGAAGAATTCGATCGATGATCTCCGCGCGATCATGCAAGGCAGGGTCGTGTCGACACGGTTTGGAGCGTCTTCGACGTACTTTGGCGGGAGCTATGCGACGACGCCGGCGGATCTCGAGATGCAGCTGCAGGTGATCGCCGCGTACCTGACCCACCCCGGCTATCGCCAGGAAGCGGAGCGGCGCTGGCGGCAGGGGATCGTGCTGAACTGGCCAAGACTGGACGCGAACGCGCCGACGGTATGGTCGGCCAAAGGCCTGCGCGCGATGATGGGTGGCGACAAGCGCTTCGGCAACGATCCCGACGATGGCGCCTGGCAGCGCTCCTTCGTCGAGCTGCGGCACTATCTGACGCCATCTCTGCGCGATGGCCCCATCGAGATCGCGGTTGTTGGCGATATCGATGAGGCGACGGTGATCCGGCTGGTCGCGAAAACGTTCGGGGCGCTGCCAAAGCGGGCCGAAGCGCAGACGAAGTTCAAGGCGACCTTGCCGGTGACATTCCGGACCGCGCGCACGCCGCTCGCGTTCACGCATGCGGGGGAGGCAAACCAGGCGCTGGCCGATGTCTACTGGCCTGTGACCGATGTCGATCCGGAGGCGGAACCGCAAATGGCGCGGACGCTGGCTGTGCTGGCGGGGATCATGCGGCTCAAGGTGACTGAAGCGCTTCGCGAGACATTGGGGGCCAGCTATGCGCCATCGGTGTCGGCTTCGCTGTCATCTGTCTATCCGGGTTTTGGCTTTGTCAGTGCTGACGCCGAGGTGAAGCCGGACGATGTCGACGCGATGATCGTCGCCATGCGCGCCATCGCGGCGGACATGCGGGCGGGTCACATCACGGCCGACGAGCTGAACCGGGCGATTACGCCGTCGCTCGAATCCCTGCCGCAGTATGCGACGTCAAATGGCTACTGGCTCGGCTTGATCGCGCAGGCGCAGGGGCGACCGGACTTGCTGGAGCGCGGCAAGCTGTCGGCGATCGAGACGAGTGTACGTTCGGTGACCCTGGCGGACGTGACGGCGGCTGCGAACCGGTGGCTCATTGATGAAAATGCGCAGGAGGCGCGGGTTTTGCCGGGCAAGCCGTCAGCCAACGAAGGTCCATAACGCAAACGGCCCGGGGTCGGAGCCCGGGCCGTTCGACGTTTCTTCTGGGGAGGATTGCTTAGACCGTGATGGCGCCGAGGGCTTCTTCGAGTTCGGCGAAGGAGGGTTGCGCGACGCTGGGGATCTGGCCGCGGCCGATCTCGACGGAAACCTGTGCGGCGTTGCCGTGCAGGTGGGCGACGAGAACGTCCTTGATGATCTTGTAGAACTGGCCCTCTTCATCGATGACCTGGCCGAGGCGCGAGGCGAACGGGCCAACGAAGCCGTAGGCGAGGAACACGCCGAGGAAGGTGCCGACGAGCGCCGAGCCGATCAGCTTGCCGAGATATTCCGGCGGCTGGGAGATGGCGCCCATGGTCTTGATGATGCCGAGCACGGCCGCGACGATGCCGAGCGCGGGAAGCGCGTCGGCCATACCCTGCAGCGCGTGCGCCGGGGCGTGAGCTTCGTGGTGGTGCTTCTCGATCTGCTTGTCGATGACGTCCTCGACCTGATGCGGGTCTTCGAGGTTCATTGTCATCATGCGCAGCGTGTCGCAGATGAGATCCGTCGCGAAATGGTCTTTCAGGATCTTCGGATAGTTCTGGAAGATCGTGGAATCCTTCGGGTTCTCGATGTGCTGTTCGATCGCGACCACGCCCTTGGTCTTCATTGTCTTCGTCAGCACAAACAATAGAGACAACAGGTCGGTGTAATCCTTGGGCTTCCACTTCGAACCGCCCATGATCTTGCCGAAGCCGCCGCCCACGGACATCACGGTCTTGAACGAGTTGCCGATCAGGAAGGCGCCGATCGCAGCGCCGCCGATCATCATCATCTCGAAGGGAGCAGCTTTGATGATCACGTCGAAATGGCCGCCGGCGAGCAGGAAGCCGCCGAACACCATCGCGAAGACAACCACGATCCCTATGATCTGGAACATGACGCGGACCCACCAATTAGTCGAAATTTCTGGTTGTGCCGTTTATGCCTGATCAAGCTTAACGCGCCGTGTTGTTCGGCAAGGAAAAAGTGTTGAGACGGCGTTAAGCGCGGGCGGTTGGACACGCGAGAAGCGGCTTGTGCCGGTCGCAAGCACGGCAATGCCGGGCGAGCTTCGCGCATCGGCGTTGAAAGAACGTCAGCGGACGTTGAGTTAATTGCGTGGACGGTCAAATTTTGCTAGTCATTCCGGGTACTAGATGACTCTAGCAAGGGGCGGCACCATGAAGGGCAAGGTTCTCGGTTTTGATCCGGCTGCAGGCACAGGCGCGATCAATGGCGATGATGGCAAGCGCTACAAGTTCACGGCGGCCGACAACAAGTCGCCGGCGCCACTGAAGGCGAACGACACGGTCGACTTCGATGGGGCCGACGGTGAAAACGCGAAAGAGATCTACGCGGTGAAAACCGGCTTCGCGATGCCGACGGGCCTTGGCGCGGGGGCGGGCGATGCTGCTGGCGGCACGCCGGTCGCGGGCGGCGAATACGTGCAGATGATCCTTGGCAAGCCCTATGTGATCTGGGCGGCCGTCATCATCCTGGGATCGCTGATCGCAGGCTATCTCGGCACGCTCGACGCGCTCGGCAAGATGAGCGGACCGTTCGGTTCGGGTCTCGGGATCAGCGCTCTTTTCGTCGCGCTACTGTTCGCGGTTCCCGTCGTGGCGGCCGTGCTGATCTTCTTCGAGTTCACCAACAACAAGATGACGGCGCAATTCCGGCTGCTCACGGCGGCTGTCGCCATTGGTGGTCCAATCCTTCTGCCGGTTCTGGCCGGGCTGCTTGCGCCACAAGGTCTGCGCGACATTCGCGAGATGGGCGCAGCCTTTGGGGGCGGCGGGCGGATGGGCATTCTCGAGTTCATCGGCTTCGGCATTTCGCCGGGCATGGTGATCACGGTCGCCGGTGGCGTGCTGATTATCCTGACCAATATGGGCATCGTGAAGCTGCCGAAGGGCTGAGCTGTTAATCTGATCGACAGCAGCCTGCCGGTTTTCGGTCGCTGCGTTGCCGCAATCGAATGGCCCCCTGATGTCCGATGACGTCAGGGGGTCTTCATGTCTGGTGTTGCGCATAGACTTCTGAACCGCCCCATTCTGAACCGCAGGGGCCTGATGCTGGGCGCCGTGGGGCTGGGCCTTGTGGCGTGCGGTCCGCGGTCGCTGGCGCAGACCAAGCCGTTGCCGGAAGACGACAAGGCCTGGTCGTTTGCGATGCGGGTGGCGGTGGGGGCGGAGGTGCGGGCGCGCAAGCAGGAAAGCTATGATCCGGCGTATGTGAGGATCGCCTATCCGATGGGCGACGTGCCGGACGATCGTGGCGTGTGCACCGACACGGTGATCCGCGCGTTTCGCCATGCGGGCGTCGACCTGCAGCAGGCGGTGCACGAGGACATGGCGGCGAATTTCGGCAAGTATCCCAAGAGCTGGGGGCTTTCGAAGCCCGACACCAATATCGATCACAGGCGGGTGCCGAACCTCGAGACGTTCTTCCGCCGCAAGGGCGGGGAACGGACGCCGAGCACGGTTGCCGGGGACTTTCAGCCGGGCGACGTGGTGAGCTGGCGGTTGAGCTGGGGCGGGTCGCCGCACATCGGCGTGGTGACGCGCAACAAGCAGGGCGAGATGCCGCTTGTCGCGCACAATATCGGCTGGGGCACACGCGAGGAGCCGTGCCTGTTCGACTGGCCGATGCAGGGCTGGTTCCGGTTTTCAAGCTGGACCTGACGCCGCCGCGGGCGCGTGCTAGCGATTGGGCATGAAGCGCTTCGTCCTTGCCGCCTGCCTGTCGTTTCTCTGTCTGTCGCCTGTTGCCGTCTTCGGGCGCGCCGAGGCGCAGAATGTTCCGCGCTCGGCGGTGTGCACGCCGGAGAATGCGAGCGCGACGACCATCGCCAAGGTTGTGGCTGATCCGGCTGCGTGGATGGGCCAGTGCGTTGCGGTCGACGGGCTTTACGTCAACGAGCGAGTCTATGCGGATGCCGATGCGATCTATGGCGTGAATGCCAATTTCGTCGGCGGGTTCATCGACGGGATGCAGCCGCTGCCGGGCGCATGGCGCGGATCCTTCGTTGGCCGCGTGACGGATTGTGCGGTTGCGGAAGCGACGCTGCTGAACGGACAGTTGCGCGGGCCGGGCATCAACCAGAACGGACGCACGCTGGGCTGTCTTGTGCCGCGCGGGCCGATGCTGATGTTCATGACGGGAAGTGATCTCAAGGCATCGGGGCTGAAGCGCAGGCTGCCGGGCGCGAAGGGCGGCGACCTCTCCGCCGCTACATCCGATTGGGCGCACTACAAGCCGATGATGGATATTGCCGCCAGCTTTGCCGAGGCGATGCAAAGCGACAGCGATGCCGATCTGGCGCGTGTGCTCGGCAATGGCTATCGCGCGAGCGAGCTGCGCGCCGGCGCCGACACGGCTTTCGCCAGGCTGAGGCAGTCGAAGACCGCGCAGGTACAACTGTTCCGCTATCCGGATCCGCTCGAACGCGTAGCGGCGGGGGAGGCGTGCTATTGCCTGAAGGCGAGCTGCGAGAAGCGGTGGCCGATCGACGGGCGCGACGCGGACAACCAGCCGGGCCGGCCTTATGCGTGCTTGCGGATTCAGGCCGCGCAGGTGGATGGCGCGTGGCGCTATCGGCTGGACACATCCAACGATGTCGCGGGGCTGGTGGAGCCGAAGTGAGGCGTCATGTGCGAGGCCGTCGAGCGGCCCCGCACACAGCCGCGATCTAGAAGTGGTTCAGGACGAACAGGCCGAGGACAGCGCCGTCGCCGGCGTCGCCGCCCGAGGAGATGGCGTATTCCATCCGGTAGTCCCACGAGCCACTGCGCGCACCGCCACCGATGCCGAAGGTTGGCCCGCTGATGTCGAGGTCGCCGTAGTCCGTGCCGAGATATTCACGCGAGACCTTGGCGCTGACATAGCCAGCCTTGCCCAAGACATAGAAACCGCCCTGCATCGGCAATGTCAGAACAAGGTGCGCGCCGGCGGGGGAGTTGATGCCCAGCTCACCGTCTGCGCCGCCGCCGGAGGTCGTGAATTGGGACTTGGCGCCGCCAATGCCCAGTTCAGCTTCGACCGCGATGTATTCGTTGAAGGCGTAACCGATACGGCCCATGAACGCGCCGGGCGAGGGCTGGTCCTGGAACGTCAGCGGCATGCCACTGGCGACTTCGTCACGATCGAGGAAATAGAGATTGATGCCGGCCCCGGCATAAAAGCCTGAGTTTGAGGGCGCAGCAGGTGTTGCGGGCGCGGCCGGCGCCGTGTCGGTTTGAGCGAATGCCGGAGCGGCAGATACGCCGACGGACGCCGCCGCGATGGCGAGCGCTGTGATCAGTTTCATTGAGTCCCCTCCCATTGGCCATCAACGCGACGGCCAGTCCCATCTTGCTAGCAAATGAGAGTGACAATTTGCAACTGCATTAAAGGCCGTAGGCCTTCGCCATCTCCGGATCTTTCGCGGCGACCTGTTTTGCAAGATCGACGATGACCTTGGCCTGTTTCCAGGTGGCGTCGTCCTGCATCTTGCCATCGATCATCGCGACGCCGGTGCCATCGGGCATGGCTTCGAGGATGCGGAGCGAGAATTTCACTTCGTCAGCCTCGGGCGAGAATACGCGCTTGGCGATGTCGATCTGGCCGGGATGGAGCGACCATGCGCCGGCGCAGCCCATGAGGTAGGCGTTCTTGAACTGCTGTTCGCACGCCGCGTGATCGGCGATGTCGCCGAACGGCCCGTAGAACGGCTTGATGCCCGAGGTGACGCACGCATCGACCATCTTGCCGAGCGTGTAGTGCCAGGGGTCTTGCTGCGCCGACATGCGGTCGCGGCCTTCAACCGGATCCTCGATGACTTTGTACATCGGATGGCCACCGCCGACGCGCGTGGTCTTCATCGCGCGATTGGCCGCGAGGTCGGCTGGTCCGAGCGAGATGCCCTGCATGCGAGGAGAGGCGGCGCAGATTTCCTCGACGAGGGCGACGCCCTGTCCGGTTTCGAGGATGGCGTGGAAGAGGATGGGGCGGGTGATGCCGGCTTTCGCTTCAAGCTGGGCGACCAGCTGGTCGGCATAGTGAATGTCCCACGGGCCTTCGACCTTGGGCAGCATGATAACGTCGTAGACATTGCCGGCCTTGGTGACGATCTCGGTGACGTCGTCGAGGAACCAGGGCGAGTTGAGCGGGTTGACGCGCGTCCAGAGGCCGGTGCCGAGCTTCTTCCAGTCGACCATGCTTGCCATCTCGATGGCGCCGGCGCGCGCCTGGATCTTGGCGTCGGCGGGGATGGCGTCCTCGAGATTGGCGAGAATGACGTCGACCTTTGCCGCCATGTCGGGAGTCTTGGAACGGACTTTCTCGTTATGGCCCGGGACGAAATGGATCATGCGCTCGAGCTTCACGGGAAGGTCGCGGAGCGGGGCAGGCGCGCCGATGGCCAGCGGCTTGAAGAACTGGCGAGGCGTTTTCGTGCTCATGGGTCGGGTCCGGTCAGTGCGTTGCTGCAATGCAGAAACACCGGACGGGCGCGGAGGGCAAGCCTGCGTTTTGCCGTTGGGGCGTCCGTCTATTGTGGCGGCCAGCGGGCGTTAAGCGACGCGGGCGTACGCTCGGCCGCTCCGACAGTTGGGTCATCAACATAGACTGCGTATTTGCTCTGCGTATTGAGCGTGCCAACGGCAAACCAGCGTCCAGATTCGCCTATGTCTGTCGCTGGATCAATCACGAACACCGGGGTGACCTCTCCGCCGGGCAGGATCACAAACTTCGCTCCGCGCGCATCTCCGGCCAGCACACGAACAATCTGAAACAGTTGGCTCTCCATCCGTCGGCACGTATCGAAGATGATGATCTCGTCGGGATTGGACGCTTCAACCAGCTGGACATTGGACGGAAATGCGACCTCCAGCGCGACTTCCCCGGGGCGCACCTGATCTGGCGAAGGCGCGTGAAACCAGATTGGCGTCTCTGATTGTATCGCCGCTACGCGGCACGCCGAGGCGGCGGGTGCGGCAAGACCCGCCAGAGCCAAAATGACGATTGGAGCGATGATACGCATGAGCGCTTCCCAACGCTTCAAGTTAGATCGCAGGCGGGCGAAATGAAAGACCCGCGCAGCAGAGCTGCGCGGGTCGGGTCGTCTTGATCGATGGCGGAGCCTAGCTCGCGCTCTTCACAGTCTCGTCGATCCAGTCGGCGAGTTTCGATTTGGTCATGGCGCCGGTCTTCATCGAGAGCAGTTTGCCCTTGTCGAAGATCAGCAGGGTGGGAAGCCCGCGGACGCCGAACTTGCCGGGCGTCATCGGGTTTTCGTCGGCGTTGAACTTGACCAGCTTGGCCGTGCCTTCGAGTTCGCCGGCGAGCTGTTCGAATGCAGGCATCATCTGCTTGCACGAGCCGCACCATTCGGCCCAGAGATCGACGACCACTGGGCCGGCAGCGTCGAGCACTTCGGCCTCGAATGTGTCGTCAGTGACTTCAGTGAGCGCCATGTGCGTTGTCCTTTAAGCGTCTTACGCGACCGACGGGGCGGATTCCTTGAGCCATTCGGCAAGGCGCGACTTGTTCATCGCACCGAGGTGCGTGGCAGTGACCTGACCGTCCTGGAAGATCATGAACGTGGGAAGCCCGCGCACGCCAAAGCGACCCGCGGTCATCGGGTTGTCGTCGATGTTGATCTTCACGACCTTGACCTTGTCGCCAAGCTCTTCGGCCAGCGCTTCAAAGTGCGGGGAGACCTGTTTGCACGGGCCGCACCATTCCGCCCAGAAGTCGACAACCACGGGGGTCTTGGCGGCGAGCACTTCAGCGTCAAAGCTGTCATCGGAGACGTTGGCGACGGACATTGGGCAGTTCCTTTGAATTCCGGCCTATTAGCTAGGAGCGGACAGTCCGGTATCCAACGGAGCGCCGCTAAAGGCACGGTTCACCGCAGGGCACATCACGTCTTCAGGGCTGCGAGCGCGGAATCGAGCTCGGAGGCGGGTATTTCCATGAGCTGGGGCCCGTCTGTCCAGACCAGCAGGCACCGAATGGGACGATTCGGCCACCTCTGCGACAACACGGCCCGGTAGGCGGCCATCTGGGCGATGTAGGCGGCGCCGACCAGGGCCAGGGAAGGGGGGGCGGGGCGGTCGGTTTTGTAATCGACGATCAGGATTTCGGCATCCGTAATGACCAGGCGGTCGATCCGACCGTTTATGGTGTCGGCACCGAGACGGCCGATAACGGGGGCTTCGGCGCGTCCGCCTTCAGCGAAGACGGCGGCGAAGCGCTTGTCCTCCAGAACGCCCATCGTGGCGTCCAGCATTTCGCGGCGCTCGTCGGCGGTGACATCGGGCTGGCGCTTCAGGAAGCTCTCTGCGGCGGCGCGGCGGGTTTTCACCGGCAGGTTGGGCAGGACTTCGAAGAGCAGGTGGATGAGGCTGCCGCGACGCAGCCGCTCGGCGCGACCCTTGCCAAAGGGCGAGATCACCGGCGGCTCTGCGGCCGATGTGAGACGCGAGGGCGAGAGCACGCGGGCGGATGTTTCCTGCGGGGCGAGGTTGCGGAGCCACGCTGGCGGAGACGCTGTCGCTCCGCGCGTGACGGTCTCGGGGATCAGCAATTCGGGCGCAGCGCCGAGGCGGAGATAGGTGTGCTCACCGCCCGCGACTTCCTGCGCGCGACCGGATTCAGCGAGATGCAGCATGGCGCGCTGGCACACGCGATACCACGATGTCTCGGCATAGCCTGCGCCCTTGGGGTGGCCACTGAAGGCGCCGCAGACGATCAGGCGATCCTGTGCGCGGGTGAGGGCGACGTAGAGGAGGCGGTGGTGTTCGCGGAGGGCGCGGGCATCTTCGATCTCGCGGAGGGCGGCAGTGAGGGGTGTGTCGTTGCCTTTGGCGCCGGGCCAGAGCGGCGCGCCGTCGGGGGACATGAAAAGACCGTCACGTTCGCCGCGATAAGCCGAGCAGGTATCGGGCAGGATGACGATGGGGGCTTCGAGACCCTTGGCGCCGTGGACCGTCATGACGCGCACTTCATCCTGCGGGCCAGAGAGTTCGCGCTTCACCTCGCCGCCACGGCGTTCAACGGCGTCGAGGAAGAGTTGCAAGCTGGGCGGCTGGTCCGAGTCGAAGCTGGCGGCGCGATCGATAAGGGCGGTGACGGGCTCACGCGCGGGTCCGCCGAAGCGCGAGAGGATCAGCTCCCAGCCGGGACGGGCGAGGCCATGGCCGCGTTCGAGCGCGTGGGTGAGGAATTCGTAGGGCGGCTGGTGCGCGCGGGCGAGCACGTCGGTGAGGAAGGCGCGGATGGGGGCGAGGGCCCGGTCCTGCGACTCGCGGAGTGCGGTCCACAGATCGCCCGTGCGCGGATTGGCGATGGCGAACAGGCGGTCGTCGTCGAGACCGCCGAAGGGGCCTTTGAGGATTTCGGCCAGCGTCAGGTCGTCTTCGGGGCAGAGCGCGAAGCGGATCAGGTTCAGGAGATCCTGCACGGCGAGACTGTCGAGAAGCTGGATGCGGTCTGCGCCGGCGACGGGGACGTTCTCGCGCTTGAGGGCCTGCAGAATGCCATCGAAGAGTCCGCCGGTGCGGCCCTTCACGAGTATGAGGAAGTCGCCCGGCTTGCACGGGCGTTTTTCATTCTTGTCCCAGACAGCGGCGCCGGCCGCGATCTCGCCCTTGATGAAGCTGGCGATGCGAGCAGAGAGGCGCGCCTTGGCGCTGCCTTCGTTCTCCATGCCTTTTGGCGCGTCCCACGGTTCGGCGGGTTTGTTTTCGGTGCGCGGCTCAAGCGGCCAGAGTTCGACGGACCCTTCCTGCGCGCGGCGATAGGGCGTGTGCCGCATGAGGTCTGCGGCGGTGGGCGGATTGATCGTGAAGGGCGCATCGCCATCGAAGGCGGATGTGTCGAACACCTCGTCGACATAGGTTAGGACTTCCGGCGCGGAGCGGAACGACATGGCGAGATCGGGCAGGGTATGCGCCAGCTCGACCGCCTCGGAGTTCGTCACGAACTCTTGCCGCTTCTGGAGATAGAATTCGGGGTCCGCGCCCTGGAAGGAATAGATCGACTGCTTGCGATCGCCGACCACGAAGAGCGTGCGCGGAGCGTCGCGCTCGGCGCCAGACCCCGCGAAGATATCGTCGGTGATCGCTTTCAGGATGCGCCACTGGGCCGGGCTGGTGTCCTGTGCTTCGTCCAGCAGGATATGGCTGATGCCACCGTCGAGCTTCCAGAGAATCCATTCCGCCGCATGGCTGCGCTCCAGAAGGGTCGCGGTCGTTTCGATGAGGTCGTCGAAGTCGAGACCCGCGCGGGCGCGCTTGCGATCGGCGAAGTCGGCGAACAGTGTGTGGGCGAGGCGCAGGATGGCGGCGGACCGTTCGAACACGTAGCGCGCGTTGATTGCGGCGGAGATGGATTGGATGCGGAGGATTTCCGAGCCTTCAGGAATCTCCTTGATCTGGAAGAGATCAATGGTGGAGGGCGCGGCCTTCGCTGCTTCCTTGGTGTAGGGGTTGCTCTTGCGCAGATCGCCCTTGTCGGTGAAGGCAATCGACGTCCACGCATCGAAGCGTTGCTGGGCTGGCGCATCTGACAGGATCAGCGCGAGTGCATCGGCAAATTTGGCGTCTGTTGGCTTGGCGCGGGGCAGGGCGCCGGCGAGATTTCGTAACGCATCGCGCGGGAGCGATGCGCCCATTGCATCTTCGAGAATTTCATCGACCGGAACGTTGCCGGCGCCGAGATCATCCCGCAGGCGTTGGACGGCGTCGTCGATTTTGCCGGCTTCGTTGATGTAGCGGGCAATGGCGGCGCGGCGCGGCAGAAGGCTGCGCACGATATCGAGGCCCTTGCCGCCGCCAGCTTCGGCAGCCGTGCGGGCGGCCTGCATCAGGGCGGCGTCTCCGCGCATGACGCGGCGGGCCATGGCGCGGAAGGCGGCGTCCCACAGGTCGGCGGCGGCATCATCGTCGAGTTCGGAGAAGCCGGGCGCGACCCTGGCTTCGAGCGGAAAGCGGCGCAGGACACGGCCCGCGAAGGCGTGGATCGTTTCGATGCGCAGGCCGCCGGGCGTCTCGAGCGCTTTCGCGAAGAGTTCGCGCGCGCGACCGATGTCGTCTTCGCCATAGTCGGCGAGGGGGCGGCCTTCGAGGTCGGAGAGTTTTTGCTTCAGCAGGTCCGCGTCCATGACGCACCAGCCGCCGAGGCGTTCAAACAGGCGGGCCTGCATCTCGCTGGCGGCGGCCTTGGTGTAGGTGACGCAGAGGATCGAATCCGGTTCGACACGGCGCAGCAGCAGGCGCGCGACGCGGTCGATCAGGACTTTCGTCTTGCCAGAGCCGGCATTGGCTTCGACCCAGGCGGAGGATTCCGGCAGGGCGGCGAGGCGCTGACCCTCGCTGGCGGCGGCGTATTCAGGCCAGGTATCGAGAGACGCGCTCATTCGTCGCCCCCCTCGTCAGCGGACCATTCGGCGCGGCGCGCAAGGCGGTCATAGTCGGAGACGTTCCAGATGAATTCGACGCGCGGCTTCGAGTAATAGGGCTGGGCGGGGTTGGCGTAGAGTTCGATCAGGCGCTTGAGGCCTTCGAGCGCCTCCTCGGCGATCTCGCGCGTCGAGCCGGTATCGAACTTGAGCGGCTGGCCGTTGGTTTCCTTCAGCGTCGCGGCGCTCATCGAAATCTGGAAGTAGATCAGTTCGGACGCAGGCGCCGGAGCGAAATGACCGAAGTTGGCGCGGGCGCCGATGGCGGCCTCAAGCGCGAGCTGTGGTTCAAGACCGGTTTCGACCTGCGCTGCCTTCTTGGGCTGGCCGGTCTTGAAGTCGATGATGGCGAGTGTGCCGTCGGTCATGAACTCCACACGGTCAGCGGTGGCTTTCAGCGTGACCGTGCCGGCGGCGGAGTCGAATGTGATCGAGGCTTTCTTCTCCGTGACGGCGTCGGCGCGGCGCGGTTTGCGTTCGGCTGACCAGCGGAGGTAGGCCGCGCCCGCGCGTTCCCACATCGGCATTTCGAGGCGGATGAGTTCTTCCGGGGCGCCGGCGTTGTTGAGTTCCTGTTCGATCAACGTCGAGATCGATTTCTCGTTGTCTTCCTCCTCGAACAATTCGATCGCCTTGTGGACAGCGGTGCCGCGTTCGCGTGCGTCGACGTCTTCGCTGACGGAGCGAAGCGGTTCGAGGCGCAGAATTTTCTGCGCGTAGTCGGCGTAAGGATCGCGGATCAGCTTCACGACGCGGCTGGGCGAGAAGTTGGTGAGGTCGCGCGCCGCGACAGGCGGCGTCGGCGCCGGCGGTTTTGCGGGCGCCACCTTGTCGACATGGCGGATGGCGCGCGCCCAGAGGAGGGGATCGGCACTGGCGGCAGGCGCGAGCAATGCGTCAGCAGCCTCGCGTCCGCCGACGCCACCGGCGGCGAGTGTGCGCAGGCGCCAGAGCCAGCGCGAGGCGACGGCGGGCTTGTCGTCCACACGGCGCGCGCGCAGCAGGATGACTTCCGGTGCGTTGGCCATCTGCGCAAAGTCGTGCGCCGAGAGGCCGACGCGCTCGTCAGGATCGGGCAAGCCTAGGCGTTTGCGCAGAGTACGATTTAGGAAGGCGTCGGCGGCGGCAGGTTTTGGCCAAGAGCCTTCATTCAGGCTCGCGAGGATCATGCGGTCGCGGCGCTGCAGGCGCGCTTCGAGCGGACCGAAGATGGCGATGCGCGGATGTTCGGGCGCATCGGGGGCGGCGATCATCCGCTCCATCACCGCTTCGGCGAAATCGGGGAAGGCATGCGCGTCCATCAGGCCCATGGCGCCGGAGAGTTGCGAGAGCTGGTCGATGAACTGCGCCGCCATCGCGCCCGCCTTGCCCGACCAGATGCGCGCGCCGGCGATGTCGGGCGTGGCGCAGAGGGTTTCGGCGAGGCGGGCGATTGATTGCGCGGCGGCGGCGCCGTCGATGGCGTCGTCGGCGAAGGCCGGCTTTGCGGCGTAGTGCGCGACGTCGAGCTCTTCGATCAGCCGCGCGGCTTCCGGCAGCGGATGGTGCGGCCAGTCCAGCGTGGCCAGCCGGCGCGCGAGATGTTCCAGCGCTGGCGAGCGCGGCGGATTGCGCAGCGTGGCGCGCTCCATGGCGCTGACAGACGCGCGGAGCGTTTCGGGTGTGCGGGCCATGGCGACGCATTCGTGCTTGAGCACCGACAGCAGCAGCACGGGATCGGCGGGTGCGAACATCCAGCGCGAGAGGATCAGCAGCAGGCTTCCCGGCGCGGTGCGCGTCAGCGGCACGCCGGCCGACGGGGCGATGTCGATGCCCCAGCGTTCGAGGATGGCGGCTGTGCGGCGGGCGAGTGAAGCTTCGGGCGTGACGAGGGCTGCGGTCTTGTTCGGCGTCTCGAGCGTCTCGCGCAGGAGCAGGGCGGCGGCGAGGGCTTCTTCGCTTTCGTCCTCGGCTTCGACGAGCGAGAGACCGTGCAGCGCTTCGGTGACGAGATCGTGTGACGAGGCGGGCGCAGCAAGAGCTTCGAGGCGTCGGTTCCAGTCGCTGGTCTCAGAGGCGGGGGCGAGCGCTTCGTTGATGAGGCGGCGGCGGGCGCGTTCGGACGCGACTTCTGCTTCGACGGGCCAGGGTTGGATATCGGCGGGCTTCAAGCCGAGCGCGGCGAGCGTCGCGCCAAATGTGTGTTGCGGATGGCTCGCGGCGGCGGCGATGGAGGTCCAGCTTTTCGCGCTGAGGTCGGGGTCTAGGCCGGGGAAGACGATGAGGCCGCGGGGTAGAGTGAGCACGGCGCGCATCAGGCAGCGCGTTGCAGCGCCTGCGCCGGTGGAGCCCGCGATGACGACGGGGTGCTGCGGCGGCTTTTTCGCCCAGCGTTTCGCGAGCGCTTCGGCGGCGCCGAGACGGCGGACCTGCGGATCGGAATAGCCGGTCTCTTGCAGGTGTTGCGGCCACGCCTTCATCACGATGTCGAGGAAGTCAGCGGAGACTTGCCAGTGCTCGGCGAGGGCGGGGCTGAGTTCGCCGGCGAGGGATTCGAGCTTGCTCCAGTCGACGCCGCCGACGAGGGAGGCCTGGTCGATGAGAGCGCCGAGTTCATCGGCTGCAGCAAGGAGGGAGGCGGGGGGGAGGCGCTCACCATCGACGCCCGAGCGCCACGCCTGGATCAGGCGGGCGAGCGCGCCGCGTCTTTGTGCGGCTGAGAGCGAAGGCGGCAGGTCGAGCGCGTCGGGGCCGAAGGCGGCGAGACCATCCTCCTCCTCGATGTCGCCGAGCGGGCGAATCTCGGGCGTCAGCATCGTGCCGTCCATCGCGCGGTAGAGGGACAGGGCGAGGCTGCGTGCGGCGCGCTGGTTCGGCGTAAATATGAGTGCGTCGGCGAGGGCTTCGGGATGGTCACGGGCGCCGGTGGCGTCGACGAGGCCGCGCGCGAGTTCATCGAGGAAGGCGGAGGACGGCGGGAGGTTGAAGACGCGCGGAGCCCCCTCGGAGAAGAGCGAGGCTGCGGCGGTCACGCGCCGGGTCCCATCAGGTTGAGGCGGGCCTCCGCTTCATCGCGGCCGGCAGGGTCGCCGACATGCATCCAGAAGGGCGACATCACCGTGCCGAACAGGCGCCCACGCGCGGCGAAGGCGTTCCAGTAGGTGTTGGCCGAGAAGGGCTTTGCCTCATAACTGCGCAGGAGGTCGGCGCGCGTGATGTGGGTGCCGGCGAAGACGTAGGGGGCGGTGGGGTTCGCGCCGCGGCGGATCACCTGACCGTCGGCGGCGAGATCGAAATCACCGGGGCCGCGGAAGCCGAGCGTCGCCTCCATCCTTGCGAGCAGCAACAATGCATCCATTGTGTTGGCGTCGTAGGCCGCGGCCATGTCGAGGAAGATACTGTCGCCGGCGGTCGCCCAGGTGACGTCGGTGTTGACGACGAAGAACGGGTCTTCGCCGAGGAGCGGTAGCGCCTTGATTACGCCGCCGCCGGTTTCGAGGACGACATCGCGTTCGTCCGAGATGATGATTTCGATGTCTTTGCGCTGAGCGAGATGCGCTTCCATCATGTCGGCGAGGTAGTGGACGTTGACGATGGCGCGGGTGACGCCTTGTGCAACCAGCTTGTCGAGTACGCGATCAACCAGCGTGCGGCCGCCGACTTCAATCAGCGGCTTTGGGCGCGTGTCGGTCAGCGGCTTCATGCGCGTGCCGAGGCCCGCTGCCAGCAGCATGGCTGTGGTGATCTTGCTCATGCCGAAACCAGCAGATGCGGCGCGACGGCGGTGACGAAATCGCGAGCTTCCGACATGGCGGGATGGCTCAGCGTTTCGTTGAGCAAGCCGCGCAGGCGGGGTTGGAACTGGTCGTAGCGGGGTTTCTTGTCCCGCGTCACAAGCCTCGCAAAGATGCCCATGATGCGCATCATGTTCATCGCGCCGAGCACGGCGAGCCGCTCGTCGAAGGCTTCGCGCGAGAGGCCCATGCCATCGAGATAGGCGCGGGTTGCGGCTTCGCGCGCTTCGGCGGAGACATCGCGGCGGGCGTCGTGCAGCAGCATCGACATGTCCCACTCACCCCAGCCGAGCACGGCGTCCTGGAAATCGAGCAGGCCGACGCGGGCAAGGCCCTCGCGCTGTGGCAGCCAGATCAGGTTCTCGGCGTGGGTGTCGCGCAGGATCAGGGCGCGTGGAAAATCTTCGGCCTTGCCGATCAGGTTCTCGCGGACGCGCTCCCAGCGAATCCGGGTCTGGTCACTGATACGGATTTCGAGATCGCGCTGGGGCATCCACTCGACGAAGAGGTCCATGTTGGCGGACAGAGCGAGGTGATCATAGGTAAGGATCGGCCACTCACCGCCGCGATAGGGCATCACGAAGGGCGCCGGTGCGCGGTGCACGGCGGCAAGCACATCGCCGGCCGCCGCATAGAGCGCGATCTCGTCGCCGCCCTTGAGGATGACCTCCGCAAAAAGATCGTCGCCAAGGTCTTCGAGCAGGGCGAGGCCCCGTGAAATGTCGTGCTGGAGCACTGTCGGCGCCGAGAGGCCAAGTCCCTGCAAGTGGGAGGCTACGGCGGCAAAGGCTTCGACGCGCGAAGCGGCGAGACGCGAGATCGCGTTCCAGCCGAGCTTCAGACGCTCTTCATCGTCGGCGCCCGGAGGGCAGGGCTGGGATTCCAGCGGCGGCGCATCCATCAGCATCGTCGTCTCGGTCTTGCGGCGCAGGCGTTCATAGCGGCGCGTCGACGCGTCGGCGTTGAGTGGCGTGCGCGCAGCCTCGCCCCAGCCGGCGCCATCCAGAAATTCCTGGATCTCGGTCGTGCGCAGATTACCGCCAGTCGCCATCGAGCCGTGTGCTCCAGTCGTCGAGGTCCACAAGCCGGGCGATTCGCCCGGCGCCATCAAAGCTTAGCCGAACTTCCAGCCGCGCGTGGGGAAGATAGCGCCCGAGCCTTTCAGGCCATTCGATCACGGCAAGCCCATCCACAGCTTCCTCCAGCCCGAGTTCCCGCGCCTCGCCGGGGTCTTCGAGGCGGTAGAGGTCGAAGTGCCATATGGTCAGACCCGAGGCGCGAGATGCGGCCTGAGATGCGGCGTAGGACGCGACAGGAGACCCCGTCTGAGCTGCGGCCTGATAAGTCTGAACTAACGTAAATGTCGGACTCGGCGCTTCCGTTTCGGCGCCGACCAGACGCCGGATCAGGGCGCGCGCTAGCGTCGTTTTCCCCGCCCCCAGGTCTCCATAAAGCGCGATGACGTCACCCGGCCGGGCGATGTCGGCCAGCCGCTCCCCAAGGGCGGCGGTCTCCGTCTCTCCGGCAAGATCAAGGGTCAGGACAGGATGGCTCATTGGTGCTGGTTTGACCGGCGGAATGGGGCCTGACAATGGCCCATGCAGCGCCCGTGGGACGGAAAGGTGACTCCACTGTTTTAACCGCCGCGCCATGCTAAGACGCCAGCGTTTCTGGAAGGACAGCCGGCATGTCGGAGACGCCCCAGCGCGTTGTCATCATTGGCGCAGGCCAGGCCGGTGGGCAGACGGCTTACTCGCTGCGGCAGGGCGGTTTTGCGGGCGAAATCACGATTATTGGCGACGAGCCAGCTCCGCCCTATCAGCGTCCGCCGCTGTCGAAGGCCTATTTCAAGGGCGAGATGGACGCCGAGCGGCTGTTCCTGAAGCCGCTGGATTATTATGCCGAGCACCGGATCGACCTGATGATCGGTGAAGCCGCGACGGCGATCGACCTCGGCGCAAAGCAGGTGACGCTCGCAAGTGGGCGAGAGCTTGGCTGGGACAAGCTTGTCATCGCCACGGGCGCGCGGCCGCGCCGATTGAGCCTGACGGGGGCCGACCTCGGCGGCATCATGGAATTGCGCACGCTGGCCGACGTCGACAAGCTCAAGACGCTGGCGGCGCCGGGCGCGCGGATGGTGGTTATCGGGGCGGGCTATATTGGTCTCGAAGCTGCCGCCGTGGGCGTGCAGCTTGGCCTGAAGGTCACTGTGCTCGAGGCGATGCAGCAGGTGCTATCGCGCGTAGCGGGGCCGGAGATCGGGGCGTTCTACACGCGCGTTCATCGCGAAGCCGGGACCGACGTGCGGCTGGGCGCGCGCATCGAAGCCTTTGAGGGCATCGGCCTGGTGTCGGGCGTGCGGATGGCCGATGGCGAGATTATCCCGGCAGACCTGGTTCTGGTCGGCGTTGGCGTGCTGCCAAACATGGAGATTGCGCTGGAGGCGGGGCTGGTCTGCGGCAACGGGATTGTCGTGGATGAAGCAATGCGGACGAGCCATCCCGACGTTTTTGCGGTCGGCGACATCGCTTGGCGGCCGCTGGTTCACTACGACCGGGACGGCCGGCTGGAGTCCGTCCACAACGCTATCGAGGGCGGAAAACTCGCCGCCGCCGCGATTCTGGGCACGAACCCGCCGCCGGTGGAGGCGCCGTGGTTCTGGTCTGACCAGTTCGATCTCAAGCTGCAGACGGCTGGGTTGTGGACCGGGGCCGACGAGCGGGTGGTGCGTGGCGATGTCGCTGGGCGTGCTTTTGCGGTATTTTACCTAAAGGAAGGACGGGTTCTGGCGGTCGACGCCGTGAATTCCGCCCCGGAGTTCATTGTCGGAAAGAAGCTGGTTGCGGCGAAAGCGAAGGTTGCGCCCGCCGAACTAGCGGATAAATCGATATCCATGAAAGACATCGGCGCCCGCGCGTCGAGCTAGAGTGTAAAGCCCGACTGGGCCAAGCCTAAGGAATACCATGCCGAAGATCACCTATGTGGATGCCTCCGGAACCGAACGCACGGTTGAGGGCAAGAACGGCATGACCGTCATGGAGACGGCCATCAAGCACAACGTGCCCGGCATCGACGCCGATTGCGGCGGCGCCTGCGCGTGCGCCACGTGCCACGTCTATGTCGATGCCGCTTTTGCGGACAAGGTCGGCAAACCGTCGGCGATGGAGCAGTCGATGCTCGATTTCGCCGAGAACGTGAAAGAGAATTCCCGCCTGTCCTGCCAGATCAAGATCCGCGACGATCTCGACGGCCTCAAAGTGACCACGCCGGAAAGCCAGCACTAGGGCTGGTCAAAGCAAGGAAGCGATCATCATGCGTGCTCTGCGGACATCTGGGCTTGTTGGAATGTTCGCGGCGATGGCGCTGGGTCTGGCAGCGTGTGGCGACGCCAAGAAGGCGATTGCGGAAGCCGATGTGGCGGCCGGCGACAAGCTGCAGACCTATTCGGAGAACATTTCCGAGACAGTTGATCTCGCCGCCAGCCCGGACCTGGTGCAGCGCTTCTGCAAGAACGGCCTTGGCGGGCCATGCCCGGCCGACATCACCGAACAGCTGAAAGACAATGGCTATGTCTCCGGTACGGGCGTTGACCTGGCGCAGGCGTTTGTCGTGATGCTGGCCGACAAGAAAGATGCCGAGACGGACCAGAGTTCCAGCGACGAGGACTACCTGTACGCCGCCTATCGCGTGGCGCTCGGCCGTGATCCGGATGAGGGCGGGGCGGCGGACAACCTGACGTTCATCCAGGATACCGGAAACCGGAAGCAGATGCTGCGCAGCCTGCTGGAATCCGAAGAGTTCAAGCATCAGAGCTGATCGCGCGACTTGCGCGATCTTCGGCAATCCCGAAATGTGCCCCTAACCATTTGGCGCCATCAAGAGCTGATGGAGTGGGGTAGTCATGAGCCATGAACGCGTCCTGATCGTTGGCGGAGCCGGCTATATCGGCTCGCACGCAGCCAAGGCCGTGCGGCTGGCGGGGCGCGAGCCCGTGGTGTTCGATGACCTGAGCTGCGGTCATGAACATGCCGTGCGCTGGGGACCGCTGGTCAAGGGCGACATCCGCAATGCCGACGCCGTGCGGGCAGCCATTCGCGAGCACAAGCCGAGCGCGGTGATGCAGTTCGCAGCGCGCATCGAGGTGGGCGAGGGCGAGAAAGATCCGGCGCACTTCTACGATAACAATGTCGCCGGCACGCTGAACCTTGTGCGCGTGATGCTGGAGGAGGGCGTCAAGAACCTCGTCTTTTCATCGACCTGCGCGATTTATGGAAATCCTGACAGGCTGCCGCTGACGGAGGACCTGCCGAAACGTCCGGTGTCGGTCTATGGCCGGACGAAACTGATGTGCGAGCAGGTGCTCGAAGACATCAGCCGCGCGCATGGTCTGAACTTCGCGGCGCTACGCTATTTCAATGCGGCAGGCGCCGATCCCGATGGCGAGATCGGGGAAGAGCATGATCCCGAAACGCACCTGATCCCTAACGCACTGAAGGCGGCGGTGGGCCTGGGCGGCCCGATGAAGCTGTTCGGGACTGACTATCCGAGGGCGAGGTTTTTTTGTGGATCAGCACAAAAAGATCGCCGCTCGGACCGCATGACGCATCCATCCGACAACCTCCGTCGCGATTGCCCGTACTTGCGCAGCCTGCGATGTCCCGCCAAGCCCTCCAAACTCCTACTTGGAAAGGAGAGTCGGCAGTTGCGGTCCCGAAGACACTATTCCTCTTCCCAGTAGTGGGGTCCATTCAGCTGAGCAGGCCCGGTTCAAAAAGCTGAGTGGCATCGCCCAGATCAAGATTTGGTCACTGGGATTCCAAAGAGCCAAGGCGTTCATGACTTTTTCTCCCGCTTCGCGTTGCGTTTCTGTTTCGTGTCCGCCTCTTCGATCATTTCACAAATGCGAAGCTTCGTCCGGTGAAAGGCCCCGGTACTCGATGTTACTCGCCGTCATCTCTTCAGGCGAACCGGCAGAAACCGATTCCAACTCATTGAGCGACCTTAGCTCCTAGCTCGGCCGGGCCATTGAGTCTCTGAAGCAGACACGGGTGCCGAACGGACCGCGAGCTGACGTATCACGTGAACTTTCGCGTGTTTTTTTCGACCAACCGCCCCCACTGCTACGCAGGCGAAGTTCGATGAACCGTCCATTCCTAATTGCGTCAGCCGCAGTATTCGTTGCGGTAATTCTCTTCCTTCTCTTACCGCATGGTGCAGAAAACGGCACAGTTTTCGCCGACATGCAGTCACGTGTTCGCGAGGTCAAGTCGGTGTCTTATCAAATTGCCGTCAGGTGGGATGCTACTGACGCAGAGAACGAAGAGCCGGGCCGCGTGGATTTCCCGGTCAATAATCCGACAAGCAGAGTGACTGTTCTCTCGTCGGGAGTGTGGAGAAGAGAAGCCCCCGAGTATGTTAGCGTTACCGACCCCTCTCAGGGAAAGCAGCTACAACTACAACTGATTCCGAAGTCGAAAGAAGCTCATTTCATGCGTATCGACATCCAGGGAAAAGAGCCGGATATCCTTGAGAGCATCGAAAATGCCCGACCGGATGGAGGGAAACTCGTTGAGACGACTCTAGCAGGTTGAAAAGCCTATCTTCTTCTGGTTGGCGGAGGCGACGCGACGTTTGTCACGGGCACCAAGATTTGGGTGGATAGAGATAGCCGATTGCCGTTGCAGATTGAGATTCCGTTCGACGGAAACACGATGACTTGGAGTGATTTCCTATTCGACGAAAAGCTAAACATGACGCGTTTCGAACTCAAAGTCCCTGAAGGATACAAGCTCCGAGACGAATCGTCAGAAGAGGCAGCCGAGGCCGTCGAGTGAGACGTAAGCCCCGCTATATCGCGATTCTGCAGGCTGCCGAGCCACGAGCATAGTATAGGAAAGTAATCAGCTCGTTGGGTCGTCCCTCGCTCACACCCCTCGGCGATATTGTTTGAGATTGACAGCGTCGCGCGTTGCAGCTGATTGGCCAGGTCTCCTTTGCCGCGAAACACATGTTGACTCGACCAGCGGAACATCTTGGCCGCCAGATTCGCCGCCACCTTCCACACCGGCAGGTCCTCGAATCGTTCGTTCATTGGATTGTCTCCTATTCTTCTCATAAGTGACAAAGTTCCTCGTCATGAACGATCTGGGGTCGAGCACAGGGTGCCCTGCAACCGAGCAATGCACTCGCCTGAACGCGACTGTAAATAGGTACGCATGACAGTGCCGCTTGTCAAACCATCGATTGCCAGGGAGGCTAGACGTCCGTCGAGAGAAGTCGGGAGTGAGGTGCAGCGTCAGAACTCCTGGTCTGCGGCTCGACTGGGCTGGCTCGAAGCCCCCTGCCCTCTCGACATGTAGCGTTATCGCGCTCTTCCGACTGTGCTTCGCCGCGTCGCGTTTCTCTCCGCGGTTTCCCGGCGTATTGTGACGATCGGACCGCGTCAAGTCGCTTCACCATCGGAGTTTTTTCGTTGTAACAGACATGGTTGATTCAACACCATGCCCGGCGACTCGTGCAAATAGCCCCACTGACTATTCGACAGGAAGATCGAGGACTCCCAGTTATCCACCTCCGGTTTGGTCGGTACAATAACCGCCCTGTGAAATGATCGT